>JAPOHD010000065.1 GCA_026671195.1 Draconibacterium aestuarii | reverse complement strand
GACAAACAAAATGGTATAACAACACTGATACATTATGTGATTTATGAATGTATGAACTTTCACGCATACACAAATTTACTAAATTAACGCTGCAAGCAGCGGGGAACTAACCCCGAAGTGATTAGATCATGTTTTATTTCCTGCCCCGATGCAACAACTGCGGCAATCAATAAACAGATTAAAATAATACTTTTTTTCATGACTTTTTGATTTAAAAATTAACATTAGCAAGGGCGTTCAATCAATAAATAATACCTCCTTTCTCCTTTAATATTGAACTAATTTTTAAAAGGAAAGGTAGCGTAATTTGAAAAGGGAGATATAGAAATTATATTGCAATACATTAAAATTGATTTCTTGTCATGAAAATATATTCGTACAATTAAGATATGTTGCATTTGGGTCGGATTAGGGAGACTAAATGTAAACAAGAAATAAGCTTAATAGCCTCCCAAGTTTAACTTTGTCAGAATGAAAAGAAAACGGGGTTCATCACGGAGTTTTTCAAAATCAGGATCAAATTTAATTTTGCACAAATTACTTTGTCCGGATTCAAGCCCCTTTTCTAAATAATCCAGGGCAGTATTCTTATCGTTAAGCAAAGCATAATAGCGTGCAATATCATAATTCAGAACTTCTTCTTGCGTCTTTTCATGTAGGATTAACAATCTGATGACGCCTTCAATCCCTGACTTTACATAAATATCGTCAAGGCTGACTAACTCTTTTTCCAATGTTGCGATAAATGATTTATCCTTGCTGATTGCTTCAAGGGCTTTTACATAGTTGCCTTCTTTGAAGCGTATAAGGAATACATATTTATACAGGTTATCACGTTCAGGATATAATTCCATTAGCTTGTTTATCTCTTGTAGCGCCTCGTTATACTTGCCTTCACGATAATAGAACCAACAGCTATACCATCGACTTATAAATAAAAACGGATTTAAATCAAGGGCCCGGTTTATATGTTTTCTGGCTTCTTCGTTTTTTTCCTTTGCAAACATCAGATATCCGGCATAACAATGATGAGTATATGCATAGTTGGGATTAAGTTCGAGGGCCAGTTTGAGTTCTCGCTCTGCCACTTTCCAGTCACGATCGTAACCGCATGCAATATAGGCTAGAACAGTATGGGCTTCAGACAATTTTTTGTCGATGCTGAGAGCCTTCATCGCACACTCTTTCCCTTTGCGATAACCTTCATGCAGTGGACACCATCCATACCAGGCCTGCCTGCTGTATGCCATTGCCAAACCTGCATATGCAAGGCTATAATTTGGATCTTTGTCAAGCGATTTATTAAAATATTCTATGCTTTGTTCAAGCGACTTCTGTGTGGTTTGATTCCAGAAATAACGGCCTGTTAAGTATAAATTATAGGCTTCTGTATTTTCGGTGTATTCTTTTTCAATCTTTTCAATTTCGTTGTTTAAAAGAAAAATCTGAAGTTCTCCGGCAACTTGTTTTGCAACATCTGAGATAAACGGAAGAATTTCATTTAGGTTAAGTAAAGGTGGTTTATAAGACCAGATATATTTATCCGTTTTAGATTCATATAAATGAATAATTATTCTGGCTTCATCCTCTTCGAGTAAAAAACTACCATCCAAAACATGTGATACATTATACTCCCGCGCAAGTTCGGCCAATGATTTCTCTTCAGTTAAAGCATTGCGGCAGGGAATAAGAGACTTTACTTTTAGTGCACTTATTTGCGACAAACGATTTATAATATCTTCTATAATCCCATCGGCAATGTGTTGATTTTTATTGTCATCGCTGTAATTTCGCAGCGGACAAACTGCTATGGATTTTACGTTGACAGTACTTTTGTTCATTTCGTTCCCAAAATACCGGTAACCGAAAAAAGCAAGTACAACGATTACTATTATACTTAGAATAAATAATTGCGATTTTTTAGCGGAATTTTTAATCAGTTCTCCTTTTGTTCCAGATGCTATTTGCTTATGAACCCCACTACCGGTTATTCCAATACTTGCAAGCGCGTGTTTTCTTAATTCTCCCGGAGGATACCCAAAATACTCGTGAAAACATTTACTAAAATAAGTTGTGTTTGCGAAACCAACTTTATAGGCTACTTCTGAAACGGTATATAATTCCTTTTCAAGTATTTCTTTGGCTTTGTTAAGCCTGATTTCCCGTATAAACTGACTCGCCGACTGATTGGTAATCTCTTTTAATTTGCGATGAATTTGCGAGTGACTAAGACGTATTTGATCAGCCATTTGTTGAACCCCAAAACTATCATCCGATAAATTTGCTTCGACGATTTGGGTAAGTACCTTAATGAAGACATCTGGTTTATTGAGTGAATTCGTTTTCACATGTTTGAAATTTATGGTTAACAGAGTCGTTTAAAACAAAAACCGATATACTACATTCTTAGCTATTTACGTAAAATCCAATAAAAAGATATGGCCAGTGTTTTTCAGAAAGAAGAGATGAATAATCATTGAGGCTGTCTCAAAAGGGGCGGCTTCTTTTTAGACAGCCTCAGCAAAAAACAGAAATACTTCTTTCGGGCTTGCCCGAAAATTAAAATGAAATGAAAACACATTGCCGGAGTTTCCCGAAAAGCAGAACCAAACTAAAAACAAACTTTCGGGAGTTCCCGAAACAAAGAATTGCATAAGATTTACACTATCGGGAATTCCCGATAACCGGAAATCAACCTCTGGCAGCTTTTCGGAACAGCCCGATTGATTTTTGCGCATAAGTTCCGGGTCTAATTTATACTGCCCTCCTACCCTTCTAGTATATAATGCGATCATTGCTTTATACTCGCAAAAGTTTCATAACTATCAGGTATCCGTTTACGTACCATGTAACAAACCCAAAAGATAATATCCATAAAAATATTTATCTCCGTAACATATTTACTATCTATCATTTACAGTGGTACAATTTTTGTCCAATATGAATTCGCTATAACGCAATCTATCACTTGCAAAAAAACCATTCAAATGAAAAGATCAATTTTACTTCTTTACTCATTCATTCTGGTTAACGGCTGTTTATTTGCTCAAAAAAATGATGCAGTAATTGTTAAAGCAGGTACCCGGTTAATTGACTATTTTCCGGTTACCGAAAGATATATTTATCCTGATTTCACGCAGGGAAAAGCGATTTTCACCAAAGACAGAATCTTCCCATCGGAGTTTAACTTCAATATGATTTCGTGTGAAATGGAGTTTATTAAATCGAATGACACTTTGATAATTACTGACAAAAGTGATCTTCTCTCAATTGTGGTTGCACAAGATACATTCTACTATCATCATGGATATCTGCAAAAGATTCAAAACGGTAAGCTCAACATATATTTAAAGCGCAGCATTGTAATGAAAGACATTCTTAAAAAAGGTGCCATGGGGACCATAAACAGAAGTGCCGCCTCAGAATCATATGATTACCTTTTGACAAAACCCTTATCCTGGGATTTGGTAGCAGATATTGATATAAAATTTCAAAAAGAGGAAGAATATTTCTACTCCGTTTCTGAAAACGACTTTGTTCTTTTCAACAAGAAAAACAGCTTAAAAATGCTACCCAATAATAAACATGCCGTAAGAACGTACATCGAGTCAAATAAGATTGATTTTAAGGACAGGGAAGATGTTCTGGAACTTACAGATTTTATATGCAAACTTATGCCCATTTCCAGTATGTAATCGAAAATTGTAGATTTTTATTATCAGTTACCGATTAACGCTTTAGATTGCTCCGTTATTCTAACAATGACGGGCATTTCAAAAATTTTCTTACACCCATTTACGTTTCCGGACTAAAGGTTGGCTTAATATTTCATGCATAATATTCACGTTTTCAATTACCTGGAAGTCGAACATGCCCACACATGCAAAATCAGCGCCGCCATCAAAAGCAAAACTCAATCCGTCTTTCGGATGAATTGCCCCGGCAGCCAATACTTTGTAAGCAATCCATGGAACGTTGCAGGTTTCAAAAAAGTTCTGCGTCTCTTCGGCAGAAACACACCAGATATTGTCGTGATACGCATTATGATCAGGATTGGAATTAATCAAGCCAATAAATTCTTCTCTGTTTTCTTTTGAATGAGCCGACCAGTAATTGTCGTGATGAAAAGTCTTCATAAAAAAATCAACCTCAATGCCATTATCGATGCATGCTTTTGGCACTTTTATCGAATGCCCTGCAGTTCCTGTTATTAATCCGTTTTGTCTTATAAAATCAATGGGAGCCACCAGGTTTTCAAGCTTATTGTCATGTACAATCCCGTCGGCAATATTCCCTTGCACAAAAGCACCTACCGCCCCATTGTCGATTGCCAGCTGAATATTCGACAAGTCCTTTTCTTTTGGGTAAGTTTGTGCCAACCACTGAATTTTACCTCCCCGCCGCCAAAACTCATTTAATATTCTCACGGTATCCTCATCGGTGCGCATAATGGTTGTGTTAATCCCACAAGCTTCGTACAACCAAAGTGTTTCTATAACTTTCTCATCGGTAAAATAATTTTTCAGGAACGACGAGACATATACCAGGTCGCGGGCATGGGCAAAACCGCTGACCAAATTTCCGCCGGGTATGATACGACTCATCTCAACATTCTTTATTTTTCCCATAGGAACTTTCCCCTTCAGCTCTTTTAAATCGATATTCTTTGCCTGCAATCTTGACGCACTTGTTACAGTATCTACCTCTTTTAGGTTCGATTCTTCGTAGCTTAACCATCCACTTTTCTTGGCCATCCCAAACAAAGCTCCTCCAAAAACAGGCACAACTGCCAAATTCTTGATCAATTCCCTTCTGGAATTTTCATTGTTTTCCGGAACTTCATGATTCATATCCGACGGGAACTTTTGATCCTTCTTGTTATTTATATAGCTGTTTATAACATTACCGATCCCCCATAAATAGTCACTCCTGATAAAAATAAAAACAGCCAAAATACCGGCTTCTATCATATTCTTGTTGATGAAATAGTAGTGTCCTTCTGAAGCAATACCGGATGCCAGGAAAGGTGGATTTGCAATGTAAAACAACAATATTATGAATATTCCCGCGATACTGGCAAGGCGTGTAAACAGTCCCAGTAATAAACCAATTCCGATTAAGGTTAATCCCCATATATTTAAAAAATTGGCTACTTCCAGTGCTGTCGGATTTGCTATTATCCAGTGAAAAAATCCGGAGAACAACCACTTACTCTGCATTAGATACGGAGCACACGACCAACCCGGCACGGCTAACTTTGCAATCCCTTCGTATAAAAAATGCCAGCCAACCATCATTCTAAGAACTGTGATCACAAATTTAAGGATACCTGAGTTTTTAAATTCTAAGCTCATATTAATTTGGTTTAGTTTCAAGTTTTTTAGCAATAAGCCATTTAATCCAATTGTACTTTGTACGTCCAATCTATAATAAACGCGAATCAAAAAAGGTGTTTAACATGCACATTAACTCAACAACTTCTTTTTCTGTCCTCGTTTGAAAACGTAAGATGGTTTATTTATTCCATCCGTACAATTTTAGGATAAAACACGCCCAATATATTTACCAGGTCCTTTTGGTATCTCATTACCTCGCGAATATCCTTATAGGCCTGTGGCGATTCATCGGTGCCTCCCCCCATTAGTTCAACGTCCTGCTCTCTCAGGTATTTCTTTAACTCACTTTCTGTAAAAGTAGCCTTAGCTTTGTTTCGCGACATTAATCTTCCGGCACCATGAGATGCCGACTGTAACGAAGCCTCGTTCCCTTTTCCACGAACAATGTAGGCCGGAGAAGCCATAGTTCCGGGAATAATCCCCACATCTCCCACCGAAGCGGGAGTTGCACCTTTCCGGTGAATAATGAGCTCCTCTCCTTCTGCCAGCTTTTCTTTCCATGCAAAATTATGGTGGTTCTCAATTATTGTAAGCGGTTTTTCACCAAATGCTTTCGCCATACGGTTATGAATAATCCGGTGATTGGCGTGCGAATAATCTCCGGCCAGTTGCATGGCAGCCCAGTATTCCTGCCCTTCTTCTGAATCAAGATCGAGCCAGGCTAAACTTGCAGCTTCTCCGCTAAGTTCAAGTTTTTGTTTTGCAATGTTGGTGTAATGTTTACATACTTCAGCGCCAAAATTCCTTGACCCGGAATGTGTTAATACTGCAAAATATTTACCAGGCTGAAGGTTTACTTCTTCTGCAAACTCATCAAATTCAACTACGCCCACATCCACAAAATGATTTCCATGCCCCGATGTTCCCAATTGCCGGGCAAACTTTGATTGTAACGATTTTAGAAATTTGATCTCATTGAATTCCTTTCTTTCCAGGATTTCATGTTCGCTTAAGTCTTTGAATTCAGCCAATCCAAAGCGGGTTTCGTTTAGCAGGATATTTTTTATCCGGTTGTGTTCACCTTTTATTCTTTTGGGCGACATGGGAAATACCGACAGACACATCCTGCAGCCAATGTCCATTCCAACACCATACGGGATCACTGCGTTATAAGTCGCCAAAACACCTCCAATGGGCAAACCATAGCCCACATGAGCGTCGGCCATCAGGGCACCTTTTACTGAAATGGGCAGCTTCATCGCTGTATTCATTTGATCGATTGCAGCAGGATCTATATAATCTTCCCCAAAAATTTTAAAGTCAACCTTTTTATTCCAAACTATCTTTTTATTCTTTTTGGGCCGAGTCGTTTTTTGCGTTAACATTTTTGCAAGTTCACCAAAAACCGGCTCATCAGCGTATTTTTCCGGATTATGATTGATCTTTTCCAATAGTTCCAGAATCTCCACTTTGTCGGCACGTTTGCAGTGTTTCGTCACCAGGTTAATAGCCAAAGCAATGGCCCGATGGTTTGTATATCCGATCCGCTGTAACTCTTTCCCTCGTAATTTAATTTTCTTCATTTAATCAGTCACCTGCAAAACCTCAAAATTATACCTGCTTATTCTTTCGTATAGTCGGTATAAATTGCCTTTTTAAATACCTTCCAGTGTTCATCAGTCATCCGGCCGGGAGTAAACAGGCAAATTCCTGCAGCTCCGTTCTGCATCGATTCCCGAATGGCGTCTTCCAGTTCTTCCGGTAACAAACCATGATTTTCCGGATCAGACTCATTGGCTTTATTTTCAGGATTCGGACAAATAAACAATCCACTGTAAAGCGGCGCACTATTATTTAAGGCTTCCACACCTTCTTTGCACATTTTTCCGATCCATTCAGTGCCCTCCAGGTAGAAATCGTTATAATTCATCGGATAAACAGCATCGAGGTCCCACTTTTCCCACTCCTGACGTGCAATTTGTTTGGCATGAGAAAATGGTCCGGGAAATACCGCCGCATCTATTTTTTTATTCCTTTCGTGAGCCAGAGTAGCAAGACGGTTCACCATTTTTGTAATCAGATCATACCTGAATTGTCTCCATTCTTGCACCTGAGAAGGATCTTCCACCTGTTTGATATCAATTCCTGTTTGATCTTTAAAATCTGTCACACACGAATCACAATAACAGTAGTCAAACTGCGGATATTCTTTGTCCATTACTAACCCGTATTTATCCCAGAGACCGCGGGCAAGTATTACATCCGGAAAACGGATAAAGTCAAGATGGATTGCATCTACTTCGGGCACATCGACAACTGCACCATATAGCTCAGTCAGAAAATCGTATACCTCTTCACGGTTAGGACATAAAAATGTATAGTGCGATACATAGGCCGGCTTATCGAACGCCGATTCGCCTAAACCGTTAACAGCAAACCACTCCGGGCTTAACTTCGAACTGGGATGTTGTATCATGGTAGGTATCCAGGTATGAAATTCAAGCCCCGCCTCTTTGGCCAGTTTTCCCACCCGACTGTAAATAGCGGGGTCATGGCCTCCGTTGTACATCAGCCCATCGATACCTTTACTTTTTAGCCCGATAAAATTTTCCAGAATCTCGCTGTCGGTGGCATTCCCAGGTCCACCCAACCAGGCATAACACGGAATTTTGTACTGGTGTGCCGAATCTTTTTGATCCGAACTACAGGATACTATCATAATAGCAGCTAGCAAAACAACAAGTTTTTTCATCGCAAACAAGTATTTAGTTTTTAACGTCGATCGATAATCAACTTAAAAGGTACAATAATTTTTCTAACTTTTTTAGTCCCATACTTCAGCAAAACGAATGCCGGATCAATGCATCTCAGCAATCAAATATGTATGAGATCACAGTTTAATGCGGTTTACTCTCGTGAGCTTATTCCATTACCAAAACGGAAACTTCAAAATTTTCTTCAGTACCACAACTCCTGTCCTTTTATTCCGTAAACAGAAACAAAACTGCACTTTATATACATAGTTCTTTTATTGTTTTGGATTCCTGTTGTTAACTAAAAAATATCTCATTATGGAAAAACATTATTACCTCGTAGCAACTCCCGAATCATTGATCGTTTCACATCTGGAACCATACGAATTTGGAAATTATATGGCAGTGGGTACCAAAAAGAACCTGCGTTCTCAATCGGTTTTTTTTGAAATTGACCCAAACAGAACAGAAGTGCCCGAAGATTATGTGAATGAGAAACTGGTTCGTTACGAAAATGGCGAACCTAAACGTTCTGTATATCTTTCGGTTTACCGGGTTTTTGAAAAAGTTCCGATGGATGCCCTGCTGAACCTCTACCTGGCTACCGACGACGGAAAAGTTTTGGAAATAAAACAATCCGAATATGAGCAGCCAGAAAAAAAAGATATCCATCTGTACCAGCAGTACAATCCTTTTTCAACGATGGTGGCCAGTAAATTAACTCCACCCGAATTTATTCAGTTTCTTACCGATACATCAAAACCGGTTTCGGTGCCGAAGTTATTTTTTGTAGAGCTTCAGCTAAACGATCTGGCCAACGATCCAACTTTACCCATTAAAAACCTACCGTATAAAAATCCGGCTCACCTTCGCGAATGTTTGCTGAAACTTCACGAGTCAACAGAGCGGCTAACAAAAACGGTTATGCGCATACGCCACAGCGAGCTTCCTTACCGAACCATCGAAACCGGATTCTTTATCGGCGATCAGGAGAAATATTTCTATTACTCGTTCCCTGACCAACATGAATTGGAATCCACTCATTTTTCGTGGTGGCGTTCGGCACTGGTGCAACATTTTTAAAGCGCCCAACGAAATGAAACATTACAATCTGTACTAAAAAAGGATGCCTTTGAGCAGCCTCACAATTTTGTTACACTATTTACTTCCATTTTAATTTGTAAACTGCTCCCCATTCAATAAAGTCGGCAACACCGCCATCCCGGGTTTTTAGGGTAATCTGAATATCCACATTCTCGGATACTCCTATTCGTCCACCTACCCGCATGTACCATTTCCCTCTTTCACTAAACGGTTTATACACATATCGGCCATAATTAAAAATAAAGCTCATGCGCTCAACCAGGTAATGGAAACCAACATGTACGCCGTAAAATGTTCGGTGCCTCAGTTTTGTATCCTGTGGAAGAATATCATCGTAATTATTTTCTGTTGAACCATCATAAAACAAATCAAGCCCCCCGGCAAATTTAACATGGTGTGACAAACAGTAGGCATAATCAACCGAATAGGTATTTACAAAATAACGCGGTCCAACTGCGGTGGTTGTATCCAGTATCCCATCTTCGTGACGCCATCTTCCAGGCCCCGGCTGCACAGTTCCGACACTTCCCATAAAACTTACTTCGTGGTAAGGCTGGAACTCCGGAAGTGCTTTATCAACAAATGTTGGCCGTAAAGCAGGCAGATAGTCTCGATTAACAGATTTTGTAAATCTTTTTACTGGATTATAATGATAAGATGCACTAAGATTTAATGCTAACAAATTTATCCCTTTGTTGGGTGAAAACATCTTTCCGTTGCTAAAGTGAAAAAACGACAGTCCTAATCCCATATCCATGCGTTCGCTCACCGGGCGATAAAGTTGTAAGCCAAAATTTGAATGAAGATTGGTTGTTGCTCCAATAAAAATCTGTTCGGAATTGTTATCAGCATCATACTTGTTAAAATCGGTTGAAAGACCAAGTTCAACATCGCCGTTTAACCTGTACTTCGCCCAGCGTTTAATAGGTGCACCATAAAAAAAATACAATGCTGTTGGTTTGCCAATAAGCTCTTCAACATCGGTTCCTCCGAGGTTAAAAAACGAAACACCCACTCCGTATTGCGGATAATTGTGAATACGCTGCCAGTCTTTTCTCCCGGTCGACTGAGTTCCAATTCGAATGCCGGTTCCCCAAAATCCATCCGTAAAAAAATCGGCATACTCACCACTAACCATGTGCTGCCCTTTATATCCTGTTACCTGGACATAATTAAACCATCCATAATTTGCATCTTTTTTATAATCTTTAGTAGTAAATTCCGAGAATTCCTGGGCAGTGGCAAAAAGCGAAATCAGAACGAGTACCAAAACCGAAATTATATTATTTATATTTCTCATGTTTAGGTTATTTTTTCTGAAGTTCGTACTTAAATTTCCGTGGTTTTGGTTGATAAATATTTCCGGTAGCGTAATCTACAATTACAGGCACTCCTCCCACCAGAAGATCAACAACCGTATAGGCTGCATTTTGTTTTCGAAGAATTAAATAATCTTTCTCCTCGTATCCTTCAGCAGATAAAGTAAGCATACTGCCATGTTGTATCTTTTTTGTTTCAACCTTGATTCGTCCTGGTGCTTCGCCAATTTTTTCTCCATCAAGATAAACCTCAGCATCTGGCGAACTTTCTGTTGTAAAAACCAAGGTGTTGCTTCTACCGCTTAAAATGGTGCCACAACCACTCAAAACCAGAAGCCCAAAAACAACAATTACCAGCCTTGTGGTAAGTGATATTTTATTCATAAGTGAACGTTTTGTTTGAAATACAAAATTGAGAAAAAATTGCATATCCTTCGTTAAAATACTTCCAATTCATCATATTTATTTAAATTCGTAATAAACAACACTGCAAATATAATTATGGCAACCTTGCTCTTTTTCTTTTTTATCTCCATCGTTTTTTCATTTTTATGTTCCATTTGGGAAGCAGTAATTCTGAGTGTTACACCGTCGTATGTTAGCAGGATGCAAAATGAAAAGCCGCGAATGGGGAAACGTTTAAATACCTTTAAAGAGGATATTGACCGACCACTTTCAGCAGTACTCACATTAAACACCATTGCACATACTGTTGGTGCAGTGGGAGTTGGAGTGCAGGCTGGAGTAATTTTTGGCACTACAAAAGTGAACCTCTTTCTTTTTGAAGCGACCTACGAATCGCTGATTGCCGGATTAATGACACTCGCCATTCTAATCCTCTCCGAAATTATTCCGAAAACGCTTGGAGCAACCTACTGGAAACAACTTACCCCCTTTACGGTTCGTTCGCTGCGAATTTTAATACTAGTACTCGCTCCTTTTGTATGGACCAGCAAATGGATCACCAAACTGATAAAGAAAGAAAGTGAAAAAAGTGTTCTTAGTCGTGCTGATGTAGCTGCCATGGCCGATGCCGGCTTAAAAAGTGGTGCCATCGACAAAGAAGAAAAATCGATGATTCAAAACCTGCTCCGACTCGAAAATTTGAAGGTAAAAGACATTATGACGCCGCGCAGCGTGGTGTTGAGTGTTAATGAAAACCTTTCGATGGGAGAAATTTACAAGGAACATAATCCCTTTCAGTTTTCACGAATACCCGTTTACAACATGAGCACGGATAACATTACCGGTTTTATTTTAAAAAACGGTATTCTGGAAAATATTGCTGCCGACAAACATTCGCGAAAGGCACTTGAAATAAGAAGAGATATTATTTTTGTGGAAACGAATAACTCAGTAGCTGCATTACTCGACACTTTAATTCTAGAAAAACAACATCTTGCAATGGTTGCCGATGAATTTGGAACTATAGTTGGACTGGTTACTATGGAAGACGTAATTGAAACGCTATTTGGCCTTGAAATAGTAGATGAATCGGACAAAGTAGCCGACCTGCAGAAACTGGCCCGCGAAAAGTGGAAAAAATCGAAACGGAAATCATAATTCCTCTATTTTTTGATTATTGCACTGCAGGTATACCACTTTGTTGGATTATTAAATTATCGAACTTTCAATTTTGTCCCTAAAATCCAGCATGGAGTTTTTGTTCTTTTTTTCAGAAATAACAACCAATCTATTTTCGAATCTTTCGGTACATGGCTTCTGGGTTAAGCTTCCCAGTGTGTAATTAATTAATTTCCACCCATCAATCCCATTTAAAAAACCTTTCGAACGAATAATACTTCTATTTTCTTTCAAAACTTTAAATAAGGATTTCAAGTCAAAGCGTGATTCGGCGGCATACGAGAAACTTTTTGATTCATAATTACTATCGTGCAAATCTTTTGAAGCGAAAATGAATTTATCAAATGAACTTTTTTCTTGTTCTTTCTGCAAAAAGGGCATCAACAAAGTTTCGTCAATTCTACCTTCAGAAGCAGTTTTGTAGCAAAACTTTCCCGGGTATTCTCTTTTTAGCTTTTCAAAAGCTTCAGTCTTCATTACACCATCCTGAAGCAAATCGCATTTATTCAAAACCAAAATATCTGATCTTAAAAGCTGATTGCGGAATATTGGATTCAACTTTAGTTTTTCAAGAGCAAGATAGTCAATAGAAACAAGGCAGATAACCGGCATTAATTCAAGGTTGGCGTTATCGTTTATTATTTCAGAAAGCATATCGGCACCTCCCAAACCCGAAGGTTCAATTATTATTCTGTCGAATTTTTGTTGATCAATTATTTCACTTAAGTTTTGCCGGAAATTATCTTTAGCCGAACAACAAATGCAACCACCTGAAATTTCGAATATTTTCTCGTTTCCCGATGCTTTTGGTAAGAGTGTTTCAAAATCGACTGATACCTTACCGAATTCATTTATTAATACTGCCCATTGCTCTGCATTCTTCTTTTGTTTTAAAAGATGTATAATAGCTGTAGTTTTTCCTGCTCCCAAAAAGCCGGTGATTATATTAACTGGTATTTGCTTCTTTGTATTCAAAATATTTAGCTTAAACAAGGAGCAGCACAAGCTAAATAAAAAATTTAGATGTGTCACTCCGCTGTTAGAAATCTATCATAAAAAATCAAATCATTGAGTCTCTTATAATCCGTACTCGGAGAGAATAAATTTGCTTTGATCCAACATCGGAAGCATCATTTCCACAAACTGACTTTCGTCTTCAGGTATAGAATTAAGGTCTTCCCTTAATATTGGAAGATAGCTGGATTCCATCTCATTCAACTGCATTTTTCCGCTAGCAATTGCCTCATCAATAATATCAAGTGCTTCAAGTGCTCCATTCTTTGCATTCGCAACGTATGAGTCGCCCTTTATTAATGCTTTCGAAATCCTAATCACATTTTCAGGCGAGAGAACCAGGGCTTGTGGATCTGTATAAATATCCGAATTAACAAACAACTGCTGTAGTACCTGACAGTGCATATCTCCGGCACGCAAAGCTTCATTCATCAAGCGGGCATCGTACTCTAATTGCTCCATGTAGGCAGTTGGAGCCATTCCCGATAAAAGTTTTATATTCTGTACTGATTCGTTACTCCATAAATCGGTACATGCGGAGGCAATATTCCCAAGAGGGCTAAAATGGGCACAAGCTGCTGTTTTTCCTTCCATCGAAATTGGTATGCCGGTAATTGCTTTTAGGAATGGTCCTTCGTAACCACAATCTTTATCAGGACCAACGGCTCCCTGTTCCATAGCAACAATAGACCGAACTACCGAAATAACGCGTACCAGCGTAGCAAATACTTTTGGAATATATTTTTTTTCGGCCAGAACCATTGCTGTATTGGCAAAACCACAAGCCGAATCGCCTGCTGCAATTTTTCCATACTTATCAGCCAAAGCTGTAATTTTTCCCCAAAGAAACTGCATGTCGCGCACACCTAATACAGATAAAGCAAACATTGTAGTTTTAATGTCGCACATCATCAGTGCATCATCCGAAACCTCTTTCCCTCCCGTACTTTCAATCGACAAAAGGTCTCCACCTGCCAGCATTCCCTGTTCAAAAAGTTCCATCATTGGTTCCAGGTAAGCCGAGGTACGTTGTTTGGCAGGACGTTCGAATTCGCGTAAATCATTTGGTGTTAGGCGAATTTCAGATTTTAAACCATATTTTTGATAATAGTTCTCGCAAACGTCAGTCATTATTTTTACCAGTTCGATACCGATTGCTGGTGTTTTTGTCATTTCCAACAAGGTTTCAAATTCCAGTACTACTCCTTTCGAATTCAAATGCAAAGCTTTCTCCAATGCTCCTTCTGCAATTTCGCGGTAATGCTGGTTTACCCTATCCAGCGTGCCACTGTTAATACTCATGGTTGGCAAAGTAAAATTAAGTTCTGCATATACTTGTCCACCACCAATTTCTAATCCACGTCTTGTTTTTACCGGATTTGGTGCTTTTCCAAACATCAAATCAGCCGGATTCGTAATTACTAAACTTTTATATTTCATTGTGTTGTATTTATCGGTAAGTAATCTATGTTTTGGGGCAGTTCATTCACATTTTGCATTTATTCATGCAATCATTTTATATAATACTACTTTAAATGGAGCAAACGATAAGCTTACGAGGCTTTCCGGTTAAGATAGTCAACAGCTTTTTGTGGATCGGGCGCATAAAAATCGGCACCAATTTTCATACAAAATTCATCGGTAACCGGTGCACCCCCAATAAGTACTTTTGCCTCGGGAATCTCTTTTTTTATACTATCTACAATTTCCTCCATGCTTACCATTGTTGTGGTCAGCAAGGCAGATAAACCCACTACTGCATTCGGATTTTCAGTTAAAGCTGCAATAAATTTATCCGCTCCAACATCAACCCCCAAGTCAATAACGGTCCAACCAGCACCTTCAATCATCATTGAAACAAGATTTTTACCAATATCGTGTAAGTCTCCTTTTACTGTTCCAATAATAAAAGTACCTTTCGATTTAATATCACCCGAAGCAAAGAACGGTTTTAGTTGAAACATTGAAGCTCCCATTGCTTTGGCCGACATTAACATTTGCGGCACAAATATTTTGTTCTCAGAAAATTTTGTTCCCACTTTTTCCATTGCAGGTACTAGTGCATTATCCAAAATCTCTTGTGCCAAAATGCCTGCCTCAATAGCCACTTTTGTTATTTCGTGCGCTCCTTCCTGCCCTTTCAAATGTGGTGGATAAGGTGATTTTTGGTCGACTTTTCCAAACTCAATACATTCATGTAATCTTTCAATAAGTTCGTTCATTTTGTAATTATTTAAGTTATAATATTTTTTGTTTCCGGTTGATGATGTAAAAATAGATTACACTAATTGTGTCTACAACAACTATTTTTACTAATTATAATGCTATATTCACACTATTCTAACTTACTGTATAATTAGAACCATGCCTGCAACATTAGAAAGTATAATACTTGAAAAAGATTCATCGTTTTACATAGGGATTTTTCAGGATAACCTTGAGAAAAGTACCTGGCACTACCACAATAGTTACGAAATAAGCTTTATTACCGAGGGATCGGGGAGAAGAATTGTGGCGGACTCTATTGAAGAGTTTCACCCGGGAGACCTAATCTTTATTGGGAAAAAATTACCTCACGTTTGGATTGCAGATAAAGAAACAAGAACACCTTCGGGAAGAACTCTAGAAACGGTTTATTTACAATTTTCAGATGATGTTCTTCCTTCCGAATTATTAGTTCTTCCCGAGTTCAAAAATGTAAAACGAGCCTTAAAACTGGCTGAACGTGGAATGAAAATTATCGGCGACACACTGAACGAGGTAAGCCGGATAATGCTTCAACTCCCGTACATGAAAAACTTTGAAAGAGTTATTCACTTTTACAGTATAATGGACATTATTGGGCAAAGTAACGCTATTGAATTACTTACTTCCGAAGAGTATCTGAAAAAACGATTTACAACAAGTAGTAAAAGAATTGCGAAAATTCACTCATATCTAATGAATCATTACAAAGAAGAGATTGACCTGGAGAAGTTATCTAATCTGCTGAACCTTGCCAAAGGATCGCTTTGTCGTTTATTTAAAACAGAAACGGGAACCACTATCTTCGAATACCTCAATAAAATTAAGGTAGATTATGCCTGCAATTTACTTATGGATGAAAGCTTAAGTATTATGGATATAAGTTTTAACAGTGGCTTTAATAACCTCAGTCATTTTAACAAGCAGTTTAAAAAGCAAACCAGGTTAACTCCGGGTGAGTACAGAAAGCGCTTTCGGAGTTTGGTATAAAAGCCTGATTCTGGATTCTTCAAAGAACTTCCTCTTCATTAAGATTAATTTGTTTTTCGGACAGGAATAAATGACACTGAAATTTCTATTTCAATTTTGAAATGGAAGACTGCATTAATCCTAAATTAACATCTAATAACTATTCCACACTTTATTGCTCGAACCATAAAAAACAGAGTATTTTTGCGCCTTCAAAAATAAGGGCAAAATGGGATATACAAGTAACACACTCATAATCAGACGCGAATTACTTAAGCATATAATACAATTATTTGCCGATGGGAAATTGGTTGAAAATATCGACCGTATTCCGATACAAATGGCTCCCAAAAAAGGAGCAGCCGAACATCGTTGTTGTATTCACAAAGAGAGGGCCGTTATTAAATATAAAATGTTCCCTTTACTGGGATACACCGTTGACGACGAAGAGGATGAATTAACGCCGCTTTCGGTTTATGCTGCAAATGCACAAAAACGCACCAAAGTAAAAAACGAAATCCTTACCGTGGTTGACGAAGCCTGCACCAGTTGTGTAAAAGCTCAGTATGTGGTTAGTAATCTTTGCCGCGGTTGTGTGGCCCGTCCCTGTATGATGAACTGCCCAAAGGGAGCAGTTAGTATGGTCGACGGTCGTGCGAAAATCAATTCCGACCAATGTATTAATTGTGGTATTTGTAAAAAGCAATGTCAGTATCATGCCATTATTCATGTGCCAATTCCGTGTGAAGCGGTTTGTCCGGTTAATGCTATTTCGAAAGACGAAAACGGTATTGAGCGAATTGATGATGAGAAATGCATTTACTGCGGAAAATGCTTAATCGCCTGTCCTTTTGGTAGTATTTTCGAAATCAGCCAGATTATTGATGTGTTAATGGCCATTCGCAAGGAAGAGCATTTAACAGCAATGTTTGCTCCGGCAATTCATGGCCAGTTTGATTTAACTACCGGCCAAATTGAAAACCTTTTAAAAGAAATTGGATTTAACGAGGTAGTTGAGGTAGCCGATGGCGCGCGCAAAACAATAGAACATGAATCGGCCGAATTTATCGAACGCATGGAAGAAGGTGCACCTTTTATGACTACGAGTTGTTGCCCCAGTTATGTGGAAACCGTTGAGAAACATGTTCCAAATCTTAAACCATTTGTATCGCACACCCAATCGCCGATGATGTATGCAGCCGATATTGCCAAAGAGAAATTTCCGAATACCAAAACCGTGTTTATTGGCCCTTGTATCGGAAAACGTAAAGAAGGCAAAAAAAACGACAAAGTGGATTACGTAATGTCGTTTGAAGAATTAAATGCGTTGGTGGTTGCACTTGATATTGATCTGGGTAATTTGCCTGACCGCGAAGATCGTCATAATATAAAAACATACGACCGTGTATTTGCATTGGTGGGAGGTGTTACAGCTGCAGTTAAAGCAGAAAGACCTGACGCCAACATTAAAGAATTGGTGATTAACGGCATTGACAAAAAAGCCGTTGGAATGATGAAAGCTTATGCCCGGGGGAAAGCTCCGGCGAACTTTATTGAGTTTATGAGTTGCGAAGGAGGCTGTATAAATGGCCCCGCATCATTGGGAGAAATGGCCGGTAACCGTAAATTGTTTAATTCGAATTTAAAGTAACTATTACCTGTTCTTGTTATTCCGAAAAAGTTAAGACAAAGGAATTTCTCACATTGAAATAGATTTCTCCTCATTCTTCGTCGAAATGACAAATGAAAGAAATATGAACAAACATTTCCAAAATATAATTCTGGAAGCCACAGGTGCGGAAGACCTTTTTGAAATTGAAGTGATCCAAAACCTTTGGAGTGGTTACGGCGAAATTGTTCGTTTTGGATTGATTGGATCAGAACAGGAAAGAGTGGTGGTAAAACATGTAAATCTGCCTGAAGGAGGTAATCATCCGCGTGGCTGGAACACTGATCTTTCGCACCAACGAAAACTCAAGTCGTACAAAGTTGAAACCGAGTGGTATAAAAACCTCAGTAAAAAGTGCGATACAAGCTGTAAAATTCCGGAATGTTACGCATTGGAAAGTATCGACAATGAGGTTCTTATGGTATTTGAAGATTTGGATGCTACCGGTTTTAACGGGCGCCGGAGTTCATCCGTAAGCTGGGACGAAGTAAATGCCGTATTGAGTTGGCTGGCTAATTTTCATGCTACATATTTAGGCGAAAAACCCGAAGGTTTATGGGAAACCGGAACCTATTGGCATTTGGAAACGCGGCCCGAAGAATTAATGGTTCTCGAAGATCTTCCTTTAAAAAATGCTGCTGCTGCAATTGACAATGCTCTGGCCGAAAGTCCGTTTCAAACGCTGGTACACGGCGATGCCAAATTGACTAACTTTTGTTTTTCTGATGATGGCAAAAAGGTTGCTGCTGTTGATTTTCAATATGTAGGAGGAGGTTGCGGAATGAAAGATGTGGCTTATTTTATTGGAAGTTGCATGAGCGAAAAAGACTGCGAACGTTTCGAAAACAAAATTCTGGATTACTATTTTACGGAACTAAAAAAAGCAGTTTCAAAAAGGACCAAAAATACTGATGCCGATGCATTGGAAGAAAACTGGCGCGAACTTTACCACGTTGCCTGGGCCGATTTTCACCGTTTTGTAAAAGGCTGGCATCCCGGCCACTGGAAAATAAACTCCTACAGCGAGCGCATTTCGAGGGAAGTTATTGAAAAATTAAATTCATAATCGTTGTATCCCTTTGCTCCTTGTTTGATTAACTTTGTGGAATAGTTTTTAGGTGTTATTTACAGTAGCCCTAAGAATACAACTAAGTTTCACAAAGCATGAAATTAACAACACAAGATCTAAATACTCTTTGCGCGACTGCCATTGAAGCAGCTAAAAAAGCAGGAGAATTAATCAATAGTTACACTGATAAAACCCTAACTATTAAAAATAAAAAAGGCGCCGATAGTCTGGCTGCACAGGTAGTTACGGAAGTGGATGTAAAAGCACAGGATGTTATTCTGGAAGTCCTCGCTCCTACCTTAACCAAATACGATTTGGCTTTGCTTTCCGAAGAAAGTGTTGACGATAAAAGCCGCTTCGAAAAAGACTATTTCTGGTGTATCGATCCCATGGATGGAACTCTGGCTTTTACAGAGAAAACACCCGGTTATGCGGTTTCCATTGCCTTGGTTTCAAAAAACGGCAAATCACAAATCGGAGTAGTTTTTGACCCGGTCACCGGCATTCTTTACAATGCAGTAAAAGGCGAGGGAGCCTTTAAAAACAACCAACCCTGGCAACCTAACTTATCGTTTGAAAACAATGCATGTTTCACCTTACACATGGATCGCACCTTTTTAAATCATCCCAAATTTGAATTCATAAAAACAGAAATTCAGCAGTTTGCATCCGATGCCGGATTATCGGAATTTGAAATTCAAAAACGGGCGGGTGGGGTTTTAAATGCCATTTGGGTTTTGAACAATCCCGGATGCTATTTTAAGCTACCCAAACCAACTCCGGGAGGCGGGAGTTTGTGGGATTTTGCAGCAACCGCGTGCATAATTAACGAAGCCAAAGCTTACGGAAAAAGTTTCGACGGTTCACCTTTAGATTTAAACCGGGAAGATTCGTGTTTTATGAACCACAAAGGAATTTTATATGCAAGTAATAACCAGGTAGCCACAAAAGTTCGCGAAATAGTAAACTCATTCATATAATCAACATCCACATATTATTGCAACCGAATTGTTTTTGAAACCAGACCATTATTACGGTAACGGGTTGAATAAATTGCTGTAATTGTAACCGTTTTTATATTTGCATCAACTACAATTTCGCCCAACCCATTGTTTGTTTGTAAGGCTTTTAAGCCTTCCGGCAAATATTTTCCTTCCACTAATGTGCCGATATAATAATCAGTATTGGGCATTTGTTTTGAGAGTTTTGCCGTAATGTAAAAACCGCTGTGCACTCTTTTTTTCGAAAGGATCAGCGTCGGTTGTTCAATTTCTTTCCCCGACTTTAAATATTCTTTCAGCCCAACTCCGGGCAAACCATCCTGAAACTCATATTCTGCCTGAAGTGTTCCGTCTTCGTGATATCTTTTACAAATCCCATGAAGTTTATTTTTTTCATAGGGCTGTTCTTTCCAAACAACCGGGGATACACCTTCTGCTGACATGTAGTAGGTAAATGCCTTACCTTCACGGTTTCCCGCCACATAAGGAATAGTTGAATACAAACTTCCATTTCTATAAAACCGTTTTTGAACGCCGTGTTTAATACTTGTGCCTCTTACCACCGGTATTTCGTATTCAATCAAATCCTTGGTATTTTTATAAGGTTTATAAACAATCTGAATACCATTGTCTTCAGGTTCAGGTTGAGACTCTGGATTTTTATTCGGATTGGTTGCACAGCTAATCATAAGTACAACTGCAACAACTGCGAAGATGAGATTAGGTTTCATGATGGTTCTAATTTGTATAAAGTTAATGATAATAAGTTGAAATGAAGCAGAACTGGCACCCCACACCCAGGGATGTGACAATCATCAACACAATTAACTTGTCATACTCTAATTTTATGATTAACTTGGACCTGCCACTTTTCTGTGATGGACGTTGTTATAAGCATCGAAAAACAAATACTTTATGATAAAAACATAGCTAACTTGCAATGAGTAACAAAAACAAAAATATACGAGGGAAACATAAGGGCGATTCAACAAATTCAGGAAAACGTATGTTTCTCTATTCATCGGTTATACTAATTAGTATTGTGTTGATGGTAGCCGTTTATGTGGCTGTTAATTATTCGAATAAAACAGGGGAAGTACTTAGTGGCGAAAAAAAAGAGATGAATGAAACTGCTGAAGATTTAGGCGAAGTTAGTGCTGAAATGTTGGATAGCCTGATAACACTAAGCGAACTTTCCGAAAACCTGGAAAGCAAACAATACAAATTTGAGGATGTCGTTAACCAACAATTGTATTCAGACCACCCACATCCAACTGAAATGTTATCGGAAATACTAGGAATGATACGGAGGCACAAGGTGAAATGGCACGCCGGGGGAATTTCTCCTGAGGAAGGATTTGATGCTCCGGGTTTTGTTTGCTTTGTAATAAACAGGCATTCCAAAACCAAAGTAGCAGATAAAGACAGATACAATCTCAGAGAAATTTTACCCTCAATCCAAAAACCGGATATTGGCGATGTGGTGTTTTACAAACATGGTTTTACCATGATTTATTATGAATATGAAAAAGAGCCATTTGTTGTTGGAATGACACCTTTAGGAATAGTTTCGTTAAAATACGACTTTGGCCCCGAGCCAATTGGATTTGGAGAGGTTGAGTATTAGCCAAATATCATTTTCTGTTCTGCAAATCCGTTCAGGAGTTCGGCTTATCCGACAACCGGTAAATCTATTGGCGTATTACTTTTTACTACAATAAAGCTTGTAATCGCATAATAAGCATTTTTATTATCAGCCGTTGATTGCATATCATTTATCCATGGCTCAAGCTGGTATTTATAACAGAATGATTCACCCGCCCGGGCATAATCAAAAATATCATTCCGAACCGGGACTTCCATCCCCGGACACCACCCGGCTCTGTCGGGCTGCCAGTTTCCAAATTGTGGTTTAACAGGATTCTGATCACAGCCAATTCCTTTCATAGTATGTTCAAATAATGGATTCTCATCAATTAATACCTGATGGGTACGAAAACACCATTCAGCACAAGGGCGGCCATCAGGATCGTTAGGTGTAGCATGCCCCCAGCCTGAGATTGTTGTCCGTAATGTTGTTTCTTCGGCATTACCCGGAATGGTAATACACTTATCTAATTTAAAATCGTTTTGTACACCATATGGAATTCCGGATAACGAATGCTGTGCATAATCCAAAAGCGGGGCAACTGCATAATATTTATAATCGGGTGTTCCTTCAATCACCTCAAAATCCAGGGATAAAAGCCATCCATCAGCTCCCCAAACTTCAATAAACGAGCGCAGATTAACCTCACCTGTTAAAAGCGATTTAAAATCGGTTACATCTATCGGTAAACCTTTGGGCAACTCCGAATTGTCCACTCCATACGGTGTTATAAACCGACCTATTTCAAACCATTCTTCTGTTACAGGGTCCTGCAATCTTATATTTGCATACATATCCCAGGCATTACATCCTTCAGACGGACAGCTAAGTTTTACATACATGGTTATTGTTTCAACCTTTTCAGGATCGGTATTGAAGGTAAAGGAGCCTTCTGCCTTTTGACTGTATCCGCCTCCAAAAGCTAACCTTTGATTGCTAAATGTTGAAACAAGGAGTAACTTTTCAACTCCTGCTGCTTTTAAATCATAGGTAATTGAAGTAAGGTTGTCTCCTGATATAGTTAAAATTCCATTTAGTTCACCCACAGAAGTTGGAATACATCGTACTTTTAGTTTTACTCCTCTATTAACCATATTCGCTGAGATAGTTGCTTGTTTGGAATAGGGACCATTGTCTACTGCAATCTCAAAATCACCAGTAACCACAGAAAGTAAAGACTTTGTTAAAGCTTCGCCTGTTAAATTAATTTCCTGAGCCTCAGAGGGAGCATTCAACCCAACTTTCTCAAAATCGGTTATTGAACCTTTTACCGTAAAACTTCCCGGATCAACTTCAGATGTTTCTTTACCGCACGATGTAAATAATATGATACTTAATAGAAGAATAAATTGAATGTGTTTCATTAAAATCGTAGTTCTTAGTTTTTGTTTTTGAATAATTAGCGCCGCAAAGTTCGTTTTTTTTCACATAATAAATAATTTTAATATATCTTTTTGCTAAATCATTTATTTTACAAACTGCATTATTCTACAAATCCATTGATACTCATAGAATAACTTTTCATTACTACATCGTTTAGTTCGCGTATCTGGAATACTGTAATAATGACATTGAAAGAAGGAAGATAAATTTGCACCGCTTACCACCATTTGTCAAATACGATACGACTATTTCGGATTCCAACATCAAAAAAATAACAACATCAGCGTAATCAACTAATGCAGAGACCACAAAACGGGAATTCGGTTTAAAGAATATATACTATCATAGTTCGATTTTGTTCCCAACATCACTGGTAATGGATGGATAGGCAACCGATAAAAATGAAATAAGCCGTTCTAATCAATAAATAGAACGACTCATTAAAGCTAAACAACAATTTATTAATCTAAAAAACCATATTTATTTCTGCTACACGTTTATCCAATAAACCGAGAAATTGCCAAATGCTGGAAGTGGGCATGGGCTTGCATTGGTTGCCAAATATATTGAGCTGCATAAAGGAGATATTAAAGTAGAGAGTACGCAGGGAGTGGGCTCCGAGTTTATTGTAAAAATACCAATGGGGAAAGACCATTTTGACAAAAATGAAATTATAGACAAACAAGAACATAACCAAAGAGAACTTCTGCGAGCAACAATTGGTGACTATATTCCAGTTTCAAATAACGATATAGGTGAATCGGGAAATAAAAATAAAGCTACTTTATTGGTGATTGAAGACGATCATGATTTAAGAGCTTATATGAAGGAATTTCTTTCGTCAGAGTACCAGGTAGAAGAAGCGGAAAATGCAAAAGATGGATACCAAATAGCGGAAGCCAAAAATCCGGATGCAATAATTTACGTTGTAATGCTTCCTGATATGAATGGATTTGAACTTTGTACAAAACTAAAATACGAATTTCAGACCAATCACCTTCCAATAATTCTTCTTACCTCGTTAGCGGATAAAGAAAGCAGATTAAGTGGTATTAAATCGGGTGCTGATTATTTTATTACCAAACCATTCGACTTAAAACACCTTGTGTTGAGCGTAGAAAATCTAATCGAAGGAAGACTTCGCCTCCAAAAGCAATACAGTCTAACCGATCCGTACAACATAAATCAGGTAGTCAGCAATTCAAAAGATCAATCATTTATGAAAGATGCGATAAAAGTGATTAATAAAAACATTATTGATTCATCTTTTAATGATGAATCGTTTTGCGAACAGATGGATCTAAGTCAACCTCAATGTTACAGAAAAATAAAAGCCATTACCGGTTTAAATATTTCAGAATTCATTCGTAATACGAGACTTAAAAAGGCCTCGAAACTACTGAAAACCGGTGAGTATAAAATTAACGAAGTTGCCTACGAAACAGGTTTTAATGATCCGAATTATTTTACCAAATGTTATACTAAATTATTTGGTGTTACACCAAGCGATTACTCCAAATCGTAAGCAGTCGATTTAACTGCCTAACCTTTTCTAGCTGGTAACCGCAACTGCCCAATCCGGAAATACTGATACATCAATATCAAAAACCAAAGTTCCCCAAAAATACATCATAAGTGTTGCCACAATAATACCTGCAATATTTAAAATAATTCCGGTTTTAACCATGTCTTTTACCTTAATGCGGTTGGTACCAAAAATAATGGCGTTGGGCGGTGTGGCAACCGGCAACATAAAAGCCAGCGAAGCGGCCAGAGTTGCAGGAATCATTAACAACAAGGGATTTATTTCGATGGTAGAGGAAAGGCCGGCAAGAATGGGTAAAATCATTTCGGTGGTTGCCGTATTCGATGTTAATTCAGTTAAAAACGACATCATTGTTACATTGGCAAACGTAAGTACTATTGGCTCTACATTTGCAAGTCCTGCCAACTGCTCGCCAAACCAAACGGAAAGCCCCGATTCAACAAAACCTTGCGCCAGTGCAAAACCGCCTCCAAACAAAAGAACAATATTCCAGGGTACTTTCCGTGCCGTTTCCCAATTCATTATTCGTTCTCCTCTTTCGGTCTTCGACGGAATGGCAAAAAGTAAGATCGCTATAAATATAGCAACGGTGCCATCATTGATATACGATGGATTTTTAAACAGTTTCGACCAGCCCGGCACAACAAAATTCTGAATTGTAAAACCTGAACGAAATATCCACAAAAAGGCCAGAATAATAAATAAAGTCAACACTATTTTCTCTTCGGGTTTTGCTTTTCCCAGCGAACTGTATTCCTCCCGAAACTCATTTAAATGAATTTTCTTCCAGCTTTTTTTTGGTTTGTACATCAGAAACAATAAAAGCCAGGCCGCCATGAACAAAACCAAAGTAACAGGGATTGCAAAAATAAACCAGTCGGCAAATGAGATTTCTGTCATTTCGGGGAAAATAATACTTACAATCCGGGCAAACGACAGATTTGGAGGAGTACCCACGAGGGTTGCAATTCCGCCGATTGAAGCCGAATAAGCAATACCCAACAACAGACCTATGGAATATCGCCTCATTTTTTTTCGGCCTAAATTTTCCTCTAATTTCAGAATAATCGATAGTGCAATTGGTACCATCATCATTGCCGTTGCCGTATTCGACATCCACATCGACAAAAAAGATGTGGCCAGCATAAAACCAAACAATATCCGCCCCGGACTTACACCAAAAAGAATCAATATCCGAAGTGCAATCCGGCGATGTAAATTCCAGCGCTCCATAGCAAAGGCCATTAAAAATCCACCTATAAAAAGAAAAATAAGGTGATTAAAATACATCGCTGAAATTGTTTTGCCGTCAACCACCCCAAACAAAGGAAACAAAGCCACAGGAAGTAAAGCTGTAACCGCAAGCGGTACAGCCTCGGTAATCCACCACACTGCCATTAAAACCGCAATGGCAAACGTATAGGTAACTTTTTTATTCTCCGGATCAAGATCGGCAAAAAGGATGATTAAAATACTAATTAATGGAGCAAGAACTAAGGTAAGTTGCTGAGTACGAGTGCTTGTCTTTTTTAAAGATTTAGGCATTTTATAAATGTATAACGATTATTGAACCACAAACTAGAACAAATTCCTGTCTACTTTAACCTAATAAATGTAATAAAAGAATCGGTTTCTGCCAATTGCATTACCCACCCCGTTAGTTGTAAATGAGAATGTTAAAACTAAAAAACGTTCATGGATTCACCACCCTGTACAGGCCGGAGTATTCTTTCAGCCATTTATTTCAAACAACGCCACGATAAACAATATGCCTTTAATTTTTCTAAAATATTTGTATAATTTCAGGATAAGATAATGCCTGAGAATTGCCCGAAGAACAGATTTTTTAGCAAATGAATGTACCTGGTTGGATTATAAAAAAAGAAACATACAATCCACACTGTTAGATGATTATAAAATTTTGGCTTAACTTGTATGGCATAAAACTGATTATTATGTATAAATACAAGGCAACAATTACCAGAATTGTGGACGGAGATTCTATGGACATTGACATCGACTTAGGCTTTAAGATCACTACCCACCAGCGAATCCGTTTGCAGGGCATAAATACACCGGAAACGTACAATGTAAAAAAAGATTCGGATGAATATAAAAAGGGAATACAAGCAAAAGAATTTGTGATTCAGCGAATTACATCCAACAACAACAAAGCAATTATTGAAACAGAAAAAGATACGGGTAAATATGGCCGCTACATTGCTACTGTTTGGCTGGCCGATAATCCTGTTTCACTCAATCAGGAACTGGTAGACAAAGGATTTGCCAAAGAAGTCAAGTACTGATCGGTCATCCAAATCTTATAAGGCCAGCAGTTTAATCAGAAATTACATGAAAAATGCTTCGAAATATCTTAAAGAAACAACCACTTCTTTTTGGCATCTTAATTCTTTTAAAATCACTACCTGGTGCAGGCCAGTAATTGGTTAAGATTATCCTTCCTTTCGCAGGATTTTGATTATCATTTAAATAACAGATATAAAACATGTCGCAGTCAGAAGTTATGAAGAATAAGGCTACAGAAAAATTCTTTTCATGGGATCAGGAGCCATTGACACATCATAAATTATGGTTATTATTCGATGGTAATTTCTTATCTTAACACCCAAATAAATACAACTTAATGGCAAGTAGTACTAAGAAATTCGGAACCGCACCTGTATTTTTAACTGCAATCTCAACCATTTTAGGTGCCATACTTTTTTTACGCTTTGGATTTGCTGTTGGAACCCTCGGTTTTTGGGGAGTTATACTTATTATTTTGCTAGGGCATTTGGTGACAATTCCAACCGCTTTGGCAATTTCAGAAATTGCAACCAATAAGCGGGTAGAAGGAGGAGGCGAATATTTTATCATTTCGCGCTCGTTTGGATTAAATATTGGTGCGACAATCGGTCTCGCCTTGTTTTTTTCGCAGGCAATAAGTGTGGCCTTTTATGTAATCGCTTTTACCGAATCGTTCGAATTCTTTTTTAATCATATTCTCGATCAATATGGCTTTGTGCTACCACGGCAGGCAATAAGTTTACCTGTAATGATAGGTCTGGCAGTACTAATAATAAAAAAAGGGGCTAACCTGGGCGTTAAAGCACTATATGTTGTGGCAGCCGTACTTTTGGTTTCGCTTGTGATGTTTTTTTTAGGAAACACCGAATTTGCCGAAACCAGTACCTTTTCGTTTACAAAAGCAGGAATCCGTAATCCCAAAGAGTTTTTTATCGTTTTTGCCATTATATTTCCAGCCTTTACCGGCATGACGGCGGGCGTTGGATTGTCGGGCGATCTGAAAAAACCATCGCGTTCCATTCCTTTGGGAACGATTATGGCTACCTTTTCGGGAATGATCATTTATTTTCTGGTTGTATACAAACTGGTTACCTCGGCACCAGTTGAAGACTTGTTGCAACACCAGCTGATAATGGGGAAAATTGCGCTTGGCGGTGCTATTGTTGTTCCGCTCGGACTGGCAGCATCCACCATATCATCGGCACTGGGATCGGTAATGGTTGCTCCGCGAACCTTGCAGGCACTGGCACTCGACAAAGCTTTCCCGTCAAAACGAATTAACAAATGGCTGGCAACCGGCACTGCAGCCGACAACGAACCCCAAAATGCCTCGCTCGTAACCTCGATAATTGCCCTGATTTTTGTATCACTTGGCGATGTAAATGCGGTTGCATCCATCATCTCCATGTTTTTTATGGTTACTTACGGTGCATTGTGTCTTATCTCTTTTTTGAACCATTTTGGCGCATCGCCTTCGTACCGACCAACTTTCCGCTCGCGATGGTACATCTCGCTGGTGGGTTTCCTGGTATCAATCTGGGTGATGTTTAAAATAAGTACGCCGTATGCACTACTTTCAATCGGAGTAATGACACTCATTTATCTGTACATTAACCACTATCATAAAAACCGAAAAGGCTTTGCTTCGATTTTTGCCAATTCGCTCTTTCAGCTTAACCGCAACCTGCGGGTATCGTTGCAAAAAAAGAGGAAAAGGCTAACACAAAACGAGTGGCGTCCGAGTGCCATTTGTATTTCGAAAGAACCCGTTGGTACAAACAAAACTTTTCAATTGCTCAACTGGATTTCGTATAAATATGGTTTTGGCACTTACCTCTATTTAATTGAGGATTACTACTCGAAAAATTCGGTACAGCTGGCCGAAAGCAAACTCAACGAAATAATTGATGAAGTAAGCGAGATTGAAAATTACGTTTTTCTCGATACAATTATATCACCATCGTACACATCGGCAATTGCCCAGGCCATTCAAATTCCGGGTGTGGCAGGCATGGAAAATAACATGATCATTTTTGAATACAACAAGGAGAATCCGAAGGATCTGCCGAGGGTCGTAGAAAACTTCGCGCTGGTAAACAGTGGTAATTTCGACATTTGTATTCTGGCCAACTCGGCTAAAATGATGGACATGCGGAACGGGATCCACATCTGGATCAATTCGTTCGATACTGAAAATGCCAATTTAATGATCCTCCTGAGTTTTATACTTCTCGGACATCCCGATCTGAAAAAAACACACATCGAAATTTTTGTGATTTGCCGCGAAGAAGACATTGCTGCCACCAAAAAGGAGATGAAAAACCTTGTTCTATCGGGCAGGCTTCCGATTACTGAAAAGAACATTAAAATTATTCTGCAAAAAGAAGGAATATCATCCCGAACGATCATTACGAAAAAGTCGGTTAATGCTGGTTTAACTTTAATTGGCCTGCGGGAGGAAATGTTAAAACACGAAAAAGAAGAACTGTTTAAGGGATACGACGAGCTGGGAACATTGCTCTTTGTACATTCGAAAAACCAAAAAGCCATTGAATAATTGATGATGATACCAACATCGTTGTGCTGCCCTGATAAGATGCCAACGATAAAAACGAATACATTAAGGTATTTAATTTTAAATGTTAACAAATAAATATTCAAAAAAAAGATGAAGGAACAGAAAGTGCAGGTGATATTAGGAGCGGGCGGAGCAATTGGTGTTGACTTAGCCAAAGAGTTAAA
The DNA here is from genome assembly GCA_026671195.1 of Draconibacterium aestuarii. Lineage (GTDB taxonomy): Bacteria > Bacteroidota > Bacteroidia > Bacteroidales > Prolixibacteraceae > Draconibacterium > Draconibacterium aestuarii. The sequence continues at coordinate 100,676 of JAPOHD010000065.1, read as the reverse complement.
AAACTATACAAATAAAATCAGGTTGGTTGGTCGCAATCCGCAAAAAGTAAACGACGACGATGAATTGTTTGCCTGCGATATGACCGATGCTAATGCGGTATCAGAAGCTGTAAAAGATACTGAAATTGCCTACCTAACCATTGGGCTTCCTTATAAAACCAAAGTATGGAAAAACCACTGGTCGGTTGTGATGCAAAACACACTGGAGGCCTGCAAAAAACACAATACAAAACTGGTTTTCTTCGACAATATCTATATGTATAATCCGAATAGCCTGTACCCCATGAACGAAGAAACCGAAATGATGCCTTCGAGCCAAAAAGGGAAAGTGCGGGCTTTAGTGGCTCAAATGCTTATGGAAGAAGTTAATGCGGGAAATCTTGAAGCACTGATAGCCCGATCGGCAGATTTTTACGGCCCCGGAATAAACAACAGTGTATTAAACGAAACAGTTTATGCAAATTTAAAGGCAGGGAAAAAAGCGAACTGGCTTTGCTCTGCAAAATTCGCACATAATTTCACCTATACTCCCGATGCGGCAAAAGCCACGGCTTTGCTTGGAAATACCCAAAGTGCTTATGGTCAGGTATGGCATCTGCCAACAGCAAAACCCTGGACCGGCGAACAATGGATAAATGCTTTTGCCAACGAATTGGGCATTGAACCCAAAACCCAAGTAGCGCCAAAATTTATGGTTCGAATAATTGGCCTGTTCAACCCGATTATGAAAGAGTTGGTTGAGATGCTTTATCAGTACGACAGGGATTACAATTTCGACAGCTCAAAATTTGAAACGGCTTTTGATTTTAAACCTACTTCAAACGAAGATGGAGTAAAGGCAGTTGTACAATATGTTTGAACTAAGAAATATTTTGTAACTTCCTCTTCTACCAATTTGTATTGTGTAAAACATGAACAATATTAGCGAATTCATTACCGAACATACCGGATTAACCGCACAAACACAATCCGAGATTTTTGTATCGTTACTTATCATCGTTTTTCTTTCGCTTTTAAGATTTTTGATTTTGCGCGTGGTTTGGCGCCAGACGTCAAACGTAAAAGTTCGCTACCAATGGAAACGCACACTTTCCTTTATCGTTCCCTTTGTTACTATAATTTTAGTTGGGGCGGTTTGGTTGCCGGCATTCGAACAATTTGGTGCCTTTTTAGGATTGTTGTCAGCAGGTATTGCCATCGCACTAAAAGACCCGCTTACCAACCTTGCCGGGTGGTTTTTTATTATTATGCGGAAGCCTTTTGTGGTTGGCGACCGCATTCAGATTGGCGAAAACACAGGCGATATTATCGACATCCGCTTGTTTCAGTTTACTATGCTCGAAATTGGCAATTGGGTGGAAGCCGATCAAAGTACCGGTCGAATCATCCATCTGCCAAACGGGAAAGTATTTTTAGAACCACAGGCCAATTTCAGCTCGGGTTTCGAATACATCTGGAATGAGATTAAAGTGAACATTACTTTCGAAAGCAACTGGGAAAAAGCAAAATCAATACTGGAGAATATCATCAACGAATATTCCGAGAATACGGCCATAAAAGCCGAAAAGGAAATTCTGGAAGCCAGCAAAAATTATATGATTTATTACAAACACCTCACCCCGATCGTGTATACTGCGGTAAAGGATTTTGGCGTTCGGCTGACCATTCGGTATTTGTGCAATCCGCGGCAACGTCGGGGTTCCGAAAATGTGATCTGGCAAAAAATTTTAAGCGCTTTTAATGCAGAAAAGAATATTCAGTTTGCTTATCCAACCACCCGGTTTTATAAGGCAGGAGAAAATGCTTCCGGCGAATGATCCTTCCCAACGCAACCATTTGCCTCATTTTTAAATCTATACTAAAAAATTGTCATGAAAAAAGTCGTTATTCTGCTTCTTCTTTTATTCATTTTTAGTTGTAGTGAAGACAAAAACGGAATTGAGCTTGCCATCGCCGAAACCGGATGCATGAACGCCTGGGACGACTACTACTCGGAAAATAATGATTACCGCGATGCCGTGGAAAAATACCTTGAAAGCAACGGTATTTCGGTGTACCGGGTTTATGCTGAACGGTATTCTAACGGTCCTTTTTGTCTGGCTTGCACCTGCCCCACCGGCCGACTGATTTTTATTCGTATACATGAAGAAGACCAAATAAAAGCCGAGCAATTGGGCTTTACACTCTACAATGATGGAAATTTGATCGTTCCTGACAACGAATAACTTTTACGGACTAATTCTGGCTTGACACCAACCTCCATCCAGCTTCCCCGGCAATTAGCCCATAAATCACTTCTCGTTTGCCTCCCGTAGGATTTGCGTTTGTATCGCTTTTCAGGTATACCGGGAACTCGTTGACCAGCTTTCCGTTTTCGATTTTAAATGTATTGTGCCCCATAAATCCTTCAAACCGTTCTCCTTTTTCCAGCTGCTTTTCTGAAATTGGCGGAATGTAAATCGGACTCACACTTTTGTCTCGGTTGGAGGCAAAACCATATAAATTGGCATATGATCCCGAGCCGGCACTTCTACTAACCAGGTACAATTCTTCAAAACCATTTCCATCCAGATCGGAAAGAAAAATGGTTTCAACCGGATCAATTGCCCCCAATTTAAATGTATCGTTTGCATTTTCAAATTCACGGGTAATTACTATCACATTGTTTAAACTGGCACTGATTGATTTGTCAACCAAAACCTGGAAAACCTTTCCCGATTTCGTTCTAAATTCCTCGGTCTGAACCTGAGCATTTGGCTCGGCAGGAACAGTCTTCTTTTGTTTCGGGTTAGTGCAGGCTTCAAAAGTCATGGCCAATAGTAGAAAAACAGTAGCTCGTCTCATCTTATATCTTTTTAACAAGTTCTCACTTCATCCAAATCAGGAAGTGGCACCTTCATTCTTAACGGCAAATAAATTAAAAATCTTCCGAAAAAGGAATGATATCAAGTGCAGTCTTGAATATTTGGTCATAATGATTGTTAAATCAACCGTAATCAAAAACATTTTATGTCTTTCGAAGTTATACTATCAATTTATCAGAATATAATTCTAAGATCAACATGAGACAAAAACTCTTAAAAACGATCCTGCTTTTCTTTCTCCTGGCAGGCAGTTACGTAGTTGGATTTGCTCAAGACTGGCAAACCGATTTCCAAAAAACAAAACAGCTTGCAGCTGCCGAAAACAAAACCATTATTTTAGTTTTTGCGGGTTCCGATTGGTGTGCCCCCTGTATGAAACTGGAGAAAGAGATCTGGCAATCGGATGAATTTAAAGCGTTTGCAAAAGACCACTACATACTGTACAAAGCCGACTTCCCGCGTAAAAAAACCAATCAACTGGACGACGAGCAGATTGAACGCAACAAAGAACTGGCCGCGCAATACAACAAAAGAGGCTACTTCCCCTTTGTAGCTGTTGTGGATAAAAACGGTAAAGTTTTAGGCGAAACCGGTTATAAAAAAATGTCGCCCAAACAATACATCGATCATCTTGAATCGTTTATCAACTAATGACCAGGTTTGTTTTAGCCATATTGATGTTTTTGCTTCCCGGCTTGCAAAGCTTTGCCGAACAGCCTTATAAACGTACGCTGAAATTAATGGGAAGCCGCTTCGACATTACCGTTGTGGCCAACAACCAAAACGAAGCCGACCAATACATCGACATGGCGGTGGCAGAAATATCACGTATCGAAAAACTGATCTCGTCGTGGGATGCCAATTCCGAAACATCAAAAATAAATGCCAATGCCGGAGTTCAACCGGTGCAGGTTTCCGCTGAACTATTTTCGTTGGTCGAACGAGCCATCGGCATATCGAAATTAACCGACGGGGCTTTTGATATCAGCTATGCATCAATGGATCGCATCTGGAAATTTGACGGCAGTATGACGGAAATGCCTTCTGAAGAAAACATAAAAGCAAGGGTGGCAAAAGTAGGTTTTAACCATATTGTGCTTGACAAAAATGCCTCAACCGTGTTCCTGAAAAAAGAAAGGATGAAGATTGGTTTTGGCGCCATTGGGAAAGGTTATGCCGCCGACAAAGCCAAGGCCCTGCTTATAGAAGAAGGCGTTTCGGCAGGAATAATAAATGCATCGGGCGACATGAACACCTGGGGCAAACAACCCGGCGGCGACGACTGGAAAGTAGCCATTACAAATCCCATGGACAAAGACAAAGCCTTTGCATTACTGCCGATAAAAGAAGGTGCCGTGGTAACATCGGGCGACTACGAGAAATATGTAAGTTTTAACGGGAAACGTTATACGCACATCATCGATCCGCGAACCGGATACCCCGCCAGCGGGATCATCAGTGCCACTGTTTTTGCGCCCCGGGCTGAGATTGCCGATGCACTGGCCACTTCAATTTTTGTAATGGGCATAGAGGTTGGTTTGGATCGCATCAATCAACTGCCCCAAATAGAATGTATCATTATCGACGATAAAGGAACTATTCATAAATCGAACAACATTGAAATAAAAAAGCAATGAAGAAAAAATTACTGTTACTCGCCGGGGTTGGACTGCTTTTATTCAGTTCGTGCACCGTATTACATGAGTACGAAAAAGTGAACATAAACGACAAAGACATGGCGCTTAGCGACCGCCACATCGATAAGTTTCAAACTACATTTCAATCGTATCGCGAAGCAGCTTCGGGAGCCAGCGGAGGAAAAACCGGTGGCGGTTGCGGATGTAACTAAATTTTATGCAGATGAAGATCATATTAATACTAACACTGCTCTTTTTTGTAACGCTGGTGCAGGCACAGGACGAAACTGAGAGTTACAAAAAACGCGTGCTCGAAAGTACCGAGATTGACATGCTTTTAAACTATTACGAGCAGGACGGCGAAAATGCAGCCGTTACGGGCGGACGCGGAACCGAGGAATTACAAGACCTGTCGCCATCGATAATTGTGTCGGTACCGTTAAACGACGATGATGTGTTAACCATAAATGGAAATATTTCGGCCTACACATCTGCCTCGTCGAGCAATATAAATCCTTTCGACGGCAATCAACCTGCCGATCCGTTTGTGGCCAGCAGCGGTGCTTCAAAATCGGATATGTGGGGCAACGTTGTAGGGAGTTACAGTCATAGTTCCGACGACCGGAACCGAATGTGGTCGGCAAACTTTTCGGTATCGGTCGAATTCGATTACACCTCGTTTGGTGTTGGCGGGAGTTATACCTGGCTGTTTAATGAAAAGAATACGGAGCTTAGTTTAAAAGGAAATGTTTTTATCGACACGTGGAGCCTCATCTATCCCTACGAACTAAGGCAGACCGGGGGCAACAATTTTATGTATTTGGTGCCGGGCTACAACCCTTCGTTTACCGGGCATACTGACAAAGGCCGAAACTCGTACTCGTTTGGAATGAGCGTTTCGCAGATCCTTTCGTCGCGGCTGGTGGGTTGGCTTTCGGCCGATGTAATTTCGCAACAGGGGCTGCTTTCAACACCCTTTCACCGCGTGTATTTTAGCGACAGGGAAGATTTCTTTTACGAGAATTTTCACCTGGCCGACGATGTGGAACGCCTACCCGATTCGCGCTTAAAAATTGCCGTTGGCGGCCGGTTAAATTATTTTGTGAACGAATGGATATCAATACGAACCTTTTACCGCTATTACACCGACGATTGGGGAATAGCATCGAACACCGCCAGTATTGAGGTGCCCGTAAAAATTACCGACAAATTTACGCTGTACCCCTCGTACCGCTTTTACAACCAAAGTGCGGCCGACTATTTTGCGCCTTACAACGCGCACCTTTCCACCGAAGAATATTATACGTCAGATTACGACCTGTCGGAATTTAATGCCAACAATTTTGGTTTTGGAATTAGTTATACCGACATTTTCACCTCGGGGCATATCTGGAAATTCGGGTTAAAAAGCATCGATCTGAAATACAGCAATTATTCGCGCAACTCAAAATTTAAAGCCTCCATCTATTCGGCGGGTGTAAAGTTTGTGATGGATTAAACCCGGGCACACAACTAAACGCTCGCAATTATATAGTAGCATCAATCGAAAAACAAAACGTTTAAAACAAACATGGCGAAGAGAAGAACAAACCACTCCGCAACGAAAATATTTAAGTCGATACGAGCATCATTTAACCTGGAGGATAAAACAATTAACGGCGAAATAAAAACATTTCACTCCGCGATGAAAACAATTAACTCGACAACTGACACAATTAACGTCAGAGCAGACACATTGACAGTGGCGATTAAAACATTTAATTCCACGATGGAAACATTGATGCCGGGAGGTAAAACATTGAACGCGACACCTAACGCAAAGAACATCCAGTCAGCACATTGACTAATAACTCAATTAAATATAATATTCGGAGAGTAAACAGAAACAGATATCAAAATGATAATTGCGTTAAAATAATCGTTAGACAAACAGTCGTTCGCACCAATTCAAAACACGTTTTTCAAAATTATATCCGGGTTCGAATAAATAAACAATGTACACATACGAAAACCGATCGTGTTTTTTCTACTTTAGCGGGCTATTAAAAAGAAAATTATTTTAGTTCGGATACTTCTGAAATTAGGGATCATGAGTGAATTATTAAATATATGTTTGTCTTGTGGTGTCTGTTGCGACGGTAGCCTGATTGGTTTTGTACAGCTCGATAATGACGAGCTGCCGGCACTGAGGAAGTTGATGGACATAGAAGAAGTGGATAACATAGGATTGTTTTTGCATCCTTGTACGAAATTGGGCTGTGACGGCTGTACTATTTATTCTCAAAGACCAAGACAGTGTGGCAAGTTTAAGTGCGGAATTTTGAAATCAATCGAAAAAAAGGAATTGGATTTTGATTCGGCGATTGAAGTCATCAATGTACTGAAAGAAAAAAAGATAGCCATTGAGAAACAATTGGCTACATTGCCTTTTGAACTACATTCTCCATCATTTTACTTTAAAATTCTTGAACTGAAAAAGTTGTTCCTGAAAGATAAGTCCGGCTTATCCTTATCACAAAATAATCCGGAATTAATATCGAACCTCAAGGAACTAGATAAGTTGGTGACAAAAAATTTTGGTATCTCCTTCTATGAACAATAACAAATCCTAATCGGGTTATAAGTGATGGCGGGCGTAGCAAAACATCTGGTGCCGGTTCTTGTCTTCCCTTGTCTAAGCGGGCAGAAAATTACCCTCCCGCATACAATCTCCTCCACAAAAATACTGACCAATAAGATATTATTGCATCAAACCAATCGTATTTTATTGCTCTGCCATGACCAGCCGATTGTAACTTATCATGCCAATGAAATTGCGATACGATGCAATAAGACAGTATCGAAGTTCTAAAAAAAATCAGCGGCACTAACTTTCTATTCTTCAAACTTTTTAAAAGCCAAAGTTGCATTGTGCCCGCCAAAGCCAAAACTATTGGTAATGGCTACCTTTACATTGGCCTTTACACTTTCGCCGGTAACAATATTCATGGTTCCGGGTATCATTGCATCGAGATTTGTTGTATTGATGGTTGGAGTAATAATTCCCTCTTCAATAGCTTTTATACACAAAATAGACTCAACAGCACCTGCAGCGCCCAGCAAATGTCCCATCATCGATTTTGAGGATGTGATATTTAAACGTTCCGGAGCAGCACCAAAAACTTTTATAACGGCATTAATCTCACTGGTATCGCCAACCGGCGTTGAAGTAGCATGTGCGTTTAAATAATCTACTTCGGCTGGGTTTATACCGGCTTCTGCCAGTGCAAGTTCCATTGCTTTTGCGGCTCCAATTCCTTCTGGATGCGAAGCAGCAATGTGATATGCATCGGCTGTCATAGCTGCTCCCACCATTTCTGCATATATTTTTGCACCACGTTGTTTGGCGTGTTCGTAGTCTTCCAGAATTAAAGCTCCGGCGCCCTCTCCCATCACAAATCCATCGCGGTTTGTATCAAAAGGTCGCGAAGCAGTTTCAGGATCTTCATTTCTTACCGACAAGGCTCGCATGGCCCCAAAACCACCTATTGAGGTTTCAAAAATTCCGGCCTCGGAACCACCGGTAACAAACACTTTTGCTTTGCCCAGTTTGATGTAATTATAGGCGTCCATAATGGCTGTGCTTGAAGTGGCACATGCCGAAGAGGTGGTAAAGTTCATTCCCATTAATCCGTATTTCATAGAGATGTAACCCGATGCCATATTAATAAGCACCTTGGGGCCAAACAAAGGCGAAAATCGTGCACCTCCTGAACCGGCATAATCCTTCACTTGTTCTTCGAAGGCTCGCATGCCGCCCTGCCCCGACCCCCAAATTACACCAATATCAAACGGATCAATCTTTTCTAAATCGAGGTTACTATCGGATAATGCTTCACCGGCAGCAACCAGTGCATATTGAGTAAACAGATCGGTTCGTTTTATTTCATTCCGGTCCAATAGTTTCGAACCATCAAAGTCTTTTAATTCGCAGGCAAATTTGGTTTTAAACTGCTCGGTATTAAATCGGGTAATCGAAGCTGCACCACTTTTGCCATTCACGGCATTCGTCCAGAATTCACCCATGGTATTTCCAATTGGAGTTAAAGCTCCCAAACCGGTTACTACTACACGTCTTTCTTTCATAAATTTATGTTATACTCCTTGCTAAGTATTGGTTATGTTTTGGCCTAGTGTCTACAAAATTGTAATGGGAACAAATATAATTACTTATTCAGAAGTAGAAACTCCTCAGACTTAGACTCAATTTAAATAAGGGTGTAACAATCCCCACATATCCGGTTTTATGTTTCAATTGTATACAAAAACACGACCGGTTATTCTTACAGTTCTATCCTGTTCAGATTCAGTCCTTCGCTTTGAACCGAGCGGGTAAACTTAACGGCAGGTTTTCCAAACAGCAGAACATAACCGATTACATGGTCTTCAGGAATACCAATTTGACGGCCTATTCCCGGAGCAATATCCTTAAGAACCATTTTTATAAAACCGTTCCACAAAGTTCCCACTCTGTAAGTATTGGCAAGTAATTCGAAATAGCTAAGTGCAATGTGGCAATCGGCGTCGGGCGATGCTACGTTTTTAGGTGCCGATGTAATAAGTACATGTGGCGCATCGCGGAAAAGCACATCAATTTGTTTACTGTCCCACAAACGCTGCAGATCGCCTAAAAAAGCCATTGTTTCCGGCAAAGTTCCTGCATCGCCGGCGCGTTTTATTCCGTCGTAAACGGCAGTGCGTAATTTATTTAATTGTTCTTTTGAATCGGTTACGGAAAACAATACCGAATTTTTGTTGTGTCCGGTTGGTGCATATGCAGCTGTTTCTAGCAACTTTTGAATCAGCTCCTGATTAATTTCTTCTTTTTTAAACTTTCGGATGGAACGGCGTGTTTTAATAAGTCTCTCCATGTCCTCCGGAGTTGGGAGCTCATCGGTAACCGGAATACTGTCTTCAGGATTTTTCCCCCAAATAGACAAGGCAGCAGTTGGGCAAACGGCCAAACAATGCTGACATTTTATACACTGTTTCTCCTTCCCTTCTTTTATTTCAGGATATTCTGTTTTACCGTCAATAATCAGCACCGGACATTCCTGCGCACAAAGTCCGCACTTAATACACTTTTTTTTATCTATTTTGAAATCAATCATAGCTATTTTCTTCGAATTGCGCACAAAGATATATGCTTCGTGAGATAAAGGCACCACTCTCTATCTTTGGCCATTAAGAAATAACAAATAAAAAGAATTGACATATAGTTTTTGGGGGGCAGTGGTATTTAAAAAATTATAAAGTAAAAAAACTCCGAAGTGCATGAATCAAAAATTACTTTCAATTCTATGCCCTTCGAAGCTTTTTTCTAAACTGGACTTACCTTTAAATGTATGTCCTATCCTATTTTCTATTGGAATAATTACCTTCCAAATCCTTAAATTACAGGATCAGGCACAGGAGCAATTGGCTGATCGGCCACTGGTGGCTCAACCGGTGCAACCGGCAATTCTACTGTTGGAGGAAGAGGCTTGATTTTTTCCGGCTCTTCGTAATATGCATCATCTGAACATGAAGCAAAACCTAAACCTAAACCACCTACTACAAAAGCTACTGCTAATTTTTTGAATGTTTTCATCGTTTTAAATTTTAAATTGTTATTACTGTTTGACGATGCAAAGATGCAGCAAACTCAACCCATAGTTTAACCCAAAAGACTCATGTGCTAGTCCAAAAGATTCAAATGAACAATTTAATTACTAAGCACATAAATATAGAAAAGGGTACTTCACCCCTGGCATTTACAACAAATACCATAAAAAAAGAAGTTCTGAATAACAACGAAGTCAATAATAATCTTCTGTTGCTTCAGAACTTCTTCTTTTTGCATATCTCTTTTCGGTACTCTCGCTAATCGATTTGATTTTCGATTGTAATACCAAACTTACAATTATAAGCTGTAAAGTTCAGGACCCGGCTTTACCGGATAATCAGTACCCGGTAAAGAAATATCTTTTTCCGGCTCTTCGTAAATTGCGTCATCTGAACATGAAGCGAAACCTAAACCTAATCCTGCTACAAGCATAAATGCTACTGCTAATTTTTTAAATGTTTTCATCGTTTTAAATTTTAATATTATTACTGTTATTTTACGATACAAAGATGGTGGTTTCAACTCCCTTATTTTATCCCCAAAAGCTCATACAACAATCCAAAAAAGCCAAATTACAACTCATTATCAAACATTTCCACAGACTGCTTGAGTTGAGTAAAAAAATATTTGGGGCATCTTTTAAAAGAGGTGGTCAGGAGTATCCGGGATCGGAAGGATGAAGATCAGATTGGTGAAAATTTAGTGTTGTGCTAGGAAGTAACATTCAAAAAAAAGTCCTGAAACAAAATGGACTCAATCGCCACTTGCTTCAGAACTTATTCTTTATCGCGTATTTCTTTTTGGTAGTCTGTTAATCGATTAAAATTTCGATTGTGACTCCTTAGTTACAATTATACATTGTAAAGTTCAGGACCCGGCTTTGTTGGGTAATCAGTACCTGGCAAAGAAATATCTTTTTCCGGCTCTTCGTAATATGCGTCATCCGAACATGAAGCGAAACCTAAACCTAACCCTGCTACAAGCATAAATGCTACTGCTAATCTTTTAAATGTTTTCATCGTTTTAAATTTTAATGTTATTACTGTTTTACCATGCAAATATGCAGGATTAAATTCCTGAAAATTATCCCAATGCGCTCAAACAACAATCCAAAAAAGTCAAACTAAATCAATGAACAACACTTACTTACAATTTCCAACCTTGCAAAAATCAACTATCTGCTTTGTTTTGAATCAACCTAACCAGAACAAGCCCTATAAGATTGATAAAGATTGAGTCAATATTATCAATTCCTTCAATCATTTCAATCTGAGACTGAATAAAAATATTTTGCTGAATTGTGCAAGAATAGTATTTATAAAGTACTAAATAATTCGAGCAGTAACCGGGAAATACTTTTTTCTGAATCTTAAAGCTACATTCACTAAAGCAATCATAACCGGTACTTCAACCAACGGCCCAATAACTGCGGCAAATGCTTCACCCGAGTTCATACCAAAAATGGCAATAGCGACTGCAATGGCCAGTTCAAAATTGTTACTTGCAGCGGTAAACGAAAGTGTGGTAGCCTGCTCGTAACCGGCGCCCACTTTTTTGCTCATAAAAAACGACAGCAAAAACATGACTACAAAGTAAATCAGCAAAGGAATGGTGATCAACACAACATCCAGCGGGATTTTTACAATGTATTCGCCTTTTAACGAAAACATCACCACAATTGTAAACAGCAAAGCAATTAAAGTAATCGGGCTGATTTTTGGGATAAACTTTGTGTGGTACCACTGTTTGCTTTTCACACGTATTAAAATGAAACGGGTTAAAAAGCCTGCTGCAAAAGGAATTCCCAAATAAATTAAAACACTTTCGGCAATTTGTGCGATGGTAATATTTTCTACTGCATCGTTGGTGGGTACTCCAAACCATCCCGGCATTATGGCAATAAAAACGTAGGCATAAACCGAAAAGAATAACACCTGGAAAATGGAATTAAAAGCAACCAGCCCGGCAGCATATTGCGTATCGCCTTTGGCCAGGTCGTTCCACACAATTACCATGGCAATACAACGCGCCAATCCGATCATAATTATTCCGTACATGTACGGAAGGTTGGCATTGTCCTGCCCCGGAAAAAGTTTAAAAAACAGAATCCCAAGGGCGAACATCAGCACCGGCCCAATAACCCAGTTTTGCACCAGAGAAAGTGTGAGTACTTTGTAGTTTCTGAAAACATCGCCCAATTCTTCGTATTTTACCTTTGCCAGTGGTGGGTACATCATTAATATCAAACCAATGGCGATAGGCAAATTTGTGGTGCTGTCTTCCGATGGTTTTAAGGCTTCCCAGAAATCGGCGATTGCCGGGAAAAAATATCCCGACAACACTCCTACTGCCATAGCAAGAAAGATCCAGAGCGTTAAATACCGATCGAGAAATTTTAGTTTTGGTTTTGACGGCATTACTTCAAATTTTTGAATTCATAAATATGAGCATTCAATTCGTGTTTGAACTCTTATTTTCGAACTACCCCAACTGAGGTTTTATATCGTTTTCGTACAATTTCCAAAATCCTTCTTTAATCTCGTCGCGAACACGTTCAAACTCGCTCCAGATAAATTCGTCAGTTCCAACAGCGTGCGACGGATCGTCGTAGCCCATGTGTAAACGGTTTTTAACTTTCCCGATAAATGCCGGGCAACTTTCGTTTGCACCACCACAAACGGTTATTACGTAATCCCATTCGTCATTCAGGTATTTTTCAACCGAATCGGATGTGTGCCCGCTGATATCCAAACCAATTTCAGCCATTGCTTTTACAGCTTTACGGTTAAGTTTTCCCGATGCTTCAGTTCCTGCCGATTCAACCTGAATACGTTTGTCGAACGATTGTAAAAAGCCGTGAGCCATTTGACTGCGGCACGAATTTCCTGTACAAAGAATTAATACTTTCATAATTAAAGAAATGCTGGAAGATTGAAGTCAGAAGCACGGAGTTCATTCAGTCAAGATCTTCCGGTTATTTGTCAATTTGTTTGTTATTTCGAATGAGAGAAACAAATGAGAAATCTCTCACTTTGAAAATTCGATTTCTCCTCGTTACTCATCGAAATGACATTATTTTTATGCTTTTATTTTCTCATACAGTCCCATCAGTTTGCTTTGGTAGATTTCGGCGATCTGCTCTTCGGCTTCGCCAATCGGTTTTATGGGAATTAGATTTTTTACTTCATCGGCTGAAAGTCCGGAGTTAAAGAAAATTGAAACCGATCGTTTCAGAGTCGCTCCAATGGTTTTTTGTGCCTCTTTTTCATCCAAACCAGTGGCTTCCGCAACCTTCTGCATTTCCTCCCACTGAAACCAAAAATAGGTGGGCAACATAGCCGAAACAATGGCGTAACCTTCCAGTTTCTTTTCATCCACCTCGAAGTTTTTACCCAAAGCCTTTACCATTTTGAAAAACTTCTTCTTCTCTTTTTCGGTAAATGTTTCATGAAAAGCAACCGGATTATATCCTTTATTAATGTAGGATGTTGCATTCGGAATCATACGCACAATCCGGTCGGTTCCCAAAGCTGCAGCCATTTTTTCGATGGTGACTTTTGGAGCGAGAGAAAGAACCAGTGTATCTTCTGAAATTACATCTTTTATTTTTGCGAGCGTCTCCCCCATTACGGGCGGATGAACAGCCAGAATAACAATTTCCTGAGCAGCAGCATCCTCGGCTGTTCCAACCGGTATTATACTTGGAAAATAAACCTGTAATGCACTGAGCGTTTCGCTGTTAGGATCAAATACTTTTACACTTTCAAACTTCGTTGATTTGTTTTGAAAGGCTTGCAGAAAAATTTTTGTGATTCTGCCTCCGCCAATGAATCCAATGTTTTTTGCTTTCATACGGTTAGTTTTTATTGATTTTATAAGAACAAATTAAACAGGTAGCCCAACAGAATAATAAACACAGTTACTGTTCCGAAGAATATCCCGATAAGTTTCCATTTCATAACTTTCTTTAGCAGTGTTGCTTCAGGCAGCGACAGGCCAACCACCGCCATCATAAATGCAATAGCCGTTCCGAGCGGCACTCCTTTGGCTACAAACACCTGGATCACCGGAACAATTCCGGCAGCATTGGCATACATAGGTACGGCTAGTATCACTGCTGCAGGCACGGCATACCATTTATCTGCCGATAAAAATTCAGTGAAAAAATCTTCTGGCACATAACCATGCATAGCAGCGCCAATGGCAATTCCAATAATGACATAAAGCAGTACTTTTTGAACGATCCCCCAGCCATCGGCGATAATGGCCGGTAAGCGGTCGATAAATGGTGTTTTCTCGTTCTCCCATTTTGCATTTTCGTTTGTTGAGTTTTGCTGAATCTCTTTCACCCAATCGCTGAGGTAACTATCAAGTTTTAATTTACCCAGTATGTATCCGCCTATCATTCCCAATAAAATTCCGCTTCCGGCATAAATTAATGTTGATTTTACGCCAAACATCCCCAAAAACATAGCAACCGCAACCTCGTTTACAAGCGGCGAGGTAATAAGGTACGAAAATGTTACACCCAGCGGAATTCCGCCTTGTACAAACCCAATAAAAAGTGGAATTGACGAGCACGAACAAAACGGTGTTACTGCACCAAAAAATGATGCAAAAAAGTATTCCAGCCCAAATAATTTTTTGGTAGTCAAATATACGCGCAAACGTTCCACCGGGAAATAGGCATTTACCACACCCATCAGCGAACTGATAAGAAAAAGCAGAATGAGGATTTTTATTGTATCGTAAATAAAGAAGTTGATCGCCTGCCCCAGGTGCGATTCCGGTTGAAGCATAAACAGATTAAAGGTGAGATAGTCAACCAAACCTGATAAATAATGATACAACAGCAACAAAGACGGTAATACAACTATAACAGATGCAAGTAATCCTGCCCTCTTTTTTCTCTCCTGGTTATCAACTGCTATTTTATAGGTTTCCATTTTTTATTTCGTCTTTCGTAGAATCACGAACATTGTTCTTAAAAATCTTTGAGGAGTTTCTATTCTCTCTCTTTTTATCAAGTTACCCTTTCACCCTCGTCGCTTTTCCGGCGCTCTTGTCACCCTGTAGGGTGACAATCGAGACGAAGTGAAACTTGGGAAATTTTACGTCACCATATTCTTTACCCAAAGCACCCACACATAATACACCCCAACTCCAATAAACAACACTGCAATTACACGTCGCATCCAAAACTCAACCTGCTTTAAAATGTTGTAAAACCGGCCAACTCCGGAAATGGTAAAAGCCAGTAACCAGGCAATAATTATCACAGGAATTCCGGTAGCCAGCGCATAAACAACGGGTAATATCAATCCTTTTGCCGAACCAATGGACATGGGAATTAGCATGCCAAAATAAAGCACCCCGCTATACGGACAAAAGGCCAACGCAAACACAACTCCCAGCAACAATACATTCCAAAAATTCCATCTGTTTTTTTCTTCCAGCTTTTTTGAAAAAAGATTTAATCCCGGGAAGTCAATCTTTATAACTCCCAGCATAAACAAGCCAACCACAAGGAGCAGTGGCCCCAGAATTTTTTCGCCGTGCAAACGAAAAAACGATGATATTTTAAACTGGTCGGCACCCAAAAACAACAAAATTGCCAAGACCGAATACGACAGTGCTCTTCCAAGTGTGTATATCAATCCGTTGTAAAAAACACGTTTTTTTACTTCGATGTCTTTACCAATGTAGCCAATTGCAGTAATGTTGGTAGCCATCGGACAAGGACTAATTGCTGTTAATAAGCCTAAAAAGAATGCCGAAAAAAGGGGCACACTGGAGTTCTCGTAAAGCGAGGTTAGGAATTCTTCCATTACTAAATATTAGTCGTTTAATGCTTCCCGAATGGCTTCCTGCAATTTTTCAGGTTGCTTAAGTGCATACATAAAACCTTTGCTGGTCAGGTCAATTGTTTTATCGCCTTTTACAATTATGAGTGCCGAACCGGTAACACCCATTTTTTTAACCAGCTTTTTATTGGCCGAATCCTCGGCATTGTATGATTTAAAAACCAACTCGCCATTTTCTTTGGCATCGGCATAAGGCTGCTCTCTTAGTACTTTTTTTGTTTCTTTTTCAATGGCCATGCAAGTTGGGCAACGTCTGGTATTGTGGAAATAATACACTTCTGTTTTGTCACCTTCCGTTTTAGTACTCACTGATGTTTCGGCACTTGCAGCAAAAACAAACAATACCACAGTTATTGCTAAAAGAATTGATTTTACAGTTTTCATTGTTCGATTTTTTTTTAGTTATTTTTTGATTCCCGATCCTATTGGGTTAATAGTTCCTTTAGTTCCTTAGTTTTAGGCAATCTTCCGGTTAATACAACTTTCCCGTCAACCACCAAACCGGGAGTGCGCATTACGCCATATTGCATAATCTTATAAATGTCCTCCTCTTTTTCAATATTGGCTTCAATTCCCATTTCTGCTACAACTTCGCGTGTTAGCTCTTCCAGTTTTTTACACTTTGTACAACCGGTTCCTAATACTTTAATGTCCATTTTTGTTTAATTTTTTGTTCGTAGTTCGCAAAAATACGAACTAATATTGTAAATTTTTAAATATCCCAGAAGGTTTTAAACAAGACCTGTGCTTCTTTCCAGTTGGCTTTGTTTACACAATACTTAACACGTGGAGCTTCAATTTCGCCCTGGATTAATCCGGCATCTTTTAACTCTTTTAAATGCTGCGACAGTGTTGATTTGGCAATGGGCAATTCGCTGCTTAAATCGCCGCTGTAACAACATGATTGGCTGCCCAGCAATTGCATTACATACACCCGAACCGGATGCCCCAATGCTTTTGCGTAGCGCGCCAACTTGGTCTGATCGTCTGAAATTATTTTAATATCTGTCATAGAATTATCTACTTGTTCGTTGTTCGCAAAATTACGAACAGTTTTTGATTTAGCAACCATTCTTTTAAAAAATTGCAGATAATAATTGTAAAATGATACAGGTAATAACTAATCACTAATTTTGCACTCAATTTAAAAGAAGCAGCTTTGAGTTTTAATCCATATAAAATAGACCTCCCGATTATCGAGGTTATTGACGACGTAAAAAATCATTTATCAAAAAGCAATACTCTGTTGGTGAGTGCGTCAACCGGTGCCGGTAAAAGCACATTGCTACCTCTGGCCTTATTGGAGGAAGACTGGCTGAAGGATCAGAAAATAATCATGCTCGAGCCACGACGCTTGGCAGCACGAACCATCGCCATGCGACTGGCCGAACTTCTTGGTGAGAAAGTGGGACAAAGAGTGGGCTACCGCATTCGTTTCGATAACTGTATTGGGAAACATACGCAGCTGGAGGTAGTTACCGAAGGAATACTTACCCGAATGCTGCAAACAGATAATGCCCTTGAAGGTGTTGGCCTGGTAATTTTCGATGAGTTTCACGAGCGCAGTCTTTTTGCCGATGTTGCCCTTGCTCTGTCGCGTGAAGCGCAGCAGGTATTACGCCCCGATTTACGTTTAATGATAATGTCGGCCACATTGAACATGCCACAGCTTACTGAACTTTTAAATGCTCCGTTTGTGGTAAGCGAAGGCCGGCAATATCCGGTTGAAATTTTTTACGAAGGAGAAAATGACCTGCAACTTTTACCAGAATTAACAAGTCGAGTGGTACACAAAGCGGTAAAAGAACAGAAGGGTGATATTCTGGTTTTTCTTCCCGGAGAAGCAGAAATAAAAGCCTGCGAGAAAATTTTAAAATCGTCTCAAAAGGCAATTTCAATACATCCGTTGTACGGACAACTTTCTCCTCAGAAACAATATGCGGCCATTATGCCGCATCGCGAAGGACGACGCAAAATTATTCTGGCAACTTTAATTGCAGAAACCAGTTTAACCATTGAAGGCATTTCGGTTGTGGTGGATACGGGATTTGCACGCACTATGAAATTTAATCCCAACACGGGATTATCACGTTTGGAAACCATCGACATTACATTGGATTCTGCCGATCAAAGAGCTGGACGTGCTGGGAGACTGGGGGCCGGAGCTTGTTACCGCATGTGGACAAAAGCCACTCAGCACCGGCTCGAAAAGCACCGAACTCCCGAAATTGAAGAAGCAGATCTGGCTTCGTTGGTTTTGGAAATGGCAAAATGGGGAGTGGCCGATATTAATAGTCTTACCTGGTTAACACCGCCCCCCAAAGGCCATGTTGAACAGGCCAAAGAACTGTTGCAACAAATTGAAGCCATTGAAGATGGAAAAATCACTGAACACGGAAAAGCAATTCACAAATTGCCCTGCCATCCGCGACTTGCACACATGTTACTTTTGGCCGATGACGAAGATTTAACTGCTTTGGCCTGCGATGTGGCAGCGTTACTCGATGAACGCGATCCACTTGGTAAAGAATCCGGGATTGATATTAACCTGCGCATTGAAGCTTTGCGCCGTTTCCGTTCGGGCAGCCTGAAAAACAAAAGGCTCGTACGAATTGCAAAAACTGCAGAGCAATACCGCAAAATGTTGGATATCGAAGAAGACAATTCAGCAGTAGATTGTTTTGAAACCGGACTGCTGCTCGCTTTTGCGTATCCCGAACGAATTGCACATGCCACACCCGGAAACAATGCCCAGTTTAAATTGGCCAACGGAAACATTGCTGCCGCTGGTCATCAGGATGATTTGGCACATGAATCCTGGCTGGCCATTGCCAGTTTAAATGCCCGCGACGGTGTTGGACGGATTTTTCTGGCATCGCCCATTAATCCAAAAGATTTGGCTCCGATGGTAAAATCGTATGACTCAATCTACTGGGATACAAAACGTGGTGGTTTTACTGCTCAAACAGAATTACGCATTGGCAATATTGTACTGCAGAGTAAACCTTTAACAAACTACGATGAAGCCCAAAAACTAAAAGCAATTTCCGATGCGCTCAAAAAGGAAGGCGCCTGGTTACTCGATTTCAACAAAGAGGTTGAACAGTGGCAAAACCGGGTGAACAGTCTGCGTATTTGGGATAAACAAAACAAGTGGCCAAATGTGAGTACTGATTATTTATTGGCTACTAATGCCCAATGGTTATCGCACTACTTGAGCAACATTCGGAAACCGGAAGACCTGAAAAAAATTGATCTGAAAACTGTACTTCAGCACAACCTGGATTACGACTTACAAAACAAGTTGGAAAAATTGGCCCCGGAACGAATCGAAGTTCCCAGCGGATCGAATATAAAACTCAACTATCAGTCAAATGGCGAGCCTCCTGTTTTAGCCGTTCGTTTGCAGGAAGTTTTTGGATTATTGGAAACACCAACGGTAAATCAGGGGAATGTAAAAGTTCTGATGCATTTGCTGTCGCCCGGTTTTAAACCCGTTCAAATTACCGGCGATTTAAACAGTTTCTGGAACAATGCCTATTTTGAGGTAAAAAAGGAGATGAAAGCACGTTACCCAAAACACCACTGGCCCGATAATCCGCTTGAGGCAGAACCCTTGCGGGGAGTGAAACGAAAAACAAAAGAGTAAATTAGGCTCTAGTGAGAGGATGACTTGAAGTCACACTCTCACTAACGACGCCGCCGATAAGTATCCTGAGTAATTGCGTTCAAAAACACCTCTGATTTTACATGCTCAAATTCCAAAGGTTCTGCCAATTCACCAAACAAAGGAAATCCACCACCCAATAAAATCGGGATAGTAGTAATAATCATCTCATCGATCAGGTCTTCTTTCAAAAAACTTTGTATTAAAGTGCCCCCATCAATGTACAGCTGATTTAATCCTTTCCCATGAATGTGCGCCACTATTTCAGGAAGTACTCCGGTTACCAATTCAACTTTTCCCCGGTACACCTCCGGCACTATTTTTAGCGAATTGCTTACTACAAAAACGGGTTTTGTGTAGGGCCAAGGAATAGTAAAACTGCACACTACATCAAAAGTTTTGCGGCCCATTACAATTGCGTCAATCTGGTCGGTAAAAGCATTGTACCCCATGTCCAAACCGTCCGGATTTGGAATGGAATGCAGCCAATCTATTCCGCCATTTTTATCGGCAATGTATCCGTCCAGGCTCTTAGCTATAAATACGTAGTTTTTGCTGTTCATTATTTCTTGATTAAAAATCATACCTATTCGATAGGCAAATTAACCAAATTTTTAAAACCCGATAATAACTTTGGTATCCATCGATTTTACAGGATTGGACGAATTGAACTGTGTGCCGTAAATATTCTTTAGCCCAATATCCGTTCTGATATTTTTATACTTTGCACGCAATCCTCCTCCTGTTTCAGTTTGAAAGAACAATGGATTCATCCGGATCACCGGATCATACAACTGACTTGTTTTATTAAAAGGCGGAGCAACATATTGACCATAAATATAGGCACTCAACCAATCGGTGATTTCATATTCCAGTGAAGAATTAAAACTAAATTGATAACCGACCTGAAAGGCTCTTAAAACGGTATTCTGCTTTAACAATCCCATGCCTAACTGAAGCGATAGTTTGCCGTTTGGGCGATAGATAAAACTATTGTTATAATGTTGATAAGAACCAAGATTGACAAATGTTACTTCCGTTTTACTTTGTTCGAATGTCATTCTACCAAACAATGTATTTTCAATTTTTGGAGTTTCAAACTGATACCGATTTATAGCCGCATCGTCCGATGCAGGCATAAGATTTTCATTAAAAATATCCGGTTCAAAATCGGGTATAAAAAGTGAAGGTACCAGTTCGGTTTCTATAAAAGAAGGTGAAGGTATCAGCTTTGTTGTATCCTCCGATTGAGCAAAACTTTTATGCGTTAAAAAAAGAAAAACAACAATTAGTACATGTACAGGAAGTTTTTTAATCATCACAGTTTTCCGGAAATAATTGATTCTTCAAATGTACAATTAACATAAATAGCAAGTTGTTAAAATCTAATAATTAATGTGAACGAAAATACCAATATCTAAATCTCTTGCTATAAACTTTGTTGAACCTGCATTTCATGCCATTTAAACTACAATACTTCTTATTCATTTCTCAATTAGACGGAAAATTAGTTAATTAGCTATTCTTATTGAAAACAGTCATGAAAAAACAGAATTGCCTGATTTATTGCAATTGCGGAGCCGGTATTATTCCCAACGAAAAGCAAAACACACTTGCAGAATCGTTTAAAGAATTAAACGTCGATGTTTTCGAACTTCATGACATTTGTGCTTTCTCAGTTAACGAGAAAGATGTACTGCATTCGTTTGAAAATGAATACGACAAAAAGTTTATTGTAGCCTGCTATCCGCGGGCCATTCAAAACATATTTCAACAGAATAAAATTACACTTGGCAATTACGAGGTTTTAAATTTCAGAGAATTAACCACTGAAAACATTGTAGAAACCTTAAGGGAAAAGACGTTAGAAAATTCTTCAGAAACAAAATACGAAGTACTAAAAAGTAGTCTTGATGTTCCGGCATGGTACCCGGTAATTGATGAATCGCGATGCACCTTGTGCGGTCAATGTGCCCGTTTTTGTGTTTTTGGGGTTTACAAATACAACAAAAAAAGCCTGGAGGTTGTTAATCCTTTGTCGTGCAAAAACAATTGCCCGGCATGTGGAAGAACCTGTCCGGCATCAGCCATTATTTTTCCAAGGTTGCCCGAGAACTCAGTACTTTCGGGAGCTGAACCGGGGAGTAAAGAAGAACCTGCGAAACCCGAAAAAAAAGAAGGCCTGTTTGTTTTATTAAATGAACGAAACAATGCCCGGAGAAACATTTTCAAACAAGGTGTGGTACAGCAGGCCGAAGCAGAAAAATTAAAAGCCATTGAAGAATTTAAAAAAGGATTAGAAAAGAAATAGATGCTCAAACAGCTCCTCATAAAAACAGATAAGAAATGTTTGTACAAATTTGTGTACAATCTGGGTATTAAAGGTGCCATTGGACTCACCCGTTTTAAAAAACGATTAAAAAAAGGCGAGTTTTTCCCCGCATTTCATTTTATTTCGGTCACCGATGATTGCAACCTGAATTGCCAGGGGTGCTGGGTTACCGGTAAAACCAAAAATGCCCGGATGGAACCGGAAATGCTGGACAAAATAATTATACAGTCGAAAGAAAAAGGATCGTATTTTTTTGGGATTCTGGGTGGCGAACCTCTGATGTACAAACCTCTTTTTGAAGTTTTCAGAAAACATTCCGATTGTTATTTCCAGCTTTTCACAAACGGCACATTACTTAGCCCAGGCGTTGCCTCCGAACTTCGTACATTGGCAAATGTTACGCCACTTATTAGTTTCGAAGGCGATATGGAAGTGGCAGATGTGCGACGCGGTGGAAACAATATATACGAAAAAACACAACAGGCAATCGACAATTCAACACAGGCAGGTTTGGTTACCGGAGTTGCCATGAGTGTTTGTAAATCGAACCTGGAACTGGCCTTTTCGGAAGAGTTTATCAACTCGCTGATTAAAAGAGGAGTGCTGTATTTATGGTACTACATTTACCGCCCCGTTGGAAAAGATGCCACGGTTGAACTGGCGCTTTCGAAAGAAGAGATTGAAAAACTACGGGCTTTTTTGGTTGAAGCGCGCACAAAATACAACATTGTAATTGTTGATGCTTACTGGGATCAAAACGGCAAAGGTCTTTGTCCGGCTGCCTCGGGTTTAAGTCATCACATTAATGCTTCGGGCGACATTGAACCCTGCCCGGTAATTCAGTTTGCTGCCAACAATGTAGCCGACGGCGATTTGACTGATATTTATAAAAACTCAAAATTCCTGGCCGACTTTAAAGCCGAAATTCCTTTAAAAACAACCGGTTGTGTGGTTATGGACGATCCGCAGTGGATTGTAAACCACGTAAACAAACACGGCGCCAAAGACTCCTCGGGCCGAGGAAATGAAGCTGAACGTTTAAGTGCTATGCCCAAGGTTCCAAGCCACGGATCGGCAAAAGAAATACGCGAAAAAAGCTGGATGTACAGATTTGCAAAAAAGAACGCCTTTTTTGGTTTAGGCGCATACGGATAAACTATGATCAAGTCGAAACGAATATTAAAAGTTCCTCAGGAATCGTTTTTACGAAACAAACTTCGTAAAGAAACACGTCTGCTGGCGGGAAGTGCAGAATTGCTTCCTCCTGTTTCTTTTGAGGTTTTGGAACAGATGGCCATCGACTTACTTAAACGCCTTGATATTTCGGAGGAATACATCGATTTTACGATTGTTTTACTGGGTAACGAATCGTGGCGAAAAACGGTGGAGGCAACTCCGTTTCACCGCCGCTTATTGTTGTTGCCGCAGTGTTTAAAAGACAATTCGAGTTGCAAAGGTGTTTTCGACGAACTGGGGCTAAATTGTGCGGGTTGCAAAGCCTGCCCCATTGATGATATTTTGCTGAAAGCCGAAGAGCTTGGCTATGCCACTTTGGTAGCCGAAGGAACAACAGTTGCCATTGGATTGGTTGAAGAAGGCTCGATTGATGCCGTAATTGGGGTAAGTTGTATGCCCGTTTTGCAACGTTCGTTCGAGCCGGTATCGAATGCCGCTGTGCCTGTAATTGGCCTGCCGCTGATGTACGATGGTTGCGAGAATACCAAAATCGATATAAAATGGCTTTTGGATGAAGTAAAAGATTTTAATCCAAACCCGGTTTATCAGCCCATTTCTACATCGGGATTAAAGACTAAAATTGAGGATTTTTTTACCAACGGAGCCATCGAAAAATACTTCCCTGGCGAAGGAGTAACCGAAAAAGTGGCCAAAGAATTTATGCAGATTGGAGGCCAGCGAATACGTCCACTTATTGCTGCTTTGGCCTACCAGGCCTATTCCAACTCCGAAAAAGATGAAATTCTTTATCCGCTTTCGCTGATTATCGAGTGTTTTCACAAAGCCTCTTTAATTCACGACGACATCGAAGACAATGCTGATTTTCGTTACAACACCGAAACAGCTCATAAAAAATACGGCATTCCGCAAGCCATAAACGCCGGCGATTATTTAATCGGGAAAGGCTATAAACTTTTATCGGAGCTTCCTGTAAAAGGAAATTTAATGGTAAAAGGATTGCAGCAAATCTCGGAATCGCATGTAAAACTAACACAAGGACAAGGTGCCGACATTCAATTTCATTTGGGACAAAACAAACCGAATATTGACGAAACCTTGCAGATATTTAAACACAAAACCGGAGAAGCAATTAAAGTGGCACTTCTACTGGGTGCCATTTTAGGCGAGGCTGAAGAATCGGAGCTGCAAATTTTAAAACACTTTTCTGATCTGTTTGGAATTTCATACCAGATTCGCGATGATCTGAACGAATTCAGAGAAGAAAATCAGAATGAAAAAATTGCTGATTTCCCGTTTTTAACTGCCATGCTCAACGGTCAGGCAACGGAAGAAACCTTTCGTTCTGTTTTTAATTTCAGGAAGCAAATTCTGACGCACAATTTGCATACACAAGCGGAAGCAATTCTGAACAACCATGTGCAACAGTGTTATGCCGAGCTGGACAAACTAAAAAATGCAAAACTGCGCTTGAGTTTATACGGTATTTTGGGTAAAATTTTTAAACCAATTGGCACCAATGAGTAAAGGGGAAAACATCCCTGTTTACCAGCGCCTGGTGCAAACTATACGTGCCGGTTTCTTAGCTTTAGATCCTTCTGTTCAAAATGAAATCGTTGAATTTATAAAAAGCCAGCAACACACAAGTGGTGGTTTTACAGACCGTGCCGGAAATCCAGACCTGTATTATTCGTTATTTGGACTTTGGCTGAGTTTGGCAACCGAACAAAAGGAGGCGCTTGATCAACTGAAAACATTCGTTTTTTTATCGCCCAAAACAACAAGCAAAAGTCCGGTGGAAGATTTGGCGCGACTTTTAATTCAATCGGAGCTGGAACCAAAAGCAAAAAAACAATCCGTTTTTCAGTTGTACAAAACCGTATTCAAAAAAGGACGCCTGATCGAATTATCGTATCAGTTTTTTCTTTTATCGCTTGTGGTTGATGCCACCGGAAAAAACAAAAACTTGTATTATTTTTTAGCGCGTATCTGGTTGTTTTTCTATAAACCCAAAGGAAATATCCCTTGCAGTTTGGCAGCTGCACTTGTTTATGCCCGAAAAATAGTTGGTTTAGAAATAGTTGACAGGCAAACCGATTTGATGAAATATACCAAACAAAGTGGTGGATTCAGAGCTTTTGAATCGGTGAATACCAGCGACTCCTTATCAACCGGTGTGGCTTTATTTGTGTTAAAAGAATGCGGATACGATTCGCGGATACTCGCACCCGGCTGTTTGGACTTTATTCAGGAGAATTATGAAATGGGAGCCTTTTTATCGGGCGATGGCGACCAAACCAAAGACCTGGAATACACCTTTTACGGCCTGCTGGCATTGGGAAGCCTAGTATAATGGGAATTAATTACTGAGTGTTGGATATTTGACTTTAGTTGGTAGTTGTTAGTTTATGAAAAAGAAACTTGAAATACGATTTAAAGAGCTTAGTGAAATTCTGTTGAACGAGCTCAACGATGAGGGTTTCTGGACCGGACAATTGTCGTCGAGTGCGCTGGGAGTTTCGGTGGCGGTAGCCGCACTACATTTTTATGATGCAAAGGAAAACCATGCTGAAATCAGGAAAGGATTTACCTGGCTGAAAGACAATATCAACGCAGATGGAAGTTTTGGCGACACTCCTGAAAGTCCAGGAAACATTTCAACCTCGCTTTTGGTTTATGCCGCTTTAAATCTCTACTCCGACCAGGATAGTTCGTTAAAACACCTTCAATCGAATATCGCTGATTACCTCCAAAAAAACGACATCGACATTAACTCGGATCAGGTAGCCAAAACAATTCTGGCACACTATAAAACAGATTACACATTTTCGGTGCCCATTTTAACCATGTCGGCACTTTGCGGAATTCCCACCCAAAACGGATTTAAAAAAATTCCGCAACTGCCTTTTGAGTTGGCTTTATTACCCCAAAAATTTTACCGTTTGTTGAATTTTAGCGTGGTCAGCTATGCAATTCCTGCGTTGATTGCGGTTGGAATTGTTATTTTCAAAAAGAAACGGTCGGGAAAATTTGCTCAATGGATT
The DNA here is from genome assembly GCA_026671195.1 of Draconibacterium aestuarii. Lineage (GTDB taxonomy): Bacteria > Bacteroidota > Bacteroidia > Bacteroidales > Prolixibacteraceae > Draconibacterium > Draconibacterium aestuarii. The sequence continues at coordinate 74,430 of JAPOHD010000065.1, read as the reverse complement.
CGGAAGGGTGCAGAACGAAAAACCTTAAAAATATTACAAAACTCGATGCCACAAAGCGGGGGGTTTTTGGAAGCCATTCCATTGACTGCATTTGTGGCTTTGAGCCTGATTAATGCCGGCTACAAAGACTTGGAAGTGGTAAAAAAAGGAATTCAATTTTTAAAACAAACACAGCGCGATGACGGTGGATGGCCCATCGATGTTGATCTTTCAACCTGGGTAACCACCTTGAGTATAAAAGCACTGGGATCAAAAAAGGACACTGTTTTAAACACCGAACAAAAAAATACGCTCACACAGCATTTAAAAACCATTCAGAATAAAATCGTTCATCCTTTTAACGGCACTTCGCCCGGAGGCTGGGGCTGGACAAATTATTCGGGGTCCGTACCCGATGCCGACGATACGCCGGGAGCTATTCTTGCCTTATTGCAACTTCAATCGCCAAACGAAATTAAGGATGAAGTACTGGCCGGTGCAAACTGGCTAATAAAATTGCAAAACACAGATGGTGGATTTCCTACTTTTTCAAAAGGCTGGGGCAAGCTGCCTTTCGACCAAAGTTGTTCCGATTTAACCGGGCATTGTTTTCTGGCGCTGGCAAAAGTGCTGAACATATTTATCGCTGAAATTCCATTGTCGCAGCAAAAGAAAATAAACCGATCGCTTATAAAAGCCGCTGCTTTTCTTCAAAAACAACAACAAAAAAACGGTTCGTGGCTTCCGCTCTGGTTCGGAAATCAACACACTAGCACACATGAAAATCCGGTGTACGGCACCGCCCGTGTACTTACCTATTTGAACGATTCGCTCCCCTGCCTTTCTGCCAATTCAGAATTAAAGGAAAATATAAAAGCACAAATCAGTAGGGGTGAAAATTTCCTGATTGAGGTACAAAATAATGATGGCAGCTGGGGTGGCGACAAAAACATTCCGGGTACCATGGAAGAAACGGCCCTCTCGGTTTCAGCACTTTCATCTAAAAATTTTGAAGATGCATGTACACTCGGATTAAACTGGCTCGATCAGTCGAATAAAACAAACGGATTAACAGCAGCTCCAATTGGGTTGTACTTTGCATCGCTGTGGTACGACGAAAAAATGTATCCTTTAACGGCCTATTTGGAAGCAATTACACGCAGCTTAAAAAGTTAGGCCGATTATCTTTTACACACCTTTCTATTGCTCCATAAAAGTTCAGGACTTTTGTGCCCTTGTTCTTTGTTGTTACAAATTTTGTCCAATTCAAAACTTATTCGAAAAAAAAGCCTGTTTGAAATGTAACTATTCGTTTTTTTGAAGAACTAAGTAGCAAACCAAAAGCAAAAAATTGAAAAAAGAAGAACAATTTAACCGTCTGGTAGAAGATAATAAAGAGCGAATAAAACGCATTTGCAGCTATTACAATTCGAACACGTACGACCAGGAAGATATGTTCCAGGAAATATTGGTAAACATCTGGAAAAGCCTGGATAGCTTTCGTGGCGATTCATCGATTAACACATGGATTTACAGGGTAGCCATAAACACTTCGCTGAGTTACACAGACAAAGCGTACAAACAAATGAAAATGATAGTACCTGCCAACAACTACCTGTTAAATTCACTACTCGACGATGAAAGTCTGGAGGCTAAAAAGCTACAGGAACAACAACTTGAAAATCTGCAAAAAGAATTAAACCTGCTTTCGGTTATCGACAAAGCGTTAATATCGTTACTACTTGAAGGCCTGAGTATGAACGAAATTGCAAATGTGATTGGAATTACCGAGAGCAATGTTAAAGTGAAAATTCACCGGATTAAAGCACAACTTAAAACAAAATTGAAGGAATAACATGGAACAGAATAAGCAAGATACAGTAAACTTAAACACACTTACAGCCAGACTAAAGAATGAAGACGAACGTTATGCACGGCTTTCAAAAAATTTTCAGATTGTATATTGGGTTTTAGTCGCGATTTACGGGCTTCTTATTGGTATTCACATATACGAAAACCAATCCATTAAAGAAATTGCAGGAATTACTTGCTTTCTTCTGGCAATGCTCATTTTTGCAATTATGTTTCGACATTTTAACAAAGAATATGCAACTGTGGATTACTCGCAACCTACACTGCTCATGTTAAAACAGGCAGCACATCGCTACAAACCGTTTCAGCTTAAAACCATTTGGGCATTGGTAGCAGTATTACTAATTGATGCTGGATTAAGTTTAAACGAATCATTGGGATTCGACCTGATACGCTTGCAAATAGTTTTTGTGGCGGTGTTTGGTATCGCATTTGCAATAGGACTGGTATTCTGGAAAATTCGTTACAAAGCCTTGCGCGACGATGCATTGCTTTTAATTCGTGAACTCGAAAACGATGTCGTTGCAGAATAAAAACTCCGGAATCAACTATTGAGCTTCTGCCAATACCAGCTAACACTTTATGGTAGTATCTCCACAATTCAAATAAAAATTGTAAAAACATCTTTATATCGCTTGCGACTTATTTAAAAATCACTATTTTTGTGTCGCATACGATATTTACGCACACGACATTTAAAGATTTAAACAATGAAAAACAATTTTTATCAATTTTCAGCACAGAGTCTTCAAGGCAAAGAAATTAACATGGAAGCCTACAAAGGCAAAACAGTTTTGGTAGTAAACACCGCCAGCAAATGCGGGTTAACTCCGCAATTTGAAGGTTTGGAGACACTCAACAAAAAATACAAAGACAAAGGTTTGGTAATTCTCGGATTTCCATGCAACCAATTTGCGAATCAGGAACCCGGCGACGAAAAATCCATTTCGGAAGGATGTCTGATAAACTATGGTGTAACTTTTCAGATGTTTTCTAAAATAGATGTAAACGGCAAAACAGCCCACCCCATTTACAAATACCTGAAGAACGAGCTGGGTGGTGTTTTCGGAAGCAAAATAAAATGGAATTTTACTAAATTTTTAATTGACTCAGAAGGAAATCCCGTAAAACGGTTTGCGCCAACCACTAAACCTGAAAAAATAGACAAGTACCTGGAAAAGGTATTAAACTAGAGGTTTTATGTTTGGGTAATATTTCCGTTTTAGATGCGGGAATTTTACCTAAACATTCGCTACACCGATTTTTAATTTAATTTTGTTCTTCTTATGGAATACGATCAATTAAAACTTAGCAACCAGGTTTGTTTTCCCATTTATGCGGCCTCGCGATTAATAACACGCGAATATCAGCCGCTGCTTGAGAAATTGGGAATTACATATCCGCAATACCTGGTTTTAATGGTACTGTGGGAAACCGATAATGTAACTGTAAACGAAATTACCAAAAAACTTATTCTGAATACCAACACCGTAACTCCTCTTTTAAAACGGATGGAAGTGCTTGGATTAATTTCGCGAACGCGATCGGAAAATGATGAGCGAAAAGTAATGGTAAAACTAACTGAAAAAGGAAAAGAACTGCGTATGCAAGCTGCAGAGATTCCTGCTCAATTGGTAAAAAAACTGGATGCCGATAAAATAGATCTGAACGAACTTATCGATCTCCGGGAAAAATTAAACCGCTTAATCGATTCGATGGTTTCCAAAGAGTAGAACTTTTTTCGTTACAGCAATATTCCTTTTATTTTTTCAAGAAATTATTTTTTTAGAATGAAAAACGACAAACACATCGTTATTCCTGACCGGGACGGAAATTTAATTGCCACAAACGGCGAATATTTTGTTCCGCCCAAACACTGGACTTTTTTATCGGCCGGCGATGCTGGAGTTACCCGAAAGGTTACTGCACGCGGACTTTACATGCGTGTTCAGGTAAAAAAAGGAAGACGCTTTATTTCGAAAGGAATTTGGGCTCCCGCGCAAGTAATTGCTGATGCAAAAAAGGAAATGGACACCACCCGCTCAACGGATGAATACAAAATAAAACTACATAAAGATCGCGAAAGAAGAGCGCTAAAACAGTTAGACTACGAAGACAATTTTTGCCGCGAAGTGGAACGTTTTTTAAAGTTTCATGAAAAATACAAGACACAACAAAAGCTAATGGCCCGACTGGTAACAACACATGCCATTCCTGTTGGAAGCGGCACCGTTGCCCGCACACAAATGATTCCGATTGAAGAAAGAGCTGCCAAAGCCGTTATTGCCTGGATGCGCCATAAAACAACGGCATACGATAATTTAAAAATTGCCCGAATTAAGGGAGAGCGACGTACGGTGAGAAAAAACCTGGCTGCACAATCGAATAGAATTTTACAACAATATCGAAATGGTGAAAGTATTCAGGAAAATTGCCCACTCAGAAATGCGCTAAAAATAGCTTAACTTTCGCATCAGAAACAAAATAGTTGCAATGAATGATTTATGCCCTTGTGGCTCGAAACAAGATTATACTGTTTGCTGCGGAGCAATTATCAGCGACCAAAGAGAAGCCGGCACTGCATTAGAACTTATGAAATCGCGTTATACGGCTTACACCAATGCAGACATTGATTATTTGATGAGAAGCCATCATTCCTCTACCCGACCAATAAAAGAACGAAAAAGCATAAAACGTTGGGCCGAATCGGTAAAATGGATGCAATTAATTATTCTGAATACCTGGGATGGTACTTCCTCTGACGAAAAAGGTTATATAGAATTTAAAGCCCTGTTTTTGGAAAATGGACAGATCAATCAAATCCACGAAAAATCGTTTTTTAAACGAGAAAAGGAAAAATGGGTTTACGTATCCGGGGCACATTTTTAAAAAGATATTTTGCAACAAGCTGCTCTTAAGAAACAACTTGTCGCAAAATTGAAATATCTAAAATTAAGCTTTTACAAAATTTAACCACAAACTGTTTTCTTCGTAACCATCCACAACAATTCCGGTATTTTTAAAATTAAAAGCCGACATCAGTCTTGAAATTTCTTGTTGTAAAACGACGATACTATCGTCGATTAATTCTTTTTTGTATCCTTTATCTCCCAAATCAAGCACCTGATTTAACGAAATTACACGACCTATAACTTTCCCCATTTCCACCAGTTTGCGTTGTGGCATTTGTAAATCGAGATTAAAATTTACCTGATTTTTCACATAGGATGCAGCTTTTTCGGTAAGATCAAATCCTTTTAAAAATTCAAAAAGATTATTCTCTTTCATCCGTTTCATCATTTTTACCAGTGCTTCCGAAATTTGTGCATATAAAATATCGTTCGATCCTTCAAAAATCTGGAACGGGCGACTGTCGACAATACTTCTACCGGCAATGTGGTTTAATTTGTAAGCTTTTGCTCCCACCAGCTGAGTAACCGATTGCGCCGCTTCCTGCATCAAATCAGTAACAACACTTTTTACCGCGTTGGCTTCCATTCCCTGCCCCGATAAATCGACATCCAAACCGGCTTTTTCGCTGCTATTGGTACACATGGCCGAGCAAATGGTATACGACGCCTGCAACTTTGTTAAACGATGTTGCACCCGATCGTAACTAAACAAACTTTTACCTCCAACAAATCGCTCCTTGCAATGATTCAAAGCTTCATCCAGCAATCGCTGAATAAATCCCATCGCCATTCCGGGAAACTGCATACGGCTGCGATGCAACAAATCGAGCATCATTTTTACACCTGTGGTTTCAGGTACAAGTTTATGCGCCATCGGAAGCTGAACATCAATATTGTTTCGTCCGTAAGGAATCGCATACAATCCCAGGTTTTCGAAAAACTCTTCCACCACAATATTCTGACCGGGGGCATTTACATCGCACAGAAAAAAGTCGATGTCACGCTGCAGTTTGTCCGACTTCGATTTTTGACGTGCAGACAACAGCCAGTAATCGGCCCAACCGGTTAAACCGGCCCAGTGTTTTGTACCTTTCAAATGGTATTTTGAATCCGTTTCAGAATAAGAAGTCTGCATATTTAAAGCATCGCTGCCATAATCGGGTTCGGTAATCATTAATCCCCCCATTGCTTTTTCATTCAGAAAGCGATTAAAAACAGGGGCTTTTACCTCGTCTTGCCCAAACTTTCCAAAGGGTTGAAGAAATAAGGCCGAATTGATACCGAAGGTTAGCGAGAGTGCAAGCGATTCGTACGATGCGGCGGCTAATAAACCAATATTTTCTTTCATAATTCCGCCACGTCCTCCGTAAGCTTTCGGAATTCCCACAGAGAGTGGATTCACAGACATGATTTCGCGCATGACAAAAGGTGGCAAACCACGTTTTATACTTAGTTGATTAACATCAGCCCTTACATGAAACACCTGTTTCATTTTCTCCTTTAAGGCATCTATTAATTGTGTAAATGGAATTGGATTGGTTTGATTTTGATTGGTAACCGATAGTGAATCGGTTTTACTTTTTTGCATAAAAATTAATTTAAAATGATGCTGAACCGCATTTTACGGTCAACCAAAATTATTTAAACGCATTCTAAACAATAATGTTCTTAAGAAAGTATTATAGATTGTTAAAAGTAAAGACAAAATGCCATAAACATCTAATTACTAGCATTCCCAAATAGAATAAATCGAATAAAACTATTTCAATAATTCTAAATGATATCAATAATCTTGAATATATCTGGCTACTATTTTCTTACTTTCGCGCTTGAATATAATTTCGTTAAAATGAAAACAAATCTGATTGTACTTTTTATTCTAATTCTTGCCCTCACAGGATGTAAAAATTCAGAATCAAAATACATCTCGAATAAAGGCACGGTGTACGGAACTTACTACAGTATAAAATACAACAGTCCGGATGGGAAAGATCTTCAGGAGGAAATTTCAGAAGAACTGAATCGTCAAACGCTGATTTTTTCGCATTACGAAGAAGAATCTACCATTACTAAAGTAAATAACAACATTGAGGTTGAACTGGAACCTGAATTTATTACTTGTTTTAACAAAGCCATGGAAATTTCGGAAATTACCAACGGTGCATTTGACATTACAGCCGGTCCTTTAATCAGCGCCTGGGGTTTTGGCCCGGAAGACAGACAAAAAATGACTAACGAAATGGTTGACACGTTAAAGGAATTGATCGGCTATCAAAAAATAAAATTGGAGGGTGATAAAATCATCAAGGCAAATCCTGAAATGACGATTAATATGAGCGCGATTGCAAAGGGATATACTTGCGATCTTATGGGCGAATTTCTGGCTCAAAAAGGTTGTACCGATTACCTGGTGGATATTGGTGGCGAAGTAGTTGCTCTTGGCAAAAATAATAAAGGGCATGTCTGGACCATCGGTATACGCGAACCATCTGAGGATCCGTTTAAAAACGATTTAAATGCCGCATTGAAGCTACCAAATAAAGCAATGGCAACTTCGGGGAACTACCTTAATTTTTATGTTGAAGACGGGAAAAAATTCGCACACACCATTGATCCCAGTTCGGGTTACCCTGTTCAGCATAGTTTGTTAAGTGCCACGGTTTTAGCCAACGATTGTATGACTGCCGATGCTTTTGCTACTGCTTTTATGGTTTTAGGGAAAGACATCGGTATTGAAATTGCCCGACAGGTAACAGGATTGGAAATCTATTTTATTTATGCCGATGAGCAAGGTAGCAATCAGGTTTATATGTCGGAAGGATTTAGTGAATTTTTAAGGAAGTAAGCATTCAAAAGTCTTCCTATTTACTCACATACTCTGATTCGTAAGGAGTTTGTAAGAAGCAAAAAAACCGGTTCAATTATCGGTTTCTGAATTATTTGCCAAATGCAGCGATTTAAACTTCATTTGTTTTCTGGCATCGCGTTGCGCTAACTTATCCTGTGTGGTAGCACAATGAATACCCTGACTTTTTAAATACTTATTTCCGCCAACATGCGTATTCGGGAATTTTCCTCCCTTTTTTAGCAAAATCTGAATCGCCATTCCCAACATTGCTATAGCAACTAGCGCAACTGCCAATAAAATTACTTTTAACACTCCCATCTTATATCCCTTTCTATTTCCTGAAGCACAAAATTATATTTTTTCAATAAATAAACTTTATCTAAATAACTAATTTACCGATAATTTGTTGTGACTGGTCTAAATAATTTTACACAAAGCGAGCAATTCGGTTACATTTAATTAAATTTATTCCACTTAAAACAAAAAACCATGGAAAGACACATTAACGTAGTAGCCGCTTTACAAATTGGCTACAGTATTTTAGGGCTTATTATTGCAGGAACATTATTTGCTGTATTTTATTTAATTGGTGATTTTGTTGATGACCACGAGGCTCAATTTGTTTTATCGATTATTGCCAATGTAATTATGGTTGTATCCGTAATCGTAAGTATTCCGGGCATCTTGGCCGGAATAGGTTTATTTAAACGAAAAGAATGGGCACGAATTTTAACACTGATTATTTCGGTATTAAACCTGTTTAGTTTTCCAATTGGTACGGCTCTGGGCATTTACTCAATTTGGGCATTAGTACAACCAGAAATTATAGAAGCTTTTAAAAATAGTTAGCTACTTTAACTCTGCTTTTGATGGTTCAATATGAAATAAAGATAAACGGCAGGGTTCAGGGGGTTGGCTTTCGGTATTACACACAAAAACAAGCCCGTATTTTTGAATTAACCGGCTGGGTGAAAAACACAGTTGACGGTGGTGTTGTGGTTCTGGCTCAGGGAGAAGAAGCAGCTATTAGAACTTTTATCGATTACCTGTGGATTGGACCAACACTTTCGCGAGTTACCAATATTACGCAAGTTGAAATGCAAATTCTGGAAGAATTTTCTGATTTTCAGGTCAGGTATTAAAGATGAAGCTCCAAAAATATTTTAAAACTAAAAACACATTAATTGGTATATTTACCGTTATCAATAAAATCACCTAAAATTGAAAAGCAAAAACTACCACATGACTCCTGCCCAATTTCGAGAGGAGGGCAAAAAAATTATTGACTGGATTGCCGATTATTACGAAAATATTGAGGAATACCCTGTTTTATCGCAAGTTAAACCTGGCGAAATAAAAGATTCTTTACCAATATCAGCACCTCAAAAATCGGAATCGATTGATGAAATGATACGAGATTTGAACGAAAAAATTATGCCGGGGATTACACACTGGCAATCGCCAAATTTCTTCGCCTATTTTAATTCGAATACTTCGTTTCCATCTATTTTGGGCGATTTGGTTTCCTCGGGATTAGGAGTACAAGGAATGATTTGGGCAACCAGTCCGGCAGCAACAGAGGTAGAAACCCGTGTACTCGACTGGCTGGCAGAGATGATGGACATGCCGGAAAGTTTCAAATCAACATCAACCGGAGGTGGTGTAATTCAGGATACAGCTTCAACAGCTGCTTTAACTGCTTTAATTGCTGCGCGAGAACGAGCAACAAAATTTCAATCGAACAATAAAGGACTTGAAGAAAAACTGGTTGCCTACATTTCTACGCAAACTCACTCTTCTGTTGAAAAAGGGGTAAAAATTGCAGGAATTGGAAAAGACAACCTGCGTTTGATTGATGTTGACGAGAACTTTGCCATGCGACCTGACTTGCTTGAAAAACAAATTCAGAAAGATAAAAAAGATGGTCTGCACCCGTTTTTTGTATGTGGCACAGTGGGAACCACTTCATCAACTGCCATCGATCCGATAAAAGCAATTGGCGAAATTTGTAAACAGGAAAACTGCTGGTACCATATTGATGCAGCATCATTTGGCACGGCTATGATTTGCCCTGAGTTCCGACATTTTATCAATGGCGTTGAACTTGCCGATAGTTACAGTTTTAATCCACACAAATGGATGTTTACCAATTTTGATTGTAACGTTTTCTGGGTGGCCAACCGCGATGAATTGATCAATACTTTTTCAATTCTGCCGGAATATTTAAGAAACAAAGCCACCGAAACGGGAGAAGTATTTGATTACCGCGACTGGCACATTCAATTGGGACGGCGATTTCGTTCGTTAAAACTATGGTTTGTTATTCGTCATTATGGAGTAGAAGGTCTGCGGCACCACATTCGTGAACACATAAAACTGGCACAGGATTTTAAAAACTGGGTAGCCGAATCAAAAGATTTTGAAGTGGTTGTTGAACCGCTCTTAAATCTGATTTCTTTCCGCCACATTGCCGGCGACGATTTTAATATAAGATTAATGAATACTATTAACGAAACCGGCAAAATATATTTTACCCATACAAAATTGAATGGGCAAGTGGTTTTACGCATGAATATCGGACAAACTCACATTGAAGAAAAACATGTAAAAGTTGCCTGGAACATAATTCAGGAAACAGCAAAAAAATTGGTGTAAGTTAGAAATTCGCTATTACGACAAAACAAATATCCATACTCGCAAACATCATAAAGTTCTCAGTTAGAAAAGAAACCCAACTACTTTTAACAAATTATTTTTAAGTGTAGTTTTGACCCTTTAAAAATATTTACTATTTTAGCATCAAAATTAAATCAAATAAGATGACAGACATTAAACAAATGGAAGTGTGGTTCGTAACAGGAAGCCAGCACTTGTACGGAGCAGAAACGTTAAAACAGGTTGATGTTGATTCTTCAACAATCGTTGATGCATTAAATGCATCTGGAAAAATGCCGGTAAAAATTGTTTTTAAACCTGTAGTAAAAACACCTGACGAAATTCTTGATATTTGTATTCAGGCAAGTTCCAACAGCAACTGTGTTGGTTTAATTACCTGGATGCACACTTTTTCTCCATCAAAAATGTGGATTGGGGGCTTAAAAGCATTGAGCAAACCATACATGCATTTACACACCCAGTTTAACCGCGATCTTCCATGGAGCGAAATCGATATGGATTATATGAACCTGCACCAAAGTGCACACGGTGGTCGCGAATACGGCTTTATTAACGCACGTATGAGAAAAAACCGCAAAGTAGTTGTGGGTCACTGGCAAGATGAGAATGTTCAGGATCAGGTTGCATTGTGGTGCCGTACAACAATTGGGTGGGCCGAATCGCAAGGATTGAAAGTAGCTCGTTTTGGTGATAACATGCGCGAAGTTGCAGTAACTGAAGGCGACAAAGTAGAAGCTCAAATTAAATTCGGTTGGCAAATTGCAGCCTACAGTGTTGGAGATTTAGTTAACGGCATTGACAAAGTAACCGATGCCGAAGTTGATACGTTGTACAAAGAATACGAAGAATTATATGTTGTAGCTGAAAATTGCAAACCAGGTAGAGAATACCACGAAAATGTTCGCGAGCAGGCACGTTACGAAATTGCCATGAAACGTTTTATGGAAGAAGGCGGTTTTGGTGCGTTTACAACAAACTTCGAAAATCTTACTGGTTTGGCACAGTTACCAGGATTGGCATCGCAACGTTTAATGGCTGCCGGTTATGGTTTTGGAGCAGAAGGCGACTGGAAACAAGCGGCATTGCTGCGTATCCTGAAAGTTATGTCGACAGGAATGGAAGGTGGAAACTCGTTTATGGAAGATTACACTTACCATCTTGATCCGGCAAACGAAGCAGTTTTGGGTTCGCACATGTTGGAAGTTTGTCCTTCAATTGCAGCTAAAAAACCACGTTTGGAAGTTCATCCTCTTGGAATTGGTGGTAAAGATGCACCTGCACGTTTGATTTTTGAAAGTGCCACCGGCGATGCCATGAATGTTACACTTATTGATATGGGTAACCGTTTCCGTATTATTGTAAATACGTTGGATGTAATTGAGCCATTGGAAGCAATGCCTAAATTACCGGTTGCATCTGCATTCTGGAAAACTCATCCCAATTTAGCTGATGGAGCCGCTGCATGGATCTATGCAGGAGGAACTCACCACTCTGCATTCTCATTGTCACTAACTCCGGAATACATTGAAACACTGGCTGAATATGCTGACGTTGAATATGTATTGATTGGCAAAGACACGAAAGTTCCTGAATTCAAAAAAGAATTAAAATGGAATGAAGTATATTATATGTTGGCAAATGGATTAAAAGCGTAAGCTAAGCTATTTTCCACAAATAAAACACCCCGATAATTTAAATTATCGGGGTGTTATTTTATAGTCTCATTCTATTTCTTCAACTTTCCCCTTCTGTGTCTTCATTCTTGTTGTAGCCCAGAATCTTAAACATTTCTTCGGCTGACTGTTCGTTTCGATAAACGTAATCAATAAAATTTCCTCTTTCATCGCGATCAATTATTACGTGTTTTGGTGAAGGAATTAAACAATGTTTTATTCCTCCGTAACCGCTAATCGCATCCTGATATGCTCCGGTATGAAAAAATCCCAGGTACAAAGGCTCCTCATCGTCATCCGAGTAAGTAGGTAAGAGCACCTCCTGGTTAAAATCTTCAGAATTGTAGTAATCGGAGTGGTCGCAACTAATACCGCCAATATTCGCACGTCGGTACTCGTTGTCCCATTTATTTATCGGAAGTAAAATAAATTTCTCAAAAATTGACCATGCATCCGGAATAGTATTCATTAAACTATTATTAACGATATACCAACTTTCAGTGTCGTTTTGTTGTTTTTGCTCCAGTACTTCAAAAATAATCGCTCCGCTTTCGCCCACCGTATATTTCCCAAATTCGGTAAAAATATGCGGATCAGGAATATTTTCCTGGGTACAGGCATTTTTAATATTGGTGATTATTTCATTAATCATATACTCGTAGTTGTACTCAAAACCCAAATGATTTCGAATAGGGAAACCACCACCAAGATTGAAAGAATCGAGTTCTTCGCACTGTTTTTTCAAGTCAATATAAAGTTTTAAAGCCTTCTGGAACTCTCCCCAGTAATACAAGCTGTCTTTAATACCGGAATCCACAAAGAAATGAAGCATTTTAAGCTCAATATTCTCTTTCCCCTTTATGTTTTCATTGTAAAACTCAACGATTTTTGTGTGCCGAATACCTAATCGTGAAGTGTAATAAGCCGATTGCGATTCTTCATTTATCGCCATTCGGATACCAATCTTTAATTTTTCGCCATTCGCAAGTTTTTCAACTCGTTTTAATTCATTAATACTATCGAGTACAATAATATTGTTGTTGAATCCTAGCTTTTGCAAGCTTAAAATCTTCCGAAGATACTCCTCCGTTTTATATCCGTTATGGACAATAATTCGACTCTTTTGTATCTTATGATCATGGAAAAGATTCAAAATCAGATCGATGTCGTATGATGATGAAGTTTCAAGATTTACATTGTGTTTTAATGCCTCGTTGATAACATGCGAAAAGTGGTTACATTTTGTACAATAACAATAGTGATACCGCCCCTGGTAGCTATTCTTTTTGATTGCCTTATTAAAAAGGTTACGCGATTTTTTAATTTGATCTCCAATTTTCGGTAAATAAATAAAGCGAAACGGAGTACCATATTTTTTAATTAAATATTTTAATGAGATTCCATGAAAAGTTAGATAGTTATCTCTTAAATCAAAGCCTTCCTGAGGAAAATAGTAGCTTTGCTCAATCAAATCAAAATAGCTGTTCTTCATCTACGTAACCATAAAAATTATTATATTTTTTCACTTTGTTTGAATCAACAAAGAAAACCATTTTTTCCGATTTATTTTTCCTTGAAAATAAAAAGGCTTGAAAAAACAGAGGTGTAGAATAAAAACAACTAACCAGCCAGCAAACCTAGTTTATAAATTATACGTGCAGCAACATTGGCATCCCATTCTGCATTCCCGGTTTCACATACATCGAAACCAATTATTTTTCGTCCACTTTCCACTATTTTATTGAACAAAAAGGTTACTTGAAAAAACTCAAGCCCGCCAGCTACAGGAGTTCCCGTCGATGGACATAATTTAGGATCAAGGCCGTCAACATCAAAACTAATATAAACATTTCCGGGAAGGTCGGCTATAATATCATCGCATTGACTGCTCCAACTTGCTCCATTAAATTTTTCGTAATTTAACTGCTGATCAAAGAATATTTTAACACGTTCATCATTTTCGGCGAGTTCCACCTCCTCCTGACAACAATCGCGAATACCGACCTGAACCAATTTTTTTAAGGCGGTTATTTGCAAGGCATTGTTAAAAATCGATGCATGTGAATAAGTAAAACCCTCGTAGGCTATTCGCAAATCCAGGTGTGCATCAATCTGTAAAACCCCAAACTCTGAATATTTTTCGGAAAGTGCTTTTAAATAACCTAATGGTGTGCTATGATCGCCGCCAACCAAACCGACAATTTTCCCCGCATCCAATAGTTTTTTTGACTCCCGATACACAAAGTAGTTCAATGCCTCACACTCTATATTAATTTCATCGAGCAGGGTATTCATTTCCGAATCAATTGAAACATCTCCCCCATTCTCAAGAAAGTCGATATATTTTTTTGCCTTTGGCCTCATAACATTGCGTCTTTCCATAACTGCAGCATTTACCTCCTGAAAATAAATTCCCTTTTTCCAGCCTTCTTTTATATCCAAATCGAATAAATCAAGCTGCGACGAGGCCTCCAAAATCACATCCGGAGCTAAAGCCGTTCCTTCACCATATGAAACAGTTACATCCCATGGCACTGGAAATAAAACAATTGCCGCATTTTCTTGCGTAAATGGTAATCCTATAAAATTACCATTCTTTAAGCCTATTCCATTTGGATTAAATTCCTTTTTTGCTGATGTATCAACCATTGAAAATTTTACTTAATTTGCCTAAGCTTTTTCTGAATAGATATTTAGGCGAAATATACGATATTCAGGGAAATAATTTTGATGGAATATTTTAAATAAATTACAAAAATGAGTAAAGTATTGATTATTGGAGCCGGTGGTGTTGGACGTGTGGTTGCCAGCAAATGTGCCGATAATCCTGAAGTTTTTTCAGAGATAATGTTAGCGAGCCGCACCGTGTCGAAATGCGATGTAATTGCTAAAGAAGTTGGTAAAGGCAGAATTAAAACTGCCCAACTTGATGCCGACAATGTAGCCGAAACGGTTGCGTTGATTAATCAATTCAAACCGGAACTTGTAATAAATGTGGCTCTCCCGTACCAGGATCTACCAATTATGGATGCCTGTTTGGAAACCGGTGTAAACTACCTTGATACTGCCAACTATGAACCAAAGGATGAAGCCAAATTTGAGTACAGCTGGCAGTGGGCGTATCACGATCGCTTTAAAGAAAAAGGAATTATGGCGGTTTTAGGTTGCGGATTTGATCCGGGGGTAACCAGTATCTACACTGCATATGCAGCCAAGCACCATTTCGACGAAATGCACTACCTCGATATTGTAGATTGCAACGGCGGCGATCATGGAAAAGCTTTTGCAACCAATTTTAATCCTGAGATCAATATTCGTGAGATCACTCAAAAAGGTAAGTATTGGAAAAATGGCGACTGGGTGGAAACAGAACCTTTTGAAATAAAAAAGTCACTCACCTATCCAAATATCGGCCAACGCGATTCGTATGTTCTGTTTCACGAAGAATTGGAATCGTTAACCAAAAACTATCCGAGCTTAAAGCAAGCACGTTTCTGGATGACTTTTGGACAAGAATACCTAACGCACCTGCGCGTGATTCAAAACATTGGTATGTCGCGCATCGATCCTGTAAAATACAAAGGCGTTGATATTATTCCACTTGAGTTCTTAAAAGAAGTACTTCCTAACCCGGGTGATCTGGGAGAAAATTATACAGGCGAAACATCAATTGGTTGCCGCATAAAAGGTATCAAAGACGGCAAAGAAAAGTCGTACTATGTTTGGAACAACTGCAGTCACCAAAAAGCTTTCGACGAAACAGGGACACAAGGTGTTTCGTACACCACCGGAGTTCCGGCAATGCTTGGAGCCATGATGGTTTTAACAGGCAAGTGGCAGGGCAAAGGCGTATTTAACGTCGAAGAATTTAATCCGGATCCGTTTATGGAAAGAATCGGAGAATTCGGGCTGCCCTGGAACGAAGAAATTAATGGCGATTTAGAAGTATAAATTGGTAAAGAGCCCAGGCATTAAGCTTCGGGCTCTCTTTTTTAAATTTTTATTGTGGACTATTCAAAAATTCCATCTCCGGCTTTTGTTTTAGATGAAAAGCTGCTGCGTAAAAACCTGGAATTGATCAACCGGGTTCAAAAAGAAGCAGGTATTGAGATTATTCTTGCGTTTAAAGGTTTTGCCATGTGGAGCGCTTTTCCTTTGGTGCGCGAATATGTTAGTGGAGCCACCGCTAGTTCGTTATACGAAGCACGGCTTTGTTTTGAAGAAATGAAAACAAGAGCTCACGTTTATTCTCCTGTTTATTTTGAAAAGGAATTTGACGAATTATTGAGTTACAGCAATCACATCGTTTTTAATTCATTTAATCAGTTTTACAAATATTATTCTGAAACGCAGAAAACAGATCATCCCGTTTCGTGTGGAATTCGTGTTAATCCTGAATTCTCGGATGTGGAAACTGATTTATACAATCCCAGTGCGCCGGGCTCGCGTTTGGGAGTTGGCATCGATGAATTTCCTGATGAACTTCCTGAAGGAATTGACGGAATCCATTTTCATGTGCTGTGCGAATCTGATTCATTCAGTCTTGAACAGGTACTGCAAAAACTCGAAAACAAGTTTGGGAAATACCTGCACCAGGTGAAATGGGTAAACATGGGCGGCGGTCATTTAATGACACGTAAAGGTTACGATCACCAGCACCTGATTGAGCTATTAACAGCGTTTAGAAAAAAATACAATGTAAAAGTGATTTTGGAGCCGGGTAGTGCCTTTGCCTGGGAGACCGGAGTACTGGTATCAACCGTTCAGGACATTGTAGAACACAAAGGTGTTAAAACCGCAATACTGGATGTTTCGTTTACCGCCCACATGCCCGACACACTTGAAATGCCCTACCGCCCAAAAATTGTCGGGGCAACCGATCCGAATGAAAACAGCAAACATTTGTATCGTTTAGGCGGGCCAAGTTGTTTGGCCGGCGATTTTATGGAAGCTTACAATTTTGGCCACGAGCTTCAAATTGGGGAGCAAGTGGTATTTCTCGACATGATTCATTACACCATGGTAAAAACAACCATGTTCAACGGAGTCAACCATCCGACCATTGCTATCTGGACAGAAAAAGATGAACTTAAAATTGTACGTCAGTTTAATTACAACGACTTTAAAAACCGACTTTCTTGAGAAAATCGGGCAACACAACTTATTATACAACTTAAAATTAAAAAAATGATGTTAAAACCAATCAAAAACCTAATAACCTGTTTTCTATTTCTTCTTATTTTCCATTCAACCTTTGCCCAGAAAAACACAAATAAACGTGCCGAGTGGTTTACCGATGCACGGTTTGGGATGTTTATCCACTGGGGAGTTTACAGTGGTGCTGAAGGCTATTGGAAAGGCGAAAAATTACGTAATAATAATGATTATGCAGAGTGGCTTTTGTACCGCAACCGAATTGATCGTGACGAATATGTTACATTACTCGACCGATTCGACTGGGATGATATAAATCCGGAAGAATGGGTAATACTGGCCAAAGAATCAGGGATGAAATATGTTACAATTACCGCCAAACACCACGATGGTTTTGCCCTTTGGGATAGTAAAACAGGGAATTACGATTTGGGAGATTTTACTTCTCCTAAGCGAGATATAATTAAAGAATTAGCCGATGCATGCAAAAAACACGGTTTAAAACTTGGCCTTTATTATTCGCATTGGGTAGATTGGGAGCACGGATTCGGCTGGGACCATACTCGCGAGATTTATGGTATTTCTGCCGAAGAATACGACCAGTACTGGCAGGAAAAGGTAATTCCACAAATTCGGGAATTGCTGACGAATTATGGAGAAATTTCAATGTTGTGGTTCGACATGTGGATACACCATAGCAACTCTGTAGTAACAAAAGATCAGCTTTTGCAGCTAAAATCCCTTATTCGGGATTTACAACCCAACTGCCTTGTGAATTCGCGTCTGGGACTTTCGATCGAAGAAGATTCCGACATCGATTTTAAAACATTGGGCGACAACCAGCTGGGAAGCAAAAAAGAGGATTTCCCCTGGCAATCACCGGCAACAGTGGCACATTCATGGGGATTTCATTCATCCGACAATCAGTGGAAATCTACCACAACATTATTAAAATCGTTAATCGGGAATGCGAGTTTGAACGGTAATTTTATGCTGAATATTGGCCCCCGCGCCAACGGCGATGTACCTTACGAAATTTCGCAACGAATGCTTGAAATGGGAAACTGGCTAAAAGTAAATGGCGAGGCAATTTATGGTGCCCAGGCTTTTGATTTGGACAAAGATCAACACGATTGGGGGAAAATTACATGCAAACAAGATGGAGATAAATTTAAACTTTACCTGCATGTATATACCTGGCCTTTAAACAAAAAGTTGAATCTAACAGGAATTGTAGCTCCTCCGGAAAATGTCTACTTATTAGCCGACAAACAAAAGTCGCCACTCAGTTTTTCACACTCCGAAGCTTTTACCCAAATTTCATTAACAAACGACGAACCTGACAATTACATTTCAGTGGTTGTGGCAGAATACGATTCAAAACCGGAAATTGTGGATGATCTGGTTGCCAAAACTGTTGACGGAGGATACTCACTTCTACCGCAAAATCAGTCAACTGCTGACGAATCACTTATTATAAGCCGTTTAGAACGCCACGGAACAGTTCCGCGTCATGTGCTTATCGATACTGAAAAAACTTTCAAGTGGAAAATTTACATTGATGAGCCGGGTGAAAAACTTTTTGATGTTTCATACAGTTTTCAAAATAAAAAAAGTAACAGCAAAATTACAGTAAAGGCCGCCGGTCAAACACTTTCTCATTCTGTTTTACCCACCGGGAAAACGGTAGGTGAGCCCAATCAAAACTGGCACATCGATAATTATAAGTCAAACCGAATAGGAAAAATACAGTTTGAGGGAAAGGGATTTTACGAGATTGAAATGCATATTCAACCGGCAAAAAATGAGGAACTGAACTTTCAATGGTTGTGGGTAAAATAAAAAAGACCTTTTAGTCAGTTTATCAACAATTGTTAATAACACTGGTTAATTCACAGTGAATATAAACGCCTGAAAATCATTTGTATTTTACAATTTTCACTGTATATTTGATCTATCAGGTGAGCGATAAAAGGCTGCTTTGAAATTGTGGAAGAAGAGGAAATTACTTAGTTGGAATGGAATCTGATTCTTTCCTTCCTCCGGGAAGGCACAAAGGAAAAGCCGAAGTTTGAACCCGATAATCTGGAATATCAAAGTTCAGGCAATCATCTGAAAGAAAATCCAGAAGTTCTTTCAAGATTGGGCCAACAGGCAGGAAGCGATGAGACCAAGGTTTCGGCTGCAAAACTGCACAATACCAAAGAGGCAACTCCAAGGTGTCGATTGGAAAGGGGAATTTCGTAAGAAAGAAACTGAATACACTGGAATGGCACTTCGTTCAGGAAGGTAAGCGCGAATACCGACTGAACAACCGGAAAGTTTAACTGTAGAAGGTTAAACTGAAAGGTACAGGGCAAAAATAAATTCGCAAGAGTTTACAGATGCCGGTTGAAATAACCGTAGCCTGGCACGAAGAGCAACTTCGGTTACTCGGAAGTGAATGGGAACTATTCGTAACAGAATGGTTCCCATTTGTGTTTTATAAAGTCCGGTTTCTTAATTCTGAACTCACAGAATGAACAGTCAACCCTGTTTATGCACAATTAGCTATTTTCTTCTTACTTTTACCCTACCAAAAAATAAATTCATGATTCCACAAATTGATAAATTAAAATATACCGATTCAGGAAATTTCTTCCTGTTGGCAGGCCCGTGTGCCATCGAAGGTGAAAAAATGTCCATGGAAATCGCCGAGAAAGTTGTTGCCATTTCAGAACGTTTAAAAATACCTTATGTATTTAAAGGTTCGTACCGCAAAGCAAACCGTTCGCGTATTGATTCATTTTCAGGAATTGGAGATGAAAAAGCACTTAAAATATTACGCAAGGTTTCTGAAACTTTTACTATTCCGGTGGTAACTGATATTCATACAGCAGAAGAAGCTGCAATGGCAGCCGAGTTTGTTGATGTACTTCAGATACCCGCTTTTCTTTGTCGCCAAACAGATATACTGGTAGCTGCGGCAAATACAGGAAAAGTAGTCAACATAAAAAAAGGCCAGTTTCTTTCGGCCGGTGCCATGCAGTTTGCGGTTACTAAAGTTCGCGAAAGCGGAAATCCAAATGTGATGCTTACCGAACGGGGAACAACTTTTGGGTACCAGGACTTGGTGGTTGATTACCGCGGAATTCCGGAAATGAAAACATTGGATGTACCGGTAGTTTTAGACATAACACACTCGCTGCAACAGCCCAACCAGGCCGGCGGCGTTACCGGGGGGAAACCCGAATTAATTGAAGTGGTTGCCCGCGCAGGAATTGCTGTTGGTGCCGATGGTATTTTTATTGAAACCCATCCAAATCCGGCGGAAGCAAAATCGGATGGAGCCAATATGTTACGCCTCGACTTACTGGAAAATCTACTGCAAAAACTGGTTCTTATAAAACAAACCATTAACCAAATAGGCTAAATCATGTTTTCAACCCTTGCTGCGGAATTAGAAAATGATGTATTAAACCGGGAAACTAAACTCCTTGATTTATCAGAAGAGATAATGACAATACCCCAAAACAGCCAAAACAGAAACATCAAACAAATTCTGGGGCACATGGTCGATTCGGCTTCAAATAACACACACCGTGTAATTCACATGCAGTACAGAGAATCACCGGTTGAATTTCCAAATTACGCAACGTACGGTAATAACAACAGATGGATAGCCATTCAAAACTACCAGGATGAAAACCGGGAGAATTTAGTTCAGCTCTGGAAGTATACGCATTTACATTTTGCACATGTAATTCAGAATATTAATGCTGAAAAACTAAATTCAAAATGGATGGCTGATAAAAACAAATATGTTTCGCTCAAAGAAATGGTGGAAGATTTTCTCCGTCATTTCGTTTTGCATTTAAATGAGATTGAAGAATTACTAAACCAACAAGAATATGAAAAACCGTAGGAATTTTATTAAAAAAGCTGCTGCAGGACTAGCAGTCGCCGGATTATTACCTTTATCAAAAAAGACCATGGCAGGCGAAGTTAAAATCACCGAAACGCTGGTTCATCACGTTTTTTTCTGGCTAAAAGAGCCCAAAAACGAGGCGCATAAAAAGCAATTGCTGAAAGGTGCAAATGAGCTTTTAAAAATAAAAACCATAAAAATGAGCCACATTGGTTTTCCGGCCGGAACAGAAAACCGCGATGTGGTTGATCACTCCTATTCGGTTTCGTATATGGTACTGTTCGATTCGCAGGCCGACCAGGATGCTTACCAGGTGGATCCCATTCATTTAAAATTTGTGGAAGAGAACCAGCACCTATGGGAAAAGGTTGTGGTTTATGATTCGGTGAATTAAAACTGTCTTAGGGAAAGATTTCCCCAAGTGAAACAACGTTATCCCCGAGGGGCAAGGAACAATCCCCTGTTTTTGTGAAACAATCCCCGGGGGGCACGAAACTGTCCCCTGTCCTGGCAGGCATTGCCCCAAGGGGCGCAAACAATGCCCCTGGTTTCATATAGTCATCCCCGAGGGGCACGATATTATCCCCCATTTTTGCAAATCCGGCCCCAAAGGGCGCAGGCATTTCCCCAAGGGGCACAAACCAATCCCCAAGGGGCACGTTCTGTTAAAACGAGGGCACTAAACGATCCCCAAGGGGCACACCCCAAATAAATGAGGGAGTTTATACTCAGAACTGTTTCAATTTGTAAAAATTCCGATTAATGGAAGAAAAGATAAGCCAACAAAACGGAGGCGATAATACCCACAAAGTCGGCAATTAGTCCGCATACCACGGCATAACGGGTATTTTTTATTCCAACGGCCCCAAAGTACACGGCCAGAATATAAAAAGTAGTGTCGGTGGCCCCCTGCACGGTACTGGCAACGCGTCCTACAAACGAATCGGCGCCATAAGTTGTCATGGCATCCACCATCATTCCACGCGCACCACTGCCGCTAAGCGGTTTCATTAAAGCAGTTGGTAAAGCAGGGGTAAAATCGGCATTTATTCCCAATTGCTCAAATCCCCAGGTAACACCAGAAACCATCCAATCAAGAGCTCCCGAAGCACGAAAAACTCCGATAGCTACCAAAATGGCAACCAGGTAAGGTATAATTTTTACAGCCGTTTTAAACCCATCTTTTGCTCCTTCAATAAAGGCCTCGTACACATTCACCTTTCGCCAAACCGCCATTAAAATAAAGGCGATTATTACGGTAAACAAAATAAAGTTACTGGCCAAATTCGATACCTGAGTTATGGCCTCCTTCTCAAGAGTTGAAAAATACCAGATCAAGCCGATAATAAATACCGTTAATCCACCTAAATATGCAAGAATGGTTTTATCAAGAAGATTTATTTTTTGATAGATAGCTACGGAAATCAATCCGGCAATAGTTGAAAAATAAGTAGCTAAAAGAATTGGAATAAAAATATCGGATGGATTGACAGCCCCAAGTTGAGCCCTGTAAACCATAATACTAATGGGCAACAAAGTTAATCCTGATGTATTCAGCACCAAAAACATAATTTGAGCATTGGATGCCGTATTTTTATTCGGATTAGTGGCCTGCATTTCTTTCATGGCCTGTAAACCCATTGGCGTTGCAGCATTATCGAGGTTAAGCATATTGGCGGCAATGTTCATCAGTATTGAGCTGTGTGCCGGGTGCTCTTTCCCCAATTCGGGGAACAGTTTATGAAAAAACGGGCCGATTAAACGCGAAAACACATGCACAATTCCACCTTTCTCCCCTATTTTCATTATTCCCATCCAAAGCGTTAAAACACCTGTTAATCCCAACGAAATTTCGAAACCGGTTTTTGCCATATCAAAAGTGGCTTTCACCATTTCGGGAAAAACCTCCACATCGCCTAAAAAAATAAGCCGGGCCAAAGCAATAACAAAGGCAACCAAAAAAAAGAATATGAAAATGTAGTTTAATGCCATTCAAATAAGAGTTGAGATATAAGAATTAAGAACCCTGACTAAATAATTATGCAAAACTGCGTTGAGCAATTTTGCGAAATAAAGATAGGGCAAGTTTTTAGATCGACAAACGAAATGAAATACTTCCTAAAAAAGAAAGGCGTATTGGCTATTTCAAAAGAGATTTTTAGCTAATGAATGATGCGTGTCATGCATTCCTGTTTTGTGTGAAGTTATTTGTCAAGGAGTAATTAGCGTTTTACAATTTCACCATTAAAGATGATACTCACCGGTTTATCCTGTGAACTTAAATACATTTTTAATTCTTTATTAAAAATTCCTGTTTGATGAGCCATAAAAATGATACTTACTTCCGACGATCTACCGGGAAGAATAGGTTCTTTATCGAAGCGCGGCATTGTACATCCGCAAAATCCCTTAATATCGTTTACTACAACAGGAACCTGTAAAAGATTTTGCAATTGGAGTGTTAGTTCTTTTTGATCATCCATTTTTAAAACTCCCAATTCGTAGGTGATTGTATTTTCTACTTCACTATCAATTTGAATGCTTTTTGTTTCGCCCTTCCCTGAGCCATTTGACGAACAACCCACAAAAAAAACAACCATCCACAAAATGATAAACCCCTTTGTTGTATCAAAAAAACTTTTCATAAAATTCTGAATCTAAAAAAAGGAGTTGCCTATAGAATGACAACTCCTTTTTTCACTTTTAAAATCTATTAATTATATCCATCGGTTTGTTCCAGTACGGTATTACCCGATTCGTCAACAGAAAGATCTCTTTGCGTTTGCGGAATCGGCCATTTCTCATGTTTTCCTGCAACAAAAGTTTTTCCTGCTAAATGAGCCATTTTAGTTCCTTCAACATCCAGGTAGTTATTTATTACATCGTCAGCAATTCCCCAGCGAACCAGGTCAAAGAAACGAAGTCCTTCCATTGCAAATTCCAGTCTTAACTCAAGCTGAATGGCTTTCATTGCAACTTCTTTCGATGCGAATGTTTCGCCATAAGGTTCAACCTTATAATTAGCGGCAGGTGTACCATCCGACAAAGTCACCACATTAGATGCTTTTGCCCGGTTACGGATTTCATTTACCAAAGAGGTTGCCCTTTCCAAAGATCCAACCTGAGCTTCACATTCGGCTAACCACAAAATTACATGCGCCAAACGGAATTTACGGAAGTTGTTTGGATTAACCCCAGTGGCCCAACCGGTGGTAGTGGCTAAACCTTTTTCGGCTTGTTTAAACATATTCTTCTTGTACAGGTAAGGACCACCATTGCTGGGATCGCGAATCCATCCTTCTCCCTGGTGGATACCCCAATCTAAATAAGGTATTCCCGGACGTCCAACGGTATGATCCAAACGTGGATCCAAAGGTCCATCATACGCAATATTGTTACCATCACTTAAATCAGGATCGTAAGGCAACATGTCGTCGGCAGTGTAGGTATTATCCAACATGGGCAGACCATCATCGCCAACCACATAAGCGCTTACCAAACTATGCGTAGGTTGAAAGAAACCACAGCAAGTACCGGTACCGGCAACTCCGTGAGGAAAATTCAGTGCGTCTCCCCAACCTGCGTTAGGCGAACCGGAAGCTCCATCATTTGTGGCATATTGAATTTCAAATATCGACTCTTTGTTGTTGTTTGTTGCAATCATGTAATTTTGCTCAAAACTTTCTACAAGCTGGAAAGGTCCGTTTGAATACACATCGTCCAATAAAGGCTTGGCTTCAGCGTGTTTTCCTTGCAATAAATAAATACGTGCCAGATAAGTTTTTGCTGCCCAACTCGATGCACGCCCCTTGGCAGTCCATGAATCAGGTAGATTATCAGCCGCAAATTTCATGTCAGTTTCAATCTCAGGCCACAATATATGGTCATTCGCAACCGTTTTTGCATCTTCTGTATTTTCATCGACGTACGGTACTTTACCATGAACTTTTGTTAGTTCAACATAAAAGTGTGCACGTAAAAATTTAGCCTGAGCTTCGGCTTCCGTTTTTTCAGCATCACTCATATCTTCAGTATCAGGCAAATAACGTAGTACATCGTTTGCACGCACAACGCCATCATACAAACCTTCCCAGTGATTATCGACATAACCGTTGTCGGCATCGGCAAAAAAGCCTTCTACCGGATTAATAGTTGCCTGGTCGCCATAACTTGATCCTTTGTAGGCATCGTCAGAAGCAATACTTCCCCATACCCAGTTCGAAACAGAGCTTGCCCACACTGTTCCACTGGTACCTAAATGCGTTCCGTCAACTACGGCATAGGTACCAGTTAATAAATAATCAATTCCTGTTTTAGTCGTTAACGTTGATGGAGATCCTTGTCCTTTGGGTTTGATGTTAAAGAAATCATCACCACAAGAATAAAGCAAACCAACGGAAAGCAAGATTGTTAGATATATTACTTTTTTCATAATTCTTTTCATTTAAATGTGGTTAAAAGTTCATATTAATTCCAAACATGAAAATCTGTGAAGTTGGATAAATTCCTTCATCAACTCCCATTAAACGATCCGGATTATCATCTGGATTGGAAAGTTCAGGATCTAAACCACTGTAGCTGGTTATAGTAAATAAGTTAGTTGCCTGCACATATACTCTAACTCCCCCGATTCCGTAAGAATTAAGCATAGATGAAGGTAAGGTATAACCAATCTGCAAATCTTTCATTCTCAAATACGAACCATCTTCGATAAAGAATGAAGAGTTTTTTTGCATTACTGCATCATCGCGAACGGCCATTGGCTGTGAAATTGTTGCTCCTGAGCTGTATCTGTCAGCAGTCCATGATTCGTACAAGCGCTCTTTTCCTCTGTTTCCGGAAAAGTTATTAAACATGATCCAGCGATTTACGTAGTTAATCAGATCATTCCCCTGAGATCCCTGGAAGAACATGGTTAAATCCCAGTTTTTATAATTCAGGTCAATATTCAGCCCGTAAGTAAAATCAGGGTGAGGACTTCCAATTATAGTGCGGTCATCCGGTGTTATTTTTCCATCGCCAGTTACATCACGGTATTTAAAAACTCCGGGTTGACTGTATGAATCTTCGTCAAATGAGTCTGTACCGTACGGAACATGTGCATTAACTTCGTCCCACGAATTAAAAATTCCATCAACAATGTAACCATAGAAAGAAGAAATAGGTTCTCCGGTCATACTTGCGGTATAAACATTCTGTCTCAACGAAGGACCATACAAGATCTCATTCGGATTTTCATTCAGTTTTACGATCTCGTTTTTATAATGAGAAACATTGGCTCTCACACTCAGTTCAAGATCTTTAGCAATTGTTTCATGATATCCAATCATCAAATCAAAACCTGTATTCTTCATTTCCCCAATGTTAACGGCAGGAAGTTCCAAATTACCGTATGTGTCAGGCAAGCTCTGATTATAAAGCATGTCGGTAGTTTTACGACTAAATATGTCCAAATTAACTTCCAGCTTATTGAACATAGTCATATCAACTCCTAAGTTTGTAGTTACACTGGCTTCCCATTTTCCATCAGGATTACCTAATTTGTACTTATGAATACCTGCATCAGTAGCTCCATCAGAACCGGAAAGGCTATAATATGATTCTCCGTTATAAACCCGGTAAGTTGTGTAAGCATTGTAATAACCGCCAACATTATCATTACCGTTTTTTCCCCAACCGAAACGAACTTTCAGATTGTCTAACCAGGCTGTATTTTCAAGAAATGCTTCTTCCGACATACGCCATCCAAGAGAGAAGGCAGGGAAGGTTCCCCAACGATTATCTTCAGAGAAACGAGAAGAGGCATCGCGACGAAGAACTACTTCGGCCAGGTATTTACCAAGGTAATCATAGTTAATACGGCCAAAATAAGAGAATGTTGACCACTCGTCGAACGAACCATTTGCGGTTTGATCTTTTTCACCGGCATCCAGTACCATATAATCTAAATCGGTACTCGCATAGGTAGAACGACTTGCGTCAAACCAATCGTAATCCCATTTTACAGCTTCTGTTCCAAATAAAACATTAAAATTATGCGCATCATTTATGGTCCTTTTATAATTAAATGTATTTATCCAGTTGTACTGCAAAGTTCCATAAAATTCCTCTGTTAATATATCAGCTGGTTTTGCTTCCGAGAATTCCGGATTTTTAATAAAACGGTCTTTCACACGTGTTGTAGAATAGTCGGCACCAATTAATGACTTTACAGACAAATAGGGAGACAGATTAAACTGAATATAAGCATTCGCCAACACCCTGAAATCGCGGCTGTAATCATCCGCATCCCTTTCAAGAACGGCTAAAGGATTTTGTCCGTTTCCGGTTGTACTGGCTTGTGTACCGGCATAATTACCCATAATATCGTAAACCGGAATAATAGGCTGCATACGATAAACCTGCGAAATAGCATTTCCCTCATCATTATTAGTTCCCATTCCTGTACGATCGGTATAAGTTGCTCCCAAACTCTCACCAATTTCAATCCAATCATTAATTTTAGCATATGCATTTGAGCGAAGCGAATAACGCTCAAAGCCAGTTGTTTTTACAATACCATCCTGACTCATGTAACCACCCGAGAATGCATAAGTTCCTTTTTCAGAGCCACCACTTACAGCTAAGTTGTATTCCTGAATTGGTGCAGGTTCCAATATTTCATCATACCAGTTTGTACCTAATTTATTTGCACGGGTTATTGCATTATAAGGAGAAGGATAACTGTAGGTACTTTCATCAACCTCCCCTGCCATAGCTCCTGCAGGAATAATATAATCAGGAATTACAGGCGATGCACCATAACCGTACTGTGCATTTCCCCATCCGTTATCGCCTTGCTGAAGACCAATATTTTTTGATTCCAGCCACAACAAATCACCATATTCCTGTGTGTTCAGAAGATCTAACTCATTTACTGCACGTTGTACTCCGTAACGGGCATCAAAGCTTAATTTTGGTTTTCCGGCTTTTCCTTTTTTGGTAGTAACCAAAATAACTCCGTTTGCTGCGCGTACTCCATAAATCGCTGAAGACGAAGCATCTTTCAAAACTGACATGGTTTCAATATCATTGGGATTAATTTGGCTTAATCCTCCTGATGTCGGAACTCCATCAATAATGTATAGAGGATCGTTATTATTCACCGATCCAATTCCGCGAATTCTTACAGTAGCTTCTCCACCCGGCGTATTGTCGTTGGTGATGGTAACCCCGGCAACACGACCCTGAAGTTTTGATGCAGCACTGGCAGCGGGCACTGCACGAAGTTCCGATTCGTCTACCGAACTTACAGCACCAGTTACTGTCATTTTTCGTTGCGTACCGTAGCCAACTACAACTACTTCTTCAACTCCAATAACATCGGCTTTCATAACAACATTGATGGTTGTTTTTCCGGCGATTTCAATCTCTTGAGTTAACATTCCAATGTAGGAGAACACCAGAATTTCGGCACCATCAGACAACACCAAAGTATAATTACCGTCGATGTCGCTAATAGTTCCCTGCGTTGTACCTTGAATTACAATCGAAACTCCTGGAATTGCACCACCATCTTCACCAGTAATAGTACCGGATACCGTTGTTTGTGCATAAGAACCAAGAGAAAATGCCAGAAAAATGGCACACATAAGAAAGGTTAAAAAACCTTTTAAAGGATTTTTTTCCATAGATTTTAAGTTTTGGTATTAATAAATAGAAATTTGATTGTGGTTTATTATTAGAAATCTGTTAACAGATTTTAACAATTAATGTGTTGATCTAAATTTTCATAGGCAGTTTAGTTTGTATTGTTAGTTATGTTAGTTTTTAATTATTCTTAAATTATTTTAAGAAAGAGAATTAGTTTGATGTTCTAAATGTAGAAAATACAAATTATTCTCTTTCATTCTTCCTACATGTTAAAAAACATATATATATTGCATTGTGTCACACTAACACTTTTCTTGTCCCGCCGACAAAGGAATTCTACAAACTCGCAAACAGTGCATTTTTCTTACCTAAACGTAAGGAAGTATCAAATTGTTACGATTTACTGATCAATAAAATATTATTGTTGAGTAATTTATGAAAAAATGACTATAAACTACCTAAAAGCCTAATTGTTAATTTTACAATCTTTAACACACTGACTATAAGTACCTAACGTTTTTTTTCTGAAATATCTGTTAATATTTCTTTAAAATCAGAAATAAAAATTACTATATTGCACCTGTTATTGTCAGATTAACAGTAAGCAATATTTTAATATTTTTCTAACGCAATAAAAAAACGCCAGTGAATCAATTCTATTTCCGGATCAAAAAAACTTATAATAAATACTTATAAACGGAATATATATTCCGATCAGTCTATAATCATTCAAACTTGTTATACGAAAAATCAAATTATCTATTTATGAAACAGAAACTATCGAAAAGGAAATTCCTATGGAATTTTTCAGAGTTTAAAGTCATGCTTTCGTCCCTGATTGCTATGACCTTTATACTGTCGAGTGCTTTGTATTCCAGTGCAAACGGTGCACAGGGAGACCAAAAGAAGACAGTTACGGGAACAGTTATTTCAACTGCTGACAACTTACCTATTATTGGTGCTTCTGTTGTAATAGAAGGCACAACATTAGGAACAGTAACCAACTTTGACGGAGAATTTACTCTGGAAGCAGAGGCTAGCGATGTACTTATTATTTCATTTATCGGGTACACTCAACAAAGAATTACAGTTGGTAATCAAACCCAATTCACAATCAACCTTGAAGAGAATGTTACAGATCTTGAAGAGGTTGTAGTTGTTGGATATGGTGTTCAGAAAAAGAAACTTGTTACCGGAGCAACTGTTCAGGTATCAGGCGACGATCTTCAGAAAATGAGTACAGGTAGTCCCCTAGCAGCTTTGCAAAGCCAAACTCCGGGTGTTAACATTACGCAGAATTCAGGGCAACCGGGTGAAGGTTTTAAAGTAAACATTCGTGGTATAGGTACAACCGGAGACTCTAATCCATTGTATGTAATCGACGGAGTTGCCGGTGGCGACATTAATACTTTAAATCCATCAGATATTGAATCGATCGACGTATTAAAAGATGC
Source organism: Draconibacterium aestuarii (assembly GCA_026671195.1). Classification (GTDB taxonomy): domain Bacteria; phylum Bacteroidota; class Bacteroidia; order Bacteroidales; family Prolixibacteraceae; genus Draconibacterium; species Draconibacterium aestuarii. The sequence goes on along the minus strand of JAPOHD010000065.1, from coordinate 44,323 downwards.
TGCATCATCGGCCATTTATGGAGCACGTGCCGCAAACGGTGTTATCCTCGTTACCACAAAAAAGGGTAAATCAGGTCAAATGCAGGTATCTTACGATGGATTTTATGGTATTCAAAATCCATACAAAGTTCCTGCTACATTGAATGCACAGGAATACATGACGATTTTGAATGAAGTGAACTTTAACGATGGAATTGCTCCTTACGATTGGGCAACCATGATTCCCGGAATCTACAACCAGGTTCAAAACGGATGGCAAGGTACCAATTGGTTAAAGGAAATTGAAAATACCAACGCGCCAACCCAAAACCACGCATTCAACCTTACAGGAGGTAGTGAAGCGTCAACATTCTCATTGGGTATCTCTTATATGAACCAGGAAGGTATTTATGGAGCACCGGTTGAACCCAATTACGAACGTTATACAGTTCGTTTAAACTCAGAACACATTATTTTGAAAAAAGACGGTAGAGATATTATCAAATTTGGTGAAAACCTCAACTACAGTCATTCACAAAAAATGGGTATCGGTATTGGCAACATATACTGGAACGACATCCACAACATGATTTCTGCGAGTCCGCTTATTCCTGTATATAACGAGAGTGGTGATTTTTGGGCCAGAGAAGACATGAAAAATTCAGGATTGGAAACTCTTAGTTCGGGTATGGCTAACCCAATTGCCTCGATGTATTACAACAGGGGACAAAATATTTCGATGAACCACAATCTGAACATGAATGGATACTTTGAGGTATCGCCCATTGAAAACCTGGTTTACCGCAGTAGTTTCGGATACCGAATGAATGCAAGTTCTTACCGCTCCTATACACCAGCATATGAACTTTCAAGTACTGCAATTAATACCATTGATAAAGTAAGCCAAAACATGTCGATGGGGTATAGCTGGACATGGGAAAATACAGTTGCATATTCACACCGGTTAAATGAACACTCGTTTAGTGCTCTTATCGGACAATCCATTGAAAAATGGGGAATGGGAGAAAACCTAAGTGCAACAGGCGGTAATTCAATTTTTAGCGATTTCGATCATGCCTGGTTAGACAATACACCTACTTATACTGCAGGTGTTACTACATGGGGTAGTTCACCATGGGGCGAAGGTGGAATTGCTTCTTTCTTCGGAAGATTAAATTACAATTACAAAGAAACATATATGCTTTCGCTGGTTATGCGTGCTGACGGTTCGGCAAACTTTGCAAAAGGTAATCGCTGGGGATATTTCCCTTCGGTATCGGCAGGTTGGGTAATGACCAACGAATCATTCATGGATAACAACACTGATTTTCTTGATTTTCTGAAATTACGTGCGAGCTGGGGACAGAACGGAAATGCCAATATTGACAATTTCCAATACCTGGCAACAGTAGCTTTCGACGATAAAAATGCCTACTCATTTGGCAACGCAAAAACATCTCAGGCGGTTGGCGGATATGCCGACATTCTTCCAAACCCTGACATTACCTGGGAAACATCGGAACAGTTAAACCTTGGTGTTGATGCGCGTTTTATCGACTCTCGCCTTGGACTTGCTTTGGATTATTATATAAAAACAACCAGAGACTGGCTGGTAGTTGCACCTCAACTGGCTTCGTACGGAACCGGTGCTCCATGGATAAACGGAGGTGACGTTGAAAACAAAGGTTTTGAAATTGCCCTGGGCTGGAATGACAAAGCCGGTGATTTTTCTTATGGAGTTAACCTGAACCTTACACACAACAAAAATGAGGTAACACGTATTGCAAACAGCGAAGGTATAATTCATGGTGAAGAAAACGTATTAAGCCAGGGTACAACAGAAATGTACCGTGCCGAAGTAGGTAAACCAATCGGATATTTCTGGGGATATAAAACAGCTGGGGTATTCCAAAATGCCGACGAAATTGAAGCTTACAGAGCTGCAGGAGGTGCCTTTTTGCAAGATGACCCGCAACCGGGTGATTTGATTTTTGTTGACACCAACGGCGATGGAGAGATTACGATTGATGATAAAGTGGAGATTGGTAATCCTCACCCTGATTTTACAATGGGTCTTAGCTTTAATGTAAGCTATAAAGGATGGGATTTATCTGTAACAACCAATGGTGCATTTGGTCATCAAATCGCAAAATCGTACCGTTCGTTTGCCGACACAAAAGAACAAAATTACACAACTGATATTTTTGGTCGCTGGCATGGCGAAGGTACTTCAAATAAATTACCACGTTTAACCAGTGGTAGCCGCACAAACTGGCAAGAAATATCTGATATCTATATTGAAGATGCTGGCTTTTTGAAAATCCAGAATATTACAGTTGGATACGATTTCAAAAAACTATTCGAGAATATACCATTTGGCCAGGCAAGACTATATTTTACAGCACAAAACCTGTATACATTCACCAACTATTCCGGTCAGGATCCTGAAATCGGATATGGATATGGTGAAGGTTGGGTAAGTGGAATTGACTTAGGTTTCTACCCAAGTCCAAGAACTTATCTGGTAGGTGTTAATCTTAAATTTTAATGAAGAACTGATATGAAAAACTTATTATTTATACTAGTATTTGCAGTTTCGCTCTTACTAATTAGTTGCGAGGATTTCCTCGACTCTAGCAACTATACGAAAAAGGATACTTCAAACTATCCTGAAACTGTTGAAGACGCAGAACAAATGATTACAGGAGTATACTCGAACCTGAACTACAGCTCTGCAGAACCTCAAAAATCATATTTCTATGCAGCCGAGCTGGCAGCTGACGACCGCTTTGGTGGTGGTGGTGAGAACGACAAATTAATGCAGGCTCTGGATATGTTGATGAACTACCAGACAGATATGTTAGGAAGCTTCTGGGAAGTACGTTATACCGGTATTTTCCGCGCTAACATGGCTATTGAAACATTAGATAACTGTACAGGTTACGACAGCGAGGATCAAAAGAACCAAATGAAAGGTGAAGCGTATTTCTTACGTGCTTTCTACTATTACGAAATGGCTTCATTATTTGGTCAGGTTCCATTGGTTGTTGCAACTGCACCCGTAAATAATCCGAAAGCAAGTCCTGAAGAATTGTATGGTCAAATGGCAAGCGATTTAAAAACCGCTATCGAGTTAATGCCAGACAAACCTTTTACAAGTGTAGGAGCAGGACATGCAACCAAATGGGCAGCTCAAGCATTAATGGCCCGAGTATTCCTTTTCTACACCGGTTTTTACGAAACCGACGCATTACCTCTTCTTGACAAAACCGGTGCAGTTTCAGGATCGGTTAGTAAATCGGAAGTTGTTGGCTGGTTAGAAGATTGTATTGCCAATAGCGGACACGATTTAGTAGACGATTTCCGTGAAATTTGGGCTTATTCGAACCGCTATACGGTTGAAGATTACGATTACACAAAAGGACAGGATTTAGTATGGGTTGAAAACGATAACGCAGTAAATCCGGAAACCATGTTTTCTATTAAATACTCCAACTTCCCTTCGTGGGAAACAACAATTGGTTATTCAAACCAGTATGTGTTGCACTTTGGTATACGTGGAGGACAAGATATTAAGAAAACATTCCCATTCGGTCAGGGTTGGGGAGCAGGTCCTGTAAGCCCGGTTATCTGGAATAATTGGGAAAATGCAGAACCGGATGACCTTCGCAGAGAGGCTTCTATTATCAATATTCCAAATGAACTTCCTGATTATACAAAAGGAGGTTGGGCAGATATGATCCAGGAAACAGATTTCTGGCAAAAGAAATACTCTCCGGTAACTGCTATCGACCAGGATAGTTCATATTGGAACTCGTACAGTGTATTAATGTACGGTACTGAGGATAATATGCAGTTAAACAACACTCAGGATCTTATTCTTATTCGATATGCCGATGTATTGCTGATGCATTCTGAATTAACTGAAACTGCAACAAATATGAATAAAGTTCGTGCCCGTGCAGGTTTAGAAGATAAACCATACTCATTAGAAAACATTCAAAAAGAGCGTCGTTGGGAGCTTGCATTCGAAGGGCTTCGCTGGAACGACATTCGTCGCTGGGGTATTGCACCAACCGTTCTTGATGGACAGATTGGACAAAAAGTTTATACCAGAGGCAACGATGATGTAAACAAAGCTTTTGGTGGCGGTTACTCATCAAGATACGCTGAAACTAAAGGATTCTTCCCAATTCCTGAAACTCAGATATCGCTTTCAGAAGGTGTACTTATTCAGAATGACGGATGGGGAACATCGGCTGCAGAATACAACGGCGGTTGGTAATAATTATATAAATCAATAAATGAATTGAGATGAAAAAATCGATTATATATTCTTTAATACTAGCGACCGCAGTTCTGTTTGCCTGCGATCCAATAGAAAACAGAGATTCAAATTCTCTTCCTATTACTGCCGATGATCTTGTGGTTTCGGCCACTCCGATTGTTGTTGATGGTGTAAACTCAAACAAGATTGTACTTAAAAACGAGAGTCCTGTTCTATCACAATGGTACTACGGACTTGGGACTACTTTGAAATCGGTTGATACCGTACTTATGGTGGTAACCGGTGTTTCTAACATCGTTTTTACAGGTTTAAATCCTGACGGAACTTATCTTATCAGAGAAATTCCGGTTACGGTTGATGAACTCGTATTTCCAGTCCCTCCGGAATGGGGTTTGTTATGTGGCGATGGTGCAAAAAACTGGGTATGGGATGAAACTGCAGGTAATGTTTTTGGAAACGGAGGATATCTTGGATGTAATGCACCTTGTTGGTGGGGTGTTGACAAAGCAGGAATGGATACAGAAGATCCTGATTTTGGCTCAAATGCCTATATGGAATTCTCACTCGATGGTGCCTCATTAACCATTTCGAATGAAAGCGGAAGTAACCAGGAAGTAGGAAAATTCGACTTCGATATGGATGACGTAACTGAAGCAGATGGTGCTATTTGGGCAAAAGGAAAATTGAATACCAATAATGTTACAATCCTTCATGGTTGGGACGTAAACAATGGTAATGAACCTTTCTACGAGTACGACATTTTAGAACTGACAGAAGATAAACTTCAATTGTCGGCTCACCAACCGGGACAAGGTAGCTGGGGTGAAGCATGGTTCTTTATGTTCAGAGCTGAATAAGAACTGAAAAGCTATAAAATAATGGTAAAAGAGGACGTTGTTTTATACGTCCTCTTTTCTATTTTTAGGAGAAATTAAATTTGTTGTTATGAAGCGGAATATTCGTATCATAAAGTTTCCTGTAGTCCTTCTAATCGTTGTATATACATTATCTGGTTGTTCTCCAGATAATAATTTCAGCATAGCAGGGAGGGTTCCAGACACATCGTATGATGGAGAGTGGATGTATTTGGTTCCGTTAGTAAATGCTCCACTCGAACGAGTAGATTCATCATTAATTACCAACGGCACATTTCAATTTGAAGGGTTTGTTGAAACTCCTGAAATCTATATCATCAGGCCAAAACCACTTTATCGCTTATCGCTTCAGGAGTTGCTGATTGTAAAAGAACCCGGACAAACTCAAGCGTATTTAGGAGAAAGCAGTGTTACCGGAGGTACAGCGAACAACAACTTGCTTCATCGATGGAAGGAACAAAAAACCATCTTCGACAAAAAACACAGGCTTCTCCAAAACAGCCTCGCGAATTCTGATGCTGAAGGTGAAGAACTGATAAAAAAACAACTCGATTCGTTACGACTTGAAAAAAACGAGTATCATTACAATTTTGCATTGAACAATAATGACAACGTAGTTGGCGAGATGATTATTCGTTTTATGAAAAGTTCTTTTACGGAAGAGCAAAAAAGCAACCTGAGTATTAAATAACAGTTACGTAAAAAATGGGTAAATCGGAAAAAATTTGGAATGGCGTCATAGCTGCTGAAATTGCTGTGGTAAGCTTTCTGTTTTTTCAATTTTTTTACGCCTATCATCTTTTTTTCAAAGAACAAATTCTGCTGTTTATCTATACCCCCGACTATCTTCTATCCTACTTCAGCAAACCGGGCTGGCTAACCTGTTTAACCGGCGATTTTCTAACCCAGTTTTTTTACCTGCGAGGTGGCGGACCTTTTGTTTTAGCTGCACTCTTTAGTATTGAATGGATTCTCTCCTATCTCTCAATTAAAAAAATAAGTAAATCGCAACTGGCTAAATTTTGGGCAGTATTGCCTGTTATTGCTGATTTTGTGTCACACCTTAGCCTGGCACACACTGCCAGAATATCAACCGGATTAATTCTGGTGTTACTCCTTTTTCTGTTCTACTCCGGTATAAAAAACAAATACCTTGCAACAGTTGTAGCTGTAATTTTTTCAATTGCCGGCCACTGGTTCATTGGATCAGCTGCTTTTGTATTTCCTGTTCTTGTTCTTTTACATAAATTGAATTCAAAATATTTTGTACCTAATACACTGCTGCTTCCTCTGGTTTTTGTTTTACCATTGTTAATCAGAGGAACCTACCTGCTTCCTCTAAACGAAACGCTGCTCTTCCCTGCCACACAAATAGAAGGTTTGCTGCCGCTGGCTGTTTTTCTTTTCGTACTAGTAATTGAAGTTATACTTCAAAAAACAAAAACCCGACCCCTTTTTGTTAAATTATCGATAGGAATTATCGGTCTTGCATTGGCAATTGGAGGCTTTAAAAACAACGTGAATTTTAACCGTGAAAAGATATTTGCTCTTGATTCGGAAACCTATTTCGGGAATACAAAAAAAGTAATCGAGCTGGCAGGTAAATCAAAATTTGAGAACAGATTTCTCTCTTATTACACCAATATGGCATTGGCAAAAACCGGACAACTTCCCCATCGGTTGTTAGAATTCTACCAACCCGCCATTCACGGTTTGATTTTACCTGTCTCGCAACAAGAAAACTGGCAAACCATACTGTTTAGCAACGAGCTGTTTTATTTACTGGGTGATATGAATCTGGCACAACACTCATCAATGCTGGGCAATACTTTCTCCCCCTACCAGAGAAGTTCGCGAATGATGAAACGTTTGGCAGAAATAAACATGGTAAATGGCGATTATCCGGGTGCCGAAAAATTTCTTCGCATTCTCGGCAAAACTCTTTTTCATAAAAAATGGGTGCGCAAAAAGTCTGCTGAAAACAATGCTCACTGCAACAGCAACTGGTTGATTGAGAAAAGAACTCAGATCGCTCATTCTGATACAATCCGAAATTCATTCGACTACATTGAATCGATAGAATTTCTGGTTCAGCAAAATCCCCACAACCTAATCGCACTGGACTATTTACTTTCGTATTACCTGCTGAACAAAGACCTTGTTTCGTTTAAAACCGCTTACGACAAATACGTAAAATCATTAAAAAGGCCTGTACCGAAAGTTTATGGAGAAGCATTGCTGGTTAAACTATTTCAGGATAAAGTGACACAAAAAGAGGTATTGGATTACCGAATCGGTACAGAACAAATGCGTGGTTTTGCAGACTACACCAACTTCTTTAAAGAAACTCGTTTAGACATTGAACGCTCACAGGACAAATTTGGGGATACCTATTGGTTTTATTACCATTTTGCAACATTTAAAGAGAACTGAAAATGAGAAATGGCGTAATAACATATTTGTTCTTTTTATTGGTATTGGCTTCGTGCCAAAAACAACCCGGAAATAAAATTACCAGTAACGAATTTCCTCCAATCTACCCGGATTATATTGATGTTATCATCCCTGAAAATATTGCGCCATTAAATTTTTTGATGCGCGATTCATGCAAAAAAGTGGTGGCTACAATTAAAGGCGCGAACCAAACGATCACGGTTAAAGGCAAAACAAAAATTCAGATTCCCATAAAAAAATGGAAAAAACTGCTTTCTGAAAATGAGGAGCAAAATCTGGAAGTCACGGTTTCTGCCTTGAAAAATGGAACATGGGCAACCTACCGGCCTTTTTCCTGGGAAGTAAACAAGAATAAAATCGATCCGTTTTTGAGTTACCGGCTCATTGAGCCGGGATATGAGGTCTGGAACAAAATTCAAGTGGTTGAACGAAACATAGAAACCTTTAACGAGCGAGTGCTGGCCGACAATAATCTTAATGAAGGAAGTTGTATGAATTGCCACATTTATGGTAGCCAGAACGCCAATATTTCGATGATGCACATACGAGGAGAAAAAGGTGGAACGATGTTGAACAAGGACGGCAAGCTTCGGAAAATAAATACGCGCAACAAGGATATGATCGGGAATGCCACCTACGGAAACATTCACCCAAGCGGGCGTTTTGCTGTTTTTTCCACAAATGTTGTCATCCCTGAATTTCATGCATACGGAAGCGAACGCCTTGAAGTTTACGACAAAGCATCGGATTTGATCGTTCTTGATTTTGATAATAATGAAGTAAGTACGCAGCCTTTTTTAAGCGATACAACAACACTCGAAACATTCCCGGTATTTTCAGCTTGTGGAAAATATATTTATTACTGTGCGGCACCGTACAAACCACTCCCCGATAGTATTCGATCGTTAAAATACAGCATTCACCGGATTTCATTTGATCCGGAGAACAACACACCTGGAACTAAAGCAGATACCATTTGGGATGCGGCGGAACACAATGGCTCTGTTAGTCATTTAAAAACTTCACCCGATGGAAAATACCTGCTATACACGGTTGCGGATTATGGCACTTTCCCGATCTGGCACCGGGAAGCCGATTTACAACTAATGAATCTGCAAACCGGAGGAATTGATAAGCTAAAAGATGTTAATGCATTTTGTTCCGACTCTTATCACAGCTGGTCATCGAACAGCAATTGGTTTGTTTTTGCCAGCAAACGCGACAACGGCATTTATGGTAAAACCTACTTTGCATATATCGATTCGGAAGGGAAAGCGCACAAACCATTTGTTTTGCCACAACGTGATCCGGCAATGTACGATTACACTTTAAAATCGTTTAATATACCGGAACTATCGAAGGGGCAAACGCCATTCGATGCCATGGATATTGAAAAGCTTTACAGCGAGATGGAAAGTGAAAATGTAAAATGAACGAATAACAACGAAAAGAATAATGAAGAAGTTTGATCTTTCAAAAATAATAAGTCTTGATACCTTTCTTTCTCTGATTTTTGGAGCTGTGGTTTTTGTGTTCTTCGCTTTTCTGTATCCCTTTCACCTGAATTACCAGGAACAGTATCAGCTGTTTTTGTATACGTCCGACTATTTTCTGGATTTCTTTGGCAAACCTGGCGGGATAGCGAATTATCTGGGAACTTTTGTCACCCAGTTCTATTTCTACAGTAAAATAGGAGCACTTATTATTGCATTTATTTTAACCTTTTTGCAGCGGGTCATTTATTCCGCTTCTCAAAAATTGGAAGCAAAATCATTCTGGATTCCAATCACATTTGTTCCATCGTTGTTATACTGGAATTTGTTTTGCGACGAAAATTACCTTGCCGGAGGAATGATTGCCATGCTGTTGTTGGCAGCATCAATAAACGGTTACATTCGAATAAATTCAACCAAATGGAGAATTGTTTCAGCCCTCTTTTTGATCCCTGTTTTATACTGGGGTATTGGTGGAGCCTTTTTGTTTTTTACTTTGTTTACAATTGCAAACGAACTCATTAAAAATGAGATTGACAAAAAACAGGTTTTAGTATTCTCTGCCGCCATTACGGTTTTATCACTGATTCTGCCATTAATTGCAAAAGCCATTTTTTTACAATATCCCATGGGCAAATTTTGGGTTGGTGTAAATTATTTCCGCTACCCCGTAAATGTTCCCTTGTCAGTGGGAATCGTTGCCTTACTAATCTTTTTTATTCCTTTATTGCTTTATTTTTTTTCTAAAAAAATCAGTATCCCAAAAACACACTATATCTTGTTTGTACAGCTTGTAATTATTGGGGTCGGAGGTTTCTCATTTATTCGCAATTCTGCTGATTTTTCAAAAGAAGAAGTAATGGCCTACGATTTTCATACCCGGATGCGAAAATGGGATCGTATAATTGCATTGGCCGATAAAAGCAATCCAACCAGTCCGCTTTCGGTAACTTGTTTAAATCTTGCACTGGCAAAACAGGATCTGCTATCCAACCAAATGTTTTCGTATTACCAAAATGGAACCGCCGGCCTTATTCCCGATTTCATACGTGACTTTACCATCCCGATGATGGCAGGCGAAGTGTACTATCATTTGGGCTTGGTAAATACTGCTCAACGTTTTGCGTTTGAGGCCATGGAAGCCCTCCCTGACTATCAAAAAAGTGCACGAACCATAAAACGTCTGGCCGAAACCAATATCATTAACGGCGATTACGAGGTGGCAAAAAAGTATTTAAATATTCTGAAAAAAACATTGTATTACCGCTCCTGGGCAAAGCATACGCTGGAACAAATTAAAGATGAGAGCTTAATTTCAGAACACATTGAATGGGGCTGGTTACGTAAAGTGCGAATTGACAAAGACTTTCTTTTTAGTGAAGCAGAAAAAGAAAACATGCTGGGTTTGTTGTTTACACACAACCCGGAAAACCAAATGGCGTTTGATTATTTAATGGCAATCTGCCTGCTAAACAAAGACTTACAGCATTTTGTAAATTTTTATCCTCTATCGAAATCATTGGACTACAAGGTAATTCCCAAAACCTACCAGGAAGCACTTATTTATATCTGGGAACTCACCAACAACGATCCAACCAAAAAGATTTCGTACCCTGTAAGTGACGAGGCCACAAAACGTTTGCACAATTACAAACGAATATACAGCACAACACGCGATGCGAAATCGCTGAACAAAGATTTTGGCGATACCTACTGGTATTATCTGCATTTCAATAAATAGCAGAAAAAGCAAATTATTTAATTGAAGACCAAAACACCAAAACAAAGAAATATGTACCGATTACTAATTTCACTTTTGATTTTAACACTGACAGTTGTTTCGTGCAAACAAAAAATAACACCAGATGAGGTTAAACACGAAAAACCGTCCATATTTCCGGATTATACGGATGTTACGGTTCCTGCAACTATTGCTCCGCTGAATTTTAAAATGAAAGATGAATTCTCGAAAATGGATGTAGTGATTGAAGGGAGTGCCAACAAAACCATTCATCTCCAAGGAAAAAAACAGATTGAAATCTCCACAAAGAAATGGACCGATATTTTAGAAGAAAACAGAGGAAAGAAAATTCAGATCACCGTTTCCGCAAAACAAAAAAACAAATGGATTCGATACGCTCCTTTTTCAATTTTTGTAAGCAACGATCCCATTGATCATGGCTTGGTATACCGTTTAATTGCACCCGGATACGAAGTTTACAGCAAAATGGGAATTTACCAGCGTAAGCTCTCCAACTATAAACAAGATGCGATTATTGAAAATACCTTGCTCTCCGGAAGTTGTGTAAACTGCCATTCGTTTCGCTTAACCGATCCCGATGATATGAGTCTTCACATCAGGGGCAAAAAAGGAGGAACAATTATAGCCTCCGGTGACGATATGAAATTACTGAACACAAAAACACCAAAAACGATCTCCAACTTTGTATATCCTTTCTGGCATCCGTCGGGTAATTTTATTACCTATTCGGTAAATAAAACCAAACAGGTCTTTCATGAATCAAAAGCCAAACGTGTGGAAGTAATCGATGCGGCATCGGATATTATTGTTTACGACGTAAACAATAACGAAACACTATTCAATGCTAAACTAATGCAGGACAGCACTTTTGAAACCTTTCCGTCGTTTTCGCCCAATGGCCGCACCTTGTATTTTTGTGCGGCCGAAGCCAAAGAAATGCCGGCAAAATACAACGAGGTCAGGTACAATTTGTGCAGCATAACTTTCGACCCGGAAAGCGCCACTTTTGGTGACAAAATTGATACACTTTTCCATGCCTCAGCAATCGATAAGAGTGTAACTTTTCCACGTCCTTCACCCGATGGCAAGTACATCATGTTTACACTGATTGATTACGGAAATTTCTCGATCTGGCACAAAGAGGCAGATTTGTACCTGATTGATGTAAAAACGGGAGAGGTAAAAGTAATGGATGCAGCCAACAGCGACGATACCGAAAGTTACCATTCGTGGTCGTCGAATTCGCGCTGGTTTGTATTTAGCAGTCGCCGGTTAAACGGCTTGTATACACGCCCCTTTATTGCCCATATCGATGAAAACGGCACTGTCGGCAAACCGTTTTTATTGCCTCAAAAAAATACCGATTATTACGAACAACTCCTGTTTTCGTACAATATACCCGAGTTTATAAATAAAAAAGTAGATCTCGATTTACGCACAGTGGAGCACCTTGCCAACACGTCGGGAACAAACGTTACTCAAAGGGAATAAAACAACAGGCATGAACGAATTAAATTATCAGACCCAACTCTCAAGACTCGCGAACCTGCTGTTTTTTGTAGTTTTGCTTGTATTCTGGGGATTCTTTTATTCCAATCATTTGGTGCAAAAAGAGCAAATGCAGTTGTTTCTTCTCTCGTTTGACTACCTGAAAGAACATCTGTCTTATCAGGGAGGATTTGTAATATATTTGGGAGAGTTTTTTACCCAGTTTTTCAGGTTTACATGGGCCGCTGTTCTTTTTACCACATTTTTTATTTATCAAGTTAGTTATGCATCGCAAAAAGTTTTGTCCCGGTTTTTCAATAGCAAAATATATTTACTTGCCTTTGTGCCGGCCATGGGATACAATTTGTTACTGCTGAATATCTACTTCAAATTATCGGGTGCCATTGCAGTTGCTCTTTCTGTTTGGGGAGTAGTTTTCTACCTGAAACAAATGGCCCCGGTTAAAAGAATGATTTCCGGGTTCATATTAATTGTTCTATGCTACTGGATGCTGGGAGGAACTTACATTTCATTTGCCTTATCAATTGTTCTTATTGAATTATTTATTCGATTCAAAAAGGCAGGCAACCTTGAGGACCTGCCAAATAGTTGGATGATAATCAGTGGTTACGTGTTGATTGGAATTGTAACACCTTTATTCTTTCACAAATTTGTACTTATCGATACACTGCTCAGTAGTTTTATTTCCTCTGCCTACTATCAATTCAGTCCAATGCTGCCTACTCCCCTGCTTTTAATATTTCTATCGCTACCCGCGATTCTTCTCTTTCACGGATTTGCAGATGGCCTTGTCTCGTTTAATAATAGAAAAATTCTGCAACCTGTGTTGGGTATCCTGTTGTTTTTCGGATTCGGTTTCGGATTATATCATCTGGCTGATTTTGAAGAAGAAATAGAGATACAATATGAAAACCTGGTGACGCAGGCGAATTGGGCAAAAATTATAAATCTGGCTGAACAAGAAACACCAACCGGGGAAAAAGGGAAACTGGCACTCACGCTTGCTCTCGGAAAAACCGAACAGTTGAGCAGCAAGCTGTTTTCTTTTAGTCCGGAAATCAACGATCTTTTTATTCCTTTCAATATACGTGGAATGGCTCCGTTAATTGCCAACGAGCCTTATTTCTACCTTGGGTTAACTAATTTTTCGAAGATGCTGTGTATTGAAACCCTTGAATCGACACCCGATGGAAGATCTCCTGTGCGCATGATAAAACGTTACGCCGAAAACTGTATTATTGACGGTCAATACGATGTTGCAGCCAAATATTTACATGCACTGGAACAAACACTCTTTTACCGAAAATGGGCAAACGAAGCTCAAAAATACATTCGTGATGAAGAGAAAATTAACGACCACCAGGTTTGGGGAGATATCAGAAACAATCGCGTAAAAGACGATTTCTACTTTAATTACGATCAAATTGACCTCGCTTTAATTGCCTTGCTTCGCAGTAATCCACAAAATAAAATGGCATACGAATATATAATGTCATGGTATTTATTGCAAAAGGATTTTGACGAATTCCTAAATTATCTTCCCCTCGTAAAAACAATGGGCTACCATGAATTACCATTGGTTTTTCAGGAAGCGCTGGTGTATATAAAAACGCTTTTCAACGAAGTTCCGGAGAACTTAAATCAGTACAAAATAAGCAACGAAGTTAGGCTGCGTTTAAACAAGTATGCAAAAGCATTTCAGCAGGGAGGCAGCAAAAAACCAGACGAAATGGGAAAAGCATTTGGAAAAACTTACTGGTATTATGTACATTTTACTGAATTGGAAAATGAATAATCTGAAACTACTTTTTTTAATCGTATTGGTGGCAACTTTTGGTTGCACAACAAATAAGCCGGTTGACGTTACTCAAACAGGAAAACTACCCAAAATATTTCCTGAAAATTACGGAACAACAATCCCCTGCAATATTGCGCCGTTGAATTTTAGAGTTGAAGAAGATTGTGATGAAATTTATGTTTCCATAAAAGGAAATAACAGCAGCCTCGAAAAAGGTTTTAAAGGAGGCAAGTCGGACTGGCCGAAGAAGGATTGGGCAACTTTTTTAGAGAACAACAAGGGCGACAGCATCACTTTTACGATTTATGCTTTTGAAAATAATAACTGGATGAAATATAAGCCGTTTCGTTTTTTCGTTTCACCCGATTCGATTGATGAATACCTGATTTACCGCTTAATTAGTCCAGGTTACCAAACGTGGAATAAAATGGGGCTTTACCAACGACAGTTATCAGGTTTTCAGGAGAAAACGCTCCTGAACAATACCATCATGCCACATTCGTGTATGAACTGTCATTCACTTGCCGCAAACAACCCGGACAATATGGTTTTCCATATTCGTGAGAACAATTCAGGAACCATTCTCATAAAAGACGGAGTAGTGAAAAAACTTGTATCGAAAAAACCAACTTCGTTTAAAAGTGTTTCGTTCCCTTACTGGCATCCTTCGGCGAAATACATCGCCTTTTCAATCAATAAAGTCCGCCAGGTTTTTCCGTCGTTCGGAACAGAACGCGCACATGCTTTCGACATGGAATCGGACATGGTTATTTATGATGTGGAGAAAAGCGAATATTTTACTTCTCCCCTTTTGTTTGCTGAAGATGCGTTTGAGGCTTTTCCCTGTTTTTCACCCGATGGCAAAACACTCTACTTTGTAACGGCAAAAGCAGCACCAATGCCCGAAGAAATTCAAAATATTAAGTACAGCCTCTGTTCGGTTTCTTTCGATCCTGAAATGGCAACAATTGGAGAAAAAGTAGACACGCTAATTTCATCGGCGTTTACCGGGAAGAGCGTTACTATGCCCCGGATTTCACCCGATGGGAAACACATCATTGTAACGCAGTCGAATTATGGCAATTTCCCGGCATATAACGAAGAAGCCGATTTGTATATGTACAATCTTCAGGATTCGTCGTATGTGCTTTTGGATGCCATAAACAGCAACCAGGTGGAAAGTTATCATTCGTGGTCGTCGAACGGGAGATGGTTGGTTTTTGGCAGCCGCAGAATGGATGGTCTTTTTATGAATGCCTACATTGCTTATGTGGATGAAAACGGCGTTCCACAAAAGCCATTTCTGCTTCCGCAAAAAGATGCTGATTTTCATAAATCTTTCCTGTTCTCGTTTAATATTCCGGAGTTTGCCATAAAACCGGTCGCGGTGTCACCTTACCTCATTGAAAAGGTTGCTAAAAAATCAGAAGATGGTAAAGCAATTTTTGAAACCACACACTAATAAACCAGGAAGGAAATTGAAATAGAGAAGAATAGATGAATTGTTTTACAAAAAACTTTTTATAATTGTAAACCTAAACTAATCATTCATGAAAAAAGTACTCTACTGGATTTTGGCTGTGATAATTACTCTGGCCGCAGTTATTTATCAACGTAAAACAGGACCAACTTACGATAAGAAGATAACTGTAAACATCGATGATACGACCTATGATTTTAAACTCATTCGCAGTCATGGCGGCAAGCAAGACTGTAAAATCGAATTACACATTCCCGATAATCAGGTTTCCGGAATTGTGGAGTACAAAAAGTTTCCGACCAATGATGACTGGGCAACCATTGAAATGACACGGGAAACTGAAAATCTTACCGCTGAGCTTCCTCATTTGCCTCCTGCCGGAAAATACGAATATTATATCACACTGGTTAAAAACGGCAAAAACTATGAATTAAATGAAGGCACTCCTGTTGTTATACGTTATAAAGGAGCAGTACCGCCAGCAATTCTAATTCCTCATATATTATTAATGTTTATTGCCATGTTACTGGGAAATCTTGCCGGTATTTTGGCTATTTTCAAGGAAACAAAGTTTAAATTTTATACTACTATTACGCTGATTACATTATTCTTTGGCGGTTTGATTTTTGGTCCCTGGGTTCAATATTATGCATTTGACGAAGCCTGGGCCGGAGTTCCTTTTGCCTGGGATTTAACCGATAATAAAACACTGGTGGCATTTTTATTTTGGGTGCTTGCATTTGCAGTAAACAGAAAAAAAGAAAGGCCTGTTTTCACCATAGTTGCATCGGTGGTAATGTTATTGGTTTATTCCATTCCACATAGTATGTATGGCTCGCAGCTCGATCCGGAAACCGGAGAAATTATTCAGGGTTGGATTCAGTTGTTCTTCATCTGAAATAAAAGGCCGTAAAAAAAATGGGGATGCTACACCGTAACACCCCCGTTTTTTATCCACAACTATTAATCTATAATTTCACTATCGGAGCAGATAACTTCTCAGCTTCTTCTCCTATGTATTTTTTAAATCCATTCTCGGTTTTCCATTGGTCTTTTTCAAGCCCCCAAACCGAAAAAAAGTAATGTTTTGCAGGTACACCGCTTTGGCATTTCTGACCAATGTAGTAGGTTTCAGAAATAATATTGCTAAAACCTTTTTCTTTTACTGTTTCGTAGCCAAGTTTAAAGAAATTGATATCGCTTGTTCGGTCAATTTTTCCGGCTTCAGCTTTGGGAACAATCACTGCCATTCCCAATTCGTCATTGTTTAACGATTGTACACCATGTGTTCCAATACACTGAAAGTCGGCTGCTTTAAAAGCAAAAGGTTCATCCTTTAATTGGCTGGTAACAATACCCGTTACTATTTGATCGTTGTCAGCACATCCTTTAATTGTTACATCCGATTCAAACCAGTATTTCCCGGGATAAATGGTAATACGTTCAACGGCTTCCATATCTTCGCCATCTACATCCCAACCGGAGTAACGCAATTCAAAAACCGAACGAAACGGTCCTTCAACAATTTTTTTGTATTCATAAACATCTGTCGATCCCACACGGAAAAGCGAATCGTTTTTCAGCAATGCAATTCCACCCGAACCCAACGAACTTCCACAGTGCAAAACATCCATCCCCCAATCGGCCAACTCGTGGTAACTGCCAAATTCGGGAGTGTGTACGTCATCAGCCACCATTCGCGGCAAAAGTTTGCCAAACAAATCTTTTACGTTTCTACAATCGAAATACACCCGAAATCCGATTTTATCGTTTTCCCAGGTTACCCCTTCGCCTTGCGAAATAATTTTAAACTCTTCAGTATAAGGAATCGCTTTGTAAGTATCTACTTCTTTCCACGAGCCATCTTGTTGTGCAATTCCCAAACGAAGATTGGTACGCTTTTTATATTTCGGATAACTTTCTTCTGCAACTAATTCAGCACAAAGCTCTAATTTTTGATTTTTCTCAAAATCCACAATCAAAACCAGTTCATCCCACTTTCCATCCCCATCTAAATCATCAACCTGGCTTGGTACTGTTTCTCCGTCAGCTTTTTTTAACACCGGAAGCCTACCTTCTGCCAAATCCATTTTAGCAGCCAAATCAGCACGACTTAGCACAATAACCTCATCAGTACGATCAACTTCCAATGGATTTTCAAAAGTAAATTTCACCTCATTCTGACACGAAAAGAGTGTCGAAGAAATGAGCAGGATAAAAAAATGAATTCGTTTCATATTATACAGGAATGTCGTTTTCGCCTTTTACATAACCAAAGTTGGCAAGGATACCACCATCAACATAAAGAACATGGCCGTTAACAAAATCACTTGCTTTTGATGCAAGAAACAAAGCAGCGTTTCCGATATCTTCGGGTTCTCCCCAACGGTTTGCAGGAGTGCGTGTCATCACCAAATCGTTAAACGGATGGTTGCCCTCACGAATTTCCGCAGTTTGCGATGTAGCAATATAACCCGGTCCAATTCCGTTAATCTGTAGGTTGTACTTAGCCCATTCGCAGGTCATGTTGGCTGTTAACAATTTTAACCCGCCTTTTGCCGATGCGTATGCAGAAACCGAATTACGTCCGTAAACACTCATCATAGAGCACATATTTATAATTTTACCAGAACGTTTCTCAATCATTTTTGGAGCAACACGTTTTGCAATAATCAGTGGTGCTACTAAATCCACATCGATCACCTGTTTGAAATCTGAAACCGCCATATCGAGAATTGGAATTCGTTTAATAATTCCAGCATTATTCACCAAAATATCAATAGTCCCCACTTCCTCTTCAATCTTTGAAATTCCGCGGTCAACATCGGCCTCATCGGTTACATTAAATTTTATAGCATACACATCAATCCCAACTTTTGCGTATTCTGCTTTACATTCTTCCAGTTTTTCTTCTGAAATATCGTTTACACAAATTTTAGCCCCGGCCTGGCCCAATACTTTTCCTATAGCCATTCCTATTCCATGGGTTCCACCTGTAATAAGTGCAATTTTTCCTTTTAAATCGAATAATTCCTGTATCATTTTGCTGTAATTTCTTGATTTATTTATTGGTTTTTCTATCTCAATTCCTGTGGTTGAATCACATCCATATCGGTATAATCGAGGTTTTCACCTGCCATTCCCCAAATAAAAATATAGTTTGAAGTACCTGCAGCAGAGTGGATCGACCATTCTGGTGAAATCACTGCCTGTTCGTTTTTCATCCAGATATGACGGGTTTCCTGTGGTTGCCCCATAAAGTGACAAACCGCCTGTCCTTCCGGCACATCGAAATAAAAATACACCTCGTTACGGCGGCTGTGCTGATGCGGAGGCATAGTATTCCAAACGCTTCCTGTTTTCAGTTCGGTCATTCCCATTTGCAACTGACAGGTTTCTACCACACCATTAATCAGCAACTGGTTGATGTTTCTTTCGTTCGAGGTTTCCAATGCCCCCATATGTAATACATTGGCATCGCCCATTGTTACATGTTTGGTAGGATATTCTTTATGTGCAGGTGCCGAGTTAATATAAAAATGGGCCGGATTTTTAGCATCGTCCGATTTAAGCAGAACTTCTTTGCTTCCTTTTCCTATATAAATGGCGTCCTTATAATTCATTTTGAATTCTGTTCCGTCAACAGATATTGACCCCGGCCCTGCCACATTGATTACACCAACTTCGCGACGCTGGCAGAAATACTCAGCTTTTAACGGGTCGATGGTTTCCAGCAGCAAAGCCACGTCGGTTGGAACGGCACCTCCAACAATGTAACGTTCAATCGAAGAATATACTAGGCGTACATTGCCTTCTTCCATCAGTTTTTCAACTAAAAATTCCTTTCTTATTTTTTCTGTTCCGTATGATTTAAAATCTTCAGGATGGTATGCATACCTCTCCTCGTAAATTGTAGCCATAATCGTATATTTTAATGTTTATGTAGTTTATTTTTAGCAAAAGTAAGAAGAATTATTAAAAATGCAATCGATTGCATTGATTAAAAAATATTCTTAACTTTGCCATCAAATTAGAGATGATGACACAGAAGCCGGAGACCACAATTCATGATATTGCCAAAGCACTTAATATTTCTGCTTCAACTGTTTCGCGGGCATTAAATGACAATCCC
This sequence comes from Draconibacterium aestuarii, assembly GCA_026671195.1. Taxonomy (GTDB): domain Bacteria; phylum Bacteroidota; class Bacteroidia; order Bacteroidales; family Prolixibacteraceae; genus Draconibacterium; species Draconibacterium aestuarii. The sequence goes on along the minus strand of JAPOHD010000065.1, from coordinate 24,553 downwards.
CTTATTCGCGAAGCCACCCGAAAAAAAATAAAACAAACCGCAGAAGAAATGGGATACCGGCCCAATGTTATGGCGGCCAATTTCCGGACCAAACGAACCAACACCATTGGAGTTATAGTGCCATTAATCAATCGTCACTTTTTTTCGTCGGTTATCAGCGGAATTGAACATGTAGCCTACCAGCAAGGTTTTACTGTTACGATTTCTCAATCGAATGATAAGTTTGAAAAGGAAGATAAAATTGCACATACACTATTTGCCAACCGCGTTGACGGATTAATTCTTTCGATTGCGATGGAAACCCAGACGTACGATCATTTAAAATTATTCTCCGATAGAAATATTCCACTTGTATTTTTCGACCGGATTGTGGATGAAATTGAAGCGCATAAAATTGTAGTTGATGATTTTGGAGCGGCGTACCGGGCAACCCAACATTTGATCGACCAGGGAAGAAAACACGTTGCCATGATCGGTGGACCACTCAACCTTAGCATTTATAAGAACCGCCAGGATGGATATTGCAAAGCTCTAAAAGATGCAGGTTTGGATTTCGACAACTCAGGCGTGGTTAATAACAGCCTTACCCGGGAAGATGGCGTAAAAGCAATCAGAAAGTTAATGAAAGCTCCCTCAAAACCCGACGCTATATTTTGTGCCAACGACACTACGGCTTTAAGTGCAATTTTATATTTGCAGGAAAATGGCTACAGAGTACCACAAGACATAGCCATTGTTGGATTTAGTAACGAACCATTTTCTGAAGTGGTTACCCCTGCAATAAGCACCATTAAACAACCGGGATTCGAAATTGGTAAAAAAGCAGCTGAGCTTATCATCAGCCAAATACTAAAAAAGGAAAAGACTGCGAAATTCGAAACAATTACAATGCCCACCGAGCTCATTATACGAAAATCATCAGTGGTTTAATTCCGTTCAATTATTTCTTACCGCGAAACAACCAACTGGCACCCCAACCTGCAATAAAACATGAAATCACTCCTGTTGCTGAATACACAATTAAATGAACCGGTTGATAACCGGCCACAAGTATTTGCACTCCAAAGCTGATTATCATTCCCGTTAAAGCTCCTTTCGAATTGGCTTTTTTTGAAAGTAATCCAAGCAGAAATACACCTCCCAAACTTCCAATCACCAGTCCTAAAACTTTCTGGAATTCGTCCCACAACGACTGGATATTCATGGTTGCCATCATAAATGCAAATAAGGTTCCCGAAATACCCACAACCAATGTCGCAATCCTTGCCAGTTTTAACTGATTTGTTGTTTTACTCCAGCCAAACCTAAAATGAATATCAGTAGAATAAGTCGTGGCAGCGGAGTTCATGCTACTGCTTAAACTGCTCATGGCAGCGGCAAAAATACCTGCTATCAGTAATCCTGAAATTCCGGCCGGAAGTTGCGAAGCAACATACCACGGAAAAATAGCGTCGTTGTTTTGAAAGGTAGGATTTAACTCACCCGGAAATGACTGGTAAAATGCAAACAGCGCAGTACCCACAAAAAAGAAAATGAGTGTTGCAGGAATGGTTAAAATCGCATTTGTCCATACACTTTGATTGGCTTCTTTCTGTGTTTTTGTGGTTAAATAACGCTGCACCATAGTTTGATCGGTTCCGTAGGTTGTAATATTGGCAAAAATTCCCCCCAGTAACATCACCCAAACAGTGGGTTGTTTTAATGATAGTGTTAAATCAAATACATTAAACTTGTGGTTTTCGGCTGCAGTTTCAACAATCGACTGAAAGCCACCGTCAATTTTAAAAATAATAAGCACAAGCGATAAAATGGCACCACCAAGCAAAACAATAACCTGCATTACATCAGTCCAAATCACCGCTTCGATTCCTCCCAACATGGTATAAACCAAGCTAACAATTCCCATTAAAGCAATGCACACAAAAATATCGATACCGGTAACCACATTCAACGCAATTGACGGAAGGAAAAGTACTACTCCCATGCGGCCAACCTGGTAAATAATAAACGACAGGCTTGCAATAAGTCGGATCGTTAAATTAAAACGGTTCTCCAGGTATTCATAAGCCGTAGTTACATTTAGTTTTCGGTAAAAAGGAATAAAAAGGAGGATAATAATGGGAGCAACCAAAAAGATGGTCATGTTAAGCATAAAATAAGACCAGTCGGTGGTAAAAGTTTTTGCCGGGATTGCCATAAATGTAATCGCACTCAAGGCAGTACCAAAAATGCTTAATCCGGCAGCCCACCATGGAATCCGGCCACCTCCTTTAAAGTAATCGTTGGTGTTTTTTTGTCGTTTCGAAAAGAAATACCCCATCCACGAAAGCACCAGAAAATAAAGTGCGATAACCACTACATCGAGCCAATTCAAATGTCTGGTATCTTTTTGAATCGAGATTTTTAGAATATTCGGTGTACGAACTCCGGGACGGATCTCTCCCGTTGGAATTATAAACTCGTTATTCCACAAAACTGCAGCTGTTGTTACCTGGCCTGTACCGGGAAGATGTGCAATCTCGGTGGTTTTGTTGGTTAAGGTATTAAAACCAGTTATTTTTTTTCCAAAACCGGGATGATTTTGTAAATGATTCAACAACTGGTTTTGGTATGTTTTCAGTTCATCCGTATCCTTATTCTCCTGCAGCTGAGATATTCGTTTTTCAATCCGCATTTGTTTTTTCATCAATTCACCATCGGCCCCTGAAGCAAAAACAATGGTACTGGCTCCAATCGAGAAAGCTGTCCCTGCCATTACCGGAAATTTTTGATTATTCCCATCAGATATAACTTCCCACTTTTGTAGAGACGGATCATAAACATGAGCGTCGTAAAGAATATCAACTTCGCCATTACTTTTTATATTTCTTCCCGAAAAAAGATAAAAACAATCAGCCACTCCATTACTTTGTGCGGCAGTCACAGCAAAAGCCCTTGCTTCTCCATTCCACCCTGAAAGTGTTTCCCATTTCCAGTTTTCGGGATTGGAATCAGACAGATCAAGCGATAAAAAAACATTTTGAGCCGACGCATTTAACGATAATAATCCTCCGGCAACAAATAGAGTATTCTTCACTTTTGCAAATGCGAAATTGGTTAACGATGCAGGTAATTTCGGCCCAGGTTTAATCTCAACATTCCCTTTTCCCGGCAGAAAGCGAATAAACCAACTTTCCGAAACGCATTCGTTTGAAGTATTGCCGCCAAAACAGAGCAAACCATGAGGCGTTGAAACAGCTCCTCCATAACCGGAAGCAAATGGTAATTTTTCCTCCATTCTTTTCCAGATATACTCTTCTTCTCCGCTTCTGTCTAATATGAAGATTTCATCGTAATACTTTTTGGCCCCGCCTTCCCAGGGCAGTTTGTCGGGAAAATTAGCACCACCTGCCACAATTAATACACCGTTATCCACCCCCGTGTAAGGCCCGGCCAATCCGGGTTGAATAGATTGACCTGAATTTGGTATTAATTCCGGTAGTGACGAAAATTTGAGATACTCGTTGTTGCCATAAACACCTGACACAATCAACTGAAATACAAAAATGAGTGTAAAAATATTTAGTCTCATAAATCTTAATCAAATACAACGGTGTAACCTTTGGGCTCACCATTCACAGTTGAGCGCAAAATGAAGACAAATTTTATTTCAAGGTTTCTTTTATATCAACTTTTATAATTCTGCTTTCTGAAGAACTTCTCCGGGGCGAAAGATTTCATCTGGCTTAAACGACACGAAAATCATTTTTTCATAGGCCTTTTCAACACCGGCTTCAAAAAACATTCCCACTTTTCCGTTGGGCAATTTGGTTAAACACGAATAGGCCGAAGGTCCTTCATAAACAAGTTTGTCGTTACTCCAGCTCTGGCAGTCATCAAAACTGGCTTTTATAGTCATGTGGTTTCTACCTTTCGGAACTGCAGGATTCAGAAAAAGATGCACCTTTTTATCATTTACCGGACCGAAATTTAAAATGCTGGCCTGGCACTTGGATTCCACCAGCTGGTAATCGTGTTCAATCTCCGACCAGGTTTCTCCGCCATTTTTACTGAAACTTATTGCCCGCGAATATTGTTCGTTGTACGACCGCATGTTCATCACCAGTGTCCCATCTGAAAGTTCAACTACCTGGCTTTCGTTGCACCCCGGTTTAATCGGCTCACTCATTTGCCATGTTTTTCCACTGTCGTCGGAATATAAAACATGCGCTCCATAACCGAAAGGACCGTTGCGAACTGTTCCGTTCGAATCATCATAACTATGGTTGGCTGGAATAACCATACGTCCTTTGTGCGGACCATTTTTAATTTGAATTCCAATTCCGGGGCCGGTGGCATACCATCCCCACGAAGCATCGCGGCATGTTTCTTCCATACTCACCGGTTCTGACCATGTTTTTCCATCATCATCGGAATAGCAGAGATAAGGAATTCTCGGAAATTCGGAGGTTTTATTAATGATCGCAGTTTCACCATCTGTGCCTTTATTCCAGGTAAGAAACAACCAGATTCGACCGGTTTCCTCGTCCACCATCGGGCAAGGATTACCACATGTGTTTTGTGCATCGTCCCAAACAATTTGTTCATTGCTCCAGGTTATACCGTTGTCTAATGAGCGTTTCAGCAACAAATCAATATCACCAGCATCGCCACCTTCGCGGGCTTCACAAAAGGCAAGCAATGTACCCTTCTGTGTTACAATTAAAGATGGAATACGATAGTTGTTGTATTTCCCTGTTCCCTGTTCCCATAAAACGGATTTTTGAATATCCACCTTATTTTCAGTGCAGGAATAAAAAAACAGAACGTTTAGGAATGTAAAAATAACAAGTATAAAAACTGATATATTTTTCATGTAATTATAAGTTTTAGTGCATTGTAAAATTGATCTAATTAGGTTGAGAATCGTTTTATCATTACTGTTTACATTTTAAAACCCATAGCGACGAGTTCATTGGTTAAATTGCTCGTTTCACTGTCAGTCAGATTCCGCAGCGGATTACGACACGTTCCACAGTCAATCCCAACCAGATTCATTACAGCTTTACCGGCTACCAAAGCTCCGTTATACTTCAACAGTATTTCAATAATTTTCACTGTTTTGCTTTGTTTCTTTCTGGCAGCTTCTATATCTCCATTTTCAAAATCTGTAATAATTTCACGGTAGATTGGTGCCATAAAATTATAAGTACTACCAACTGCTCCTTTCGCGCCAAATGATAATCCTGCCAGAAGCATTTCGTCGTAACCATGCAAAATATCCCACTTCCCATCTTCTAACTGAAGGCATTGCTGCATTTCCATAAAATTATTGTGGGTGAATTTAATCCCTGCCAGATTCGGAATCTGTGAAGGCGCTTTTTGCAGAAATTCGTACATTGATAAATCTATTCCGGAAACAGATGGAATATGGTAATAATAGAAAGGGAGATCTGGTGCCCCGGAAGCCACCTCTGAACAAAAACCGATCAATTCTTCAATTCCTGAAGGCCTCAAAAAAACCGGTCCCATTGTTCCTGTAGCATAAGCGCCCGACTTCTGAGCATGTTCCGCCAATTCTTTCGATTGCTTCGCCGAAGTTGTACCCACGTGAACAATTACCTTAAAATCATCGGTTTGTTCTCCGATCCATTTTTCAGCAACAGCCTTACGTTCTTCATTGGTCATCAACGTACCTTCGCCGGTGGTACCACATACAAAAGTACCTTTTACATTGTCGGTTTTAAGCTTATTTGCGTATGCAGGAATAATTCCGGGATTAATTGAACCGTATTGTTTCATTGGCGTAAACGGAGCAGCGATCAGTCCTTCTAATTTTCTAATTTCCATAAATTTTTTAATCGTAATTATATAAGAATTCCCAATAAGGTTTTAAATGTTTTTGCATGGCTTTTTGGTATCCTTCTTTATCCTTATTTTTAATGTATAGTAAAAGATCCTCATGCCCGATAATTACTCCTTCCTTATTTAGTCTCTCATTTATCGGCTTGAAGTAACTTTCGTAATTCCGCTTTGAGAACTCAAATACAGGATGCATTATTTTATTAAACTGGAGAATAAAATCGTTTCCTGCCACCTCATATATTTTTGTATGAAAGATCATTTCATCTTCCACCGACAGGTTATTAATTCCAATAGCTTGCTGGCGCGAAACAATTTTCTCAAGCTCTGTAATATCCTTATCAGAGATATTTCGAAAAAGAAATTCGGCAATACCGATTTCAAGGGCAATACGCATTCCCATCATTTCTTTTATTGTCTTTATACTCAACAGATTCGGATCAAGAACCTTTTTAAAACCATTTAAAAGAGGAGGTTCTGTTACGATTATTCCTCTTTTTGTACGCGACTGAATAAGCCCCAACATACGCAGGCGGCTCATGGCTTCGCGAACCACATTCCTGCTAATTCCCAGCATTTCGGTAAACTGCATCTCGTTAGGAAGCGAATCTCCCGGAACCAGATGATTTTCCTTTATATATCCAATAATTTTTCCCTCAGCCTGATCGGCAAGAGTTGTTGTAGATAAGTTCATTTAAAAATCGGCATAATTAGTTTTATCCTTTTTGTAGGACAAATATAACAAATGTAAATATCTAAAAAAACACTCTTGATAATTTATTGAATATATCTCTCTGAAAAGAGCAACTAAGACTATTACATACTTCACTCGCAAAAACAAAATATCAGAAACACATGGCAACAATAAATGAGATAACAGAAGATGAGTCTTTGGTACTGCCTTTGGGATTATTTTATTTCTTTTTGCTTAGTACATATAGTGAAGTTACACCAATTTTAAACTGAAATCAGGATTCTTAAGACGAACTAAATCCTCAGGCATAGATCACAAAACCTAAACTCAATATAATTACCTGTATATCAATATAATAATTTACTATACAATATTTCAAAACTCAAAACAACGAATAAAGCTCTTGTTTATTGCATATATTTAGGTATTTTCAAATAAATTTTATTTCTTTAAATTTAAAACAAAATAACATATTCATTATTATTAATAATAATTATCTGCCGTTTTTTAAAACAAAACCATTTTTAGCTGAATAAGCATTTCTACTTTTAAAATGATACAATTATTAGGTTATTCGACTTTGTCTTTTTGCAAAATACAAATTTAAAAAACAAGAAAGAGAAAGAAAGGTATTTTAAAACAATACAATTGAAAAGGAATTAAACATACTAATTGATTGCCCGGTTATTCAAGCCGCGTCCCAATCCTCAAATAGCCTTCTCCTTAAAGGTTTGACTGGGCATTAAAAGCTAGTATCAACTTGTTTGGTACAGCTTTTTTTCGTTATGAACTTTCGATTAGCACAAATAAACTTTAAATAACCCTACAAAGCCCGATGTTTCCACCGGGCTTTAATTTATATAAACTTTTACTACAGTTTATTCTACTCGTATATTTTTCCTTTCGTCAGTTCTTTCTGGAAAATTGTTTCAGGATCCTTATAAAACCTTATAAAGTCTTCCGAATCGGGGCTGCCTTTCGAGGGTGCAAAGTTTTCGTGATCGGCGGGTTTAAACGGATTTCTCCAAACCAATACATACGACAGTTCGTAAGGCCGCAGAATGTCGAGAACCGTTTCTGTCCACCAGGCATAATTGGTAGCTATAGGCCCTCCGGTTTCGCTTACAGTAGCAATTTTGCCTCTTTCATCGGCCAGTTTTGTTACCTTTTCGGCACAATTTTTCAATGCTGTCGGATAGTAAGAACCGCGGTCGTATAAATCGAATCCCAAAATATCCACAATCTCATCACCCGGATAACGCTCCAAATACCCTTCAGTGGTTTCAAAACGATCGGTTGAATAGGTATACAACAAATGATGAATCCCCTTTTCGTTTTGAAGGTAATCAACCGTAAACCGCCAAAGCGTTTTGTAATCCTCTACCGAACATAAATCTTTTCCCCACCAAAACCAACTACCGGTATGTTCGTGAAATGGGCGAAAAAGAATTGGAATATACGTTCCGTCATCGGTTCTGCAACCTTCCAAAAAATCAGCAAGATGATCCAAATACTCCTTAAAAAGTGCATGGTAATCTCCTCCTGGAACAATTGATGCAACTACTTCTTTCGAAGAAGTGTCCCACGAAGTTCCTCCTGTTAGCGGATTTCGCAAATGCCAGCTAATGGTATTTATACCTCCACGCTCGTAAGCAATTTTAATCCAGTCCTGAATACGGTAAAAATACACCGAATCAAGACTGTATTCATCAGCCAGTTCAAGATGTCCCAGCTCCCAGCCATAAACCGCCGGGTAATCTCCACAAACTTCTTTTACATCCGAGCGGCCTTTTTCGTCGTACCAACCCTCGCCATAAGCCAAAGCATCCTGATGTCCGAACATCATTCCATTTTTCTTTAACTCGAAAAGACTTTGATACAATTTTACAGTCTCTTTCGTTGCCTTCGGATCGGTAGGTACCGGCCCCGTATTTTCGCTTTTCGGGCTGCAGGCTGAAAAACCCGCAACTACGAATAAAATCAGTACTAGTTGTTTCATTGGTTTATTATTTTTGAAATTATTTCAACCGTTGTTTTGACAATTCTTCCGTAACTTTTAGCATGTACTTATCGGTAAGTTTGTACAACAACAGGAAGCCTGCAGACAGTGCTGCCCCAAGAGCCGGATAAAAACTGATCATCAACCGGATTCCTTTTAACGATTCAACCGACTGTTCGGCATTGGCTTCAAATCCGTAGGCTGCAAGCAACCATCCGGTAACAGCTCCTCCAAGTGTCCATCCCATTTTTTGCGACATCGACGATGACGAGAACACCAATCCGGTTGCACGTCGTCCTGTTTTCCATTCCGAGTAATCGGAAATGTCGGCATACATCGACCAGATTAGTGGTAAAACAATTCCGGCGGTCATCCCGATAAATATATTCAGTCCAAAAATCAGGTTGATCTGATGCGGTTTCAAAACATACAGCAACAAACTAAAAACGGAGGCCAAAACCATGGCACCAATAAAAGTTACTTTCTTTCCAAAGCGAGCCGAAACCGGCTTTGCCAACAGTACTCCAAGCATATTTGTTGCCAGCCAAATAGTCATGTATGCACCGGCCAGTTTATCCCACTGTACTTCGCCAATAAACGGTATGGTCTGGTCTTTTACATAGTACTTAAAATAGTACATGATGCTTCCATCGCGCAGGGAGTTGAAAATAAGAACCGCAATTCCAGCCCCTAACATGATAAACCACTGGTTATTTTTTCCAAGATCTTTTAAATCTGCCCAGATTGATGATTTTACGTTGCTTGGCTTTACACGTTCTTTGGTCCACAAAAAGGTCATAATAAAAAAGAACGCAGCCAAGATTGCATAAATCGTTACCGTATATTGGTAACTTTTCGCAGTATTTACTCCTATATTACTAAAATAATCGAGAAGATAAGGAACCGAAGCCGTCATAACAATCCCTCCTGAATAAGCACCAATAAAACGGAATGAAGCCAGAGAAGTTCGCTCTTTTGTATCAGATGTCATAACTCCCATTAACGATGAATAAGGTACATTAACAGCCGTATAAACAATCATCATCATGGTGTAGGTGATGTATGCATAAATAAGTTTCCCCGAGGGACCAAAATTTGGTGTCGAGAATGTTAAAACCCCAACCACAGCAAAAGGGATCGCCCCCCACAACAAATACGGCCTGAATTTTCCCTGGCGAGTATTGGTGCGATCGGCAATTATTCCCATAATTGGATCGTTTAACCCATCCCAAAGCCTTGTAAGTAGAAACATTGTACCTACCGATGCAGGTGATAACTCAACTACATCGGTATAAAAAATCATCAGAAACATGGAAAAAAGCTTCCAAAACATGGAAGAGGCAAAATCGCCAAATCCATAACCTACATTCTCTTTAAATGTTATTTTATTAGTCATATTTTAAGTTTGAATTAAGAAGAAGTTGGATAATCCGGATGAAAAATCTAATCGAGTTGCTTTTTAAATCGCGTGATCAACTCGATCATTGCCCGGGTGTTGTGATAAGGGCATTTCCAAAAACCTACTTTATTTTCTGGTATAGCATTTTTATTTATGTCGACTCTTCCATACCATTCACCATTTTCGTAATCAATCACATTTTCTTTAACAAATTTCCAAATGCGCTCAATTTCGTGAATATAGGCATCGTTTTTACTGATTTCCCAGGCATCCATTAATCCAACCATTGCTTCGGCCTGTGGCCACCAGTGTTTGTCGGTATCCAGGTGATCTCTTTCCCTCTCGTTAAACAGCGAACCATCGGCATCTCTACCTTCGTCCAAAGTAACGTCCACCAGTTTTAAAGCCGTTTCCTGAATGCTTTTTATGATATCCGACGCTGAAATCTCGTGCGCCGCTTCGTGTAACAACCAAGCTCCCTCAATATCGTGGCCATAAGAAACAATCTCGCTTCTGCATGTCCAGTCCATCTCAAAAAACAGATTGAAATGACCGGTTTCGGCATTCACAATTTTGGTTTGAAAAACATCGAGCAAATGAAGAATACTTTCTTTTACCTCCTCATTTTTCCAGACCCTGTACAAATTTGTGTAAGGTTCAAGAATGTGAAGGTGCGTGTTCATCGACTTCGGATAATTGGCATCCCTTTCGCTTAAACGCATATCTGCCAATGGTTTCCATTCTTTATCCAGCGCCTCAGTATATCCTCCTTTATCGGTATCGCGGAAACGTTCTTCAATAATCCGGAAGAGTTTTTTGGCATAATCCAGGCTTTCAGTATTTCCGGTTGCAAGGTAATATTCCGACAAGGCGTAAACGCCAAATCCCTGGGCATAAGCTTGTTTTCTTGTATTCAATGGTTTTCCGTTACAATCGATCTTCCAAAACAAACCACCATTTTCCTTGTCCCAAAAGTTTAGCAAAAGATATTCAAAAGCTCGTGTTGCCAGCATTTCCAATTTTTTGGACCCGATCATCCGGCACGCAGCAGAAAATGTCCATAGAAGCCGTGTATTTAAAACAGCGCCTTTCGATGCCTCCAGATTAATTTTTCCATAATGATCAATTTGCCCCACAAAACCACCGTGTTGATTATCAACCGAGTGGTTACTCCAAAATTCGAGAATACTCTCCAATTCAAGAATCATCTCTTCTGATAATTTATCGAAAACAGTTTTAAGTGTCATTGCTCTATTTTAAGTTATTTCAGCACCAACTTCCTTAAAATGAAGCAGTACTAAAATTTAGTAAGTCGAATTTTCTTTTACAATAAATTCATGAAATTTTTGTTCGCATCAACCAACTCGTTAATGGTTTGAACGGATAGATGTGAATGCAATTTATCCTGTGGTGAATTCATACAATAATCAACCAGCTTGTCGATCGTTGATGTAGCCACATGCATGCGTGTATCCGATGAAGCATAGTAGATAAAAACAGTTCCATCCTCATCTTCAATCCAACCATTCGAGAAAACAACATTTGACACGTCGCCCACCCTTTCTTCTGCAAGAGGAGCAATAAAATGTCCGTGAGGCTTGTGCGTTACAATCCAGGGTTTTTCCAGGTCGGTCATAAACATGTACAAAGTATAGCGCAAACCGGCAGCAGTATTTCGCACACCATGAGCCAGTTGCAACCAACCGTGCGGGGTTTTAAGCGGAGCAGGACCAAGGCCGTTTTTTACCTCGTAAATGGTATGATATGTTTTTGCATCAACAATTACTTCTTCTTTTACCTCCGGGTTTTCAATGGTTTCCGACAACCCAAAACCAATTCCACCTCCTTTCCCTGTATCGATAAAACCATCTTGTGGACGCGTATAAAAGGCATATTCCCCATCAATTAAATGAGGGAAAAGAACCACATTACGTTGTTGTCCGGTGGTAGAAATCAGGTCGGGCAAACGCTCCCAGGTAATTAAATCTTTGGTACGTGCAATTCCGGCTTCGGCCATTGCAGTTGAAGTATCGCCTTCAGGTGCAGAAGGATCTTTCCGTTCGGTGCAAAACACGCCATAAATCCAGCCGTCGTCGTGTTTAGTCAAACGCATATCGTATACGTTTGTATCCGGTTTTTGGTTTTGCGGCAATGTTATTGGCTTATCCCAAAAACGGAAATTATCGATTCCGTTTGGACTTTCTGCAATGGCAAAGAACGATTTGCGGTCGTTCCCTTCCACCCGAACCACTATAATATATTTATCACCTAACTTAATGGCGCCTGCATTAAAAGCAGCGTTAAAACCGATGCGTTCCATAAAGTTCGGATTGGTTTCCGGGTTTAAATCAAAACGCCAGTGTAAAGGGATGTGCTGGCGTGTAACAACTGGATTCTTATAACGATTGTAAATTCCGTTTATTGAAAATAATTTTTCGTTCTTTCTCTCAGTCAATGCATAAAAATCGATTTTTACCTTTTCTAATCGGTTTTTGAATAGCTCGTTCATTGTTGGCTTTATTAATTTTACTCAAGTGTTTTAATTGTCTGAATTTTTCTTTTTGTCTTTTTCACAATATGAAATTTGCGATGAATATCGTAAACATCAATGAATTTTCAAAAAAAAATCTCTTTATTCTTATTTTCAGTACAGTAAACCCATTATTTCAATAGCTTAATTTACGAGAATTTAAGTATCACTGGTTCAAAACCTCTAAAATCCTTTTTCCGAAATTTAACAGTTATCGTTTGATTGCAACATTTCTCAGATAATTTTCATCGTTCTATCTCTTAACTCGGTCGCACATTTATCTGAAAAAAAGTACAGAATACTTATCAGGTGTATCAAAATACTGAGTATCGGTAAGGAAATATCCTTACCGCCCCACAGTCTATCTGAAATAATATAAACGCATAACACCCTAAATATCAGAATAAAAAATACGCTTCACACATAGGTCTGCATTAACTTTGATGGTAACAACTTAAAGATGAATAAGATCGCTAGTATTGGATTTGTGCAAACCCTGACTTTGGTATTCCTTTATTGCAATGCAATTGCCGGGTACCCTGTTTATGAATTCAATCCTGATACTAAGATTCAATGTATATCAGAACCATTTAATATTCCTCCCATTGCCAGAAACGATACATTTATTCATGCAAACGACTGTAATCCAATTGTAGCCGGAAATATACTGGCCAACGATTTCGATCCAAACGGAGATGAATTACTTATCTATTTTGCCGTTACTCCACAAATTGGAAAATTTTCCATCACTCCCGATGGCAACTTCACTCTTGAACTACCAGATAAATTTGAAGGAGAGATAGATTTCCAATATTATATTACCGAACAAACCGACAGCGAGTTTAAAGATGTAGCTTCCGTAATAATCAAGGTATTACCCGATCGTGATTGCGACCAGATTCCAGACGATATTGACATTGATAACGATAATGATGGCTTGACAGATCTGGCTGAAGGAGGTGGATTTCTGGATTCGGATAATGACATGATAGCCGATTGTTACGATATTGACAGCGACAATGACGGAATTACAGATAATATAGAGTGGCAGTCTGAATTTTTCTACGTTGCTCCATTTAATGAAGATGTAAACAAGAATGGTATGGATGATGCCTACGATACTTTAATCAGTGGTATTTATTATTCTCCGGAAGATACAAATCAAGACGGAGTTCCAGATATGCTGGATCCCGATAGCGACGACGATGGGATAAGTGATATTATTGAAGCTTTTGATTTAAACCATGATGGCATTGCAGAAATGGATCGACATCATTCTGACCAGGATGGAGATGGACTGGACGATGCTTTTGATACTGTAGATTGTTGGTTAAAGGGATACAATGCAACAGGAAGTAAGTCTCCCCTTCCTGATTCTAACAGAAATGGGATACGCGACTGGCGCGATTTTTCAAATAAAGTACTAACCCCTGTTCATTTCATTTATCCAAATCCTGTAAAAAGTAAATTCAAAATCATTCTCCCGCAAATAAAGATGAATACTACTGTTAACCTGGATATTTATACACTTAAAGGGAAATTAATTTCCCGGGAAAATATAAACAATCCACTCGATTTTATTGATGTTTCAGCATTGAAAAGCGGAGTTTATCTGGTTAAGGTTACATATGAAGGCTCTTCCCTAAATCAAAAACTCATCATTACTGATTAACTTTCAGCATCTTACTGCTTTTTCGAATATTCGTGCAACTTTCGCTTTTCGAACTTGTCATTATTCCTGAATAATTTAACAAGCTGCAAAAGATCTCCTGTTTACCGATAGATTTACCTGCTTGATCGGATAAATTTGTTTTAGTAAACTGGCAAAATGTACTTTTAGCATTGTCGAAAACAAAAACAGAAAACAAAAACTAACATGAAAAGATTTACTTTGCTATTGCTGTGGTTGGGACTTACCTCCGCTGCAGTGGCACAAAATGTTACCCTCAGTGGTTATTTAAAAGATGCTTCAAACGGTGAAGCTTTAATTGGAGCCACGGTTTATGTGGAAGAACTTAAACAAGGAACTGCCTCAAATGCCTACGGATTTTATTCGCTAACTATTCCCTCGGGCATGTACTCTCTACAAGTATCCTTTATCGGATACGAAACAATGAAACAAAAAATTGAAGCCACTTCAAGTAAAACCATTTCGATAACGCTAGACGAAAGTTCGAAGCAAATTGAAGAAATTATCGTAAGCGGAGAAGCGGCAAATGCCAATATTGAACGAGTTGAAATGGGCATGGCCAAACTGCCTGTTAAAACCATAAAAAAACTACCGGCATTTATGGGCGAAGTTGATATTATTAAAACAATTCAGCTGTTGCCGGGCATTCAGAGTGGAGGAGAAGCCAGTTCCGGATTATACGTTCGCGGTGGTGGCCCCGACGAGAACCTAATGTTACTTGACGAAGCACCGGTGTACAACGCATCTCATCTTATGGGCTTCTTTTCGGTATTTAATTCCAATGCCATAAATGATATCCAAGTATATAAAAGCGGTATTCCGGCAGAATATGGAGGAAAAGGTTCGTCGGTTATCGATATCAGGCAAAAAGACGGGAACTCACAACGTTTTGGATTTGATGGTGGAATAGGAAATCTTTCGAGCCGTCTTACTCTCGAAGGACCTATTATTAAAGACAAGTGGAGTTTTATTCTTGCCGGAAGAAGAACGTATTACGATGTGTTAGGCAAAATTGCCGGTTTGGAAGAACTGCAGGACAACAAACTTTATTTTTACGATCTGAATGCAAAATCGAACCTGATAATCAACAACAATAACCGGATTTATATTTCGGGATATATGGGCGATGATGTATTTGAAATGGGCGAATCGATGTATATGCGCTGGGGAAATGCGACTGCGACCGTACGCTGGAATCATATTTTCGGCGATAAAATTTTTATGAATATATCGGGTATTTTCTCCAACTACGATTACAACCTTGGAGTTCCGGGAAATAGTGCAGATAATTTCGACTGGTCATCCAGAATCAGAGACTATAATGCAAAAGCTGATTTCACGTATTTTTTTAATCCCGATAACACCATAAAATTTGGTGTCAATAGTATTCTTCACCATTTTAATCCGGGGAAAGTGATAACGGAAGGTGAAAATTCGATGTTTTCCGACCTGGAACTGGCAAGGTACAATGCAATTGAAAGTGCTGTGTATCTTTCGAACGAACAAAAAATATCCGACCGTTTTACAGTTCAATACGGACTTCGTTTAAGTCATTTCCAGCAAGTTGGCGAAGGAGAAGTAAATATTTATCAGAATCCGGACGAGTTAAACAAGGATGAAATTATTGAAACTGTAACGTATAAAAAAGGAGAAAAAATTGGTGATGCGTTTATTTACCTCGAGCCTCGTGTGGGAATGAAATACACGCTTGGCACAAATAACTCTGTAAAATCGTCGTACAACCGAATGGTTCAGAACCTTCACCTGATTACGAATACACAATCTCCCACTCCGCTCGATATCTGGCTACCATCAAGCACCTACATAAAACCACTTATTGTCGACCAGGTTTCAGTGGGCTATTTCCACAACCTTAAAAATAACATGTGGGAAACTTCGGTTGAACTGTACTATAAAAACATGCAAAATGTACTGGATTACCGCGAAGGTGCCGAATTGTTTTTAAACGATGCCATTGAAACAGAACTCCTCCACGGAAGTGGCGAATCGAAAGGGTTGGAATTATTGGTGAAAAAATCGAAAGGAAATTTAACCGGCTGGATTGGATATACCTGGTCGAAAACCACCCGCGAAATTGAAGGTATTAATAACGGAAATCCCTACCCATCGTCGTACGATCGCACACATGACTTATCAGTAGTATCGAACTACGAACTGAATAAACGCTGGAATTTTGCGGCAAACTTTGTTTTTGCCACCGGAAGTCCAACCTCGTACCCGGTTGCCAAATACAATGTTCAAAACAACCAGATTTACGAATATTCGGCACGCAACAGCAACCGTATTCCGGAGTATCACCGACTGGATATTTCTGCCACTTACGACTTTAAAAAGAATGAACACCGACGCTTCAAACAATCCTTGAATTTCTCGGTTTATAATGTTTATGCCCGTCGAAATGCTTACTCTATAACGCCTGAAGCCAATGAAGACAATCCAAATCAAACACAGTTTGTCCGCATTTCCATCATAGGCTCAGCAATTCCTTCAATAACCTACAACGTAAAATTCTAAGATCATGAAAACAATATTCAAAATATATGTCATCACTTTTTTACTTGCCGGCATTTTCGTTTCATGCGAAGATGTGGTGGAAGTTGACATCAATTCCGAAGACATTGATTTAATTGCAGTTGAAGCGTACATAAACACAAAACCAGAGAACAACGCTTATGTAAAGCTCGAAAAATCGTTACCGGTTGATAAGGCAGACCAAAATCCGGCAATCAACAATGCCATCGTAGAAATATCGGACAATGAACCAACACCAAATATTATTCTTTTAGAAGAGAGCGGGACAACCGGCATTTACATTATTCCCGAAAATGAAACCTACCCCGGAGTACCCGGAAGGACGTACACTCTTACAATTACAACACCAGATGGCGTTGTGATTTCTGCCGAAGACTATCTGGATCCGGTAGAAAAACTCGACACTGTTAAAGTAAATCTCTCGCCCCGCGGCAACTACGAATACCTGGGAATTTATATCAATTCGCAAGAAACTCCGGGAAAAGGGAACTACTATAAATGGGATATATACATTAACAACAACTTGTTATATGAAAGCGACAAACTTTCGTTTGCCAGCGACGAACTGGTTGACGGAAACTACATATACGATTTCGAGATTTTTCTGGACTGGGCCGATGATGACGAAGACAAAGTGATTTTTCCGGGGGATACTGTCAGGGTTGAGCAACTTTCAATTTCGGAGTCTGCCTACGACTTTTACCTGGGAATGATAAACCAGGCCTTCTCGGGAAGCCCGTTTAGCGTTCCTCCGGCCAACCTCCAAAACAACATTACGGCAAGTAATGGGAAACGGGTTTTAGGATTGTTTTCAGCCCGCGACATTTCAGTTGGAAATGAAGTAATTATCGACGACAACAATTTTACGCCTGTGGTTTCGAGCTTGTTGTCTTTAGAATAGAACACAAAACTGAGTAACGAAAAAGAATTAAAAAAAGACAAACCTTTTAGAAGTTGATTAAGCCATAAGAACGTCTTGGTGAGGGTTGTTTTTATGGCTTTTTGCATAGCCGCCACTATTCTGGGTTATACTCATCTTTAGCAAAATCGATGTAACAGCCATCTTATTTACCCTCTCCTGCAACCTTCTCCTTCAAAGAACGTTATATATTACAAAATGACATAACAGTTCTACTGTTTAGTATCAGATTAGCTTTCGTTTTCCAACGAATCTAATCGAGGACAAAGTAATGATGTATTTTAAGTGTTGTGATAAACCAGAACTAAATGAGGAAAATTACAGTTCTGTTACTATGGCTGGTGTGTATTTTTGCAGCAGAGGCACAAAATATCACACTAAGTGGCTATCTAAAAGATGCTTCAAATGGCGAAGCGTTGATTGGAGCCACAGTTTACATTAAAGAACTGAAACAAGGAACGACTACAAATGCCTACGGTTTTTACTCACTAACTATTCCCCAGGGCAGGTGCACACTACGAGTATCTTTTATCGGGTACGAAACAATAAGACAAACGATTGAAACCACTTTTAATAAGACTATTTCATTAGCACTACGTGAAAGTTCGGAGGAAATTGAAGAAATTACGGTAAACGGCGAAGCTGCCAATTCCAATATCGAAAGTGTAGGAATGGGGATGGTAAAACTTCCAATAAAAATTATAAAACAGCTACCCGCATTTATGGGCGAAGTTGACATCATAAAAACAATTCAGCTGCTACCCGGAATTCAAAGTGGTGGTGAAGCCAGTTCCGGGTTATACGTTCGTGGTGGAGGTCCCGACGAAAACCTGATGTTACTTGACGAAGCTCCAGTTTACAACACCTCACATCTTATGGGTTTCTTTTCGGTATTTAATTCCGATGCCATAAAAGACATACAGGTATACAAAAGTGGTATTCCTGCCGAATATGGAGAAAAAGCCTCCTCAGTAATTGACATCAGGCTTAAAGACGGAAATTCGCAACGTTTTGGATTTGAAGGCGGCATTGGAAATCTATCGTGCCGTCTGACCATTGAAGGTCCGGTTATTAAAGACAAATGGAGTTTTATTATTGCCGGAAGAAGAACATATTACGATGTGCTGGGCAAAGCTGCCGGATTGGAAGGATTGGAAGACAACAAACTCTATTTCTACGATTTGAATGCCAAATCGAACCTGATCATTAACAACAATAACCGGATTTACATTGCAGGCTACATAGGTGACGATGTGTTTGAATTAGGCGAATCGATGTACATGAAATGGGGAAATGCGACTGCGACAGTGCGCTGGAACCATATTTCTGGCGATAAAATTTTCATGAATATATCGGGTATTTTCTCTAACTACGATTACAACGTGGGTGTGCCGGGTGACAATGCGGATAATTTCGACTGGTCGTCAAAAATACGGGATTACAATGCCAAAGTAGATTTTACCTATTTCTATAATCCGCAAAACGAAATAAAATTTGGTGCGAATACAATCTTTCATCAATTTAATCCCGGAAGAGTAAGAACTGTTGGAGAAAATTCGATGTTTTCTGATCTGGATTTAGCCCGTTACAATGCCATTGCAAGTGCTATTTATCTTTCCAACGAACAAAAAATAAGCCATCGTTTTACTCTTCAATATGGCCTGCGTTTAAGTCATTTTCAACAAATTGGCGAAGGAGAAGTAAATATATACCGAAATCCTGATGAGCTGAAAAAGGATGAAATTATTGAAACTAAAGTGTATGCGAAAGGCGATAAAATAGGCGATGCGTTTATATACCCTGAGCCTCGCGTGGGAATGAAATACACACTTGGTGCAAATAACTCGGTAAAGTCGTCGTACAACCGTATGGTTCAGAATCTACATCTTATTACAAATACACAATCTCCCACTCCGCTCGATATTTGGCTACCGTCAAGCACCTACATAAAACCACTCGTTGTCGACCAGGTTTCAGTAGGATATTTCCATAACTTCAGAAATAACAGTTGGGAAACATCGGTTGAGCTCTACTATAAAAACATGCAAAATGTACTGGATTACCGCGAGGGTGCCAGGTTATTATTAAACGAAGTTATTGAAACTGAACTCCTGCATGGAAGTGGCAAATCAAAAGGATTGGAAGTATTGGTAAAAAAATCGAAAGGGAATATCACCGGCTGGATTGCATATACATGGTCGAATACAACCTGTAAAATCGAGGGTATTAATAATGGCAATTCCTATCCGATGCCATACGATCGCACACACGATTTATCGGTAGTTTTGAACTACAAGTTAAATAAAAAATGGGATTTTGCTGCAAATTTTGTTTTTGCCACCGGAACCCCAACATTGTTCCCGATTGCCAAATACAACATTCAGGGGAAACAGATTTACGAATATTCGGCACGAAACAGTAATCGAATTACAGATTATCACAGGCTGGACATTTCAACCACGTACGACTTTAAAAAAAATGAAACCCGCAGTTTCAAGCAATCCTTGAATTTCTCGGTTTATAACGTTTATGCCCGACGCAATGCCTACTCTATTACACCCGAAGCCAACAACAAAAATCCAAATCAAACGCAGTTTGTTCGCCTCTCCATTATCGGATCAGCAATACCATCAATAACCTACAACGTAAAGTTCTAAACTCATGAAAACAATAATCAAAATATTCATCTTCACTTTTTTACCTGCAAGCATTTTAATGTCGTGTAAAGATGTAGTGGAAGTGGACATCAACAGTGCAGACATTGATTTAATTGCAGTTGAGGCATACGTCAACACAAAGCCTGAAAACAATATTTTTGTCAAACTGGAAAAATCATTACCGGTTAATAAAGCCGAACAAAACCCAGCATTAAACAATGCCATTGTGGAAATATCGGACAATGAACCAACACCAAACACTATTACTCTGGAAGAAATCGGACAAACCGGTATCTACATAATAGCTGAAAATGAATCATACCTGGCCCTGCCTGAAAGAACTTACACCCTTACAATTACAACAGCCGACGGAGTTGTAATTTCTGCCAAAGACTATATACATCCTGTAGCCAAACTGGATACGATAAAAGTAAAACTCTCACCCCGTGGCAACTACGAGTACCTGGCCATTTATATTAGCTCGCAGGAAACTCCAGGAAAAGGCAACTATTACAAGTGGTTTATTTATATAAACAACCGTTTACATACCAAAAATGATGAACTGACGTTTGCCAGCGATGAGCTTGTTGACGGAAACTATATCCACGATTACGAGATATTTATTGACTGGGGGGATTATAATTACCTTTTCCCCGGTCACAAAGTAAGGGTTGAACAACATTCAATTTCAGAATCTACCTATAATTTCTACCAGGGTATGATAAACCAGGCGTATTCGGGAAGCCCCTTTAGTGTACCGCCGGCTAACTTGCAAAACAACCTTTCTGCCAACAATGGGAAACGGGTTCTCGGCTTTTTTTCGGCCAGCGACGTTTCAGTTGGAAACGAAGTAATTATCGACGAGAGCAATTTTACGCCGCCAGACACAAACATAAATACCAAAAATTAAAAAGTATCGGTATAAGTTTTAACACATCCTGAATTTATTGTTTTGGTTTTTACATCATTGTTAATATTAAATATTCGTCAGTACTGCAAATTGACAGATTTGGTTAAATTTGTCATTTACAAGCATGAATAAAAGAATTGAGAAAATACCGGGATATTCAAAAGTTGAACAGCTAAAAAACAATAAACAAGCAGTTGTTTTTTTGGTTTGTGTATTAATAGCTACTGCATTATGGTTTCTGAATGCCTTAAGCAAAGACTATTCGACAACCATTTCGTATCCGGTAAAGTATGTAAGCGCTCCTTCTCATCAGTTTCTATCTAATAAACCTCCTTCCAAACTGGAATTAAAGGTAGATGCACACGGGTTTACACTTTTACGTCATAAATTAAGCCTGGCCTTCTCTCCAATAATTCTGAATCTTACCAGTATTACCGAAGGTGTTTCGCCCAATAACAGGACTTACGAAATAAAAACCAGCCAACACCTGAAAAGAATTGCAAGCCAGGTAACTAACGAGATTAATGTTCGCGAAGTACAACCTGAGATATTATATATTGTTTTAGATAGTTTAAAATCGAAAAGTGTACCCGTTAAAACAAACGTAAAACTGGGGTTTAAACCCCAATTCAATCTTCAAGATCCGGTGAGTGTAGTGCCACAAATGGTTAAAATTACGGGGCCGGCAACAAGTATCGACACTATAAATTTCCTTTTTACCGAAGAAAAAGAATTTAACGACCTGGATGCTTCGATCGAAAGAAACCTGAAAATTTTACATCCTCCAAAAACAACAATCGTTCCCGAGAAAGTACTGTTAAAAATAAATGTCGAGAAGTTTACAGAGAAGGATGTAAAAGTTCCTATTCAAATTTTAAATAAACCGGCAGATGTAAACATTAAGCTTTTCCCATCGGAAGTAGTAGTAAAATGTTTGGTGGGTTTAAGCGAATTTGAGAACATCAGCCCTGACAAATTTCAGGCAGTGGTCGATTACGAATCCATTGGCAACGGAAACCCAAATCTTGCCGTAATTATAAGATCAAAACCGGTATTTATTGAACTTCTCCGCTATAAGCCAGAAACTATTGAATACCTGATTGAAACCAATTAATTATTAATATGGCGATTACTGTTGGCATAACCGGTGGAATAGGAAGTGGAAAATCTACAGTTTGTTCGGTTTTTAAACTTTTGGGGGCTCCGGTTTTTGAAGCCGATATTGAAGCTAAAAAATTAGTTAATACAAGTTCTGAAATAAAAAGCGGACTAATTGACTGGTTTGGTGACGACATTTACACTAAAAATGGCACAATTAACCGACAAAAACTTGCTGGCATAATTTTTAATGATGAAGTTCAGCTGAATAAAGCAAACGGGTTGATTCATCCGGTTGTACGTTCCGAGTTTCAGAAATGGGTGCAAAAACAAAACGCTCCTTATGTGGTACACGAAGCAGCCATTCTTTTTGAAAGTGGATTTTATAAAATGATGGACTATACAATTTTGGTTTCGGCACCGCAACAAATACGAATTGATAGAGTAACAAGTCGCGACGGTTCGACGGCAGAACAAGTAAAAGAACGCATGGATAAACAGTGGACGGATGAGCAAAAAAGAAAGCTGGCAACAATTGAAATTAAAAACGATAATAAAGAACTAATACTCCCTCAGATTATTAATATTGACAAGCAACTAAAAGAATATGGCAAAATTTGGTAAGTGGATAGGCGCCGGACTAGGTGCATTTGCAGGAGGCCCAATAGGGGCAATAATTGGTTTTACAATAGGTTCAATGTTCGACGGCGGGAAAGAAGCTGTTACACGCGGTACCAGGGGTGGATACTCGTCGCGAACTACCACCGGTGGTTATGTAATGAGTTTATTGGTTTTGGTAGCAGCCGTAATGAAAGCCGATGGAAAGGTAAAAAAATCGGAACTGGATTATGTGAAAAAATTTATGGTGCATAATTTTGGAGAAGCATCGGCACAGGAAGCCATAAAAATGTTACGCGATTTGCTTCAACAAAATATTCCGGTAAACGAAGTTTGTTTGCAGATTAAACAAAACATGAACTACTCGGCACGTTTACAGCTGGTACATTTTCTTTTTGGAATTGCTCAGGCCGATGGCCAGGTTGATCCCACGGAACACAAACTAATCACGCACATTTGTGATCAAATGGGAATTGGGACAAGTGACTTTGAATCGATTCAGGCCATGTTTATACCCAATACAGAAAGCGACTACAAAATACTTGAGATCGACCGCAGTGCCACCGACAATGATGTAAAAAAAGCATACCGTCGTATGGCCATGAAATATCACCCTGATAAAGTAAGTACCCTTGGAACTGAAGTTCAGAATGCTGCAAAAGAGAAATTCCAAAAGGTAAACCAGGCTTACGAGAACATTAAAAAGGAACGAAAGATCGCTTAATTAGTCTTCGGTTTTATTGGGCAGTTTTTGCCTTCCGGAAGAAGGAACGACAGAAAGATCTGTTCCGATATAGCAGCGAATTTGCAGATTTCTCAATCCCTTCGAAACGACAAAAAGATGAAAATCATCTCAACAAACATAGCTGAGTCCAAAACCATTCTGTGGAAAGGCAGGGAAGTAACTACCGGATTGTTTAAATATCCGGTTGAGCATCCACTCTTTTTGGGGAATGAGGGTGTGGAGAACGACCATGTTATCGACCGTCGTTACCACGGCGGAGCCGACAAAGCCTGTTACCTGTATTCGGCCGACCATTACAAATACTGGCAAAATCTTTATCCCGAACTCGATTTGCCCTGGGGAATGTTTGGTGAAAACCTGACGGTTGAAGGCTTACACGAAGCCGACATAAATATTGGCAATATTTATAAAATAGGGGAAGCTGTGGTTCAGGTAACTCAACCTCGCCAGCCCTGTTTTAAGTTAGAGTTTCGTTTCCCGGATAAGGAGATAGTGCGTAAATTTGTTCATGCGGGTTATCCCGGAGTTTATTTGCGGATACTCGAAACCGGCAAAGTAAAAGCCGGCAACAAAATGGAACTGATCGAAAAAAAAGAGGCACTTTCCATTCAAAAAGTATATGAGTTATTGTATACCGGCAAATTTGATGCGGCAGTAAAACAAGCGGTAAACGATCCGTTTATTGCCGAAAGTTGTAAAAAGGATTTGCTGAAACGTTGGGGAGAATGGCTGTAACAACGGTTATATGCATTTGTAACAATCCGACGAGAGTCTGGCCGTGCCGACCGCCCGAACGCTTAATTGTTACCTGCTGGCATTTAGTCATTCAATTATTTTTAAATCTCTAAATATTGTCTTTGTAATTTCTTTTCTACAGCTTCCAAAATTAGAACTATTAAG
>JAPOHD010000064.1 GCA_026671195.1 Draconibacterium aestuarii | reverse complement strand
CCTCTTCCCATTCCGAACAGAGAAGTTAAGCCCGTCAGCGCCGATGGTACTGCGTAAAAG
Source organism: Draconibacterium aestuarii (assembly GCA_026671195.1). GTDB lineage: Bacteria > Bacteroidota > Bacteroidia > Bacteroidales > Prolixibacteraceae > Draconibacterium > Draconibacterium aestuarii. The sequence goes on along the minus strand of JAPOHD010000064.1, from coordinate 126,628 downwards.
TGGGAGAGTAGGTCGCTGCCAATTTAAATCCTAAGCCCGTGTTCTTTTGAGCACGGGCTTTTTTTATTAGCCTGAGTTTGGATTAAGATACGATATTCGGATTCAGGTTATTACAATAACTAGTGCTTTTTATCGTTACATTCAAAAGTATCGGATTTATGAATTTACGCTTGACCGAACGTAACCAAATAAATTTCTTTTATGTTGCATCATTCATTTTTGCAATTGCGCTGCCTTTTTCTAATGCCTTAATTTCTATTTCAAGTGCTTTGTTATTTGTTGCTTCAATTGTTGACAGCAAAAAACTTAATCTGAGAAGAAATTATCAGGAGCGAAATCTGTTATTATTTGTAATAGGAGTTTATTTTGTATATGTGGGCTGGTTGTTTTTTACAAACGACTGGAAATGGGCAATATACGATTTGCGAAAGAATATGGCTTATTTAATTATTCCTATAGCTTTTCTGTTAGCACCAAAATTATCAAATATTCAATACAAACGTATTTTATATGTATTTGCATTTGCTGTTGTGCTGTCTGCAATAATTACTCTGATTAAATATTATTTGGAGGATGACCATTTACTTCTTGATACCCAAAAATATGGTTTTATGCACCATATTCGTTTTGGTCTTCAAATAGATTTTGCGATACTAATTCTGGCTCAACTGTTGTACGAGTATCGAAATAATGTACATAAGTATTTCCTAGTTGGAATAACAGGTGTCATTTTAATATTAGGTACATTTTTAATTTGGCATCAATCGTTAACCGGCATCATTACCTTAATTGTTACTCTTGTCATAATTTTGATCATGTGGTTGGTTGGTCAACCTAAAAAACAGATAAGAATTGTTGTAGGAATTATGTTATTTATTTTTATGGCAACTCCTGCTATTTATCTTTATTATGCAATTGATCGGTTTTATACAGTTGATACGTATCAACCTGTCGAATTAGATAAGTTTACCATTGAAGGGAATGCTTACAAACATGATTTTACAAATCCGGCAATTGAAAACGGACATTATGTGTGGCTGTATGTTTGTAGGAAAGAGTTAGAAGAAGCATGGAACAAACGTTCAGCCATAAACTATAACGATCTGGACAAATCGGGGTACGGAATAAAGTTTACTTTAATTCGCTATTTAACTTCAAAGAATTTGCGGAAGGATGCCGCAGGTGTAAAAGCCCTGAACGATGAAGATATAAAGAATATTGAAAACGGTATAAGCAATTACATTCTCGCAGATGCAGGTATTTCTCTATATCCCAGAATTTATGTTAGTATATGGGAGTTGGACAGCTATTTTAGAACCGGTAATGCTAATCACCGTTCTTTGGCGCAGCGTATTGAATATACAAAAGCTGCAGTTTCAATTATTAGAAGTAACTTATGGTTAGGAGTTGGGACAGGAAACTGGAAAAATGCATATCGTGACTTTTATATTAAAACCGAATCGAAGATGGCACCGGCCCGTTATGGGAATGTGCATAATCAGTATTTGAATTATTGGGTAAAGTTTGGAATTATTGGTTTACTAATAATATTGTTTTTTATTCTTTATCCGGTTATAAAATCGAAAGCATACCTAAATCAACTGTTTTTTCTGTTTCTGGTTATTATGTTTGTCGGAAATTTGGGTGATGCAAATTTTGAGACACATACAGGTTCAAACTTTTTTATGTTTTTCTATTGTTTATTTATGGTGCCAAAATCAGACTAACAGTTCTTCCCAGTCGCGTATCACTTTCTGTAACGAGAATTTATGAATAACACTTTCACGTGCAGAAATACCCATTTGTTTCCGTTTTTCGGGATTTTGTATCAGGAATAATACTTTTTCAGCAAACAATTCAATGTTGGGAAAATCGATAAGAAAACCATTTTCCCCGGTTTCAATTATTTCAGGATTACTACTCCTGTCAAATGCTACCGGTACTATTTGTTCTGCCATTGCTTCAACCATGGCATTCCCAAATCCTTCCCACAACGATGGAAAAACAAAAATGTCAACACCACCAAGAAAGCTTTTTACATCTGATTGAAAACCCACCAGCTTTACTTGCTTTTCTAAATTGTTGAGAGAAACAAGTTTTTGCAGTTCATTCTCAAGCGGGCCGGTTCCGGCAATAATTATTTTGAAATCAACTTTTTGTTCTCGCAGGATATTTGCTAACTCGATAAGATATTTTTGACCTTTCTGCACCTCCAGTCTTCCAACATTTCCAAGAATAATTTCATTATTTTCTTTAAAGTTCATCTTTTTCACAGGCTTGCTGTCCCAATCATCAAAGTTAATTCCCCGGTAAATCATTTGAACGTTGTTTTCGTTAAACATTGGTCTAAGTTTGGTAAGGAATGTTTTTCTTGTATCATACGAATTGGGAACCACGTGAGTAAGAATTTTACCAAATAGATAACGGTTTGTAATACTGTTTTTTACCGGAACTGCCAGTCCTCTCATATAAATTCTATTTCTAACTCCTGCTATTTTTGCAGCTGGTCCACCTATTTTTATATCGTTTGGTGCGTTAAAAAAAACGGTATCAATGTTTTTGGCTTTAAAAAACTGAATCAATACATTTTTCTTTTGAAAATTTAGAAACGACAGATTCCCAATTTTTATATCAAAGTACTGAAGGTTATTATCTTTCAATTTAGTTTCAAGAACTGATCCTGAAGAACATACAACCCAAACATTGTAATCCGCGTTTCTGAAATTGATAGCATATTCGAGATGGGCTTTTTCGCCACCGCCCCAAAACATAGTAGAGTTAAAAAAACATACATTCTTCATTGTAACAGCCTTTCTGTAAAAGTAATATTTTGACTGTTTTTTTGTTATTTTGTTTTTTGAAATAAGGACGAATGATACAAAGAATTACAATAATCGGTGCGGGCAATTTGGCAACTCATCTTTCTGTTGAATTAAAACGGGCCGGATACGAGATTTTGCAGGTGTACAGCAGAACCGAAAAGTCGGCAAAGGAACTTGCGGCCAAATTGGAAAGCGATTTTACAAACTCCATAAATAAAATATCGAAAGAAGCAGATTTGTATATTGTTGCGTTAAAAGACTCTGCGGTCCTTGAGGTTTTGTCTAAAATTGATTTTCAGAATAAACCACTCATCCATTGTTCGGGTAGTTTACCGCTTTCGATATTAAAAAGTTATTCCGAAAATATTGGTGTGTTATACCCTCTCCAAACGTTTTCTAAGAATCGGAAAGTTAATTTTAAGGAAATTCCGGTATTTGTGGAAGCCAATAACCAGGAAACTGAAAAGTTGTTAATTAAGTTAGCCAGTAGTATTTCTCCGAAAGTGTCAGTTTTAAGCTCTGATAAACGGAAAAGTCTGCATATTGCTGCTGTTTTTGCATGCAACTTTGTGAATCACTTTTATACTCTGGCCGGTGATTTTTTGCAAACAGAAGATATCGCGTTTGAGGTTCTGTACCCATTAATTTCCGAAACTGCAAAAAAAGTGCAGGAGATGAATCCGGCAGATGCACAGACAGGCCCGGCCGTTCGTTTTGATGAGAATATTATAAATGATCATTTAAAACAACTAAACAATTTTCCGGATCATCAGGAAGTGTACAAGTCAATTTCAAAAAGTATTTTTAAACGTCACCAAGAAAAAAATAAGTAATGCCATTTTTTAAAGAAGAACTAAAAGAAGTAAAAGCCTTTGTTTTTGATGTCGACGGGGTTTTATCGAAAGATACCTCACCGTTAAATGAAGATGGCGATCCGGTTAGAACTGCCAACGTAAAAGATGGTTTCGCCATCAGAAGTGCCATAAAAGCGGGTTACCCGATAGCAATAATTACGGGTGGTTTTATCGAACGTGTTCGTTTGCGCTACGAGAAACTTGGCGTTGAACATTTTTACGATAAAGCGAGGAATAAAACAGAATGTTTGAATACCTTCCTCATAAAAACAGGTCTTGAGGCAAAAAATGTTTTGTTTATGGGAGACGATCTGGTTGATTTTAAAGTGATGAATCTTGTTGGAATACCAACATGTCCGAAAGATGCCGTTCACGAGATTAAGGCAATTTCGAAATATATATCGGATAAAAATGGTGGCGAAGGTTGTGTGCGCGACGTAATTGAACAGGTGCTAAAGTCGCAGGGGAAATGGTTTACCGAGGAGATGCTTAATGAAAGAGCTTTTTAAGATGGAGTGGTTTCCCAAATATAATTTTATTCTTGCATCGAAATCTCCGCGACGTCAGCAGTTGTTAAAATCGCTGAATATCGATTTTTCAGTAGAAACCAAAGAGGTAGACGAAATTTATCCCGAAAATCTAAAAAAGGAAGAGGTGCCTGTATTTCTGGCCGAATTAAAATCAAAACCATTTCTTTCAGAATTATCAGATAAAGATTTGTTGATTACTGCTGACACGGTAGTTTGTTTAGGGGAGGATATTCTTGGAAAACCGAAAGATTACGAGGAAGCATTTAAAATGATTCAAAATCTTAGTGGAAAAGAACACCAGGTGATTACCGGAGTATGTCTTTCTTCTGAAAAAAAAATGCATTCTTTTTATTCGCTAACCAATGTACAGTTTAAGAAGCTTACAAATCAGGAGATAAATTATTACATACAACAGTTTAAACCTTTTGATAAAGCTGGGGCCTATGGTATTCAGGAATGGATTGGAACCATTGGTATTACGCACATTGAGGGATCGTTTTACAACGTTATGGGCTTACCAATTCAAAAGTTATACGAAGAAATTCAAAAGTTCTAGTAAGCCTTAAAAAAGGTTTCATTATTTAATGTGTTATAAAACAATTCATTAAATCGTTTTTTACAGTTAACATATTTGGTATATAATTCGTAAATTGAATAGAAACGTAAGTAAATTCAATAATTATGAATTATCAGGCAAAACTATTCATTGTGATTTTTCTCGCCAGTTTGTTTATCGGTGGATGTACGCAAAAGGATAAATCGGTAGAAGTAGGATTATTAATTCATGCATTTGATAGAGAAAGGTGGGGAAACGATCGGGACTTTTTCATTGAAAGTGTTCAGGAACTCGGAGGGACCGTAAAAGTTAAAGATGCCCAAAATAATGCCGACAAACAGTTGGCTCAGGCAAAAGAACTGCTCGCCAACGGTGTTGACGTATTAGTTGTGGTACCTGTTGATCAGTTTGCTGCTGCTGAAATTGTTAATGAAGCTCATGCATGTAATGTAAAAGTAATTTCGTACGACCGGTTGATTAAGAACTGCAAACTCGATTTTTATGTGTCTACCGATAATGTGGAGATTGGAGCGTTGCAGGCAAATTACCTAACAACCATAAAGCCCACTGGAAATTACGCCTTGATTGGAGGTGCACTTAGCGATAATAATAGTCAGTTATTATATCTGGGGCAGCGAAATGTATTACAGCCGCTGGTTGAAAAGGGCGATATTAATATTATTTATAATGAATTTACTACTGCCTGGGATGAAGAAGAGGGATATGAACATGCTAAGAAACTTTTAAGTAGTGGAGAAAAAGTTGATGCAATTATTGCGGGGAATGATGAATTAGCTATGGGGGTAATAAGAGCATTGCAAGAAGAAGGTGTCGAAAATGTTTTGGTGGCAGGAATGGATGCCGATTTACGCAATCTGAAGGAGATTGTTGCCGGTAATCAAATTTGCACAGTTTATAAACCTATCGATAAACTTGCATCTACAGCAGCTGATTTGGCCGTTAAACTGGGACGCGGTGAGGCAATTGAAAATACCTATCAAACGGTGAGTAATGGAGCCCGGTTGGTTCCAACCGTTTTCCAGACCGGAATGATCGTAAACCGCGAAAATCTTAAGCTAACAGTTATTTCTGAAGGTTATCAAAAAGAGGAAGAGGTTTTTAAATAGTAAATTCAGGTATTGTATTTTGAAAGGATTTCAATTTTGAGATCCTTTCTTTTTTATAAAAACTTCTGTATGTTTGGTAAAAATAAACCAATATGAACCGTAGAATCACGTTTGCTGTTTTTTTACTCGTTATTTCGTTATGTATTATTTCGTGTGCTTCAAACGAACAGAAAACAAGGCGTCCAAATATTCTTTTTGCCATTTCCGACGACCAGGCATTTGCACACACCAGTTTTGCCGGATGCAAATTTGTTGATACGCCGGCCTTTGATCGCGTGGCAACGGACGGCGTGTTTTTTACAAATTGTATGGCAGGCTCGCCGGGCTGTGCACCGTCACGAAGTTCAATTGTAACCGGGAGGCACCATTGGCAAAACGAGCAGGCAGGACAACATGCATCTTCGTGGTTGAAAAAATATGTTCCGTTTATTGATCTGCTGGATGCTAACGGTTATGTTACCGGAAGAACAGGAAAGGGAGTTGGGCCGTTTCAATATGCCCGAAGTGAAGCCGATTCGTTATGGAGAAAAACCGATGCAGGTGGAATTGAATACAGCAATATTCTATACGAGAAAGGAACACCGGACGATGAGAGAACAGCAGGAGGAATTAGTGCTTCAAATTATTTTGCCAATTTTAAGTACTTTATCGAAAATAGAAAGGGAGATAAACCTTTTTTCTTTTGGTATGGAGCCAGAGAACCACACCGCGCGTTTGAACAGGATTCGTGGAAACGCACAGATAAGAAATTAGCCGATGTGAAAGTTCCGGGATTTTTTCCCGATCATGAAATTGTAAGGGGCGATGTTTTGGATTATGCCGTTGAAATTGAATGGTTCGATTTGCACCTTCAGCGTATGCTGAATTATCTGGATGAAATTGGCGAACTGGAAAATACCATTGTTATCGTAACTTCCGATAACGGAATGGCATTTCCACGTGCAAAAGCCAATGGATACGAGTATGGAATTCATGTACCTTTTGCGGTTCGTTTTCCAAAAGAATTCCCGGGTGGAAGAATTGTAGATGATCCAATTGGTTTTGCCGATCTGGCACCAACAATTCTCGAACTTACAGGAACTTCGGGAAAAGGTATGTTACCCATCAGCGGGAAAAGTATGGTTGAAACTTTGACTTCGGAAAAACAAGGAATTGTTGATGCGAATAAAAAATATGCATTTAGTGGAAGAGAACGCCACTCCAGCTCGCGATATAAAAATTGGGGATATCCGCAACGAATGATCCGGAGCGAAGAGTATTTACTGATCTGGAATATGAAACCGGAGCGCTGGCCGGCAGGAGCTCCGCAACGTATAGTGAAAGGAACTGAAGATGAGCTTTGGCCAATGTATGGAATCGATGCAAATGGGAAACATCACTCCGATTGGGCTTTCACTGATATTGATGGCGCTCCTACAAAATCATTCATTATCGAAAACTGGCAGGATGAAGAAATGGCACCATTTTTTCACCTGGCACATGATAAACGTCCGGAGTTTGAAATGTTTGATATCAAGAAGGATCCTTATTGTTTAACAAATTTAACAGGAGCGGCAGAATACGAAAAAATTGAAACAGAACTAAAAACAGCTTTGCTTGATGAACTGACAAAATCAGGCGATCCGCGCATTGTTGGGCCGGATAAAGAAATCTTCGATTCTTACCTTCGTTACAGTCCCATGCGCGAGTTCCCAAATCCAGAGTAGTTTGTTTTGGTTTTTTGCGAATATCCTGAAAGTAAATATTTGAAAATCAATCTTAACTTAGGCTTGACCATTAGCTACTTTTTTTTACTTTTGCACCGATTTATTTAGAACAGGTCTTAATAATTGAAAAAGCATAAAGTAAAAGAAGTCAGGAATTTAACCAATTCGACCTTTGTTGTTAGGTTGGAGCGAAATGGGATGCAATTTCAAACCGGACAGTTTGTCCTTGTTGGAACAAAAGGAGCAGTTGAAAGGCGCGAATATTCCATTTACAGTGGCGAAAACGAAAACTTTTTGGAAGTACTGGTGCGTGAAGTGAACGGAGGAAAGGTTTCGGCAAAACTAAAGAAACTAAAACCCGGAGACACCGTTGATGTTGACGGTCCTTTCGGATTTTTTAAATTTTCACCTGCGGCATTTCAATCGCAAAAGTTTTTGTTTGTGGCCACCGGAACCGGAATTAGTCCCTTCCATGGTTTTATAAAAACGTATCCCGATTTGAACTACCAAATGGTGCACGGTGTTCGTTTAGCAGAAGAAGCTTACGATCATGCTGATTTTGATGAAAAGAGAATGGTACTTTGTACCTCCGGCGATAACAAGGGGACTTTTGAGGGAAGAGTGACAGCTTTTTTAAAAGAACAGGATATTGATGCTGAAACCAACTGTTTTTTATGCGGCAACAGCGAAATGATTTATGAAGTGTTTGATATTTTAACTGGCAAAGGAGTGCCAACGTCAAACATTTATTCAGAAGTATATTTTTAGAATAGAGAGTTATAATTAATCAATAAGAAATTAAAAGGTGAAATACCACGTAATAACCTTAGGGTGTCAGATGAATTTATCGGATAGTGAGCGAGTAATTTCTGTGCTTGATGAAGCCGGATACGAGTGGACCGATAACGAGGAGGAAGCAGGATTAATTGGAATTTTGGCATGTTCGGTACGTCAAAAAGCAATTGATAAGGTGTATTCACGCATTCATAAATGGAACAAGTGGAAAAACAATAAAAACCTGATTACTTTTATTTCGGGGTGTATGTTGCCCGACGATCATGAGAAATTTTTAAAGCTGTTCGACGTTACGTTTCAGATGAAAGATCTGCCAACACTGCCTGAACTGATCAGTCAGTATGGTATAACTACGCCTACACACCTTAAATCCGGAATTGATCCGCACAACGAAAATATTGAGGAGTTCTGGAATGTGGCTCCAAATTATCAATCCAATTTTGAAGCATTTATTCCCATTCAGAACGGATGCGATAAATTCTGTACCTATTGTGCTGTTCCGTATACCCGTGGTCGCGAGGTTTCACGCCCTTCGAAAGATATTTTAGCCGAAGTTGCTTTATTGGTGGCACAAGGGTTTAAGTCGATTACTTTACTCGGACAAAACGTAAATTCGTACGGACTGGATAAAAAAGGAGAGGAGATTACTTTCCCACAGTTATTACGCGAAATTGGTGAACTCGGAAACCGGATGAAAAAAGAATTCTGGCTGTATTTTACTTCGCCACATCCACGCGACATGACCGACGAAGTAATTGAGGTAATTGCCGAATACCCGGTTTTGGGAAAACAAATTCATTTGCCCATGCAAAGTGGCGACGATAAAGTGTTGATGCGAATGAACCGCAAACACAACTTGGAAAAATACCGTCACATTGTACAAACCATTCGTCGGTTAATTCCCGAAGCCACATTATTTACTGATGTGATTGTTGGTTTTACCGGCGAAACCGAAGAGCAGTTTGCCAACACGCAAAAGGCTTTCCACGAGTTTAAGTTTAACATGTCGTATACGGCTATTTACTCACCGCGCCCGGGAGCTACCAGTCACCGTTGGGTCGACGATATTCCGCAAGACGAAAAGAAACGCCGACTGCATGCTTTAACCGAAGATTTGCGCGAGCACAGTCTTCCCTACAACCAGGCTTTAATTGGTAAAACAATGCGCGTTCTGGTGCGCGGAACGGATAGAAAAGAGGGCTTCCTCTCGTCGCATACCGAAGGAAAACTGATTGTGCGTTTTGCTTCTGACAACGAAACATTGATTGGGCAATTTGTTGATGTGAAAATTACTGCAGCCACCGATTTCTCTACGGAAGGCGAGTTGGTAACCGTGGAAAAAGAAGTTCAGTTATAGTATATTTTCCGGGGCGGCTTTAACCCAAAATATGCATTAGAAAATTTATTACGCCTTGAAATTGCTTCAAACCAAGACGTTTCACTGAGTTTCTTCTACTCACCAGAGCGGTGCTATGCCTTGTTTCAGAAAGTTCTTGTTTTATTGCACTTTCAATGCTCATTACAAAGTTCTAACGCATAATTCGGCTTTAACAGGCTTTACGCTCTACCCATTTTGCCCGCTTGCATTTTTGTAGCCGGTGCGTGGGCTTCGTTGTCGCCTCCGCCCACCAACAAAAACGTGGCGCAGGCTGCAATGGGGTGCCGCTGCAATCCTTGCCGCTTCGTATGCCAGGGCCACCTTTTCAAATGTTTGTTTAAAAGCACCAGTGCCGCAAAGTTGCGGGAGGCGAGCTACAACATTTTCTCCTGTGCCGCAAAGTTGCGGGAAGCCAGCCATGAAGTTTTTTTTGTTCCCGCAGAACTGCGGGACGTGAATCACAACATTTTTTCCTATGCCGCAAAGTTGCGGGAAGCAATCCACAACATTTTTTCCTCTACCGCAGAACTGCGGGAAGCAATCCACAACATTTTTCCCGATGCCGCAGAACTGCGGGACGTCAGCCACAAAGTTTTTTTTGTTCCCGCAAAACTGCGGGAAGCCTATTTGTGAGGCAGTTAGGTGTTTTTTTTGTTTGGGATATTGCCCGGAGTACCACAAGTAGTGCGGTGTCCGCTAGTTTAATCTGAATAATACCCCTTGGCTCTGCCACGGGGATAGTCAACTTCAAGAATTTTCTTTATTGGTTTTCTACTACTCCTGGCCCTGCAAGCTGTGCTCTCCGTCAATCCCTGGTTGGTGCAATCCATCGAAAATATTCAGCAAATTTCCGAACTCCAGTCAAGCGCAGTGAAAAATTATTTCATATTTAAGACTGAAATTAAAATTGTGACGATAGCTTAGAAGCTGAAGGTAAATGAGTGTTTTTATTTTAGTGTCTGTTCTGTGCGATAAACCGAACCATTTCATTTTCGAATTTTTCAAGAATGATGTGGTTAAAAGGTAAGTGTCCCATTTCCGGTAGTAGAACTAATTCCGAATTACTGATACATTCTGCAGTTTGAATTCCACCATATTTATCCACTAAATAGTCTTGTTCTCCGTGTATCACCAGGGTCGGAATGTGAACGTTTTTTAGTAAGTTACTCCTGTCGCTTATTTGCGATTGAGCCTTTACGTGTCCTTCGCCTAAAGCACCCTTTATTTCCTGCCTGTCGTATATGTTTATCGTGTACTCAACGGCAAGTTTTGTGTCAAATTTGGCTGTGCCGTTTAAATATTCCCACACCAAAAGAAATCCTGACAGATCTGTTTCTAAATTGTTAGTTGGAGAAAATTGCAAAAAAATCTCCCATGTTTTTTCGGGAGGGAGTGGAACATTTGGCGAGTTGGTGGAAGAGGATGCCGAAATCATTGATAAAATTCTTTCGGGATAATGGATTGCCAGAAGCTGGACAATAAATCCACCCATTGAATGGCCGGCTACATGCGCCTTTTTAAGGTTTAAAGCATCTAATATACATACTGCATCTTTTGCTAATTGGTTTACATCGTAGGGATTTTTATCAAAGTCAATTTTTGTTGAATAGCCAACATCGCGGTGGTCGTACTTTATAACGAACAATCCCATATCAACCAGTTTCTTACATAATCTTTCCGACCAAAACGAGCAGTTTGCACCTGCTCCGGCAATGAGTAAACAGGCTTCATTATTGTTGTCTCCATAGGTTTCTACCCAAAGATTAATGTTCTGTTCAACTTGTATATATAATGTTTTTCGCTTCATTAAATCTTAGTAGCCGTAATATAAAACGATTTATATTTTCTTCCCAGCAAAATACTTTTGGAAATTTCAAACCCGTTACTGATGAGCAAGGTCTCCACACTTTCTTTTGTCGTTTTTTCTTTTGTGGCTTCCGCTGAAGGTTTCCCAAATGTTTTTATATAGCGAATACCCATTGTCAGCTGGTTTAAAAAGCTCATGTCGGCGATGGCAAAAGAATTGATAATCAACTTTCCGCCTTTTTTCAACACCCGCTTACTTTCCTGAATCACCTTTTCAGCATTGCCAATTACATGAATCAGATTAGCCATAAAAACCGTATCAAAACTTTCTGCCTCAAAATCCAGGTTCAAGGCATCCGCTTGTTGAAAACGCACATTTTCCAGATTCCCTCTTTTCTGTTGAGCATACACAATCATCTCTTCCGAGAAATCTGTAGCTACAACATTCTTCGAAATTTTCTGTAGTGTTTCTGTATATAATCCGGTGCCGCAACCCAATTCCAGAACATCCCCCAGATTATTCTCTTTTAATAATTCCTGATGGGCGAGTAACAGGATTTCCTGCCCAACTACATGACTTTGTTTTTTTTCGAAATCCTCTGTAAACCTGCTCCAGTAAGTTTCTTTATTCTTCTGTTCCATGTCTTCAATTATTTGTTGGTTACACCATTTACTGTAATTACCACATGTCCTTTTTTATGACCGGTATCAACATAAGCATGCGCTTCAACCATTTGTTGTAGTGTATATTGTTTGTCAATCACCGTTTTTAGTTTACCGGCTTCGATAAGGTCTTTTAAATAATTCAGGTTTTCGGTGGTATAAGTTGCCACTCCACCTATTACTTTTTTACTGTTTGTTAGCGTAGCTTTAATTCCTTCAATAATCCTCGACAAGTCCAAATGAACGGCAGAGTAATACACCCCTTTCCCGTTCAAAACATTGACACAATCTTTAATTGGACCTTTGCCAACAGTATCAAAAATTACATCGTACTTCTCGTTGCTTTCACTTAGTTTTTCTTTGGTGTAGTCGATTACTTTATCAGCGCCTATCGCCTTTACCATAATAATTCCAGAGGTGCTGCAGACACCCGTAACTTCGGCCCCCATAGTTTTGGCAATTTGTACAGCAAAAGTTCCAATGCCACCGGCAGCACCATAAATGAGTACTTTCTGTCCGGGTTGAACCTTTCCTTTTTTTAGGTAATACAATGCAGCCAGGGCGCAATGTGGAACTGCGGCTGCTTCTTCAAAACTCATGTTCGAAGGTTTATGAGTCATTTGCGCAGTTTCACGAAGACAAATGTATTCGGCGTGTGCACCAAAATTGGCGCCGCTCGAAGCAAACACTTCATCGCCAATCCTAAACCGGGTAACATCTTTTCCAATTTCCTCAATTGTTCCTGCCAGTTCAACTCCCAGAATCTTTTTTCGTGGCCCTTTAAAGCCCATTGCCATTTTTACCGGGAAATTGAAAATAGAAGGAAACACTGCTCCGCGAATTCGGGCATCGGCACCGTTTACAGTTGTAGCATGTATCTTTATAAGAACTTCATTGTTTTTAGGTACGGGTTTATCCACTTCTACCATTTGAAGAACTTCTGGTGTTCCGTATTTTGTACAAATTACTGCTTTCATGATTTTGTTTTTAATTGATTGTATTCGCTTACTGCAGGAAGCACATATTTTTCGACGATTTTGTAGAGGGTTGATTTTTTTGCCCAGTTGCCTCCGGTAAAAACAACAACCATTTCTAGCTCAGGAAAAACCATAATTGCCTGACCGCCCCAACCGTTGGCACGGTACATTTTTATTTTTTTGCCGTTGTGATCCAGTTCGCTTATCCACCAGGTATATGCGTATCCATTTAATCCGGAATCCTCGATAGGGACTTTTATATCGTGGTTGTTGTTATAGGGAGCCGAACTTTTTGTCACCCATGCAGCAGGAACAATTCTTTTGTTGTTCCAAACACCTTTGTTTAAATAGCATGTTCCAAACTTTACCATTTCACGTGGTGTCAGACTCAAAGAACCTGCCGACTCAATTCTTCCGTTTTTGTAATGCATCCAGGGTGTGGAATCAATACCCAGCGATGCAAACAAATATGTATTTGCAAACTCTTCAATGTCCATCCCGGAGGCATTTTTCAGAATTTCGCCCAAAACAACCATCCCTCCACCGTTGTATGTAAAAAATGCCCCGGGTTCGGCCCACCATTCTCTTTCAAGAACAGCAGCTATTTGGTCGTCAACTGTATACAAGCGGTCGATGTCGTAGGTGAAATCACCGCCGTGGGCAGCACTCCATTCGTCCCAGGCCAAACCACACGACATGGTAAGCAGGTGTTCGATGGTAATGTAGTTTTTGTTGTTTGTTTTCAGGTGTTGATGTTCAGGCAAATAATCAAAAATTGATTGGTGCACATCTTTTATAAAACCTTTTTCAATGGCAATTCCAATGCAGGCCGATGTTATACTTTTGGTACACGACATGATGGGGTGTCTCATTTCAGGAGTCCATTGTACCAAATTTCCGCAATAATGCGGGCCATCCCATTTGTATTCATGTCCCTTAAAATATTCTTCAAAAACCAGTTTGTTGTTTTTGTAAATCAGCATCGAATGAACTTCGTTGTGTTTTCCTTTTTTAATGGCATTTACAGCGTGAATTAAATTGCTTGTATCCACACCTGCTTCCCAGGCCGCTCCCGTAACCAGACCGTCATTCATGTGTTCGGGTATCTCGTAATGGAAATCATTTTTGTGTAGCAGCCCCTGGCAGCTTATATCCGTAAGCAAAAAAAGTATAAGTACGAATATGTTGATTTTGATTGTTAGTAGTTTCATTTTGTTTTTATTGATCTTCGCTGGTGTAAAGTCCGGAAAACCGCGATGCAGGTCTAATGAATCATGATGTAAAGCGCATAAATTTTGCATTACAATATAAATAATGTTGCGCGTATATCAATTATGAATAGAACAGCGACATCGTCAGTTTTCCGTAGTTTCTATTTTAATATTTCTGCAATTACCGGACGTGTGGATTGAATTCTTTCATAATCTAATTTAAGTCCCAGTGGTTCATAAACTTTCCCAAAGTAATCGTATATTCCTTTTACTGCTTCAAAAGGCACTAATACAGCTTCTACGGCTGTTGAGCCTGCATTGTTTCTAATTGTTTTATCGGCACCTTTGGCAAGCAATTCTTTTACAATTTCGGTACGGCAGAAAAAAGCGGCAGTGTGCAGTGCTGTTGATCCGTCGTTGTTGGTAAAACTTAAATCGGCTCCGGCCTTAATTAATTCCAGAGCAATTTCGGTTTGGTTAAAAACACAGGCAGTAATTAAGGGGCTTGAACCTCCTGCAGGTTCTTTTTCATTTAAATCGGCTCCTGATTTTATGAATTGTTTGATGGCTTCGAGGTTACCGGAAATTACTGCAGCATGCATACTTTGGCTGTTTTGAACCACTAAACTTTCCTGCGCAGTGTTTGTGTTTTGTTCCTTGCTGGCAGTTTCGGGATACACTCTGAATGCGGCCCCTGTTATTAAAACTACCATAACTGTTTTTGCAATTGTTTTCATATTTACTTGTTTTTGTTTTGTTAATCGCCACAAATAAATAAGCATATTCGAAAAGGCAAATGTGCTAAGTGTGAGTATCAAATATTTAATCATTACCGGAATTGCAAAATCCATTAGAAACAGAGCAACAACTCCTAAAACGATTGTATGAATAATATAGACTGAATACGAATTCCGGTTGAGTTCGTTCATTAAAGCATTGGTTTTGTTTAAGCTGTAACGAAATGCGTAAACCATAACATATAAAAAGCTAAGCTGAGACAGGAGTGCAGTTATGTAATAAACTACACGGTCGGCAAATTCAGAAATATAATAGAAGTTACGGCTCGGATCTATTAAATTGAAAAAGATGTTTAAAGCCACAGCAGTAAAAATACCGAGGGCAACTGTAAGAACTACATTTGCAACTACGTATAGCTTTTTCTTTTTAGCAGTGGATTCAAAAACTTTATGTTTGTAACAAAGCGTGCCCAGCAAAAAAGCCATAAAATACACCAGTAATCTTTCGCGTTGAAAGTGGAGTAGGGCAGAATCGTACCAGCCTTTTAAATCCAACGATGAAATAGTAACGCTGTATAATAGTCCAAGTACAAAAGTGAGAATTACTCCTGTTTTTAAGGAAATATTCAACGATAGAATTCTTGTTTTTGATAAAGCCAGGTAAATAATCTGGAAGAGAAAGAGTACCGGTAAAAACCACAACCAGTTTTGAGCCGGATTATTGGCATAAAAACTTAAGTCGGTTCCGGCTCTTTCAAAGAAGTGAAAGTAGGTGAACCATTCTTCCTGTGGCAAACCTCTTGAAAAAAGGAAAATAAATTTATAGGCCGGAACTAATGTGAATACGGCAATTACCCAGGGCAGATAAATTCGTTTAAATTTTGACTTAATAAATTCAATAGCCGATTTGCTTTTTACCGATATTGGAACAAAATATCCGGAGATAAAAAAGATCGTAAACATCACAAATAAATCTAAATACATACGTATTAATCCTATTGATTCGTTTTTTACCGGGTCGATCACAATCCAGCTGTTATTCAGTACCGATTCGTAAACCAATCCGGAGTGTAGAACTACTACCAGAAAAATCAGGAAAGTTCTAAGGTTGTCTAAAAAATTAATTCGAGTTTTCATTGTTTTCATTTTTTGAATTTTTCGTTAGTGTAAAGGTCCTTCAAAGCGCGATGCAGGTACAATCAACTATGCGGAAGAATAAATCAAGTTTGCGGAAGCGCTTTAAATTATGATGCATGCATATAAATTATGACGCATACCGTGAATTTTAAACGAAAAAAAGGGATGTAAAACTTATTTCGTATTTTTAAAAAAATTACCGTTTTAGTACAGTCAATTAACAACTATGCCAAATTCCCGCTCGGATAAGAACGATTTTATTGAGAAAATTACCCGGATAATCGAGGAAAACATTTCGAACGAACAGTTTGGCGTTTCGGAATTGGCAGACTCAATTGGCATGAGTCGTTCAAATTTACTTCGAAAAGTTAAAAAACACACCGATCTTTCGGTTAGTCAGTTTATTCGTAATATCCGACTGAAATCAGCAAAGCAGCTTTTGGAGGAAACTTCGTTTACCGTTTCCGAGATTTCGTACAAAGTGGGTTTTGGAAGCCCATCGTATTTTATTAAATGTTTTGGCGATTTGTATGGTTATCCGCCTGGAGAAACGACTAAAATAGTGTCGCAGGAAGACGTTCCGGAAGTCCATGATGAAAAATCAGTAAATAGGACGCGCTGGATAAAATGGAGTTTAATCGGATTATTAATTATTGTTCTGGGCTATCTGCTTTCAATTTCCGATGTATTCGAAAAGAAAACTTCAACGATAGATAAAAATAAATCAGCCAAAAAGTCAATTGCTGTTTTACCTTTTATTAATGATAGTAGCGATTCGGCGAATGTGTATATCATAAACGGATTGATGGAATCGACACTCAATAATCTTCAGAAAATAGAAGATCTACGCGTGATTAGCCGCACTTCGGTGGAGAAATACCGGAGAAATTTAAGAACTACTCCGGAAATTGCAAAAGAATTAAACGTGACCTACCTGATTGAAGGCAGCGGACAAAAAATCGGGAACCAGATTTTACTGAATATCCAATTGATTGAAGCAGCCACTGATAATCATTTGTGGAGCAAGCAGTACAAAAATAGCACGGAAGATATTTTTTCGCTACAGGCCGAAGTTGCCAAAAATATAGCCGAGGAGATTCAGGTTATTATTACTCCGGAGGAAGTGGATCGGATTGAGAAAAAACCCACAAATGACTTGGTTGCCTACGATTTATTTTTGCAGGGTCTCGACCTGTTAAACAAACCCACTCCTGAAAATCTGGAAAAATCAATTCCGTATTTCACGAAAGCAATAAGACGGGATACTGAGTTTGCTCGAGCGTACGCTGCCATAGCCATTGCATATTATCTTTTAGACGAAGGAAAAGCAGAAAAACAATTTTCTGATTCCATAAATTATTATTCTGATCAGGCGATGTTTTTCGATTCGAAATTGCCACAAAGTTTAATTGCCAAAGCCCTTTTTTATATGGAACATTACGAGTATGAGCTGGCAGTTCCGTATTTCGAAAAAGCATTGGAGGTAAGTCCAAACAACGATCTTGTTTTAATATTTTTAGTTGATTTATACGTAAATCATTTACCAAATTCTGAAAAATACCTTGAGTATGCTTTAAAAGGCTTGGAAGTTGATATAGTTGCTGCTTACGATTCAGCAACTGCGAGTTATAGTTTTTTACATATTAGTAATGCTTTTATTCAATCGGGATTTGTTGATGAAGCCGAAAAATACATCGATAAATCGCTCGAATATTTCCCCGGCAATTTGTATTCACAATATCTGAAGGCTTATATTCTGTTTGCAAAGAATAAGGATTTAAATCAATTAAAAGATTTGTTACTGGCCACCTTTGAAAAAGATAAAAGTCGGTTGGATATACTTCAGGAAGTGGCAAAAGCTTATTATTATTTAGGCGATTATCAAACTTCTTATACTTATTATAAAAAGTTTGCGGAGTTAAGAGAGGCATATAAGCTTGATATATACAATTCTGAAAATGCGAAAATAGCCTATGTTTTTGACCAGGTGGGCGAGAAGGAACTCTCAGAAAAGTACCTTGAAAAATTCAAGTCAGATGCAGAGAATATGCAGTCGATTTACAAACATTATAACCTGGCTGTTTATTATTCATACAAAGGTGATGCAGAGAAAGCGATCGAGCATCTTGAACTCTTTTCCGAAGAAGAGAACTTTCATTACTGGACGATTCTGTTTACACCCATCGACCCATTGGTTGAAAATATGAAAGCGCACCCCAACTACAAAAGAATATTTTCGAAACTGCTGAATAAATTCAACAGGTACCATAAAAGGGTTGAGGTGTCGCTTAACGAAAAGGGCTTACTTTAAATAGAAGCCGTTTTTTATTGAACTTCTCCTTTTAACTCAATAAACCATTTTATTGAAGCAAGGCCCGAAGGAATGATTGCCCCGGAATGATCCAGTCCGGCTAATGGAACCATTTTAACTACATCAGTGCTCGATCCTGCAGTAATAAAATCGACGTATATATTAGATGAAATAACGGGTGGCACAAAGTCATCCTCAGTTCCAGCTAAAATCATGGTTGGAGTTGATGTCTTCCACGCCTCGACACTGTTTTCTTCTAGCCTATTATTAAGATCTTCAAATTTTGAATCGCTTGTCCAGTTGCTAAGATAATCTGCTGTTAAGAAATCGGTTATTGAAGTAGTAAGCTGGCTGTTAATTTCGTCGCCTGAGTTTGTCCCGTCGTATAAAGTCGGAATAAGACCTGCATAAGGTTCCTTAACTACATCTTCGATGGCAGTTGTCATTCCCAATTCCGTGTAACTGTTGAAAATATATCCCAGAAAGTAAGGCATTGGATATTCACTTAACCCGAGTATGTATTCGTTCATCGCTGTTAAATCACAGGGGCCGGCACCCCATGAACTGGCTTGTAAATTAAATTCAGATGAGTATTGGTTTTCAAGAGCTTCCTGCAGAGCCATTGTTGCCCATCCGCCTTGCGAATAACCTGTGATGTATATGTCTTGGTCTAATTCGAGGGTTTCATCTTTTTCAACCATTTCTTCAACAGCGCGTAACATATCCATAACTGTTTGTACGGTCGATTCTTTGTGCAGATAGGGATGAAACATATTGTCAGACGCTCCAAAACCAAGGTAGTCGGGTATGGTAATTACAAAGCCCGTTGAACCCATCATCTGAAGGATTTTAAAAAGCGTGTTATTAGTATCGACTGAAGGAGCGGCACTGTGTAAGGTATTGGTGCCATTTTGATAACTTAAAATAGGATAACTTCCTGCCTCATCAGGTAAACAAACGATTCCGGATGCATTTAATTCTTCATCTTGAAACTCCGTTTTGTAAGTGATTTTGTAGACTTTAACACCGTTTTGGATATAACCTTTTATTGTTTCCAAAGCATCGGCCTGATCAGGATAGGCGAGCATGGCGGCAGTAATTGTTGCATTAATTACGGCTTCAGAATACATGGTAATAAGCTCCGATTCAACATAGTAATCAAAATCATTGGGAACTTCAACATCCTCCATCCCATTGTCGCACGAAACAAAGATCAGCAGGGAAATGAAAAAATAAAGGGGAAAACGATTTAATGTATTTCTCATAATTTATAGATTTTTCAGTATAACGTACAGAAAGAAGTTTTAATGTGTTTATGTAATGAAATACAATTTAAATCTAATAATGTTCTAAATCAAATTTTAGAATAGATTTGGTTTCCAAAATTTTGTGAGTGTAGATGTTCTCGACAAGATATTTAATATTTTACTTTAGTATAATATATTCTGGAAATTTAAAAATTACGGAACTATATCAAATGTAAACCTGAAATTATTATATTTAGTGGCAGAATCGACCGGAACAGAACAGTGTTTATGCAATTATGATCAAATAAGCCGCTTATGAAACGAATAATACTTCTTTTTTTGTTTCTCTCTACCATTCACTTTGCCCTGGGGCAAGACATTAAAATTATGTTGGTAACCGGTGGGCATGCTTTCGACACACTTCAGTTTTTTCAGTTGTTTGATGGGCTTGAGGGAGTGGAATACGAGCATTTTGAGCAGCCAAAAGCAAATGCTGAACTGGTAAAAGGGAAAGCTTACGAATTTGATGTGTTGGTATTTTACGATATGTGGAATACTATCTCGATGGAAGAAAAAGCTGCTTATGTGAAACTGACAAAACAAGGGAAACCCTTTTTGTTTCTGCATCACTCGTTGGCGTCGTATCAAAAATGGCCTGATTTTGAGCAAATGATAGGGGGAAAGTATGTAGAAAAGGATAAAAATGTGGCTGAAGAGATGTTCTCTACGTACGAGCACGATGTATGGGTGTATTGCAGCATCGAGAATTACACCCCGGTAACTTCCGGTTTTCGTGAGTTACGTTTTTTTGATGAGGTTTACGGAAACATTCGTATTTCGGATAATGTAAAACCATTATTGCGTACGCGGCATCCTCAAAGTTCGGAATTTGTAGCCTGGCAAAATGTGTATAACAAATCAAACATTGTATACATTCAACCGGGGCACGACAAACGTACTTACGAATCGGAAGACTACGGAAAATTAATCTTGCAGGCAATAAAATATCTGGCAATTAAAAATTAATCAATTTAATAATTCAGAGATTTTGGTATTATACCTAAGCTATACAAAATCTCATCTAAACCAATTTTTTAATCATGAAAGAAATGAATCAAAAACGACTGTTTATTGCGAGCTGTCTGGCCTTGCTGGTCACCGCTATTACTTTTGCCATTAGAGCACGAATTGAAAGTGTTTTTACCGACGATTACGGCTTAACGGCCGAACAGGTGGGACGCGCATTTGGTCCTGCATTCTGGGGGTTTGCAGTAGCTATGTTTGCCGGTGGGTATTTTATCGACATTGTAAAAACAAAATCCATTATATGGGCGGCTTTTACCATGCACTTAGTTGGTATTGTTTTATTGTTAATGGCTAAAAGTTATACCTCTTTATTTGTTGCCAACGTTTTTATAGGGCTTGGAAATGGTAGTGTAGAAGCAGCATGTAATCCGCTGGTTACAACACTTTTCCCTGATAAAAAAACTAAGATGTTAAATCGCTTTCATGTTTGGTTTCCCGGAGGAATTGTAATCGGTAGTTTATTGGCCGCACTGGTAATGGACCAACTTAATTTACCATGGCAGGTATTGGTTGGTTTGTTGTTTATTCCACTAGCCATTTATGGCTTTCTTTTCTTTGGTCAGAACATTCCGGAAACAGAACGCGTGACAACAGGCGTAACCTACAAAGAAATGATGCGTAATGTGGGGGCTCCGATTACGATTACACTGGCTGTTATTTTTATGATTCTTGTGGCGACTACTCCGGCAATTGCCGATGCGGTAACATCAAGTTATTCCTTACCTGTAATAATTGTTGGAATAATTGCCATTGCAATTATTATTGAAGGTCGAATGGTGAACAAGATCACCTTACTTTTCCCATTTATATTCTTTTGTATGTTATTAACCGCTTCCACCGAGCTGGGAACCACTCAGTGGATTAATGCTTTGCTGGCTGATAACGGAATTCATCCGATGATCATATTAGCTGTAGTTACCGGTTTAATGGCTGTTGGGCGTTTCTTTGCCGGTGGTTTGATACATCGTTTGGCTACTCCCGGAGTATTGCTGGGATCGGCTGTATTTTCGGTGGCAGGCTTGTTGTTATTAAGTATTGCAAGTGGACCGGTTATGACTGTAGTTTCGGCTGCAGTATTTGCAGTGGGTGTTTGCTATTTTTGGCCTACAATGATTGGTGTTGCTTCTGAATATGTGCCAAAAAGCGGAGCTCTTGGAATGTCGATATTAGGAGGTGCCGGTTTTGTGGCCACTTCGATGGTTTTGCCTATAATGGGAAAATCGATTGAAACTGCAGGTCCGCAAATCACCTTACGAAATATGTCGATTTTACCAATAATACTGGTTTTTGCATTTACAATACTTTATATGCTGGTTAAAAAGAAAAAAGAAGCTTAAGTTTTTTAAAGAGATTAGAGGTATTAAAAAGGGCCGCATTGGAGTTAATTCCATTGTGGCTCTTTTTCTATCATAATAGTATGATTTGAATATAAGATTTCAAATTAGAATTTTGCTGATCCAGTTGAAACAGTATTCTTATATTATTTAAACAAACATGTTCGGAAAAATTGACTGATCACTTAGGTGGTGGTTAAAAATACTTAGAGTAACTCAGTGAAATGCTGATTTTAGTTTGTCGGATTAAATTTGAACAAAAAACGTAGTGTAAATCTGATTTCTATTTCTTTTCTTTGTATTGATAGGTTGTTCAAACCTATTGTGTGTTTGGGGGTTAACATTATAAGGGCAGTTAATGAACTGCCCTTTCTTAAACGAACAAAACGCACTAATAAATTGGCACAATTCTTTTGTTCTTACTTTTGTAAGATATAGTAAAAGGCAGTTATTGAACTGCCTTTTTTTATTTCAGACGTTCGAAGAGAGGTACGGGGAATGGGATTCAAATTATTTGTTTAAAAAAATCAGGAAATTTATTCAGGGGCTTAGGTAATTTCGAATGAATTACTATATTTGCACTCGCTAAAAAGAAACACGGGTGTAGCTCAGTTGGTAGAGCACTGGTCTCCAAAACCAGGTGTCGGGAGTTCGAGTCTCTCCTCCCGTGCAAAAACATTAAGGTCTTACGAAAGTAAGATCTTTTTTTTTGCAAAATTTTCGATTCCTTATTGTATAATCTATATTTAATTAATCTTTTCAGTATTTTCAAAGCCAAATTGTAGCCAATGTTAGTCGATGCCTTTATTCCTTGTTTTATTGATCAGTTTTATCCCGAAACGGCTGAAAATTTTATTCAGGTTCTAAAAAAGGCCGGATGCGATGTGAATTATAATCCGGAGCAAACCTGCTGCGGGCAGCCGGCTTACAACAGTGGATACTGGAAAGAAGCAAAAACCATTGCCACTAAATTTTTAAACGATTTTGCACAAGCAGGTATTGTGGTTGCGCCTTCAGCTTCGTGTACCGGATTTATTCGAAATTATTACCACAAACTCTTTGAAGAAGAAGCTGAGCTTTTGGAAAGAACACACACCATCCGGAAACGTGTTTTTGAGTTTTCCGATTTTTTGGTAAACCATTTAAAAACAACTGATTTAGGTGCTGAATTTAATCATAAGGTTACTTTTCACGATTCTTGTGCCGGTTTGCGTGAATATGGCATTAAAGAAGAACCCCGAAAATTATTGAAAGCTGTTAAAGGACTGGAGTTGATTGAAATGGAAAAACTGGAAACCTGCTGCGGATTTGGAGGAACGTTTGCCGCTAAATTTCATCATATTTCAACCGCAATGACCGAGCAAAAAGTGGAGCATGCATTAAAAACAGGTGCAGAATACATTGTTTCAACCGAAGCCTCGTGTTTAATGAATATGGAGGCATATATTAAAAAACAGAAATTACCGATCAAAACAATTCATTTGGTAGATATTCTGGCGTAGTGCGTTTAGAGAAAGAACAAGGTGCAAAAAATGCAGATACGGACAACTTTCCATATCTGCATTTTTCTATTAGATTATATCTGTTAAAACATCTGCATCCCATGCAACCTCTTGTATCGTCCGTCAAGTGCCATTAATTCGTCATGTGTACCCTGTTCTACAATTTTACCTTCATCGAGCACACAAATTAAATCAGCATTTTTAATGGTTGAAAGGCGGTGGGCAATTACCAATGAAGTGCGGTTTTTCATCAGATTTTCCAAAGCTTCCTGAACCAGTTTTTCCGATTCCGTGTCGAGGGCCGATGTTGCTTCGTCTAAAATAAGAATAGGCGGATTTCGCAAAATAGCCCGTGCAATCGAAAGTCGTTGTTTTTGTCCTCCCGAAAGTTTATCGCCACGGTCGCCAATTTTAGTATCGTAACCATTTTCCGAAGCAAGAATAAATTCGTGAGCATTGGCAATTTTAGCGGCCTTCTCTACTTCTTCCTGTTTGGCATCTTCAACACCAAACGCAATGTTGTTATAAATTGTATCGTTAAAAAGAATCGGTTCCTGGTTTACGTTTCCAATCAGGTTTCGCAACGATTTAATCTTTAAATCGCGTATATCAGTTCCATCCACTTCAATGGTTCCTTGGGAAATGTCCCAGAAACGCGGCAGTAAATCAACCATCGTTGTTTTTCCACTTCCCGACGATCCAACCAAAGCAATGGTTTTCCCTTTTTTTACGATAAGCGAAACATTCGAAAGTACTTCGTTGGATCCGTAGGCAAATGTTACATTCTTATACGAAATTGATTCTTTAAACGAATCAATATTCTTAGCATCAGCTTTGTCTTTTATCGTTATTTCGGCATTTAAAACGTAATCGATTCGATGCATGGAAGCTAATCCTTTTTCAATGCTGTACAAAGCAGTTGAAAACGCTTTCGCCGGATTAATAATGCCATAGAAAAAAACCAGGTACCCAATAAATTCGGCTGCCGAAAGCGACGAGCCTTCTCCGGTTAAAATAATACTTCCACCATACCATAAAATAATTACGATAACAATGGTACCTAAAAATTCACTGGCAGGGTGTGCCAGGTTTCGGCGCCACATCAGGCGGTTCATAATCAGGCGGTAATTGTTGTTTTCTTTCTGAAAACGCGCTTTCGCTTTTTCTTCAGCATTAAACGATTTAATAATACGTAAACCCGACAGATCTTCTTCAATTATCGATAAAATCTCACCCAGCTTGTTTTGTCCTCTCGTTGAAACCCGTTTCAGGCTTCGTCCGATACGCCCGATAATAATACCGGTTACCGGAAGCATAACAAATACAAAAAGTGTAAGTGACCAACTCATGTAAATCATCACAGCCAGGTACACTGCAATCAAAATCGGATTTTTAATCATCATATCGAGCGAGTTGGCAATGGAATTTTCCACTTCCTGTACGTCGCTGGTTATGCGTGCCATTATATCGCCTTTGCGTTCTTCAGAGAAATAGCCAAGTGGCAGCCCGATGATTTTTTTGTAAATCAAAGAGCGGATATCGTATACAACTCCATTCCGTAGTGCAATAAGTACAAAGCTGGCCAAATAGGTAAATCCTACCTTGAGTAAGGTGGCAATAACCAGAAAAATACCGATAACAATCAGAGCCCGGTGAGCGCCATATTCAACAATAAACAGACTGATGTAATAGTTGAAAAAATGAGTGACTGAGTCAATTGTAAATACGAAATCCGTTTTTTCAACAACAATATCCTCGGTTTGAAACAGGATTCTTAGAGCCGGAATGAGCATCGCAAATGAGAAGGCACCAAACAAAGCACCCAAAATATTATAAACAAGATTCATGATGATTTTCCACTTATAGGGTGGCATAAACCGTTTCATGAGTTGCAAGAATTCTTTCATATTGAAGAAGACCGAAGACTGACCACCTAAGACCGAAGTCGCAAGTAAAAAGTCTTCTTTTTTAATTTATGAATTGAAAAGCGATAAGAAGCTTTTAGCTCTTACTCACTCTTAAATCGATTCGTTTTATGTTAAAATATTCCTGTGTAATTCTGAGGCGTAATTTGTTTTAACTCCTCTTTCACAGCATCACTAACGTCAAGAGTATCCACAAAACTGTGAATGGCCTCTTTGTTAATTACTTCATTTTTACGTGTCAGATCTTTTAACGCTTCGTAAGGATTTGGGAAAAATTCGCGACGTAAAATAGTTTGAATTGCTTCGGCAACAACTGCCCAATTGTCTTCCAAATCCTTTGCTATTGCTGCTTCGTTTATCAGAATTTTGTTCAATCCTTTTAAAGTTGATTTTATTGCAATAATAGTATGTCCAAACGGTACGCCAATAAAACGGGTTACGGTTGAATCGGTTAAGTCGCGCTGCAAACGCGAAACCGGTAATTTCGACGATAACTGCTCGAATCCTGCATTGGCAATGCTGATATTTCCTTCCGAGTTTTCAAAATCGATAGGATTTACTTTGTGTGGCATGGTTGACGAACCCACTTCGCCTTTTTTAATTTTTTGCTTGAAATACCCCATCGAAATATATGTCCAAATGTCGCGGTCTAAATCAAGAATAATATTGTTGATCCGTTTTAGAGCATCGAAAATAGCACTGTGATTGTCGTAATGCGAAATTTGTGTTGTAAACTGCGAACGGTTCAATCCCAGGTTTTCTTTGCAGAATTTATTGGCAAAATCTTCCCAGTTAATATCAGGATAAGCTACGTAGTGGGCATTAAAATTACCGGTGGCACCACCAAATTTGGCATCAATGGCAATCGATTTTAATTGCACCAACTGTATCATTATTCGTTCAATGAATACTTTAAACTCTTTGCCCAGTTTTGTTGGCGATGCAGGTTGTCCGTGCGTTTTTGCCAGCATCGGAATATCTTTCCACTCGTTTGCCAGGATCAGCAATTTTTCAATTAATTGTTGTAAAAGCGGATGGTATTCAAACTCCAAAGCTTCCTGAATAGATTTTGGGATTGCGGTATTATTGGCATCCTGCGAAGTAAGCGCAAAATGAATAAACTCTTTGTATTTGCTCAGATCAAGTTTGTCAAACGCCTCTTTAATAAAATATTCAACAGCTTTTACATCGTGGTTGGTTACACTTTCGATTTCTTTAATACGTGTCGCATCTTCCAGCGAAAAATCTTTGTGGATGGTACGAAGTTTATCCAGTTTGTCTCTCGAAATATCGGCAAGTTGTGGCAGGGGAATTTCGCAAAGCGCGATAAAGTATTCAATTTCGGTAAATACCCTGTATCTTATAAGGGCAAATTCACTGAAATATTTTCCAAGACCTTCCACTTTGTCACTGTATCTTCCGTCAACCGGAGAAATTGCTGTTAATGTATTTAACTCCATTTTATTTTTTTGATTTGTTAGAAAGTGAGATTTTTTCTGTTTAATCCTCACTATTCAAGTCTGATAATCTGTTCGATAAATTAATAAATCGCAAATTTAACAAATTAACTCAAGTACGATAAATGTCAGCCAACGATTTTAAGATTCATTAACCCTGCTTTTTCGAGTGTAACAAGAATAGATGCATAACTTTGTTTTTTTTGAGTTTTACATATCATTTGTAATTTGGATTTTGTAATTTGGATTTTATAAAATTACTACCAACCTATGAAGCTAAAAAGATTCTGGATTCTATTGCTAGTCGTCGCCACCTTTGCTGCTTTTGCCCAGGAGGCAAATAAAAAACTGGTATATAAACTTGATATCAAAAAGGAAATTACACCTGCAACCCGCAGGCAGGTAAGTCAGGCTTTTGCTGCTGCCGACTCGCTAAAAGCCGATGTATTTCTGATTCACATGAATACTTACGGAGGAACTGTGGTTGATGCCGATTCCATTCGTACGCGCATTTTGCAAAGTAAAATACCTGTTTATGTATTTATCGATAACAATGCAGCTTCGGCCGGCGCATTGATTTCTATTGCCTGCGATGGCATTTATATGCGCCCGGGGGGAAGTATTGGAGCCGCAACTGTGGTTAACCAAACCGGGCAGGCCATGCCCGATAAATACCAGAGTTATATGCGATCTACCATGCGTGCAACTGCCGAAGCACACGGGAAAGATACAATTGTAACGGCAGATAACGATACGATTTATAAATGGTTCCGCGACCCTCAAATTGCAGAGGCAATGGTCGATCAGCGTATTTTTGTTGAGGGTATTTCTGATACTGGAAAAGTACTAACCTTTACTCCAATGGAAGCCATGCAAAACGGTTTTTGCGAAGGAACGGCTGAAAACATCGATGAAGTTCTGGCTCAGGTGGGTATAGTTGATTATGAACTGATTGAATATACGCCTAGTTTTATCGAGAAAATCATTGGGTTTTTGGTACATCCAATGATTTCGGGACTGCTGATAATGGCAATTGTAGGTGGTATTTATTTCGAAATGCAAACGCCAGGCATTGGTTTCCCGCTTGGTATTGCAATTTTGGCTGCAGTGCTCTATTTTGCTCCGCTTTATCTCGAAGGTTTGGCTGCACACTGGGAAATTGCACTTTTTATTGTCGGAGTTATTTTAGTCGCAGTCGAGATTTTTGTAATACCCGGCTTTGGAATAGCCGGAATTTTAGGCGTATCGTTTATGTTCATCGGCTTGGTTTTGAGTCTTATTGATAATGTACATTTCGATTTTGAGGGTGTTCAAATGAGGGGAGTTGGAGTAGCAGTTACTACCGTTGTTTTTGGTATATTCGGTGGTTTTATTCTTTCACTATATCTCGGGAAACGCTTGTTTACTGCCAGTTCCGGCCCGTTTAAAAATATGGCTTTGCATACCGTTCAGCAAGTGGATGAGGGGTATGTAAGTGTGGATACTTCTTTGTTTCGGTTAATTGGTAAAACGGGAGTTACGCAAACCGTTCTTCGGCCCGGGGGAAAAATAATAATTGATGGTGATGTTTATGATGCGGTTTCCGAAACCGGTTTTATTGAGAAAGGTGAGACGGTGGTAGTTACACGGATGGAATCGGTGCAATTGTTTGTGGAATTGGTTGAGGAAGGAGCTCAAAGTTTCTAATCTGCCCGGTGCAATGCTATTTTATGAAGATACAATTGCATTGCAATCTGGTACGAATATTTCCTGATGGTACAAATGCATTTCTTTCTGGAACAGATTAATTCCATCCGGGTATAAGAAAAGTCGAGGCAAAAAAAATCCTGCCACTGACAGGATTTTCTTCAACATGTAATATATAACTATGCTAGTTTTACATTCACGGCATTCAGACCTTTACGGCCTTCTTCTAATTCAAAAACTACTTCGTCGTTTTCCTGAATTTCATCTTTACATCCACTTACGTGCACGAAATACTCTTTGGTTGATTCTGCGTCTTTAATGAATCCAAATCCTTTGGAATCATTGAAGAACTTTACTGTTCCTTTATTCATGATATTTTTAAAAAATTAATGAGCGCAAAGTACAACTTATTATTGAATAATCAGTTAAGATTCTGAACTTATCACCAATTTTGGTAAGATAAAGAAGTTTTTTTTACAATTTGTTTGTATTGAGCGTGCTAAAATTGTAGAATATGATGACAATATTGGCAATATTCACTTCCCGCTTCACTTTTTCTTCACCGGAATCCAAATTTCTTCTTCCGATTCAGGATCGTTGTTTTTATATTTTTCACCCAGTACTTCAAAATGAGGCCGTGTGTCAAGCTTATATTCGGAGTTAGGAAGCCAGCTTGTAAAAATGGTTTGAAAAATTCGCTTGTCGGCGCTTGATCCTTTGTACCCGAAAACGGCATAAAGTCCACCCTGCAAAACAAAGGACTCCATATTTTCAGGAATCTGATCAAAATTAGAAACCTCTGTTAATGCCCATTTCTCAAATTCAAGGTTGGGATTCAGGTCAGAAAAATAATCCGTAGGATAAATTTGTAAAGAAATAAGATCTGTTGAAATATTGTTTGCTATTTCTTTTAGCAGGGGCATAAAACTTTTCCAAAGTTCAACTGTACGATTATTGGAAAAACTCATCATTAAGCGTTTTCCAACCAGTTTCTTTTCTTGTATCTCTGCAATTTTTGCCTGTATTTGCATCCGTTTTTATTTCGAGTTTGTATTGTAAATATTCATGTTTTTCAAGTAACCCATCACTCGTTCACCCAATTACATTTAGTTCTGGTAGCTAATTCTTTTTATTGTTTTCAAGTCTGTAAAACATTAGTTTCTCCTGATCATTGGGTAGAAGAATACATTTGTCAAAATGCAATCCTATTTTTTCCAACAGTTTTCTGGATGGGAGGTTGTCGGGGCGGGTAATGCCTGTAATTTCAGTAAGTAAAAAAAGGTCGAATCCGGCAGTTTTTAGTTTTTGCGCCGATTCAAAGGCATAACCTTGCCCTTCGTATTGGGGCAAAAAGGCAAAACCAATGTCAATTCCTTCCAATCCTTCGCGATCGTTTAATCCACAAGTTCCCAATTTTGTGTTGTCCGATTTTCGGATAACGGTGTAATTGCCGAAGCCGAGACGTTTCAGTTGAGGGTACATTTTAGTTTTAATATAATTGCAAGCCTCCTCAACCGATTTTACATTTCGGTTGCCAATGTATTTGAGCCACGATTCGCAATTCAGCAGCTTAAAAATAAATTCAGCATCGTCCAACACGCAGGGGCGAATAAATAAACGTTCGGTTTCAAACGTATGATAACGGACACCGTCAACAATCATGATTTGTTTTTTATGTAAAGAAACAAAATTCAGAGAGATGAAAAAAAGTAGTTGAATCTAGATTTTAATCAATTTTTAAAATTATACAAAAAAGTATTTTTAATGAACAGCGATTGTTTTTTTAAGTTATTAATCATTTAGAAGCGTATAATAAGTAGTATCTGATGCTCGGTTTAAAGGGTAAGTTAAGTCGTGTTTGAATCAATGGGTGAATAAGTTTTGGAATAAATAATTATATAATTTTGCCGCCTCAGAAATAGAGAAGTATGAAGAGTGAAAGTAAGATAGTTTTAGGAACCCCGTTTTCGTCGTCGGCAACAAAGATAATTCTGTTGGGCGCAGGCGAACTGGGAAAAGAAGTGGTTATTGAATTTCAACGATACGGTGCGGAAGTAATTGCAGTTGATAGTTACGAGAATGCACCGGCTATGCAGGTTGCCGATCGTAATTATGTTGCATCGATGTTGGATGGTGAACGCCTGGCAAATATCATCAGAGCAGAAAAGCCTGACTATATTATTCCGGAGGTTGAAGCCATTGATACTGATACTTTGATGGAGTTGGAAAAGGAAGGTT
The DNA here is from genome assembly GCA_026671195.1 of Draconibacterium aestuarii. Lineage (GTDB taxonomy): Bacteria > Bacteroidota > Bacteroidia > Bacteroidales > Prolixibacteraceae > Draconibacterium > Draconibacterium aestuarii. The sequence continues at coordinate 95,543 of JAPOHD010000064.1, read as the reverse complement.
TTACTATTATTCCAACGGCAAATGCCACTAAACTTACCATGAATCGTGAGGGGATAAGAACTCTGGCAGCCGAAGATCTGGGGCTTTCCACATCTCCATACAAATTTGCAGGTTCGAAAGAAGAGTTTGTCGCAGCCATTAATGAAATTGGATTTCCCTGCGTAGTGAAACCGATTATGAGTTCGTCGGGGAAAGGGCAGAGTGTGGTAAAAAGTAAAAACGATATTGATAAAGCATGGATTTATGCAATTAATGGGGCACGTGGAAACAGTGACCGTGTGATTGTGGAAGGTTTTATTGATTTTGACTATGAAATTACTTTGCTAACAATTAATCATGCTGGCGGAGTTTCGTTTTGCGAACCCATCGGGCATCGTCAGGAAGGTGGCGACTACCAGGAATCGTGGCAACCGCAGACCATGAGCTCGGCGGCTTTGGAAAAAGCTCAACAGATTGCAAAAAGCGTTGTTGAAGCTTTAGGAGGTCGCGGATTGTTTGGTGTGGAGTTTTTTGTAAAAAATGACATGGTATATTTTAGCGAACTTTCGCCACGTCCACACGATACAGGAATGGTAACTATGATATCGCAGGATTTAAGCGAGTTTGCATTGCATGTTCGGGCAATTCTTGGATTACCTATTCCAAATATAAAATTTCACGGGCCGGCTGCCAGCAGTGTAATAATGGTGAAAGGAAATTCTGCAAAAGTACAATTCTGTAATTTGGAAGAAGCATTAAAGGAACCCGATACGCAGATACGTTTATTCGGAAAACCTGAAGTAAAAGGTGAGCGCCGGATGGGGGTTTGTCTGGCACGTGCAAATACAGTTGAGGAAGCACGGGAAAAAGCCAATAACTCCAGTGCGGTAATTGTTGCCGAGTTATAGTTGTTTGACCTGGAAAATAAAAGTGATATAAAGAGGGCTTGCGAATGCAAGCCCTTTTCATTTTTCCAATTATTATTTCGAAGATCTGTATACGTTTTGTAAATCTTTTGCTTTTGTTACCGGGATCAGTTTAAATGAAAAACTGTATTTTTTCTCCAGTAACCTGTACTTGTCTATCGGGCGTGCATTAATCGACCATGAATCGTTTCCTCCCACTCCCGCCATGGCAGCGCTTATATTTACAGTTAATTTGTCAGCTTTAACAAGCTCAGTGGGATGTTGTGCATCGCGAATATTTTGGGCAGTGTATGGCCAAACCGAAGTTTGTATCGGGTTATCACCAAGCACCATCAGTCCGCTTTTGTCCGCATTGGTTAAAGCCAGCCAACGCACACAAGTGTAATTGCTGCTTTCCTGAGGTTTTACGTAATTGTAATAAAAATCGTCAACTTTGCCGGTAAAGATGTTTACTTCGGCAGCACGGTTTCGGTCCGAATAATTCTCAAAAGGACCTTTGCCATAGAAGCTCATTTCCTGCAGGTTTTTGGAAACTCCTATTGCAAGTCCGACCCGGATTGGTTCCGGCATATCTTCAGGCATTGAAAGGTCAAATTTTACATCCACCGTTCCGTCGGGTGCAAATGTATAAGTAAGGTTCAGTGTTAATTCATTAAAAATCAACTGAGTTTTTACCGTTGAAGCAGGTGCATCAACATCCAGCGATTTAACTTCCAGTTTTTCAGGAAGGTCTTTCCATACTCCAATCACATTTTGAGCTCTCCAGCCTCGTTCATCGTTATCGGTTAGAGGTCTCCAGAAATTTGGTTGCAGGGCAGATGTGATAATGTTTTCATCACCTTTTTCGTAATTGGTTAGTAAACCTGATGTTTTGCTTATTACAGATTTAAAGTCCTTACCTGTTATTGTTATATCAGCATCAGTTTCATTAAATGTTGGCTTGGCCAGTTTGGTTTCTTTCTTTAAAAGAGGTGCGGTTTTAACCGGTAATTTAAATTGAGCTTTCGCCAGTTCGTGTCCGGCTTTTGCCCAGTTTTTATCCTCTTTTAGCTGAACGCTTAATCGTAGCCAGTATTCCGCATTTGCTTTAGCTGAAATTGGTTCTACTGGAATTTTCAGCACTTTGGCTTCTCCCGGACTTAGACTAAACCCGTTAATTGTACCCGATTGTATTTCGATGGCATCCTCATTTACGGTCCAGGTAAAACTGTATTCGTTAATGTTGCTAAAACTAAAACGGCTTAACACGCGTACCAAACCATTTTCCAGATCAACAGCAGTAAATTTAACCGGTTGCATTACATATTTTACTTCCCAGGTTTGAGGCTTGGGAGAGCGGTCGGATGCAATTACACCGTTTATACAGAAATTATTGTCGTTGGGTTTATCGCCAAAGTCACCTCCATAAGCAAAAAAATCATTCCCGTTTTTATCTTTTGTTAAAACTCCCTGATCTATCCAGTCCCAAATGTACCCACCAATCAGGTTGGGATAGGCGTGAATCAAATCCCAGTATTCCTGAAAATTACCGAGTGAGTTTCCCATTGCGTGTGCATATTCGCATTCAACAATCGGCCGACTAATGTACGGACTGTTGGCCAATTTTTCGAGGTCTTCAAGATTGGCGTACATACGACTGATTACATCAACGTAAGTCGGATCTGTAGGATTGGCAGTGCGCCCCAGTTTGCGGTATTCTGGCGATCCGTAGGTTTTGTAATCTTTGTGCTCGGGACTACCCTGTGCTCCTTCGTAATGAATAAAACGGGTAGGATCGAAATCTTTTACAAAACCTGCAGCACTGGCATGGTTTGGCCCGCATCCCGACTCGTTACCCAGCGACCATGAAATAATTGACGGGTGATTTTTGTCGCGTTCAACCATTCGAACTACTCTATCGGTAAAAGCCATGTGCCATTCCGATTGATTAGTCAGATACCCCATTAATCCGTGTGTTTCAATGTTCGCTTCGTCCATAACATACAAACCATATTTGTCGCACATGTCATAGAAATACGGATCGTTGGGATAATGACTGGTACGTACGGCGTTGAAGTTGAATTGTTTCATCATTAAAACATCGCGTTCCATTTCTTCGCGTGTTACTGCCTTCCCGTTAAGGTGGCTATGATCGTGACGGTTAACTCCATAAAGCTTTATTGATTTCCCGTTAACCAGCAATTGTCCGTTTTTAATCTCCACTTCGCGGAATCCAATTTTTGCAGAGCGCGCTTCAACAGTATTTCCTTCGGCATCTTTTAGGTTTAATACCACAGTATAAAGTACCGGTTTTTCGGCTGACCATTTTTCGGGAGAAGTGATTTCTTTCTCTATAATACCAAAATATACATTATCGCGTTGCGGATAACCTTCGTAAATTATTCCATTTATATCTTTTGAAATGGGATGGTCCAGTACTGCCTTATTGGCTGGTGAGAAAAGTTCAACTTCAATTGTCCAATTTTTTGTATCAACATCGGCACCGCGTGTAATTGTTGGTCGAATTTGTAACAAAGCATTTTGGTAGTTCTCGTCTAAACGCGTTCGAACAAAAAAGTCTTCGATAGCCACTTTCGGTTGAGCCAGCAATAGTACCTCACGGTGAATTCCACTCATTCTCCAGTGGTCCTGATCTTCGAGGTAACTCCCTTCGCACCAGCGGAAAACCTGAATTGCCAGTTTGTTTTCACCGGTTTTTACAAAGTTTGTAATATCGAACTCAGCCGGTAACCGACTGTCCTGATTGTAACCAACCTTTTCGCCGTTTACATATACATACATGGCAGAACTAACACCACCAAAATGAAGAATAATCTTCTGGTTGTTCCAATCTTTAGGAATAGTAAACGTTTTTGCATACGAACCTACCGGATTATCGCGAGCAATAAATGGAGGCTGCGGAATATTTTTTACAATCACATCTGCATAAAACCGACGAAATATTTCTTCCCTGGATAATCCTTCCGGTATCTCGTAATTTTCAGTGTACCAGGCTATCGGGTCTTCCATTTCTTCAAGCGAGAGCTGGGGCCCAAAAGGATAACCGGAATTCCGGTAAATGGGAGTTCCATAACCTTTCATTTCCCAGTTTGAAGGTACTTCGATGTCGTCCCAATTCGAAACATCGGTTTTATAGAAATCCAGAGGTCGGTTTTCCGATTTCTCAACAAAATTAAATTTCCAGGTTCCGTTCAATGATATTATACGCGAAGTTTCACGATTTCCTTTTAGTGCATCGCCGGTCGTTTTAAAAGAATACGATGTTACCCTTCCCGGTATTTTGTTTTTGGCAATAAATGCGGGGTCTTCCCATTCCTTGTTTTGGGCAAGCACCGAAGTGGCTAACAGAAGAAAAATCACGGAGAATAGTTTGTTCATGCTATTTTTGTTTTAACCCGGATTATACAACAGGTTTTATGTTGTATAATCCGGGTTTAATTAATTGTTATACTAAACTGACGAGTAAATATATAGATATACCTATAAAATTAACAGGTAAAATTTGAGAAACTATATGGAGTGTTGCTTACTGAATGCGTAAGGGTATTTATAACCTGGCTGGAACGAAAGCATGGAAGCAGACTCAAACTGCGAAATTTTACCTTGATTCCAATATTCGAAGGTGAAACCAGTTTACTGATTTAATTAATTGGCAAAAAAATAACCATTCCTGTAAACAAGAGTGGTTATTTTTTTGAAAATTATCTACTAATATAGAATTCCGGATTTATTTAATATTTATCACTTGAAGGTTCTTTTTTACTCTCATCATATTCAAGTGTTGGATCGAAGCACCAAAGGTCGTCGAAATAAAGACTTGAGCTTCTACCGTTAACAATATAACCCCGCGAGCCAATTACAAAACCAACTGAAGTAGTTCGTGCCGATCCTTCAAACGATGTTCTTTCTTCCCACAAATCGGCTTGAGGATCATAAGCCCAAACGTTGTTTAATAGAGATCCTACGCTTCCTGTTGTCAGGTAGCCGATACCGTCAATTGTAAATCCAACACCATCCATTCTAATAATCGTTGTATAATCGTCGTCGAAACTTTCATCTGAATTTGCATCTGAAATTTCGCGCATTTCAGTCCATCTTCCTGAAGATGGATCAAATTCAAATATATCGTCCAAATAAGTACCGTTATCGATACCTGAAATCACATAGGCTTTTCCATCGATAACAAACGAGGCCGCATCTCGGCGTTTAGGCCCCGAGAAAGTCACAATCTCTTCCCATGTATCTGTTGATGGATCATATGAATAAAAATCTTTCAGGTGGTTTCCGTTGTATCCGCATCCAACATATCCTTTCCCGTCAATAGCAAAACTCACGGCTCCATAGCGGGCACTTCCAATAAAATCAGCCACCTGCTTCCATGTATTTGAAGCCGGATCGTATTCCCAAAAGTCATTTAGTCGATCACTCCCGCTATAACCTGTACCCACATAACCTTTCCCGTTAACACTAAATGCAACGGCTCCATTTCGTGCAGTTCCCGGAAAATCAGCGATTGAAGTCCAGTTATCGGTTTCTGCATCATATGCCGAAAAGTCGGCTAAACGGTCGTCTCCATTGTAACCAGTGCCAACATAAGCGATATCATCAATAACAAAACAAACACCATCACCACGGCCATCCACCACGGTATATGCTTTTCTCCACCAGTCACCGTGTGTGATTTCATCATCATCATCGTCGCTACACGAAACCAGCAAAAAGGTGCTTAGTAACAGGTATAAAAGGAATTTAAAATTCGTAATCTTCATGACTTATTAGTTTAAAAATATTGTTTGAAATCTTTCTATTCTCACGCAAACGTAAGCTACGCAATACTGATATAAAAGGAATTTGGACTAAGTCGTGAAATGTATAGATGAATCCCCGAATTTTATCTTTTTATCCTGAAATATGCAGGTTTTGTTGTTGTTTTAAAGTTAAAAAGCACTAAAAACCCAACTTTTGTGCGATTGATCTGTCAGGTTATCCCATTGGTATATAATCTTTTTTCACCAGCTTTTTCTTTTCTTCTTTTGAGCAGAAAACAGAAATTAGTTATGAATAGTAAAACAATCCTGGGTTTGTTAGGACTTTTAATGTTAATGTCGTGCGAAGAGGATCACTTAACCATTTCGGTTGGCGATAATTTTATAAAATCGGAAACTACGGTAGCGTTGGTTGATTCAATGACAGTTAACATGTCGAGCTTTAAAATTGATTCTATTGCAACTTCATCGTGCGGTTATTTATTAGCAGGTAAGTACAGCGATCCTTTCTTTGGTGAAGTAAGGTGCACTGGTTATTGTCAACTTGATTTGCCCTCCTATACCAGTATTGATGACGATGAAGTACTTGATTCAATTTGTATTGAATTGCCCTATTCCGGGACATCGTACGGCGATACTTTAACGTTGCAAACCATTAAAATTCACCGGGTGTTGGAAGATATTGAAGCTACAGACATCGATGCTTCTTATATATATAATACATCATCGTTTAAATACGATACTCAGGCCCTGGGAGAGAAAAGCTGGAACCCTAGACCTAATCAGAACGACAAGTTGGAAGTAAGGTTGTCGGATGAGCTTGGGGCGGATTTTATGAACATGTTAAAGGATAATAATGATGGGATTGATATTACCAGTGATTTTGTAGATTATTTTAAAGGAGTGGCCGTGGTGTCAGGTAGCGAAAACACTGCACTTCTTTCGTTTGTCGCCGATACATCTTTAAAGATTGTATTGTATACACATTTAATAGAAGAAGAAAAAATTGAAAAGTCATATATTTTTCCATACGCTTCGAGCCTTGAACAATTTAACAACATTTCCAGCGATGTTTCGGGATTTTCCATTGAAGCACTAAGCACTCAGCGAGAGAATATAAGTTCAGGAGCTATGGCTGATATGGCCTATTTGCAGGCGGGAACAGCTATAGTAACACGGTTGGATTTTCCATCATTGTCGAGAATATTTGAGGTAGAAAATAAAAATTACCTGTACAAAGCGGAACTGGTTTTACGGCCAATAACCGAAATTCCAAGGCCCGTTCCTTTACCTGAAAGCCTAACGCTTTATACAACAGATAAGTACAATAATTTTGTTTCTCAAATTACGGATACTAATGGTGATGCTGTTTATGCCACTTTTTACCACGACGAATTTTTTAATGAGGACACGTATTACGTTTTTGATATTACCAATTATTTATACAGCGAGTTAAGTGGTAATTATGTTGATCCAAACAATGGTTTGCTCGTTATGTTTGGAAGTTCTGAATTCTACGGAACAGTTAACCGGGTTGTTTTCGATGCCCGTAGCGGATCAAGTTACCGACCTTACCTAAATCTGTATTATATATTTTACAATTAGATGGTTCAGGTAAATTCAATTTAAAAATATTACAGCTAGCAAATGATTAAACAAACAAAAATCAATACAAGGTATTTTATTCTATGCGTACTTCTTTTTGCCGGTGGAATTACACTGGGACAAAATACTGTTTCTCCTTACTCAATTTTCGGACCCGGTGAAATTCAGAGTAAAGGTTTCGGAACTAACACAGGCATGGGAGGAGCAGGAATAGCAATGGAGTCGGGTAACTATTTGAATAACCTGAATCCAGCATCTTATGCAGGAATGGATAGCCTTCGGTTAATTGTAGAATTTGGCCTGCAAGGGAAAAGTTATAGCTTAAATACTTCCAGAAACAGCCATTCCGGTTTTACCGGAAATTTAGCTTACCTCGCCATCGGATTTAAATACACACCCTGGCTGGCGGGATCCTTTGGGGTTGTTCCTTTTAGTAGTATTGGGTATTCAATCGATCGGGTAAATTATGTGGAAGGAATTTATCATCAGTACACATCGAATTACGTGGGTAGCGGTGGAATTAGCCAGTTGTATTATTCTAATGCAGCACGCTTGGGGAAACATCTATCGCTTGGTGCTACTGTTTCCTATATGTTCGGATCGCTTATACAAGAGGAAAACCTGGTGGCAACTACAATTGTTCCAAGTATTATGCTAGTCCGAACAGATTATATGCGAAGCATGTATGTTGATTTTGGAGTGCAGTATAAATTTAAAACCGATAAACGCGATTATTCGCTGGGATTAACTTTTGCCCTAGGGCAAAGTTTAAATTCGAGGCATAGTGTAAGTTTGTATAACAGCAGCGGAACACTTATGCAATCGGATGATTATAATACTGATTACCTGGCTGTACCAAATATTATAGGAACCGGATTAGGCATTAAAGCCGATAAATATACGTTTGCCCTTGATTATACTTTCCAAAACTGGTCGGGGATTAGATATCCGATACAAAATGACGGTTTTGTTGACTCTCACAAATTTACAATGGGTATCGAATTAAATCCATGGGAGAAACGGGCTGTAAATGTCTTTTATAAAAACTGGAGCTATCGGTTCGGAATGAATTACGAGTCGTCGTATTTAACCTTTGGTAATTCAAATATAAAAGATAGAAGTTTTACGCTTGGTTTTGGAATTCATCTGTACGACGGGCTGTCGAAGCTCGATTTGTCGGTAACCGGTGGAATGAAAGGCACACAATCGAATAATCTTCTTCAGGAAAAATATATATTATTTAATGTTGGTTTTAGCCTGAACGAGATGGCATTTATCAAGCGGAAGATTAATTAGTCTCTGCAAGAAATCTCCATTTTTTTTCGTTACGCTTGCCGGTAAAATGTTCATTTACATCAGTAACCGCACATTTTTCGGACTGTGCAAGCCTCAAAAATGAAGCTTTCTTAATCAGAGATCAAATTCTATTGTAAGTATGAATCAGGCAAATTGAAGTTCAAAAAAATGTCCAAATTCTGGGATAAGTAACTTATTCAACAAAAAGAACGCAGGCTACAAGGATCATCTCCTTATAGCCTGCATTTTTTGTAATAGTTAGCGATTAGAATCAGATGCGAAGTTCTTCCATTTTTTCGTTAAAAATATTTCGGTAACTTTCCCCGATCGGAATATGTTTATCATGAATCATCACTTGAGTTTTGTTAATCGCATCAATATGGTCGAGGCCAACAATGTACGATTTATGAATACGCGAAAATTTATCGGACGGCAGATTTTGTTGAAGCCTTTTTAGCGAATTTAGCGTAATAACCGGCTTGTCTTTGTGTGATGTGTAAATTTTAATATAATCTTTTAGACCTTCAATATACAGAATTTCGTTTAGCCGGATTAATATGGTTTTGTAATCGGTTTTTACTAATACTGTTTTGTTTTGATTTGATGCCTGTTCGTGGTTTTCTTTATCAGCGGCTTCCTTTTTTATTGGTGAACTAAAACTATCGTAGGCTTTGTTGGCTGTTTTCAAAAACCGATTAAAAGTTACAGGTTTTAGAAGAAAGTCGAGGGCATTAATATTGTAAGATTCTACAGCCAGCTCTGGTTTGTCGGATAGGAAAACAACTAGTGGCTTGTGGGCCAAACTCTTAATGAAATCGATTCCCGAGATACGTTGAAGATCGGTATCAACAAAAATAATATCGATTTTTCGGGATTGCAGAATTTCGTAAGCATCGAAAACCGATGAGCAAAATGAAACTAAATTAAAATAGGGAACCATGTTAAGGTATTCTTTTACCTGGTTTTGAGCGTGCGGTTTTTCAATTAAAATACAATTCATGTTGGCTTTTTTACTTTGTTTCCAGTTTTAGCATTTCGCTATGTACTATGCTACATTTTGGAAGTAATACAGGCTAACAACATTTTACCATACCAAAAAAATGATCCTCATGTAAAAAAAAATGCCAGATTTGATACAAGTATACAGATCAATGTATGCATTGGGCAATTGGTTCTGTTTTCAAACTGGCTCAAAAAGAGGTACTTCGTTCTTTTCGTGGTCACGTCATAATAAAATCCGCATTCATCTATAAGAAATCTCGGTTTATAGAATTTCTTCTGTTCAATTCGACGACAAAATTCATTTCTCATGTTAACGTATATTTTTTTAAAGGCTCTATTCATTACTGAACGGAGCCTGAATTAATTAGAACTATGTCTATGCGAAAGACTTATTGATGATGAGTATGATTATAATTCAATTTTAAACCAAATTTTTAGAGGGCTCGTTGAGGTTGAAGAGCCATCTTTCGATGGAGCACCACCTCCCATGTTGCCACCAGTGCCACCTCGCATTCCTCCCGGTGGAGGCACACCTTTGCCGCTACCCATTCCCTCCGGGCGGTCCATTTCTGGCCCTTTTTCTTGTGCCGAAGCAACCTTGCCTGTTTCAATACCCACTGATATTATTTTGTTCTCAGGAATAGGGAGTTCTGTTAAAGGTAGTTGCGCAAACAAAACCAGTTCGTTATGCTCATTCGATAAAAATTTAACTTCAATACTATAGTTTTGTAATCCTCTGTTAAAAACCAATTCTTTCCCATTGGCATTCCAGGTAACTTTCGAAAGCATTTTGTCCATTCCCGAAGCCATATCTTATATTGGTTTTTCTTCGTCGCGTGAGGGCATGGTTCGAAGTTTCTGAGCAGGTTGTTGCATTGCTTGTTTCTCGCCCCGTTCAATCTTTAGATTGTATTCTTTTCCTTTTTTACCTTCCGGATCAAAATAGATAGAAATTCCGCCATGCATAATCTTCATAAGGTCTTCTTCTTTGTGAAAGATTGCCTTTAAATATAGTGCCGAATCATTGTTGGCAATGCCATAGTTTATTGTATTGCCTTTGTCGTGATTTTCTGTTTTTATTTCAGGGAAATTAGGTTCTGTCAGGCAACTGATTCTTTCGCTTTTGTTAATGGGGAGCTTGGAACAGGAAGAAAAAACAGCCGTTAACAGTAGCAGAACCAGATGCAGTTTACATTGTATCTGAAGCAATTTTTGCATTATATTGTATTAGATTTTGTACGATAATAGTACAAGTATAACCTAATATTCCCTACCGATCATATGTTTATTACTGTGCGGCAGTAAACTTTTAAAATCTGAAGTTTACAAAAAAGTTGAGAGTAATGTCCTGGGCTTTAATCAAAGTTGTTTCTCTAAATTCGTTATCGGGGCCATTAAATTCACGAATGTATATGTCAAGGTAATTTTCAGTATTAAAGGCATTTAAAATTGAGAATCCGGGTTTAATGTTTACCTTTTTGATATTGAAGTTGTAATTAACGGATAAATCAACTCTGAAATAATCGGGTAGACGTTTGTAAGTTCTATACGTATTAAAATCCTCATCTTTTTCGGTGGTTGCAATGTAAGGATGCCCCGTATTATACAGTGTTACCGTTGAGAAGTTCCACCTGTTGTATGTATAAATATTGTTCCATTTTAGTTCGTGTGTTTGATCGTAATTGGCCGGTATATTCTCACCATTGTTAATCAAACTAAAGTTCTGAGTTGATTTGCTGTAAGAATACGCCAGCCAGCTGGTAAAGTTGGTATTTTCGTATTTGGTCAGAAAATCAATACCATAAGCATCGCCGCTTCCAGAGATGAATTTACTGGATTCCTCAGGTGGCGTCAAAGGTGGTTCAGTATTGGGGTCTTTGTCTCTGTTTGCAAAAAATAAATATTCTTGCAATCCATCCACCGTTTTGTAATACATTTCTACATCAAAGAACAGTTTTTTTGTTTCAAAGCTTGCTCCAACTATAAAATGATTTGATGAAACCACCGGATGATTTTCTTTATCGGCAAGCACCCAGAAATCACGGTTGTAACCATAATTTTGTTCTGATACCGATTTGTTTAGAAACTGGTAATACCGGCCTGTTGCCAGTTTTAAACGTAATCTTTCTGTTGCCTTGTAATTCGCTGCCAAGCGGGGTTCAAAATACATTTTCTTAGTTTGGTCGTAATAATTTAATCGTAAACCGGGTTTAATAACCAACTTCTTATTTAAAGTTATCTGGTCTTGCATAAAAGCGGTATATAAAAAACCGGCACTGTTCAAACGGTTGTAAACAAAATCGTTTTCTGCATCTTTATAAAATTTGAACTCGGTATATTTTGCCGAAAGACCAAATTGTAAATGATTTATTTCGTTTAACGAGTAGGTATTTTGTAACGAAATAAAATAATCAATCAAATTGTTTTCTTCGTTGGCCATTCTCTCCTCGGTGAAGTCGGGCACTTGTCCGGTGTTTTCATCGGTATATTCAAAAGTGGTGTTGTTGTAGTAATCGTTGTAATAGCCCGAATGTCCCAGTTGCAGGTTGGTAAAATACTTGGTCCCGTATTGTTTTTTCCACGAGAATCCGAAACCGTAGTTGCCCCATTGGTTTGTGTCTTCGGTATCTATTTTATAGCCATCTTTTTCCGAAATATTCGAACTGTTTAAATCATCTTTGGCACCGTATATACTAAACGACAGGTTTTCGAATTCGTTTGGCGACCAGGTTAGTTTTGTATTAAAATCACCAAAATAGAATTTGGGCTCTATTACATTTTCAGCTCCCGGGAAACGTCGTGCCTGTCCGATTTTATCAGCAAGAATGGCATCGGCCAGCCAGCTGGAATAAACATCGGAATACGATCTTCGTCCTGCTGTTACCAGGGTCAGTTTTTTGGAAAGTGGTATTTCAGCGGTGAGATTGGCACTAATTAAATTAACTCCGCCATAGAATTGCGGATTTGTTTTGTTTCCCGATTTTCCTGTAATATCAACAATGCCCGAAACACGTTCGCCATAGCGCGAATCGAAACCACCCCGATAAACCTGAATATCCTTTACTACATTTGGATTTAGTGCCGAAAATACTCCAAAAAAATGATCGAGATTGTAGAGTGTGAAACCGTCGTATAACACCAAATTCTGATCGGCTGAACTTCCGCGAATATTTAACTGGGCCGAGTTTTCGCGTGCACTTATGCCTGGCAAAAACTGTAATGCCCTGAAAATATCGGTTTCTCCATAATTCGGGAGGTCGGAGAAACGGTGTGGGTTAAACATGATATGCCCTGCATCGTTGGCAATATGCATCATCTCAATACTGTTTCCCTTCACGTTTATGGTTTCAATATTTTGCGATTTTTGAATCAGGCGAAATTGTAGCGGACTGTTTGTTTGCGAGATGTTTACCAGCGTGTCTAGTGTTTGGTATCCAAGATAGCGTATTTGGAAATAGGCATCTTCTCCCTCCTTTACTTCTGCACTAAAAGTACCATCAACAGTTGAGGGGATAAAGCGGTTTTTGTCCCAAATATACACTGATGCGTAAGGGAGGCGTTCGCCGGTAGTACTGTCGTAAATAATTCCCGAAATGCTTTTACTAACCACCTTCTTTTTCAGATCTTCTTCTGTTGGTTTTAAAATTAACCAGGTATTGTGTTTAAATTCGGCTACATATTTAGTGCCGGCAAGTATTGTATTTAAAATAACTTCAATATCGTCTGATTCGATTGTTTTTGATAAAGTAAGCTTTTCAAAATGACTGTCGTCAAAAGCAATTCGGATGTTTGTTTTTTTTGCGACTTCGAGAAGTGCACCGGAAACAGGGGTATTATCGAATTTAAACTGAAAATGCTGGGAAAGCCCAGCAAATGGAATAAACAGAAAACAGAAAAAAAAGAGGAACCCGAAAAGCTGTTTATTGTTTCTCTGATATGTTAATCTTTTTGTTTTTAATTTCATAATTTAACTCCATCGGAATACAAACAACATCCAACGCTTCAGTTAAATCGTCATTTGAAAAATCGATGGTTGCTTTTCGCTCACCGTTACCTTCAAACTGAATTGAAACATCAAACTGTCTTTCCAATTCAGCGAAAATAGCATCAAGTTGGGTTTCTTCAAAATGGGAAATGCCATTTTTCCACATTATTGTATTTTCAATCGACTCAGATTCGGACTTTTCTAAACCCGAATCATTTAACTGTACCCATTCGCCTGGAGTAATAATTTGTTGCATATTGTTGGCCGAAACCCTTACTCTACCTGTAATACAGCTTACCCAAAACTTTTCGTTCCTTGAAAATACATTCAATTGGGTGCCTAAAATTTCAACTGTTCCGTTATTGGTTTTTATTACAAATTGGTCGCCTTTTTTTACTTTAAAAAAAGCTTCACCTTCTAGTTGCAGGTATCTTGCGTTATTAAATTTTTTCTTGTTCCATTTTATTTTCGAGTCGGCATTTAATACAACTTCTGTTCCGTCGGGAAGAGTAAGTTCGGCTTGTTGGGCATTAGCTGTTTTTAATTGCTGAGCCGAAAGCATGTTTGGCACTACTTTAAATGCAACTAAAAGTATGATAACTGCAGCAGCAGCCTGAAAATATCGGCTTAAATTTATTTTTCGGGTAGGGGAGCTGTCTTCAATTTTGTTTAAGAGCGAATCCAAAACCTCATTTTGTGGTTTCCCCTTTGGAAGAACCAACCCACTTGCCATCTTTAGGATTTTCTCCTCCGAATTCATTTTTCTGAATTCTTCCGGCGTCATGTTATTTTCGGAATTGTTTTGCATCCTGTTAGATTTTGTATTCTATCGTTTTTTTTAACTCATGTAATGCATTTTTCATGCGTTTTTCAACAGCCTTTACACTCAGTTCCAAATTTTCGGCAATTTGATTGTAGGTTAATCCGTCAATCCGGTTCATCAAAAATACAGTTCTGTTTTTTTCGTTCAAATTTCCTATTGCATTTTGTAACTTGTTATTAAACTCTTTTAGCTCCAGTTCAAATTGAGGCGAACTATTGTTGTACTCCTGTTTGTAATTATTGGCAAATTCGAAAACCACTTGCTGGTGTTCGAACCTGTTTTTGCACAGGTTATTTGCTATTGTGTACAGCAGCGATTTTACCGTTTGCTTTCGTATTTCGTTTCGTTTCTCCCAAATTTTGATAAAAGTATCCTGAACCACATCTTCGGCCACCTCAATATCGCCCGTTTTGTAATAAACATAGTTTTTTACAGGCTGGTACATATGGTTGAATAACTCTATAAAATCACTCTTCTCAAAACCCGGCATAGAAACAGTTTTCTGTAAATCGATCTTAATTTAATCAATTTTCACTAATAATACAGATGGTATAGATTTTACCCTACTTTTGTTTTTTAAAGACTATCGCAGTAGAAAAAATCAGAACAACAACGTTAGCAGCTAAATGAATTGGACGCCGAGCAAATTTGGTGACAGAAATTTTTGAGGATTGATTGATTTACCTTGAAGCATTATCTTAATAACCTAACCTATTGTCATTCAGAGCATAATGAAGTGGAGCGAAAGAATCTTTTTCAAAACCCAAATTTTAGTGGACAGTAGTGCTGTAAATTAAAAGATCATTTTTGGGCATTACGTAGGATTGATATCTGAATAAGGTTGATTATTGGTCCTGAACAGGTTTTAAATCATGCATTTTAATTACAAAAATTGAAGTTTGATAGGAGCCAATGCTACCATAGCCATATGCTCCGTAGGCTAAAGTGGAAGGAATAATAAATTCGGCCTCACGGTTAACTCTCATCAACGAAAGTGCATCATCAAATCCTGTAATTAAGCTTTGTTCGCCATATACGAACTCCCAAATACCATCCTCGTAATAATCCGATGAAATATCAAATATATTTCCATCGGTTAAATATCCCGCATATTCTATTGAAATTGTGTCGCCTACCTGTGCAAAATCACCTTCGCCTTCTTCTTCTATTATATAATAAACTCCAAGGTCGGTGGTGTCAACAACGGTCCCTTCAGCAATTATTGACTGAATTAATACATCTAATTCTATCATTTCCTGCTCGTAAGTTCTGGTATCTGTTTCATCGGTTAAACATGATGTAATTAGCAACATTGAAAGCACTGCTGTGTATGAAATTGATTTAAGCATATTCCGGTGTTTAAAAATGTTTATTTTATTTAATTTACCTGCCTGGAAACAGGAGCTTTCATGCATTTAAATTCATGTTCCTTTTGATGTAAGTAAAAAAACAAGTAATTTGTTCAGTATTAATAGTTATGGTTATTAATTTACAACTGTTTAAAAAAACCAACCCTCTTCAACAAGAGGGTTGGCAACCTAAACTGTTTCCGGTTTTCTACCATTAAAACCTCAAAATTAATTACAACTTGATAATTATAATTTGCTAAGAATACAGCTGAGGAAAATATTACCCTACCATGTTTGAGTTTTTTTTGAAAAGATATTGCAAAAGATGAAATGTTATTAAAGGAGTATGAGTTCACAGACTGGTAGTGTGAATTTTTTAGGATGAGTGAGAATAAATACGTGTAATTTTGTTAGGACAAAAAAAAATCCCGGCGTCCACTCCGGGATTTTATTTTTTACTCTGATGTTGTGTCACAATCTAAATGGGTTTGTGTGTGTAAATTAAGTTGAAGTTTTTTTCATTCCTTAC
The DNA here is from genome assembly GCA_026671195.1 of Draconibacterium aestuarii. Classification (GTDB taxonomy): domain Bacteria; phylum Bacteroidota; class Bacteroidia; order Bacteroidales; family Prolixibacteraceae; genus Draconibacterium; species Draconibacterium aestuarii. The sequence goes on along the minus strand of JAPOHD010000064.1, from coordinate 79,283 downwards.
TATTTATAGATTAAAAATGGGGTTAAAATAACTGAGTTTTCATTTCAAGCTTTCTGATATAAAAAAAATAAGCACTGATACTTGTAATGTTTTGTTTTTAAAACTGTAACGAACCTTATTTTGTTTTACATGTTTATTCTCGTAGAATGAATACTTTGATTTTAATGCTGCTACTTTTTACAGTTGTAGGATACCGCGGTCAAAATAACCAGAATATGGAACACACAAATAATTTAATACATTCCACATCGCCCTATCTTTTGCAACATGCTCATAATCCCGTAAACTGGAATCAGTGGAGCGAAGAAATAATCGCACAGGCTCAAAAAGAAAACAAGCTTGTATTGGTAAGTATCGGTTATGCTGCCTGTCACTGGTGTCATGTAATGGAACATGAAAGTTTTGAAGATACAGCAGTGGCACGGGTAATGAACGAACATTATGTCTGTATTAAAGTGGACCGGGAAGAACGCCCCGATGTGGATCATTATTACATGAGTGCGGTTCAGTTAATGGGACAACAGGGAGGTTGGCCGTTAAATATTATTGCATTGCCCGATGGACGCCCGATTTGGGGTGGCACTTATTTCACAAAAGAAACCTGGATAAAAAACCTGAAGACTGTTGCTGAATTTTACAAACAGAATGAAGAAAAGACCACCGAATATGGAGAACAACTTCAGGAAGGAATTGAACAGGTTTCGCTAATTACCGAGGTGGAAAATAGATTTCCGATAAATAGTAAATTACTTGTAAGAGGTGTGGAAAGCTGGAAACAGCGCTGGGATATGAAAGAAGGAGGGAATGCTGGTTCCCCGAAATTTCCGATGCCTGTGAACCTTGAATTTTTGCTGTATTATGGCTTTATTAAAAACGATAATAAAGCTTTGGAGTTTGTGCACACCACATTGGGAAAAATGGCGCGTGGCGGAATTTACGATCAGGTGGGAGGCGGTTTTGCCCGCTATTCGGTTGATGATATTTGGAAAGTGCCTCACTTTGAAAAAATGTTGTACGATAATGGCCAGTTGTTAAGTATTTACTCAAAAGGATACCAGCAATTTAAAAACGAAGAATTTAAACGGGTGGTGTACGAAACAGCTGATTTCCTTGAGCGGGAATTAATGGATAAATCGGGCGCGTTTTATTCGTCGCTGGATGCAGATAGTGAAGGAGAAGAGGGCAAGTTTTATGTGTGGAATGAAAGAGAACTACAACAACTAATAGGTGCCGACTATCCACTTTTTGCCGATTATTTTCAGGTTAACAAAAAAGGATTTTGGGAACAGGGAAATACTATTTTATTACGTAATGGTGGAGATGAAAATTTCGCCGCAAAAAGGAATTTAACAGCACATCAACTTCAAATAAAAGTAAGTAAATGGAAGTTTGTTCTGTTGAAAGAACGCGAAAACAGAATTCGTCCCGGGCTTGACGATAAAACACTAACATCGTGGAATGCCCTTGCCATACAGGGTTTACTCGATGCTTACAAGGCTTTTAAAGATGAACATTTTTTGAAGCTGGCCATTAAAAATGCCACCTTTCTTAAAGATTCACAGCTGAATGAAAACGGCAAATTATATCACAACTGGAAGGCAGGAACCCGTTCGATTGAAGGATTTTTGGAAGATTATGCTTTGCTGATTCAGGCATATATTTCGATGTTTGAAATTACGGGTGATGATATCTGGCTGGCACTGGCCAATAAACTAACTGAATACACGACACTCCATTTTTACGATGAAAGAAGTGGTCTTTTTTATTTTTCGGAGAAAATTTCAAAATCGGTTGTTACGAATCATTTTCAAAAAGAAGATAATGTTATTCCGGCGGCTAACTCGGTAATGGCGAATAATCTGCATCGTTTGTATTTATTAAATGGAACAATCGATTATAAAAACATGATTTCAAAAATGTTGCATCACATAACTCCTCATTTTAGTAAATATCCGATGGCTTATGCCAATTGGGGGACTTTGATGTTAAAACAAACCGAACCCTACTTTGAAGTGGCAGTTTGTGGTATTAATTCCAATATTCTTTTAAATCAGCTTCAGGTTGCATATCTGCCCAATGTTTTATGGGCACACACAAATTCAGAAAGTGCTATTCCGCTGTTAGAGAATCGCTTCCAGATTGGTGACGATTTGATTTATATCTGTCGCGAGGGAGTTTGTCAGCTGCCGGTGAAATCGGCTGATGAAGCATTGGAACTGATATCGAAACACCCCTAAGGAAAACAGAGTTTCCTTAGGGGTGTTCAAAATTACGTTCAGGAAAAGCCTAGTTCATTAGCTTCATTTGCAGGTAAATAAACTCAAGAGCGGCAACTTTTGCACGTTGCTCATTGGTTGATGCGCCTGCGTGGCCACCTTCAGTATTTTCGAAATAATACACTTTATATCCCAGTTCATTCATTCGGGCTACCATTTTTCGGGCATGTCCCGGGTGTACACGGTCGTCGCGGGTCGATGTTGTAAAGAAAACTTCAGGATAGTTCATTCCTTTTTTTACATTCTGATAGGGTGAATACTTTTTAATGTATTCCCATTCCTCTGGAATATCCGGATTGCCGTATTCGGCCATCCAGCTGGCACCGGCCAGCAGTTTATTGTAACGTTTCATGTCGAGCAGCGGAACAGCGCAAACTACGGCATTGTACAAGTCGGGGCGTTGTGTAAAGCCTACCCCTACCAACAAACCTCCGTTACTTCCACCAATAATTCCTAATCTGCGTGGTGATGTAATTTGTTTGGCAATCAAATCTTCAGCCACGGCAAAGTAATCGTTGTAAATACGCTGGCGGTTTTCTTTTAATCCGGCCTGATGCCATTTGGGACCAAACTCTCCACCTCCGCGAATATTGGCAAGAACATAAATGCCACCTTTTTCCAACCAGGCAGTTCCGGTAATGGCACTGTAAGTGGGAAGCCGGGCAACTTCGAAACCGCCGTAGGCTCCAATTAATGTTGGATTATTCCCGTCAAGTTTGGTGTTTTTATCCGATACTACGAAATAAGGAATTTTTGTACCATCATTCGAGGCTGCTTCAAACTGTTGTACTTTGTAGTTCTCGGTTGGGAAAAACGATTTTAGCGATTTTACTTTTACAAACGTACCTGATTTTGCATCGCCTTTGTACAGGGTTGATGGTTCCAAAAAGTTCTGGAAATAGAAGAAATAATTGTCGCTTTCGTCATCGGCCGATCCCAGCGAGATATTCCCAAATTGCGGCGCATCGATCTTTTGCTTTTCCCATGATCCGGTAAATGTATACCTGTAAAGTTCGCTCTTAACATTGTTGAGCATATTTACCAGAAGTACATTTTTGGTGGTGTTGGTTTCGGTGATACTTGAACGCTCGTCAGGTGAAATAATCAGAATATAGTTGGTGCCGTCTTTTAACAAATCATCGTATGCAATGCTAACCATATCGCCTTGTTTAAAGGAATTTTTACCAACATCCCAATCCGATTTTAGCTGAAAAAGTACCTGCTTTTTGAAAATACCCGATAGTTCAATATCGTCGGGTAAGTTGGGTTTTACCAGTTTGCCGTTTTCTATAAAATAGTAGCTACCCGAATAAAAGGAAGTGCGTTGCGTGATAAGTCGGTAGGTTTTTTCTTTGGTTTGAACGGAATATCCCCAAATTCCCATATCGTCTTCATTGCCTTCGAAAACCGACTGGGCATCCTTTAATTCTGTGTCGCGTTTCCATATTTTTACTTCTTTCGGGTAGCCAGAGGTGGTCATTCCGGTGCCAAAGTCTGTAGATACCATTAGTGTATTCTCATCAATCCAGCTGGCACTTCCTTTTGCTTCCGGCACATAAAAACCATCTTTTACGAATTCCTTTTTAACCGCATCAAATTCGCGGATAACTACGGCATCGCCTCCCCCTTTCGATAGGTTTACCAAAAACTTATTGTAGTCTGGGTATAAACCAGAGGCGCCTTTAAAAACATATTTCTCCCCGTCTTTTTCCGAAAGCGCATCAAAATCCAGTACTGTTTCCCATTCCGGATTGCCATTTAGATAGCTTTTTATGCTTGCCCGGCGCCAAATTCCACGTTGATGATCGGCATCCTGCCAAAAATTGTACACCTGGTTACCCCGAATTGTTGGATCTGCAATCCGGTCATCTGAATTATAAATCTCAATATTTTTCTCGTAAATACTTTTATAGTCGGGGTGGCCGGTTAAAACATCAAGTGTTTTTTCGTTCCATTTTCCAACCCATTCCAACGATTGTTCTGCGTCCACATCTTCTAACCAAAGGTATGGGTCGTCCTGTGCTTTGCTAAATTGTGCCATAAGAGCCAGCAAAGTAAGTAATAACGTTAATTTCTTCATAATTATAATTTAATAGGATGCAAATTTCATGAAAGGTGCAAATTGGAGACTAGATAAAATATGATTTCTATTAGCTGATTTAGACCATATTTTTAGTCTTAGATAAACACGGTTAATTACAAATTGTTGTCGTGAAAGTTAAAGCGTTGATTTTAATTCATAAAAGTAGGTGGAGGCAGAGTGTTTGTTTTGAGATTTCGAAAAAAAGAATCGGTCCTTTTTTTTGAGCTAAAGAACATTTTGGTCCGGGGAACTTTGAAAAGATTCCTCTCCCTCAGCCGGCGGGTGTGAATGACAGGTTTTTAAAAGATATGAGTTATTGTAATATGTAACTGACTGTTACTGGTTTCGAAATACAATGATGTGAAAAAATCTTTGCCATTTGGAAAGATTTAATGGGAAAGGAGTGATAATAAAAGAGAACGAAAAAAAAGAAGAGCAGAAACTACCGGATGCGAAAATCTTTCTTATTTATAATTTTGTGGTATTTAATAAATTATTCATTTTTGAGAGTGATAAAAACTAAACAACAAGAACGAGTATGAATATAGCGGTAGGAAACGACCATGCAGGTTACGAAATGAAGTTAATTATTTTGGAGTGGCTTGAACAAGAGGGGTATCAGGTACAAAACTTTGGTACTGATACTCCTGAATCGGTGGATTATCCCGATTATGTTCATCCCGTGGCCGGTGCGGTAGAAAAGGGCGAATTCAAATATGGTATTCTGGTATGTGGAAGCGGACAGGGCGTTTCGTTTACAGCTAACAAACATCAGGGAATCAGAGCTGCTTTGTGTTGGAAACCTGAAATATCGGTGTTGGCACGTCAGCATAATAACGCCAATATTTTATGTCTTCCGGCTCGTTTTATTAGTGATAACGAAAGTATTGAGATTCTAAAACAATTTTTGCAGACACCATTTGAAGGAGGCCGGCATCAAAACAGAATAAGTAAAGTTTCGATTTGTTCGTCCTGTTCGATATAGATCATCACACGGATTGATTTCTTAAGCGAAATTGGAAAGGCGAACGATAAGCTCAGATACCTTCAGTGAAAGTATTTAGAGCCCGAATGATCAGTTCTCCGGTTTATCATATTTACCAAAAGAAAATTATCATTCAATTAATAATTAATAATTAATAAAAAGTAAGTATCATTTGGTGTTCAAAATGTAATTTTGGGGAAATACCAAAACAAGCCATTATTATACGCTTTATCTGATTTGAAAGGGAACAAATCTTTTTTTATCTTGTTAGGTATTACCTAAAAAAGAACACAGATTCAATAACAAAAGCAAAAAACAAAAAATGAGAAAACTACTAACACTTTTACTTTTCGTTCCGCTTATTGCATTTACGCAGAACGAGGCTAAAAAAGACACCTTTTGGACAACCAGCGGAACAACAACTTTAAATTTTTCGCAGGTATCGTTAAGCAATTGGGCTGCCGGTGGGAAAAGTTCAATGTCGGGCGTTATGATGTTAAACCTTGCTGCCAATTACAAAAAAGACAAACTGAGTTGGGACAATACTTTTGATTTCCGATATGGTTTTTTAAAAGAAGAAAGTGTGGATTTAAGAAAGTCGGATGATAAAATCGATATTAGCTCGAAACTGGGAATTCAGGCGAAAGGAAACTGGAATTATTCGGGCCTGTTAAATTTTAAATCGCAGTTTGCACCCGGCTATAACTATCCCGATACCGACAATGCCATTTCTAAATTTATGGCTCCGGGTTATTTAACTCTGGGTTTGGGTATGGATTACAAAACCGGTAATTTTTCAGCTTTACTGGCGCCGGTTTCGGGAAAATTTACTTTTGTTATGGACGATGTTCTTTCTGATGAAGGTGCTTTTGGGGTTGACCCGGGAGATAAGACGAGAAGTGAACTGGGTGCAACCGTAAAATTCGAGTATAAAACCGATATCATGAAAAATGTGTCGTTTAATACCAAACTCGATTTGTTCTCGAATTACCTGAATAATCCACAAAATATTGATGTGGACTGGACAGCCAAAATAAACATGAAGGTAAATGATTACTTGTCGGCGAATATTGTAACTCAAATGATTTACGACGACGATGTTGAAATTGTGGATCCCGATACAGGTGAAGGTTCCCCAAAAATTCAGTTTATGGAAATGTTTGGTGTTGGCTTAACATTTAAGTTCTAGAAAAACATACAATCAAATAAGTATTGAACCGTTTCTTTGAATAAAGGAGCGGTTCTTTTTTTTGATTAACTTCAATTTCATTGTAACCTTTTTTCTCCAGCTGGTATCTAAGCCACGAATTTAAAACAAATAAATAATGAGAAATTTTGATGTAACTTTAATTTGGCTTGGTTTTTTTGCAGCCGTTTTTTTAGCCTGGTATTTTTATATTAAAGCACGTAACAAAGAGCGAATGGCTTTAATTGAAAGTGGGAAAGATGTTTCGGAGATTTATTCGAAACAGGAGATAAAGTTTAGGTTTCCGTGGTTAAAGTTAGGTGTAATTGGAACTGGTTTTTCTTTTGGAATGCTTGTAGCCTTCTTCTCTGTAGAAATTGCTTTAAATGAAATGAAGCTGGATTACCGCATTCAGGAAGAACCTATCCTTTTTGGTATTGTATCGCTGTTTACTGCCATTTCTATTATTGTTGCTTATTTTGTTGATAAACCCAAAAACTAGTTGGTAGAAGAACTCTACATAAAAAAGATTTTAAACGGCGACACGGAAGCCTTTCGGTACTTTGTAACCCAATACAAAGACCTGGCTTTTTCGCTTGCCGTTTCTGTGGTAAAAGACGAATTTACGGCTGCCGATGTGGTGCAGGAAGCTTTTGTAAAAGCATTCGAGCACCTGAAATCGTTTAAGGGAAAATCAAAGTTTTCGAGCTGGTTAATGCGCATTGTAATTAACGAAGCGTACAAAGTGGTTCGGCGAAACAAAGTAAATTACACCGATGAGTTACTGGAGTTGGAAGAAATTTCGAAAGATGCGTTAAAGGAAGCCGACCAGAAGTTTTATGTAAACGAAGTTTTAAAAATTATGGCTCCCAACGAAAGTTTGGTTTTACGCTTGTATTATCTGAACGAAAACAATATTCTGGAAATTTGCGAAATGACCGGCTGGGCCGAGTCGAAAGTAAAAGTAACCTTGCACCGTGCCCGTAAATCGATGGAACAGAAAATGAAAAAATTGCTGAGCACAGAAGTTGAATCTTTAATTTGAGTGGAATGGAAGAGATGGATTTTAAAAATATGATGCAGCAATCGAAGCTCGAAATTCAGTTTCCCGACTTTGAAGAGCAGGTAATGACACAAATTAAAAAGAAGGAGGCGAACCGACGTTCGGTGTGGAAAAATCTCAAAATGTCGTGGTTGTTTTTGTTCATCGGTGCATTTCTTGGCATTTTTGTCACACAGTTTCTAACTGATATTCAACTCCCCTTTATCGGAGAAAAATCGAAACTGGTTTTATTAATCGCTGAAATTTTTATTGTGCTGGTAGTTGCCAGTCAGTTTGATAGTTTGCTTCGTTTTACCATAAAAAAGAGAGATAAGTTGTAGCTGAAAGAAGCTTTTAAAATTTATTCGGGCACGAATATGTTTGCATCTTACAGCTTCTTGCCTGAAGCTCTTAATTCAACAATGTTCCAAGCGTTAACAAAACAATACCGGTTAAAATTCCCAGCAAATACAGTCCTTTCTTTTTTAGGTTTTGTTCTTTAAATAAAAAACCACCCACCAGAAAAGTAACTAATACACTGCCCCGGCGAAGTGCTGATATTACCGAAATTAAAGCATCTTCGTTGCTCAAAGCATAAAAATACAGAAAGTCGGCAATCACCAAAAAAACACCAATAAACGGAATGGTCCAGCGCCATTCGAAACGGATGTTTTTTCGTTTTCTGATTCGCTCATTCAGCAAAACAAAAGGCAGCAAAACCAACACCTGGTAAAACGAGAACCACGCCTGAACCGCTATCCGGTCAATCCGCGTCATAATGTACTTATCGTACAAACCGCTGGCTGCTCCAAGTATGGTAGCCCCGACGATAAAAAATATCCACTTGTTGGTTTTAAAATGAATGCCTTCCAGTTTTCCGGCAGTAGAAAAAATGTAGAAGAAAACGAGGGTAATCAGAATGCCAAGCCATTGAAATCCATTTAATCGTTCGTGAAAAATCAGGAGAGCGCCCACCAGCGTCCAAAGCGGACCGGTTGCGCGTATTGGAGTAACAATGGTAATGGGCAGGTGTTTTAAGGCAAAAAACGATAACACCCAGCTTGCTACCACAATCACCGATTTTAGAAGTACATGGAGGTGCTCGCCTGGTGTAAGACGGGGGACAAAAAATCCTGAATTTAAAAGCAGATCCGGCGATGTGCGGGAAATAATTAAAAGCGGAATAAAAATAAGCGAACTTGCAATGGTTGAAAAAAACAACACCGGCATAACCGCGTTATGGTTTAACGATTGTTTTTTGAAAATATCGTAAATGCCCAGAAAGAGCGCCGATGCCAAACCAAATATTGCCCACATAGTAATTTGTAAAGCGCGCAAATATAGCGGATGACAACGAAACAAATATTTCCTTAAGGTTATGATTTTAAAGGAAATCTATTTGCTATTGTTATTATTGATGAAATGTTGAAAACCAAAAAAGATATTTATTGTTAGAAATAGATACAATGAAAATTATGAAACAAATTAAACAAAAACAGCTTGCTCTTATTTTCCTGGTACTTGGTGCTGTTGGAGGTTTCCTGTACTGGAAATTTGTGGGTTGTACCAGCGGTACATGTGCCATTAAATCGGTTTGGTACTGGAGTACATTGTGGGGCGCTGCTGTTGGTTATTTGGTTGGTGATTTTATTTCAGATGTAGTGAAAAAAATAAAAAAGAAAAGAGAATTAAAGCATGATAGCCAAGTTTAATAATGTTATAAATTCAAATCGTCCGGTATTGGTTGATTTTTATGCCGATTGGTGTGGCCCTTGTAAACAGATGCCTCCCATTTTAAAACAGGTAAAAGATGAACTAAAAGAAAAGGTGCGCATTATTAAAGTGGATGTGGACAAAAATCCGAATATCGCTACAAAATATCGGATCAGAAGCATTCCAACGCTCATGCTGTTTAAAGATGGTGAGTTAAAATGGACAGGAATGGGAGTGCAATCGGTAAATGAAATTAAGAAACTGGTAAATCAGGTTATTAATAACGGGTAAGTGAGTATGGAAAACGCTCAAAATAAATTCTACTCCTCCATTTCAAAATATTATTCCGAAATATTTCCATACAGTGCGATGCAACAGAAATTTGTTCAGGCCTGTGTTGGCAATTTAGACCAAAAACAGATTCTCGACATTGGTTGTGCCACCGGAGAGCTGGCCTTTCATCTGGCAGGTTCAGGAGCCACTGTTGCCGGTATCGATTTAAATGAAGACTTATTAAATCAGGCCATTCAGAATAAGATTCATCCGAAGTTACAATTCCGGCAAGGAAACATGCTGGAGCTGGCAACCGATTTTCGAAAAGAGCAATTCGATGCGGTGCTGTGTTTTGGAAATACACTGGTGCATTTGCAATCGGAAGAAGGGGTTGAACACATGCTAAACGGTGTAAACAACGTTTTAAAGCCGGGCGGACATTTTTTACTTCAGATTTTAAACTACGATTATATCCTTGGGGAAAAAGTCTCTGAACTTCCATTGATCGAAACCGAAAACATACGCTTTATCCGCAACTATAAATTTCAGAACAACTCCGCTTTAATTCGTTTTCAGACTGATTTGCAAATCAAAGCCGAAGATACCACTGTATCGAACCAAACTACTTTGCTGGCCTTGAAAAGTAGCAAGTTGACAGAACTTCTGGAAAGAGCGGGATTTAAAAACATTCAGCTTTACGCCAACTTTAAACAGGAAACTTTTGGAGGTGCGCATTTGCCATTGGTGGTGAGTTGCCGGAAATAAATACCCGGGGGCACAATTTTCCCCGGGGGCACAAGCTAATCAACTCCAAAGTAGCCGTCCTACAACGAAAAAATGGTCTCCTACAACAAAAAAAAACTGTCCTACGACAAAAAGAACCTGTCCTACAACGGGGGAAAGGTCTCCTACGCCCAAAAATATGCGTCCTACACCGGCAAAATCGTTTCCTGCCTTACATTTATCTTGCCCTACGTATGTAGGACGAGCAATTTGTAATGTAGGAGCGCAACTATTAATCAAATATCTGTTGCACGTTCTTTGTAACCAGGTTATTACGCTTATAGCAACAATTGTTTTTCCGGGGCGCGTTCTGCTCCTTGAATCTTCTTACTGGGGCGCCAGATAAAAAGGATGTTTTAACAGTACAAATAAATACTCTGTAAGCAAGGAATTGCCGGGTTTCGCGTTTAAAGTGAGCCTATAGTTGCTGTTGGAAATGCTGCTGTCGCTACTTTCAACTTCGCGCTTCAGGCTCTCCTGTACACCAGCCACCAGATAAAAAATCCGCTAACCAGCACCAGTAAAATACAAATGCCGGCAATGGGAACAAAAAGAATGTAGAACATTCCTACTATATTCTCGAATATCCGTCCGGTATGAATTTCAAGCGAAACATTCCAAAGCGACATGGGGGAAGCCAATCGAATTTCTTCAGGCATCTGAGTAAAGGTTTTTTTATGCGGGTTGGCATTCATTTCAATGGCTCCGCGGCTGTAGTCGAACCACCAGCTTTTTTCATTGGTCTGAACAAAACCTGCAACGGTATTTGCTCCAATCGGACGCGTCATTCCTTGTGGCGCACGATAGGGTTGTCCTGTAAAAAAGTCGCTTACCATTCCGTTTTGGATGTTCCACAAATACATGCCGCTAAACGATCCCACCATTAAAAGGTTGTTGCCGAGGGGTTCCAGTACGTTACATCCCATAACACTTACAGGTGGCTGCACGGGCGCAGGAATCAGGTGTCGGGTAAGCGTTTCTTCAGCAAAATAAAATCCATCGGAAGTGGAAAAAATATACCGGTTGTTCGTAGCATCCCAGTGGATCTTTCGCAATTTATCGAACCATGGATTTGGACTGTCGAGGTGGGTGCCCGGAAGAATTCCGACTTGTTTGTTTGCAATGGCAATCAAAAGGGGAGGGCGCAGGTGCATTCCCGAAAAAGTATTGATCACCAGAAAAAGTACAAATACGTAACCGGCTACATTGTGCCAACGCAGGTTTTTCTTTTTGACAGTTACCATTGTGCCAACTTGTTGTTCTTTTTTCTTTTTGCGTTTTATCCATTTGGGCAGAAAAAAATGCAGCAAGCCGGTTACCGAAAGTAAAATAGTAACCAGCCCCAATAGGTCAACCAGCAGTTTTCCGGTTAGTCCGAATAATTCGCCACTGTGTAATTCCCAGAACGTATTAAAAAGTCCGGTTTGTTTTTTGTAATCAACCGGTTTTGGCAGTTGTATTTTTTCAAAAGTGTTTCCGTCAGAACTTTGTAAAAGGTAATGCCGGGTTAAAATCAACAGCGTGTTATCTTTTAAGGTAAGGTCAGCAATTCGTTCTTTTGGCACCGGTATTTTTACTTTCTCCCAACTTCCGTTTGTGAGAGGTCTTTTAAATAATCCCATGTGTGTGCCGGCAAACAACACACCGTTAAATTGTGCTACCGAATAAATTTTCCGGTTATCAATTCCTTTCGGAAACCCCTGGTTAAAATCATCAAAAGTTGTAAAATCATCGGTCGATTTCCAAATGCCACTATTCCCGTATATAAAGTTAGCATCTCCGGATTGTAGCGAGCCGCGAACTGCTGCAAGGTTCCAGTTTTGATAGGAGTAATTCCCGGGCAGTAATTTTCTTGATACATCAATGGAAGCAAAGAAACTACGGTGATTCATAATAATCCCCGATGCCGCAAAAAGGATGGCAATAAAAGCAATGATTACGGCCAACCATTTATGAAATTTTTTAAAAAACTTTATGAGTTTGCTTTTCTTCATGTTCTTCCGAAATGTTTCCGGTTCAAAGATGCTTAAACATAAAAAAATCCTTTGTAACAATTGATACAAAAGACTCCATGCTAACAACCTAAAAAATCACCGCCTGACTTTAAATACGAATTCGAAGTCAGGCGGTGAATATAGTAAATGCTTAAAATAATCTATTTAATAAAGTCGGGAGTTACTGAAAGCATTACATAAGCCCATGCCTGAGTGGCAGAACTGTCGCCTCCTTTTAGTATTTCCATTGAGTCGCCGGCAAACAGGGTAGATAGTCCAACTGAAATTTTTGCCATGGGTTGAATGGCCCACGAAGCCGCCAAATCCAATTCGGTTCCCAGGTACTTATCTGCATCGTTTGCAATTTCAGCTGTAGCACCAAAATAATGCAGGTGGGCATCAAAGCCAAATTTGTCTTTGGTGTATTTGTATTTCAGGTAAATATCATTTAAACCCACAGAGCCACCATGGTTACCTACATAGAAATAATCCATAAATCCATTGAATTTGTGGTTGGTACCATAAAATGGAGTAAACGATTTAAAATCTGTTTCATCGTAGTCTGTTCCTGAAAGGTATTCGTAACCCAGGGTAAAACTTTTAACCGAAGCTTCCAGTAAAAAGTTTAAGGCACTAATATCGCGACCGGATGCATGTTTCCCGCTTTGGTAATAGATATTCGATGCCAGTTTAACCGATTCTACCGATGTGGTAAAACGTCCCCCTATGGTCTGACTGTATTTCGTTTCTTGTTCATTCGCTTCGTTTACCGGAACTCCGTTGTTGAGAAATAGCAAACTTAAACCGGCATTTTCCCACTGGTTATTAAACCAAATAAATTGAAGGTCTTTGTAGGCATCGGGTCCGTCGTAATCGCTATTGGTTAAATTGCTGTTTTCGTGGTGGGCAATACCAAAATGCAGTTTAAAGTCCTTTTCATACTTAAATAAAGCTAAATCGTGCGAACGTGCCTGCTGGGCCCAACCCACATTTCCAAAAATCCGATGGTCGTCGTAAACCAGTTCCTGTCGTCCTGCTTTTAATGAAAACTCCGAAGTAAAAAACACTTCGGCCCAGGCCTGGTGAATCGAAACGGCATAATCCTGATTTTGTACCAACTGGGCTTGATTTCCCCATTGCCGCACATCCTGCAGTACCAACCCGGTTTTAATCCATTCGTTTGTAAATCCAAAATTCAGACGTGTGCGTTGTGTCGTAATTGTTGAAATATCCTGGTCTTCAGCAGCCAGTGTTTTGTACCCGTGATTTATCTCCGTACGTGGCCTGAATTCTCCTGAAAGCGTAAATTGTGCCTTTGCGAATTGGGCAAAACAAATACCCAATACAATCAAACTGATGTATTTTAATGTCTTCATAATTAGAATTAAAAGTGTTAAAGTGTAAGAGATTCAGCAGGTGACTCATAAAACAGGATAGTCACCTGCTGAATTGTTGATAAAGAGATTTATTCCTTACTTGAAAATAACTTGTCATAGTTTTTTTCGCGCTCTGCGGCTTCTTTCTCCCATTGAGGAACTACAGTTTTTAGGAATTCTTTCTTGTCGGCATTTAGTTTATCCATGTCTAAGCCAATAAATTCCTGAGCTTTTGCTTTTGTTGCAATATCCGGATAGGGAATTTCTTCGTTGTGCCCCAGGTCAGCTAATAATCGAGCCAGTTTAATACGTGTTTCCTGGGCAATTGTTATCCCGGTAGAAACAACGCGGCCAATCTCAACAGGCGAGTGGAACGAACCACCATGGCTGGCAGCTGCATAATCCCAGCGCCACTGTGCATGACGAATTCCCATTAAAATGTCTTTCATCTGGTCTTCGCTGGCGCCTAAATCCCAGGCTTTTTTGGCTTCAACATGAGCACGAACAACCAGCTCTTCCAGTTTGTCGCGGTTCTCTATAATTTTATCCTGACGTTCATAAACATTGGCCATCAGCGTTCCTGCTTCCTCGCGGTGACAAACCTGGCACGAATTGGCAATATTATTTAAAGGCGACTGCATTTTATGGTCGGTAAATTTCTGTCCTCCTTCGCTTTTGTAAGGCATATGGCAGTCGGCACACGAAACACCACGTTGTGCGTGAATTCCGGTCATATACACTTCGTAACCCGGATGCTGTGCTTTTAACATGGGTGCTTTACTAAGGGCATGCGTCCAGTCCGAAAATTCTATATTGTCGTAATACTCTTCCATTGCTTCAGCCGAATAGCCATTATCCCACGGAAAAGTAAGGTAGTTGGCACCTTCAGCTGTCGTTTTGCTGAAATAATATTCCACATGACATTGGGCACAAACCAGACTCCGCATTTCCTGGTGGCTGGCTTTTGTAATGTCTTTCCCCTGACGCTCGAATGCTTCAACCAAAGCCGGACGCGAAATGCGTAAATTCATTGTTTTGGCATCGTGGCAATCGGCACAGCCAATTGGATTAACCACTTCGGCACCCAATTCAGCCCATTTCCCGGTGTAGAATTGTGCAACACCCAGTTGGTTCATCAAACGGGGTACATCAGGGCTTTTACAGGTCATGCAGGTTGATGGCATTGGCCCATCGGTTTTTGTTTTTGGGGCACCGGTTCGCAGCGTATTCTGTACGTCGGTAACGGCATAATAATGTCCGCGTCCCTGGTTGTAGTCTTTCGAAAAACCATAGCCTGCCCAAAGCACAACCAGTCGTGGATCAACTTCAAGCATGTCGATCATTACATTTCCATTGTATTTACTTTGGAAAGTAGTGTCAGCAGTACCGTAATACGATTGAAACTCGCGGGGATAATTCTCGCCCCAAACTTCGTTGCGGGGATCAAATTGGTTGACTTCGGTTTTAGGTACATTCACATAGGCCGCTTCTGTTCTGCGTTCAAGAATTGATGATGCGAGAAGGCCAAGTAAAAAAACAACAACAACAGTCGCGATAAAAATTCCCCAATTTAACAAGGGGCTTTTTCCTGATTTTGATTTTGTGGTCATAGATATACGATATTTAGTTCTTATTTACATATTGTTTTATCCAGTCGGGAACAGGACTTGAAGGCAGTGGCACTTGAGCATGAGGCACACTTGAAAGACTGTTAACACGGCCATGAGGAATTTCGCGATGACACTCCCAGCAAGGGCGGTCTTGCATGTGTGCCTGGTGCGATTCAACTGATGAGGCCAGTTTGGGATCGGTAATCTGTTTGTTATGACATCGAATACAATTATCATGTACTACTTTCTGTCCGGCTTCGTGAATAAATATTACCTGTGGCTCCAAACGAAGTGTAAACATGGTGGCGTGTCGCATACCATCTTTTGCTTTAAAATAATATTTGTTAAAAACATTGTTATGTGGAACATGACAATCGTTGCAGTGAGCCACTTCGCGGTGTGAACTGTGTTGCCATGTGGCATATTGAGGAGCCATAATGTGACAATTCGTGCAGGTTTCCGGATTATCGGACAAATAGGAATGCGCTTTTGAGATGTATAAAATGAAAAGGATGAGTCCGACAAGAATACTCGTAATAATTAACACCGGAAATCTCCATTTTACAGGAGGAAGTAGTTTGTTCAGCATAATTAAAATCGGTTTTTGTTCTGTAGTAAAATTCTACCCTAAAGAACATTCAATTTACATCATTATTTTGTAACAGATGTTACAAAATGATATGTTTCAGATATTGTGTAATATTGTTTGTAATGAGTTTAAATAAGAGAGATGTGTAGCTGTAAGTTGATCCTTATTAGCCAGTTATTGTCCGAGAGTATGTTTTTTCGAAAATATCGAAAAATAGTAAAACATGACAATTCTAATTGCATCTTCTTTTCATTTTAATACTTTTGTTCGCTTTGAAAATTGAACCAAAATGCAAAAAAATCTATTTTTAGGTGTTGAAGCCATTGGGCAGGGAGCTATCGATGGTGGCATCTCAGGCGTTTATGCGTATCCAGGAACACCTTCAACCGAAATAACCGAATTTATACAGGAAAGCGAATTGGCAGCAGAATTGGGCATTCGCAGCAAATGGTCGTCGAACGAAAAAACAGCCTATGAGGCTGCTTTGGGAATGTCGTACGCAGGCAAACGTACCATGGTTTGTATGAAACACGTGGGATTAAACGTGGCTGCCGACGCATTTGTAAATTCTGCAATAACAGGTATTAACGGAGGAATGATTTTGACCGTTGCCGACGACCCGTCGATGCACTCATCACAAAACGAACAGGACTCGCGTTTTTATGCCAAGTTTGCCATGATTCCGGTTTTAGAACCAAGTAATCAGCAGGAAGCATATGATATGGTTCGCGAAGGTTTTGCCCTTTCCGAAGAGCTGGGAGTGCCTGTAATGGTTCGTATCACAACTCGTTTGGCACACTCGCGTGCAGGAGTTGAACGCAGCGAAGTTTTAAGTTCGAATGAATTACAGTTGCCATCCGATCCAAGTCAGTTTGTATTGCTGCCCGCCATTGCCCGTCGTCGTTATAAAGGATTGCTGGAGAAACAAAAGGACTTTGAGAAAGCAGCAAAAAAATCGAAATACAACTCAATTACTAAAAGTTCGGACCGGAGCTTTGGAATTATTGCCTGTGGAATTGCATACAATTATCTGCAGGAAAATTATCCAATTGACGATTGTCCTTACACGGTAATGAAATTAACACAATACCCGATTCCGGAAAAGATGTTGTCCAAAATGGAGAAACATTGCGAAGAGGTTTTGGTATTGGAAGAAGGAGCACCTGTTGTGGAAGAAGCAGTAAAGGCAGCTTTCAAAAAAGATATAAAAGTATCGGGACGATTGAGTGGTGCACTTCCTCGTGACGGAGAACTAAATGCTGATTTGGTTGCCAAAGCCTTGGGGAAAGAAGTTTTGAAAGGAGCAGAAATTCCGGATATAATAGTTAATCGCCCGCCGGCTTTGTGTCAGGGATGCGGACACCAGGATATGTACAAAGCCCTTAATGAAGCTTTGGATACATTTTCGAAAGGCCGTGTTTTTTCTGATATTGGATGTTACACACTGGGTGCTCTACCACCATACAAAAGTATTTATTCGTGTGTTGACATGGGGGCATCTATTACCATGGCAAAAGGAGCTTCCGATGCCGGTTTAATTCCGGCCATAGCTGTAATCGGCGACTCTACTTTTACACACTCGGGAATCACTGGTTTATTGGATGCAGTAAATGACGGTTCAAACATTGTTGTGGTGATATCGGATAATGAATCAGTATCGATGACCGGTGGACAGGATTCTTCTGCTCTGGGAAAAGTGGAAAGTATTTGCCAGGGAGTGGGAGTGGATCCTGCTCATATTCGGGTGCTTGTTCCGCTTAAAAAGTACCACGAGCAAATGGTGGAAACCTTTAACGAAGAATTGGCCTTCGATGGTGTTTCTGTAATTGTATTCCGCCGCGAATGTATTCAGGCCGCTGCAAAACGTATGCGCAAGGCAAAAAAAATAAAGGACAATCCGAAAAAACAATATAGCTAAACCGTAACCAAATTATTGACTGCGGAAGGCAATTAAAGTCGACAGACAGAAAAATGTCCGGTTTTGGTCTTCCTATTAATTTTAATAAAATGAAAACAGATATAGTATTAGCCGGTGTTGGCGGACAAGGAATTTTATCCATTGCATCGATTTTAGGTGAAGCAGCATTGCGCGATAATTTATACTTAAAACAAGCTGAAACCCATGGTATGAGCCAGCGGGGAGGGGCGGTTGTATCGCACGTTCGTATTTCGGATGATGCGGTTGCTTCAGATTTAATTCCGGTAGGTACGGCCGATATTATTTTGTCGGTGGAACCAATGGAGGCTTTACGTTACCTGCCATTCTTAAAGGAAGATGGTTACATCGTAACCAATACCACTCCGTTTAAGAATATTCCAAACTATCCGAACGAAGAGGAAATTTTGGCCGAATTAAAAAAACAGCCGCGTTGTATTGCTATCGATGCCGATGCCATTGCAAGCGAAATAGGTAATCGCCGTGCTTCGAACATGGTAATGTTGGGGGCGGCAACACCTTTTATTCAAATCACACCTGAAAAGATTGAAGCGGGTATTCAGCGTGTTTTTAGCAAAAAAGGAGAGGACGTTGTGAACTTGAATCTTGAAGCCTTCAGAGCCGGACGAAACTTTGCTTTGGCCAATAAATAGGAAGTAAACGAAATGGAGGTATAGAAACCGTTTTTCAGTTTAAGACTGGGAAACGGTTTTTTTTATATGCTTTATGAGCGGATTGAGCTTGACTGATTTTTCAATAAATTAACGAAAGTCCTTTATTTTCAACGATAAAAGCTTTCTTGCCGATGTTTTCATAATTTTGCGCGTCCAAGTAAAAACATTATGTCGGAAATTGTACTACAAAAAAAGGAAAAGCATAAAATTACCACTGAAAAGAAACGTACACGAATGGCCGTTTCAATGGTCTATTTTAGTATGGGGCTGGGTTTTTCATCATGGGCGAGTCGTATTCCCGATATTAAAACAGCTCTTTTTTTAAACGATGCCATGTTTGGGAGTATCCTTTTTGCACTTCCGGTTGGTCAATTTCTTATGATGCCTTTTTCAGGAAAACTGGTTAATCGTTTTGGCAGTCATAATGTTTTGAAATTTTCGCTGCCGGCTTACACCATCGCTTTAAGCACAATTGGATTGGTGCAACACGGATGGCAACTGGGCTTCGCGTTATTTCTTTTTGGGGTTTTCGGAAACATGTGTAATATTTCGGTAAATACACAAGGTGTTGCTGCTGAACAATTGTATGGGCGGCCAATTATGGCTTCGTTTCATGGAGGATGGAGTTTAGCCGGATTTACTGGAGCTTTTATCGGATTGATTCTGATTAACTTAAAAGTAAATCCGTTCTGGCATTTTGTAATTATTATTGGGCTTGTCTGGATGATTGTACGAATCAATTATCCATTTCTGGTGCACAGTGAACTTGAAAAAAGAAAAGATCAGCCACGTCGTAAGTTTTTTATGAAACCCGACAGAATACTTTTACAACTCGGAATTATAGGTTTTTTCAGTATGGCCAGCGAAGGGGCCATGTTCGACTGGAGCGGTGTTTATTTTAAAGATGTGGTTGGTGCACCATCGTCGTTGGTAATTGTGGGCTATACTTCGTTTATGATAATGATGGCAACAGGAAGGTTTTTAGCAGATATTCTGATTTTAAAAATGGGTAGAAAACTATTGATGCAAATTTCTGGTGCCTTGATTTCAGGAGGACTTTTTACTGCTGTTTTGTTCCCGGGTTTGATCAGTTGTACGCTTGGATTTATGATGGTTGGTGTGGGCGTATCGAGTATTGTACCATTGGTTTACAGCAGTGCAGGCCGGCATCCCAGTATTCCAACCGGAATTGCATTAGCCATTGTTTCCAGTGTAAGTTTCCTTGGATTTTTAATGGGCCCGCCGCTAATTGGTTTCATTTCGGAGGCTTTCGGATTACGTTATTCGTTTGCGGTAATTGGAGTATTTGGAATTGGAATTACGCTAATGGTTGCAAAAGTAAAAGCACTTGCTAATGATTAAGCGAAAAGCGATACATTTTTAGCTTTTCTGCCTGTTCAAATAAAATTCTCTGCTGCCCCTCATTGTTGGTTATTGAATTAAATTCCTGCCAGTATTCTGGTCAAAAATGTTTCACGAACTATTTCTTGTTTGAAATCAAAATAAATAAGATATCTGAACTTACAAATTGTAAGTTCAGAATTGATTAGGCTTCATATTTTGCTATTTTTGGTCTTCGTGTTACAGACAGCAACATATTATAACCTTTTAGATTATGTCTTTATTTGCCCGGAGTGTTAATTCTGCATTTCGGGGCAATCAATTTTATTCAATCAAAAAAAAACCAATTTATCGTATGAAAAAAATATTTACAATATCATGGATATTCTTTGTCTTGACAGGTATTGCTTTTGCACAGGAAGATAACAAAGTTACAGCCAAACAATCGACAATCCAGTTTTATGGTTTTGTTCGAAGCGAATATTATTTTGATTCCTATAAAGGATTAAATGCGGCCCAGGATAATTTCTATTTGTTTCCGCTTTACAAAGGACAGGATGCCAATGGCGATGATATTAACCAGCAAGGTATTCATGGTTTTACTGCCATGGCCACACGTTTTGGCATGAACATTAAAGGACCTGAGATTTTAGGTGCAAAAACGTCGGCCAATATCGAAACCGATTTTGCCGGAATTGTAACCTCGTATCCCGAAGTGCTCCGCTTACGAAAAGCCTACGTAAAACTCGACTGGGAGAATTCATCTCTTTTAGTGGGGCAAACCTGGCATCCGTTGTGGAACGGTAGCGGTGCATTTTTTCCGCAAGTAGGCGGTTTAAATACGGGGAGTCCGTATAACCCTTTCAACCGTTCGCCTCAAATCGATTTCGATTATCGGATAAGCAAAACATTGACATTGTCTTTGACAGCCTTGTACGAGCAACAATACGCCTCGAAAGGATTTTACGCAGTACCCAATACAAACAGTTCAAATTTGGCAAAACGAAATGCCGGAATTCCTGAATTGGTGGCAGGGCTTTATTATAACTCGGATGGTGTAAGTTTGGGTTTAGCCGGCCAGTTTAATGCCATTCAGCCGATTGATATTACTGAAGGAACCAATGGGAAATTCAAAACAAATGAATTAAATACCAGCTATGCGGTTATGTCGTATGCCGGCTACAAAAAAGACAAATGGTTTTTCCTGGTAAAGGAAATGGTTGGTCAAAATTTAGCCAATATGCTTATGATTGGTGGCTATGGAGTAAAAACGTATGATGAAGCTACGGGAGGCATGACATATACCAACTATACAACCGCATCAACATTGCTTAATATTGTTTACGGAACTAAACACCAAATCGGACTTTTTGCCGGTATTTCCAATAATTTTGGGATATCGGATGAGTTGTATGATTTTGATGGGGCAGCAAAAACACTGGGATTAATGCCTACTATGAAGCAGGTGTATCGTATAGCACCTTATTTTGCTTACAACTATAAAAACCTACGTTTTGTTGCTGAGTATGAAATGGATTCTGCCGATTATGGAACAGGTAATTTTAACTTTACAGATGGTTTATACGACGATACCGTAAACGCAACCAACCACCGAATTTTATTGATGTTGACGTACAATTTTTAGAGGATGAGGAAAGAATTTTGGCAGGAGGATTTTGAGGTTTTAGGAAAGAATGATCTTAAAAAATTACAGGTAGAACGATTAAATGCTACAATTGAGCATGCTGCTCGTTCGCCTTATTATAAAACACTTTTTCAACAAAAAAATATACACAAAGGCGATATAAAAGATATTGCTCAGATTCGTGATTTACCCTTCACAACAAAACAGGATTTGCGTGAGAATTTTCCCTACGGTTTTTTAACGCTGCCCAAAAAGGAAATTATTCGATTGCACAGTTCCAGCGGAACCACCGGTAATCCGACAGTGATTTTTCACAATCGACACGATTTAAATTCGTGGGCCAATTTAATGGCACGCTCGCTATTTTGTGCCGGAATTCGCGATACCGATGTTTTTCAGAATATTTGCGGTTATGGCCTTTTTACCGGAGGTTTGGGCTTTCAGTATGGAATTGAAACCCTGGGAGCTTTAAGTATTCCGGCCGGAGCAGGTAACAGTTTGCGGCAGATTAAATTGATGCAGGACTACGGGACTACTGCTGCACATGCTATCCCAAGTTACCTGGGGCGTTTGTACGAAGTTTTTCAATCAGCAGGACTCGATCCAAAGAAAGACACAAAGTTAAAAACCCTGGTGATCGGAGCCGAACCTCACACCGAT
The DNA here is from genome assembly GCA_026671195.1 of Draconibacterium aestuarii. Classification (GTDB taxonomy): domain Bacteria; phylum Bacteroidota; class Bacteroidia; order Bacteroidales; family Prolixibacteraceae; genus Draconibacterium; species Draconibacterium aestuarii. Next base: position 57,117 of record JAPOHD010000064.1, on the reverse strand, counting down.
GAACAGCGCAAACGTATTGAAGAAATGTTTGGCGTGCGTGCATTTAATTCGTTCGGCTTGTCGGAAATGAATGGACCGGGGGTGGCTTTTGAATGTGAATACCAGAACGGTTTGCACATTTGGGAAGATGCCTATGTGGTTGAAATAGTAAATCCTGATACGCTGGAACCGGTTCCTGACGGAGAATATGGAGAGTTGGTAATGACAACCCTCGACCGCCAGTCGATGCCGCTGATTCGCTACCGTACACGAGATATTACCCGAATTATTCCCGGGAAATGCGAATGTGGCAGAACGCATCGCCGCATAGACCGGATAACGGGCCGTTCGGACGACATGTTTATTATAAAAGGCTGTAACGTGTTCCCCATGCAAATTGAAGGTGTTTTGATGAAAATTCCGGAGGTGGGTTCCGACTACTTAATTACGCTTGTAACATTAAACGGCACTGATGAAATGGTGGTGGAAGTTGAAGTGAAAAAAGAGTGGTTTAAAGGAGATATCCGTCGTCTGGATAACTTAACGAAAATGATAACGGCTCAAATTCGCGACGAGGTGCTGGCAAAGCCCATTGTAAAACTGGTTGAACCGGGTTACATTCCCAAATCGGAAGGGAAGGCAGTGCGTGTTGTGGATAACCGTGTAAATGGAGTGACAAAAGAAAATATAAGTTGCAGTTGAATATAAAAACAAAGATTGTAATGTTTTTGAATGAGGACTGCAACGTTAAATACTGAACTTAAAACTTAGAACTAAAATGGCATACGAAGTATCCATATTTCTTGAAAATAAAATTGGTCATTTCGAGCGAATAACCAATGTTTTAAAAGAGACCAAAATCAACATTCGGTCTATGGCAATCAACGACACGGTGAACGGTTGGGGAATTCTCAATTTGTTGGTCGATGATCCTGATAAAGCTTACGAGGCACTTTCAGAGAAAGGTATTTCGGTGGCGCTTCGCAAAGTAATAGCCCTGGAAATGAAAGATGAAGCCGGTGGTTTAGACGATTTGCTGCTGCAGGTTGCACAGGCAGATGTTAATTTCAATAATGCGCTGGGGAGAACAATTCAGGAAACCCAAACTGCAATTCTTGTACTAAATGTGGATGATTATGAAGAATCCATCGCTAAGTTAAATGCAAAAGGAATAAAAATTCTGGAAGATCAGAAAGTTTACGGAAACCAATAAAAACGATATAATATGCTTGGAATAAACGATCCCGGGATCTATCTCGGATACCTTTTTTCGATACTTGGCTTAATTGCCTGTATTGTTTACGGAATACTGAACTGGAATAAAGGTAGAGAAACTGATATTGAAGAAATTCAGAAAGACCTGGAATGGGAAAGTAAAGATGAACTAACTAAAGGTGAAATTTAATAAATAACGATTATGAATACATTTGTTTTAGGATTGGTAGTTGTTATTTATTTACTGGCAATCGCATTTCTTGGATACCGGGGGTACAAGCAAACCAAAAGTGCCAAGGATTATTTACTGGCAGGTCGCGATATTCACCCCTTTGTTATGGCAATGTCGTATGGTGCCACTTTTATTTCAACTTCAGCAATTATTGGATTTGGAGGAATTGCCGGAGTTTATGGAATGGGACTTATCTGGCTGACTGCTTTAAATATTATAGTAGGGGTTTTTATAGCTTTTATCTTTTTTGGGCGTGTAACCCGGAAGATGGGGCATAATCTGGATGCACACACCTTTCCTGAGTTTTTGGGAAATCGCTTTCAATCCAAGAAAATACAAATAATCAGCGGTGCAGTAATTTTTATTTCGATGCCACTTTATGCTGCCGTTGTTTTAATCGGCGGGGCACGTTTTATCGAAAGTATTTTTGAGATCGATTTTTCGCTGGCACTCACCTTTTTCTCGATAATTATTGCAGCTTATGTAATTGCCGGAGGTTTAAAAGGCGTAATGTACACCGATGCTTTGCAAGGATCCATTATGTTTTTAAGTCTGTTCTTTTTACTGATTGTAACCTATGTAAAACTGGGCGGTGTTTCTGCTGCGCACGAGGCGCTTACCAACATGGTGAACCTGGTACCTGAAAGTTTAACATCTAAAGGACACGAAGGCTGGACGGTTTTCCCAAAAATGAATTCGGCCTGGTGGTGGGCTTTAACTACCAATATTATTTTAGGTGTTGGAATTGGAGTATTGGCGCAGCCCCAGTTGGTGGTACGTTTTATGACCGTTAAAAGTAACCGCGAACTAAACCGGGCGGTTCTAATCGGAGGTATATTTATTTTTGTAGCCACCGGATTTGTGTTCACTGTAGGTGCTTTAACCAACCTTTATTTCTACAACGAATCCGGTCAGCTGGCCATTCAGGTAGCAAAAGGAAATGTCGATTTAATTATTCCTGAATACATAAGTGCAGCCATGCCCGAGTGGTTTGTGTACCTGTTTATGCTGGCCCTGCTTTCGGCCGGAATGTCAACTTTAAGTTCGCAATTTCATACCATGGGAACCTCGCTGGGGCGCGACTTTATCGAAAATGTATTCCCGAATAAAAAGATCGATTCCATGATGATCTCGAAAATAGGAATTATCGTGGCCATTCTCATCAGTATAATTATTGGTTACAAATTGCCCGGAAGTATTATTGCCCGCGGAACAGCCATTTTTTTTGGCATTTGTGCAGCAACATTTTTACCGGTTTATTTTGGTGCCTTGTATTGGAAAAGGGTAACAAAAACTGCAGCGCTTTGGAGTATTCTTACCGGATTGATTGCAAGTGTTTTTTCGCTCGGATTTATGCATGTAAAAGAATCGGAACCACTCGGAATTTGTCAGGCTATTTTTGGCAAACCAACTTTGGCAAGCGAATTTCCATGGATGATTGTCGATCCGATTTTAATTGCAATGCCTATTTCAATTGTTGTTTTGATCGTTGTTTCGTTGGCAACTCAAAAAACGTCCGACGAACATCTGGCAGCTTGTTACAAGGGAATAAAATAGCAATTTATAATATGAGTTCTGTTATGCCTTTTTTAAAAGAATACTTTTAAATTTACCTATGGCATTTATTTCTCATCAGTAAAACTAAAATTATGGCATTTGAAATTTCCATTTTTCTCGAAAACAAAATATCCCATTTCGAATCGGTTACCAGCCTGTTGAAAAAGGAATTAATTAATATCCGCTCATTAACCTTAAACAATATGGCGCACGGGTGGGGAGTTTTAAACCTTCTTGTCGATCAACCCGAGAAAGCATACAAAGTACTTGCAGACAAGGGAAATTCGGTAACTATGCACGAAGTAATTGCGCTCGAAATGAAAGATGAAACCGGAGGCCTGGACGAATTGCTGGTAAAAATTGCACGTTCCGGAATTCACATCGACAGCGCTTATACGCGATTGATTTCGGAAACAAACATGGCAATTTTATTACTTGAAGTACCTGATGTACTTGAAGCAAAACGAAGACTGGAAGTAAATCATGTACATATTTTAGATGATAAAACCGTTTACGGAAAATAGTTTTATGGAACAGATTCTTCACTTCATTGCATTATGTTCAGAATGACAGGCAGGCTTGGTAGGATAGGTTTTATGAAATAAGTAGTCTCTAACTATTGTCATCCCGATCCGTCGGCTGACGGAGAGGAATCTGTTACAAGATTATTTGAGAAATATAAATAAGAAATAAAATCAACACATATTTATGATTTGGAACGAAAAAATTGAATGTGCCTCGCGTGATGAAATGGCAGCCATTCAAGGCGAAAGATTAAAACAAACTGTTCAGCGTATTTACCACAATATTCCAAGCTACCGTGCAAAAATGCAGGAAATTGGGATGTTGCCGGGCGATGTGCGTTCAATCGACGATTTAAAGAAATTACCATTTACAAATAAAACCGATTTACGCGACAATTATCCTTTTGGAATGTTTACCGTTCCGATGAGCGAAATTGTACGTGTGCATGCCAGTTCGGGTACTACCGGAAAACCTACTGTGGTTGGCTATACCCGAAACGACCTGAATATGTGGGCCGATGTGGTAACGCGTACTTTGTGTATGGCCGGCGTAAGTCGCAACGATATTGTACAGGTAGCTTATGGTTACGGTTTGTTTACCGGAGGTTTGGGAATGCATTACGGAACTGAAAACCTGGGAGCTACCGTAATTCCTATTTCAGGCGGTAATACACAGAAACAAATTCAACTGATGCAGGATTTCGGAACTTCTGTAATTGCCTGTACGCCTTCGTATGCGCTTTTTTTATCCGAAGTAATGAGCGACATGGGAATTGATCCGGCAGATTTGAATTTACGTGTTGGAATTTTTGGTGCCGAGCCCTGGAGCGAAAGTATGCGAAAGGAAATTGAAGCCAAACTCAAACTGAAGGCAATTGATATTTATGGTTTAAGTGAAGTAATTGGCCCCGGTGTTTCGTGCGAATGCGAACACCAGGTTGGAATGCACATTAACGAAGACCATTTTGTGCCTGAAATTATTAATCCCGATACGTTTGAAGCCGTTGAACCGGGAGAAGTGGGAGAATTGGTATTTTCAACTGTAACCAAAGAAGGTATTCCGATTTTACGATACCGCACCCGCGATTTAACCCGTTTGATTTACGACAAATGCGAATGCGGTCGTACTTTGGTTCGAATGGAAAAATGCAAAGGACGTTCTGACGATATGTTGATTATTCGTGGTGTAAATGTATTTCCATCGCAAATAGAAACAGTACTGCTCGAAATGAGTGAAACCGAGCCGCACTACTTGTTAATGGTAGAGCGCGAAGGAACTTTGGATGTATTAAAGTTGATGGTAGAGGTGCAGGAGCAGTTTTTCTCGGATGAAATCCGTCAGTTGGAGGGATTGAAGAAAAAGATCAAACACAATATTCAAAGTTTATTGGGAATTTCGGTGGATGTAAAACTGGTTGAACCCAAAACAATTGAACGCACTGCCGGAAAAGCAAAACGTGTAATTGATAACCGTAAAATTTAAGGCTATGATCATAAAACAGGTATCTGTATTTCTTGAGAATAAATCGGGAAGATTAAACGAAGTAACCAAAATATTGGGCGAAGCCGGTGTTAACATTTCGGCTTTTACCATTGCCGATACATCTGATTTTGGAATATTAAGGATGATCGTTTCCGCTCCTGACAAAGCTTGCGCTACCTTAAAACAAAATGGTTTTTCGGTACAAACAACCGATGTGGTTTTGGCGAAAACACCGAATAAAGCAGGTAGCTTATCAAAGCTTTTGGCAATTCTTCAACAAGAGGAAGTATTTATAGAATACATGTATGCATTTTCGATGGCTGATGAGGGAGCGGTAACTGTAATTCGCCCAACAAGGGTTGAATATTGTGTTGAAATGTTACAAAAGCACCAAACAGAGTTGATGCGGGCAGATGAACTTTATCGCCTGTAATTTTAAATTTATCGGCAATCGTACCCAAAATCCATGTTCTAAACTCATAATTTGTATCTTTGGGTTTAGTTAATTATTTATATGAAACGGATAGCAATACAGGGAATCGCAGGCTCTTTTCACGAAGATGCAGCCAGGAAATATTTTGAAGATGAGGTTGAGGTTGTTGAATGCAAGACTTTTACAACCGTTTGTGAAAAGATCGATAACGATGAAGTTGATTTTGCCGTAATGGCTATCGAAAACTCAATTGCCGGAAGTTTACTGAATAATTATCAGTTAATCCGCGACTACCATCTTCGAATAATCGGTGAAATTTATATTCATATTTCAATGAATTTATTGGTAAATGAAGGTGTGCAATCGTCAGATATTGAGCATATTCACTCGCATCCAATTGCCTTGCAGCAATGTATGGAATACATCGAGCAGTTTTATCCAAATGCACAATTACACGAAAAACTGGATACTGCAGCTTCATCAAAATTGGTTGCGAAGGAAAAACTCAGGAATGCTGCTTCGATAGCTAATCTGCGTTCCGCCGAATTGTATGGTTTATCGGTATTAGATACCGGAATTGAAACCAATAAAAAGAATTATACACGTTTTCTTATTCTCTCGAAACACGGAAATCCAACTACTGGAACAAATAAAGCTTCTGTGTGTTTTGAAGTTGGGCACTTTTACGGAGCTCTGGCAAGGGTGTTAAATACTTTTGCTGAGAATGAAATTAACCTCACCAAAATTCAGTCGGTGCCAAAAATTGGAAAGCCAAATGAATATACGTTCCATGTTGATATTGAATGGGAAAAAGGTGAAAATTACGATAGGGCGATTCATCAGGTACTGAAAAGTGCTTCGAGCCTTTCAATTTTAGGTGAGTATACAAAAGGAAACTTACATAATCAGTAATAATTAAAATACAGTTATATGAGCAAAATAGCAATTTTTTATGGCCCGGTAGGTGGTTCTGTAAACCGTGTAGCCGATTCGATAAAAGCTGCCATAGGCGAAGATAAAGTAGATTTGGTAGCAGTAAAAGATGCTACAGTAGCAGATATAGAAAAATACGACAAAATTATATTTGGTCTTTCAACCGTTGGAAAAGACACCTGGGATTCGGAATATTCAACCAACGACTGGGGAAAATTTATGCCCGAAATTTCGAAGGTGGATTACAGCGAAAAAACAGTGGCTGTTTTTGGGTTGGGCGACCATGTAACTTATGCGCATGCTTTTGTCGATCACATAGGTTTGCTTGGAAAAGAATTAATGAAAAACGGTGCTGTTTTGGTGGGGCCGGTTGATGCAGAAGGTTACGAATTTGATGAGTCGGAAGCTGTGGTTGACGGTAAATTTATTGGTCTGCCTATTGATGAAGACTTTGAACCGGAAATGACTGAAGAACGAATTGCCGCATGGGTTGAGCAAATCAGACCCGATTTCGGATTTTAATAATATTCTTTACGATTTTTATTACCTGACGTTTTTATGAGGAAAAATCTGCTTTTCAGAAAAAGATTTTTCCTCATATTTCGTAGAAATGACAAGTGGTTTAGAGGTCCTTTGAACTCTGAACTTTAAACTCAGAACTTATTAAAAATGAATAATTCTCCTCTTGATAAATCTCTTGTAGAAAAAAAAATACAGGAATTGCGCATTCCCGATGTGGGCAAAGCATCTATTCGTGAAATTGTGGCGCTGGTAAATGCTGTTGAAGAAGCAACCGATTTTAAATACATCCGCATGGAAATGGGGGTTCCCGGGTTGCCGCCTGCCAAAGTGGGCGTGGAAGCCGAGAAAGAAGCACTCGACAAAGGCGTGGCTGCCGTATATCCGATGGTCGACGGTATTAAACCTCTAAAAGCTGAGGCATCAAAGTTCATAAAAAACTTTTTGAATATTGATCTCTCAGCAGCTGGTTGTATTCCAACTACCGGATCGATGCAGGGAACCTATGCTGCGTTTATGGCTGCCGGACATGTGGATAAAAAGAAAGATACTTTGTTGTTTATTGATCCCGGGTTTCCAGTGCAAAAGCAACAAATGATGGTGCTTGGCCTGAAATATGACACCTTTGATGTCTTCAATTTCAGAGGTGAAAAATTAAGAGCAAAACTGGAAAGTATTCTGTCAGGAGGAAATATTAACTCAATTGTTTATTCCAACCCAAACAATCCGTCGTGGATTTGTTTTAACGATGAGGAATTAAAAATTATTGGGGAGCTGGCTAACAAATACGATGTAATTGTAATGGAAGATCTGGCATATTTCGGCATGGATTTCCGTACCGATTTTTCAAAGCCGGGTGAAGCTCCCTATCAACCATCTGTTGCCAATTATACCGATAATTACGTGTTGTTTATTTCCAGTTCCAAAATTTTCTCGTATGCGGGGCAGCGAATAGGAATAATGGCCATTTCAGATAAACTGTTTCAACGCGATTATCCCGATTTGCAGGAACGTTTTAAAGGAACTACGTTTGGAGCCACAATTACTTTACGCTTGTTGTATTCACTTTCTTCAGGAACCAGTCATTCGGCACAGTATGCGTTGGCTGGCATGTTAAAAGCAGTTAACGAAGGTTCGTATAATTTTGTTGAAGGCGTAAAAGATTATGGCGAAAGAGCTAAAAAAATGAAGGCTCTGTTTTTAAAGAATGGTTTTGACATTGTGTACAAAAAAGATCTTGACGTGCCCATTGCCGATGGTTTTTATTTTACCATCGGTTATCCGGGAATGACAGGAAATGAACTGGTTGCCAATTTGTTATTTTACGGTGTAAGTGCTATCGCTTTAGACAATACTGGCAGCGATGAAGAAGGAATCAGGGCTTGTGTTTCCTTTGTTCAACACAATCAGTTTGCAGCGCTCGATGAAAGGTTGAGGTTGTTTCACGAAAATTTTAGAAAATAAATACAGTGTCATTTCTAACGAGAGTAACGAGAGAGAAATTTTAGGTGCCAAACTGAAGATTTCTCGTCGTTACACCTCGAAATGTCAAGAGTAGAATAGATTATTTATGGATAAGAACAAGATAATTTCCCGCTTTGAACATACCATTGATTTAATTGATGATTTTAATTTGAAGAATGAACCTGTGGTATTGTCGAAAGGGGAGTTATTTATCGACTATGGTGAGAAGAACAATAAGATTGGCTTGCTTATGGATGGTCTTATGTATGCTTCTTATTTATCCGACAGCGGAACGGAGTGGGTTTCGCGCTTCTTTTTCCCGCCCAATAATTTTATTGTAAGCAACCATCGCGGATTTGTATTGGGTAAAAACTCTTCGGAAGCCATTCGTGCCTACGAAGATTCAAAGTTGATTTATATCGAAAAAGATGAATTTAAAACGTTGCTCGATACCAATCACAAGTTCGAGCGAACCGTACGGATTCTGGCAGAAGAAAGTTATATCCAGGCCATGGATCGAATTCATTCGTTTCAATCGTTAAATGCCGAACAACGCATTCGTAAATTTTTTGAAGAATACCCCGATTTGGCGCAAAAATTACAACGCCAACACATTGCTTCCTACCTCGGAATCCACCGAAACATTCTTACTCGGATTTTGTACAAATTGTAAGTTTCTCCTGCTACTAACTTTCAAATCCCCCGAAGTCAATAACTCAATCATCACTTATTTGCTACCTCCTGTTTTTCCCATGGAGATATCAAATTCTCGACCTTTCAACTAACCCGAATAAATAGTCTACAATACGCAACAATAGTTGCACACATTATATGTTGTAAAAAATATATTTGCTTTCAGAGAAAAATCTCAAAATATTTATTGTGATAAAATTCCAATCTGAAAGTAAAAAGCCTGTTTCTGTTAGGAACTCAAACCGCTTATAATAAAAGTATTAGAACCTGATTTTTATAGGTTGTTTGCTTGGTTCAGATTGTTAATTTTGTTAGAAAATCTACTGAATATGGCAAAGGTAAAAGGAGCAGTTGTTGTTGATAAGGAAGGTTGCAAAGGTTGCAGCTTGTGTGTAGAAGCCTGTCCGCACGATGTTTTAGCGCTTCATAAGGAGGTTAACAGCAAAGGATATCATTATTCGTTTATGGAAAACCCGGACGAGTGCATAGGTTGTGCAAACTGCGGCGTGGTTTGTCCGGATACGTGTATTACAATTTATCGTGTAAAGGTAAGCTGAACCCTGTTTTCGCTGCGCGACTGTTTGTCTCGTAAGGTGAGACAAGAGCGAGAGGGATATCAATAATGATTAATCAATCGACAATAAAAAATTAAAATATGGGAGAAGTAAGATTAATGAAAGGAAATGAGGTGCTGGCCGAGGCTGCCATTCGCTGCGGATGCGATGGTTATTTTGGCTATCCCATTACACCTCAGTCGGAAGTGATGGAGACTTTAATGGCACGTCAGCCATGGAACGAAACCGGTATGGTAGTGTTGCAGGCTGAAAGCGAAGTGGCTTCCATTAACATGGTTTACGGTGCTGCCGGTAGTGGAAAAAAGGTAATGACATCGTCTTCAAGTCCGGGAGTGAGTCTTATGGCTGAAGGCATTTCATATATTGCCGGAGCCGAGTTACCCTGTTTGCTTGTAAATGTGCAGCGGGGGGGCCCTGGTTTGGGAACCATCCAACCATCGCAGGCCGACTATTTTCAATCGGTAAAAGGTGGCGGACATGGCGATTATAAATTAATTGTTTTGGCTCCCTCATCAGTACAGGAAATGAATGATTTTGTTAACCTTGGTTTCGAGTTGGCCTTTAAATACCGCAATCCGGCCATGATTCTTGCCGATGGTGCCATTGGCCAGATGATGGAAAAAGTTGAACTGGCCGATTTTAAACCACGCCGCACAAACGAAGAAATTGAAGCAGAATGTGGTGATTGGGCGACGCTTGGGAAACCTAAATCGCGTAAAAAAAATATTGTAACCTCTCTCGAAATGGATTCTGATATAATGGAAGCCAATAATTTGAGGTTTCAGGAAAAATACAAAAAGCTGGAAGAGGAGGAAGTACGCTACGAAGCCATCCAGTGCGACGATGCTGACTTTGTATTGGTAGCTTTTGGAACCTCGTCGCGTGTGTGCCAAAAGGCTGTTGAAATAGCCAGGGCCAAAGGCCTAAAAGTGGGTTTGTTACGTCCCATTACACTTTATCCTTTTCCTAAAAAAATAATTAAAGAACTGGCACGCAAAGCACAGGGATTCTTATCTGTTGAGATGAGCGCCGGGCAGATGGTGGAAGACATAAAACTGTCGGTTTACGAAGCAGGCAGCAATGCACGAGTGGATTACTTTGGACGAATGGGAGGTATTATTCCTTCGCCAAACGAGGTGGTTGAGGCACTGGAAGATAAGTTTTCGTGGGAGCTAAGTTATGGAGTTAAAAGAAGTTACTAAAACCGGATATTATGGATATAAATGAAATTATAAAACCGGAAAACCTGGTTTACGATAAGTCGGCTGTATTAAACGACGATGTAATGCATTACTGCCCCGGATGTACACACGGGGTGGTGCACAAAATTATGGCCGAACTGATTGAAGAAATGGGCCTGCAGGAAAAAACCGTTGGTATTGCTCCGGTTGGTTGTGCTGTGTTCGCCTATAATTATATCGATATCGACTGGCAGGAAGCAGCTCACGGACGAGCACCTGCAGTAGCTACAGGAGTGGCCCGTTTACATCCCGACAACTTTGTGTTTACTTACCAGGGCGACGGTGATTTGGCTTCCATTGGGACTGCCGAAATTATGCATGCCTGTAACCGTGGCGAGAATATACTGGTGATTTTTATTAATAACGGAATTTACGGAATGACCGGTGGGCAAATGGCCCCAACTACTTTGGAAGGAATGGTTACTTCAACTACGCCAAACGGACGTAATGTTGATTTGAACGGGTATCCCATGAAGATTACCAACCTGATTGCTCAACTTCCCGGAACTTCCTATGTAACACGCCAGGCAGCTCACACTGCAAATGCAGCTCGCAAACTAAAACGTTCGTTAAAAAAAGCCATTCAGAATGTATTGGATAAAAAAGGAACTTCGTTTGTTGAAGTGGTTTCTACCTGTAACTCGGGCTGGAAAATGACGCCTGTTGCTGCTAATAACTGGATGACCGAGAACATGCTTCCGTATTACCCCCTTGGCGATATGAAAGACAGTGAGAAAGGTGAACATTCGGAAAATTAACCCGCTAAAAAATTGAAACTATGACTGAAGAAATGATAATTGCCGGATTTGGTGGACAAGGTGTACTTTCGATGGGTAAGATTTTGGCTTATTCGGGCATTATGGAAGACAAAGAAGTAACCTGGTTCCCATCGTACGGCCCCGAAATGCGCGGCGGTACCGCCAATGTAACGGTTATAATCAGCGATACACGTATCAGCTCGCCTATTTTGCAGGAATTCGATACGGCCATTATTCTGAACCAGCAAAGTATGGATAAATTTGAGGAAGCGGTTAAACCCGGAGGAACGCTGCTGTACGATCCCAACGGAATTGTAAATCCTCCCACACGTACGGATATAAATATCTACAAAGTAGAGGGGACAAAAACTGCTGTTGAAATGGGTAATCCTAAAGTTTTCAATATGATAGTTTTTGGCAGCTACCTGAAAGTACGTCCTATCCTTTCGCTCGATAACGTAGAAAAAGGACTGGAAAAATCGTTACCCGAGCGTTACCATAAATTGATTCCGCTAAACCTTGACGCCATTAAAAAAGGCCAGGAAATAGTGGAAGACGTTCAATTGGTATAGAAAAATCGTTTCAAACTATATACGATATCAACCTCTTGTCCGTTTGTGGATGAGAGGTTATTTTTTTTTACATCCGATTAGTAAAAAGGTTACTTTTGTAAGGTGTTGATCTTTTGTCCCGGTTTCTGATTTAAATGCACAAAATCAAACTTTATAATTAACTGAAACAGCATTGAAATTTCAATCGGAAAGAACAAAGTAGAGTAAGAATTGTAGTAAGAATTAGTAAGTAATAATTAAAAAGGAAACAAGAATGAAGAGGTACAATGTTTATGTTGCGATTTTTTTGAGCACGGCTGTTTTATTTGGCGGATGTGCCAGCATGAATAACACAACCAAAGGAGGATTACTGGGAGCAGGTGGTGGTGCCGCAGTTGGTGCCGGTGTGGGTGCATTGTTCGGAAAAGGCAAAGGTGCTGCCATTGGTGCCGCTGTGGGTACAGCTGTTGGTGCATCGGCAGGTGTGGTTATTGGTAAGAAAATGGACAAACAGCAAGCTGAACTCGAGAGAATTGAAGGCGCAAAAGTGGAAACAGTTACCGACGTAAATAATTTACAGGCCATTAAGGTAACCTTCGACAGTGGTATTTTATTTGCCACAGGAAAAGCCGATTTGAGTACCGCTTCAAAAATAGCGCTGACTGATTTTGCCAATTCGTTAAAGAACAACCCGGAAACCGATGTTACCATTAACGGACATACCGATAACACCGGTTCGCGTGAGGTAAACGAACGTTTATCGTTGGAAAGAGCACAATCAGTGGTTTATTTTTTAACGCAGAATGGTATTCCAACCAGTCGTATGTCGGCAACGGGAATGGCTTTCGACCAGCCGATTGCTGATAACTCAACAGCAGCGGGCCGTCAGCAAAACCGTCGCGTTGAAGTGTTTATCACAGCGAACGAAACAATGATCGAACAAGCTGAACAAGGAACACTGGAATAAAAGATATGTAATCTGAATTATAAAAAAAGTCTCAGCACAATGTTGAGACTTTTTTTCTTCTAAAGTATTCGTTAACTACATTTTTTGTAATCCCTTTGCCGATCGGTCTTCCAATTGCGGAGCCGGAGTCATCTGGTGTTTGTTTTCCTTTACCCGTTTCAGTACTTCCTCTACCACTTTTTCCATTTGCGGATCGCGGCCCTGCATCAACATATTCGGGTCGTCCCAAACTTTAAAATCGGGTCGAACTCCTTCGCCTTCCCAAAACCAGTGTCCGGCATTGTCGTACAACCGGGCTCCCGGAACTGTAATTGATCCGCCGTCAATCAACCGATGTCCTGTTGCCGGACCAACCAGAATCCCAAGCGTTCTTTCTCCAACAATAGGGCCCGCTTTCAATTCTTTAAAAGCCCACGGCAATCCATCGCCGCCTGAACCGGCCCAGCCGTTAATCAACATTCCCACCGGGCCTGTATTGGTTTTTATAGGATTGGTATGATCTTTCCCATGACGCCAGTGCAGGTTATAAGTTACCGGGCGTTGAATTAGTTCCAGAAAACGATCGGCCAATTGACCTCCTCCGTTAAAGCGTTCGTCCAGAATAAAGCCCTTTTTATCCAGTTGTCCGTAAAACATTTTAACCAGTTCCAACTGGCCCTGGCCTGCAGTATTCGACATATAAATATAGCCTAGCTGACCATCCGACAATTTATCAACCAGCTTTCGATTATATTCCAGGTGATTTAAATACCTCAGATTTCGTTCCTCGCCGGCGCTCAACAATTTTACGATCACTTCTTTTGTTTCATCACTTTTTCCGGTGGAAGATACTTGTAATGCCACTGTTTTACCTGATAATCCTTCAAAAGCGGCATACGGATCTTTCTTCGTATCGAGTTTTATTCCGTTAACTGATAAAATATAATCACCTTCTTTTACTTCCACTCCCGGTTTATCAAAAGGCGAACGTATTTCAGTGTCCCACGTTGCAGGTTTTACAATCTCTTTAATTTTATAACCCGAATTGTCAATCTCCCAGTTAATCCCTAAAAAGCCTGTTCCTCGTGATGGCGCTCTTTCAACATCGCCACCTCCTGCATAAGTATGACCTGCACTAAGTTCTGCCACCAGGTTGAGTTGAATATTGATGATATCCCAGCGGGTACGGGCATCGTTCACCAGTTTGGCATACTGGTTGCGTAAGCCTTCCCAATCTACTCCCTGCATATTCGGATCGTAAAAAAAGTCGCGGTGACGCCGCCAGGTATCCATAAATATCTGTTTCCATTCTTCTTTTGGTATCAAATCCATTACCAATCCGTCGGTAGAAATGGGTTTTTCAATTTTCTGATCGGCAGCAGCTTTTATAATACCATATTTTCCGCTTGAGCTGACCAACATTTGTTTTGCATCGGCCGTGGCAACTACGCGGCTTACGTCGTCCATAATTTTCTTTTCTTCCCGCTCTTTTAAATCGTAATAATGAAGAGAAGAAGAACGTTCACCGGATCCGGTGTTGGGACGGCGTAAATAAACCAGTTTATCTTCGAAAGGAAGCAGTGCTGAAATATTTCCGGCTTTGGGAGGAAGCAGTGTTAAACGTGTTTCTATATTTTCAAAATCAATTTCCACCTTAACTGCTTCGTCTTTTTTATCCGCTTTTTCCTTATCCTTTTTACCCTTCCCATTTTCTTTGTCGCTGTCTTTTTTTTCTTCAACTTTCTCCTCCTTTAGCTCCACTTTGTCGTTTTTTGGTGCGAGAAGAGAGGGAGTGTCGGCCTTTAAACCAATGGAGGCAATGTTGGTGGAATTGGGGTAAATCCAGGTGCCGTCTCCCAGTGAAGAATAAGCTGCCTGAAACTTTCGTTGGGTAAGGTAGAACAGGTATTTCCCGTCGGTGCTGAACACCGGGTACTCATCGCTGTAAAAACCACTGGTGATTTGGGTGTGTTCTTTGGTGTCTATATTGAAAACAAAAATAGCCGACTGCGCATTATCAAGGCCCTCGCTAAAGGCAATCCATTTTGAATCGGGTGCCCACGAAATGGGGAATCCAAAGCGGCTTCCATGACCCACATTCCAGTTGTAGTTTCCGGCTTTTATCGTTTCTCCGCTTTCCATGTCGATAACCGAAATGGTATTGGTTTCATCTATAAAAGCAATTTTTTTACTGTTGGGCGACCAGAACAAACTATAGCCAAATCCTTTACCACGATTGGTAAGTTGTTTTGGAGATTCTTTCGATTCACTGTCTTGCAGCCATATTTCATATTCACCCGAACGGTCGCTCCAGTAGGCAATGGTTTTCCCGTCGGGCGACCAGGCAGGGCTTTGATCAAAGGCTCCGCTCGAGCGTGTAAGGTTTATGGAGTACCCCTCTTTTACCGGAACATTGAACAGTTCGCCACGGGCTTCAAAAACAATGCGTTTACCTTCTGGCGATGCGGTCATGTTTGTTATCTGTCCTTTTACATCTTTCTTTGTGGGCATTTCCACCGATAAATCACTGATTACATTAATTTCAATCTTTCGCGATTCCTGTGTTGTCAGGTCCATTAAATACAGATCGCCGCCCATTTCGTATACAAGTTCTTCAGGTCCGGCCGACAGAAAAGATATATCGAAGTCGTTGTAATCGGTGACCTGACTTATTTCTTCTGATTGGGTATCGTATTCCCAAATGTTCAAACGCATATTTTCACTTCGGTCGGACAAAAAGTAAACTTTGTCGCCTGCCCACGCCGGTTTTCCGTCGTTTACTTCATTGTCGGTTATGCGTTTGGATGTACCTGTTTCAAAATCGTAAATAATAATATCGGATGTTAGTCCGCCGCGGTAACGTTTAAACGGGTAGTTCTCGGTAATTTTTGTGATATAGGCCAGTTGCTTTCCATTAGGAGAGAAGCTAGCCAATTCGCCATAAGGAATGGCCAGCTTTTCGGGTAAGCCGCCATTTTTGTCCACCATAAAAAACTGGTTTAAACGACCAACACCATGTTCGCGTGCCGAGGCAAATAACAACTTCTGTCCATCGGGATGCCAGTCGATTAAGCGATCGGAAAACGAATTGTAGGTAACGCGGATTGGAATGCCTCCGGTTACCGACACTACAAAAACATCGGAATTGCCGTTGTAGCTGGCGGTATAAGCAATCTCCATTCCATCGGGCGAAAACTTAGGCCACGATTCTTCACCCGGAGAATTGGTTAACTGAAGAGCAGTACCTCCGGTTTTAGGCACCAGCCAAATATCTCCACCAAAAACAAAGGTAATTTGCGTTTCGGAAACATCCATATAACGCATTAGCTTGGCACTAATCTGCGCCTGTACACTGAAAATTGGAAGGAGTGAAATAAACAGTACGAGCAGTTTTTTCATAATCGATATTTTAAGTAGGTAATTAAATGCAAATAGCAGAAATTTTAATAAACAAACTATTTACCAGTAGTTTAGTGTTTGTAAGATAAGATAAATTACAATCTCATTAAAACTTTTAAACTATTATGTAACTTTTCACTGCTACAAAAATGAATGATCGTGAGAGGATAAAAAGTGTTTGACTCTTTGGAATACGCTCATCTGTCCTTTTGGGAACACGATTCTTATACAACACTTTATTTTGATTCGAATTTGAAAAAGTATAAATGCTATGAAACACAAACACGAAATCAGGAAATATCAAGATCCTTAGAGTTGTATTTCAGAAATGTATGTTGCTGCAGATAAAGGGCTGCATTTTTTCCCAAAAATGGTACTCTTTAAATGCAGTAGACAGTACTTTTTTTAAAAAATGGCCCCCTTTAAGTACGGAGGACCGTATTGCTTTGAAAAAACGGCAATCTTCGCACCTTCGAAAGCCTTGTCATTACAGGCGTTAAGACCGATTTTTGAGGAGTAATGATACGTTGTCAGCAAAATTCCTTCCGAACTTTAAATCATAGTTTTATTGACACCTGCTTCCGCGCAGTTGCATCGCATAATAATCCGGATAATCAGAACAAAAGTCCGATTAATAAAATTTTTGTTTACTTTTAAAAAGCAAATATTAAACCGTTGAATACGCACCGGCAAATAAACAATAATCAAGCATTTGTAACTAAAGTTGGGGGCCCTGCTTCCGCGCGATTTTACTCGTGATTTTATGGACAGTTATCGCAATTGCTGGTGCAAAATTTATTGGATAAATGAGCAAGAATAAGAAAGTAGTAATAGCCGAAAGTGGCAATGTAAAGCTAAGAGAACTGATGGATTCCGATTTAGAATGGCTTGTTAAGTATGCCAATAATGGAAAGGTCGCAATTAATTTGAGAGATGCATTCCCACAACCCTATACACATAACGATGCTGAGAATTTCAAAACTATGATTGATTCTCAAAATCCGAAGACAATTTTTGCAATAGAGTATCAAGATAGGTATGTTGGCAATATAAGCCTGTTGCCAGGCGGCGATGTGTATCGAAAAAGTGCAGAGATTGGCTATTTTATCGGCGAGCCATTTTGGAACAAAGGGATTATGACAAAGGCCGTTAACTTGATAACACACTGGGGATTTTGTAACCTGGATATTCTAAGGATTCATACGGGTATTTTTGAATTTAATAAAGCATCACGGCGAGTATTAGAAAAATGTGGATACAATAAAGAGGCGATTTTCAGGAAATCGATTTGTAAAAACAATGAGATTTTTGACGAGATTAGGTATGCAAAAGTTAAAGAATAAAACGCATGGTATAATACGCGGTCTCCGCTATTGCGCGAGTGAATCGCATGAAAAAAAGGTGACACGATAAAATTGGACAACAACGAGGGGTAAAAGCAAGAAATCATTCAGAAAAAAATGAAAATATTAGCCATCGAAAAAGAATTAAAAGCGGTTGATTGGGAAAATGAATCCCAAACACTTATTGAAGAAGCAAAATCAGCTTATAAAATGTTGCTTTCAGGTAATTTACGCGAAATCTACTTTAATGAAAAAAAGAATGCTGTTCTTGTTCTTGAATGCGAAGACAAATTAGCAGCCAATAAACTATTGAGTAGATTGCCATTGGTCAGCAAGGGAATAATAGATTTCGAACTAATGGAATTACGACCGTATACCGGTTTTGCCCGGTTAATGGCAATGGAATACTAACAGCATACGACCCTGCTCCTGCGGCTATGCTTTCCACACATCTTTTTTTGATTCGAATTTGGAACAAGTATGACCGATATGAATAAGAAACACGAAATATGGAAACAGAAACTATTGAAATCCTTAGAATTGTATTGTAAGTAAAGTTGAGGTCCCCGTGCCACACAGATGTATAACCCAAGCTTACAACAAAGAGGATAATTTGCATTTGTGGGTTGCACAGGCCTTGGCTGTAATTCCGGGACGAGATGAGAATTTAATAAATGAATTGAATAAGAAAAACAAACTATTATACTTACTATTTTGCTTACTAATGTTTGGATGCAGCAATACATTCAACGATGTAAAGAAACAAACCATTAATACTTAGTTCATTGGGGTGGAGGAGTAGCCAGCCCAATGAATGAATACCAAACTATAGTTGCCATGAATCGCAGAAAAAAGAAAAACACATCGCAACAACAAAAACAGGAATTTCGACACAGGCGAAACGAATTTTTTAAAAAGATAAAACAGGTAGCTTCTCTTTTGGGAGATGCCTCGGTTATTGATTTGCTGGGAGAAAGAGAAAGGAAATTAATGTATATCTGTCGGTTGCGCCCACATAACCTCATCAATTCAACACAAGATGAAACGAAAACCACGGCGAATAACCTGCGGGTGTTAAACCAGTACTTCAGCCACTTTTTACACCATTCGTATGTGGATATCGAATACGCAAATGCCCGGTTAACCTATTCCGATTTTTCGGTTTATGCTATAACGCTCTATATCTTTTGGGTTGATGTTCATAAAAACTTTCCAAAAATTGCCGATAGGTTTAAAAATTGCTTTCCGGTTTTTAATCACGGCTTTGACGATCATTATGCAGTTGTTGAAGATAAAATAGATAAATTCCTGCAAGTGTTAGGTTGGATGTTTTCCGATTTTAAAAAAAGTGTGGTGCGTTTCGACCGGGATCAGCCACAAAAGCACGAGGCGGATTACCAAAAACGTTCGTTATATAATAACTGGATTATTGAAAATAAAAGAGGTGAAAACGAATTACTCGAAATCAATGGGCATAAACGTGCCAACTACCGGTTGTATTTTAATAGCGGAAAAGCGTTTGAACCATTATGTGTTACACCTCAACAGCTTGGTTTAACCGGAATTATGCAGGATTTCCGTCTTCAGGTTTTTATTCAGCAACATGCCATTAACCGCATAAAAGAACGGATAAGCGAGCAGTATGAATTAATTTGTTATTTAGATGTGGTTTATGCAATACTTACCAATGCCATTCCTTTAAATAATAATAAAAGTTTTCTTTTCCCACTTAGTCATGGCAAAGTAAAGTTGGGCTATTTAAAAGCCGATATTATTGGCGACAAACTGGTAATACGCACCTTTCTGTTTCTCACCAACAACGGAACGCCTGAGGGGAAAATATTACACGATTTACTGGGTGTTGTAAAGGCCGATAAAGCCTATTTGGGGATTGATAAGCTCAGTACTTTTATAAACTCAGACATTAAAAACGATGCAAGGTTAAAGGAATTGTTTAGTAAAGCCCATTGTGCCGATTTATTCACCCTTGACAGATACCTGCTTGATGATCCGAAATCGAATGAAATTGCCTGTGCAAGATTTATAACTAATTATTTAGGAACCCAGATGCCTGTGTACGGAAACGAGGGGTAGAATTATCTGCAGCTTTACTGGTATTGGATATAAACCGGTTGAGGTTTAAGCTGAAGTATTTCCTGCGGGGTCAGCATTCGGTAAGGAGGTTTTTTCAGGTCGTTTTTATAAAAAAGTTTGATGCCCGTAAACTGAATCGGTTCCCGGTAAATGTAATGGTGGTACGAACTGAATTTTAAAGTTGGTGGGCCCCAGCCATCCATGTTGATCACAATCTGCACCTCGGGACGAAGTACAATGTCGTGGTAGTTTTGCAGCATATTTTGGGTAAACCGGTGAACAATCAGGATCTTTGGAGGCAGGTTGTATGCCTTCACCAGCCTGGCAAGGTAGGCTGAACAGTAATTGACATCGCTTGCATCGAGGCTCCCTATTCTCTGTCCAGGCAGGCAACCATCCTTCATCGAAAACTCCGGGTCGAGGGCCAAATGCACCCCGGGCATTTTCAGGTATTTCTCCAGGCGAGGCACCTCCGATGTTAACCGGCTTCTGCCCGGCTGCAGATCTAAAAACACAATTGCATTTCCCATTTTAGCAATGGATAAAACAGAATCGATCTGGCTTTCGGGCATACGAAAACAACAGTCTTTAAAAATGGTGGTGTCATTTTGTGCCACTAGAGCAATATAATGAAGGGCAGGCTGCACTTCTGTAGTTGAATCTGCTTCTTTCCAGGCCTGCACTTCCTTGCTTAAAAGTTGCCACATTTGTTGGGGAGGGTATTGGCCCAGCGCCCCCATTTGTTTTGAATAGAGATTTCCGTAATAGGCAACAATTCGTTTAAAGGGCAGAATGGCTCCTTTTAGCGGGCAAGGCTGCGGAACAGGCCATCGCCCGGATGTGTCTCCATTGGCAAGAACTGTAAGTTTTTGTCGATAGCCAATGGTGTCGGTAAGGATGAGAGGCTGTTCCTGTTTTTTAGCTGTTAAATGTTTCTGAGGTAATTTGTAATTATTGGTTTCGCTGTAACCAGTGCAGAAACAAGTGCCCCAATTGAGGATTGTTAGCAGGCTTATGAGTATAACGTAATCCACCTGTTTCTTCTTTTATACTGTATTGGTTTTTACTGCTTCTTATGCATAAAAGTTGTCACTTTTATCCGGTAAAATTTAAAACGGTTCTTTATTGCGCTGCTTATTGGGGGCAAGTGCGTAATTGCCTTTAGCTTCAATTGATTTTAGAGGCGAAATGCCGTAATTTTGTAATGGTTTCGGATTAGGTCGCGATAAATCAAAGCCTTTCTGCATGAGGCAATAACAGCAATGTTGAAGTGTATAAATTAAATGTACAGAAAGGAGAGATTATTATGGCACAAGCATCATTCGAAGTGAAAACTTATCGGTATTACAACTGGTCATCGCGATCGACAGGAAAAACAAACCTGATTTTAAAAGGTACCGGGGGAGAAACCTGCTCTGTTTGGTTTATTGAAGATCCAACCCATAATTTGCCCACAGCCTGCAAGGTAGCCGAAAACTACTATGCGTTTTATTACCATCATTATCAGCTTGATACTATTGTCGATATGCTGAGAAACGAATCACCCATCTACGTTTTTTTTAACGATGAAAATCACCTGAACAACTCAAGAATTTCAACAACGGACGAGCCGGTTGGAGAAGGCGAAGAAAAATTTATTGAACACCCTTAATTTATTGGTGATTTGTATTGTTTGATTGAACCCGGGAGCAGTAGAACAAAAAAAGCCGCTTCAAACGAAGCGGCTTTTTAATATATCTCAGAAAAATAATCTATTCTTCAGTTTTCGAGTAGTCCATTGCTGCCATACGTTGGTACGAAGCATAACGCCATTTTGCGTTGTCCTCGGCGGCTGAGAATAATTCGTCAGCTGCTGCAGGGAACGATTTTTTCAATGACGTGTAACGAACCTCACCATTTAGGAATTCCTGGAATTTGCTCCAATCCGGTGCTTTCGAATCCAACTGGAATGGGTTTTTACCTTCGTCTTCCAATAGCGGATTGTAGCGGAACATTTGCCAGTATCCTGCTTCTACTGCTTTTTTCTCCTCTTCCTGTGTACGTCCCATACTGGCACGTAAGCCGTGGTTAATACATGGAGAGTAAGCAATAACAATTGATGGACCCGGGTAAGCTTCAGCTTCCTTAATTGCTTTGAAGTACTGCGACTGGTTGGCTCCCATTGCAACTTGTGCAACATAAACGTAACCGTAGCTCATCATCATAGCTCCGAGGTCTTTTTTACGGATTTTTTTACCTGAGGCCGCAAATTTAGCAACAGCTCCAACTGGTGTTGATTTCGACGCCTGAC
Organism: Draconibacterium aestuarii; assembly: GCA_026671195.1. GTDB lineage: Bacteria > Bacteroidota > Bacteroidia > Bacteroidales > Prolixibacteraceae > Draconibacterium > Draconibacterium aestuarii. The sequence goes on along the minus strand of JAPOHD010000064.1, from coordinate 34,888 downwards.
CACCTGTGTTTGAGTAAACCTCGGTATCCATTACCAAAATGTTTACATCTTCGCCGCTGGCCATTACGTGGTCTAAACCACCGTAACCGATATCATAAGCCCATCCGTCGCCACCAAATACCCAAATCGATTTTTTAATCAGGTATTGTTTCAACGATAGGATGTCTGTTGCGTACTGGCTGTCGCTACCTTCGATAACGTCAAGTACTTTTTTCGAAGCAACAACTGAACCGTCGGCATTGTCTTTTTTCTCCAGCCATTCAGAAAATACTTCTTTTTCTGCATCAGAAGCACCGTTTGAAAGGGCAGTAGTCATAATATCAGCAATACGTGCACGATGAGCAGAAACACCTTCAGAGAAACCAAAACCGTATTCGGCGTTGTCTTCGAACAGTGAGTTGGCCCATGCCGGACCGTGACCTGACTCTTTGTGTTTACAGTAAGGAGTTGAAGGAGCTGAACCACCATAGATTGAAGAACAACCTGTAGCATTAGCCACCATCATACGCTCACCGAAAAGCTGAGTAATTAATTTAATATATGGAGTTTCGCCACAACCTGCACAAGCTCCTGAGAATTCGAAAAGTGGTTGAGCAAACTGTGAGTTTTTAACCGATTTGGTTTTGTCAACAATAGTTTCTTTTACAGAAACTTTTTTGTCCATGTAGTTCCAACGGTCCACTTCAGCTTGCTGCGTTCCAAGAGGTTTCATTATTAATGATTTCTCTTTCGAAGGACATACATCGGCACAGTTACCGCATCCTGTACAGTCAAGTACTGATACCTGCATTCTGAAGTTTAATCCGCCAAATACTTTTGAAGGAGTTGCTGTTTTTACTTCTGTTCCGGCCGGAGCAGCTTCAACTTCTTCTTCAGTCATTAAGAACGGACGAATAGCAGCGTGAGGACAAACATATGCACATTGGTTACACTGGATACAGTTGTCTGCTTGCCATTCAGGAACGTTTACCGCAATACCACGTTTTTCGAAAGCAGCAGTTCCTAGTGGAAACTCACCATTTTCTGATCCAACGAAAGTAGAAACAGGAAGATCGTTACCGCGTTGGCCGTTAATTACGTCAACAACGTTTTTAATGTATTCAGGACGGTCAGCGTCAGTATCTGCTTTGGTAACAACAATGTCTTTCCATTCTGCAGGTACTTCAACTTTTACCACATTTTTACCACCTGCGTCAACAGCAGCGTAGTTCATGTTTACAATGTGTTCCCCTTTTTTACCATACGATTTTACAATGGCAGTTTTCATCTGGTCAACGGCCATTTCGTAAGGAATTACTTCAGTAATTTTAAAGAAAGCCGACTGCATGATTGTATTCGTCCGGGTTCCCAAACCAATCTCTTCACCCAACTTAGTACCGTTAATGATGTAGAAATTAATTTCGTTTTCAGCCAAATATTTTTTCATTGAATCAGGCAAGTGGTTTTTGGTTTCTTCTTCATCCCATATAGAGTTGAGCAAGAAAGAACCTCCTTTTTTCAATCCTTTCAGAACATCGTACATGTTCAGATAGGCAGGAACGTGGCAAGCTACAAAGTCGGGTGTAGTTACCAGGTAAGTTGAGCGAATTTGTTTATCACCAAAACGAAGGTGTGAACAAGTGAAACCACCCGATTTTTTCGAGTCGTATTCGAAATATCCCTGGCAAGATTTATCGGTTGCATCACCAATAATCTTGATTGAGTTTTTGTTTGCACCAACAGTACCATCAGAACCCAAACCGTAGAATTTAGCCTGGTAAGTTCCTTTTGGAGTCATGTCGATTTCTTCTTTTAACGGAAGCGATTTGAAAGTTACATCGTCAACGATACCAATTGTGAAGTTACCTTTTGGCTCGTTCATTTCAAGGTTTTCGTATACCGACATAATTTGTGATGGAGTAGTGTCTTTCGAACCTAAACCGTAGCGACCACCAACAATAACGGGTGCATTTTCTTTTCCGTAGAATTGCGACTGGATGTCAAGGAACAGTGGCTCCCCGGTTGATCCCGGCTCGGCAGCACGGTCAAGAACAGCAATACGTTTTACTGTATCAGGAAGTGCTTCAACAAAGTGTTTTGCAGAGAATGGACGGAACAAGTGAACCGATATTAACCCTACTTTTTTACCTTGAGAAGTTAAGTAATCAATGGTTTCTTTAATGGTTTCGGTTACCGAACCCATGGCAATAATAATATTTTCAGCATCGGGTGCACCATAATAAGTGAACGGGCGGTATTTTCTACCGGTTAATTCGCTGATTTGATCCATGTAATCGGCTACGATATCAGGAACTGCATCGTAAAATTTATTGGCTGACTCTTTGGCCTGGAAGAAAATATCAGGGTTCTGAGCAGTACCGCGAGTTACAGGATTCTCAGGGTTTAATGCCCTGTTACGGAAATCCTGGATGGCATCCTGGTCTATCAATGGCAGCATATCTTCCAATTCGATTGATTCGATTTTTTGTACCTCGTGCGAAGTACGGAATCCATCGAAGAATGCTAAGAATGGAACTCTTGATTTAAGTGTTGCCAAATGAGCAACACCTGCTAAATCCATTTCTTCCTGAACAGAACCTGCACCCAACATTGCAAAACCAGTTTGGCGTGCAGCATAAATATCACTGTGGTCGCCAAAAATTGATAGTGCGTGTCCTGCCAGTGCACGTGCACTTACATGGAAAACAGTTGGAAGTAACTCCCCAGCAATTTTGTACATGTTAGGAATCATTAACAACAATCCCTGCGATGCAGTGTATGTTGAAGTTAAAGCACCTGCCTGCAAAGCACCGTGAACTGCACCAGCAGCACCACCTTCACTTTGCATTTCTGCCAAACGCACTGGGCGTCCAAACATGTTTTTCTTTCCAAAAGCCGCCCACTCGTCAACATATTCCGCCATTGTAGATGAAGGAGTAATTGGGTAGATACAGGCCACTTCACTAAACATGTAACTCATATGCGCTGCCGCATAATTACCGTCACATGTGATGAATTTTTTTTCTTTTGCCATCTCTATTCTTTTTTAGTATTGATTTTATTCTTGATTTTTCTAATACAAAAATCCAAAAAGCCAGAGTGGAATTTTATTTCCTTCTCCAACTTCGATAACATCTGATGCTGCATAAATATCTTTTACCGGCTCCAGTTTTCTTCCGCCAACATTAAATCTGTATTTTCCATCAATACAAAAATCTGCAATTGGTGATTTGGCCAGTTTACATACATAACCTACCTGGTTATAAAAAAACGTTTGACGAATCGTACTTTTGTCGTTATTATTCGGAGCAATAGCATGCAGAAAATTTGTATTTTGCATGTACACTTTATCCGGTTTTTTCATCTGGTCGTCATCTCCGTCACCATTCTCATAAAGCAGGTTTATCAGTCTGGCATTCTTCAGGTATTTCAGGTAATTCATAATTGTTGCACGCGATGTTTCTACCGAACTTGCTAATTTACTAACATTTGGTGTAAAAGGCGTTTCCGATGCAATAATGTGCAACAGTTTTCTAAGTTTTGTAAGATATTTAAATTCAATCTGGTTAATGTATGGAACATCTATTTCCAATGCCAGATTTACATTCTTCAGCAATTTGTTAATGTAGAAATTCGGGTCGTCCATATAATACGGAAAATACCCGTGTTTCAGGTAATCGTCGAAATAGGCCAGCGGACGTACTTCCGCTATTATTTCTTTGGCAATTGCCACATGGTTTTTAACTATTTCCCCGAAGGAGTAGGCTTTGAAATTGCTTCCAGTCTGGTGGTTCAGGTATTCTCTGAACGATAAACCTTCGAGGTGTTTAATACTGGCAATACCTTCTAAATCGGGATTTCCTTCGCCAATTCGCAGCACTGGCGACGACGTGAATATTATTTTTAATTCCGGCAGCTCGTCGTAACATTTGCGCAGGTCTTCCGACCAATCCGGATATTTTTGTATCTGGTCGAGTATCAGTATTTTTCCACCTCGTTTTACAAATTCATCGGCAAACGAACTGATTTTCCGTTTGGTGAAATAAAAATTATTGAGGTTTAAATAAAGTGCATCGTTGCTGTCAGAATACTTTTCTTTAATAAAATCGAGTAAAAATGTAGTTTTCCCAACTCCACGAAATCCTTTGATACAAATCATTCGTTGATTCCAGTCGACACTATTCATCAACTCACGTTTGATAGTATCTTTCTGACTTTTTAAAAGTGATCTATGGTTCTGCTGAAAAAATTCCAATACTTACTTATTTTTAGATTGTTGAATCGGGCGTATTCTTTTGTTTGCTAAGTACACATAGCAAATTTATAAATTAATTGCTAGTTATAGTTGATTGATTTTAAAGATGTTTGAAAAATGTCAAATCATTAATGTAGGCTTAATTTTAAACTAAACCCGAGAATCCCATAAATGCCATTGCCAGAATTCCGGCAGCAATTAAAGCAATTGGCGTACCTTTTAATCCTTTTGGCACATCCTGCAAATCGAGGTGTTCGCGAATTCCTGAAAAGATGATTAATGCCAGCCCAAAACCAATGGCATTTGAGGTTGCAAAAACCACACCTTCCAAAAGATTAAATTCTTTTTGAATGGTAAGAATTGCTACACCTAAAATGGCGCAGTTGGTAGTAATAAGCGGTAAAAATATACCCAAAGCCTGATACAGCGGAGGACTTACTTTTTTGAGTATAATTTCAACCATTTGCACCAGGGCGGCAATGATCAGGATAAATACAATGGTTTGTAAATACCCCAAACCAAATTTATCGAGAATATAATTCTGAATAAGGTAGGTCACAATGGTTGCCAAAATCATTACAAAGGCAACGGCACCTGTCATACCAATCCCGGTAGAAACCTTTTTGGAAACTCCCAAAAACGGGCAGATTCCAAGGAATTGCATTAAAACAATGTTGTTGACTAATATGGCACCTATTACAATTACAAGATAGTTCATTTAAACTCCTCCTATTTTTTTTGAATGCGGTTAATTATAGCTATTAAATAACCCAAAACGATAAATGCACCGGGTGAAAGAACAAACAGCAGTGTCACGTAATTTTCGTGATAAATGGTGATGTCGAAAATTTTACCACTTCCCAGAATTTCACGAATTCCACCGAGCAGAACCAGGGCAAAACTAAATCCAAGTCCAATGCCTAAACCATCGATAGCCGATGAAACCACATTGTTTTTCGATGCAAATGCTTCGGCACGGCCCAAAACAATACAGTTAACAACAATCAACGGAATAAATAGTCCGAGACTTTTATACAGCGATGGCAGGTAGGCTTGCATAGCCAACTGAACTACAGTTACAAAAGCCGCAATAATTACAATAAAACTTGGGATACGTACTTTATCGGGGATAAATCCTTTTACGATAGAGATTACGATATTCGACATGAACAAAACAAAGGTTGTTGCCAAACCCATTCCGAGGCCGTTAATTGCCGATGAGGTAACGCCTAAAGTAGGACACATTCCTAAAAGCAGAACAAATACAGGGTTCTCTTTAAGAAATCCTTTTGTAAAATTATTTAGTTGATTCATGACCTCTTATTTACTGTTGTTTTTATACGAATCATATGCACGGTTCAGCGCATCCAGAAAAGCGCGCGATGTAATGGTTGAAGCAGTTATTGCATCAATATCGCCTCCATCTTTTGATACGGCAAATTTTGTTGATCCCGGATTTTTGCCAATTACATTCTGCTTGCTTTTTGCCGGATCGGTGTTTTTAAACCATTCTGCCATTTTCGATCCTAAACCCGGTGTCTCGGCATGTTCTAAAACCGAGTAGCCTGAAAAATTCCCGTTTTTATCGATACCGGCCATAATTGAAATAAAACCGCTAAATCCTTTTTTTGTGTAGGTTTTTATAGCCGTTCCAACCAGCTCGCCGCCTTTGTACGCAGGGAAAAACTCCAAACTGTCTCCACCTGCCTCAGCTAGGGTTTTGAATGATTCGCCCAGTTCTTCAAATTCAGGAAGAACCTGGGTGATTGCTTCTGTTTGTGCTTTCAGTTTTGCAGCTTCGATTGGTCCTTTTGTGGCATCGTAAACAAAGCCAAGCACTGCAGCTGCAATTCCGGTAACCAGTACCAGAGTAAGCACCATATTTATAAAATTCGATTCTCTTTTTGCCATCTCTATTTTCCTCCGAATCGTTTAGGTTTAATATACATGTTCAGCAAAGGAGTTGCTGCGTTCATAATCAGTATTGCAAACGATATTCCTTCGGGGTAAGCGCCAAACATACGAATGCTGATGGTAATCAATCCAATACCGATTCCGTAAATGATTTGTCCTTTGGGCGACATGGGTGATGTAACCATATCGGTTGCCATAAATATTGCCCCCAGCATTAAACCTCCGGTAAACAAATGGATAACCGGGTTTACATAAATTTCGGGATTTACCATCCAGAATGCACCGGAAACTACAAGTACTGTTAAAAGTATCGAAACCGGAATTTGCCAGGTAATTACTTTTTTCCAAATCATGTAAAGTCCGCCAAGGATCAGTAATAAGGCTGAAATCTCACCCAACGAACCACCGCCTATTCCCAGGAACATATCACTTATTTGTGGCAGGCCCTGAATTTGTGAAACCGGAATACCGTTGGAAATTCCTTCTTTAATTAAACCAAGCGGAGTTGCCGATGTTACGGTGTCAACTTCGGCAAGCCGGTTAACGGGCCACGATGTCATTTGTACCGGGAAAGAGATCAAAAGGAAAACCCTTCCAACCAATGCCGGATTAAAAATGTTTGCTCCCAATCCGCCAAACGAAAGTTTGCCAATTCCCATGGCAGCCATCGCTCCAATTACAATTATCCACCACGGAATGTTTGACGGAACGTTAAATGCCAGAAGTATTCCGGTAATTAATGCAGAACCATCGGTTACCGTTGGTTTTACCTTCATCAGGTATTTTTGAATAAGGTATTCAAAAGCAAGGCATGAAATTATTGCTATTAATCCCACGCGTATGGCGTCGAAACCGAACATGAAAATTCCCCAGGCCATTGCAGGAATCATCGCGTATACAACCCTGTACATAATTTTCTGGGTTGAGTCGCTTGAATGAACATGCGGCGACGGCGAAACTGTTAATAAATTACTCATTATGCAGTTGTTTGTTTTATTCTTTACTTTCTTGTCATTTCGATCCGTCGGCTGACGGAGAGAAATCTGTAACAAAATGGTAGATATTTCTCCTCTTGCGTCTTCGAAATGACAGGTAATTTGATTGTTTATTTTTTTCTAGAACGCATTATTGCTCCAACTTTTCCTTTCCCAAAACGAATATAATCGAGTAGGGGACGGTTTGATGGACAGGTGTAACTGCACGAGCCACATTCAATACAATCCATAATTCGTTCGTTTTCGGCACGGTCGAAAATTTGTTTTTCGCCCAAGGTCATCAGCAAGTAGGGTTCCAGTCCCATCGGACAAACCGCAGTACAGCGCGAGCAGCGAATACAGCTGATACATTCTCCACGATTGGCTTCTTCATTTTTCATCAGAAGAATACCGGAAGTACCTTTTGTGACCGGAACATCCAAAGTACGGATGGCACGTCCCATCATTGGGCCACCGCTGATAATTTTACCCGTATTTTCGGGTACACCGCCTGCTGCCTCAACCAATTCGGAAGTTGCTGTACCGATACGAACCATAAAATTCGAAGGTTTTTCAACGCCTTTCCCGGTAATGGTTACCACGCGCTCAATCAGGGGTTTGTTTTTCTGAATGGCTTCGTACACCGCAAAAGCTGTACCTACGTTGCTTACCACTGCTCCAACAGCAATGGGCAAACCGCCCGACGGAACTTCTTTGCCGGTAACCGCGTTGATCAATTGTTTTTCACCACCCTGCGGATATTGCACTTTTAATGCCTGAACACGAATTCCATTGTAGCTTTTACACTTCTGGATAAGAAGTTTAATGGCATCGGGTTTGTTGTTTTCAATACCAATTACGGCTTTGTCAACATTCATGGCCTTCATTAAAAGCTGAATTCCAACCAGAATTTCTTCGGTTTTTTCCAGCATCAAACGATGATCGGAAGTGAGGTAAGGTTCGCATTCCACACCGTTTATTAAAAGCACTTCGGCTTTCATCCCTTTAGGCGGAACCAGTTTTACATGGGTTGGGAAAGTTGCTCCGCCCAAACCTACAATACCGGCTTCCTGAATCTTTTTAATAATTTCAGGACCGTCGATTGAAATTTCTTTTACCAGATCATTCGAACGATCGATTTGTTCCACCCACTCGTCGCCTTCCACATCAATAAAAATACCTTGTTTCGGGTAGCCCGAGCTGTCGGCTGCAAAATCAACTTTTTTCACTTTCCCCGATACGGAGGAGTGAATGTTGGTTGAAACAAAACTACTGCTTTGGGCAATTACCTGGCCCACTTTAACCTCGTCGCCACGTTTTACAACCGGAGTAGCAGGGGCACCAATGTGCTGAGCTACCGGAATAAATACAGTTTTTGGAAGTGGCAGTACTTCTATCTTTTTATCTTTCGATAATTTATTTTCGGGAGGATGTACTCCGCCAATTTTGAACGTTTTTAACATCCTGAATTATTTTGCTGGTTCAATTTCTGTTTTTACTTCAGGTTTTACTTTCCTGGGGGGAAAGTTTTCCTCAATAATGGCGTTTGTAGGGCAAACTGCAACACATTTGCGGCACAATTTACATTTGTCGGAGTCGATAAATGCCAGGTTGTTTTCAACCGTAATGGCATCAAACGGACATTCCTTCATACATTTTCCGCAACCAATACATGCCACGCTGCAAGCTTTACGCGCTACACCACCTTTGTCCTGGTTGCGGCACGAAACCACCACTTTTCGGTTTTTAGGCATTTTTTTACGCAGTTCAATAAGGCTTTTCGGACAAGCATCCACACAGGCGCCGCAAGCCACACATTTGTCGTCGATAATTTGCGGCACTCCCAGTTCAGAACGCAGGTCGATGGCGTCGAAATCGCAGGCGTCAACACAATCGCCATATCCCAGGCAACCAAACTGACAATCGCTTTCGCCACTGTAAACCGACGATGCAATGGCGCAGGTTGTTGCTCCATCAAAACTGCTGGTTTTTGGCCGGTTGTCGCAGGTTCCGTTACAACGGATGTATGCTACGCGCGGATCTTTTTTAACAGCCTCCAATCCCAGAAGGGAAGCAACACTGTTCATGGTGTCGTTGCCGCCCACGGGGCAGTTTAAGTCGCTAAGGTTGCTGGCTTTTACACAGGCTTCGGCAAAAGCCCGGCAGCCGGCAAATCCGCAACCTCCGCAATTGGCACCCGGAAGTGCTTCGTCTACCTCGTCGATACGCGGATCTTCATGAACTTTGAATTTCTGTGCCACAAAGTAAAGGATAACAGCCGCGACTGCTCCAATAACTGCTAGAGTGACAATGGTATATACAACGGTGATACTCATTTGTTAAACGTTTTCTTCGACTTCGAATTTCAGTACTTTTTTTAAATGATCACGAAAAAAATATAGTGTTATATAATATGGAATTAGTATTGCAAGAGACAGAAGTCCCGCGTGGAGTTCGTTTCCGGTGATTTCTAAGGTAGCGATTAGTGTAAGCAGTACCAGAAAAAAGGGAACTACATAGCCCCAAATAACAGCGGTAAATCCTTTCGATTGCTTAAAAAGAATGGTTACTTCATCGCCAGTTTTATAGTTTCCGTGGAATTCTGTGACCTCAATTTCCTTGTCCTGATAGTCGGCAACGGTACATGCACCCTTGGCATGACAAGTAGAACAAGCCGATTGGCTCACAATGTTCACAAGTAATGAAGTGCCTTTAATTTTAGTTACAAATCCCCTATGTCGAATGTCTGATTCCGTAATTATCTGTTTTTTGCTATTTCGAGATTGCAAAACTAGATAAATATTCGAATCCGTATGTGTCAGAAAATCAGTTTTTGTGAAAAACGATCAATTTAGAAATAGTCTAATTTAGTTTATTGAACCTTTGTTTTCTTTGGATGTGTTTAGAGTTTAGGGTTCAGTGTTTAGAGTGGGGAGTTTGGGGGACAGCGAGTAGCGAGTATCCGGGTAGAAGGTTAGTCCATCGAACTTGTGGGCAAAAGCTTCGAAGCTGATAGCAGGTGTTTCTATGTTGTGGGTTAAAGCGTCGAAGATGGTGGCAGATCTTTCGATGTAGATAGAAGATATATCTAAGAGGATATAACGAGTAACTATGAAGATAAAATTGCCGTCGATGAAGATAAAATTAGCTTCGATGTATATAAAATTGATTTCGAAGAAGATAAAACGAAATTCGATGATGATAGAAACGGTTACGAGGTTGATAGAATTATCTTCTATGAAGATAAAATTGTTTTCGATGTTGGAAGGTTTACTTTCTAAGTTGGCAGATTGGGTTTAGACCTTGAAGGTTTCCGAAACCTTCAAGGTCTGTTAAATATGGGTTTATTCCACGGATTCTTCGGGTGTTTCAGCTTTTTTGCCGGCCGCATTCATATTGGCGATTACCCGGCTAAAGGTAAACTGAGCTTTTAAAATCTCGTCGTGCAGGTAGTACGATGATGCAATTTTGCAGATTCCTATAATTTCGTTGTAAATATCGTTAAAGGCATTTAATGCTGTTTCGGAAACGACTTTTGTAGTCGATTTTAGTGTTTCCTGCGTAAGGTTGGCCTCGCTAAGTTGGGTGGCATACCCTATAATACTATCGATAAGTGCCGGATTGGTTCCTTTGGCTACAATATCGTCTTTTAGTTGGTTGGTCATTCCTTTTTTAAAGGCAAACAGCAGTTGAATAAGAGCTTCCTGATCGTTGGCACGTGCAGCTTTCAGGTATTTGTCGTAGCCCAGTGTTTTTACAATTTCTTTGGCATCGTTGCCAAAGTCCACTTCAATCTGTGTTTTCAGAAACTGCAGGGCACGAAAGGCCGGAGCCTGAATTTCGGTAAGGGCAGCGGTAGCATCGCGCAGGGCTTTCTTTTTGTCGAGGCCCAGGAAATCTTCCATGGCGTTGTCGATTTTGGTGTGAAGCGCCTGGGCATATTCGGGTGTCCAGTTGCTGCGCACCATCGAAAGGTCGGCCAGTTGATTGGTTAACGATGTGGCAATTACTTTACTTGCCATTAACATGTCGGTGTCTTTGCATGAGTAAACTCTTGTTTGTGTCATGGTTGAAAAATTTTAGGTTATTGATTATTGATATAAGAACCGGCAGCTTTAGCCGGTTCTTTAATTGTTGATAAGTCTTTATTTGTTATTTTAACCTGTTAAAATATTTTTCCAGGTTTCCGTTTCTTATCAGGTTGTTAATTGCAGCGGTATCTATTCCGTAATATCCACCTTCTTCAACCCAAAAATCATCTAAATCCCCGCGGTAAAATTCCAGGTAAGGGTCTCTTTCAATAACTAATTTATTTAAACTGTCTATCCCTATTTTTGTATAATTTTCATTATAATCTTCGATGGTTATAGAAACATATCCCGAGTTTTCCCCCAATGCTCCGTTTAAGTAATATCCGTTAACAAGTTTGACAGGCCACTGGGTGGGCCAGAGGCCCGGAGCAGAATGGATTTTTGTTTTATCATCGGTAAGGCTAACAGGAACATAATTGGAATAATCCTGCCCCTTAAATTTGTGGATTTCAATTAGATCATCCGGGCTATCGAAATTGAATAAAAAACAGGAGCTTAAAATCAAAGATATTAAGGCTAAAGTCAACAATTTTAAACAATACTTATTTTCTTTCATAATATGAATATATAATTTAGGCTGTAAACTAATATATAACTCCTACCATATAAGCTTTATCTATAAACCGGCCAAAGCTATTTTTGAAACGTACGATACAGGCATATGTTCCTGAATAGTACTTTCCGGTACCGTCCCATAAAGTTGCTGAATTGCCTGAAATAGTTCCGGCACTTTGGAATACAGGACGACCTTCCAGATCGAAAGCTTCAAATTCCCATGAGTCTGCATTATTGACATAAAGAATGAACTCATCGTTTATTCCATCACTATTTGGCGAAAATCCATTATTTAAAATAATATAATTGCCGGAAATAGTCCCAAACTTGCGAATCGGTACCTTGTTCAACCACCCAATCATATGTATAGACATGATAACCATCGGCTGGGTTTATTACATAAATATTATCGTCTTCATATCCTCTACTGATAGTAATATTAAAGAACTGATTAGTACTATTTTGATATTTTTCATTGTGTTTCTTGTTTGGTTTTAAAGTGTGAATTTTTTTTAATTAAAAAAGGATTCCCCACGCTTGCCGAGCGCTTACCTGTTGCCTGTTTTAATTTGGTAGAGTGTGAAACTGATTATCATGGTTGTTAATCGTTTTTGTGGCCTGTGTATTTGTTAATTACAGGATTTGCTTTTAAAACTATAAAATCCTTTTTGCATACTTTTTAAGTAAGCATATGTTATTTAACATATAAGGTATTTTGCTCTTTATACACCTGTTGTATGGGGCTGAGTCAGATGTGTGTTTTAGCCCTTGAAGCTTTCCGAAACCTTCAAGGGCTACGTCTCATTTTTTTAGCTGGGCCTCTTCTTTTAACGAATCCACGTCCCAGGCACAGTCGGTATCGTGAATGGAATAATTTTTTTCGGCCTGTAAAGTTTCTTTTACCTGCTCCTCAAATCGGCGGGACTCTCTAATAAATTTAGCATTATCTTCCAGCCAGTGGTGATATAACTCTTCGGTTACCTGTTGTTCGTGGTGTTTAAAAGTGCGTGTGGCACGATAGGCTTCGTATTTTGAAAGGCCCAGTTCTACCAAAGCTTTATTACCCAACTCGGCTGCCGAATGAAAATTTTCGCGTTGTACATTGCTAATGTTCATGTTCAGGTATTCAAAAACATGGAACACATCTTTTGCACGCGCCAATATTTTTACATCGGGGTATTTTTTTCGTACAATTTCGGCCACTTTTAGAGCATTTTCGTGTTCGGCCATACTTAAAATCAGTAAGCGTGCTTTTTCAATACCGGCTTTTTCAAGCATTCTTGGTCGGGTGATATCGCCAAAATAAAGCTTAAATCCGTATTTGCGCAATGTTTCAACGTTCGAAGGATTATTGTCGAGAATGGTTACTTTAAACCCATTTGCCAGAAGAATTCGTCCAACAGTAAGTCCAAAACGTCCGAAACCGGCCAGTATTACCGGATTTTCCTCTTCCTCTATTTCGTCGTATTCCAGTTTGTTTTGCCAACGTTCGAGAATCGGACTTACGGCTTTTTCGTTAAAAATAAGCAACAGCGGCGAAATGGCCATCGACAATGTAACCACCAGTAACAACATTCCGGAAGTTTGATCGTCGAATAATTTATTTTGTTTCGAGAAGGAAATCAGTACAAATGCAAATTCGCTGGCTTGCGATAAAAGAAAGGCAAACAGGAATTCGAAGCCTTTTTTCAGACGGAACATCCGGCCCAGGAAAAGGAGAACGGCAAATTTTAAAAAGATGAGCAGAAAAAGAAACTGAATGATCATCAGCGGGCTTTCTATCAGTAAATTGAAGTTTATACTGGCTCCAACCGAAATAAAGAAAAGGCCCAGCAGCAATCCTTTAAACGGATCGATTGTGGTTTCCAGTTCGTGACGGTATTCGCTGTCGGCCAAAACCACTCCGGCAATAAAAGTACCCAATGCCGGCGAGAGGCCAATGGCATCCATGGCCAGGGCAGTGCCAATTACCAATAATAGAGCCAGTGCCACAAAAACTTCGTGCAAGCCGGTTTCTGCAACCAGCCGAAAGATGTGACGTGCAGCATACCTTCCAATAATTACTATGGCTGTTATGGCGCCAATAATAATAAGCAGCTGCAACCATCCCGGCATTTTTGCCACCTCTCCAATATTGTTTAGTGCAGAGTCGGATAAATTTGCCGGAGAACCCAAAGTGGCAATAATAGGAATTAATGCGAGTATAGGAATCACTGCCATATCCTGAAAGAGTAAAACCGAAAATGCAGAGCGCCCGGCAATGTTTCGCATTAATCCTTTTTCGCTTAAAGTTTGTAATACAATGGCAGTTGACGATAGCGCCAGAATCAATCCAATAGCAATTGCACGGTTAATCTGGAAATTAAGAATAAGGGCAACTGCAGTAATAATTGCGGCAGTAATAAGCACCTGTAAGCCTCCTAGTCCAAAAATAGAGCGTCGCATTTTCCATAATAGTTTGGGCTCAAGTTCCAACCCAATTATAAAGAGCATGAGAACAACCCCAAACTCGGCAAAATGCATTACTTCGCCCGCTTCGGTTCCTACCAATTTTAAAACAAAAGGGCCAATTAAAATTCCGGCCAGCAAATAGCCCAGTACCGAGCCCAGTCCCAGCTTTTTGGCAATAGGAACCGAAATAACGGCGGCCCCTAAATATATTAATGCGCTTAAAAAAAACTCCTGATTATACATTGTTTTCGATTATACTGTTAATATACTCAACTTTATGGAAGACAGATTCGTTGCATTTTTCGTCGCGAAGAGTGATCATCATTTTCCGGTAATTGCTGCAGTGTTGTTGCAGCTTTTCAGCCGACAAAGTATGTGAGCCGTGAACCACAAAAGGGGGCAGGTATTTCATACGGCATAATGTTGCCGATTGGTTAAAGGGGGCAAGAAACTGATTGATTGAGAATTGGTTGCTTCCGGTTGAACCGTAAATCTCTTTTCGTCCGCCAGTGGAAATTACTGAAATGGCCCATTTCCCTTCCAGTGCTCTTCCTTTTGTGCCATATGCAAAACCGTGTTCTAAAACCAAATCCATCCATTCCTTAATAATTGCCGGCGCACTGTACCAGTAAAACGGATGGTGCCAAACAATAATATCGTGCTCGAGCAAAAGCTTTTGTTCGGCCTTTACGTCGATGAAAAAATCGGGGTATTTTTCGTACAGATTATTAACAGTGACACCTTCCAAATCCTGAATGGACTGTATTAAGGCTTTGTTTATCCGTGATTTATTAAAAGCCGGATGTGCAAAAAGGATGAGTATTCGTTTCATTGTTTTTTTCTGTTTCTTAATTGTTTCCTGCGATATAATTAATTCATACAAATGAATGTCTTCAATTGTTTTATTTTCATAACTGAGTACCAGGAAGCAATCTTTTATTGTGTAAAAGATATGAAAATAATAGTATTTTGAAAATAACGCAGAATTGTTTGTGAAACAAAAATGCAACTTTAAAAATTGACGCTTGCAAGATGTATAAAACTTGGCTGTAGCCCGACCTTCTTTTTACAGTTCAAAGCTTCTTTTGTTCAAAGGTATGGTAAAGTCATCTTTATCAAGGTCTGTAAATTAGATACTTTTTCCATATTTTTTAAACGAAGTCATAAAAGTTTGTAATTTTGCGCCTGATTTAAAAAGGGAAAAATGACAGACATAAAGCTTAATACTATTCCTGAAGCTATTGCAGCCATTAAAAAAGGAGAAATGGTTATAGTGGTAGACGATGAAGATAGAGAAAATGAGGGAGATTTAATAATTGCTTCGGAATTAATTACACCTGAAATCGTAAATTTTATGGCGTTGAAAGCGCGTGGTTTAATATGCGTGGCTATAACCGAAAAAAGATGTGAGGAGTTGGACTTGGAAGTTATGGTGGGGAAAAATACATCGTCGAACGAAACAGCTTTTACGGTTTCTGTTGATGCCATCCATCCTGAGGTTACAACCGGAATTTCGGCAGGCGACAGGGCCATTACCATAAAAATGTTGGTGGATAAAAAAACACGACCCGAGCAATTGGGACGTCCCGGACATATATTCCCGTTAAAAGCAAAAGACAGGGGGGTACTTCGAAGAAGCGGTCATACCGAAGCAGCTGTTGACTTAGCTCGTTTGGCAGGATTGGAGCCATCGGGTGTGCTTGTCGAAATTATGAATGAAGACGGAACGATGGCACGTTTGCCTCAGTTGTACGAATTTGCACTGGAGCACAACCTGAAAATTGTTACGATAAAAGATCTTATTTCATATTTATTTAAGGGAGAAAGCCTGATTGACAGAGGCGAAGAAGTAGACCTTCCAACTCAATTTGGCGACTTCCGTATTGTTCCTTTTCGTCAAAAATCAAACGGTGCAGAACATGTTGCTTTAATAAAAGGTGAATGGGATGCCAACGAGGCCATACTTACACGCGTTCATTCGTCGTGTATGACAGGCGATATATTTGGATCGTTACGTTGTGAGTGCGGCGATCAGCTTCATAAATCGATGGAAATGATCGAGGAAGCCGGGAAAGGTGTTATTGTTTATATGATGCAGGAAGGCCGTGGAATTGGTTTGCTGAATAAAATTGCAGCTTACAAACTTCAGGATCAGGGACTGGACACTGTTGATGCCAATCTTCATTTAGGCTTTAAAGCCGATGAACGGGATTACGGTGTAGGTGCACAAATTCTATCGAACCTTGGTGTTACAAAAATGAAATTATTAACCAATAATCCTGTTAAACGCGTTGGTTTAGAAGGTTATGGTTTAGAGGTTACCGAAATTATTTCGATGGAGGTGGAACCCAACGAACATAATCAGCGGTACATGAAAACCAAACGCGACCGGATGGGACATCATCTGAAAGGATTTAATTACGACTTGTAAATATTTATCTTCCCGGTTGTTTCTTTTTAATAATTTTAAAAAGAAACTGGGAAAATTGATTTTTGTTTTTGATTTATCATTAGTTTTGTAGCTAAATGGTAAACCAATGAAGCAATTTATTTTTATGCTTTTAAGTGTAGTAGTGTTTTCTTGCCAACAAGAGAAAACTACTACATTTACTCTCTGCACCGATGTTCATCAGGATTTGATTCATGATGCATCCAACAGATTAAATGAATTTATAAAGACTTCCGAAAACGAAAATGCCGACTTCATTCTACAATTAGGCGATTTTTGTTTACCTCTTGAAAAAAATCAAACTTTCTTAAATCTATGGAATTCATTTAAAGGTCCCAAATACCATGTTCTTGGTAATCACGATATGGATATTTCGCCTAAAATTGTAACACAGGAATTTTGGGGAATGGAAAAGCCTTATTATTCTTTCGATCAGGGCGATTTCCATTTTGTCGTTCTTGATCCGAATTATTATAAAGATGGAGAGGAAATGGTTTCCTATGAAAATGGGAACTATTATAATTATGCCGATAACAGAGCATTTATTCCAGAAAGCCAGTTAAATTGGTTACGCAACGATCTAGCAGACACCGATAAATACACACTTATTTTTTCACACCAGAGTCTGGAACATAAGCACGGAATAAAAAACCGTGAAGAAGTGCATAAAATTTTTGCAGAAGCAAACATGACTTCAAAAAAAGTGATCGCTTGCTTTTGTGGGCACGATCATGAAGATCGCTATGTCGAAATAGAAGGCATTCATTACATAGGATTAAACAGTACATCTTATACATGGGTAGGTGATAAATTAGAATACTCCGGACGTTTTTCTGAGCAGATAGAAAAAGAACATCCAAATCTGAAATATACGTGCCCCTATCAAAAATCGGTTTTTGCAATAATCGAACTCAACTCTAAAGGAACAATTACAATTAATGGTGTTCAAAGCGATTTTGTTAAGCCTGGGCCTGATGAACTGGGAGCAGAAAACCATAATTATTCTGCAGGAATTTCAAACAGAACTTTAATCTTTTAATATGAGACAGAAGCTTTTTACAATCGGATTTTTTCTTGTGTTAGCGATGGTTTCCGTCAGTCAGAATCAACCGAATATTATTTTTATCATGACCGATCAACAGCGAGCCGATGCATTGGGTTGTATGGGAAACGAGGCGGTTATCTCTCCCAATATTGATAAAATTGCAGCTGAAGGAGTAACTTTTGTAAATGGGTATTCGGCTGTTCCTAGTTGCACCCCCGCCCGTGCCGGGTTGTTAACCGGAATGTCGCCGTGGCACCACGGAATGCTGGGCTACGGGAAAGTGGCACGAAAATATAAATACGAAATGCCCCAAATGCTTCGCGAAGGCGGGTATTACACTTTCGGCATTGGAAAAATGCATTGGTTCCCACAAAAAGCATTGCACGGTTTTAATGGTACACTTACCGACGAGAGCGGGCGCGCGGAACAAGATGGCTACCTAAGCGATTACCGCGACTGGTTTAAATTGAATGCACCAGGAGAAGATCCGGATAAAACAGGAATTGGCTGGAACGATCATGGATCAGGTGTTTATCAACTGGATGAAAAACTTCATCCAACCTACTGGACCGGAAAAACTGCGGTTGAATTAATTGAAAACTACGATCTGAAAAAGCCACTGTTTTTGAAAGTTTCGTTTGCTCGTCCACATAGTCCATACGATCCTCCCCAACGTTTTCTGGACATGTATAAAGATGCCAAAATTCCTGAACCGGTAATAGGAGAGTGGGCGCATTATTTAGATGGTGTTGATGGTGGGAAAAGTGCAGCCTTCGGTGATTTTGGGAATGAACATGCTGTTGAAAGCCGGCGGCATTATTATGCCAACATTACTTTTATCGACGAAATGGTGGGGGCAATTGTTCAGGCCCTGAAGGATAAGGGAATGTATGAAAACTCAATTATTTGTTTTACATCCGATCACGGAGATATGCTGGGCGATCATCATCATTGGCGAAAAACCTATGCTTATGAAGGATCATCAAATATTCCGTTTCTATTAAAATGGCCGGAAAATCTGGCTGCACAACTGAAAAGAGGTTCGAAACTTGAAAATCCAACAGAACTGAGAGACTTTCTTCCAACTTTTTTGGATGCCGCCGGTGCTGAAATACCTGAAGAACTGGATGGGCTTTCTTTATTAAAACTGGTAAGAAATCCGAAAGCAAACTGGCGTCCGTATATTGATATTGAACATGCAACCTGTTATAGTCAGGAAAACTACTGGTGCGCCTTAACTGATGGAACCTGGAAATACATCTGGTTTTTCAGAACCGGAGAAGAACAGCTTTTTAATCTGAAAAACGATCCGGGAGAAATGACCAATTTAACAGAGAAAAATAAGTCAGCGCTTGTAAAGTGGCGCAGAAATATGGTAGATCATTTGAGCGAAAGAGGCGAAGGATTTGTTAAGAATGGAAAGCTTGTTCGGCGGGAAGAAACCCTCTTGTATAGTCCGAATTTTCCTGAAGATGTGCGAACAGAAAATGAGAGGGTAAAAGAATGGCTCGATATTTATAAAGGGATTGATTAAGAACTAGTTGTAGTATTCCTGAATTTGATAAATCTATGAAAAAACACAGCATTTTAATTGTAGTGCTCCTTTCGGTTTTTTTTTCGTCATGTACGGAAAAGAAAAAAACGGAAAGCAAATCAAGCGAACCACTTAATCTTGGGGAGATGATTCAACCCGTTCCGTCGCATGCGGTACTAAAAGATTCGGCATATAATATATGGGGAGCAAGCATGGTACAAACCGAAGATGGCGTATGTCATTTGTTTTATACCCAGTGGCCTTTTGAAACCGGATTCAGAGGATGGCTAAAACATTCAGATATTGTTTATGCAACTTCCAATTCACCTACCGGTCCTTATACGCCGCAAAAAACAATTCTAACCGGATTTGGGAAAGGGCATTGGAACGATGAGGCCGCGCACAATCCACACATCAAAAAATTTGGCGATAAATACTATCTCTATTTTATTTCGCACCGCAAGGAAGACCTGGGATTGAGCGACTGGATGAACCATATTTTCACACAGCGAATTGGAGTGGCTGTGGCTGATCATCCGGCCGGGCCCTGGGCAGTTTTACCGGAGCCATTGATTGATTATCAGGAAGGAAAACCTGCCCATGGTTATATGGTAAATCCAAGTGTTTGTCAAACTCCCGACGGTAATTACTTAATGATGTTTAAGGCCCGAAAACCCGGAGCAGAAACATCGGGAAAATTTGATCCGATACATTGCCTGGCAATTGCACCAACTCCAACAGGGCCGTTTACAATTGCCGATGAAACTTTACTAACCGAAGCAACGGCCGAAGATCCATTTCTTTGGTATCAGAACGGGAAATATTATTCGGTGGTGAAAGATATGTATAAACATTATACCGGGGCTAAATCGCTGGCTTTGTTCGAATCAGAAGACGGTTTAAATTGGGGACCTTCGCAAAATATCATGATTTCGAAAACCGAAATTATATGGGAAAATGGCGATACCACAAAACTGCAAAATCTGGAGCGGCCTCAAATATGGTTCGATAAAGATGGAAATCCTGCTGTGCTGTTTTGTGCTGCCAGAGAAATTACAGAAGAAGGTGGGCTTGAAAAACCAACCTATAATGTACATATTCCACTAAAAAAGATTGAATAGTGGTTCTATGGAAAATAGCTTGCATAAAAGCTAATTTTAGGGTTTCCATTCGCTGGATGGGAATAAATATTTAACGACTAAAAAATCTGAAAGAATTACGATAATGAGACTCAACCTAATCCTGCTGCTTTTTGCGACTATGCTTTTTTGCGGTTGCCAAAAGAATAAAAAAGAAACCAAAACTCCCAATATTATTCTCGTTATGTGCGACGATTTGGGATGGGGCGACACCGGGTTTAATGGAAACGAGATCATAAAAACTCCAAACCTGGATATGCTTGCAGCTAAAGGAATTACTTTTAATCGTTTTTATTCGGCTTCGGCAGTGTGCTCTCCAACCCGGGGAAGTTGTTTGACTGGAAGAAATCCGTATCGTTTGGGAATTCCCAACGCAAATTCAGGTCATTTAAAGGAACAGGAAATTACCTTGCCCGAACTGCTAAAACAAAAAGGATATACAACCGGACATTTTGGGAAATGGCATTTGGGAACACTTACAACAAAAGTAAAAGATGCAAACCGCGGGCGCCCCGGTGATTCAACGCATTACAGCATACCGTCGATGCATGGCTACGATGACTGGTTTGTTACCGAATCGAAAGTTCCAACCTACGACCCAATGTTAAAACCGGCGACTTTCGATACCGAAAAAGGAGAAAGTTTGCGGTATGGATGGAAAGCGGTTGAAGATAAAAACACAGCAAAACCATTTGGAACATTTTACTGGATAGGTGAAGAAACCAGTGAAACTGATAACCTGGATGGAGATGATACTAAATTAATTCTTGACAGAGCTATTCCTTTTATTGTAAAATCAGTAAAAAAGGAGAAACCTTTCTTGTCGGTGATTTGGATTCATACACCACATTTGCCGGTGGTTGCCAACCAAAAAATGATGGAAGAATACAGTCAGTATTCGTATGAAGAACAACTTTATTACGGTACCATTTCGGCAATGGACAAACAAATGGGGCGTTTGTGGAAAAAGCTGGAAGAGTTGGGTGAAGCAGAAAACACCATGATTTGGTTTTGCAGCGACAACGGTCCGGAGGTGGGTACACCCGGAAGTGCCGGTCAGTATCGTGGGCGTAAGCGCGACTTGTACGAAGGCGGAGTTCGTGTGCCGGCATTTTGTGTTTGGCCAAAGGGAATCGAAGCTGGGCAAAACACCGATTTCCCTTGTTTTACCAGCGATTATTTACCAACAATTGTTGACTTGTTAAATCTGGATTTCCCCGAAGAAAGGCCAATCGATGGAATCAGCCTGACCGAAGTTTTAACCGGAAATGCTGAAACACGCGAATCGCCAATGGGATTCCATTACCTGCAAAGATTGTCGTGGGTAACGCAAGACCACAAATTGATTAGTACCGACAACGGTGAAACTTTCGAATTATATAATTTGCTGAATGATCCGGGAGAGCAGAATAATATTATTGAAGAGAATGAAGTACTGGCCAATAAAATGAGAGATGATCTGCTGGCATGGGTAGAGTCTTGCAAACGGTCAGAAAAGGGAGAAGATTTTTAAATAAATAGTTGAAATATAAAACATGAAGACAGTATTTGCTTTAATCGTTGTTTTTTGTGGTGTTTTTACTGCTTGTTCAGTAACAGAAAAACCAGCTGAAAAACCCAACATCCTTTTTATTTTAAGCGATGACCATACTTCGCAGGCCTGGGGAATTTACGGGGGTATTCTGAAAGATGTGGTACACACACCTAACATTAGTCGTTTGGCCGAGGAAGGGATAGTGTTGGATAATTGCTTTTGCACCAACTCGATTTGTACACCAAGCCGGGCAGCTATTTTAACCGGACAGTACAGTCATCACAATGGGGTTTATACGCTTGCCGATGCTTTGTATCCTGACAGTATGAATATTGCAAAAGTTTTACAAAGTAATGGCTACCAAACAGCCATTGTCGGCAAATGGCACCTGAAGAAACAACCGGCCGGATTCGACTACTTTAACGTATTGCCTGGACAGGGAAGATACTGGAATCCGATATTAAAAACAAAGGATAACTGGAAAGACGGATATGGCGGAGGAAAAGAGTATGAAGGATTTTCAACCGATGTGATTGCTGATTTGAGCATCGAATGGATGAAAAACAGGGACAAAACCAAACCGTTTATGATGATGTGTCATTTTAAGGCAACACATGAACCTTTTGATTTTCCCGATCGCTATAAAAATCTCTTGGATGGTGTTGAGATACCGGAACCTGAGAGTCTTTACGATTCCGGTCCTGAAACCACAGGCCGAACTTTTAAAGGACAAGTATTGGAAAATCTTCGTGACCGCTATCTCGAGAATACCCGAAATCCCAACTACTGGGCTGAGTATCCTGAATTACCATTCTCTGTTGATGGTTTGGATGCTAAGGAACAACGTAAAAAGACGTATCAAAAACTGGTAAAAGATTTTATTCGTAGCGGTGCTGCTATTGATGACAACATTGGCAAATTGCTTGATTTTCTTGAAGAGGAGGGAATTGCTGACAATACGGTTGTTATCTATACGGCCGATCAGGGCTACTTTTTGGGAGAACACGGTTTCTTCGATAAACGGTTGATTTACGAGGAATCGTTACGAATGCCTTTTGTAATTCGTTATCCGAAAGAATTTAATGGAGGCAAACGTATGGATGATATAATTCTGAATATTGATTTTGCGGCTTTACTGGCTGATTATGCAAATGTTGAAAAGCCCGATTTTATTGAAGGAAGAAGTTTCAGAAACAACCTGAAAGGTGAGACTCCTGAAAACTGGCGCAAATCGATGTATTATCGTTACTGGCTGCATCTTGTAGATCGTCCCGGACATTTTGGCATTCGAAATGAACGGTATAAGTTGGCGTTTTTTTATGGTCAACCACTGGAGATGTCCGGAGCCCAGCAAGAAATTACAAAACCGACATGGGAATTTTACGATCTTCAGAAAGATCCGCATGAAAATCATAACGCCTATAACGATCCCGGTTACGCAGAAATTATAAGAGAAATGAAAAAGGAACTCATACAGCTTAGGAAAGAAGTTGGCGACACAGATGAATCTTTCCCGGTGATGAGCGAAATTATGCAATCTGATTGGAATAAATAGTAAACTGTTCTTGTAAAGAGAAGTGCCCAAAAATTACCAAAAGAAAAATACATTATAAAATGAAGAAGAGTAGAATATCGCTGTTGTTTGGAATATTGCTCACTGTAGTTGGTTGCGTGAAACAAGGCGAGGAAGCCAAACAGCCCAACATTGTTTTTATCATGAGCGACGACCATGCCTATCAGGCAATTAGTGCCTACGGACATGGTTTAAATAAAACGCCAAACATCGATAGAATTGCGGATGAGGGTGCTGTCTTTACCCATGGTTATGTAACAAATTCAATTTGTGCACCCAGCCGGGCTGTAATGTTAACCGGAAAGCACAGCTTCGTAAACGGGAAAGTTGACAATCTTCAGGAGTTTGATTGGAACCAGGATAATTTTGCCAAGCAACTTCAGAAAGCAGGATACCAAACAGCAATGATCGGCAAAATTCATATTGATGGTCTGCCGCAGGGTTTCGATTATTCGAATGTTTTGCCGGGGCAGGGGCAATATTATAATCCCGATTTTATTGAAAACGGGGAGAAAAAACGCTACGAAGGATATTGTACTCAAATTACAACCGACATTGCCCTGGACTGGTTAAAAAATAAACGGCAGCAGGATAAACCTTTTCTTATGCTCTATCATCAGAAAGCTCCGCACAGAACCTGGATGCCTGAAAAGAAATACCTCGATCTGTTTGATGATACAACCTTCACCCCTCCGGCTAACTTTTTTGATGAGTACGAAAACCGACCGGTCGCAGCAGAGCACGAAATGGGGATATTTGAACACATGGACCTGGTTTATGATTTGAAAATGTTGGATGAAGAGGGAGAAATTGAAGGCAAATACAGGGGGGCTGCTCAAAATATGTACAATAGAATGAATGATGAACAGCGTGCAGCCTGGGATGCCCATTATAAGCCACTTATCGAAGAGTTTAAGAGCTTAAAGCCGAAAGGCAAAGATTTGGCTTTGTGGAAATTTAACCGCTACATGCGCGATTATCTTGCCACCATACAGTCGGTTGACGATGGGGTAGGCGAAGTGCTCGATTACCTAGATGAAGCCGGTTTAGCGGAGAATACTATCGTTGTTTATACTTCGGACCAGGGGTTTTATTTGGGCGAACATGGTTGGTTCGACAAACGTTTTATGTACGAGGAATCATTCCGTACCCCAATATTAATGCGTTATCCAAAAGAAATTAAACCGGGAACTGTGGTTGATGAACTCATTCAAAATCTCGATTTTGCACCAACCTTCCTCGATTATGCAAATACCCCGATTCCTGAAGATATTCAGGGCGAATCGTTCCGAAAAGTGGTCAGTGGAGAAACGGAGGACTGGCGCGACGCTATTTATTACACGTATTACGAATATCCGGGCGAGCATAACGTGCAACGTCATAATGGTATCCGCACCGATCGCTATAAATTAATTCATTTCTATTACGACTCAGATACCTGGGAACTATACGACCTTCAAGAAGATCCTACGGAAATGAACAATCTGTATAATGATCCGGCATATATTGATATTCAAAAAGAAATGCATAAAAAGTTCATCGAAGTAAGAGAAAAATATGGTGATAGCGATGAGTTGGATAAGGAAAATCTGGAGCGGTTTTTGAAAAAGAAAAATATTCAGTACTAACTAAAATAACCAATCAAAATACCTGGAATTATGAAAAATTTGCTCACTCTGTCTGTGCTCTTGTCCGTAATTATTTTTGCCGGTGGTTGCAAAAAGATTCAGAAGAAACATGAACAACAAAAACCAAATATTATCTACATTCTAGCCGATGATCTTGGTTATGCAGAGTTGGGATGTTATGGTCAGGAGAAAATTGAAACTCCAAATATTGACCGGCTGGCAGAAAATGGCATTCGGTTTACACAGCATTATGCCGGGGCTCCTGTTTGCGCGCCTTCCAGATGCGTATTGTTAACTGGAAAACACATGGGGCATGCACAAATTCGTGGTAACGACGAGTGGAGAGAACGTGGAAATGTGTGGGATTTTAAAGCCATGTCAGAGGATCCGAACCTGGAAGGCCAAAGACCATTAAAAACCGGAACGAAAACCATTGGAAGAATGCTTCAGCAGGCCGGTTATAAAACCGGTATTGTTGGGAAGTGGGGTTTGGGTGCGCCGTTAACAGAAGGAATTCCAAATAAACAAGGCTTCGATTTCTTTTACGGATACAATTGTCAACGGCAAGCACATACTTTTTTCCCGTTTCATTTGTGGAAGGATACAACAAAAGTGTTGTTGAATAACCGTTTGGTTCCACCTGGTACTAAAATACCGGAAGGTGCCGATAAATATGCAGAGGAGTCATATGCCGATTTTTGGCTGAACGATTATTCGGCAGAGTTAATGCAGAAAGAGGTGATTAATTTTATCAAAGAAAATAAGGACAAGCCTTTTTTTATGTATTATGCGAATCCTATTCCACATGCGCCATTGCAGGCACCAAAGCGCTGGATCGATTATTATCTCGAAAAATTTGGAGACGAGGAACCCTACCTTGGAAATAAAGGTTACTTTCCTCACCGTTACCCGCATGCGGCTTATGCAGCCATGGTTTCATACATGGATGAACAAGTGGGTGAAATTGTGACAACATTAAAAGAACTTGGATTGTATGATAATACGATCATCATGTTTACAAGTGATAATGGGCCTACTTATAACGGAGGAACAGATTCTCCTTGGTTTGATAGTGCAAAACCATTTAAAAGTGAGCAAGGATGGGGGAAAGGCGATGTTCATGAAGGAGGTATTCGGGTGCCGATGATAGCCCAGTGGCCCGGCAATATAAGGCCTGGTACCGAAACGAACCATATTTCGGCATTTTACGATGTATTACCTACCGCATGTGAGATTGCTGGTATTGAAGCTCCAGTCGATGTGGATGGTAAAAGTTTTCTCCCGGCTTTACTTGGAAAAGAACAGGAAAAACATGAATTTCTGTATTGGGAATTTCCTTCGTATGGTGGACAGCAAGCTGTTCGAATGGGAAAATGGAAAGGAATAAGAAAAAATATCTTTAAAGGAAACCTGAAGATTGAACTTTATAATCTTGAAGAGGATGTGCAGGAGTTGAATAATATTGCAGAGGAACACCCGGAAGTGGTGGAAAAAATACAGAAGATATTTGAGCAGGAACACATTCCGGCCGAACTTGAAAGATTCAGGATAAAACAATTGGGAGATTAAAAAACGCATTGAAAGTTTTGTTGGTTACCTGATTAAATGCGTAAATTCGAACAAACTTAAAAACGCAAATAATATGGATGGAAAAACAAAAGCAATTGTTGCACACATTTACTGGATTGGCTGGGTAATTGCACTGATTCTCAATTCAAGTGAAAAAGATGAAATCACAAGTTTTTATATTCGCCAGCTACTTGGCTTGTTTTTATTTTCAATTGTGATCACTTTTATTCCGGTGATTAACATCTTTGGATGGATAATAACTTTAGTATTCTGGATTATCAGTTTGTTAGGTGCAATTAATGGTGAGATGAAAGAAATACCCTGGGTAGGAAAACTATTTCAAGATTGGTTTAAAGCATTGTAACCGATAAAAAATCAACATAAAAAAAAGACAGGTATGTAGCCTGTCTTTTTTTTATGCGTTAATTTTTTATTACGGATGTTCGTTCTCTTTTTTGCGTTGATCGCGGTATTTCTTAAACATATACATGCGGAAATCATTTTCCACCTGGTACAGTTTTAATACTTTTTGAGGAGGCAAAATCGAAAGGAATTTTTCGTTGTACTTTGTACTTAGTGCTCCTTCCTGCTCCATATTTCCTGCATACTCGCGCGTGAGTTTAATAATTTGCTTATCCGATAGTGAAGCCTCTGCATTGTGTACTTTTTGTTCCAATTCGCGTCGTCTCATCTGGGCTTCCGACTTTTCTTTGTCCATCTCGTTGTAAATCGGCCAGAATTTTTGTGCTTCTTCCGGACTTAAATCCAAATTTGTGGTTAGAAATGCTATTTTTTCTGAGCGGTATTTTTCCCACCTTTCCTGATGTTCTTTGTCTCTCCCCTGATTCCCTGGTTGTGCAAAAACAACCATTTGATTTAGAGCTAACAGACTAATTGTAAATAGAATTATTATATTTTTCATCTCAGTTATTTTTGAAATTTAATGGTACGCGATTTAAATTATCGGCAGTGTTTTTTGTAAAATCGATCAGTCTATACTTAAACTTAATTGTTTTTTGTGAACTCAAAAATTTCGTAATCTGTAAAATTGGCACTAACATACGACATCAATTCTTCGTTAGTGAAATCATCAGTTGTTTCAGATTCTGATTCATCAAGTAAGGCAAAAAATGAACTTTCATCTATTCCTTCCAGAATGTTTAAAAACTCCGAATCAGTGTCGGAATGATCAATGTTAACGGTTACCTCATTAATTTCCGATGTAATAAATGTTTTTAGTGGCACATAAACCAACAGAAATATGAGTGCAAAACTTGCAGCCAATCCTATAAAGGGTTTAAGCAATTGAATAATTTTTGGTTTATGTTCCGGCTCTCCCTGTTTTTCTGTCTGCATTCTTGTTTGCATGCGGGCAGAAAAATCATCGAAATAGTTTTTGGGAGTGCTAAAAGGCACTTCCTTTTTTAGTTTCGATAATTCAGGTGCTATATTTTTTAATTCATCCATCTTGCCATTTTTTATATTGACTCTTTAAAACAAAAAAGGTTTAAATTCAAATAGTTAATCTGTGTTTTTTAAATATTCTTCAACTTTTTTTGCTGCATGATGATAGGATGCTTTTAACGCACCAACCGAAGTGTCAAGCACTTCAGCCATGTCGTCGTATTTCATTTCATCAAAATATTTCATATTAAAAACAATGCGTTGTTTTTCGGGTAAACGAATAATTGCCTGTTGAAGTTTTATTTGAATTTCATCGCCGTTGAAATACGGATCTGACATTAAGTTCTCCAACAGATATTCGCTTACGTCATTCAAAGGCATCATATTTTTTTTCTTCTTCGAATTCAGAAAAGTTATCGATTCGTTGGTTGCAATGCGGTAAAGCCATGTATACAGGCTTGATTCCTCGCGAAATTTATCGATACTGCGCCATACTTTTAAAAAGGTATTTTGAAGCACATCGTCTGTATCGTCGTGGTTCATTACAATTTTTCGAATATGCCAATATAATCGCTCCTGGTAAGTGGTTACCAGCATGTGAAAAGCAAGGTCTCTCTTGTTTTCATCTTTTAAATCAGCAATGATATTTTGATCTGAATCGGGCATAAAACTTACAGTAAGACACTGTTTGCCGACAAAGGTTTAATTTTATTTTCAGATTCTGAAATTTAATCCTTCTTCTTTAAGTTGATTGTAAATTTTAACATCAAACGAGTAGAGTTTGGCTGCCCTATGTGCCACATTTGTTTGTTTTTCGTTAGTGTCGATTAAAAGACCCATGTTTTGAATTTTCTTTCTGAAATTTCTGGTGTCCAGTTGTTTGTCGAGAATAACTTCGTACAGGGTTTGCAACTGTGTTAACGTAAATTTTTCGGGGAGTAAATGGAATCCAACAGGATGATACTGCACTTCTTCTCTAAGCGTTTTTAGTGCTCTGAAAATGATCTCTTTTGAGTCGAAAATTAATTCAGGGAGTTTATCAATTTCAAACCACTTTACTGATTTGGCAATTGAAGATAGTTCCAGGTTGTGGTATTCGGGATTAATTAACGCATAATAGGCAACCGTTAATACCCTCATGTGTGGAACACGATCTTTACTTCCAAAGGTTTGAAATTGTTTTAGAAAGATATCTTTCAGACCTGTAGCTACTTTTAGAATTTTTTTAGCGTAATCATCTAAATCATCGTCAGTGGGAAGGTGAGTACCAATTAATCCCCAAAATTGATCGGATTTTAAGGCCGGGTTTTTGTCGAAAATTTCTTTTGATTCCTCGTACTCTTGTGTGTTAGTAAGAAATTTTTTTAAGAGTCCGGGTTGAGCCTGCCAAAGTAAAACATTAATTTTGTCGTTTTGAAATCCAAAGATAACACAGTCAACAGAAACATTCTTAAGTATCATAGTTCCTTAGTATAGTTTATACAAATGTACAAACAGAACTGAATTTTTCAATAACTAATCTGAATTATTTGTGTATAATGTACAATAAGCTAGTTGTGTATCGTTAAGTTTTTCGTTTCTTAATCATTTGAATTCGAAATACATTCAAAAAAAATTACCTTTGCACCGCAATTTTTAAAAATGTAAGATGGCTTTGAAATGTGGTATTGTTGGTTTGCCAAATGTTGGAAAATCAACACTTTTTAATTGTTTGTCGAATGCAAAAGCACAATCGGCTAATTTTCCCTTTTGTACAATTGAACCCAATGTAGGTGTAATAACTGTTCCCGACGAGCGGTTAACCAAATTGGAAGAGCTGGTTAAACCTCAGCGGGTATTGCCAACAACAGTAGAAATTGTAGATATTGCGGGTCTTGTAAAGGGAGCCAGCAAAGGAGAAGGTTTAGGTAATAAGTTTTTGGGAAATATTCGGGAAACCGATGCGATAATTCATGTGTTGCGTTGTTTCGAAAACGAAAACATTACCCACGTTGATGAAACCATAAATCCGGTTCGCGACAAAGAAACAATCGATATTGAACTTCAACTTAAAGATTTGGAGACTGTTGAAAGCCGTATTGCCAAAGTTGAGAAGCAAGCCCGTACTGGTGGTGATGCCGAAGCCAAACGATTGTTCCGGATTTTATCGAGATACAAAGAAGTTTTGTTGGAAGGAAAATCTGCTCGTACGATTGAGGTAGATCCCGCCGATGCTAAAACCGTTGCAGGTTTGCAGTTGTTAACCAACAAACCCATTTTATATGTTTGCAATGTTGATGAGCCTGCAGTACTAAAAGGAAATGCCTATGTTGATGCGGTTAAGGAAGCCATTAAAAATGAAAATGCAGAAATGTTGATGATTGCCGCTGCCACCGAGGCCGATATTGCCGAACTTGAGGATTATGAAGAACGTCAGATGTTTTTGGAAGATCTTGGGTTGGAAGAGTCGGGTGTAAATAAACTGATAAAAACGGCCTACAAATTGCTTAACCTGGAAACTTATTTTACTGCTGGTGTAAAAGAAGTTCGGGCGTGGACATACCCGAAAGGTTTTAAAGCTCCGCAGGCAGCCGGTGTAATTCATTCCGATTTTGAAAAAGGTTTTATTCGTGCCGAAGTAATTAAGTACAACGATTTTATAACTTTAGGTTCGGAGCAAGCTTGTAAGGAAGCCGGTAAGATGGCTATCGAAGGGAAAGAGTACCTGGTTCAGGATGGCGATATTATGCATTTTAGGTTTAATGTGTAGAGAAGACGAAAGCGCGAAGTAGGAAGTTAGAAGATATAAAAAAGGGTTGATCAATTAATTTTGATCAACCCTTTTCCGTTACTCGGTAAACAGCTTATTTTTGCGGCTGCACATCGCTCATATCTTTAACAATACCGTTTTTGTCAACTTTAATTATTACGTCTTTAGCAATTTCAAGGTGGATAATAGATTCTTTAATCTCAGAAATCTTTCCGTAAATACCACCGGTAGTTACTACTTTATCGCCTTTTTTCAAACTTTCGCGAAACTGGCGTGTTTCTTTTTGCCGTTTCATTTGTGGACGAATCATAAAAAAGTAGAAAACAACAATAATAAGCAGTAAAGGTAAAAAGCTCATTAGTGGGTTACTTTCCGCTCCGTCCTGGGGTTGCATCATTAATAAAATACTATTCAACATGATTATAATTTTTAATATTTAATGTCTAAAATTTCGTTCTTAACTTCAGCAAAAATAGCTAAATGTTTTAATTCTTTACTATTTCCAATAATTTCAATTGTTTTGAATTCTCTTCCAATCAATCCCGAAGTGTCAAATTCAAGTTCTATTCGTCCATTTTTACCAGGTTTTACTGCCTCTTTTTTGTAGTTGGTTTTTACACAACCACAATCCGAATTTATTTCTTCAATCCAATAATCAGTGGCGCCGGTATTTGTAAATTCAAAGGTGAATACTACAATCTCGCCTGCCGATAATTCTCCAAAGCTGTGCATTTCTTCTTTGAATTCAATGGTTGTTATTTCCCGATCCTTTAGCTCTTTTGGGGCTTCATTTTTTTGTTGCTGCGCGCAACCAAACAGGATTAGTACAGCAAGAAATAAACCAATTGCACGCATTATTCTCCAATTAAACCACGGCCTTCTTTGGTTACTTTGTCCGATTGTTTTAAATCTTTCAACGTTTTGTCAAGAATTCCGTTTATAAAATTTCTGCTTTTTTCGGTACTATAAAATTTCGAAAGTTCGATGTATTCATTCAGCGAAACTTTGGTTGGAATGCTCGGGAAATACAGGAATTCGGAAATGGCAAGCTGCATTATCAGAATGTCCATAAACGCAATTCGTTCCATATCCCAGTTTTTGGAATGTAACTGAATTAATTCGCGTAATTCACTATGGTTGAGAATCGATTTTCTGATTAGATTTTTAGCGAAATCCCTGTCTTCCTCATCTTTAAACAGCGGCATCAATCTCTGGTCAGAACCTGATAGTTCGTTAAAACGTTTGAGTGTTTTGGTAATCATCGAGATTACAAAATCCACGTCGTCGTTCCAGTATATGCTCATTTCCTCAAGGGCAATATATAAATCTTCAGAAACCAATATGGTTTTATTGAATAGTTTATCAATGAACTTTCTATCGTCGAGGTACGAGCGATTGTCGTTTGCCATATATTCTTTGTACGAATCCGATTCGATCATCAAAAGGTACAATTCTTTAATCAGCTCAGGATGTTCTTTCCAGCTCAATTTCTTTTGCTCCTGATAAACACTCAACTGTTTGTTGAAACGTAACTGATTAATTACCTGGTTCGTTATAAACTTGGTATTCGGGTGAAGTTCTTCGTATGTTGGCTGATGTTTGTTACGTTTTATTTCAATTCTGTTTTCGGCATAATCTGCAATTTCAACCACCAGTGTAAACAGGTAATGGTATAAATCGTATGTTTTTTGGATGCAGAAAAAGAGTTCTTTTTCGGTGTTATTAATTGACTTCTCTTCTGAAGAGTAATAGGCGTAGAGTACTTGCAACACCTTGGTACGGATAATCCTTCTGCTAATCATTTCTAATGAACTTCGTGTAATAAATTATGCTGCAAAAGTACATCTTTTTTTTAATCCCTGCTCAGAAAATAAACCAATCGCGGAAAGTTATTTTAATGTGAAGAGAGTGAACACTGATGACACTGATTTTGGCGATTTGCGCGGGTAAAGAAGTGAAATCCATACGGCCCCGGACTTTTGTTCTATAGGATAAGGCACAAATTGCAAATTTACCCCGCTGATTCCGATTGGTAATCCGTACTTTTTGTTACAGACAGAAAACGCTGTCGCAACTTTTTTCAGCCTTGCATGCTGAGGCACGGTTTACAAAATCGCGGTAGTGGGATTTGAGATTGTAGAACCAGATAAAGCCTTTCAATGGAGCCGCTCGCGGAAGGGTGGCCGGGCAATTGCTCAAAGTCCGATTCTGGGTACTACTATTACAGTCGATCGTTTGAAAATGCGGGGTTGTGTTCCTTTGCTGGATCTTTACAATCAGGTTAAACCTTACACAACGTTATTTCCTGTGGTTTTGCGAACCGCCGTATATGTACCTGAGCAAAAGCGAAAGGAAGGAGCGTAGCTCGCGTACGTACGGTGTGTGAGAGCCTCTCCCTGCTGGCGGGGCGGGCTACTCGACTACCAAACGTTTTTTCATTTTATAATTCCAATATTTCAGAAAACAATGTCTTGTATTCTTGAACATTCCTTACAAATTCCTTTTTCACCCAAATCAAATATGTTATCCCAACTACTAAAAATATGCTTCCAAATAGGGTAGCAGATACATTACTAGTTATTGTTCCAAAGATTATTGAAAACAGACCTAAAGCCAAAAAAATAGTGACCTCCAATATATTTAAAATGTGCTGATTAAATGAGATTTCTACATAGGTCTCATTTTCCGTATCCGTCTGTGTTATCTTTCCATTTGCTATAATATGATTACGAAGTATAGTTTGAAATGCGGAAAGAATCCGTTTTCGAACTTTAAATTTTGTTGAATTAACATCATTTTCTACATCGAAAACAAATCCGTTAACAGAACCAAATTCGGAGTCTAATTTTTTAATAATCTCTTGAGAATCACTTTTTACTTTAAAATTCCAGACTTTCATATTTTCAGTTTTAAATGCATGTTAGCGGTTGCTTGTATGTGGTCGGGCGGTCCCGATGCAATCGGGAGTGTCAGACCCGCAGGAAAGTGAGCGAAAGGTCTGACTTGTCAGACCGCAAAAACCCCCGCCTGCCATATTACAATTTATTGTGCACTGGCTTTTTTGTTTTAATTATTTTATTTCCAAATACGCTTAAAATCAAAATGCGCCGCTGGCGCGGATTTGCAATCCGTGCCATTGCTGTAAGCAATACTATTTTATTATAATTACATCCAGTAACCCATTTTCTCCGGCGTAATCAATAGCACTGCTATATACATAGTCCTCGGCTTTAAAAACCAAACCTTCTTCTACCGGGTTTTGGTGAATGTAGTCAATCTTCTGGTCAATCACATTATTGCTCCATAATTCTATCGGTTTGTTATCTGTTCTCCAAAAACGAAAACCTTCCGGTGTTTCGAACTGTTTTAACAACCATTCTTTTCTACTTTCCCGAATATTCTCAGCTATAGCCGTTTTTATTGCCTTACTGGTATATTTCTTAAAATCACGTAGAATACCGGGCAAATCAGCTCCTTCTTTTGCCCGTATTATCAAATGCAAATGGTTGGTCATTATACACCAGGCAAACAACTCCAAACCTTTATGTTCCTGGCAATATTTTAAATTCTCAACAAGCAGATTTTTGTATTCGTTTCGTGTAAAAACATCAACCCAACCCATTGTTGCGAAAGAAACAAAATAAACACCATCCGGATTCTGAAACTTGTATTTTCTACTCATGTACTGCTTGTTTTATTCTCGATGGGTTACTACGGGGTTGTATTATTAAAATACATTTCTGGTCTTATCGACCAGGGCACGGATTACAAATCCGCGCCAGCGGAGATTCATCGCTTCTCGGCACACCATGTTGTCGGGGCGGATTTCGGAGAGCGTTCCTGTCCGAAGGACACGGAACTGCGATGCGAGAATCCGCAGTTGGCGTACCACCGAACCCCGCCCTGCAATATGTACCGTGTTGAACGAAACCTAAAGGTAGCTAAAGTGCTCAGTCTCCAGTACCTTTAGGGTGAGTAATTATAAAATTCGTTATTATGAAAAAAAAGCACCACGTTAATTGAGCAAGCCTGTTTTTCACTCCCT
>JAPOHD010000063.1 GCA_026671195.1 Draconibacterium aestuarii | reverse complement strand
TGTGGGCGAGCTGAACGAACGGATCGATAAATACAATACCCGCCTCAGCCAGCGCAACGGCCGCAATCAAAAGGATAAAGAGGAGGAATAGTGGTCAGTGGTCAGTGGTCAGTGGTCAGTGGTCAGTGGTCAGTTGGTCGTAAAAAAAAAGGCTCCGATCCCTCGAAGGGATCGGAGCCTTTTGCTAAAAACTTACATTGCCTTGCGCCACTAGAAATTCTTATAATCCCACTTTCCCCGGTAGGGACGGTCGAGTAGCATATTTGCCCAGGCATCGCCGGTAAACTGTTCTTTTTCGGCATCCCAAAGTAACGGACGTTGTAATTCGTAGGCAATGTTGGCTACATTACAAAGTGCCGATGTACTGTGTCCGATCTTCACATCAGAAATTGGTCGCGTGCGGTTTTTCATCGCATCTACCCAGTCCTGGTAATGATTATCGCTGAAATAAACACGTTTATCGGTTTCTTTTATGTCTTGTTTGGCCAGTTTCTCATTTGGGAAAGTTCGCAAGAAACTGCGGCTTACCTCTATTCTGCCTTCAGTTCCAATAAACTGAACAGCATTTCCATCGCCTTCTCCACCCCACAATTTATGATTCATTCGCACGCCATTTTTGTAAATCATGGTTAATCCGTGCGTTTGTCCCGGTTTTTCAGGAGGAAGAAAATTAACCGGAGCCGATCCGTCCATGCCCATTGCCCACTGCGCAATGTCGAACATGTGTGCGCCCCAGTCTGTAATTAAACCGCCACCAAAATCGCGGTAACCACGCCACCAGGCCCAGGGCGATGTTTTTGCATCAACCGGACACAAATCTTCGTGGTATCCACGGTACAACGATGGCCCGATCCACTCGTTCCAGTCTAATCCTGCAGGAGTTTCCTGAACGGGTAAGCTACATTGTTGAATGGGTTCTCCAATACTCACGTTAATTTCTTTTATATCGCCAATATAGCCGTTACGCACCAGTTCCACTGCATGGCGGAAATCGCGCCACGAGCGTTGCATGTTTCCGGTTTGGAAAACCCGGTCGTATTTGCGTGTGGCATTTACCATGGCGCGTCCTTCCGAAACGGTTAAAGCCAATGGCTTTTCGCAATAAATATCTTTACCGGCTTTGGCGGCATCAACTACCATTTGGGCATGCCAGTGGTCGGGTGTTGCAATAACTACAGCATCAATGTCTTTGTTTTCTAACAACTCACGGTAATAATGGTACGATTTAATATCGGCATTTTTCCCGTTGTCGGCGTTGTTCTGTTTGGCAACCTCAACAAAAGCTTTCATTTTGCTCTCGAAAACATCGCATGCTGCAACAGCAACTGTTTCTTTACACCTATTAATGCCGTTTAACAAGGTGTAAATTTGTTTTCCGTGGCCAATGTAGCCCAGGTTAATTTTGTCGTTTGCGGCAACAAAACCGCTTCCTCCCAAAACGTGGCGAGGAATTACAGTAACTGCAGCAGCTCCGGCAGCAGTTTTTCCAATGAAATTTCTTCTGTTCATTTTTTAGATTTTAGTTGTATTGATTTAAGTACACTCTTTCGAGGTTTGGTCTCTAATTTAATTTAAATCTTTGGCACACCGAAATCCGGTATTAAAAAGTGAGGTTTCGTGCGAGTTTCCCGAACGACCGCTAACCGAAAAGCTGTCTTCGCCGTACTGGTCGTAAAAAAACGAGCCACTTCTGATGGTTTTTACGTTGTTATCCTCTCGAATGGGGCTGGTGCTTCCCGGATACGATTTGTAGTTATCGGAGCACCATTGCCATACATTTCCGCCCATGTCGGTTAGCCCGGCTTCGTTTTCGCCAAATGTGCCAACGGGGCAGGTAAACAAAAATCCGTCTTTGTTTTCGGGTTTCTCCATAGTGCCTTGCCAGGTGTTGGCAAAGTATTGTCCGTTTTTAGTCACTTCGTTTCCCCAGCTGAATTTCTCTCCCGAATTTTTTCCGCTGCGTGCTGCGTATTCCCATTCTGCTTCGGTGGGTAAACGTTTGTTGGCCCATTTAGCGTATGCCAGGGCATCGTTCCAACTTACATGTGTAACAGGGTGGGTATCTTCCGCCTCCGGGCCATTGGGGCCAAAAGGTTTTTTCCAGAAGGCGCCTTTTAGCAATTCCCAGTTCTGAATTTCGAGGTTAAATACTCCCGAATCGCCAAAACGTTCGGCTTCGGTTTTATAGCCTGTGGTTTCAATAAATACCTTAAACTGCGCCACTGTAACCGGCGATTTATCGATAGAGAATGGTTTTATCGTAACTTGGTGAACGGGTTGTTCCTGTGGTAATCCTGTATCGGAACCCATTAAAAATGCACCTCCTTCGAAGGTGATCATTTCACTCTCTATAGCAGTGATATCTTTCCTTTGCTGCGATTCCTGCTTATTCTCCTGAATCTCTTCTGACTGTTGTTTTTCCTTATTCTGAGAGGCTGTCTCTTTTTTCTGTTGAGTTCCTGTGCAGGAAACGAGAAGCGAGACGAGTAGAATGTAATGATATCTGTTCATAATTGATTTAAGCATGGCGTAAAATTGGAAGATTTTATTGGGGAATCAAAATAATTTATTGGTGGAATTAATTACAGTGGACAATTTTTGTATTTGAAAAGTAAATTACTAAAATTGTAACTAATACAAGAACTATGGCAGCATTTAAAGATAGGACCGGCAGGTTTTTGTTCAGATACGATAATTTAAACCAGATATGAAACTTACCGTAATCGATATTGTAATCATTTTTGCTTACCTGATTTCAACTGTAGTAATAGGATTAGTCCTTAAAAAAGCTGCTCAAAAAAGTAAATCAAATTATTTGTTGGGAGGGAACAAGCTGCCCTGGTACATGCTGGGCTTATCTAATGCATCGGGTATGTTCGATATTTCGGGAACCATGTGGCTGGTTACGCTGCTTTTTGTTTATGGCCTGAAAAGTATCTGGATTCCGTGGTTGTGGCCGGTTTTTAACCAAGTATTTTTAATGGTGTTTTTGAGCATCTGGCTTCGTCGCTCGAAAGTAACCACCGGTGCCGAATGGATAAATACCCGTTTCGGACGCTCGCGCGACAGTAACCTCTCGCATGGAGTTGTTGTAGTGTTTGCATTAATTATGTGCCTGGGATATTTGGCCTACGGTTTTATTGGTCTCGGAAAATTTGTAATGATTTTTATTCCCTGGGATATAATAGCTCCTCATTTACCTTTTAGTATTCCATTAGAATATGTACCTCATATTTATGGAATAGTTTTTACACTTTTTGCTGTGTTTTATGCCGTTCTGGGAGGAATGACGAGTATTGTATGGGCCGATGTGTTACAATATATTATTATGACCATTTCTGCAATATTGATCGGTGTTTTGGCAATGAAAGCACTGGCCGTTGAAACGTTAAATGTACCGGATGACTGGGCTTCACCATTTTTTGGATGGAATTTGGATGAACTGGACTGGAAAGGAGTGATTAACGAGGTAAACGATAAAATTGCCAGCGATGGTTATTCGCTGTTCACCATCTTTTTTATGATGATGGTGTTTAAGGGGGTATTGGTTTCGCTGGCCGGGCCGGCCCCTACATACGATATGCAGAAGATACTATCAACCAAATCTCCTAAAGATGCAGCAAAAATGAGTGGTTTTGTGTCGGTGGTTTTAATGCCAATCCGGTATTTTATGATCGCCGGTTTTGCTGTTCTGGCCCTTTTGTATTACGATGAATTGCATCTGTTGGTTGGCGGTAAAATTGATTTTGAACAGATACTCCCATCGGCAATTGCAGAGTTTGTTCCGGTTGGTTTTATGGGGTTGCTGCTTGCCGGTTTACTGGCCGCGTTTAATTCCACTTTTGCAGGAACATTAAACGCGGCACAAGCCTATATCGTAAACGATATTTATTTGCGCTACGTTAAACCGGAAGCCACTAACAAACAGCTTAAAAATATGAATTACATAACAGGTATTGTGGTTGTAATTGTGAGCATTATTTTTGGCTTGTTTGCCCAGGATGTCAACAGTGTTCTTCAATGGATTGTTTCTGCACTTTACGGAAGTTATGTGGTGTCGAATGTGCTAAAATGGTACTGGTGGCGTTTTAATGGCTATGGCTATTTTTGGGGAATGGTATTCGGATTAATTCCGGCACTTATTTTTCCTTATGTCTTCTCCGAAACATTAGATCTGTATTATTTCCCCTGGTTATTAATTATATCGCTGGTTGGAGCATTGTTGGGTACATTCTTAACAAAACCAACCGACGAAAAAACATTGAAAGAGTTTTATAAAACAGTTCGCCCTTGGGGATTTTGGGACCCAATAAAAAGGAAAGTTATGCAAGAGAACCATGAATTTGTAGCCAATAAAAACTTTAAACGCGATATGTTGAATGTGGTTTTAGGTACAATTGGACAAACAGCATTGGTAGCTTTACCAATTTATGTAGTATTACAAGAGGCGATTCCAATAGGGATAACAATAGGGATTACAGCAGTTTGTGCATTTATCATGAAGAAAACCTGGTGGGATACCCTGCCGGATGAATAATCTGGAATTAGTACTTGATGTTAGAATTGTACTTTCATCCCAAATATTTTATTGTTTCTTTATGCCGAAAACCGTATTGAACCTGTAAAAAGAAGAACAATTTGATAAAACAGAAAGTTATGACGAAAAAATACAATTGGGCAATTTTAGGATGTGGGAGAATTGCCACCAAATTTGCAAGCGATTTAAAACTATTGCCTAATGCAAATCTATATGCAGCTGCTTCGAGGGATTTAACCCGGGCTCAAGATTTTGCAAATGAATATGGATTTGAAGTGGCTTATGGAAGTTATCAGGAACTGGTAAAAGATCCTAAAGTGGATGCTGTCTATATTGCTACTCCTCATTCGCACCACCACGAGCATACATTACTTTGCCTTAACCATAAAAAACCGGTTTTATGCGAAAAGGCCTTTGCCATGAATTTAACTGAGGTAAATGAGATGGTAGCCTGTGCGAAAAATAACAATACCTTTTTAATGGAAGCATTCTGGACCATGTTTCAACCCAGTTTTCAAAAAGCGATGGAGATTGTTCGTTCTGGTGAACTGGGTAAGTTAAAAATTGTTCGTTCCGATTTTGCTTTTAATGCTCCTTTTATTGAAGACAAACGTTTATACAATATAAAACTGGGTGGCGGCTCTTTATTAGACATTGGAATTTATCCGGTATTTGCAGCACTTACATCGCTTGGTATTCCTGAAACCATTAAATCATTTGCCGAATTCAGCTCAACCGGTTCAGAAGAAAGCCTGAGTATGTTATTTAAATACAAAAATGGTGAGATGGCAAATCTAACTTCAAGTTTTTCATCGTATTCACCAACGCAAACCGAATATTTATGCGAGAATGGATACCTGGTTTTAAATCCGCGCTGGTTTACTCCAACCGATATTACCATTTGTAAAGAGGGTGGGGATGTTTATACGATTGAATCGGAACATAGGGAAGGATTTGGCTACCAATACGAAGCACAACACGTTATGGAATGTTTGGATACCGGTTTAATTGAAAGCCCAAAAATGACCTGGGAAATAAGCCGGAATTTGATGGGAGTTTTGGATCGAATCCGAATTGATGCCGGAATATTCTTTCCTGATCATGATAAACAAATGTTTTTCTGAAAGCGGGTAGAATAAATGAATACAAAAAGTTTATGAGTACAAGAGATTTAGGTACATCGATTTTTGTAAACATAAAAAGGCATATTATAAGTCTTTATGTCTGATGTGTGTTACAACATGATTTTAAAGATGTAATCTGCTCATTACAAAATCTTTTTATCACTATTTTAACTTTAAATTACAGTTAACAAAGGATAGTTTTCAATAAAGAAAAAATTCTTTAAATGCGAATTGTACATATATTTGAAATGAATTTAGAACGGCATTATAAGTTAGCATACGATGAACTTAAATAGAAAAAATAACAAAATAACACAGGTCTCGGAACCAACTTTGAGAAGGTTGCCAGGATATTTGTTTTTTCTTGAAAAGGTTCGGGAGGAGGGTGTTATTAATATTTCGGCACCCACCATTGGGAAAGAGTTAAAGTGCGATCCAACTCAAGTTGTAAAAGATTTGTCGGTTACGGGTATTAAAGGAAAGCCAAGAGTTGGATACAACACCTATGAGTTATGCCATGCACTTGAAGACTTTTTAGGTTTCAATCGTGTTAATGAGGCATTTCTGGTAGGTGCAGGGAATTTAGGTACGGCTTTAATGGCTTACCAGGAACACCAAACTTTAGGAATAAAAGTAATCGCCGCTTTCGATGTTAGTGAAGATAAAATAGGTAAACACATAGGTGGAATTCATGTTCTGGAATACAATAAGTTATTTCATTTGTCGAACCGTTTAGATGTGAAAATAGCCATTTTAACTACACCTAACAGTGCTGCACAGGATGTAGCAGAAGATCTGGTGAATTGTGGGATAAAAGCTATTTGGAATTTTACGCATTGTAATCTTGATTTGCCAGATAATATAATAGTTCAAGATACGTCGATGAGTTCATTTGCTGCGGTTCTGCTTCGCCGTTTAAGCGATTCTGAAAATCAAAATATTTAAAGTAAAAATCATGAATAAAGTAAAAATGTTTTTAAACTGCGTGAGCCTGGGAATAAAGAAAATATTCTTTAAAGGTCGAGATGCTGACATTAGTCATACTTGTGTAAAGCTTAAAGAAATGGCTGAAGAAGTAAATTCTATAGAGGAATTGAAACTAACCGAAGAGTATGCACTTAAATACAGTACAACAACACGTTGGCAAACGTTATAATATATATATGTAAAATAAAATATACCTCAAGGAATCTTAACTGATTCGATTTAATCAGAAAGAATAACATCTGGATATTCTTTCTGTGCTGAACAAACGTGCCCCTTATACTGCATTAACTTTATTTTTTTTCTTTTGGATATTTCCCACAATTTTCATTCCCCACTCTTTGTCTGTTCTTTAATTTATTACTTTTGTTGATATAGGAAATCAACTAAAAAAATAAATATGAGAAAAACATTATTAATTGCTACGGCAGTTTTTTTGTCTTTAAACATTTGCGCTCAAAAACCTGAAAGGCCTGCCCCTCAGCCTGCCCCGGAAACGAATGAGTCGTTTAAACTTGGAGTTGCTGGGTATACTTTTGTTAAATTCGATTTGCAAACCACTCTCGAAACATTGCAACGCTGTGATGTACATTATTTATGTATAAAAGATTTTCATCTGCCGGTAGAAAGTACCGACGAAGAAATTGCCGCTTTCCATAAAAAATGTGCTGATTATGGTGTACAAGGCTATGCGGTTGGCCCGTTATACATGAAAACGAAAGAGGATATTGATAAGTATTTTGAGTATGCAAAAAGAGTGGGGGTAAATACCATTGTTGGTGTGCCGGCATACGAACTTTTGCCTTATGTAGATGAAAAAGTAAAAGAATACGGTTGTAACTATGCCATTCATTTACACGGTCCTGATATCGATATTTTCCCGGATGCGGATGATGTTTGGGAGCATACCAAAGATTTGGATCCGCGTATAGGTATGTGTTTGGATATAGGACATGATACACGTAATGGGAAAGATCCGGTAGCTGACTTAGAGAAATATTATTCACGGGTATTCGATATTCACTTAAAAGACGTAACAGGTACAACAAAGCTGGGTTATTCGGTTGAAGTTGGTCGTGGAATTATTGATTTTCCGTCTTTTGTGAAAATGATGCGTAAGGTAAATTATACCGGCGTGATCAGTCTGGAACACGAACGGAATATGGATAATCCGTTTATGGGAATTGCCGAATCAATTGGTTACTTCAGGGCAATGGTGGAAGCCACTAAATAAGACATTTTACTGGTTTTATGAGAGGTGTTAATCAATGGTGGTTAGCACCTTTTTTTATAAAAAAATATGAAATAAATATTACCTTGTTTTTCAGTATATTGTAGGCTGTAGTCGTTAATATTTCGCGCATTCAAGGCTTTCATAAATTTATATCGAACTTAATTTTATATTTTTGTTTTGTGCAAAAATTAATTAAAATATATAAGCAAAATATTTATGGCGTTATTGGAACGCTTGTTTTTCATATTTTACTGTTTTCTGTGTTTCTTTTAAGTGATGTAAACATAAAAGGAAATGTAAAAGAGGAAGCCATGATAATTGAGTTTCCTGATATTTTACCTGAACCCGAAATTGAGGAAGAAGTGGTTGAAGAAGTGCAACAAAGTCAACCAGAAAATAGAATTGAAAATATAAATAATCGCAGTAATGTTGCTTCGAATCAAACTGCCAGGGAAAATACGACAAAATCAGCCGATGAATTTTTCGATGATGACTATTTAAAGGAGCTTGAAGCTGCACAAAAGTTGGTTTCCGATGTTAATAATCAGCTGTCGAAAGAAATTGTTGATATGAGCGATATAAAAATGCCGGTGGAAACTACTGAGGGAATGGATCCCGATTCAATTAAGAATATAATTTATACGGGCGAGAGTAATATCATTTACTATCTCGATAATCGTTATCATATAAGTTTGCCGGTGCCTGTATATTTATCTCAGGGAGGTGGAACTGTCATTGTTGATATCAAGGTTAATCGCAGTGGAAAAGTAACAGAAGCTAATGCCCGGGAAAATAACTCCATCCGCGACCAACAAATTTTTCTTTATGCACAGGAAGCTGCATCTCGTACTGTATTTAATGCAGATAATTCAGCTCCTTTGTCACAAAAAGGGACAATCCAATATACATTCGTTGCGCAATAAAAAGTTCAATTTAAATTTTATTTGCTTTTGTTTTAAGAGCAAATAGAGTTTTAAGTCTCTGTATTTGTGGGTGATAGTTGCGATTGTTCTAGCAAATAAGACTTTATGTCTTTAACATGATTTAACACCTTTTTTTTGCTACATACCGAATCTGCCTTTATCTTTGCGGTACGTTTATTTTCATAAGTTTAGGTTTAGTTAGGTTAGTTAGTTTAATGAGAAAAGGATGGGTTGTTGAACCCGTCCTTTTTGATTTTAAGCCTAAATGCATTATTTCCCCATCTTTTTTCGTCATTTTTAATTTAATTTTTAACTTTATCAAATCTTGTAAGACGTTGTTAATTAGCTTAATTGCTTGTTTTGAAGTTGATTGATTTAAAAGTTGTGATAGAATTGTTTAAAACAGTGGGTTACCTTTTGCCCAATAATCGAATAATATAATA
The DNA here is from genome assembly GCA_026671195.1 of Draconibacterium aestuarii. Classification (GTDB taxonomy): domain Bacteria; phylum Bacteroidota; class Bacteroidia; order Bacteroidales; family Prolixibacteraceae; genus Draconibacterium; species Draconibacterium aestuarii. The sequence continues at coordinate 80,271 of JAPOHD010000063.1, read as the reverse complement.
GAAGATGATAAATTATACGGATGCGCAAATCCTGAAAGGAATCTTAAGGCATGATAATTTAATTTTGCAGTACATTTATAAACAGTACTACTATAAAGTAAATTATTTCATTAAGAAAAACCAAGGTAATGAAGATGACGCCAGTGATATTTTTCAGGAAGCTATAATCGTAATTTATAGAAAATTAAAAGAAAACGATTTAATTTTCGAAAAGAGTTCTTTTCAAGGTTATTTATTTTCTGTTTGTCGGTTCCTTTGGTTGAAACAACTTGAGAAAAGACGAATAGAAAGAGAAAGGCTGAATGATTCACTGCCGTTCCAGGAAGACTTATACGATGATAATTTAGTTGAACTGGTCGATAAAAACGAAAAATACGGATTGTATCAAAAGCATTTCAAAACCTTAAGTACTGATTGTCAGAAGTTATTACAACTGTTTTTTGAAAAAGTCCCGCTTAAGGACATTGCAAAAATAATGGGCTTTAAAACAGAAAAATACGCAAAAACCCGAAAGTATAAGTGTAAAGAACTTCTTATTAAGCGTATAAAACAAGATACCGAATTTAAAAAGATACTTGAAGATGACACCTAAAGCAGAATTATTTGGACGCATTGAAGATTATTGTTTAGAGTTATTGGACGCTCAAGAAAGAATAGAATTTGAAAAAGAATTAGAGTTTAATGAAGAATTAAGAGATGAAGTAGAACTTCACAAAAACATTCAGGCTGCTATTACAGAAATGGATGTTCTTGATCTTAAAAGTAAACTCGAAGATATTCAGAGTAAAAACAAACCCAACAGTTCTATCAATGGATCTTTTGAATTACTTGATGAATTGAACATGATTCAGGAAGTAAACACAGAGTTAACCCCGGAAGAACTAATCAAAAGTTTAGAATCACTACCCAAAGTACACGCTTACCAACACGAATTAACCTCAAACGAAAATGTCCATCACTATTATAAGGAACAAAGTGATAGTGAAGGTGTGAATGGTTATGAGGAAGACCTGAATGGTTTCGATATGGAAGGATTGGAAGGTCTGGAAGAAGCTGTTCTTGAGTTAGATATCTTAAACCTTAGGGAAACCCTGCAACATGTAGCAAAATCAGTTGAACCTCAATATTCTGTTGAAGATATCGACGATTTCCTGAATGGAGAATTAGGTGATGATATTTTGGCTGAATTTGAGTTAGAACTGGAACAAAATGAAGTCCTCCAGGACGAGGTTATTTTACACTCCGAAATTGAAGCAGCGCTAAAAGAAGATGGTATTATTAACTTGAGAAGTGAGTTACGTAATATTATGGAAACTGAAACATCGTGGAATGTTAGCGAGAAGAGTATAGAAGATTTTATTGATGGTATTTTAGATGATGATTTACTGGAAGAATTCAATGTTGAGTTAAAAGAAAATACCGACCTCATGGCAGAAGTTGCGTTGAGGGAACACATAAACGAGGCCATAGCCGAAACAGAAATCCAATCGCTAAGGGCGGGATTACAAGCAGCACGGACTAAAGTTGATAGGAAAGAGGTAAAATCGATTGTAATGCCGCAGCTTGAGAAAGGCACACGACGAATTTGGAGAAATTCAGCTGCGATGATTATTGTTTTGATAGGACTGGCTGGAATATTAAATAATGGGTTGCAATCACCCGATAATATGTACAATAAGTTCTTTGATTCGCCAACATGGGCTTCTGAACGTTCTGTAAGCAATAGTATTGATAATATACAAATGGCCAAGATTTTTTACCAATCAGGAGAATATATGAAGGTCGTAGAATTGCTTAACAATACAGAAGCTGGCGAAGATGAGGTATTTGTATCGGAGTTCTACAAAGGGCTTAGTTATCAGAATCTGGATAGATACGAAAATGCCGTTCAGGCATATACAAAAGTAATTAATCACGGTAATAACTTATTTATTGAGGAGGCGGAATGGTACAAGTCGCTCTGTTACCTGAAAATGAATCACAGAGCTGAGGCAAAACAGGAATTATTTGCAGTAATTGACAGAAAAGGACATTACGAAAAGGATGCCAAGGCAATATTGAGAAGACTACGATATTCATTCAAATGACGTAAAAATAAAATAATTCGAAATACATACATTCAGAAAAGGCCTGTCAATTTATGACAGGCCTTTTTCTTTGTCTCATTTTTTTAATAGATAATCCATTAGTGTCCGACTAAAAAAATAATTCAGAAAAGATTCCCTGCCTTTCGGCAGACAGGTTTTGCTCCATTTTCTTACGCTACTAATGACAAGACATTACGATTGAGAGAGCTTTTGGGATGAGGTTGGTTCGGTCTTCGCCGCAAACCAACCTCATCCCAAAAGTAAAAACCGCCAAAAACTTGTCATTCCGATCCGTCAGCTGATGGAGAGGAATCTGTTCAATGTTAAACGGACAGTAGTGATAGATAATCCAGGTTAATTATGAGGATATCCGATTTAATAACATCATTATACTATTTTTGAAAGATGAGAACACGATAAATCTTTTTATCGTTAATCTCACGGAACGAATTTGTGGTATTGCGTTTCCAACTCAAATATGAGTGTTCGGTTTATATCTAATTTCGAACTTATCAGGTCCGGATTCCTGATACTTATGACTCACGATGTTTACGTCGGGCTTTTTTTATACGTAGCGTTTGATCAGCCGTAAAGGCAACAATTAATAAAATTAGAAGCACGAAAAAATAAACATCGTAGCTGGTATAAATCGGAGAATTATCTCCAATACTTTTAAAACTCATCCAGTAATGCGGGTGAGCCAAACGCGAATTAGAGTTTTCCAGATAGCTCAACTTTGCCAGACGAAGAGCTTCATCTTTAGTTTTTCCTTTTTTCAGGTTTTTATAAAATGAACTCATAATCTGTGTTCCCGATTCATCTTCAACTTCCCACAGCGACATTATTATGGAAGGACAACCGGCGTACAAAAATCCTCTGGCCAGACTCATCATTCCTTCACCTTTTTTTAATTTGCCAACTCCGGTATTACAGGCACTTAATACAGTAAGTTTGGCTTTTAAATCGAGGTTGTAAATGTCGGTTGTATTTAACCACCCATCTTTTGTTAGTTCGTTTGGGTCATGTTGGGGAGCAAAAGCCAGTCGCGAAAATGCCGGCAAAGAATCGTTGATGTATGCATGCATTGCCAGGTGGAGGATGTCGTAATTTTTACTTTCTTTTCTGAAGTTTTGTTCCGAGGCTTCTGTGCCTCTTAATATCTTGGTTTTAATGGTTGAAGCTATGGCATCTACTTCCTTTTGTACACCAGGAAGTGGCATTAATGTATAGCTGGCATTCGACATTTCAAACTTTTCAGATTGATATTCCGGCGCAAAAGCCAGCGTTCGGTTTGTCAGATTTTTTGAGTTGCTTCGGTTTTTGAATAATATATTTACCGAGTTTGCATAATTAATGTTGTATTCTTTTAGAAGATAGTGGAGACGAGTAAAGTCAATCACTTTACTTGTGTCTGGCATATTTTTTAGTAATCCATCAAATGAGATATAATTGAGTTTCCCGTCAGGAATAATAACCAGGTCTTTATTTTGTAAATCATTTTCGAATGGAGCAATTAATAAATTGTACAATTTATACGACGAAACACAAAATGTTTTTGAATCGGAATTCTTTGTAAAAATGTAATTGGGATCCGACATGAAATTAAAAACCTCTTCCAATGAGCTTTGTAAATTCTTATCAATTGTGCTTTTGTGGAAAACACTCTTATTTTTTGTTATTAAAATGATAAAGAGTTGGGCAGGTGTAGCCTTATCGTTTCTTTTCTCTTCAGGTTCAACTAAAACATATTCGAAAATGGCTTCATCGGTATCCATCTTTTTCTGGATTTCCTCCATGCTTAACATCGAATTCGAATACTTTAAGTCATAGTAATCAGGATATTTTTCTTCTAGTAGACGATTAAACTCGTCTCGTTCTCTTGATGCATCAAATATTTTTTTTTGATATTCCTGTAGTAAAACACTATCCGTTTCGTTTGAATTGTTTTCTTCAAAAATTTTTTGTGTATATACAGAAATGATGCTGTTCAATTTTTTTTCATTTTGAAGCAAACTATCTGGAATCAGACTATTTTCCTGGGCAAGGTCATTCGATAATTTATCAAAAACAGCACTGCTTTTTAGTTGTTCTGCGTTATTAAAGGCCAATTCCATAAACTTATTTTCACCTGTGGCATCATAAGCCAGATACGCGGTTTCAATTGTTTTTATAAATGTAGAATATTCCAGTTCGGCCAACTGAATTTTACTTTCATCGCTTGAGATTTCCCGGCGGGCCTGTTGTGTCATTCTGCTGGTTGCCTGATAATATTCCAATGCTTTGGCAAGAGAATTATTGTATAACTCCGTTCTTTCAACTTTGTCAATTAAAGCTAGCTCATGGTATACATCACCAATTTGCTTTAGTAAGCCCAGACAATCTAAGAAAGCCAGACAATCTTCAATTCTGACGGTAGATATATTGATTTTGTGTTCTGTAGCATTTAAGGCATTAAGACCTTTTTCGTAATATTTTATTGCCTTATTTAAATATTCCTTTTTTTGTGCCTTAAATTTATTTATTTGTTGAGTCTCTATTGATTTTTCCTGAAATATTCTTCCCAATATCTCATAATACATTGATAATTCTTTACCTCTAAAAGGTTGTTCAGTGTTTAATATCGTTTTTGCTTTTTCTAAATTTTTAAAACATTCATCAGTCATATAAATGGATGAAAGAAACTCAGCATAATTTATGTAAACAATAGCTAATTCAATTGCTGATTGTTCATAATAGCTTTCCGCTATCTTTAAAGTAATCTGGAAATGCAATAACGCCTTCGTGTTGTTATTAAGCATTTGATAGGCATGGGCTAATAGTTCATTGTAGTATATCTGATTGAGTTCATCTCCCTTTGTGATATTTTCTGTTAAGATTTGAATTGTCTTTTCATAATCATTTATTAAATAATAAATTTCGGCTATCGCATAATGGGCATCTGCAAGATCAATTGGATTAATGGGGTTCTGATTTGAAAATATAGCTAATGCACGCTCAAAATAATTTAAGGCATTTGTATAATCAAGTTTAGCTCGAAAAACATTTCCAATATTTCGATATAATCTTCCGAGCGAGACTATATTGGGATCATTTCGAAGGAGGTAATTTTTTTCGGCTTTTTTGTAATACTCTAAAGCGAGATTAAACTGTCCTAAATTTTTGTAGGCTATACCTATCCCTAAATAGGGAGAACCAAGCATATAATGTTCATTGCCAAATGCCAACTTCCTATAATGTAAATAAAGTTTAAAGGTATCTACAGCTTCAATGTCCTTCCCTTCTCTAACCAAGTCAATTCCATTCAAGTATAATTTTCTTCCTATTTGTACATAGTCTATAGAATCCTGCTGATTTCCCCAAGCCATTAATTGGAAGAAAATAAATAGGATTAGTACGGACAACTTCCCAGTTTTCAACATTAATCTGATAAATTTAGAAAGCAATGTAAAAGTTTTTTTAATTTTTTTCAAATATAGTGGGTTACCTTTTTTATGTTTTCAGAATATATAGGTGAATGTGTGTATTAAAAGTTTAACGAATTAATTTATTATACGATGAAAAGGGTACTGGGACAATCTACTGAAAATACTTTCGAAATTTTAGGATTTGATGTTTTAACTTCTAACGAAATGAATGAAGTTCGTGGTGGTATCGAGCCTCCAAAATCAAGAGATAAGGATGTTTTTGATTACGACGAATAACATAAAAGTAAGTAGATTAAGCATATAAATTTATCTCAATGAAGACTCAAGAAAATATATTAGACATTTTAGGATTTGATGTTTTAAGTTCTAACGAAATGAATGAAGTTAGAGGTGGTATAGAACCTCCAAAATCGAGAGATAAGGATGTTTTCGATTACGACGAATAATATAAAAGAAAGTAGATTAAGCATATAAATTTATCTCAATGAAAACTCAAGAAAATATATTAGACATTTTAGGTTTTGATGTTTTAAGTTCTAGTGAAATGAATGAAGTTAGAGGTGGAACAAAGCCAAAATCAAGAGATAAAGATGTTTTCGATTACGACGAAGAATAAATTAGAATAAAGATATCCTATATACAGAACCAATTAAGTTGTTAGTACAGGGGGTTAAAACGAGACGCGTTTTAATTCCCTTTTGGTTTTTAAAAGGGGAATATTATTCCCCTCGTTTTCCGCTAAAAAGTTCGTATTTATTGAATTTACATTTTAAAGCCCCGTTAAACAGATCAATCTTGATTGCAGGTTTTAATCCAACATATTTTAAGCTTTCCATTGAAGATGTTAATATCCAGGCTGAATTGCCTGCATATTGATGTTTAAAACGTTCACCAATCATTTCATATAATCCATTCAGATTTTCTTCCCTTAACCGTTCACCATAAGGTGGGTTGGTTATTATGGTTGCATTTTTTAGATTAATTTCCAAATCGTTAAAATCCGATTTTTGGAATTTAATTTTATTAAATACCAGTGCCCTTCGTGCATTGGTTTGAGCATTTAATAAATTACTCCCTGAAATATCGGAGGCATAAATGGTATGTCGGAATTCTCTTTTTTCAACAGGCTCGGTAATTTTATCCCATAGTAATTGGTCGTAATCGTTCCAGAGTTGAAACGCAAATTCTTTACGGAATTTTGCAGGAGGCATGTTTTGTGCAATCATAGCAGCTTCAATTGGTAAGGTACCCGATCCGCACATGGGATCCATAAAATCAGAATTTCCATACCATCCTGCAAGCATAATCATTCCGGCAGCCAACACTTCGTTTAATGGAGCTTCGCCTTGTTTTACCCGGTAACCACGTTTGTGAAGCGACTCCCCGGTTGAATCGATAGAGAGAGTGCAATTATTCTGAAAAATGTGAACATTAATAATGATATCCGGATTTTCGGTATCAACGTTTGGGCGTTTCCCAAAATTTTCACGAAAATAATCAGCAATGGCATCTTTTACTTTTAGTGATGCAAACATTGAATTTCGAAAATCCCGTGAATTAACAACCACACTATTGATTACGAAGTTTTGTTCAACGTCAAAATAGTTCTTCCATTTAATACTTTTACATTTTAAGTAAAACTGATCGACGTCTTTAAATTGGAAATGTTCAATTTCTTTTAAAATGCGCAAAGCGGTGCGCAAATGGTAGTTCGATTTGTAAATTACTTCCAGGTCTCCTTCATAAAATACAGCACGATTGCTACGATGTACATTTTGTCCACCAATTTTTTTTACTTCTTTGGCAAGTACATCTTCCAAACCCGAAAATGTTTTTGCAATTAATTTATAATTTTTCAAATCAAATAATTTAATATATTAAATTCCGGCACCATCAGTAAACGGAATATCTTTTGGACGTTTTTGAACAACTCTTGAGTTTGGAGGTAGACTATTGGTAACCCAAACATTCCCACCAATTACAGAACCTTTTCCTATAGTAACCCTTCCCAGAATGGTTGCACCTGCATAAATAACCACATCATCTTCAAGAATGGGGTGTCTTGGAATTCCTTTAATAGGATTTCCTTCTTCATCTAAAGGGAAACTTTTGGCTCCAAGCGTAACTCCCTGGTAAATTTTTACATTATTTCCCAATATAGCTGTTGAACCAATAACGACACCAGTACCATGGTCGATGGTGAATTTTTCGCCAATTTGAGCCCGGGGGTGGATATCGATTCCGGTTTCGCTGTGTGCCATTTCAGAAATAAAACGGGGAATGAGAGGAACTTCAAGTTGCAATAGTTTATGTGCCACGCGATAATTCATAATTGCCCTAATGCCTGGATAACTAAAAATTACTTCTCCAAAATTTCTGGCTGCAGGGTCGTTTAAAAAAGTTGCTTCTACATCCGTTCCCAACATTCTTCTTATTTCAGGAAGAAATTCAATGAAATCGACAGCAATCTTTTTAGCTCGTTCATTATGGATTGAAACTTTGTTATCGCTGTCATCGTTGCATTCGAAACACATACCGGCAAGTATTTCTCCGCTAAGAAGTTCAAATAACTCATCGATATAAACACCCATGTAATGTTGGGTAGTACCTGTTCTTAATGTGGTGGTTCCGAAGTAGCCCGGAAACAGAATCTCACGAACCAAGTCAATAACTTTTGTTAAATTTTTTATTGATGGCAATGGTTCACCTTGATGATGCTCGTGGCAAAGTTGTTTGTACGATTCGGGCTCACTTAGCTTAAGAATCGTATTGTTTATTTTAGCGTCAAACTCTTTTGTTGTCATTTTTCAGATATGTTTTACAAAACTAATTAGATTCGGTTTACAATTTACAGTAAAACGTTTGAATTCTTATCTTGTTGAGAAATTTAACGTTCTTCTTCAATAAACTGAAATATCTTTTTAATTCTTCCTTCGTTTTATTGGTTGTCAGTTCGTACTTATAAACTCTTTTCTTTGCGATCCGGTGAAAACTGATATGTTTTGTATTTTGAGTTTGTAATGCAAACTGCTTAATTTCTTAGGAAACGACCTGGTTCTATCATTCGACTATATTAAGTTAAATATTGAGCATAGTAACAAAGATGATTCTAAATTAATTAGCCAATGAATTTCAGAATCTGATGTTTGACAAACTCAACTACATCTTCTAGTTGCAGTTGCCTACTGGTTTCAATAAACTCCTATACGAATTTTGGCACATTTGAAACTTCTGAATGGATTTAATGAGTTTTTTTTTAAAAATGGAATCATCAATTCAGTCCCAATCACTAACATTATTTTTTTTCGGCTCATTTGATTTTAAGTCCTTTTGCCATTCCGTATAGCCCAGAGCAGCCATAACCGTGTATACCGTAAATAAAATTACTGTCGGCCACAATCCTTTATAAACGTACAATCCGGCAGAGAAGGCATCGATAAAAATCCAGAAAAGCCAGTGTTCAATGTATTTTCGTGCCAACATCCATGTTGCCACAATACTTAAGGCTGTGGTCATCGCGTCCATGTGAGGTACATCTGAGTTGGTCCAATTTAATAAGACATATAGTATAATCACATATAAAACTAATGATGTTAGGCTGAGTTTTGCCCAAAGTACCTTTGATGTTTTTTTTACCGGAACTTTCTGACTGTTCTGCGGCTTATTACCTTTTATCCAAAAGTACCATCCGTATAAACTAATAGCAACATAGTATACCTGCAGACCCATATCGGCATATAACTTTGACTTAAAAAATACGGCAACATATAAAGCCGAAGTCAACAGGCCAGTAGGCCAGGTTAAAATATTTTGCCTAATGGAAAATATAATATATAATATACCAAGAATGGCTCCCAGCAATTCAATATTATTACTTAAGAGCCATTCCAGAATTAAATCTGTCATAATTTACTATTCAGCAGTAACCAATAAATCGTCGTATTCTTTTTGGTTTTGAATGACTTCAAGCGCTTTTAAAATGGCTTCGTCATCAGAGTAATACACCCTATAGAAATCGTTTCTGGAGTATATATCGCGTGCAATTAAAGCTTTAATTTCACGTTTTAAATTATCAATAGTATAGGCCAGACTTTCTTCATTCTTTTTAATTCCTTCTTTTTCACCTTTGGCTACAATTGTATCTATATCTTCTTCAGTTATTTCAAATTTTGAATTGTATTCATCAAAGTCACGGAACTTTCTTTTTATTTTATCCCGGTTTTGATCTACATAATCTAATATAAAGTTGTATGTAACCTGTTTTCTTCGCAGGCTGTTCACGTACTGGTAGTGGTGTGAAGTATCCATTGGAATAAAAATGTCGGGCATTACGCCACCTCCACCATATACAAAACGCCCGTTTACAAGGGTTTTGTGTTTTTGTGATTCATCAAAATGAATGCTGTCTGCATTAAACATTTCACCATTTGCCAATCGGTCGTACTGCTCTTTTCTGTATTCCGTAACTCCTTCATCATAAGGTTTCTGAATGCAGCGACCACTGGGTGTATAATAGTGTGCAGTTGTTAAACGAACCATTGATCCATCGGTTAAGAAGAAAGGTTTTTGAACCAGGCCTTTCCCAAATGATCGACGACCAATAACAATTCCCCGATCCCAATCCTGAATGGCGCCTGAAACAATTTCACTGGCCGAGGCAGAGCCTTCATCAACCAAAACCACAAGTTTCCCTTTTTCAAAAGTACCTTTCCCACTGGCTTTATATTCTCGTTTAGGATCATTCATCCCATCAGTATAAACTACTAATTTTTTGTCCTCCAAAAATTGGTCAGCTATTTCGATGGCTGTTTTTAAATAACCACCTCCGTTACCACGGAGATCCAAAACCAGATTTTTAATGCCGTCTTTTTTTAACCCGTTCATTGCAGTAATGAATTCATCGGTTGTTGTTGCCGAGAATTTGTTCAGTTTAATATAACCGGTACTTTCATCCAACATGTATGATGCATCCAGACTGAAAATTGGAATTTTATCCCTGATAATCGTAAAATCCAGTAATTCATGCTCCGATTTTCTTTTAACCTTTAAGTCAACCCGTGTTCCTTTATCCCCGCGCAACATGTCGAAAACGTCAGAATTCTTTAGCCCGATTCCAGCAATGTTTTTCCCGTCAACTTCTATTATTCGATCTCCGGCTCTTAATCCAACTTTTTCAGAAGGACCTCCGGAAATGGTTGTGTTAACCAGCAATGTATCGTGAAAAATATTAAAAGAAATACCAATCCCCTCAAAGTTCCCTTTTAAGGGTTCATTCATTTTATCGACCTCTTCTTTCGAAATGTACGTAGAATGGGGATCCAGTTCTGTTAAAACATTTACTATGGCTTTTTCTGTTAACTGGTCAACATTAGCCGAATCAACATAATAACTATCGACCAAGCGTAAAAGTCGTGCAAATTTAAGTTGGTTTTTTTGAACGTCTTCTTTTTCCTGCGCCGCTGCAAATTTTACAGGATTTATTAGAAGTATAGCCACAAAGAGGCATATACCAATATCTCGAAACTTTTTAACTACTAATTTATGCATGATCATTGCTTTAATCTTTATTATTAAATCGGCAAAATAAATTGAAAAGGTTATTTGTCACTCATCTGTCCAAACTCTTAACAATTATTCCCATTCAATTGTTGCAGGTGGCTTCGAGCTAATGTCGTAAACCACGCGGTTAATACCCCTCACTTTGTTTATTATTTCGTTCGACATTTTTGCAAGAAAATCGTAGGGCAGATGTACCCAGTCAGCTGTCATACCATCGGTAGAAGCAACAGCCCGTAAGGCAACCGTATTTTCATAGGTACGTTCGTCGCCCATTACTCCAACCGATTGTACCGGTAGCAACATTACACCGGCTTGCCAAACGTCGTCGTATAAACCCCATTTTTTTAATCCATTAATGAAAATGGCATCAGCTTCCTGTAACATGTTTACCTTTTCAGGAGTAACATCTCCTAAGATACGGATTCCCAAACCTGGTCCCGGAAACGGGTGACGCCCCAACAACTCTTGTTTAATATTCATTGCTTTTCCCACTCTGCGCACTTCGTCTTTGAAAAGTAATTTCAGTGGCTCAACAACTTTCAAATTCATTTTTTCGGGAAGACCTCCAACATTGTGGTGCGATTTAATGGTGGCTGATGGACCGTTTACCGAAACCGATTCAATAACATCGGGGTAAATGGTACCTTGTGCCAACCACTTAACATCTTGTATTTTGTGTGCTTCTTCATCAAAAACTTCGATGAAGTTACGACCAATAATTTTACGTTTTTGTTCCGGATCAGTAACTCCTGCCAAATCGTCCCAGAATTTTTTTCGGGCATCTACACCAATTACATTCAATCCCATGTCTTTGTATGAATGCAAAACATCTTCAAATTCGTTTTTACGAAGAAGACCATTATCGACAAAAATACAAGTAAGGTTTTTTCCAATGGCTCTGTTTAAAAGTACTCCTGCCACTGAAGAATCTACTCCTCCCGAAAGTCCAAGTACCACTTTATCGTTACCTAACTGTGCTTTTAGCCCGTTAACTGTGCTTTCTACAAACGAATCCGGAGTCCAGTTTTGTTTGCAGTCGCAAATAGTAGAAACAAAATTTTCCAATAACTGCTTTCCTTCTGTGGTATGATACACTTCGGGATGAAACTGGATAGCCCAGGTTTTTTCATCGTCAACCTTAAATGCCGCGAAGTCTACATCTTCGGTTGATGCAATTACTTTATAGTTTTTTGGTAGTGTAACAATGGTATCACCATGCGACATCCACACCTGTGAATGCAGACTAATGTCCTTAAAAAGAATATCGTCGTGGTCGATAAACCCCAATTTTGCCCGGCCATATTCGCGGGTATTCGACGGGGCAACTTCGCCACCATAGAAATGGGCCAAATACTGTGCTCCATAACAAACTCCAAGTACAGGAAGCAATCCCTTTATTTCTGACAAGTCTGGTCGCGGGGCATCTTTATCTCGAACCGAATACGGGCTTCCCGACAAAACGACGCCTTTCACCGACTCATCAATTTCGGGATAATGATTGAATGGATGGATTTCGCAATACACATTCAACTCACGAATTTTTCGACCAATTAACTGCGTGTATTGAGAACCAAAATCAAGAATTAAAATCTTTTCCTGCATGAAATTTAACTTTAAATAATGAACCACAAAAGTAAAAATATCGGCTAAATACTTGATTAAATCTTTATGAAAATAAGACACTTGTTAACAAGATAGCAATGCAATTCCATACTTTATAGATTAAATCGATGAAATTTATTTCGTTTCCGGCCGTTTTCACTCAGGTGTTGCTCTATAATTACTAAATTTGACCGGAATTTTAAAAACTGATATTTTAATGAGAATTTTTCTGGCTACAGTTGCTTTCTCCTTTTTGGTTGTTTTTACTGTAAAAGTAACAGCACAAGAATTACATAAAGATGAAATTGTTGTCATCAAAGGCGAAAAATATATCTCTCATCAAGTACGAACCGGCGAGACTGTCTATTCAATTTCAAAAAAGTATAAAGTCGATCAGGCTGTGTTAAAAGTGCACAATCCGAAAGTTGTAAACGGATTAAGTATTGGTGATATATTGAAGATACCTTATGTTGAAGGAGTGAATATTTCTGAAAGTCAGGTCTTACAGAAAGGAAGTCCCGATGGTTTTACTACTCATAAAATAAAATCGAGAAACGAAACCCCATATTTTATTGCCAAACAATACGGTATTACTGTTGAAGAATTATATGCATACAATACGGGAGTTCGGAAATATAAAAAAGGTGTAAAAGTTAAAATTCCATTCTGGAATGAAGTGAAGCAGCCTGTTGCTATTGAAAAAACAGAAAAGCAATTGTTGGAAGCGCCTGAAACCATAAAACACGTTGTGGTGTCGGGCGAGACTTTATATGGCCTGTCAAAAAAATACAAAGTTAGTGAGCACGAAATACTAACGATAAACCCGAAAGCCAGAAATCTAAAGGCGGGAATGACCATTTATATTCCGCTGAAGAATGAAGTTGTTGCTGAAACAAAACCTGTTCCGGTGGCAAAAGAAGTAGCTGTAAGTTATTTTGAGCACATAATTGAATCGGGGGAATCAATGTGGGGAATTACCCGGAGATATGGGGTTTCAGAAAACGAATTAAAAGCGCTGAATCCAATATTAGAAACAGGATTTCCGGCTGGAGCAGTGATTCGAATTCCGGTAAGCGAAACAGAAAAAAATGTGGCCAAGCCATTAAACGAGGCGGCTTTCAAGAAACATCTTGTAGAAAAAGGGGAGACCTTGTATGGCCTTTCCAAAAAATACAATCTTAGTATTCCGGAAATCCAAAAGTATAATCCGGTGTTGGAAAATCGGAATCTGGTTTACGGCGAAACAATTTTAATTCCGGAGCAGCCTGACGAGATTTTCGAACAAATTGTGCAGAATAATAAAGCCGACTCTACCAGATTGGTGGAGGAATATTATGAGGTGGAACTGCCAACTGAAATTCCATCAACCTGTTTGCCCGTGCAGAAAGGGATGTTATCGGATAAAACGTACAATATAGTTTTATTTCTGCCACTGTTCTTAGAGATTAACGATACCTTAAACCGTGAAGATCTAGTACTCGATACCATGTCGTTATTTACTGCAGAAGAAGTGGAAATAGCACAAGATACTACGATTGAGCTGGAAGAGCGAAAAGAACTATTCAAACAGTTTTATGGTGGTAGCGAAAACTTTGTGCAGTTTTACGAGGGCGTTTTGCTGGCAATCGATTCTTTACAAAAGGCTGGCGTAAATATTTGTTTGAATGTATTTGATACACAACGCAAGGCCGATTCTATCAGGCAGTATGTGTTTACCAACGAGTTTTTGGCAACAGATTTAATTATTGGCCCAATATACGAAAGAGTACAAAGGGAAGTTGCCCAGATAGCGGCTAAAAACCGAATCCCGATTATATCGCCGTTGGCATCGCAGTCAGAGATAACAAAAAGTAATTCCAGTTATTTCCAGGTAAATCCAACACGCGAATATCTCGCAGTTCAAACGGCAGAAATGGTGGCCGAAGAATATTATAACAGCAACTTTATAGTTGTTAAAACAAAAAATTACAGTGGAACTCCTGAAGGTCAATTGGTTGATTTATTTCGCGAGAAATTTGTGAACTCAGGTTTTATGAGCGACAATTTTGGAGTGAATTTTACCATTTACGATTTTGAAAATGAAGGCTCTTTTGGATTACGACGTATTATGTCGAAAACAAAAGAGAATGTGGTGTATATTCCATCATCGAACGAAGGCGAATTGAGTGTGGCCATTTCTAATGTGAATAATTTGGCAGATGACTTTTCCATTACATTGATTGGCTCCAACCGTTTTCCTAATTTTTCCAGTATTCAGGTTGATCATTACCACAACCTGAAACTTAAGTATATTGCACCATACTGGATTGAATATACAAATCCTTCCACTATAAAATTTATCGAAAAATTTAAAACCAATTTTAATACCGAACCCGACAATTTTGGTGCTCAAGGATATGATGTTACCATGTATTTTATGACCGCATTAACTGCTTTTGGGAATGATTTTGACGATTGTTTACCCTACCTGCATATCGATCAGGTACAAGGAAACTACCATTTTGAAAAGGTTACCCAGTTTGGTGGGTATATGAACCAGGGAGTGTCGGTTATAGCTTATACCCGTGATTATCGTGTAGAACGCAAGCGTATTAAGGGACAACCAAGATTGATGGTAGAAAGATAGATTTTAAAGTCTTTAAGGAGGTGAGCTGGCATTACCTTTTTGTGAGTAACTGCATTGACACGAACGCCCGTTAAGGCCTGTCATTCCAAATCCGTCAGCTGGCAACGAGGAATCTTTCAGATTTTACTCGGACACTACTGAGTTTTTATCTGATTATTCGTTGATGAGTAAAATCTAAAATCAAGTAAAAGTTTCTTAATATTTATTAAAGATGCCGACAGCCTCTTAATTCAACCTTCAAATAGCATGGAAAAATGTATTTTTGCAGGCTATGTCAAAAGCGAAGGAAAATGTGGAAATGTTAGTGACCTTTATTAAGTTAGGGGCAGTAATGTTTGGCGGCGGTTATGCAATGATTCCTATAATGGAACGTGATTTAGTGGAAAAGAAGAAATGGCTCAATCATGAAGAACTGCTGGATATTATGTCACTGTCGCAAATGACACCCGGTACCATTGCCATAAATTTGGCTACATTTATTGGAAACAAAAGAAACGGCGTATTAGGAGGAGTTATTGCTTCGCTTGGTATTATTATACCCTCGTTGGTTTGTGTTACGGCACTTTTCTATCTTTTGGACAGCAGTATGTCAAATATATATATCGTGAAAGTGTTTACGGGTATTAGAGCATGCTTGGCGGCAATGATATTACATTCTGTATACAAGCTCTTTAAAGCAGGCATTAAAGGCCATATCCCATTTCTAATTTTTTTGGGTGCACTGTTCGCATTGATGCTCGATTTTCATCCGATTTATACCATTTTGTTGGGGGGCGCGATAGGTCTAAGCTGGAAGTGGCTAATTCCTTATTTTCTTCGTAAGAAGTCAAGCCATCAATAAAATTGAAATAGAATGAATGATTTATGGAAATTATCAGTGTCATTTTTTAAAATTGGCCTATTCAATTTTGGTGGCGGATTGGCAATGATTCCGTTGATTATTGAAGAACTGGAAAAACATGCCTGGATGGAAAAAGAGGTATTTTTTAACTTCTTTTCGCTGTCGCAAATGACACCCGGAGCTATTGCAATGAATACGGCTTCGTATGTAGGCGTAAGTGTGGCTGGTGTGCCCGGAGCTATTGTAACAACCACATCGCTGGCGGCACCCTCAATTGTGATTATGTTGCTACTTTCCCGTTTTTTACGAAGTATTAAAAGAAGCGATGTTAAAGAGGCTGTTTTTGACGGATTAAAACCTGTTACCGTTGCGTTGATTCTATATGCCGGACTTAATGTATCCAGAGAAACCCATTTTTACGAAACCCTTACAGATGTTAATTATCCTGCGATAGTTCTCTCTTTGGTATGCAAGAGTGTACTTGTCTGGGCGAAAAAGTTTCATCCTATATTGTTGCTGTTTTTGTCAGGAGTGGCCGGGCTGTTTTTATTTTAACTTAACCTGGAAACATAAGTTGTCAGCAAGCGCCAGGATGATTTGTGTCTAAGGTATTTTAGTAATCCTCTTAACGTTTATATGATAGATTTTGTAATATAGAAATTCACCTTGGAAGTTAAGAAGTAGGTGTTTTTTGTAGATTCTGTTACCTTTGATACCGATGTAAAAATGCACGATTAACGAAGTAGTTTCCTGCTTTTTTTATATCGATAGGAATAGCTGAATATTAAAAACAGTCATATCATGAATAAAGTACCTAAACTAATTTTTCTGTTTAACCTTTTTCTTTTAATTGCTCCTTATGGAAAAGCACAACAATCACCTGCTGATTTGGTCAATCCTTTTATCGACACGCACAATTCCCGTTGGTTTTATTTTAACTCGGCCTGTCGCCCGTTTGGACTTGTAAACCTCAGTCCTGATACGGACACCGATGCAACCTGGAGTTCGGGTTATTTGTACGATAGCGATTCCATTCGTTGTTTTAGTCATGTGCATGCCTGGCAGTTGGCCGGAATTGCCGTTATGCCAACCACGGGCGAATTTAAAGGACACCTCGGAATGGACGAATATCGTTCGGCTTTTAGTCACGAGACAGAGATTGCCAAGCCCGGTTATCATAAAGTCGTTCTCGACGATTATGAAATTACTGCCGAATTAACATCTTCCACACGTGTTGGTTTTCATCGATATACATTTCCTGAGAAAAAAAAGAACTCAATTATTTTTGATACAGGAGCCAAACTGGCACATGGTCCAACGGTTTTTTCAAAAGTGTGGAAAGTTAGCGATACTGAAATCGCCGGAGTTCAGGTTCTGAGCAGAACCGGCCGCCGTCCCAAAGACACGCCGGTATATTTTGTGGCAAAGCTCAGTCATCCTTTTCAGTCGATAAAGGGGTGGGTGAATAAGGAATTATTGGAAATAACACCCGATACGATTCAGGGAGAAAATGCCGGTGCTGCTTTGTTTTTTGATTCAAACAAAGCGGAAGAAATTCTGATGAAGGTTGGAATTTCATATGTAAGTACCGAGCAGGCACGTAAAAATCTGGAAACTGAAATCAATCATTGGAATTTTAACAAGGTGGTTGACGAATCGGTGGATACCTGGAATGACTGGCTGGGAAGAATAAAAATTTCGGGGGGAACTGAAAAACAGCAAATTAAATTTTATACCGATTTATGGAGGGCGTTGTTAGGACGACGCATAATCAGCGATGTGGATGGAAAGTATATGGATATGACCGGCGATAAACCACAAATAAGGACGGTACGCTTGAATGAAAATGGCCAGCCACTTTTCCCGCATTATAATTTCGATGCCTGGTGGGGAAGTCACTGGTCACTTAATATTTTATGGTCGATGGCTTATCCCGAGGTAATGGATGGCTTTTGCAATACCATGGTTGATATGTACCAAAATGGAGGATTGATTCCACGCGGCCCGTCGGGCGGAAATTACACTTTTGTAATGATTGGCGATCCGTCGGTTCCGTTTTTTGCAACCGCTTATAATAAAGGAATTAAAAACTACGATGTTGAAAAAGCCTACGAAGGATTACGAAAAAATGCTTTTGTTGGCGGTTCACGCGATCATGCCGGATACGAGCACAATAATCCTGCCTTTGGAGGCGGCATGCAATATTACGTAATACAGGGCTGGATTCCGGAAGGAATTAAAGCCAAAGGCGGCCACAAAGATGGAGCATCGATGACGCTGGAATATGCTTATGAAGACTGGTGTCTTGGACAGATGGCTTTGGCGTTGGGTAAAACCAGTGATTACAACTTGTTTAATGAACGTTCGTTGAATTATCGAAATCTATGGAATCCGGTAACAAAAATGATTCATCCGCGTGAAATGGATGGGAGTTGGATGAACGATTTTCAGCCGGTGGTTGAAGGATTTAATGCCCGCGGATTTTGCGAAAGTAATTCGGCTATTTATACCCATTTTGTACCACAGGATATGGGTGGTTTGATCGATCTTTTTGGAGGGAAGCAGGTTTATACTGATTTCCTGAATAAATCGTTTGAAGAAGGTGAAAAACTTGATTTTGTTGGGATGAATAAAAATCATGCGTCTAACTGGATTGATTATGGGAACCAACCGGGAACCGGAATGGCACATTTGTTTAATTATTCGGGTGCACCGTGGCTGACACAAAAGTGGGTACGTAAGGTGAAAGAAGCTTATGGTGACATTACGCCGTACGACGGATACAAAGGAGATGAAGATCAGGGACAAATGGGAGCTCTGGGAGTTTTAATGGCAATAGGGTTGTTCGAGGTTGATGGCGGTGCAGCCATAAAACCTTACTACGAAATTACCAGTCCGCTTTTTGACGAAGTAACCATTCAGTTAAATAACGATTATTATCCGGGTAATAAATTTGTAATTAAAACAACCGGAAACAAGCCGGAAAATATTTACATTCAGTCGGCAAAGCTAAATGGAAAAGCAATGGAAAACTGCTGGTTTTATCATTCTGAATTTGCCGGAGGAGGTGAACTCGATATTGATTTAGGTCTCGAACCAAATAAAGAATGGGGAACTAAAGAAGTGCCCCCTTCAATGAAACACTAACTTTAGTTAGCAAACCCAGTTATGACGCTTTTAAGAATTTAAAAACGAATAACAGAAGTGCGGTAATCTGTTTCAATTATTTATTTTTAGCAGCTTAAAAAAGATCAAAATAGAAAACAATAAAAATACAGATTTGAAGAATTATCAATAATGTTCATTTGTCGATTTTGTTTATGGGAATTCATACATTGTTTCTGAGTCGTTCTGATCATCTTATTAACCATGTAAAGTTACATAATGAGAAAAATTATTGCTTTTTCAATAGCAGCCTTTTTATTTATAAGTGCATTTGCACAGCAAATCGATGATTATTTTCCGCCCCAGGAATTAACCACGGTTGGTGCTTATTATTACCCCGAACATTGGAATGAGTCGCAGTGGGAGCGGGATCTCAAAAAAATGGCAGAAATGGGTTTTGAGTTTACTCACTTTGCCGAATTTGCGTGGGCACAATTGGAACCGGAGGAGGGTGTTTACGATTTTTTCTGGTTGGACAGAGCAGTTGATTTAGCCGAAAAATACAACTTAAAAGTTGTAATGTGTACTTCAACGGCAACTCCACCGGTTTGGCTGGTGCGTAAACACACTGATATTTTGAAAACAAATGAAGATGGTACAACCTACGATCATGGTTCACGTCAGCATGCTTCTTTTTCCAACGAATATTATCGCGAATATTCGCAGAAAATGATCGTTGAGCTGGCAAAACATTATGGAAACGATGACCGCATAATTGGATGGCAACTGGACAATGAACCGGCTACCAATACTGATTTCGGAGAAGATGCACAAAAGCGGTTCCGTGGTTGGTTAAAAAACAAATACAATACTATTGATGCATTGAATAAGGCATGGGGTACAAATTTCTGGAGCGGCACTTATACTGATTTTGCCCAAATTAATATTCCAAAACACAAACAGTGGGGAATGAACTTCTATCAACGTTTGGATCACAGTCGTTTTTGCGATGAGGAAACATCCACTTTCCTGGATGAACAAGCTGTAACCATTCGTAAATATGCCAATCCAAAACAATGGATCACAACAAATTATATCCCGTATTACGACGCGCGTTATGTTGGTGCAAGTAAAGAACTCGATTTTATAAGTTATACACGTTACATGGTTTATGGCGAACATCCGGGAATTGGTCGGAATGGCTATCGTGTAGGGGAGTATTCGAGAATTGCCATGGCCAACGATTACTTTAGACGCTTGTCGCCATTGTATGGTGTTATGGAGTTGCAACCCGGGCAAGTGAATTGGGGATCGATAAATTCACAACCACTTCCGGGAGCTGTTCATTTATGGTTGTGGCATGTTTTTGCAGGAGGAAGCAAATTTACCTGCACTTATCGGTTTAGAGCTCCGATTTACGGATATGAGCAGTATCATTACGGCATTGTTGGCACCGATGGTGTTACTCCAACTCCGGGAGGACTGGAATTTGAGAAGTTCATGGATGAAATTAATTTATTGCGTAATAATTCAACTGCAGATAAAGTGCCGGAGGAGTACTCAAAACGAAAAACTGCCATTTTATACGATCCTGATAATACCGTTGCAATTAATCAGAACAAACAAACTGAGGTATGGAATACAGAAGAACATATTTTGAAATATTATAAACCATTAAAAGCTTTTGGTGCACCGGTCGATTTTATTCGTGAAACATTGAATTTTTCTGAATATCCGGTTATTGTTGTGCCGGCTTACCAGCAAATGAGTCGTGATTTAATTAAAAAGCTAACGACGTACGTAAAAAATGGTGGGAATCTCATAATGTCGTGTCGTACCGGTCATCAGGATGAGAAGGGCCACTTATGGGAAGCCAAACATGCTGAACCGTTGTATGAATTGATTGGAGGCGAAATTGATTTTTTTGATTTATTAAGACCTTATGCACCGGATACGATCCTTTTAGACAATGAAAAATTTGCCTGGACAAGTTGGGGCGATATTTTAAATCCTGTGTCGAATACTGAAATTTGGGGAACTTATTCCGGCGATTTTTATGCGGGTAAACCGGCTGTTACATTCAATAAAATTGGTAACGGAACAGTAACTTATGTTGGTGCCGACAGTAATAACGGTGACCTGGAATGGACTGTACTTGAAAAACTGTATAAGCGATTGGGAATAGGTATAGAAAATTATCCAAAAGGAATAGTTGTCGAATACCGCGATGGTTTTGGAATTGCAATGAACTATTCGGATACGGTTTATGAGATGAATCTTCCGGGAAATGCAGAAATTTTGGTGGGGGAAAAAGAAATAACGACAGCCGGAGTTCTTGTGTGGAAACTATAATTGAACCGGGAGGTATAAATCCCGAAATTTTTAATCGAATATATTTAACTATGGAACGACTGATGGGACCAATAAAACTAATTTTGCTTGTTTTGCTTTTTCATGGAATAAGTACCGGTAAACTAATGGCCGAAAAAACAGAGGAAGCACCTAATGTTCTGTTGATTATCACCGATCAACAAACTGCAGATGCCATGAGTTGTGCGGGAAATCAGTATTTGAAAACACCGGCTCTTGACAAGCTGGCCTCTTCCGGAATTCGTTTCACCAGAAACTATGTAACGCAACCCCTGTGTTTGCCTTTCCGTTCTTCATTACAAACGAGCCGATATCCGCATGAGTTGGGAATTGAAAATAATCAGATGAAAATTAAAGGAGAATTCCCGATGCTTGGAAACCTGATGATGGCAGCAGGATATCAATGCTATTATATTGGTAAATGGCATGTGGGAACCTCGCCACAAAAAGCCGGTTATGAAAATTATGACAACGTAGGCAAGGATGATGCAAAAACCGAAGCAGCCATTAATTATTTGGGGCAAGAACATGATCATCCATTTTTCTTAACTGTTTCGTTAATGAATCCGCATAATGTATGCGAATTGGCCAGAGCTAATGCAGATGGAAGCAATCTGCCAGACGGTCGGATAGCCTTGCCTCCTTCCGATCTGGGAAAATTACCACCACTGCCAACTAATTTTAAGGTTTCTTCGAACGAGCCTTCGGTTATCCGCGTCGCACAAAATAACTCATTTAAACAGTACCCAACTGCTGATTGGAATGAATTAACCTGGCGACAATATCTGTGGGGGTATTACCGTCTTGTTGAAAAAGTGGATGCAGAAGTAGGACGAATCTTACGCGCATTGGAAGAGAGTACTTATGGTAAAAATACAGTAGTGTTATTTACCAGCGACCATGGTGAAGGAATAGCCATGCATCATTGGAACCAGAAACAGGTTTTGTACGATCAGGTTACGCGCGTTCCTCTTATTATTTCGTGGGAAGGAAAAACCAGTAAAAAAGTTTACTCAGGGTTGGTGTCGAATGCACTTGATATACCTGTTACTATTTTGGATATTGCCGGAGTTGAAAATCCTATTGGGATGAGGGGACAATCGTTACTGCCAGTTATAAAAGGAAATAATATTCAACAACGAGTATATGTTGTATCGGAAACCATGTTTGCCGAAGGAGCAAAACCATTGGGAGGGAAAGGCCGGATGATTCGAACTAAAAAATATAAATACTGCATTTATGATAATGGTGAAAATCGTGAGCAACTTTTTGATTTGGAAAAAGATCCATTGGAAATGAATAATCTTGCTAAAAACATCAACTTTTGTGATGTATTGGCAAAGCACCGTAAACTAATAAAAAACTGGGCAGAACAAGTCCGTGATAGCGATTTCTGTTATGGGTATTAAGAATGTTTTATAATAATCTTTTACTCCACCGGAATTTCAATGTGATCCCAATTTGCGACAAAAAATACGACACTATAAAACAAAAAAGGAGCTAAACTTTCGTATAACTCCTTTTTTTCATTGGTCGGGATACCAGGATTCGAACCTGGGACCCCCTGCTCCCAAAGCAGGTGCGCTAACCGGACTGCGCTACATCCCGAAATAAATATTTCATAATATAAAAGGAGTTAGATAAAAAGTAACTCCTTTGTTTAAAGTCGGGATACCAGGATTCGAACCTGGGACCCCCTGCTCCCAAAGCAGGTGCGCTAACCGGACTGCGCTACATCCCGAAATATTTTTTGCGGAGAGAGGGGGATTCGAACCCCCGGTACAGTTACCCGTACGTCAGTTTAGCAAACTGGTGGTTTCAGCCACTCACCCACCTCTCCAAATGAGCTCAAACTTGCTGGTTCTTTCATTGTTTGGAAACAACTTCGCTCGTTTGTTTTTCGTGCGTGCAAAAGTAGAAATTGTTTTTACACTGACAAAGAATTTGAAAAAAAAATAGTGAAAAAATCAGTTTTTGTTCGCATTATTTTCTCCTTTTCCATTCTGTTGTCCCAGTTATTCGATTACAAACCAATTATACCCGTTGGGTTGAACTTCTACTTCCATTTCAATTTCGTATGCGCGATTTAGTTTGAAAGTTTTTGCAGTATGTTCCTGTTCCCTGATTTGGGCCACATCAGTTAATCCTGTATAATAAAGCGGAACCGTTATTTTTTTGCGAATTACATTATCGGTGGGATTAAACACAAGTAAAAATCCTTTCTCTTTCAACTTTGGATTTATATGCATCATATAATCAATATCGCGACCATCGGCACGACGTAAATGAACAATATCACTTTCCAATATGTTTCGATACTTTTTGTACCAGGCAACAACACGTTTTACCATAAGTTTTGTTTCTGGAGTATCATATAGGCGGGGACCTCGCACTGCCGACTGAATTCCCATTCCGATATTGCTAACCAGCATCATTTCGTAATGGTCGAGATGATCGTGAAGAGGTTCAATTGTTGCAGCTTCTCCACCACCATGGTATTGTGCCAACGGAATAAAACTCCAGCGCATCGATGGGGTGCTTTCCCATGTGCCATCATAAATATTCTGACGCGTATGGATTAATTGATGACGGCGTGGCAACGACCAGTTATTTTCGCGGTAACCAACTCCGTTTTGGTTCGATCCTGAAAGATAATAATAGTCGGGTACGCGCAAATAAATGCCCTGGCTTTTACACCATTTGTAAAAATCGGTAATTTTTTTCCACTGTTTATATTGCGAGTCGCCCAAACCTTCGTGTCCCGGGTGGTTTTCCGATGCACAAACATCGCCCGGGTAATTGCCATCGTGCGTAAACGTTTTAAATCCGGTTTCCGAGAACATCCGATACATTTTTCTGAAATATTCCTGACCCCATTCACTTTCTAAACAGGGCGAATTCCCAAATGTGGCAAAACCACCTGTTTTTCCTGTTTTAGGATTCACCACATCATCTTTCTCACTTATCCGCCTTGATGCCAACAAAGAATAGGTTCCTATTTTTATTCCTTTGCTATCGGCATAGGCAGCATATTTTTTCATCTGCTCATAGTTTTGTGGGCTTTCATCTTCAGGATTAAAACCACTGCCAAACGAAAAATTTACCATCTCGTAACCCACTTCTGCAGCCTGATTTACTCCATTTACATAATCATCCCATTTCGAGCTGGTGATGTGGAACATCATCGGATTTTCGGTAACCCACGGCGCCACTATCCTATACATTTTTCGATGCGCCAAACCATTTCGTTCTTTGTCGTACGAGTCGAATGGAATAATAAAAGTTCGGATGGATTCAAACGATTCACCCGCAGCTACTTGTGAATGATAACCCTTATCGGGAAAAATTCGCATTGTATTCGGAATATCCTGTACCCACGAAATTTGTGTTACATACTCCTGGTCCGATTCCCAGTGAACCGTTTGTTTATTGGCTACTTTTGCTGCCATGGCTGCAAAGGCATAATCAGTTTCAAAATGAATATTAGGTTTTACTTTCAGATCTTCACGCTCGCGGTAATCGCCGTAAGGATTATGATCGGCAATTCCAAGGTATTCAGATATGATATGATCAATCTTTACCGGTTTATTTGAGTTGTTTTGTATGCTTACCCATTTCGATAGCACCGGGACACCATCATATAATTCATAATTTACAGAAACTGCAAGGTTTTGCAGATCGTTTAAATTTGAATTTAGCTTCTCAATTTCATCCTGGTTTATAGTGCCGTAGGCTGCAAAACTGTTCATTTTCAGGCGGACCAGTTCTCCCGGATATTCATGGTCTTCGCCGCTGGCATTTCTACCTAGTTTCCCAATTCTAACAGAAATGGGATCAGGAATTGCCCGACCAAAATCAATGCTTTCGTATGTTTTCCACTTTCCATCTTTGGGTTTGGCTTCGCAGAATACTTTGGTGCCATCAATTCTAAGCCGGAATATCCATGTTCCGCTAAAGTCCACTTTTTCTTTGCCGCCTGCACGTGTATTTTCTTTAGTTCCATCGAAAACGGTAAAATGCCAGGCGTCGGTATTTTTTATTCCCGATTCATTTCCGGGACGCATATTAAATTTTACAATACGGTCTTCCCAAACAAGGGCAATTCCCGGTCCCCAAAATCCGCTGAGGTCGGTTCCAGCATCAATCGATGTTTCAACCAAACCTGTGCCGGCAGGAAGTTTGTATTCTGCATAAACGGCGGTATTGTTGGAAGTATATATTTCTCCGGGTTTTCCTTCGTTGTAAAATGAACTCCTTTCGTGTGCAGGGCTTGTTCGTATTTCCCAAACATCAGACATAGTGGAAAAATCATCGCTGAAAAGTACTTTTCTTCCCATTTTACTATCTTGTGCCACAGCAATCAGTTCTTCCGGATCAATCGCATTAAATTTGTAATTCATTTGAAGTTTAACTCCTTTGGGTGGCCATTCTGCATTTGGAGCATGATGTCGTTCTTGTTTCCATTCGAAACGTTTTTCAGGAGTTCCGATTTTAAAACCGGTAAACTGAAAGGAGAGGGGATCGGATTCCAGGTTATCCAACCAATCGGGGTATAAAAAGGCCAAATTTGGTTGACCAGTTAAACCACCCACATTTATTGTAAATCCATTAATAGAAAGCACTGCCTCGGGTTTTATGGCTCGAATATGTTCTTCCTGTTTACTTAATACTTTTAAACTTGTTGTGGCAGCATTGGGTGAAAGCCGAAACGAGCGAGAAATAATCCCGTTTGAAAGAATGAGTTCGTTGTTTTCATTTCTGAATACTTGTGCAGTTTCAGCCGGTTTTTGAATCAACCAATCCTTTTTAATTCCTTCTGTATAGCTTTCTGAAATTATCGGAAGAGATCTTAGGTCATCAAGGTACTCTTGGGCAGTAAGTTGATTCGAAATAAACAGTAGTACAGACAAGACCAGAATTAAGGCAAATAAATGTTTTACAGGCTTTCTCATTTTAGATTTGTAGTTTAAATTATTTGGAATCAAAGATAAAGATATATAATAAAATTAAAAAGAATATATTTAGTTGGTTTAATTATTAAGAACATTTCTCAGGCTTTATAGGGGCAGTTTTCGAAAATCTGTTTTCTATTGTCAGGCTAAGCATTCTCTTTCTTGCTCACAAAGTCTCGGAAATCATTTTTGTCTTTCTACGGTGATGCTTACTTTTTCAAATTCGAAAAAGTCAAAAAGAAACGGCGAATTACCCCTACTATAATATATGACTTGACACTCTTAACTTTTATGTTTGCTGTTGTTTGAAAAATTATTCCAAATAGAACGCAAAATTAGAACATACATAATAAAAATTTTTAATTTTAGGGCGCTTTAAATCGACTACATTTAAATAATAGCTAATTACATAAATTAAACCAATGTTGAGAATAATCCGATATTTATTTTCTATACTGATATTTCTTCCATTTTTTGTTTGTTCTCAAAATACTTTTGATGAATTAATTGAACAGGATTTATATGCTAATCAGAGATGGATAGTTAATGGGGTGGCGTGGACAAATTCGAGTTCTTATAAAGGAAACAGGTTTTGTGGAAGCAGCAAGTGGAAACTTGGAGAAGTTGTTTTTAACGGGAAAGAGTATTTCAGTGTGTGGATAAATTACGATGTACTGGAACAAGAATTGATTTTATATGATGAAAAGCCGGGAAGTGAAAAATACATTAAGCTGAACAGGCAGTTGATCGAATCGTTTAGTTATGAAGATCAGGGGGAGACTAAAATGTTTGTAGTTGAAGAACTAGTGCCGGGAAACGGAACCCAGATATATGAGAAGGTACAATCAGGGGCAATTTCGTTTTACATTAAGTACCGTAAGTCGGTAAAAAATGAAATACAAGGTGATTATCTCGGAAAGATAATCAATAATAATATTTACTACTTGGTTGATGAACAGGGAGTTCATGCATTTAAAAATAAAAAACAGGTACTCGATATTTTGGGAAATACAAAGGCGCTTAAAAAGTATATTCGAAAAGAGAACCTGGTAATTAACCGAAAAAAACCGGAAGATATCGTACGACTTTTGGTTTATAATGAACTTTTAACACCAACACAACAGAGGTAAACCATACATGAAAACAGTAACTATCCTAATATTCTCCCTGGTTATTTTCTCATTTGCAACAACGGGGCAGGTGAGCGAAGTTGTCATTTCCGGCAACTTCAACAACGAAAGTTTTGCCTCATTTTCAAAAACCATTGAAACCTTGTATCCTGTGCAATTTTTCTATAACGAAAAAGACGTAAAATCCCTGGTTATAAATGGGAATTTCCGGAATGAACCGGTACCCAGTGTCCTGTACAAAATTTTTGAATCCACCAGTTTACATTATGCGATCAAAAACAATCAGATTTTTATTTATTCAGGTGAAATTATTCAGCCTTTGTTTTTAGAACCGGAAAAAAAAGAACCAACGCTTATCGAAAAAACAGAGGATGAATTGGATTACGATCGTTGGCTGACACAGCAGTATGAGTTGGTGAATATTGGTGTGCCCGGATCGCATAAAACGGGTTATGCATCGGTTTACGGAACTGTTGGAGTGTATAAAAGTGCGAATACAGTTCCGGGTTGTAATGTATATACCAAAGAAGAGAAGAGGGGAACATCAACTGACTCAAAAGGTAATTATACGCTTAAGCTACCATTGGGAAATCATACTTTAATATATAGCAGTGTGGGAATGGAACCAACGCAACGTATAATTAATCTTTATGCTAACGGAAGACTTGATGTGGAAATGGAAGCACAAGTAAACCTGATTGCTGATGTAGAAGTGTTGGGAAAAGATAAGGGAAACCTGAACCGGGTTGAACTGGGAATGGAGCAAATCGATATGAAAGCGGTAAACAAACTTCCAAAACTATTAGGCGAATCCGATATTATAAAAAGTACGTTGATTTTGCCTGGCGTTACCACAGTTGGTGAGGGAGCATCGGGTTTTAATGTCCGCGGAGGAAAAACCGATCAGAATTTGATACTGGTAGACCACACTCCAATTTATTACCCGTCACATTTCTTTGGGAACTTTTCAGCAATTAATTCAGATGTCGTAAACGATGCTAATCTGTATAAGGGAAGTTTTCCTGCAAAATATGGTGGGCGTATTTCATCGGTGTATCAGATCAATACTAAAAAAGAAGTTTTTACAAAATTCAGTGGTTCTGGTGGCATCAGTCCTTTATCGGGTAAATTAATGTTGCAGGGGCCGATAAAAAAGCAAACATCTTCCTTTTTATTGAGTGTAAGAAGCACCTACTCCGATTGGTTGTTGAAGCAGGTAACGATTGACCAATTATATAATAGTTCGGTGAATTTTTACGACGTTCAAACAAAGTTCAATTTTAAACTTTCAGATAAGAACAAGCTGGTAATTAATGCCTATGGCAGTGAAGATGGCTTTACATTGCGAAGTGATACCACTTACAATTACTATAATATTCTTGGTTCTGCAGCACTCGAAACCAATTTGTCTGATAATTGGAAGATGATTAATTCATTGTCGTTAAGTGCATTTGGATATAAAATAAGTAGTGCTTCAGATTCGCTGCGGGCCTTTGATATTCTGCATTCGCTGCAAAATTATGCCTATAAAAATATTACTGAATATACCGTAAACAGCAATCTGAAATTTAGCGGGGGTGGAGAACTGCAGTTGTATCTGGTGAATCCGGGCGAAAGGGAGGTACCAGATGATTCGGATATCACTCCATTTTATTCGAAAATGGAGCGAGGCCTGGAATACGGACTTTTTGCCAGTGCCGAGTTTTATCCTTCCGAAAAATTGAAAGTGGAAAGTGGAATTCGTTTGGCCGGTTATTTTGCCTTGGCTGACGGTGAAAAAAATATTTACGCAGAAGATTTGCCCCGATCTGAGGATAATTTGATAGAAACGATTGAAACAAAAGCAAACTCGATTGATAAACATTATGTCTATCCTGAATTTCGGTTTTCGTCAAACTATAGTGTAAATCGTTACACTGCTCTAAAATTCAGCTATAATATAACCACGCAGTTTCTTCATATGCTCACAAACACTACTGCTATTTCTCCAACCGATACCTGGAAATTGAGCGACGAATACCTGAAACCACAGCGCGGACAATCGCTGTCGGCCGGAGTGGTACGGTCGAATTACCTTAATACACTAGAAATGTCGGTTGAAGGATTTTATAAACGCATGACAAATATTAAAGAATATAAAGCCGGTGCTGACTTAATGCTTAATAACCATATAGAAACCGAGATCCTGAATGGAAAGGGGAAATCGTATGGTGCAGAATTTTCGTTGCAAAAAAATGGAGGCCGGTTTTATGGCAGGCTTGGGTATACGTATTCAAGAACATTGATTAAAACCGAGTCGGACTTTGAGGAAGAAGTTATAAATGATGGAGAGTATTTTCCCGCCAACTATGATAAGCCACACAACCTAAATGTTTTGGCAAATTTCGAACCTGTGCGCGGAATTGTTTTGTCGTTAATGACAAATTATTCGACAGGTCGCCCCATAACCTACCCGGTAAGTAAATATAAGCTGGGTGATCAGATTATACTTCATTATTCCAAATACAACGAATTTCGAATACCCGACTATTTTAGAATGGATGTTTCTGTAACAGTTGACCGAAACCTGAAAAAAGACAAACTAATTGATGGTTCCTGGTCTTTTTCGGTATATAATTTAACCGGGCGTAAAAATGCGTACTCAGTTTATTATCGAAGTAAGGGGGCTTATTACGAAGGGTATAAACTCTCTATTTTTGGCACAGCAATACCAACAATAACCTACAACTTTAAATTCTGATGGTACAAAAAAATCATATAAATTGTTTGCTGACCCTCTTGGTTGGAGTGATACTTTTTGCATGTGAAGAACCGTTTAACCCCAATATTGATATTAAAGATTACGAAAGTATGCTGGTGGTTGAAGGTATTATTACCGATCAAACCGGGCCGTTTAGTGTGCGCCTTAGTTCTTCTGTTCCCCTGGATACCAGCATTTCTGAAATTCCTGTTAATGGGGCAGATGTGGTTATTTCAGATGACAATGGAAATACATATCGTTTGTACTCTGGCGGAAATGGTTGGTATTCAACCATAAATACGAACCTGAAGGCAGAAGTAGGAGTGAGTTATATGCTAAACATTACAACTGCCGACGGCCAGCAGTACGAATCAGGTATTGTTACGCTTGAAAAGGGCCCCGAAATTGAAAAGGTACATTTTCAGGAATCGACACGGACTAATTTTGCTTACAGTCCTCCAAAAGAAGAAACCTGGCTCGATGTTTTTGTCAATACAAAAGGGGAAGATGATAAAACCAGCTATGTTAAATGGGGATTTGAAGAAACCTGGGAAGTAAGGATCCCCGATGAAATAAAAGTGGCCGATGCAATGGGAAATATTCATGATGATGTGGTTAGACCGAACGAAGAATTGCGTCATTGTTGGGTAAGTAATTCATCGAATTTAATTCATGTGGCAACAACAGAAAAGCAGGAAGTGAACGAAATTCTTGATTATCCGATAAAAAGTTTCGCTCCACGCGAAGATATGTTGAATATTAAATACAGCATGCTGGTAACCCAATATTCAATGAGCAAAGAAATGTATAACTTTTGGAAAAAACTGAAGGATAACAATGAAAGCCTTGGAAGTATGTTTGATAAAATGCCAGGTGCTGTTTACGGCAATATTCAGTGTTGCAATGAAAATAAAAAAGCACTTGGATACTTTATGGCTTCCGAGGTGAAACAGAAACGCATTTTTATTGACAGAACAGATCATCATTTAAAAACGATTTCAGGATACCAGGATTGTTTGTACACGTATGCGCCAATGTCTCCCAGTTTTATCTATTTTGGTCAATCGATGGAAACAAGAGCAAGTATATACAATTCGGCGCAACGATGTATCGATTGTTTAAATGTTGGTACAAATACAAAACCATCTTTTTGGGAATAAATTACAGGTATGTGGAACAAAGAAAAAATTGTTGTTTTTATTATTGTCCTTACATTGGGGTACTCTGTTTATGGGCAAAATACTGAATCGATAGGTCAGGAAGAGTTCATCGACCTGAGCACAAGTCAGCGGATCATTTTCACAGGCGAAACGCTTTGGTTTTCGGTTTTTAGTTTGAATTCTCAAATGCAATCCTCTGGTAGTTCGTTATGCCTGGTTGAGCTTGTTAATTCATCTAATGCATCTGTGATTCGCAGAAAAGTGGCACTCACAGATGGGAGAGGGGAAAGTTATTTACAGTTTCCCGACTCGTTAAGCACCGGAATTTATACCATTCTGGCGTATACAAGCTGGATGAAAAACAGAGATGTTCAAGTGCTTTCGAAAACAAAAATAGCGGTGATTAATCCGAATCGTGTATATGAGAATAATAAACGCGAATTTGAAACGAACAATAGGTTCGACAACACAGGAGGTTTTACTGAACACAAAGGTGTTGTTTTTAATAAAAGAGCCCGGGTAGAAGTGAATAAATTGCTTGATCTGGATAACTTTAGCAGCGGTGTTTATACACTGAGTGTAAAACGCAAAGAGCCGGATTGGTTTGAAGATGATAATCGATATAATCCAAAAGCAGAAGCACGTATAAATCATGTTGAATATTTTCCTGATTATAACGGGATAGTTGTATCTGGCGTGTTATTTGATTCAGACGATAGGGCGGTAACCGGAGCTGAAGTTTTACTTTCGTTACCCGGTAATGGAGCCGATTTAATGAGCTCAGTAACCAATGAAAAGGGCAAATTTTATTTTCTGCTTGATGTTGAAACGGGAGATAAGGATCTGGTTTTTACCTTGCCCGATGCGGAAATGAGAATTCA
Organism: Draconibacterium aestuarii; assembly: GCA_026671195.1. Classification (GTDB taxonomy): domain Bacteria; phylum Bacteroidota; class Bacteroidia; order Bacteroidales; family Prolixibacteraceae; genus Draconibacterium; species Draconibacterium aestuarii. The sequence goes on along the minus strand of JAPOHD010000063.1, from coordinate 47,793 downwards.
ACTGGATAATCCTTTTCTTCATAACATTCAACTTGAAAACAACTTCGATTTTCATTTGGATTCAACAGCACAGCAGTACCTGAAAGAAAAATATTTTTACAATCAGTTAGCCAATAAATACGGAGAAAGAGTAGTCGAAAAAACGAATACAGACACGAAGGAAGAGACGGATTTTACATTTTACACTACTCCCAACCTTTCGTTATACATGGATGATTATATCCGACTCGATTCGTTAAGCGAATATTTTTATGAATTGGTTCCCTACGTACATTTTAACCGTGTAAAAAAAGACTATCAGCTACAGGTTATCAACAGAAAATCGAAGTTTGCATTAGGCGATCGGCCGGGAGTATTTATTGACGGTGTATTGTATACCGATTTTGACGAAATGGCAAAAATGCCTGTGGAAGATATCGATCGTATTGATGTAATTTGGGAACTGTATTACTACAAGGATTTCACTTTCGATGGTATTGTGAGTGTATATACAAAAAAAGCTAATTTTTATTCAGTTGATCTGCAGGGGAATATGATGCGTATAGTCTATCCCATGACCGATAGAAACAACCTACGTTTTAAAGTAAAAGAATATGGCTCGGAGAAGGATGCCAATCGTAATCCTGATTTGCGTGATTTACTTTTGTGGAAACCATTTGTGGATGCCCGGGATTTGCCCAAACTCAATTTTTTTACCTCAGATATAAGCGGTGTGTACGAAATAAGCATAACAGGTTATACATCATCAGGCGAGCGAATTTCCTATTCCACTGATTTTTATGTCGAATAAAAATCTATCTGTATTTTTGGATTAGATATTGAGCCAGTTTTTCGGGAACGCGAAAAACGGTTCCATGGCGTACACCACCAGTAAACGATATTTTATCCGAAATATCTTTCCAGGTTTTCAGGTCGGTTGATTCAACAGCCCCCATACTTCTTTCCATGTATTTATCGAAATAAACGATGTATTTATCGCCCGTATTTATACAAGTTGGCCCTTCTGCCCAATAATCTCCTGTTATAGGTTCCGAGGCTTTAGTATACGGTCCTTCAATATTTTTTGCAGTTGCCCAACGTATGTTTTTTTCAGCCACCGGCCTTTTGGTCTCATTTTTCAGAAAAAGTACAAATTCATTGCTTTTAAGTTTCAAAACAGAACCATCGATTACATTAAAACCGTGATCGTATAAAAGTTTTGTGGCGCTAAAACTTTCAAAATCTTTTGTGGTTACATAATACATTCGGTGGTTATAGATATCGTCGCCGGTTCCATCTGTTTCAGGAAACCGGCCGGGAATGGTTGTCGACCAAAAAATCATGTATTGTTTTTTTGCATCGTCGTAAATAATTTCCGGTGCCCAGCAATTTTTGGCTTTTGGTTCGTGTTTCATCACCTCGATATACTTTTGCTCCGACCAGTTTTCCAGGTCTTTCGAACTGGCATATCCAATTCCGTGCTCCGTCCATCCACTGGTCCATACCATGTGGAATTGTTTATCCGGCCCGAAAATAATACAGGGATCACGCATTAATACACTTTCACCAACAACAGGCTCCAGAAACGATTCATCATTTTTAAGTGTGTGCCATTTATAACCATCTTCGCTATAGGCAAGATGAAGACCGTCTTCTCCGTTCCCTTTAAAATAGGAAAAAAAGAGTACATCGTTTTGTGCGATTCCTAAAATTGGAACGATCAGGAATAAAAGAGTGATAATGCGTTTCATAGTTTTGATTTAATAGTATCGGTCTTTATTAAATAAATATAGACCATAAAGTTATATTCTTTCTTTAGTTTAATACTTCCCGACTTTACGTTACTAAGCTTTTACTATAAAATTTACTTAAATCCGTAAGTTCTGTTCAATATTTTTGTTCTGTAAATTAAACAAAATACCTTTGAGTGTGTTATTTGATTCGAGAGTTTAAATGAAAACAACAAACAGAAATAAATTATGAGTTACCGGGAAGAGATGATATTCACAAAAGTGAATGGTAAAAATGGAGTCAAGAATGTTGGACAGGTAGATATTCATACAAATAGATACGATGAGGTTGGGGATAATCATATTGGTACATCAATTGAAACGCCCTTGCGCGATGATGCCTTTGAGTTAACAGATCAGCAGAAAATGGAAATTATCGAAGATAGATTCCGGGATATAATGGAAACCATGGGGCTGGATTTAACCGACGATAGTTTGCAGGGAACTCCTCATCGTGTGGCAAAAATGTTTATCCAGGAAATATTTTACGGATTAAATCCTGAAAATAAACCCAAAATATCGGTATTCGAAAATAAGTTCCAATATGGCGAAATGCTGGTAGAGAAAAACATTAACATGAATTCAACTTGTGAGCATCATTTTTTACCCATTGTTGGAAAAGCTCACGTTGCTTATATTTCAAACGGTGAAGTAATCGGACTGAGTAAAATTAATCGCATTGTAGATTATTATGCCCGTCGTCCGCAGGTGCAGGAACGTTTGACTGTGCAAATTGCCAACGAATTAAAAAGCATTTTGAAAACCGAGGATGTGGCCATTGTTATTGATGCCAAACATCTCTGTGTTTCTTCCCGCGGAATTCAGGATGAAAGCAGCAGCACTGTAACGGCCGAATACTCCGGAAAATTCAAGGATAAAGAGGTTCGCAACGAGTTCTTAAAATATCTTGAACTTTAATTTTTAGCTTTTATATCGAAGGCCATTAATGTTTGCCCGTGGCGCTGGTATAAAATGCCATTTTTAATTACCGGGTGCGCGAAATGTTCTTTTGTGCCACGTGTTATTTTTACTTGTCCCTTTTGGGTCATTTTTCCATTTGCATCGTAACTCACCAACAATAATTTTCCTCCTTGATTATAATAATAAAGCTTATTGTCTGCGGCAATTACAGCACCCCAGCCCAGCTTTAACGAATCGCTGAGTTCTCCCGTTTTAGCATCAATACTTTTGAATTGTTTTTTTGAAGTTCCGCTTCCGTATAAATGATTGTCGATTTTTACAATTCCACCCATATAGCTGTCAAATTCTGTATTTCTCCAAACTTCGGTAATTTCTGAGCCATCTTCCGAAAGTTCAAGTTTTACTCCTCCGTTTCCATCTCCTGCAGCATAATAGATATATCCATTGTTAAAAACAATACAGTTGCTGTGTGTGTCGCCCATTCCGGGTTGGCGTTTGTCAACAGGTGTATTGTCTTGAGCATGCGACCAAAATAATTCACCGGTTTCTGTATCAAAACCCATCATATTGTAAGCCGAAAATGTAACAAATATTTTGCGTGTCGGGAGTTGAATCAATGTACCCGGATTGTACCCCGAACGTTCACTAAATCCTTTGTTCGACCATACTAATTCACCCGTAAAACGGTTTAAAGCCACAACATTATATTCTTTTCCGCCCGGTGTCCAGTAAACTTTATCGCCGTCAACAACAGCAGCTTCCGAATGCCCGAATCGTGGATAAATTCCTTCAAAATCTTCCGTAAAATCTTTCGACCAAACAACCGCGCCATTTTCCCTCTTTAAACAGAACAAATTCCCCATCCCGGAACCCACATATATGAAATCGCCAACAACGGTTGGTTGTGATCGCGAGCCGGCGTAGTTTTTAATCCACTCTTTCCCAAACGGTGCCGTCCATTGAATTTTACCCTCTAAGCTGATGCAGAAAAGTGTGGCGGTGCTGTCGATCGCTCCTGTTACAAATAGTTCGTTGTTAGTAATGGTGGGCGTCCCGTATCCATCGCCAATTCCTTCTAAAAACCAAATTTCTTCAGGTCCGTCAGCCGGCCACGATTTTAGCAAATTATCTTCGGGAAATATACCTGAGCGGTTTTCGCCCCTCCACTGGTAAAGTTCCTGAGTTTTAGAAGTGCACGAAAAAATAAGTAAGCTCACACACAGGAGGATCAAATTTTTCATAGTTTTTCTTTTAAGTGTATGGCAAATTAACGGTTCATTACAGTTTTAAGGGGATTTTTGTGAAATTAAATTTGACGGCTATTTTAGGAAAGGTCATATTTCCATACGATCCGGGGTTTATTCGGTTAACGGTTTCTGCTTCTTACGCCCCAAAATAACAGTACACTTCGTTATAATCTTTTACTTCCATTAAATCGGCACGGAGTTTTGCAGCACCGGGAAAAGAGTTGAGGTAAATTTGATAGAAGCGTTTTAGTATATTAAAATTTTTAATCCCGCCCCAGGTTTGTTCAAACAATCGGGTGTGTTGAATCAGTTTCTCCATCCGTTCTTCTTTTGAAATTTCTGTTTTTTCAGGATTAAAGAACCAGGGATTTTGAAATATTCCGCGGCCAATCATAATCCCATCAACGCCTGATTCCTCAATTCTTTTTAATCCTCTTTCGTACGAAAAAACATCACCGTTTCCATGAAGTGGAATGTGCGGTTTTATCTGGTTCTTTAAATCAACGGCTCTTCTGATTTCTTCCCAGCTGGCATCGCCTTCCGATTGCATGCGCTGTGTGCGGCCGTGCAATATTATTGCTGCCGGATCAACAGAAAGTAACTCGGAAATCCATTGTTCGGTTTGGTGTTCTTTTATTCCTGTGCGTGTTTTAACGCTGACGGGAAGGTGAGTGGCTTCTTTTGTAGCTTGTATGATTTCTTTAGCGAGGCTCGGTTCGCCGATTAAAGCACTGCAGGCACCAATTTTAAACACCTTTTTTACCGGGCATCCCATGTTAATGTCCAATCCATCGAATTCGTAATTTTCGGTAATATACTTGGCAATGTTGGCATAAATTTCGGGGTTTCGGCCCCAGATTTGAGCAACCAGTTTTATGCCCAGTTTTTTGAGCAATTCACGTTCCGATTCGTTTACGATCAATCGCTCCGATACGCGTTCACGACCAACCGGGTGGTTCATTCCTTCTACCGATGTGAATTCGGTAAAAACTACATTCAGTTTTCCAGGAGAGGCCATTCGCATTACCACTTCCCTGAAAACTGTATCGGTAACGTCTTCCATGGGAGCCAGCGAAAAAGTGGGGCCTTCAAATTCTTGCCAAAAATTACTCATGTTGCAAAAGTATCAAATCTCAAAAAATAATTTACAATGTGAAAGTCACAAGGTTCTTATTTACGTTGAAAATGAGATTTGGATAATGTTATTTAGAATTTTCGAGTTGTAATAATGAAAGACTTTTTCGGAATGCTCTGCTGTTACCAAAAACAATACGTTCTTCCTTTTTACGACCTTTGCCGGTAGATTTTTCTTCGACGCATTCTGGAGTACAGCAATCCAGATATTTTTTTGCACACTCCGAACATTGAATAAAAAGAATATGACAACCGTGATTGGCACAGTTGGTATGGGAATCGCAGGGAGTTCCGCACTGATGGCATTTGGATATCACTTCACCGTTTACACTTTCACCTAAACGCTCGTCGAAAACAAAGTTTTTACCTATAAATTTCGGTTCCAAACCTGCAGACTTAATTTGTCTGGCATATTCCAGAATACCTCCGTGTAACTGATTTACATCGTTAAATCCTTTGTGTTTGAGGTACGCGCTGGCTTTTTCACAACGAATTCCCCCGGTACAATACAACAATACTTTCTTGTTTTTCTGGTCTTCCAGCAAATCAGTAACAATTTCCAATTCTTCACGAAAGGTATCGGCTTCCGGGCAAATAGCTCCTTCAAAATGTCCGATTTCACTTTCGTAATAATTGCGCATATCCACAACTACCGTATTTTCTTTGCCAATTTGATTATGAAAGTCAACGCCACTTAGATGTTTCCCAACGTTGGTAACATCGTAAGTTCCGTCATCCAATCCGTCGGCTACCAGCTTGGGACGAACTTTTATGGTTAGTTTGTAAAACGATTTTCCATCATCTTCGATGGCGTATTTTATTGGAATACCATTAAGTATTTCGTATTTCTCCAAAGTTTTCAAAAAGGCATCAAAGTGATGTTCAGACACACTCATTTGTGCGTTTATGCCTTCTTGCGCTACATAAATACGTCCAAAACAATCAAGCGGGAACCAATCGTGAAAAAGATTGTTCCGAAATTCCTGAGGATCGTCAAGAATATGATATTTATAAAAAGAAATGGTTTTACGTTTGAAAGTTTCCTCAGCCAAACGTTGTTTTAATTCTACCTTGTTAACCCTGTTGTACAAAAACATAATCTAAATTTTTTCGGTGCAAAAATAGGTAAATCTACAAAAGAAGCAAATAAGAGCTTTAACTCCTTAAATGAAATTGTTATATCTTTTGTTTTTTGTGTAATTTCATATGTTGCAACAACTACTAATTATCAAAAAACCAAAAGTATGAAACCAATTAATTGTATTCTTTTTGCTTTAGCCTTAACTGTAATTTCCTGTAATTGTAAGGATTCAAAAGTTACGGATGCTGAAAATCTTATTGAACAATTAAAGGAAGAAAGTGAATCGGTTGGATGGACTGCTAACGTTTCCGTTAACAACCAGATTGTTTTTTCTCAAGGTTTTGGACTGGGAAACTACGAACAACAGGTTCCGGTTTACCCCGACAAAACAAAATTCAGAATTGGAAGTATATCAAAATCGTTAACTGCTGCGGCTCTCGGGATTTTAATCGAAAATGGGAAAATTGATCTGGATGCACCTGTCCAGAAATATGCTCCGTATTTTCCGCAAAAAGAGTATGAATTAACCACGCGTCAGGTTGCAGGGCATATTGCCGGAATCAGACATTACATGAATAACGAATTTTTGTCATCTGAATTTTACCCGACTGTTAACGATGGTTTGGAAATATTTATGAACGACAGCCTGTTGTTTGAACCCGGAACAGCTTATAGTTATTCAAGTTATGGTTTTAATTTGTTAAGTGCTGCAATTGAAGGCGCATCGGGCGAAGAATTTCTAACTTATATGAAGGAAAAGGTATTTAATCCGCTGGGAATGAATGAAACGACAGCGGAGCGGATGGATTCATTAATTATTTATCGGGCCGGTTATTACGATATGAGTGAGCGAAAAGTAATTAATGCACCTTATGTTGATAATAGTTATAAATGGGCTGGGGGAGGTTTTATATCAACCTCGGAAGACTTGGTGAAATTTGGAAATGCCATGCTTAATAATACGCTATTCTCAGAGGAAACAAAGTTACAACTAATCACTCCTCAAAAACTCAAAAACGGGAAAGTAACAGAATATGGGATGGGTTTTTTTTCAGGAGCTGATGATTACGGACGCTATTATTATGGGCACGGTGGCGGTTCTGTTGGCGGGTGCGGAAATTTGATTATTTACCCCGAATAAAAAGTAGTAGTTGCTGTAATTACGAACGATACCAGAGCAAAAGTTGGCCATGAATTACATGAGTTGGCAGAAATATTTTTGAAAGAAGAATGAAATAGTAAACCCGGGTAAAATACCCGGGTTCATTAAATTATATGTTTTACATTTTAGTGCACAGCAATACTATCCGGGTTTCCGTCCGGATCACCGTTTACAGTTCCTCCACTCTTAATACTTCCAAGAAGCAAGATTCCTGCCACATGGGGTGTTGCCATTGAAGTTCCGCTAATTGTGTTGTAGCCACCGTCTTTCCATGTAGATTTTATACTTACACCAGGTGCGCAATAATCAACCGGAGGATTACCATAATTTGAAAAACCGGCCCAGTTATCTCCATTGCTCATTGCCGAAATGGTATAAATATTCGGGCCGTTTGCACTGGCTGGCGATTTGGATCCGGCATTTGTACTTTCGTTTCCTGCAGCCACGGCGAATTTTACATTAGCAGAGGCGGCAACAACAGCATCGTTTAATGCCTGCGAAAAACCACCTCCAAGGCTCATGTTTGCTACATCGCCATTTGATCCGTTGGCTCCTACATAATCAATACCTGCAATTACTCCTGAATAGGTTCCGCTTCCACGTCTGTCCAATACTCTTACTGCCACAACAGTTGATCCGGGAGAAACACCGATTACACCTTCCGAATTATCGATGGCAGCAATTGTACCGGCTACGTGCGTACCATGTCCATTCTGATCATCCGGATTATCTGCTTCCTTTCCTCCCAGAAAGCTTACACATTTGGCCTGATCTACATTCAGATCAGGATGATCGAGATCAATACCTGTATCAATTACCCAGGCAGTTCCTGAACCAGTAATACTGCCTCCATTTACCCTTGCAATTCCCCAGGGAGTTGACTGGGCTGGAGGAGTAGTTGTTCCACCACTCGGTTTCCCACCTCCATTACCAGGTTTTTTTGCACCAAAATCGGGCAGTCCAAGCGTGATAATCTGGTCTTCTTCAACATATTTTACCGATGCATCGCTTTCCAGTTTTTTTAATTGTCCGGGAGAAATTTTTACAGAGAAACCTTTCAATGCAGTTCCGTAAACATGGCCAATTTCGCCATCTGTAATTCCGGTTCGTTTTAAAATTTGAATGGATTTTGTCTTTACTGCACTTTGTTTCTTTTCGTAACCTTTCAGTTTTATAAGTTGCTGGTTGAGTTCTCCATCATTTAATACTACAATGTAACTTTGTTTGGAACTTTGAGCTGACTTTAGCTCCGGCTCATTTCTCGAAGTTTCAACTTCCATTATTTCTTCGCACGATTGCGTAACAACAAATAGGAAGAACAGACTTAAAAAGTACAGTAGAAATTTTTTCATAATAACAAGGGATTCAGTTAAACACAGTTATTTTCTTCTTATAACAACAAAAAAGACCTTTTGTTCTTATATGGTTTTAAAAAAAGCTGCCGGAATTCCGACAGCTTTCTTTATTTGCCTGTTATTTACTTTAACAATTCTTCAACCTTCTGTATAATTTCGTTGAATTCTTCTTCTTTAAAACCGGTGGAAGCAATAGCAATTTTGCCATTTTTGTCAATCACAAAATTTCTGGGAATGTTTTGTTGAGCATATTTTGTGAAGATTTCCCTTTTGGGGTCGGGATAAAACGGCAGCACAAAGTTATTATCGGCTTTGAATTTATTTACAGTTGCCCAATTGTGCTCGCGACCAATTACCAGTACTTCGAAATTTTTATTGTCTTTGAATTTTTTGTAGACATCTTTTTCAAGATGTGGAAGCTCTTTTCGACAGGGGGGGCACCAGGTGGCAAAAAAGTTTAGCCATACTACTTTGCCTTTTAAATCGGAAAGCTTTTTTACAGATCCGTCTTCCATTGTTATGGAGAAATCAGGTGATTTATCTCCAATTTTTACCAGGGTTGCTTCATCTTGCGCAAATATGCTGGTGGCAAATGCAATAAGGATCAGAAGCAACAAAATTTGTTTGGTATTCATAATGCATTGTTTTTGTGCGAAGAAAAAGAAAATTATTGAAATTATAAACCCATTTTTTTAATGAAAGAATAATAGTTGCCTGCTTCTACAGTAGTGAAATAAAGTCCGGCAACTTGAGTAAGTTGTGGCGGGATAAAAATAGATGCGTCGATATAGCTATTTGTTCTGCTTATGTTGCCGAAATTTGTTTTTACATAACCACTACGGAATTTTCCTTTCTTGTACTTTTCTGAAATAATTTTCTCATTATTTTGATAATATGCCCATTGGCCTTCACGGTTGTTATTTAAAAGTTCTCCTTCTAAAATAAATTCCGCCTTGTTCCATTTATCCAAAAGAATACTAAATTTTCCTGTACCTGAATTTATTGAAAAATTTGGATTTTTTTTATTTATAACGTTAAGTACAAACTCGTCGAAGTTAAAGTTTACTTCCAGGTCCGGAGCCCCATCTTCAAGATAAAAAGTCCATTTCCCGGCTGGATTCCCATTAATAAATTTTCCTTTAAGTTTAAGGTTTCCGTTTTGGTAATACACTTTGTATGGGCCGATAAGTTTATTCTTATCTAAAGTTCCGCTGGCATAAATTTCACCGTCGATATAATAGTCTGTGAATTGTCCTCCAAAAAAATTCCGGTGTTTTGACCAAAATGCTTCACGGTAAAAATTTGCTTCATTGGGGAGGCATATTTGCCATATTTTGTTAAAAAACTTTCACCTTTCTACTGTTATCTTGATATGTTGGTCCAATACTATTTCGCCTCAAGGCCTGATAATAGACTGTGTCCGGTATGATTCCAGCAAGCCGGGTATCCAAAGCCGTTGATAATGTGTCTGTATTTCCACGCGCTTCCAGTAAATGATTACAGCCTTTGCAATAAGTTTTTAGTGCAATGCAGTTCACATTACCACCCAAAATGAATGCTTGTTCTAAATCGGAGCAAAATTTTTCCAGGCTGTCTAATTGGAAATAGCATGCCGCAGAATTAATAAATACCGAGGGATTTTGAGGAGTATAATCTTTTACACGGTTATAGAAAACCAGTGCCGAATCATAATCTTCGTGAAGTCGGAAATAGAGTCCGGCAAAATTGTTCATGTAGAGCAATTTCTTTTGGCTGAATTCATCGTTGGCTTGTTCAATTGCAGGAATGAAATACTTCAAAGCATTTATCGAATCGTTCAGGTGTTTATAGATATTCCCAAGCGCATATTTCGATTCTGTGTTGTCAGGTTCCAATTTTATATTGGTTTGGTAATCAGGAATTGCACCGAGTGTATCTTTTAAATGGAGTTTGCAAATTGCTCGATTCTGATAAATAAAAAATGCCTCTGCATCATCGTCTAATGCGCTGTTGAAAAGTATTAGCGCACTGTCGTGTTTGTTTGCCTGCATTAGCATATAACCATCGTAGTTTTTCTGGGCAACTTTGCGGTTAATGTATTGCTTTTGTGCTGATGCATTTTGATACAATAAAAAACTGGCTAGTAATAGAAAGAGAGGTTTTAACATAGATTAGTCAAGATTTCGTTATTAGGTGTTAATTTAACAATAATGTTTGGAAACAAAAACACCCACTTAAAAATTAAGTAGGTGTTTCATATTTTAGTTTTTTAAAATTCCTATTTCTGGTTTTTTAAGAATTCGTTAACGGCGGCCTCAATTCGTGCAGGAATTGCAGAAACATTTGATTTTACAAATTTGTCGCCGGTGATGGTTTCGTACAATTCAATGTATCTTTCTGAAATCTGGGTTACAAATTCTTCCGGTATTTCGGGTAAAATATCGCCTTCACGTCCCTGGAAATTATTATCCATCAACCATTCACGTACAAATTCTTTCGACAGTTGCTTTTGGTTTTCTCCTTTTTCGAAACGTTCCTGGTAACCATCAGCATAAAAATAGCGCGACGAGTCGGGTGTATGAATTTCGTCAATCAGGTAAATCTGGCCATCTTTTTTACCAAACTCATATTTTGTGTCGACCAAAATCAGCCCCATTTCTTTGGCAATTTCGCTACCACGCTTAAATAATTCGAGCGAAATACGTTCCAACTCAACATAGTCTTCTTCCGAAACCAGTCCTTGTTTAATAATTTCCTCGCGAGAAATATTTTCATCGTGAGCTCCTTGTTTTGCTTTTGTTGTAGGAGTAAGCAGCGGCTCAGGAAATGCCTGATGTTCTTTTAATCCCTCGGGAAGAGGAACGCCGCAAATATCGCGACCACCGTTTTTATACAGTCTCCACGAACTTCCGGTTAAGTAGCCCCGAACGATCATTTCAACGGGGAAAGTTTCGCAAAAATGACCAACAGTTACATTCGGGTCGGGCGTTGCAATTTTCCAGTTGGGAACAATGTCGGCAGTTGCATCTAAAAATTTTTCGGCAATTTGGTTAAGCACCTGGCCTTTAAACGGAATTCCTTTTGGTAAAACCACGTCGAAAGCCGAAATACGGTCGGAAACCACCATCACTAAAAAATCATCGTCAATGTTATAAACGTCGCGAACTTTTCCTTTGTAAAAGCTTTTTTGTCCCGGAAAGTTAAATTCAGTTTTTGTTAATGCGTTACCCATTTTATTGAATATTTATAATTGATTGTTTATTTCTTTTTTAACTGACAAACTAATAAATTTTAAAATTGTTTACTCTAACTGCCACTTTATTTTTCAGTCTTCGTTTTCGCCTCTTGCTCTGCTTTTGCTTCCGTCTTTTCTTCCATTTCTTCCGAGTGCTTGTCGTATGCTTCAACAATATCGCGAACCAAACGATGGCGTACAATATCCTTTTTGTCGAAAAATATGGTCGAAATATTTTTCACCCCTTTTAATATTTTTAATGCCTGTATCAATCCCGAATTGCTTCTCCTTGGAAGGTCAATCTGGGTAACATCGCCGGTAATAATAAATTTGGCATTTAATCCCATCCGGGTCAGAAACATCTTCAACTGATTAACTGTCGTATTTTGTGCTTCATCTAAAATAACATAGGCGTTGCTTAATGTGCGGCCGCGCATAAATGCCAGCGGTGCAATTTGTATGGTGCCGTCTTTCATAAACTCCTCCAGCTTTTTGGGTGGAATCATGTCTTGAAGAGCATCGTACAATGGTTGTAAGTACGGATCTATTTTGTCTTTTAAATCGCCCGGGAGAAAGCCCAGATTTTCGCCGGCTTCAACAGCAGGACGGCTTAAAATAATTTTACGGATTTCTTTATTTTTAAGTGCCTTTACAGCCAGAGCAATTGCGGTGTAAGTTTTTCCGGTTCCGGCGGGGCCAATGGCAAATATCAAATCACTTTTCGAACTTGTTTCGTGCAAACGTTTTTGGTTGGGAGTTCGCGCACGCACCGGTTTGCCATTATTGCCAAAAACAATTATGTCTTTGTCGCCTGTGCCATTTTCTTCCAGTGAAGAAATTCCGGAGTTTAAAATCTCGTGAATAATTTGATCGCTTAAAACATTGTATTGGTAAAAGTGGTCGAGTATGAGTGCGAACTTTTTTTCGAATGCCTTAATTTCTCTGGGTTCTCCCTGAATAAACAACGCGTGTCCTCGTGCCGTAATATTAATTTTTGGGAAGAGTTTTTTTATTAAATCGATTTTTGAATTGTTTACGCCGAAAAACTCTAACGGGTCAATTCCTTCCAAAAATATTTGTTTATCCAATTCTTGCTTTTAAAAAATATTAAGTCACAAATTTACAAAATAAAATAACGAAACATGAGTAAAATGAAGTAAAGAAAACAACATGCATTAACTACTCAAAACCAATCGATTTTATTCTGTAAAATTTGAGTGGGAAGTTTTTGATAGTTACTTTGAAAACATTTTTACGATCCACAAAATCAGATAAAGTCCCAATCCAACTCCAAATATTAATACTCCAACAACAAACAGAATTCGAATTGTTGTTACATTCCAACCCAATTTTTCGCTTAACCAACCGGATACTCCTAAAATCATATTATTTGTTTTTTGTTTTTATTTACGATATGAAAATAGCAATATATTTTTATTCGTAATGTGGAAAACTTTGGATAAACATATAAACTTTATGTTCGCCGTATAATTATTTAATTTTTACCTTCGAACAAATCATTCGTTAATAATATGCAAAGGAAACTGGAAGCTTTTAAAGAGCTATTGGAGATAATGGACGAACTTCGCGAGAAGTGCCCGTGGGATAAAAAGCAAACATTGGAATCGTTACGAAAACTAACCATAGAAGAAACCTACGAGTTGGGTGATGCTATTCTGAAAAATGATTTACTCGAGATTAAAAAGGAATTGGGTGATATTTTGTTGCACATTGTTTTTTATGCAAAAATTGGTGATGAGAAAGGCGCATTTGACATTGGCGATGTGCTGAAAGGTATCAATGAAAAACTGATTTATCGCCATCCGCATATTTTTGGTGATGTAGATGTTGATGGCTCGGCCGATAAAGTGGCTGAAAACTGGGAGGCATTAAAACTAAAAGAAAAAGGCGGGAATAAACGTGTTCTGGAAGGTGTTCCTGCTGCTATGCCGGCCTTGGTAAAAGCAAACCGTATTCAGGAAAAAGTACGCGGCGTTGGTTTCGACTGGGAATATAAAGAACAGGTTTGGGACAAAGTAAAAGAGGAAGTTGATGAACTTAGCCACGAGATAGACAAGGTTGATAATGATAAGATAGAAGCCGAGTTTGGCGATCTTTTATTTGCAGTTGTAAATGCAGCCCGTTTGTATGGTGTTGATCCGGAAGCTGCATTGGAACGTACCAACCTGAAATTTATAAAACGATTTAATTATCTCGAAAGCCGGACAATGATGAAAGGCCGCAGTCTTCATGATATGAGCCTTGCCGAAATGGATGAAATTTGGGAAGAAGCGAAAAAAGAAGAATAGGGAGTTGCAATAAAATGTAATGGTTTACGCCTGCAACATTCTGCATGAACTTTAAAGAATAAAGCTAAATAGATGAAAAATCTGGTAATTTCTTTGGTATTTGCGATTTTGGCCGCCTGTTCGCCAAAACAAATTTCAGAAACTAATCCGGCAAATTCGACTGAGTTCAAAATTACCCTGACCAAATCTGAACTTCAGGATAAAATTAAGGGGGGCTGGGCCGGACAGGTTATTGGTTGTTCCTTTGGCGGGCCCACCGAATTTAAATTTAATGGCTCGATGATAAATGATTATCAGTCTATTCCATGGAATGAAAACAGTTGTTTGTGGTATTACCGGAATGCTCCCGGTTTGTACGATGATGTTTATATGGATCTTACTTTTGTTGATGTGTTTGAAAAAGAAGGACTGGATGCACCGGCAACATCTCATGCATACGCCTTTGCACATGCCGAATATTCGTTGTGGCATGCCAACCAGGCTGCCCGGTATAATATATTAAATGGAATAATGCCGCCGGAATCGGGTCACTGGTTAAACAATCCTCATTCTGAAGATATTGATTTTCAGATTGAAGCTGACTTTGCCGGTTTAATGGCGCCAGGAATGGTAAACACGGCTTCGGAGATTTGCGATAAAGTTGGGCATATTATGAATTACGGAGATGGTTGGTATGGAGGAGTTTACATGGCAGCCATGTATTCAGTGGCTTTTGTTTCTAACAATGTGGAACAAATTGTTACTGAAGCTTTGAACGTAATACCTGTCGAGTCGGATTTTTATAAATGTATGGCCGATGTAATTTCATGGTATCACCAATATCCAAATGACTGGAAGCGTACCTGGTTTGAAGTAGAGAAAAAATGGTCGGCAGATATTGGTTGCCCCGATGGAGTATTCACCGATTTTAATATAGATGCTAAAATCAATGCTGCTTATGTTTTAATCGGATTGCTGTATGGCGACGGGGATTATTCGAAAACCCTTGAAATATCAACCCGTTGCGGGCAAGATTCGGACTGTAATCCTGCAAGTGCCGGTGGAATTTTAGGAACGATGTTAGGGTATTCAAATATTCCTGAATATTGGAAAAAACCACTTTCTGCAGTAGAGGACATGGATTTTAAATACACAACCATGTCGCTCAACGATGTATATGTGATAGGAAACAAACATGCCCTGAAGATGCTGGAAGCGAATGGTGCTGATATCGATGGTGCCACAATTTCCGTACCCGCTCAGGAAATTCTTCCGGTACCACTGGAAATTGGTTTTAAACATCATTATCCGGTTGTTAGAAAGGATATAAGGCAAAACTTAAATTTCGAAAATCAGGAGGTAAAAATAGAGTTTACAGGTTGTGGTTTTGCGCTAACAGGTTGGGCAAAAAGTACAATTGGGGATGCCGATATTAAACTGGAAATTAGTATTGATGGAGCTGATGCCGAACAATTTGTTATGCCCACGTTATTCAGTAAACGCAGACACGAACTGGCATGGAAATATGAATTGCCGGAAGGAAAACACAAGATAAATATAAAAGTGTTGAATCCTAACCCGGGTGTGGCTATCGATGTGGGTGATTTGATTGTGTACAGTTCAACTAAAAATGAAATAACATGGCACCGGCATGATTAATTGAATAATTGGGAATGCCCGAAGTCTTAAAAAATGTTAAAATAAAAGCATGTGTAACTAAAGTCGCGATTAGAGATATAAAAGGTTAGCTACTTTCGCGGTGTAAAATATTATATGTTTAAGAGCCATGAAAACGATATTCTGCAAGACAAGCAGCATATAATATTATTTAATTTGAACTTATATGCCATTGAATCTCTTTATATTAGATGTTAATTAAAATAACATCGTAAAGAGGTAAGATGTTATGCTTACTATGAAAAATATAATCTTATTCGTCTATATATTCCTCCTGACCGTTTTTTTTGCACAGGGAGAAGAAACTTTAACTGAAGTATCGGGCCGTGTAAGAGATAAAAATACACGGGAACCGATTCCTTTTGTAAATGTTTGGGTAAAAGGAACTACGCACGGTACCATGACCAATGTCGATGGACAGTTTATCTTGTCGGCGACTTTAAATGATACTATCAGTTTCTCTGCAGTGGGGTATTTTAAAGAACAAATTGTTGTTGACAGAAATACCGCCAATCCGGTTGAAGTATACATGGAAACGGAGGTACTTAAAATAAGTGAGGTTACTGTCCGACCTGAAGAATCGCGTGCCAAAGTTTTAATGAGGCAGGTACAGAAGCATAAAAAGGAGAACCGTCAAAAAGTACTTAGTTATGAGGATTATAAAACCTTTGCACGTACATCGGTTTATGTGGCTATCGATTCTGCTTCAAGAGTAAACCGGATTATTGAGAATATGAACGAGGTGACAATGAAGATTGAGGGGCAGGAATTACGGTTCTCTCCTATTTATATTTCCGAGTTGGGTAATAATGTTAAAAACCGAAAAGACAGTGTGGTTTATAACCGAAGGGATGGTATTTTCCCGAAATTGAACCAAACCATAGAAAGCCAGATATTGCTTAATGTGGTGGTTGACCTCGATTTTTATAAGGATCAGATAAATATTCTGGGTCGCGGAATTGTTTCACCCCTGGCCGGCTCTGCACGACTGTCATACGACTTTTATTTGAACGACAGCATCATGATTGACAGTACGTGGTATTATAGTTTTTCGTTTACTCCTAAAAATAAGTTTAATGCCCTGTTTACCGGTCGGTTTACTGTGGAGAGCGAAAATTTTGCGCTTACCGACATTTATGCTTACGTACAGGAAGAAGCCAATATTAATTTTGTGAACGGCTATAAATCGAATGTTTCGTATGTTAAGAAGCCCGATGGAAGTTGGTTTTACGATGAACAGGAAATCAGCCTGAACCTGGCTCTGGTATTAAATAGAGATACTGTTTCGAAATACGGATCGCAGCGTATTGATCAGGTGGCCAGTGGAAACTGGTTGGTAACCAAAACCACACAATATTCCACCTCAAAAAACCTTGATGAAGTAAAACCGCGCGACTGGAAGAGGCAACCAGAGTTTGCCACAAGCTTAATGTCGGATGGAACTTACGAACGTGTTGATAAGTTAAAAGAAAACAATGTGGTAAAGGGCATTGATGCTGTAGGAGGAATGGTGCTTACCAGTTACATTGATATGGGAAAGTTGGAAGTGGGGCCGGTTTTTGATATTTACAGCACAAATGCTATCGAAGGCAGTCGTATTTCAGTTCCGTTACGAACCGGTGAAAAAATGTGGGAACGTTTTACTTTAGGTGGTTATTTGGGGTTTGGAACAAAAAATATGGGTTTTAAGTATGGAATGAGTATGGGATGGCAGTTGCAGGAAACCGATAAGTATATTCTGCGTGCCAGTTATTCCGACGATTATAACCTTGTTTCGCAAGACAAATATCTGCGGTTTATTAAAAAGAATCCGAACACACGCGGTAACGGTAACTTTATTGCAGCCGTAACTTCAAGGGCGCAAAACCCATATTTAAAGGAAGAAAAAAGTGTCGATCTTCGACTCGAATACAATGCCGATGAAAATATTACGGGCGAAGCCGGTGCCTATTTTCTTTCGAGCCATAACACGCCCGATATACGTTTTGTAAACAATGGTGTAGACTATAATCAGTACTCGAATTACGGAATGCTGTTTAACGTTCGTTTGGCATTTGGACAGTATTTCGACAGGTATTATTTTGCCCGTGTTTATTACATCGATCAGGTACCGGTAATTAATTTGAGTATGGATATCGGACATACTTCTTTACCCGGAAACGATGGCCCCGATTTGGGAATGTATACACAATTTCATGGATCGATTGTAGGGAAGTTTAACATGGGGCCAACTTTTATGCGTTACATGCTTAACGGCGGTTATTTGTTTGGCGATGCTCCTTACGATTTACTCGACCAGCCTGTTGGTTCTCAATCGCTGGGATTTGCGAAATACCGGTTTAACTTATTACACCAGGCGTCGTTTGCGCACAATGTGTATACAAACGTCCATCTCGATTGGGTTGGGGGAGGAATTGTGCTGAACAAAATCCCTCTGTTAAACAGACTCAAACTTCGCGAAATGGTTTCGTTAAAGGCCCACTATGGCGACCGTACCAGTTCGTACAAACCCATATTCGATCTGCCCCAGGCTTTTTCGCAGGATATGGCCATGCCATATGCTGAAATTGGAGTGGGCATTACCAACATTTTTAAAGTTCTGCGTATTGAATACATTCATCAGTTAGGCAACACCTACATGAATCGCAGCTTTACCGATAACAGCGGTATCCGTTTTCGTGCTGAAATGAGTTTTTAGTTTGGGAATGTGAAGTAAGTTTCTGGTAATGTGTTGTTTCCTATAGGGTCTCATTTTTATGTACTGAACGCAATTTTTTTCTGTTTAAATATATTATTATATAGGGAGTTAATTGTTTGAACAGGTTTTAATTTGTCGTTTAATACATGACGAATATCACACAGTGTTGAATTGTTGTTATATTTGCCTTACAGCTAT
The DNA here is from genome assembly GCA_026671195.1 of Draconibacterium aestuarii. Lineage (GTDB taxonomy): Bacteria > Bacteroidota > Bacteroidia > Bacteroidales > Prolixibacteraceae > Draconibacterium > Draconibacterium aestuarii. The sequence goes on along the minus strand of JAPOHD010000063.1, from coordinate 29,049 downwards.
TAATTTAAAATAAAAACCAGAAAAAATGCAACAATTCGTAAAAAACAACGACGCCTTGGGCGCCGTAAACCGAGGTATCCCTTGTGAATCGGGTTTGTGTACTTTGTGCGATTCGGCATGTACAGGAAAATGTGAAACATGGTTATCATGTTTGGAAGGACGTAAAATGCTGTATCCCCGACGTTTTGGGAGCGCAACTTCAGGGGCTAATCATACAATTGCACTTGGTACAGGTTATCATAGTTTGCGTGTACAAGGTTATGCTTACGGATCAAAAGGTTTGGCGGAAAACCTGACGGATGATCCGGATGATTGTATCTTTACAAATGTTAATGTGGAAACCGAATTTGGGAACGAAATCAAAACAAAGTCGCGTGTTCCGATAATGACCGGTGCTTTAGGCTCTACTTTTATTGCCGCCAAATATTGGCCATCGTTTGCTGTGGGTGCTGCCCTGGCAGGTTTTCCAATAGTAGTTGGCGAAAACGTGGTGGGTGTCGATAAAAAATCGATACTGGAAAACGGTCGTATTAAGTCGGCACCTGAATTGGAACGACGTATTGAATATTTTACACGTTATTACGATGGATACGGAGCAATTATTATTCAGATGAACGTGGAAGATACACGGAATGGTGTTGCGGAATACCTTATTGATAAATACGGTAACGACATTATTATTGAACTGAAATGGGGGCAAGGTGCCAAAGATATTGGTGGCGAGATTCAGGTATCAAGTATTGAGTACGCCCAGTTTCTGAAAGACCGAGGATATATTGTCGATCCTGATCCGTATAATCCAGTGGTTATCAAGGGGTATGAAAACCGTTCGGTTACATCATTTGCACGTCACAGTAGGCTTGGTGCTACCAATAAACACACAAGTGACCAGGTACGCGAAGACTTTATGAATAGCGTGGCCTATTTACGTAAACTTGGTTACAAGCGTATTTCGCTTAAAACAGGAGCGTATGGAATGGAGAACCTGGCTATGGCAATCCGTTATGCTGCCGATGCCAAACTTGATTTACTTACTATTGATGGCGCCGGTGGTGGTACCGGAATGAGCCCCTGGAATATGATGCAACACTGGGGTATTCCTTCTCTGGCCTTGCATGCAAAAGCCTACGAATATTGTAAAATTCTGGAAGAGCAGGGGATTAAACCACCTGATCTTTCATTTGCAGGTGGTTTCGCACGTGAAGATCATTTGTTTAAAGCTATTTCATTAGGTGCGCCTTATACAAAGCTTGTTTGTTTGGGCCGTGCCCCAATGATTGCCGGTTTTCTTGGTAGCAACATCGAAGCGACTTTCCATCCCGAAAGAAAAGCAGAATTGAGTGGCCATTGGGAAACACTTCCTAAAACAGTGACCGAGTATGGTATATATCCTGAAGAAATTTTTGCCCAATGGGAAACTGTTAAAAATAAGGTTGGAAAAGACGAAATGAAAAACATTCCGTTTGGAGCCGTGGCAATGGTTGGTTATGCCGACAAACTTGCCGGTGGTTTGCAGCAATTTATGGCAGGTGCACGTAAGTTTAATTTGTCAGAAATCGACCGAAGTGACTTAATCGCTTCCAACCGGGAAACTGCTGAATTAACCAAAATTCCGTTTATGACTGATGCTCTGGATGCAGAAGCGATCGCAATTTTGAAAGCATAATTTCGAAAAGAAATAGATAGTTGAAAATGCCCCGGGACTTTGTCTCGGGGTTTTATATGGCCGTCGATTATTTTGGAGAGATTTTATCTGACAACTGATCTTCCGGTTCTGTATAAAAAAACATAATCTATGCTGGACGGAGCATCAGCCAATTTTGTTTTTATACTTTTCTGTTTAGTGCTGTATATAGCAATGCACAGCCCATCTAAAATACTGAAACGAGCAGTATGAATGTGTAAGAACGAATTCTTTTAGAAGTAATGTCAATTGATTTTTTTTATTAAATCTTTAACGGGTTTCTTCGGCGATGTTACTAACTGGATATTTTGTTCGGCTCGGCTACATTAACAGCAACTTTCTCCGAAACCAGTTTCCAACCCACCGATTCAATTAACTGACGGATTAACGAAACGGTATCGTTTGCCTGGTTTTTTGCAATTTGAATTAAATGGCTGGTTTCTACTTTCTCGCGAATAAAATCCTTCGATTTTTTATTCAGGTTGGTTAAATCGGTTTCCGAAAATTTATTGATGATGCCTTTTTGTATGTCGTAATATTCCAGGTCGGTGTCGATGCTGAGAATCTCAGGTTCGGGGAATTGCGAGAGGGAAACCTGTTTGTTGTGTGTGTTTATTTCGATGTGAATTCGAGTGAGGTCGAAACCAATCATCACTTTGGCTTTTACAATGAGTAAAGCCTTTTTTTCCATTTGAAATAACCTGAAAAACAGATTTTTTTCGTCGCGGTGTGTGAAAATCTCAGAGAATTCGCCTTCAACAGTAATGAGTTTGCAAACCTGCTTGATTTTTTCGAGTAACAGCACCGACTGGCTTTTTAACTGCCTTTGGTTACGGTTTTTGTAATAATAATTGGTGACAGCCATTCCGCCTGCCAATCCTATAATCAATCCTAAAATAACAAGGGTCTCCATAAAAGTTTTGTTTATTAGCCTAAATTAAAACTTTTTATAGAAACCCTTGTTTAATGCATCCTGTTTATTCAGGTATTTCTATTTTTCATCGTTCGCTGTTGTTTCTTTCTCGAATCCGTTGGGTAAAAAATATTTGGCTACATTAAATATGGGTGTTTTATCGGTTGGCATAGTAAGGTTGCAGGCAAAAGCAACTATTAAATTCTCGTCGGGGTAAATTACAAGCGACGAGCTACCACCGGATACAGAACCTGCTTTTCCATAAATTTTGTTGCCTTCATTATCAATTAGCAGCATCCATGCATTTGCCACTTGCGAAGGAATATCGTTATAAAGTGGGATGGCTTGCCAAAGGTTTGCTCTCGTTTCTTCCGAAAGATAATCGGAGTTTAGAATCGTGTTTCCCAGCTTTGCCAGGTCTTCGGCATTCGATAGCAACCCATCGGAAGGTGAGCGATAACGAAGATCTCTTGTCGTTTCGTTTACCACCTGGGCAATGTAGTTCTGGTCATAAAAATCGCTTCTGTTTTTAATGGTCAAAAATGGATTATCCATAACTGTATTGCTTAGGTTCAATGTATCAGTTACGTATTTTTCAAGTAGTTTTGAATAACTCATTTGGGTTGCCTTTTTCATGACAACTCCCAAAAGGTTGTAATTGAAAAAACCAGTTGTTTGGTACACTCCGGGTGGTGTTTTTAAAGGTTCGTTTATCACCTGTTCCAGACCCTTTTCAAGTTTAACATTCAAACCCTGCTGATTTGTCTCGTTCGAATTGGGATCGCGAATACCCGAAATTTGTTGTGCCAGATCATTGACCGTTATTTTATAGGCTTTTTCCGGAAATTCGGGATAATAGTGCTGAACGGATGAATCGGGGTGTAATATTCCTTCTTCAACTAGTTTTTGATAAATAACATTTGTAAAAAGCTCGGAGGTATTTCCAATTCTGAATTTTGTGCTGCGGTTGGCCCTTACATCCAGGTCTTTCGAAGCATAACCTATTCCTTCTGAATAAATCAGCTCTCCATCCTTCATTACTGCAATTGATGCTCCCGGTATAAAATTACTTCCCAAATAGTAACCCAGGTCTTTTCGTGCCGCTTTAATTTCTTTAATGTACTTTTTGTTGTAGAGTATATCATTCTCCGGCTTCTTGCAATTAGAAAGTCCGAATAAAACGGAGAACAATAGTACCATTTGAATTCCGTGTTTCATTGTATTAAAATATTAATTACCAAATAAAATTTTCATGTTAAAACTGTACAGTAGCAGTTTTTCAAAAGCAGTTGCAAATGTAAAAAAATGATAAAAAAAAGACCACTTTTTGCGCTTGAATTTGACTGCAAAAGTTGGGAATTACAGACCTTATAGGAAATTTTTATTGTTTAGCAGATTATAAAAGGCAATTTTATACGTACTGCTTACCGGAATTAGTTTATCCTTTATCTTTATGGCGTTATTTTCGATGTAATTTATTTTATCGATAGCGATTATATACGATTTATGCACCCTTACAAATTTATGTGGATCGAGCAGTTCCTGCATTTTTTTAAAATTCAGCAAGGTCATTATTTTACTGTCTTCGGTGTGTATTTGCAAGTAATCGCGCTGCCCTTCAATGTATAAAATTTTATTGAAATACACTTTTACCGTTTTATTCCCCGATTTAATAAACATGTAATCGGGTGCCCCTGATTGATTGAGTCCATTTGTTTGTTGTACCGGTGCATTGGGGCTGTTGTCTTTTAAAAAACGAGCATATACTTTTTCAACGGCTTTTATAAATCGTTCGAAGGGGATGGGTTTTAAAAGGTAATCAACCACGTCGAGTTCGTAGGCTTTTAATGCATATTCATCGAAAGCGGTGGTTAAAATTACGTATGGCGGATCTTTTATGGTTTCGAGCAATTGTATCCCCGTGAATTCATCCATCTGGATGTCAAGGAAAATTAAGTCGACCTTGTTTTCGCGTAAAAATGAAAATGTAGAAAGGGCATTGTCGAAGGTTCCCAGTAAATTGAGATAATCAATTTTCTCGGCAAAACGCTGAATCTTTTTTAAGGCCAGAAGTTCATCGTCAACAGCAATGCAATTCATTTTCATTTAAAGTAGTCTTTTAGTGGAACCTGAATATATACTTCAAATTTATCCATATTCCTGTTTATTTCAAACTTATAGTTTTCGTTGTACAGGAGTTTAAGCCGTTTTTCAACATTTTTTAATCCGGTGCCGGTACCACTGTACGGTAATTTAAAATCGTTTCGTCGCACATAGTTCGAAGTTTGAAGCGTGATGTTCTCCTCATCAATGCTAAAGTCGATTTCAATACCCGGTGTTTCCGATTGCTTGTTGCAGTGTTTTACCGCATTCTCAATTATAGGAATAAAAAGCAGGGGTGGAACCATGTGGGCATTGGCTAAGCCGTTAAACCGAAACTGAAGAAATTCCTGATTGCTAAAACTAAGTTTGGCCAGTTCAAGGTAATCTTGAATATAGTTGATTTCCTTCTCCAGTTTTACCTGTTCGTGTGTGGATTCCTGCAGCATGTAACGCATAATTTTCGACAACAGGAAGATGGCATTCGATGCCTTTTCCTTGTCTTCAAAAATAAGTGCATCGATATTGTTCAACACATTGAAAAGAAAATGCGGATTTACCTGCGAACGTAATATTCCCAATTCCGATTGAACCGTTTTTCGTTCGAGTTCTGATTTTGTTAACTGGATATTGTATGAGTAACTAAATAGCTTTAGGGCTGTCGCTGTGCCAACAATCATAAAACTACTTGTTAACCAATCGAATAATTCGTAAATAAAAGGCGATTTTTTTGTCCATATACCAAGTAATGGCTGAATATTGAACATTATAAAGTGCGAGATAAAAATGTTCAAGGCAATGGCCGCACTTGCTCCAATTACAAAGATGAGCAGATGCCGGTTTTTTAAAACAAAACGCGGAATTAAAAATTCAATTACAAAATAGACTGTGACGATGTCGAGCGGGATATAAATTACATTCAGAAAAGCATCAAATTTGAATCCATAAGCTGCCACGCGCGGAGCTGTATAGAAAGAGAATATAAATATCCAAAACAGGATATGGTTTAGCAAACGATACTTAAAAAGTTTCATTGTTCTGTTAAATGCATTTTATATACAATTGTACGTGTTTTATATGAATAAATACCTGAATTTCTGCCAATAAGTCGATAATTTCGTCCACATAACGGTTGTAGAATGGCTAGTGCATTTTGCAGATAAAAAGCTTTGTTTTGCAGATTCGCAGATCGTTTTGGTAGCACTTCAGCAAAACGAAAACAAATTGAACAAGCCAATGTTGGCTGAAAAACACCTTGAAATCAGTTTCGCTTTCATCAAAACATTCCTTTTTACATTTCCAAAATCTATATACTTCGCAAGGGCAGATTCGAAAGCTGTATTTCGGTTACAGGTGAAATAAAACAGCACATCAATTCTTTCCAGGACGCATCGATTAGAACCAGACGCGAGTGGGGGCGACAGTGCTTGTTCCCACCAATTGTAAACTCTGATTTCTATAATGCCACCAAAGTCTCTTCCCCTTCCGACCGGGCCACAGTAACTGCACCACAACTGTCGCTCCATACATTTACTGCAGTACGAAGCATATCCAGAATCCGGTCGACAGCCAGAATTAAGCCAATACCCTCCAACGGCAATCCTATGGCGGTAAGCACAACGGTAATCATAACCAAACCGGCCATTGGAATACCGGCGGCACCAATCGATGCCAGCAAGGCCGTTACCACCACCAACGCTTGTTGGGCAAACGATAATTCAATGCCATAAGCCTGTGCAATAAACATGGCTGCCACACATTCGTAAAGTGCTGTTCCGTCCATATTTATGGTTGCTCCAAGTGGTAAGGTGAAACTTGTAATTTTGTTCGATACTCCACTTTTGTGTTCCAGTGCTTCCATGGTAAGTGGCAAGGTGGCACTCGACGATGAGGTTGAAAAGGCCGTTAAAAGTGGAGTTGCCATATTTGAAAAATGGGTGTAAGGTTTGGCTTTCCCAATAAAACGCACCACCAAAGGCAGAAGAATAAAAGCATGAATAAGTAAACCAACTACTACACAAAGGCTGTAAATGGCAAGACTTCCGGCTATGCTTCCCAATTGGTCGGCATTATGTGCCACTTCATTGGCTACAATTCCAAAAATCCCCAGAGGCGTAAATTTAATAATGAAGAGAGTGATCTTCATCATTACCTCAAAAATCGCGTCAAAGAAGGTGGTTAACGAATCTTTGTATTTGGTTTCAACTTGTGTAATAAAATAACCAAAAATAATGGCAAAAAATATTACCGATAAAATGGTTCCCTGTGCCATGGCATCAACAATATTATCGGGCACCAAACGGTATAAAATATCCTTCATCGAACCGGCATTTTCGGTCAGTCCTTCAACCGATTCGGTAAATCCCATTTCAATGCCAACTCCTGGTTTTACAAGGTTTACCACTGTTAATCCGGTTACAATAGCCATGGTGCTGGTAGCCAGGTAATACACCAGAGTTTTAACACTGAGGCGCCCGAGGTTGCTGCCTTCGCCCATGCTGGTAACCCCACTAATTATCGAACTCAGGATTAAAGGGATAATTACCATTTTTAACGCGCGCAGAAAAATATCGCCCATCCATTCAACATAAACAACGCCCTGCGGAATATAATATCCAAAGATTACGGCCAATATAAGTGCGATTAGAATTTGCCAGTGAAGTTTCAATTTAAAAATTTTCATGCGTGCGTGCTTCTTTTTTAATGTTTTTAAAATGGAGCTGCTAAAATATCCTTTTTTTACGGAAGCTACAAAGTAATTTCCTCAACTGGTTATAAATAAAAGTTAATTGAAATAGAAGTATCATCTCTTTTCGAAGAAAACAGGGTTGCATTTGTTCTAAGATAAGCTTAATTTTCATTTTCAAAATTAAAATCATCTGTAAACAAGATCTGCTGTACTTAATATTAATCCAAAAATTAAATTATGAAGAAACTAATTGCTGAATTTTTTGGAACCATGTGGTTGGTTCTGGGGGGTTGTGGCAGCGCCGTTTTGGCTGCCGGATACCCTGAGTTGGGAATCGGATTCCTGGGAGTTTCACTGGCCTTTGGTTTAACGGTGCTTACCATGGTGTATGCAATCGGGCATATTTCAGGTTGCCACTTAAATCCTGCCGTTTCGATAGGTTTATGGGTTGGTGGTCGGTTTAATGGCAAGGAACTGGTTTCGTATATAATTGCGCAGGTACTCGGAGCTATTGCAGGGGCTGCTGTGCTTTATATTGTGGCCACCGGAAAACCCGGAGCTGATATCGGAACATTTGCATCGAACGGTTACGGAGCCTACTCGCCAAACGGTTTTGGAATGGTGGCTGCCCTTGTGATTGAGGTGGTACTTACTTTTTTCTTTTTGATGGTTATTTTGGGAGCAACACACTCGAAAGCTCCAAAATATTTGGCAGGAGTGGCCATTGGTCTTTCTTTAACCTTGATTCATCTAATCAGTATTCCGGTTACCAATACTTCGGTAAATCCTGCACGAAGCACAAGCCAGGCAATTTTTACCGGAAATACCGAACTGATGGGCCAATTGTGGCTGTTTTGGGTAGCTCCGATTATTGGTGCTGTTTTGGCCGGTGTGGTTTACAAATACCTGTCTCCTGAAGAGGAATAAAATATATCAGTAGTGTCAATATTATTGTCACCTCTCTGGCGCAAGTCTGCGAATGACAGGTTTCTGTTTCAGCATTTCCGTTATTTCCTCATTATGCTCTTTCAAAAAAATGGCTGACCACTCAGAATGACAACGAAATAGTACGATAGTTTTCAGTACTGGGTGTTTTGGTGGCTAGCCGCCAAAATACCCCCGCACTGAAACGAACGCTTCCTAAAGCCTGTTATTCCGAATCCGTCAGTTGACGGGGAGGAATCTTTCAAATGTTACTCGGACACTACGGTATCGTTATAAAAAAAGATGCCATCCGTTTTAAGGTAAAACCTACGGATGGCATCTTTTGCTTTCAGCCAAAAACTAACCACTGACCACTGTCTACTTTATCTCCCAATCATCGGTACGAAACGACGATGCTGGCAATCCTTCGATATTAAATAACTCGCCAACCACAAAATTTTCGAATGCATAACGCACTGCCACCGGTTTTTCTACCAGGGGCGACGAAACAGATATTCCTTGCCTGGTTATGGTGGCCTGTGCCGGATAAAACTGTTTGTTCTCGCCGGCAATGGTAAAGTTTATCAAATCTTTTCCGAAAGTGGTTAACCCATTGGGTGCAAAATCGAAGGTAAGTTTGGCCGTGCTTCCTTCCGTTGTCATTTCTTTTAAAACGGGGCCCGAGTAGGCAAAGCCTTTTAATCCATAGGTTTGAGCAAGAGCCAGGTAGGCAAGACGTTCGCCGGCAGCTTGTTTATTGGCCGGGTGAATACAATGTTTTTCGCCTGCGTCCATTAAACCGGCCATCCCGATATTGGGAACTGCAGTGGAAGCATTTAGCTGCGCTTCACGTAAAAAAGCCGAATTTGTTCCGTTCCCGTATTCAAAAGGTGCAATCTGACAATAATAAAACGGGAAGTCGCCAATTCCCCATTCTGCTCGCCAGTTTTCGATTAAACCCGGCATTATTTTTTCGTATTCGGCGGGTTCATTTCGGTTCGATTCTCCCTGATACCACAATCCGCCTCGAATTGCAAAACCAACCATGGGCGAAATCATTGCATTAAAAAGTACGGTGGGGGTTTGCTGGTTAAATTCGTCGGTCGAATTTTTATCGGGAAGATTTACCCAATCGAATTTCTTAAAGCCATTTTCGCTAATCCAGGGTTCAATCCGGGTGCCTCCCCAGGCCGAGCAAATTAATCCAACCGGTACATCCAGCGTTTCCTGAATCATTTTCCCGAAGAAATAAGCGGTAGCACTAAAATCGAGCAGATTCCCGGGATTACATTCGAGCCATTCGCCCGAAAAATCACTTTTAGGCGATAAACTTTTATCGCGTTCTATGGTAATTAGCCTGATGCTTTTATTTGTTGAAGTGGCAATTATTTTATTTGATTCCAGAATAGGTTGATTAAAGTAACCTTTCATTGGCATTTGCATGTTCGACTGTCCCGAGCACACCCAAACTTCGCCAATTAAAACGTTTTCCAGCTTCATGGCCTTTCCATCCGAAATGGTAATAGTAAATGGACCTCCGGCTTTGGGTGTGGCCACATTTGTTTTCCATTTTCCACTTGCATCGGCTTCGGTGGTATAGCTTGCATTATTCCACGAAGTTGTGATTTCTACCGTGCTGTTCGTATTAGCAGTACCCCAAATTGCAGCATTCGTGTTTTGTTGCAAAACCATTCCGTTTCCAAATAGGTTTGGTAAGTTAATTTCAGCCTGAGAACTCAGCGACGAGAATATCAAAAATGTAGCAATAAACAGCAAAAATGTTCTTGTCATGATTTAGTTGTTTTAAAAATTAATTAAACAAATGTATCAAAAAATGAAGACTGTGTGAGTTATGATTTGATTTATAATACGGGTTTAAGGAAGACGTATAACCGTAACTGTTTTGTTTCATTGAGTGTTTATAACTTGTATTTATGTAAGTAGTTTGTAGTTTGAATAAAATATACCCCTTGTTTTGAACGAATTTACCCTATCTATCTTGTAAAAATGTTTTAATATTGACTTTCAAAATAAAATCAGAATTAATCCAAAGTAATTATGAAAAGGAGATATGTAATTTTTGTATCGCTAATTTTAAGTTTTAGTTTATTTATAGGATGTAAGAGTAAGCGGGGTGAAACGCAACAAGGTCAGTCGTCTAAACCCAATGTTGTAATTGTTTATTTAGATGACCTTGGATATGGTGATGTTGGAGCATACGGAGCCACTAAGTTAAAAACGCCAAATTTCGACAAACTGGCCGAAGGGGGAGTACGTTTTACAAATGGTTATGCCACTTCGTCAACCTGTACGCCAAGTAGGTATGGATTGTTAACCGGCGTTTATCCGTGGCGCGAAAAAGACGCTAAAATACTTCCGGGAACTGCTCCTTTAATTATTGGAACCGAACAATTAACCATTCCGAAAGTATTCAAAGAACAAGGTTATGCCACCGGAATTGTGGGGAAATGGCATCTGGGACTGGGAACCGGAAATGTGGATTGGAACAAACACGTTGCTCCCGGACCAAACGAAGTTGGTTTTGATTATGCCTATATTCTGGCCGCTACCCAAGACCGTGTTCCAACGGTTTATATCGATAATGGTTATGTCGATAATCTCGATCCGAATGATCCGATTGAAGTTAGTTACGAGCACAATTTTGAGGGACAACCCACCGGGAAAGACAATCCGGAATTATGTACCTATGTTATGTGGCATCATGGACACAACAATACAATTGTGAATGGTATTCCGCGTATTGGTTTTATGAAAGGTGGTGAGAGCGCCAAATGGTCGGATATTGACATGGCCGATCATTTCCTGGCAAAAGCACAATCCTATGTAAAAGCACACAAAGAGGAACCTTTCTTTTTGGTGTATACCATGCAGCAACCGCATGTTCCACGAACACCCCATCCGCGTTTTGTGGGCAAATCGGGAATGGGAGCCCGTGGCGATGCCATTGTTGAAGCCGACTGGTGTTTGGGCGAGTTTATGAAAACACTTGAAGAAGAAGGTGTGCTGGATAATACGCTGATTATATTTTCGAGCGACAATGGACCGGTTTTAAACGATGGGTATTACGACGATGCAGTTGAATTGCTGGGTGATCATAAACCAGCCGGTGATTTGAGGGGAGGTAAGTATAGTTTGTTTGAAGCCGGTACGCGTGTGCCATTTATGGCCTACTGGAAAAATAAGATAGAACCAACTGTATCGGATGCTTTAATTTGCCAGATTGATATTTTAGCGTCATTGGCCGAATTGGTAGGAAGCAATAAAGGCACGCAGGACAGCGAGGAAATGCTGGATGTTCTTTTGGGAAAAAGTAACCAGGGCCGTGAATCGCTGGTGTTGGAAGCTACCAGCCGCACGGCGTTTCGTAAAGGCAATTGGGCTTGTATTCCTCCCTACAAAGGTGCGAAGGTAAATACGCAAGTAAATATTGAATTGGGAAATGATACCGAGTGGCAATTGTACAATCTAAAAGAAGATATCGGTCAGCAAAAAAATGTGGCTAAAGAAAATCCTGACAAGTTAAACGAAATGATTAAAGCTTTTGAGGCCATCCGGGGCGTTGACTATTCTGGTATTACTACACTTGAGTTAAAATAACCGGAAGTAATATTTGTCGGAAATCACTTGTTGGTATAAGTTCTTGTTCGATAAATTTACTTATGAAAAACGGAAGAGGCAGTTCTTGCTTTTCTTCCGTTTTTTTTTCGTAGGGTATTGCGACTGCGTTTAAAAGGTTATACATTTGAGTACAGGCGATCATTCTATTTGAATATCGAATCAACAAATCGATTTAAAAACGGTGATTTAGTAGAGATTTAGAATTTTTGGAAATAAAGGTGGTTTACTATTGAAAAACAAAAAGACATGAATATACTGGATAAGTTTAACAAAATTGATGAATATTTTGCGCCCAAAATAGTTGGTGAGGTGAATGATGTATATGTAAAGATTGCCAAAATTAAAGGCGACGAAATTCCCTGGCACAACCATCACGAAGAGGATGAAATGTTTTATGTTTTAGAAGGAACCCTGCTTTTTGAAATTGAAAATGAAGAACCATTCAGAATGTACAAAGGCGATTTGTATATCGTAACCAAGGGGATCAATCATCGGGTTTCGTCAAAAAAGGAATGTAAAATAATGCTGATTGAAAATAAAACAACGGAACACACCGGTGATGTACAATCCGAAATTACAAAATCAATTGCCGATCAGTTGTAGAATTTAACAGGCAGGAAGAATAAAATAAAAAGTTGAACCTTCCCCTTTAGTTCCTGTACTTTCAACTCCAACCGTTCCTCCAAGTTTTTCTACAATACGTTTAACAATTGAGAGTCCAAGACCATAACCGGATGCTTTATTCGGATCAAGACGGGTGTATTTCAGAAATAGTTTATCTTGATTTTCCAAAGCGATACCATCTCCATTGTCGCTTATCCAAAATTTAATTTTATTGTCGTTAATCTTCTGGCTTCCCGCCGAAATTACTGCCGGATTTCCTCCGTATTTTATGGCGTTACTTAAATAATTTACCCAAACTTCTTCAATCCACGGGGCATAACCCAGTGCCGAATCCCATTGTCCGGAAACTTTTACCTGAACATTTTTTTGTGTAATAATTTCAGCAAGTTGTTTTTCTGCATTTTTAAACACGCATCCCATGTCAACAGGTATTTTTTCAACCTCATGATGACAAGCGGTTGCCAATTTTAATAACTCGTTTGTTACTTCAATGGTTTTTCCGGCCGACTCTTTGATCAGAAGTGAAATCTCTTTAACCGTTTCTTTGTCGTCTGCTTCAATACCGTGAATTATAACTTCGCTCGACGAATAAATTGATCCCAGTGAATTTTTAAGATCGTGGGCTACGGTGTGTGCAAAAGAATCTAAATCATCAATCAGTTTTTTATTCTTTTCGATTTCGTTTATTAATTGCTTGTTCGTGTTTTGTAGTTCAAGTTCTGCCCGGCGAATAGATGTAACATCGTTAAACACAAATAACTTTCCGTATAATACCTTTTTCTTTTTTAGGATAGGCGAAACTTTTACCTGGTAAAAATGTATGGCCGGTGATTTTCCAATTTGAAGGCTGAGTGTACTTTCCGATTGCCGGTGAAAAGCTTCAATAATTGGCGGATAATTTTTAAATACCGAAGAGATATGCGAATTTAATGCTTCCTTTTTGGTGATGGCAAAAATAGTTGTTGCTGCCGGATTTATATCTTCTAATAATCCTTTGTTATTTATTACGATTACACCTTCACTCATGGTGTCGAGTAATTTCTTTTTGGCAAGTGGAACCAATTCAAACATTTTATAGCGGTAAATTCCGAAGGCAATTATAATCCCGGTAAGTACAAATGAAACGGTTGTCCAGTCGAAACCTGTAAACGGATTTATTTTTGAAACATAGATAACATTTGCCAGTATTGGAATTAATGAAGCAATTAGCAGAATAAAAATTTGCGATTTGTAATAAGCTGTAAATTTGTAAATGGAACTAAACAGATTGTAAATTCCTGAAACGATAAGAAGAAAGGTATACGTATAAAATATCCAAAACCAGGTACCATGGTCATACAGCAACATATTTCTTTCAGCTGATAATGTAACAACTTCCCAAACTAAATGGTGGTGTTGATTGGTAAAAACCAGTACTATTGTAGCCAATGGAATAAGTGAGATTAAAAATGTGTTGCGCTTGTTTATTAGTTTGTTTTTTTGACTAAAAGCGGTAGTAAAATAGAAATAGGAGGCAGGAATAAACGCTATTCCAAAGTACGAAAACTGTGACCAAAGTGTTTTTGTGGCTAATTCGGGCGAGAAGAATTCGAGCGCGTAAAATATAGCCCATGTGGCGATATTAATCTCAAGTATTATAAGGTATTTTACTTCTGCTGCTTTTTTAAATCTCCATAAAATTGCAACAACCAGTAATGCAGCAAGGGCAGTGCAAAATTGTATTAGTCCCTTAATTGGAAAAGCGTCAATCATAATTTGTGAGTAGGTAAGTTTAATTGAACCAAATGTAACAAAATTCCGCAAACTTAATTCTAAAGTTAATGAAATAGTAAGATGGAATGTTTTGTGATATTTATCAATAAATTAATATCGTAAATGTGTTAAAATCACATAATGAGTGTATTACATATTTTAGTTTAATTGTGTAATGTAATATGTTAATCTTGGTAATTGCATAGTAATTTCCCAAATGTTTATTATCATTGTTTTAAAAAAAGTCTTTTATTCTATTTGTACCTTCTTAAGAAACAATTTAAATATAACGATGAGAAATTTTGCATTAACACTGGTATCGATTTTATTCATAATTCAAACATCGGCAAAAGAGGGAATGTGGATTCCAACTTTGCTTGAAAAATATAACCTTGCTGAAATGCAGGAGATGGGATTTAAGCTTACGGCGCAAGATATTTATGATGTAAATAATGCGAGTATGAAAGATGCCGTTGTAATTTTTGGACGAGGTTGTACCGGCGAACTTATTTCGAATGAAGGGCTTTTAATAACCAATCATCATTGTGGGTATGGCCAAATTCAAAATCATAGTTCGGTTGAACACGATTATCTTACCAATGGTTTTTGGGCCATGAATAAATCTGAGGAGTTGGCCAACAAAGGTTTAACCGTTAGTTTTTTGGAATATATGCAAGATGTTACCGAAAAGGTATTAAAGGATGTTGAAGGCCTTGAGGGAGAAGAAAGAAAAAATAAGATTAATGCAAACACCGAATGTATTACGAAAGAAGCCGATGAAAATGGAAAATACAAAACTGTTGTTAAACCTCTTTTTTATGGTAACCAATACTTTTTGTATGTCTACAAAGTATATAAAGATATTCGTTTGGTAGGTGCGCCTCCGTCGGCTATTGGTAAATTTGGGGGCGATACCGACAACTGGATGTGGCCCCGTCATACCGGCGATTTTTCTTTGTTCCGGATTTACGCCGACAAAAACAACGAGCCAGCTGAGTATTCGGAAGATAATGTGCCGTATCAACCTAAAAAGTTTTTCCCGGTTTCGATGAAAGGTGCGCAACCCGGCGATTTTACCATGGTATTTGGAAATCCCGGCAGTACAACTCAATACTGGCCGCATCAGGCGGTTAATGTTGAAATGAACCAACGCAATCCCGATAGAATAATGCTGCGTGATAAGAAGCTGGAAATTATTGGTGCCGATATGAATTCGGATCCCAAAATCAGGATTCAATATGCGGCTAAATATGCAAGCATAAGTAATGCATGGAAAAAATGGCAAGGCGAAATTAATGGTTTAAAAAGACTCGATGCAGTTAATTCCAAACAAGCCTATGAAGAGGAATTTAAAAGCTGGGCAGAGAAAAATGAAACCTGGGATTCGGTGTATAAAACTGTTTTTGAAAACTTTGATAAACAATACCAGGAGTATGCGAAATACATAAAAGCTGCAGATTATTATTCTGAGATTGTATTGCGAGGTGTTGAAATATTTGCACAAGCCAGAACGATGAACGTAATTATTAATAACATTGAGAACAGACAACCTGAAAAAGTGGAAACTTTGCGTTCGGCCATGTTAATCCGACTTCCAGGATTCTTTAAAGATTTTAACCAGGTTACCGACGAAAAATTGTTCGCCGAGTTAATGCCAACACTGGTTGATGGACTCGATTCTGAATTTTTGCCGGTGGAGCTGGTAGAAACAATAAATAAATACGATGCGAAGAAGCTGATTGATAAAGTGTATCGAAAATCTGTTTTAAGTGATCAGGAGAAGCTGAAAAAATTGCTTGAAAATGCATCGAAAAAACAGTTGTTAAAGTTGCGTAATGATCCGGTTTTGGTTCTATACAACCGTTTGAATTTTGTATACGAAAAAGATATTTTACCAAATGTCACAAAAACATCGTCGCTTATAACTGCAAATATGAAAACGTATATGGCCGGTTTAATGGAAATGAAAAGAGGAATGGCTTTTTATCCTGATGCCAATTTAACGCTTCGCGTAGCTTATGGTAAAGTTGAAGGTTACCAGCCCAAAGACGGTGTTGAATACAATCACTACACAACATTAAGCGGGATAATGGAGAAAGACAATCCTGAGATTTACGATTACGATGTACCCACCAGATTAAAAGAATTGTATTCCAATAAAGATTTTGGTCGTTATGAGGTTGATGGTGATGTACCGGTGTGTTTTACTGCCTCGAATCATACAACCGGAGGTAACTCGGGAAGCCCGGTGGTCAACGGAAATGGTGAGTTGATTGGAGTAAATTTTGATCGAGCGTGGGAAAGCACAATGAGTGATATAATGTATGATTCGGAACGTTGCCGTAATATTGCTCTGGATATTCGTTATGCTTTGTTTTTGATTGATAAATTTGCCGGCGCCGGTTATTTATTGGATGAAATGGAGATTCGGGAGTAGCGGTAGTCGTTATTTATGTATACGCACCAGAACAAATCCTAAGGGTTGTATAGCACCCTTAGGATTTCTTTTTTCAGGCCTTAATTTTCCAGTTGAAAAATTTCCAGCTCTTCGAAGGTTAGAACGGATTTAATTTGCAAGAATGATGAGTTTCTTATACCAATTCTATTTTAAAATGAGACTTAAACTGTTTTAAATATTTTGAGTTTAGTCAAGGTTAAAGATGGAGACATAGCCTTAGCTACGTTGATACTTTTTAACAAAGCATAAGCTTAAAAGAACAAAAGAACAAGGCTCATTTTAAGGAAATATTCGTATTATTTTCCAAAAACATAAATAACAGAAATCTGTTGCTGTTGGTCCAGGGTGTCCCAGTCAACCAGGTGCATCGATATATTAAACTTTCCTTTTACATTTTCGTGGTTAATAAAATACCAGATAAGGTCGGTACGCCAGTAATCGTTGGCCCGGTAATAAGTATCGCCAAAACCAAAGTTATGACCCGCTCCAGTATTCAAAACCGATTTTATTCCAACGTTTTTATACCTGCCGTTGGCTTCTGCAAAAAAACTGGTGCCGGTTATATAACCCTCGGTTACCGACCGTTCGCGATACGAAGAGAACAATATTCCCGCTTTTATATCGCCCTGCAATACTGATTCATCAGAGGTTCGGATTCCTCCCCGAACCGCGTATCCAAAATAGTCTTTTATATGATTACCTGGCAGATTAAGTTTGGTATGGGCGTTATGATACATTAAAATGTAATTTTCGATAAACAGGTTTTTATAAAATATCTCACCCGACGAACCAGCCATAAATTGTTCACGTCGTTCAGTGGATTGCCGGCCTACCCAGTCAACAAAACCATTTTGTTTTCCCCAATCCCAGCGTACTTCACCCAAAAGTCCTTCAATATTGGGACGATAATAAAGCAGCGTGTCGGTGAGCATGGCTAACGGAAAGTTTAGCTTGTTGCGTCGTGGAAATGCACCAAAAATAAACTCTTTTTGATCGTCGGTAAATTGATAGTAAAGTGTAAGTTTTGGTTTCTGAGAATCAATATTGCTGCCAAACTCCAGTAAATGACTCAGTCCACCCCTTAATCGGTGATTGTCTATATTTACTCCCAGTTCAAAGGCGCCACGTGTACCCATAATCGTTTGGGGGAGGGCATACATAGCTGTAAATTCCCGGTTGTCGCCAATTCCTTCAAATAATACCTGGTATTCAAAATTCTGTGCTTTACCCAACAGCGATGAGAGTATAAATACGAGTAAGAGTGCTTTTTTCATTCTGGTTTGTTTTCTGGCCTAAAAGTAATAAATGGATTTATTTTATGAATTGTTATCCGCTAAATTGTCAATTTGCTATTCCAAATCAGGCGGAAATCAATCGCATAAAATATAATTGTCTTTGCGCGGATTTATAACCAAAACGGGCAGGTTACCAGCACGCTGAATAATCTTTCGTTCGGGCAGGCCAATCAATAAATCGAGGGGAGTAATGGCCGAACTTCCCAAAATGGTTAACAGATTACAATCGGAGGCCAGTGCCAGATCAAGTGCTTCAAATGAATTTCTGAAACTTGATTTGTCTCCTTTAAAAATTTTGTGCCTGATTTTAAATTTCTGATAAAGTTTCTTCGTAAGTTCTACATTTTTTGCCAGGTAACGTTTTTCGTATTTGCCATTATCGTTAGCCGCAATCACAACTATTTCTGCATTGTTAAAACGTCCAAAGTAGGAACACCATAACGAACTGTCGCTGTTCTCTTTTCGTAAATCAATGGGCTGTACAATCTGGTTAAAGTCCAATATTTTCGAATTGGGCCGAACAAAAAGCATAGGTACCGAACTTTCAGAAAGTACTTTTGAATACTGTTTAAAGTTTTGGGAATTGGCGATCAGAAATATGGCCTCGAATTCGTCCGCTAAAATGTCGGGAATGATTGACCAATTTTCAGAAAGTAAAAGCGTTGAAATTTTTAACCCGGGAACTTCCTTTTTTATAGGAATAAGATATTGTTTTAGCTCTTGCTTAAATATTGAATGGTGTTTTTTTTCCTTTTTACGATAATTATAAACCAGGCAAAGTTCTTTATTGAAAACGGAGGCTATTTTTATTCCGTTTAAAATAAGTGTATTGTCGCTTGGTTTTAACTCGGTTAGCACAACAATCTTTTGTTCTTTCGAATCGGTCATTTAGGTATTTTTCGCTAAAATAGAGATTTAGAGATAGCTAATTAAATGTTGTTGAAAAAAATCAGGAAAGGTTAATATTCATTTTTCTACTTTTACAAAGCTAAAGCTATTGTAATGATAAATGAAAAATTGCTCCACCCGGAGAGTATTGTAATTGTTGGGGCTTCGAATAATACAAGCAAACCGGGAGGAAAAATTGTAAAGAACCTGCTTGACCATAATTTTAAAGGCGATTTATTTGCCATTAATCCTGTTGAATCTCAAATTCAGGGAATTCCCGCTTTTCATAGTGTGGCTGAACTTCCCGATATTGATTTGGCTATTTTAGCTATTCCGGCAAAATACTGTTTAGAAACGGTTACACAGCTGGCTGAGGAAAACAACACCAAAGCTTTTATAATTATTTCGGCCGGATTTGGCGAAACAGATGAGGCGGGGAAGGAGCTGGAGAAGAAAATTGTTGATGTTATTGAAAAGAATAATGCCTGTTTAATTGGGCCGAACTGTATCGGAGTGATGACACCGTCGCATGCAAGTGTATTTACCACTCCAATTCCGGAATTAACGCATGAAGGATGCGATTTTATATCAGGCTCCGGAGCAACAGCCGTTTTTATCATCGAATCGGGGATTCCGAAAGGCCTGCGTTTTGCCAATGTATTTTCAGTGGGAAACAGCGCACATACAGGAGTTGAAGACATTTTAGCTTATTTGGATGAAACCTACCAACCCGGCATTAGTCCGCGTGTTAAACTACTTTATATTGAGAATATTAATAATCCCGATAAACTACTTTCCCATGCCACATCATTAATTCGAAAGGGATGCCGAATAGCTGCCATTAAAGCAGGGAGTTCTTCCGCAGGTAGCCGGGCTGCATCGTCACATACCGGGGCTTTAACCAGTTCTGATGCTGCAGTGGAGGCATTGTTTCGAAAAGCAGGTATTGTACGTTGTTATGGACGTGAGGAACTCACAACCGTTGCCAGTGTTTTTATGGGGAAAGAACTGGAAGGTGAAAAACTGGGAATTATAACTCATGCAGGTGGCCCAGGCGTAATGTTGACTGATGCTCTTGAAGCAGGAGGTTTAAAAATTCCTGAAATTGAAGATTCTCCGGCAAAAACAGCCTTGCTGAAGAAATTGTTTCCAGGATCGTCAGTTGAAAATCCGATTGACTTTTTGGCTACCGGAACGGCCGAACAACTGGGACATATTATTGACGCCTGCGAGAAAGACTTCGACGTGGATGGAATGGCAGTGATTTATGGAAGTCCCGGACTTTTCCCGATTGGAGATGTTTACGATTTACTTTCCGAAAAAATGAAGGTCTGTAAAAAGCCGATTTATCCAATTTTGCCATCCATTATAAATGTGAAAGAAGATGTAGCCCATTTCCTTTCGCGGGGTAATGTAAATTTTCCCGATGAAGTGTTGTTGGGGCGTGCTCTGACAAAAGTGATGAATACCCCACGGCCATCAGCAAGCGAGAATTTTACCGAACTGGTTAATCGGGATGAAATAAGATCGGTTATTGAAAAGTGTGAGAATGGCTATCAGTCTCCCGATGTAATCCATCAGTTGTTTAACAGTGCCGGAATCCCAATGGTAAAAGAGACGGTTGCTACATCTGAGTCGGAGGCAGTATTGGCTGCTTTAAATATTGGTTTCCCGGTGGTTATGAAAGTAGTTGGACCTGTGCATAAAACCGAAGTTGGAGGAGTAGTGCTTAATATCCGCAATGTAACCGAGGTGAGAAAAGAGTTTCACCACCTTTTTCAAATTGAAGGAACAGAAGGTGTGTTGATTGCACAAATGGCTTCGGGTACTGAACTGTTTCTGGGGGCAACTTACGAAGATACTTTTGGACATGTGGTTTTGTGTGGAATGGGCGGAATTTATGTTGAGGTTATGAAAGATGTGGCATCAGGCCTGGCTCCTCTGTCGAATACTGAAGCCCTGTCGATGATAAAAAGCTTAAAATCATATAAAATATTGCAGGGTTTCCGGAATCAAAAAGGGGTTAACATTGAAAAATTTGCTGATATTTTGGTGCGTTTGTCGTGGCTGCTTCGAAATGCTATTGAAATTAAGGAAATTGATATTAATCCGCTGCTTGGTAATGAAAATGAGATTTTGGCGGTGGACGCACGGATACGAATTGAAAGGTAGCTTGAGTAAATACAAAAAAAAGGCCATCCTTTTGAGACGGCCTTTAGAAAATATCTTGAACAAAATTAATCCCAACTGTGATCTTTACTGCGTTTCCCGGTTGATTCGTCGGTGTACAAACCTTTTTCGTATTGCTGAAGTGCACGTAAACTCATACCCATATTTGAGAACCCACCGTCATTGAAGAGGTTTTGCATGGTTACTTTCCGTGTTAGATCCGAAAACAAAGTAATGCAGTAATCTGCACACTCATCACCGCTTGCATTTCCAAGTGGCGACATTCTTTCGGCAAAATCCAATAAACGATCGAAACCTTTAACACCGCTTCCGGCAGTTGTCATGGTTGGCGATTGAGAAATGGTGTTAACTCTTACTCGTTTCTCACGTCCATAAATATATCCAAAGCTACGTGCAATCGATTCAAGTAACGATTTTGCATCTGCCATATCGTTATACCCAAAAAAGGTACGTTGTGCAGCTACATACGATAAGGCTACTACCGAACCCCATTCGTTTATGGCATCAAGTTTACGGGCTGTTTGCAAAATTTTATGAAAAGAAATGGCTGATACATCCAGTGTTTTATCCAGGTAATTATAATCCAAATCACTGTAATGACGTTCCTTTCTTACATTTGGAGACATACCAATTGAATGGAGAACAAAGTCAATTTTTCCTCCTAAAAACTCGATCGATTCGGTAAATAATTTTTTTAAATCGTCAACGTTTGTGGCATCGGCTCCAATTACTTTGGTGTTCAGTTTTTCTGCCAATGCCTTGGTTTCACCCATGCGTAACGCAACCGGTGTATTGGTTAACGTTAAGGTTGCGCCTTCTTCGTACGCTCGTTCTGCTACTTTCCAGGCAATTGAATCCGGATTTAATGCTCCGAAAATAATTCCCCGTTTTCCTTTTAATAAGTTATTTCCCATAATTATTTTTTATGAAATAGGCCACAAAGCTAATTGAGATTAATTACAAATACTCTATGTTTAATCGTTTTTAAGGTTTAAACTCTGCTTTCTTAACTTTTTCTATCGAATTTTGTTCACGGTCATTCGAAAATTAAGTTGCAAATTCTGTTGAAAAATTTCTTCAATAAATGTAACATACTGCTTGTCGTTAAATGGTGTTGTTAGAATTTCCTCACAATTAATTCGTTAAGTGGAAACGTGCTGAAAAAATAATAAGAGCAGGAGAAAAACTACATTTCGTTACTGTTGCGAATTTTAAAGAGATGGTGGAAATAAGGATGAAATTTATTTAAGGTAACTTAGCGTGACTACATAGTGAAAAATCATTAAAAAAAACTACTGACTTTTGTAGTTTTGAATTGAATTTAAATAAACGTAAATAAAATAAATAAGGTGAAATAGTATTAAAAATAAGGATGAATTTATTTTGAATGAGTCACAACTGAAAATTAAAGATACAAGCAAATGAAAAAATTATTAATCTTTTTTGCAGCTGCACTTGCTTTTAGCTGCACTACATCAACAAAAAAAGAAACAAAACACGACGGAGAAATGAAAGAGAATGAAGAAATACGAAAAAAAGCAGATGAATTTGTTTCGTTTAAATTAACCACCGATTTAAGTGTACTTACTGAAAAGGAAAAACAGATGCTTCCTATATTATTAGAGGCCGGTAAACTGATAGAAGAAATTTATTGGGTTGAAGCCTTTGGTAATAAAGCGGAATTGGATACGAAAGACTGGAATGAATATACCCGGAAGTTTATAGATTTAAATTACGGTCCGTGGGAACGTTTAAATGCCAATAAATCATTTTTAGCGGAGTATGAAGACAAACCTGCAGGGGCAAATTTTTATCCGATCGATATGACCAAGGCAGAATTTGAAGCTTGGGACGATGATTCAAAAACAAGTCTTTATACCTTGATTCGTAGGGGCGAAGATGGTAAATTACAATCAATTCCATATCACATTGCATTTAAAAAGCAGGTTGAAAAAGTTGCACAGCTATTGGTAAAAGCTGCCGGGTTAGCTGAAGATCCAGGATTGAAAAATTACCTCGAAAAACGTTCGCAGGCTTTGCTTACCGACGATTATTTTGATAGTGACGTGGCATGGATGGAAATGAAAAACAATACCATCGAATTTATTATAGGGCCAATCGAAAACTACGAAGATCAATTGTATGGGTACAAAACAGCTCATGAATCTTTTATTCTGATTAAAGATAAACAGTGGAGCGAAAAACTGGAAAAATATGCTGCACTGCTTCCGGGCTTACAAACGGCTTTGCCCTGCGATAAAAAATACAAAAGTGAAACACCGGGAATTGACTCTGACATTAATGTCTACGATGCGATTTATTATGCCGGCGATTGTAATGCGGGGAGTAAAACTATTGCAATTAATTTGCCCAACGACGAAGTGGTACGAAATACAAAAGGTAGTCGAAAACTACAATTGAAAAATTCGATGCAGGCAAAATTTGATAAAATTCTGATTCCTATTGCCGATTTATTAATTGCTGAAGACCAGCGCAAACATGTAAAGTTCGATGCATTCTTTGAAAATACCATGTTTCACGAGGTAGCACATGGTTTAGGTATGGGGAATACGGTGGATAAAAGCACAACAGTGCGCGAAGCTTTAAAAGATGCATACACATCGATTGAAGAAGGGAAAGCAGATATTCTTGGCTTGTGGTGTGTATATCAGCTAAATGAAATGGGAGAATTCAGCGATAAAGACATGATGGACAACTTTGTAACTTTTATGGCCGGTATTTTTCGCTCGGTGCGGTTTGGAGCAGCCAGCGCCCATGGAAAAGCAAATATGATGCGTTTTTATTATTTCGAGGAAGCAGGTGCTTTTACCCGCGACGAAACTAACGGAACTTACCGTGTTGATTACGAAAAAATGAAACAAGCAATGTTTGATCTTTCGGCTGATGTACTTAAAATACAGGGGGATGGCGATTATGAAACAGCAACTGTTTTGCTAAAAGAAAAAGGATATATCCGCGAAGCACTTCAAAATGACTTGGACAGGATTGGGGAAGCCGGTATTCCGCGCGATATTGTATTTGAACAGGGAGCCGAAGTTTTGGGGCTATAGTTAGGAGTTAAGAGTTCGCTGTAAAGAAGGGAGAAAGAATATTGAATTTTTCTCCCTTCTTATTTCTGAAAACCGGTAGTGTTGCTAAATACTATCGTGTGCTTTAACATCCCGTTAACAACCTTTACCCTTTATATGTCGTTATATTTGTATTGTGAAAATGGTTAAACACATAACTGTACTTCTAATGGGGATGATTTTTTTGATTTCATCTTCCGGATTTATGATGTATAAAACCAGTTGTTCGTGTACAGGAATAGAGCAAACTAGTGTTTTTGTTCGGCCGGAAACTTGTGAGGAAATTTTTCACGAGCATCATTTACACGATTTCAACCAAAACGAAGTAGAGTGTAGCTCTATTGAATGTCATGATTGTTCGGATCATACAAAAAGCTGTGGTTGCGATTCACCTGAGATTTTCTTTTTCAAATTGAAAGATAAAGCAATTGGCGATGAAATAGATTTCGTTACAGTGCAGGGTATTGAGCTGTTTGTGGCGCGTTTGGAAATCTTAGCAGAACTGGCCGCTGATAACTTACAAACTTGTGAGCAAAGCTTTTATCCCGGTTCGCCTCCTAATGTTATTTCATCGTTTGATTTTCTCATTCAAATACACCAGCTTAAAATTCCATTAATAGCTTAAAGTAATTTCTTCATGTCATTTTTTTTGACATGAAGAAGTATGGTAGGAAATATTTTCTACCAAAAGAGATTCTGCTTCATTATTCATCGAGCAGAAGAATAACTCAATTCAATCATTTGACATTCATGTCGATATTACTTTAAGCAATGAAAAATTACATACTACTCTTACTTTTATTACTACTATTTATACCGTTTCTAACATTTTCTCAGAATATTGCAGGTACAGTATTTGGGAACGATGAAAATGGGAAACAACCGCTCCCTGGTGTAAACGTTGTATGGGAGGGAACAAATGACGGTACAGCTTCGAGTCCGGACGGTTCATTTAAAATAAAACAGAAAACCGGACAACACATGCTGGTGTTCAGCTTTGTTGGTTACGAATCACAGGTGCTTCATGTTCACGATTCAGATCCTGTTGAAGTTGTTCTTAAGCCCAATCTGGAATTGGAAGAAGTTACTGTGGTGAAAAAGAACCGGGGGACTTATTTATCTACCATCAACCCAATTCAAACCGAAAATATTGGTGGAGCTGAATTGCATAAAGCAGCCTGCTGTAATCTGGCTGAAAGTTTCGAAACCAATCCTTCGGTGGATGTTAGTTACAGCGATGCAATTACAGGAGCCAAACAAATTAAACTGCTTGGACTTGATGGAACCTATTCGCTTTTGCAAGTTGAGAACATGCCAAACCTGCGCGGATTAGCCACTACATTTGGATTAACCTATATTCCTGGTCCCTGGTTAGAATCTATTCAGGTATCGAAAGGCGCGGCATCGGTACTAAATGGTTACGACGCCATTGCCGGGCAAATTAATGCTGAACTGAAAAAGCCCGATTCGAGTGAGAAATTATTTCTCAATCTGTATAGGAATAACGACGGACGGGTTGAGTTTAACGGAAATGCAAATATAAAGGTGAAAGGCGATACGCTGACAAGCGGTATTTTTGTTCATGGCCATGATTTGTCGAAAAAAAACGACAACAACAATGATGGATTTCTCGACGAACCTCTGTCACGTATGTTTCAAATCGGAAACCGTTGGAAATACAACAACCATAAAGGATACATGGCGCAAGCCGGATTTAATATATTAACTGAAGATCGATTGGGCGGACAAGTTAATGCCGATCGAAACATGGTCTCTTCGCCGACAAATCCTTACGGCGTGAGTATAAAAAACGACCGTATAGATGCATTTTTTAAAACAGGCTACGTTTGGCCCGATACGCGAACAGCTTTGGCATTTCTGTCAAATTTCTCGCGTCACGAAACCGAATCGTTTTACGGGTTAACCGATTATAATGCCAACGAAAGCCGTTTGTATGCCAGTGCTGTTTTAACCCGCGATTTAAATAGAGCAGCTACACATACTTTAAACAGCGGTGCTAGTTTTATTTTCGATGATTTTAACGAAATACTATACAATCAGGATATTCAACGTACTGAAAAAGTTCCCGGAGTTTTTACAGAATATACGTTTAAACCCAATTCAAACCTTACTTTTATGACTGGCGTTCGCGTTGATTTTCATGACGAATTTGGAACATTTGTTACACCTCGTATGCATTTCAGATACCGGATGGGGCAGCATTTTACCCTTCGTACCAGTGCCGGAAAAGGTTACCGAACTGCCAATGTGCTTTCCGAGAATACTTTTATGCTGGCCAATTCAAGACCGTTAAAATGGGACAAAAACGTGATGCAGGAAGAAGCATGGAATTACGGAATTGCTTTAATTCAGAATTACACACTTCTGGGAAGAGATTTAACATTGAATGCGGAATTTTTCCGCACCGATTTCCAGTCGCAACTGATTGTTGACCGCGAAACGTCTGCCGATTATATTTTACTGACTGCGCTTGATGGCAAATCGTACGCAAACAGTTTGCAGTTTGATTTGAGATGGGAGCCCACTGAACGATTGGATTTACTACTTGCCTACCGCGTAAACGATATTAAGCAAACCATTGGAGGTGAGCTAAAAGACAAACCGCTTACCAACGATTACAAGGGCTTAATAAATTTGAATTATACCACCAATCTGAAAAAGTGGATGTTTGATTATACTGTTCAGTTTAACGGGGGAGGACGTATTCCTATAGTTGCGTCAGATGCGAGTGTGGCAGTGGCTGATCAAAAATTTTCACCTTATACAGTTATGAATGCTCAGATAACCAAATATTTTCGTTTATGGAACATTTATGCAGGTGTAGAAAATTTGAGTGATTTTAAACAAACTAATCCTATTGCAGGAGCCGACGATCCTTTTGGTCCGGAGTTTAATGCCACTAATGTTTGGGGGCCGGTTATGGGACGTAAAATATATGTGGGCTTACGATTTAACTTAAATTACGATTAGAAACCAAAAGCCGAAAGCCTGAGACATGGAGAATGAAAAAGACAATAATAACGTATAGTAAAACCTTAAAATTTGAATGATGAAGAAACTGATTTATCTGTTAATGGTAGCGATGTTTATCGGGGCTGCAACTACCGATATATTTGCGCAAAAAAAAGAGGACAAGGTTGTATGTTTTAAAAGCAACATGGATTGTGCTGATTGTGAAAAGACGATTTACGATTATCTGAAATTTGAAAAGGGTGTAAAAGACCTGAAAGTGGACCACGCTTCAAACACTATTCTGGTGAAATACAAAGACGGCAAAAATACAGATGAAAAGCTGGCTGAAGCCGTTAATAAAAAAGGTTACGAAGCTGAAAAAATAAGCCACGAAGAGTACAAAAAAATAATGGCTGAAATCAGTGAAAATGGTCACGAGCATCAACATGAGCAGCACAAAGAAAGAGAATAATACCAATTTTATTTTCTAATTACTGGTTTAAAACCCTGCAATTTATTGCAGCTACTTTAGTTTCTATAAACTTGTTCTTTTGACCGAAGTCCGAAGAGCGGAGACCGAAGTTTCGAAATAAATCGTTGAATGTTTTTCTTCGGTCTTCCGACTTCGGTCTTCTGTCAATGCTCATTTTTTTTAGAATTTCATTCGAGGCTTAAACCTATGTATTTCTAATGCATCTTGGTTTAGTTCGAAATGAGTCTTAAATAATTTCAGAATATTTGTGTTTCTGCGAGGCGTAAAAATGAGGCATATCCTGAGTTCTGTTGAATTTTTTATAACGACGCAGAAACGCAAAGAAATGGAATTATAAGGCTCAGTTTGATATCATGTTGGTATAATACGTCTGTCAATCGATGAAGGCTGTTCCTGGTGCGTTAGTTTACGGATTATGGACGGCCTTTTTTTTCCTGTTGATCCAATATTCGTTGTGTGATTTAAGTGAATAGACAAATTTTGGTTACAACAAAAAAGTATTAGACAAAAAAAAGGCCTCTTTGCAGAGACCTTTTTTGTATCGTAATTCTTTTTAGAATCTTTTTTCCTTGATACGGGCTTTTTTACCTGTAAGATCGCGTAAGTAAAAAATTCTTTTACGACGAACACGACCGTATTTGTTAACTTCAATACTATCAATGAAAGGAGAATTAATTGGGAAGATTCTTTCTACTCCAATGTTTCCTGACATTTTACGGATAGTAAAAGTTTTTGTGTTCTCTCTTCCACGCACTTGTATAACCACTCCGCGGAACTTCTGGATTCTTTCTTTGTTACCCTCTTTAATTTTGTAACTTACCGTGATGGTATCTCCAGCATTGAATTTCGGGTATTCACTTACCGTCGAAAATTCTTGTTCTACTAATTTAACTAAATCCATTTTATTTTCTTTTTAATAAGTTGGCAATATAATCCGTTACCTAACGGAATAGAGATTGCATAAAATCGGCTGCAAAAATAGTATTTTTTTTATTAAGCCAAACTTATTTTGTTGTGTATTTCGTATTATTTATTTGATTTTCAGTAAAAAGACGGATTGAATGGCTTTTTCTTTGATTTTCAATCCATTTCAAATTGTTTTGTTGTATAAACATTCTGAATTTCAATCTTTTTTACTGAGGCACAAATTCCTTTTGGTATTAAAATTTTCCCGAAAAACCGCTGATTATTCTTGTTACACTTTTTTAGAGTTTATTTTCTAGTTAATGGTTAAAACCCTGCAATTTCATTGCAGCTACTTTAGTTTCTATAAATTTCATAGATTTACAATATGGTCGATTATCGAAGGACAAGCCATAGTGTAAGTAAAATGTCTGT
>JAPOHD010000062.1 GCA_026671195.1 Draconibacterium aestuarii | reverse complement strand
GGGAGTGAAAAACAGGCTTGCTCAATTAACGTGGTGCTTTTTTTTCATAATAACGAATTTTATAATTACTCACCCTAAAGGTACTGGAGACTGAGCACTTTAGCTACCTTTAGGTTTCGTTCAACATTGCAATCAGGTAAATGCAAAAAATGGTTCCGTCAATCCAACTCATTAACCAATTTCAACATTTAACTCTATAAACGTCGACTTATCTTCATGCTTTATCAACCCCTTGTTTAACAGAGAAGAGATAGCTTCCTGACCTTTAGTGGTAGGCAACTTTAGGTTCCTAATAATTTCCCCATAAATACATTTGCCTTGCCGATTTAAGTACTTCAATATTTCCTTCTCCGAAGGATCTTTAACCTTCTGAATATCTATCTTTTTTTTGGGATTCATAATTCTTTATTTCTTCATTTCCGTACTCGTTAACTCACTATAACGTTCACAATTTTTCCATCCTCTCATTCCGCGCATGCAAAACACATTTCTAAAAACAAGAAGAGGTGTGTTACTTACTGTTTTTTTGCCTTCAAATACTTCGCATTCATTTGCAAACTGGCATCTATCTTTTAAACTCATGCTATATGTATTTATAATAAACGTTCATACTCTCTATTCCGCCCGAAATATTTGTGTTCTTAATTAATGTGCCCGAATAATTATAATTCTGCCGAATAAAGGTTTTGTTCATACCAATTGATTTTAATCGGGCAATGGTATAAAGTGTTTTTATTCCCTGCACTTTCATCTCTTCTTCCATGGCATTTAAAAGTGAAACCGATAAGTTGTTGCCCTGGTACGCAGGCAATGTCGCAAAATCGGTCATTTCAGCATTCTGGTTTTCGGCATCTACTTCGGCTGATGCCAACGCAATTAGTTTATTGTTTATTTTTATTCCAAAATACTGAACCTTGTTTTGCATGGTTTCTTTAATGTACTCCCTGTTGTGAATTGGGAAAGGATAACTTGCAAAAACTTTACGATAAATAGCCGCAATTTGATCCACATCATCCGTTGCCAATCGGACAAGCCCAAAAGACTTATCTGTTTTAACAGCATTGGACTCCATCACCTTTGATGTTTTCAGCAATGTGCTAAGCTTAATTAAACTTTCCGTTTCAATATCGAGTAGTCTGTCAGAACTTAAAAACTTCGAAACAAAAAAAGCGGCTTCAACTCCTTTATAAAACCCAGGAATTTGGGCTTCCATAAAAAAGCCATTTGCAAAAAACTGCGGAGCCACCTGCTGCGGAATTTTGCAAAATATTTTGGTATAGTTATTTGTACGTGCCAGTGTATTTATGTGATCGATAATAGCAGAACTATCTCTTTTATCGAGTTTCATTACGTAAACCCGTTTATTCAATTCACCATGTTGAATTAGTGTTCCATACCCAATCTTCTCAATTCTATCCTGCATTTTCCTCCCTCCTTGAAATACGTTCGTTGTCTTCGGGAATTAATGAAATAGAATCGTTTTTATTCGATAAAAGTCTTTCAATTCCAATGGCTTCCGATTCGTCAATCTCACCCATTTTTAAATCAAGATTACAATGCTCACACTCGCGATCGCACATTTTCGGTTCGTAACTATCCGGCTCTTTATAAGTAGTAATTACACCTTCGTAATTTCGCAACACGACTTTATTGGTCGACCACGAAATTATATAATTGGGCATAACCGGAATTTTACCACCCCCGCCCGGTGCATCAATTACATAAGTTGGACGAGCAAAACCACTGGTATGCCCTACCAGACTTTCCATAATTTCAATTCCTTTCCCAATTGGTGTTCTAAAATGCGATAATCCTTCAGACAAATCACACTGATACAAATAATAGGGACGAACGCGATTTTGAACAAGTTTGTGTAGCAACGATTTCATAATTCGGGGGCAGTCGTTTACATCGGCCAATAAAACCGATTGATTTCCCAACGGGAATCCACCATCAGCTAATTTTGCCAATGCTTCTTTTGCCGAACTCGTTATTTCGTTTGGATGATTAAAGTGTGTGTTAATCCACAATGGCTGGTATTTTTTTAAAATCGAAACCAAATCATCGGTTATCCGATATGGCAAAACAACGGGCATTCGGGTACCAATACGAATAATTTCAACATGTGGAATTTTACTGATTTCAGAAAGCAACCAATCAATTTTCGAATCGGGCAACATAAACGGATCTCCTCCGGAAAGCAAAACATCACGAACCTGAGGATTCTCTGCTATATATTTTATCCCTGTTTGAAGCTGATCTTTTGATGGAACAAAATCGATATCCCCCACCTTGCGTTTTCTTGTACAATGGCGGCAATACATCGAGCAAATATTACTCACGTGAAACAATACTCTGTCAGGATAGCGATGAGTAATTCCCTCAACCGGGCTATCCCTGTCTTCCGACAATGGATCTTCAAGCTCCGATTTTAGTGTTGTTAACTCCTCAATACCACCAAACGCCTGTTTAAAAACCGGATCGTTTCTAAAATTCTTTTTATCAATTAACGACAAATAGTAAGGTGTTATAGAAAGTGGAAACTTTTCGAAGGTTTCTATCAACTCTGTTTTTTCGTTTTTATCAAATTTAATCCCGGTCAATTCTTCAAACTTATCCACCGACCTTATCGAATGTTTCATTTGCCACTTCCAGTCTTTCCAGTTAGAAATCTTAGGTTGATCTTCTATTCTGTTTGCAATATTTTGCTGTGTATTATTATATATCATATCCTAACTTTAACGTCCATTTTAATTGGGAACAAACATGAGTTTTATGTTTTTAAAATTCTTTTCGGCAATAATAGTTTCTACCCGACCGATCATACTTTCGGGCACCACAACCGTAAAGTCGCCATTCTCTTTTCTGGCGGTCAACGAAAACAAACGCCACTTTTCAATGTTAATCTTATTACTTAATTCAACTTCATACAACATTATTTTTTCAGCTGAAATCGTGATTTTTAAATCAGGGAAAAATCCTACACCTGTTGATTTCCAGGCAATTTTGTCTGGTGCCTTATAATTTTCCAACAACTTTGTTTCCACCAAAATATCTTCATCGTACGCTTTCATCTGAGTTATTACTGCCTGCACTACTTCCTCCTTTGTTAATAAACTCATCCCCTCAAATTCATTTTGTTTCTATGCGAACAAAACTACAAAAAATGCAAAGGCATCCAAAACAATAACATTATTAAAGTGTTTATTTAACAAGGAATAAAACTAATCAGACCCACGTCTTCAAACATTATACGTAAATTTGCAATAATTATAATTTCTATAGAAACTATTATGAATAGATTAATAATTACCTCAAACCGCCTGCCGGTTAGCATCGAAAAATCAGAGAAAAGCTTAACATTAACACCCAGCGCCGGAGGGTTGGCTACGGGATTAAAATCATACCACAAAGAAAACGATAGCGTTTGGATTGGCTGGCCGGGCGTAACACCGACAACAAAAAAAGAAGCAGGCGAAATAACAGCCTTGCTTGAACAGGAACAATGTTTACCCGTTTTTTTAAGCGAAGAACAAATTGTAAATTATTACGATGGTTTTAGCAATGCAACTTTATGGCCGCTGTTTCATTATTTTGGCGAATTTACCGAATTCAACGAAACCTACTGGGAGAGTTACTACCAGGTGAACCTGCAATTTGCAGAAGCTATTATAGCCAATGCAAAAGAGAACGATACCGTTTGGGTGCACGACTATCAGCTTTTGTTAGTCCCAAATATATTACGCGAGAAAAGACCCGATCTCAGAATTGGCTTTTTCCTTCATATCCCCTTTCCCTCCTACGAGTTAATTCGGATTCTTCCATGGCGCGAAGAAATTATTGAAGGAATGCTTGGAGCCGACTTACTGGGTTTCCACACCTACGATTATGCCCGGCATTTTATTAGCTCAGTAAAACGTTTGCTGGGCCACGATGTGGAATTCAATCAGATTAAACTGGAAAACCGCCAGGTTTATATCGATGTTTTCCCAATGGGAATTGATTACAATAAATTTGAAAAGCTGGCGCTGGAAGTGCAAAGCAAGCCCATTCAGGAACGTTCGAAAGAACACCAGGATATCGACCGCTTTCTGATGGGAAAACCCGATCGGAAAATAATTCTTTCAATCGACCGGCTTGATTATACAAAAGGAATACCGGAGCGCTTAAAAGCTTTCAGGCATTTTCTGAATAAATATCCCGGGTACCGCGAGCAGGTATCCTTAATAATGCTTACTGTGCCTTCGAGAACCGATGTGGAACAATATCAAAACTTAAAAAACGAGGTAGATATTTTGGTTGGTAATATAAATGGTGAATTCGGGACTCTTAACTGGAATCCGGTCATTTACTTTTACCGGTCGATGCCATTTGAAAACCTGATCGAGCTATACAGCTCGGCCGATGTTGCGCTTCTTACGCCTTTACGCGATGGAATGAACCTGGTGGCAAAAGAATACATTGCATCAAAAGTAAACCACAAGGGCGCATTAATTCTAAGCGAAATGGCCGGTGCATCGCGCGAATTGGGAGAAGCCATTTCGGTAAATCCCAACAACATACCACAAACTGCCGAGGCCATTTACAAAGCACTCACTCAATCGGATAAAGAACGTGAAAAGGCAGTATTGGCCATGCAAAAACGAATTAAACGATACGATGTACACAAATGGGCTTCTGAATTTATGACAGCCTTGAAATCGACAATCGAAAAACAGCTGGATCATCATGCCCGAAAAATATCATCAAAGTTACGATCAGAAATTCTCGAAGATTTTAGGGGCTCGAAATCAAAAACCCTGTTTTTAGACTACGACGGAACCCTTCAACGTTTTTTTGATGATCCGCAGGCCGCATCACCCGACAAAGAATTGTACGATTTACTCGATCGCATTTCAAAACTTGAAAAAACAAAACTGGTATTAGTAAGCGGACGTGACCGGGATACATTTGACAAATGGTTTGGAAACCGAAACTACAATTTAATTGCCGAACACGGTGCCTGGGAAAGAAAGCTGGGCAAAGGTTGGGCCGAAAGAAAAGCAATAAACTCGGAATGGAAAGACAGCATACTTCCTGTACTCGAATCGTTTGTAGATCGCACACCGGGAAGTTTTATTGAAGAAAAAACCTATTCGTTGGTATGGCATTACCGAAAGGCCGACATTGAATTGGGACTAGTGCGGGCTCTGGAATTATTACACACTGTTTCAAATTTAATTCTTAACCAGGATCTGGAAATTCTGGAAGGTAAAAAAGTTATCGAAATTAAAGTTACCGGAATTAACAAAGGTACTGCTGCTGCCGAGTTTTTGGCAACCAGCCCGTCTGATTCCATTCTGGCCTTTGGCGACGACTGGACCGATGAATTTCTGTTTAAGGAACTACCGGCAAATGCACACACGGTTAAGGTAGGATCTGAAAATTCGGTGGCAAAATATTACGTTAACAACTACAAAGACGTTCGACACTTTTTAAAAGAACTATTGAAATAATTAAACCTACCTGCTTATTGGCGTAACTTATTATTCTCACAAAATAAAAGTTTATCTATGAAAAATATGAATTATGCTGTTATTGGAAACTGTAAAAGTGCAGCACTTATTTCTGAAAAAGGCTCGATTGACTGGTACTGCGTTCCCGATTTTAATTCGGCTTCGGTGTTTGCAAAAATTCTGGACGATGAAATTGGTGGCAGTTTCGAAATAATTACCGACAATAGTTACTCTATTAAACAAAGCTATATACGATCGACTAACATTGTATCAACCACATTTACCAGCGGCGACAATTGCTTTGAAGTCATTGATTTTATGCCGCGCTACAAGAATAACGGAGAATATTTTAACCCTTCGGAGATTATCCGGTATTTCAGATACCGATCGGGCAACCCGGTATTTTCGATTTTGTACAATCCAAAAATGGAATACGCAAAATACAATACAGAAATCGTTGCCGAAGACGAATACATAAAAAGCTCGACAACCGAAGGTGAATACGATTCGATCTATCTCTATACCAATATCGACAAACAAGCCATTATTCAGCAAAAACCTATTCACTTAAAAGAGGATGCATACGTTTTAGTGGCTTACGACGAAAAACTGCTGACTCAAACCTTAGACCGCCAGTACCTAAAACTGCAAAAAACCAAAGTTTACTGGCTGGATTGGGCCAACAGTTTAACCTCGTTTAAAAGTTACAACAAAGAAATTGTACGAAGCGCATTGATTTTAAAACTGCTGAGTTACGACAAAACGGGAGCTGTTTTGGCAGCAGCCACCACATCATTACCCGAATCGGCAGGTGAGGAAAGAAACTGGGATTATCGTTTTTGTTGGATTCGCGATGCCTCGATGTCCATCAAAATTATGTCGAAACTGGGTCACCTGAATACGGTTAAACGTTTTATGAAGTTTATTATCGATATTATTCCCGACAAGGATGAAAAGATACAGATCATGTATGGAATAAATCGCGAGAAAAACTTGACCGAAGAAACGCTTACTCATTTAAAAGGGTATAAAAATTCGGCACCTGTGCGAATTGGTAATGCGGCCTACGTGCAAAAACAAAACGACATTTACGGAGTTTTGGTCGATGTTATTTACCAGCAATTTATCCAGTTTGAAATCTCTCTCGAGAACAGCGAGTCATTGTGGACCATTGTACGAAGCATTGTACGAATTGTGGAAAACAACTGGCAAAAACCCGACAAGGGAATCTGGGAAATCAGAACTGACGAAAAACATTTTACTTTTTCGAAAGTGTTGTGCTGGGTTGCTCTTGACAGAGCCATAAAAATTGCAGACATCATTCACAAAGAGAAATACCTGAAAGAATGGCAAAAACTAGCCAACACAATCAAAACAGATATCCTTGAAAATGCATGGAACGATGAGAAAGGAGCCTTTACCCAGTTTTACGGATCGAAGGATATGGACGCAGCCAATTTATTAATGGAATCGTATGGTTTTATTGATGCGAAAGACCCAAAATATATTCAAACTGTAATAGAAACAGAAAAAGAGCTTTGTTACAACGGATTGATGTACAGGTATAAAAATCAGGATGATTTTGGACTACCAACCTCATCGTTTACCATTTGTACTTTTTGGCTGATAAATGCACTCGATGCGGTTGGACAACGAAAAAAAGCGAAACTAATGTTCGATCAGTTACTAAAATACAGCAACCATGTTGGACTGTTTAGTGAAGATCTCGACTTTGAAACCAAAGAGCTTTTGGGAAATTTCCCCCAAGCTTACTCACATCTGGCATTAATTGATACTGCAATCAATCTTTCGAAGGGAAAAATAACAGAAGACGAACAAATACTTGAAGCGATACATTAATTCAATATTCAGACTCCGGGTTATCAAAGCTTTCCTCCAGATCAACATCCATTGTTAACATAGGAGATGCATCAACTTGTTCAATATCCATAATAGTTACCAGAGTTTCGAGTCCTTCTTCAACTTGCTGAAGGACTCCGGCATCTAACTGTTTGAGTCTTTCTGAAAGTTGTTCGTGAAGCAACGAAGGAATCCTGCTTAAAAGTTTGTCGCCGGCAGATGTGAGTGCAATGTTAACCACCCTTTTATCACCCGATTTGGGTAAACGCGCCAGATATCCTTTTCTCTCAAGTCGGTTAATAATACCACTTACTGTGCTTGAATTTAAATTCAGAAATTTGCGGATTTCGCCTTGTGTAGACTGATAATTAGTTGAATCGTGCAAAAAATTAAGACACAAAACCTGCGGAATACTTACACCATATTCCTTCTGAATTTTTTTTGACTCAATATCGACTGAGCGAACAATTTTTCTGATTTTTATTAAAATTTCCGTGGTATCCATACAGCAGTTTAAAATACAAATGTATTTATTTTAACCGACCTTCCCTCCTATTTTTTAGTGTTGAGAGCCTTATAGAAAACAATCTCAAAGCAGAATCCCGAGTACCCCGAGGTTATCAACAAAAAAAAATCCATCTGTACTTCATAGAAATACAGATGGATTTTCCAGAACTCCCAGCTTTCATGCGTCTCGTTTCTGTATTCCGCCTTTTCCTACTTCTGTCTGAAATAAATCTGGATAGGAACGCCCGTAAAATGAAAATGATCGCGCAACTGGTTTTCAATATAACGACGATACGGATCTTTAATATATTGGGGCAAGTTAGCAAATAATGCGAAAGCCGGCGTTGGCGATGGCAACTGGGTACAGTATTTTATCTTTACATACTTCCCTTTAACTGAAGGTGGTCCATAATTTTCGATGGCCTCCAACAACACCTCGTTTAATTCTGAAGTTTTGATACGCTGCTTGCGGTTTTCGTTCACTTCCATGGCGGTTTCCAACGCCTTATGAACACGCTGCTTTGTCAAAGCAGAAATAAAAAGAATCGGCACATCGGTAAACGGAGCCAAACGCTTCTGAATTTCCTCTGTTAGTTTTTTGGTCGTCATGGTGTCTTTGTCAATCAAATCCCACTTGTTAACCAAAATAACCACTCCCTTTTTATTTTTTACAATCAGGTTAAAAATGTTTACATCCTGCGCTTCCACACCACGGGTAGCGTCAATCATCAACAAACAAACATCCGAATTTTCAATGGTTCGAACCGAGCGCAATACGGAATAAAATTCAAGATCTTCACTCACCTTTCCTTTTTTTCGTAAACCGGCAGTATCCACAATCATAAAATCGTGACCAAACTTATTGTATCGTGTATGAATTGAATCACGTGTAGTTCCGGCCACATCGGTTACTATGTTTCGGTCTTCACCAATCAAAGCATTTATAAACGACGATTTTCCAACATTTGGCCTACCAACCACTGACAAGTGTGGTAATTCATGCTCATCTTCCAATGAGTCTTTATGCGGAAACAACTCAACCAAAGCATCCAACATATCTCCGGTTCCACTTCCTGTCATTGACGAGATACAATAAATTTCGCCTAATCCCAATCCGTAAAACTCTTGTGCATCGGGAATTCGGCTGTGGTTATCAACTTTGTTTACTACTAAAATCACCTTTTTCCCACTTTTTCGAAGTATGGAGGCAATCGCATCATCAAGGTCGGTAATTCCCGATTCAACATCAACAACAAATGTAATTACATCTGCCTCGTCAATGGCCAGATGCACTTGTTTGTTTATTTCTGATTCAAAAATATCATCGGAATTTACCACATAACCACCGGTATCAATTACCGAAAACTCAATTCCGTTCCACTCTCCTTTCCCATAATTCCGGTCGCGGGTTACACCTGCGGTTTCATTTACAATGGCTTTTCGTTGTTCAATCAAACGATTAAACATGGTTGATTTACCTACGTTTGGCCTTCCTACTATTGCTACTATTCTGCTACTCATTTCTTTCTGTTTTAAAAACTGACAGGGCCCAACCTGTCTCTACTGAAAACGTTTCCTGAAAAAGGATACTAGAACTTATCGTATCCAAATTGTTTTAATGCCCCATCTTTTTCGCGCCAGTCTTTGGCTACTTTAACATACAATTCAAGGAATATTTTTTTCTCGAAAAACTCCTCGGCATCTTTTCGGGCTTCGGTACCCACTCTTTTAATCATTTTTCCCTGGTGCCCGATAATAATTCCTTTTTGGCTATCGCGCTCCACATGAATGACAGTTCGAATGTTTATTATTTTTTCTTCCTCTTTAAACTCCTCTACTTCAACTTCAACCGAATAAGGAATCTCTTTTTGATAATGCAGCAGTATTTTCTCACGAACGATTTCCTGCATAAAAAACCTTTCATTACGGTCGGTCAATTCATCTTTTGGGAAAAACGCCGGGCCTTCGGGAAGTAGTTCCAGAATTCTGTCGAAAATGGGTTCGATATTAAATTTTTCCAGGGCTGAAATCGGAAAAATATCTGCTCCGGGAAATACATTCCCCCAGTAGTCAAACAATTTTAGCACTTCTTCCTGATTCGACAAATCAATTTTATTGATTAACACAATTACCGGCATGTTCGACTTCCGGACTTTTTCAATATAATCCGGATTTTTATCCACCTTTTCTTTAACATCGGTTACAAACAAAATAACATCAGCATCAATTAATGCGGTATCAACAAAACGCATCATCGACTCTTGTAATTTGTAACTGGGTTTTAAAATTCCTGGTGTATCGGAATAAACTATCTGGAAATCCTCGCCACTTACAATGCCTTTAATCCGGTGGCGGGTGGTTTGCATTTTCTGGGTAATGATCGACAATTTCTCGCCAACCAACGAATTCATTATTGTTGATTTTCCAACATTCGGATTGCCAACAATGTTCACAAATCCTGCTTTATGTGCCATATTTTAAATTTTAGGTGATCCTTTCTCCTAAGAGAATTTCTACATTAATTCATTAAAAATCAGCGCAAAGATAATCGAATTGTGCGAATTTGTTTCCTGCATTGAAAATTAAAGCGTAACGAAATAAGATACCTATTAAAACCAGCACAGACAACCCTGCTTAACCAACTAATATTGTGCATATTAACTTTGAATTGACGACAATTATCCGTATATTAAAAGATACCACAAGATATTTTTAATATTACGCCATGGATTCAATTGCTTTTTGGGACAAAGTCGCTATCTCTGTCCGTTCACGTAAAATACTGCAAACTCTCCTTTCCGAAAATCCTGTTCTTGAAAAAATAATACGAAATTCTAAGAATGTTAATGATGTACAACTTGCCATAAAAAACTGGATTTTACCTATTCTAAAAAGAAATCCGTCGGCAGAAAAATACTATTACGCACAAGAGAATAAAACCAATCTTGCCAGAGAATTGAATTGGCAAGATTTAGCAGCCATTCGAATTCTGGATTACATTGACCATGCCGGGCAAGAATTTCCCGATCAGAACATTGGAGGTGTACTGGCAAAAACCAATCCGTTTAAAGTGCTATGGCTAGCCGCACACAAAGGAACTGGCGGGGCAAAATCGGCTTTCTTTAATGACATGCTTCAACTTTTCAGGCAGTTAAACGGCACCCGTGCACTTACACCTCCAAACAAAAAAAAGGTTAAAAAGTGGATGAAAAAATATCCATCAGGACTGGATTCCAAAGTGGAAGAACTGCGAAAAATTAATCAGAAAAGAATTATCCGAATTCTGATCGAAAAAATCGACAGCGGCGAAATGTCGATGAAAAAATATTGTTTTGAACCCGGTTTAAGTTTCGAAAGAAAACAGAAATTGATGAACAAATGGTGGCAGGAAAGCAGTTTCCATTTGCAATTTGCCATTCGATCGCCCGAAATACTAAACGAAATGCTGGACTACACGCTGACCGAAGAGACCATGAAAACCCTCAAAAAAGCACGAAAAAAGGGCATTCCTTTTTTTGTAAATCCCTACTATTTATCATTGTTAAACGCCTACACTCCTGATTATGTGCTGGGTGCAGATTTGGCCATTCGTTGCTATGTAATTTACAGCAAACAACTGATTGAAGAGTTTGGACAAATTATTGCCTGGGAGAAAGAAGATAAAGTAAAACCGGGCAAACCCAATGCTGCGGGCTGGATTTTGCCTTCACACAATATTCACCGGCGCTACCCCGATGTGGCAATTTTTATTCCGGATACAGTTGGCCGGGCTTGTGGCGGACTTTGTGCAAGTTGTCAACGTATGTACGATTTCCAGTCAGGACGTTACAATTTTAACCTTGACAAGTTGCGTCCAACCGAATCGTGGAATTCGAGGCTGCCCATGTTGCTCCAATACTTTAAAGACGATGCCCAGCTGCGCGACATTCTGCTTACCGGAGGAGATGCGTTAATGAGTTCGAATAAAAGCCTTGAAAGAATTTTGAATGAGATTTACAAAATGGCACAAGCCAAAAAAGAGGAAAATAAGTTGCGCCACGACAATCACAAATTTGCCGAAATTGTTCGGATACGAATTGGAACACGACTGCCAATTTACTTGCCACAACGCATTACTCCTGAACTCTGTAATATTCTTTCCAACTTTAAGAACAAGGCGCTTCAAATCGGCATTAAACAGTTTGTTATTCAAACGCATTTTGAATCTCCCATGGAAGTAACTTCCGAATCGAAACGAGCCATTAAACTTCTACTAAAATCGGGCTGGGCTGTTACCAACCAGCTGGTATTTACAGCAGCAGCATCGCGACGTGGGCACAGTTCCAAACTTCGAAAAGTGTTGAATAAACTTGGTGTACTTTCGTATTATACATTTACAGTTAAAGGATACAAGGAAAATGCAAATAGTTTTGCTCCCAATGCACGTTCAGTTCAGGAACAAATGGAAGAAAAAATATTTGGAACTATTCCGGAAGACCAAATGGATTTTGCACAAAACCTGTTGCACGACCCTCAGAATTTGGTAAAAAACG
This sequence comes from Draconibacterium aestuarii, assembly GCA_026671195.1. Classification (GTDB taxonomy): domain Bacteria; phylum Bacteroidota; class Bacteroidia; order Bacteroidales; family Prolixibacteraceae; genus Draconibacterium; species Draconibacterium aestuarii. The sequence continues at coordinate 75,039 of JAPOHD010000062.1, read as the reverse complement.
TAAACAAACTTCGCAAAAAGACAGAATTGCCATTTCTTTCAACCGATCGCAGTGTGCTTAACCTTCCCGGTGTTGGGAAAAGTATGACCTTTCGCACCATTGGCATTACGCGTTACGGCAGGCGAATTTTGGAATTCGACCATGATCCGACACGCATTCATAGTCCCATTATTAAAAAGATGGGGAAAGTGGTAATTATTGAACCTAAATCAATTGATGATTATCTGGAGCAACTACTTGAAATGGGTGAAAATCCAAAAGAATACACCGATGTTTATGGTTACTCCATCGGACAAACAGAACCACGAATGGCCATGTATGAATATCCTGAATATGATTACAAAGTAACAGAGGAATTTACCAATCTGGAAATTTGATGAGACTACCTGTTATTCCTGACATACTGCATCACATTATAAAAAGTATCGTTGTACAGATCATCACTATTTTCGTTTACATATTCCAGCAGGGCACGATGCTGTTCTTCCCCAACATTTAAATAACCTCCCCCAACGCTGTGAAACATAAATACAGCAATGGTTCCCTTCGCTCGAGCTTCGTCAACGTAAGCAATTAACTCCTCTATGGTTGGCTCATCTACATCCCACGAGCTAACCTTTACAACGTTAAAATCATCCATTGTTCCCGGAATTGGACCATCTAAACGAGCTGCTCCAAATATCTCCTCAATATTTCCTGTGAAATCATCATTCCCGGCTTTATAATCTCCACACGTGTATGCAAAACTTCTTTCCGTTTTCCCATCAATGGCTTTTAAAAGTGTGTTTGCTGTTTGAATCTCAGCCACTATTTGGTCGAGCGTGTAGTTTGTCAGATCATATTCCGCCTTTACCCAATCCCTGTTTTCACCAACACAAGGATGGAAAAGCGTGTGGTTACCCAACTCATGTCCGTTCTTTGCAATGGCACGCCAATCCTCGATTCGATTATTTAAACTTTGCGAATTGCCTGTGCAATAAAAAGTTCCTTTAAAACCAAATTCATCCAATTGAGGTACTGCAATATCAAGGTGCCCATCCAAACCGTCGTCGTATGTAAAAACAACAGCAGCTTTTTTATCATCGGGCCAGGTAAATTGTGCATTCGAAACCAACGAAACACATAAAAACAGCAGGCTAACGAATTGTTTCATAAATCCTGAATTAATTCTGCACCAAGTGTCCCCGAGCAAATTTCCCGAACGTCACCGGTCATGCGAATTTCCCAATCTTCATCAATCTCAATTTTCAAATCTCCTCCCGGCATTTTTATCGTTAATTTACGTTCGGTTAAACCTCGTTTTACAACCGTGCAAGCCACTGCACACGACGAACTTCCCGAAGCCAGCGTCCAACCCGCACCACGTTCCCAGATTAAAACCTCCACTTCGTTTGGCGAAACAACTTTGGCAAATTGCACATTAATCCTATTCGGGAACATTTCGTGGTTTTCAATTTCAGAACCATAGGTTTTTATTTCGTCTTCGTTTAACTCGTCTTTTAAAATAATACAATGCGGATTACCCACCGAAACACAGTTGATTTCGTATTCCCGATCTACTAATTTTAAGGTTTCACCAATGCACTCTTCATTTTCGCATTTCACCGGAATTCTTTTCGATTCGAAAATAGCTTTTCCCATATCCACTTTTATCCGAAAAGCTTTTCCATTTTTTTCTTCAATGATTTCGGCTTTAACCAAACCGCCTGGAGTTTCAATGCTGAATATTTTTTTAGTTGCAAAACCGTAATCGTATAAATATTTGGCAAAAATACGTAACCCGTTTCCACTTTTTTCCGCCTCCGAACCATCGGGATTAAGAATCCTCAAACCAAATTCTGACTTGTCGCTTGGTACTTTTAACAGAATTCCATCAGAACCAATTCCAAAATGCACATCACAAATACGGACTATTGCTTTCCTTGTTAATTCAAAAGACATATCATCCTGATTCAGAACAATATAATCATTGCCTAAACCGTGAGTTTTTACAAAAAAGTTTTGCATAACTGAATATTTAATTTCCCAAAAATAACACAGATAAGTGAAAGTAGAATTCCAAATCTGCATTAAATAAATCTAAATAAGCTTTAAGCTTCTGTTGATCAAAAAAATAGGCAAGTATTATTTTTTATCTTTACGCGGCAAAATTGAAATTCATAAGAAATAGACAGATATGGCATTAATTAATGAAAATTACCTGAAACTTCAGGCAGGGTACCTTTTCCCGGAGATTGGAAGAAGAGTAAACGAATTTATCGAAGCGAATCCCGATAAAAAAGTGATTAAAATGGGTATTGGCGACGTCACACAACCTTTGGTTCCAAGTGTTGTAAAGGCATTTCACGAAGGTGTAGACGAAATGGCAAAAGGCGAAACATTTAAAGGGTACGGCCCGGAACAAGGTTATGCATTTTTGCGTGAAGCCATCGCTAAAAACTCATATCAGGATAATGGAATTGATATTTCGGCTAACGAGATTTTTGTATCCGACGGTTCGAAATGCGACACCGGTAACATCCAGGAAATTTTTGGAAACGACAACAAAATAGCCATTTGCGATCCGGTTTACCCGGTTTATGCCGACACAACTGTAATGAGTGGGAAAACCGGAACATGCCAGGCAAACGGATATTACGACGGAATTATTTATATGCCGTGTACTAAAGAGAATGGTTTTATTCCGGAGTTGCCAACTGAAGTTCCAGATTTGATTTTCTTGTGCTATCCAAATAATCCAACCGGAACAGTAGCCTCGAAAAAAGAATTAAAGAAATGGGTGGATTATGCCATTGCAAACAATGCCATTATTTTATACGATGCAGCCTACGAAGCATTTATTACTGAAGATGGAATTCCCCGTTCGATTTATGAAATCGAGGGAGCGAAAAAAGTTGCCATCGAATTCCGCAGTTTTTCGAAAACAGCAGGTTTTACCGGAACCCGTTGTGCAATTACTGTTATTCCGGAAGAACTGGTTGCATACGATACCACAGGTAAAACTCACTCGGTAAAAGCTCTGTGGAACCGCCGCCAGTCGACTAAGTTTAATGGCGTTTCGTACCCGGTTCAAAAAGCTGCAGCTGCCATTTATTCCGAAGAAGGCAAAAAGGAAGTTGCTGAAATTATTGCCTACTATCTTGAAAACGCAAAAATTATGCGTGCCAGCTTAGCTGAAATCGGCTATGAGGTTTATGGCGGGATAAATGCTCCTTATGTTTGGGTGAAAACAAAAAATGATATGACTTCGTGGGACTTTTTTGACAAAGTATTAAACGAAGCAAATGTGGTGGGAACACCCGGTTCAGGTTTTGGACCTGCCGGTGAAGGGTACTTCCGTTTCTCAGCCTTTGCTGACAGGGAGAATGTACTGGAAGCAATGGAAAGAGTTAAGAATCTGGCTTAAGATACAGAATATCATTTCGATGGAGAAAGGATTGAGAAATCTCTTCGGGAAACAGATTTCTCTCCATTCTTTGTCGAAATGACAACCTATATTTACTTACGAAACAGGCCTTTTAGGCAATAAACTAATTGAAATTGTACCAATTACTGCCAAAATAATCAGTGCAGTAAATCCGTTGGTATAACTCCCGGACTGATCGCGAATATACCCCACCAAAACCGGGGCAAAGGCTTCACCCAGAACATCGGCAGTAATAATAACTCCCATAATCCGGCCCAGTATTTTCACACCAAAAAGTTCGGCGGCCATAAGCGGAATGATCATATAATCGCCACCGAGGCCAACTCCAAAAACAAATCCAAAAACATATAATAAAGCCGGTGATCCAGAAGCAAAATAAAGCAATGGAATCGATCCGGCAACCAGTGAATAAATCAATATCATTACATACTTTTTGGGGAATTTATCTGAGAGCCATCCCATTAAAATTCTACCAATAATACTCGATCCCAGAATCATGGAAAACATATTGGCAGCAATTTCCTGAGAGAAGCCCAAATCTGTACTCAAAAATAGTTTAAGGTGCTGACTGGTTCCTGCCACTGCGCCAATAGAACACATACTTCCAATCAGAAGTAAATAAACATTCCTTCTTTTTAACACCTCCATAAACGGGATTTTAGGCTCATCGCTTCGACTCGTCACATTAACTATTTCAGGATTATCTTTCACAAACCATATCATAGGGAAAGCAACCACAACCATTAACAGTCCCAAAAGCATTAAGGAAGTATGCCAGCCAAAATTTACATTTAGCAAACGGGCAATTTGAGGAACGAACATGCCTCCCACCCCAATTCCAATATAGGCAAATCCCATTGCTTTTCCACGACTTGTAACGAACCACCTTGAGATTAGCACCTGATTGGGTAGTGGCCCGGCTGTCATGTAAGCCATTGAACTGACAAAATAAAAGAAATAAAACTGCCAGAGCCAAGTCATATTTCCCAAACCTACCAAAGCTACTCCTCCCAACACAATTCCGAACAACATAACACGACGTGGTCCAAAACGATCGATTACCCACCCCGAAACAAATGCAAAAAGTGCAATAACAAGTTTCCCTACTGCATTACCCGAAGTTATAGTAGTTCGCGACCACCCAAAGTCATCCACCCAAAAATCGAAAAAGAAAGGAAGTCCGTAAAACGATATACCAACAATGGCAAAAAGACTCAAAAAACCGGTAGCTCCGACTTTTAGTTGTCCTTCAGAAAGTTTAGATTCACTCATGGTCTAGTTTTATATGGAAAACTGAAGTTAGAAGTCCATTTTTTCAAACCACCAAGTAAGTAAAAAATCTTTTTATTCGAATAGGAATATAATAAACGACACTGGCACTTTTATAACTTCAACAAAAAAATGCGAGTGTAAGCTAAGGCAAACAAACACCTACTAAAAAAAACTAATCGAGTTATAAAAGATACGGAGTGATTTTCGCTTAATAGATAGTTTTAAGCAGTTTCATTTCCTATATAAATTTGACGCACCTTACTCCCCGGGTAAACTTTTAAAGCTTCCTGCAAGATTTTCAAACAAATTGCCAGATCTTCTTTTTTCAATACATAGGCAATACGAACCTCATCCTGACCGCGATCAGGAACAGTATAAAAACCTGTTGCCGGAGCTAAAAATATAGTTTGGTTTTCGTATTGAAAATCGGAAAGTAACCACGCACAAAATTTATCGGAATTGTCAACAGGAAGCCTTGCTACAGTATAAAAAGCACCCATTGGAATAGGCGAATAAACACCATCGATGCGGTTTAGTCCGTCAATAAGAAATTTACGACGCTGAACATATTCGTTGTAATTATTCAACATGTATTCAGGGTCGGCATCCAACGAAGCTTCGGCTGCAATTTGCCCAATAAGTGGTGGGCTTAAACGCGCCTGACAGAACTTCATTACATTCCTTTTAACCGCCTCGTTTTTGGTTATCAGCGCGCCAATTCGCAAACCACACTCGCTGTATCGCTTCGAAACCGAATCAATTAAAACCACATTTTGCTCAATTCCTTCTAAATGAAACGCCGAAATATATGGCGCACCTGTGTAGCAAAATTCGCGGTAAACCTCATCCGAAAACAAATACAAGTCATATTTTTTCACCAGGTCGCGAATGGCGTTCATTTCCTGCTGTGTGTATAAATAACCTGTAGGATTATTCGGATTACAAATCATAATCCCCTTGGTTTTTGGAGTAATCAGCTTCTCAAACTCCTCAATCGGAGGTAATGAAAATCCTTCCTCAATATCAGCAGCAAGCGATTTAATTTTTGCACCGGCCACAATTGCAAAAGCCTCGTAGTTTGCATATGCAGGCTCAGGAACAATAATTTCATCGCCCGGATCAAGACAACTCATAAACGCAAAAGTTACTGCTTCGCTACCACCCGATGTTACAATAATATCTTCAGTCTCAACATCGATATCGAACTTGTGATAATACTTGGCCAATTTTTGTCTAAAAGACAAAATTCCTTCACTAGGGGTATATTCCAGTATCTTTTGATCGAATGCTTTAATGGCTGCGATGGCTTCCGGTGGGGTTGGTAAATCGGGCTGTCCGATATTTAAATGGAATACTTTAATTCCTTTCTCCTTAGCTTTTTGCGCTAATGGAGCTAATTTCCTGATTGGAGAATCAGGCATTATCCTTCCCCTGTCTGATACTGTCGGCATGTTGTATAATATATTTATAAGGCGTAAATATACACCTATCAATCTGAAATCAATAATTTATATTTTTTTTCAATATGAAACCTTATTATAAACTTAACTTCTAATCCATCAGCTACCAGATCCTCCAATATTATTTTTTATGTATTACCGCAAAATTTAAAATTTTTATCATGTTTTTGTATCAGCTTACTTTCTATTTTTGAAAAGAATTTATAATACATAATACCATTCGATATGATAATTGGAGTACCAAAGGAAATTAAAAACAACGAAAACCGCATTGCCCTAACACCGGCGGGAGCGGCAGAGCTAGTAAAACGGGGCCACGAAGTTTATGTTCAGGCAGGTGGTGGTAGCGGCAGTGGTTTCCCCGATGAAGACTACATTAACGCAGGAGCTAAAATACTTCCAACAATTGAGGATGTATATGCCATTGCTGAAATGATTATAAAAGTAAAAGAACCTATCGAATCGGAATACAAACGGATTAAAAAAGGTCAGATTTTATATACTTATTTCCATTTTGCATCAGGTAAAGAATTAACCAATGCAATGATTGGAAACGGATCAATCTGTTTGGCTTACGAAACTGTAGAATTACCAGATCGTTCACTTCCGTTATTAGTTCCAATGAGTGAGGTTGCCGGCCGCATGTCGGTTCAGGAAGGTGCAAAATATCTTGAAAAAACCTTTGGCGGCTACGGAGTTCTTTTGGGTGGTGTTCCTGGAGTTCTTCCTGCAAAAGTGCTAATTATTGGTGGCGGTATTGTAGGAACAGAAGCAGCAAAAATGGCTGCAGGTTTAGGAGCTGATGTTACGATTATGGATGTATCGCTGAAGCGCTTGCGTTACCTTGACGACATTATGCCAGCCAATGTAAAAACCATGATGAGTAATGAATTCAATATTCGTGAAATGGTACAAACCCATGACGTTATTATTGGCGCAGTTCTTATTCCCGGGGCAAAGGCGCCACATCTGGTAACCAAAGACATGCTAAAAATTATGCGGCCTGGAACAGTTATGGTTGACGTGGCTGTTGATCAGGGAGGGTGTTTTGAAACCACAAAAGCAACAACGCATGCCGATCCTACTTTTGTAATTGATGATGTTTTACATTATTGCGTAGCCAACATGCCGGGAGCAGTCCCACGAACTTCAACAATTGCTTTAACCAATGCTACGCTTCCGTATGCCATTCAGATTGCGGAAAAAGGATGGAAACAAGCTTGTATCGACAATGAATCGCTACGCAAGGGCTTGAATGTGGTTGATGGCAAAGTTGTTTATAAAGGTGTTGCTGAAGCCTTTGATTTGCCTTACCAGCAAGTTGAAACAGTGCTTTAGAACCAACCAAAATAATTCTCGGGCCTTCTCTATTCTTCAGAGAAGGCTTTTTTTTGCAATAAAGCATCGATCAAAACTGAAATAGTGTATATTTATTATTCAGTTATAAAGGCATGAACAAAACCAAACAAAAGCTTTACGAAATAATTTTTGAGGCAGACACGCCCGCAGGGAAACTTTTTGATATTGCACTCTTGATTGTTATTCTGATAAGTGTTGCTTTGGTTATGCTCGAAAGTGTTGAAGCAATCAGTACCAACCACCGGCAGCTTTTACACATTCTGGAATGGCTTATTACCGGTATTTTCACCATTGAATACCTGCTTCGAATTGCCATTGTAAAAAAACCATTTCGTTACATTTTCAGTTTCTATGGTATTATCGATTTCCTATCGGTTTTACCCACCTACATTGGATTAATTGTGGTTGGCTCGCATAGTCTGGTTGTTATCCGAATCCTTCGTTTATTGCGAATCTTCAGAATATTTAAACTAACACGCTACACCCAGGCCGGTCGGTTACTGGCAAAAGCACTTTGGGCAAGTCGTGCAAAAATTAGTGTCTTTATTTTCTTCGTAATAATTTTGGTGATTATTATTGGCACAGTTATGTATTTGGTTGAAGGGCCGGAACATGGTTTTTCAAGTATTCCACGCGGAATATATTGGGCAATAGTAACTCTAACCACTGTTGGTTATGGCGACATTAGCCCGGAAACACCTTTCGGACAATTTATTGCAAGTATTGTAATGATTATGGGCTATGCAATAATTGCGGTACCTACCGGAATTATAACTGCCGAAATCTTAAATCCAACGAAGGACGAAAACACACAGGTTTGTCCGAATTGCCTTTTCCCCACACACGACAAGTATGCTGTTTTCTGCAAAAAATGTGGATCAGTATTAAATCCGGGGAAAGAATAAATTCAGGCAGTTCACATCGTGCAACCTGTATGATTGCACATCCTGGCGTACAATTTCTCTGTCATTCCTTGTTCGAAATGCAATTGGAGTTAACAACTCTGAACTTTTGTGGATATTTAAATGTATCAATTCTTATACTACATTTTTCAAAACTTTATTTTTGCAGGAAATTGAGAGATTATGAGGCAGTATTTAGATTTATTGGAGACGATTATAGAGAAGGGTACCGTAAAAGAAGACCGCACCCGAACAGGCACAGTCAGCCGTTTTGGTCATCAAATGCGATTTGATTTAAGTGAAGGGTTTCCCATGGTAACCACCAAAAGACTGCATTTAAAATCTATCGTTTACGAATTACTTTGGTTTTTAAAGGGCGATACCAATGTAAAATATTTACAAGATCACGGAGTTCGCATTTGGAACGAATGGGCAGATGACGATGGCAACCTGGGACATATTTATGGTTACCAGTGGCGAAGCTGGCCCACTCCCAATGGCAAACACATCGACCAGATTAGTACTGTTCTGGAATCGATTAAAAACAATCCTGATTCGCGTCGCCACTTGGTTAGTGCATGGAATGTTGGCGAACTTGATAAAATGAATTTACCTCCCTGCCATATACTTTTCCAGTTTTATGTGGCTGATGGAAAACTTTCGTGTCAGCTCTACCAACGCAGTGCCGATGTGTTTTTGGGCGTTCCTTTTAATATTGCTTCATACGCGCTTTTAACCATGATGATGGCACAGGCAACGGGACTTCAACCCGGAGATTTTGTGCATACTTTTGGCGATGTGCACATCTACTCGAACCACATCGATCAGGTTAAACTTCAGCTTACTCGCGAACCCTACCCGCTGCCAACAATGAAAATCAATCCAGATGTAAAAAGTATTTTTGATTTTAAATACGAAGATTTTGAATTAATTGGGTACCAATCGCACCCGCATATTAAAGGAGCAGTGGCCGTTTAAAATTTTTACCAAGTAGATTTCATGAAAATGACAAGCATTCAGAAAAACATATCCATAATAGTTGCCATCGCAGAAAATTTTGCCATTGGTAAAAACAACGATCTACTATTTCATCTTCCGAACGATCTAAAGCGATTTAAGGAAATAACCAGTGGACACACCATTATAATGGGCAGAAACACGTTACTTTCGTTGCCCAAATGGCCCTTACCCAATCGTCGTCACATTGTAATTACCGACAACCCGGACGATGTATTTCCGGGCTGTGAAACTGTTTTTTCGATTGATGAAGCCATAAAAAAAGTGCAAGCGGAAGAAGAGGCTTTTGTTATCGGAGGAGGAATGATATACAGGCAATTTTATCCCGTTGCCGGAAAACTCTACTTAACATTGGTACACAAACCTTTTGAAGCCGACGTATTCTTTCCCGAAATCAATTACTCTGAATGGAACGAAAATTCACGCGAAGATCTGAAGGACGAAAAAAACAATTTTGAGTATTCCTATTTAGATTTGGAACGAAAATAGTTTCCTCTTTTATTTAAACTTTAAAATGCCTTGTGAAATTACAATGTGGTTTTTGTTGTAAACGAGCCACAAAGTAGCTCAAAGCTGGCTCAAACTTTCACAAGATAAGCCACCTGATAAATCGACTCTAAATGAAATTAAAATTCTCACTAACAATTGTTTTGATTGGTTTATGCATTTTATCATTTGCTCAAAACACTTTCATAAATCTTAAATACGAACAAAACTACACCCCAACTTATTACGAAATAATTGAGATGTTTCAGTTGCTCGATTCACACTATGAAAATGCCATACTCGTTGAAAACGGATTAACCGACAGCGGAAAACCACTCCACACCTTTATCATTAATAACGAAAAAGAATTTAATCCAGAAAAAATTAAAGCACAAGGCAAAACAGTTTTGTTGATAAACAATGGAATTCATGCCGGCGAGCCCTGTGGGATTGATGCCAGTCTGGAATTTGCCGATAACATTCTTCGTAATAAGGATGGCCTTGCTGAAATTCTTGACAACACAGTAATTATAATTATTCCGGCGTACAGCGTTGGCGGATTGTTAAACCGAAGTGCCTACAACCGCTCGGGACAAACCACACCTTACGAAACCGGGTTCAGAGGGAATGCCGGGAATTACGACTTAAACCGCGACTTTTTAAAATGCGACTCGGAGAACGCCAAAAATTTCAATGTACTTTTCACCAAATGGGATCCCGATGTATTTTTAGACACGCACACCACCAATGGCTCGGAACATCAATATAGTGTTACTTTAATTGCACCTCAGCCCGATATGTTTTCACTAACTCAGGAACAATTTATTCGAGAGAAATTATTACCCGGATTATTCAGCAACATGAAAAAGGGCGATTATGAATTGATTCCCTATGTTAGTTGGATGTATCCCGACCCCAAACGTGGTATTAAAATGACACAGGAAACCGGCAGATATTCGTCGGGGTATGCAAGTTTGTTTAATTCGTACGGCATGATGACCGAAAACCATGTTTACAAAGATTACCCCGACCGTGTGAAGTCGTGTTATCAGTTTATTGAAATGCTTGCCCGTTTTACTGCCGAACATTCAACTGAGATTATCGAAAGCCGAGAAAAAGGGATCCAGGAATCGATGACAGCCAAAAACTATTCTATAAATTTTGAGCTGGATACAACCCAATTCAGAATGATTGAATTTAAAGGTTATGAAGTTGATGAAAAACAAATTAGCCCTGTAAGTGGCTTGCCTCGTTTTGGTTACAACAAAACGAAACCTTACACCGAAGAGATTAAATTTTTTGACGTTTACTCGCCAACTGAAGAGATAATAATTCCGGAATATTATATATTACCACAAGCCTGGAAATCGGTAGTGGACCAATTAATCCGGAATGGAATTGAATTTAGCACCTTACAGAATGACACCACAATTGAGGTTGAAATAGATTACATTGAAGAATATTCCAATGCTAAAATCCCATATAACGGGCATTATTTTCACGATAAGGTTCTTACAAGATCAGAGATTCAGAGAATAAATTATAATGCAGGAGATTTGGTAATCCCTGTTCGGCAGAAAAAGATAAGATACCTGATTGAAACACTTGAACCCAAAGCACGCGACTCGTTTTTCAGATGGAATTTCTTTGATAATATTCTGGATGCACGCGAATATTTTTCGTCGTATGGTTTTGAAGAAAATGCGTTAAAATACCTGGATGAACACCCAGAATTCAAAAAAGAATTTGAAGCCAAACAAAAGTCAGATCCGGAATTTGCAAAAAACCACAGGGCACAACTGGCTTACATTTACAATAACACCGAATGGGCTGAAAAATCGTTTGAGCGATATCCGGTTGGGAGAATATATTAAGAGTAAAAATTTTAATCACAATGTGGAATACAAAAATGCCGGACTGAAATTACAATCCGGCATTTTTTATGCATTAAGTACCTAAGAAAGTAACTTTCCAAGATTTGCAAACTTGTCGTTATAATCTGCCACCGAACGTTTAATTACTTCGTGTGCTTCTTCAGCATTATAAGAACCGGCAATTTCAGTATCTTTTTCTTCGCCGGGCATATCTTTGTAAGTTAAAAAGTAATGTTCCAAACGTTGAATTACAATTGCAGGCACCTCCGAAATATCCTTAAAGTGACCATAAACCGTATCATTCCGAAGTACTGCAATAATTTTATCATCGGCTTCGTTTCCATCTATCATTCGAAAACCTCCAATTGGAATTGCGTTTACCAAAAGATCTCCATGTGCAATATTCTTCTCCGTTAAAACACAAATATCGATGGGATCACCATCCCCGATAATTCCCTTTTTCCCGGTTTTTTCACTGCAATATTCTCCAACTTTATTCCCGCAAAATGTTTGCGGAATAAAACCATAGAGTGCCGGTACTACATTCGAATATTTTTGTGGCCGGTCGATGCGTAAATAACCACTGTCTTTGTCAATTTCGTATTTTACAGTATCTGTTGAAACCACCTCGATAAAAGCAGTTAATTCTTCCGGCGCCTTTTCTCCAATAAAGACACCATGCCAAGGATGCGATTTATAACGAAGTCCCATTAATCGTCCGATGGGATCCGAGATTCTATCTACCATATAGTTTATTTTTTGTTTTTCTTACTGAAACCAATAGTATGCAAATATGTTCAAAATTCGGCAACCATCGGATTAATATTTCATTAAACCACCAATTTTTCTGACCGGTTACCGGCTTTGTCAACCGCCACCACAATTATTTCTTTGCCATGCTCCTTTAAATCAAATCCGAACGGTTTACTTTTAAGAAGCTGCGGTTTGTGTTCCACTTTTCCCACCAGTTGCCCATTCACCATTATTTCGTAATGAGAAATGGGCTCTTCATCAGCAAGGGCTGACTGCCATGTTAGTTTGTTCGCTTCGAGTTTTAGATCTCTTGGAGTTGAAAGCTTTTCCTTATCTATAGCCTGAAAATAGTTACTCTTTGGTTTTACTGCTTTGGCCTGTTCCTCAATCCGTTTACGCTCGTCGGCACTCATTCCATCCGGAGTAATTTGGGCTGCATAAAAATTCTGAACCAGCTGGCATTTCATCGGATCCTCATCAATATGACCAATACCAATAATTAATGTATGAACACCCGGTGTTGATAGCGAGTATTCAATTAGCGGCTTGCTTGGTAATTCAGCTGTGCCAATTTCTCGAAAAACATCTTCGGGTGTTTGCGACCAACGCGGTTCTTTATGATACATGGCAGCATCGGCAAAAACTTTCATGCCGATTACCCCCATTCCTTTTGCCTCGGCAATCGGAATTACATTGTGCTGCATGTTCATTTTTGTTTTGTCGTTGGCATTAATCGCAATCAAAATTCCATCCAAAATTCCGTATTCGTCGCGCTGAATCATGTCCATCATGGCCGGCGGATTGGCATGACCTGAAAATCCTATGTGTTTTATAAGCTTTTCCTCTTTCGGATTCATCCCGGTATGATTTGTTCCGTCTCTCAAATCGCGCAGGGCAACTAATGCTCCAAAATTACCATCCGGATTTAGAGGTGTTTCCAGTCCTTCGTAAAGCACATCTACTTCATCGGTATTATGCAGTGTGTGGCAAAGTACCATATCTAAATAGGCGCCTTCCGGATAATTTCCTTCACCATCTCCAAAAATTTGGGTCAACGAGCGTTTCACATCATCAACAGCACATTTTACATTTTCCCCGTTCGACCAGTTGTTTACGTTTTCGTGCTCGGGCCAACCGGGTTTTCCCCAGCGCATTCCGGTTTTACTGGTTAACCAAATTGATTCACGCAGTGTTTTGTTATAGTTTTCTTTTCCAGGAATTAAGTTCAGCTTTTCGAAAGCCGCATGAAAATGCAACTGGCTTTTTGCATATAAATTTGAGGTGTCGAAATAGTTTACCCCCAACTCAAATGCTTTTAGAATAATAGGAACGGGATCAACATCCTCGGGTGTCCACTGTATGGAAGCCTGCCCGCCCAAACCAAGTGTTGTTACATTAAAGCCCAACTTCCCAAATGGGCGTTTCATGGGGGCCGGAACCTCTTCTGTATTACAAGCTCCCAAACTCATGGTTGAAACTGCAGCTGTAGTAGCTGCTGAAACTTTGATAAAGTCCCTTCTCGATACCGGATACTTCTTTTGATTCATAGTTAGTTAATTTAGTTATGATTTTTTCGTAAAACTGCTAACTGAAACTGAGACTGATCACTTTCTTCACCCTCCCCAATTCTCGCGATCCAAACTTCGGTAATGGATTGCTTCGGATAAATGATCGGCTTGCACACTCTCCACTCCTTCCAAATCGGCAATTGTTCGGGCTACTTTTAAAATACGATCGTAGGCCCGGGCTGAAAGTCCCAGTCGATCCATTGCATTCTTAATTAATTCGTGGCTTTCGTCATCTAAAATAACATGCTCGCGAATTAACTTCGAACTCATTTGTGCGTTGGCATACACTCCTTTGTTCTCCTCAAATCGTTCTTCCTGAATTTTACGTGCCTGCAAAACCCTTAAACGAACAGCTTCACTATTTTCAGACGACTCCATTTCTGAAAGTTTTTTGAATGGAACAGGAACGACCTCGAGGTGAATATCAATACGATCGAGCAGAGGCCCTGAGATTTTATTGAGGTATTTTTGCACTACACCCGGAGCACAGACACACTCTTTTGTAGGATGGTTGTAATAGCCGCAAGGACATGGATTCATTGATGCCACCAACATAAAACTGGCCGGGTATTCCACCGAAAATTTTGCCCTCGATATGGTAATATTCCGATCTTCCAGGGGTTGCCGCATCACTTCCAAAACCGTTCTTTTAAATTCCGGTAATTCATCTAGAAAAAGTACGCCATTGTGCGCGAGCGAAATTTCTCCCGGTTGCGGATAATTTCCGCCGCCGACCAAAGCCACATCGGAAATAGTATGGTGCGGACTACGAAAGGGGCGGCGTGTCATCAACGAAGTTTCTTTGTCAATTTTTCCAACTACCGAATGAATTTTGGTGGTTTCCAGAGCTTCCTTTAACGAAAAGGGTGGAAGCACCGTTGGAATTCGTTTCGCCAACATGGTTTTCCCGGAACCGGGTGGACCAACCAAAATGATATTATGACTTCCGGCAGCGGCAATTTCCAGGGCGCGTTTCACATTTTCCTGTCCTTTTACATCCGAAAAATCGAGTGGATTATTGTTTACCTGTGCATAAAACTCGGCTCGGGTATCTATAATAGTTGGAGTCAGGTTTTCTTCTCCATTCAGGAAATGAATCACCTCGCTTATGTTTTCTGCGCCATAAACCTTTAATGTATCTACCACTGCTGCTTCGCGTGCATTTTGTTTCGGAAGAATAAAACCTTCGAAGCCCTCTTTTCGGGCATTTATGGCAATGGGCAAAACACCTTTAATCGGTTGCAAGGTACCATCAAGCGAAAGTTCGCCCATTAATATATATTTTGAAAGTACTGATGAATCAATTTGATTTGAAGCTGCCAAAACCGCTGCTGCCAATGGCAAATCATACGCCGATCCTTCTTTTCGGATATCGGCAGGAGCCATGTTTATGATAATCTTTTTCTTTGGCCATTTGTATCCGTTTAAACGCAGGGCCGACTCAATTCGTTGCTGACTCTCTTTAACCGCGCTGTCGGGCAAACCAACCAATAAGAATTTAATTCCGGTGGTAACATCAACTTCAATGGTAATGGTAGTTGCATCGATTCCAAAAACAGCACTTCCGAAGGTTTTAACTAACATAAACGGGGATTTAATTGATAATCATTTAAATTTAAGGAATTTGAATGAGATTAAAAACACATTTGTTTACAGAACATTACATTACTGTCCTGCTTCGGTATAATTCAAGGAAAAGAGTATCGAATACACTACTTTTGCACGCGTATTCAATAAATATTTGAATTATTGAAAATGAAAGATTCAATTACAAATGCACAATCGGTTGGAAATACACTTCTGGAAATTGGGGCATTATTAATGAGTTCGGGGGCAAGCACGCACCGCACCCGTATAACTATGAAACGAATTGCGAATAGTCTGGGATATAGAATTGAATTGCTCATAACCCAAAGAGCTTTAATGCTTACCATCATCGAAACGGACCAGGAGTATTTTTTTAGCCGGATGAAACGAATTTCACCGCTTCACCCCAATTTTAAAATGGTAAGCGGAATCAGCCATTTAAGCTGGAATGTTAAAGAACAAAACTGGCCTGTTGAAAAAATCAATACTGAACTACAACGGTTAAAATCATTACCACATTATCCGCGATGGATACTTCTGGTAATGGTAGGTGCAGCCGGAGCAGGATTTTGCAATCTTTTTGGAGGAGATGTAATAAATATGGGAGTGGCTTTTATTGCCACTGTCATTGGACTTTTTACCAGACAAGAAGCCGTACGTAGAAAATTCAATCCTTATTTAAGTGTGTTTTTTGCGGCTCTGGTAGCATCGTTTATTGCAGGCTTATCCGAAAAATTTGCAATTGGCGCCGAACCAGACAAGGCGGTGGCCACATCCGTTCTTTTTCTTGTGCCCGGAATACCGCTTATTAATTCTGTAACAGACATGTTTGACGGAAATATTCAGAATGGAATTGTTCGTGCCATTAACGGATTGATAATAGCATTTGCCATAGCATTAGGCCTTTTTACATCTAAAATGATTTTAAATTTCTGACATGATTTTACTCGGAATACTTATAAAAGCCTTTTGGTCGGGAATTGCAGCCGTAGGATTTGCCATTCTTTTTAATGTCCCCATACGCACACTTTTCCCCATTGGTGCTTTGGGAGCAATTGGTGGATTAATAAAATTTGGTTCTATGTTTTTGGGTGTTGAAATTGTTTTTGCATCATTTATTGGGGCTACAATCATCGGGATAATTAGCATACAAATGGCTCATATGAAGAAAAGTCCTCCGCTTGTTTTTTCTATTCCTGGAGTAATTCCAATGGTTCCCGGAGCATTTGCTTACCGAATGATGCTGGGGTTGATTGCACTGATTGATCTTGAGGATACTGACATTTACATACAAACATTGATCGACACAGTAAACAACGGGGCAAAAATGATTTTCGTACTCATTTCACTTGCCATTGGAGTATCAATGCCCATGCTGATTACACGGAAAGAATCCATTAAAAAATCAGTGAAAAGCGGCAATTAGTATAACTTTCTGCGCTTTACCAGATAGGAGAATAAAACTTGTTTGAAATCTTTGTTGATGTCGGCTTCAGCTAAATCAATCTGATACTGACCGCATTTCACTTTCAGGTCTTCAAAATAATTTTTAACTGTTGAAACGTAGTGCTTTTTCACTTCCCAGGGATTAAACTTTACCACCTGCCCACTTTCTAAATCAACAAATTTATGCGGCTGATTATTAAAATCGAATTCACGCTCTAAGGCATGGTCGGTAACATGAAAAAGAATAACCTCGTGTTTATTGTATCGGAGGTGTTGAAGAGCGGAAAAAAGCTCATCGGTTTTAGAGCCATCTAACATATCGCTAAAAATAATCACCAACGAGCGTTTGTGAATATTCTCAGCAATTTGATGAAGTACCTGGGTTGTGTTTGTGGTTTTGCGCAAGCTGGCATTTTCGGGCTGAATTAATTTTGAAAGTTCGCCGTACATAATCTCTGCATTCACTGATGAGATGCGTGGATCGGTGTGAAATTCTATTTCATCGGAAAAAAGCGTTAAACCAACAGCATCGCGCTGTTTCCGCATTAAATAAATTAAAGCAGCCGCAGTGTAAACCGAAAAAGCAAGTTTATTTTGAAGGTGTTTTTTCCCTTTTGAATACGGGAAAAGCATAGATGAAGAAGTATCGATTACCAGCTGACAACGAAGATTGGTTTCTTCTTCGTACTGTTTCACAAACAGTTTGTCGGTGCGGGCAAACAATTTCCAGTCGATGTGTTTCGTCGATTCACCCTGGTTATACAAACGATGCTCTGCAAATTCTACCGAAAACCCATGAAACGGGCTACGATGCAAGCCAGTAATAAAACCTTCAACCACCTCGTGTGCCACAAGCCCGAGATTATCAAACTGATGAAATTCTTCTATGTCGAAAATATTCTTCAAAATGCAGTAAAAAAGAACTGTCATTTCGCGAGAAGAATAACCGGAAAACCAGTTATAAACAGGAGCTTTCTCCCCTTCCTCATCGAAATGACAGCTATTGATGTATTAAAGAAGAGCGTCTAATTTGGCAGTAAATGCTTGTTTTGGAGCTGCTCCAACTTGTTTATCTACTATTTCGCCACCTTTAACAAATAATACGGTAGGAATATTTCTGATTCCGTACTTCATCGCAATTTCCTGGTTGTTGTCAACATCAACTTTACCAATAACTGCTTTGCCTTCGTATTCAGTCGACATTTCCTCAACAATAGGAGCAATCATACGACATGGGCCACACCAAACTGCCCAAAAGTCCAACATAACGGGTTTGTCTGAGTTCATCACCAATTCTTCGAAATTGGCATCTGTAATTTCTAAAGCCATAACTTATAATTTTTTAAAATTGTTGTTCTTATCTGGTTTACAAAACTAGCTAATTAATTCTATAACTAATATCGGCTCGTCCATCAAAAAAGCGAAGAAACTTGTCTGAGGGATTTACCCTTGCTGTTCTTGAAAACATTTTAATAAACATATTGTTCTCGGGGTCGTAAACATTAAAATTCAAGAGAGTTTTCCCTTTGTGCTCAGCCACCAGATTTTCAATGGTTTTTACCATACTTTCGGTAATTGTAAGCAAAGGCAGATTAATAGTTATGCTCTTCACATAACTTTCACGCACTTCGGAAAGCAACTCAATACCCGACACTTTAAATTCGTAAAAATCGCTGTTAAATCTCGATTTTACAGCCCCTCTAACCATAAGAAAAAGATTGGGTTTACAGTATTTGCTAAAGTTTACATAGTCTTTCCCAAAAAAGAAAAATTCTTTCGAATCGGTGTAATCAGAAAGTGTTAATGTAGCATACGGATTTCCATTTTTTGAAGTTCCCTCCCGGGCTGCCGTAACCATTCCGCCAAAGGTAAAATCTTTGTCTTTGTACTGTTCTATGTCATTATTCAAATCTTTTAATGCCACATCTCTCGAACAGAAGTTATTGATTTCAAGGGCGTAGTCATCGAGTGGATGGGCTGTCAGATAAATTCCAATCAGGTTCTTTTCTTTTTCGAGAAGAACCAGTTTTGCCCATTCTTCCACTTTCGGGATAGGTGGTTTTTGAATATCCTGTGCACTACCCATTCCACCAAATAAACTTTGCTGCGCACTTTGGGCTTCCATCTGAAGACGGTTGCCATAGCGTATTAATTTCTCGATAAAAGTAGTACTATCATTTTCATCGTCGCCGGCAAAAAAACAACTACGATTGGTTCCTTCGAGGTTATCAAAAGCACCCGCCATTGCCAGCGCTTCAAGGTTCTTTTTATTTACCGATTGCAGGTTCACATTTTCTACCAAATCGTAAACCGTTTTATATTCCCCGTGTTCCTCGCGAACATCAATAATATTCTGAACGGCGGCTGAACCAACGCCTTTAATTGCACCCATTCCGAAACGAATATCTCCAATTTTATTGGCCGTAAACTTGATAAAACTTTCGTTAATATCTGGCCCTAAGACATTTAACTTCATGCGCTTACACTCGGTCATCAATTTGGTGATATCAACAATATTACTAAGGTTTCGGCTAAGGTTGGCAGCCATAAACTCTGCCGGGAAGTGCGCCTTCAAATACCCCGTTTGATAAGCAATGTAAGCATAACAAACCGAATGTGATTTATTAAATGCGTACGAAGCAAATGCCTCCCAGTCTTTCCAGATTTTCTCTATTACCTCTTCGGGTTGTTTCCCTTTATTTTTACATTCATCAACAAATTGAAAGTTGGCTTTACAACCATCCACAAACTTAACTTTCAATTTATTCATTACCGCCATAATTTTTTTACCCATTGCCTTACGAAGTGTGTCGGAGTCACCCCGTGTAAAGCCTGCAAGCAGCCGCGAAAGTAACATCACTTGCTCCTGAAACACCGTAATACCGTAAGTGTCATTCAGATACTTTTCCATCATAGGTACATCGTAATCTACTTTTTGACGGCCATGTTTACGGGCAATGTAATCGGGAATGTATTCCATAGGCCCCGGACGATACAAGGCGTTCATCGCAACCAAATCCTCAAAACGGTTAGGTTTCAGATCGCGAAGATGCTTTTTCATTCCATCCGATTCAAACTGGAAGATTGCTGTAGTTTCGCCATGACTGAAAAGTTCGAAGGTTTTCTCATCCTCAAGTGGGATTTTGTTGATGTCGATTCTTATTCCTTTCGAAAGCCTTATATTTTCAAGACATTCTTTTATAATCGAAAGCGTTTTTAACCCCAGGAAGTCCATTTTTAACAGACCAATGTCCTCCACAAAACGACCATCATATTGAGTCGTGTAAAGTTTCTCCTCCTTTGTTGGCATTAAAGGAATATGATCAGAAAGTGGGTCGCGACCGATAATAACACCACAAGCATGTACACCTGTTTGCCGCACTGAACCTTCCAGAGATTCGGCAAATTTCATGGTTTGCGCCACCAATTCAACCGGAGATTCTTTCTCCTGTTTCAATTCCGGACTTTCTGCAAATGCTTTTTTGAAGCTCATTTTGGGGGCATCGGGAACCAGTTTGGCAAGACGGTCAGCTTCGGGAAGCGGTAATTTTAAAACCCGCGCCACATCCCGAATCGACGATTTGGTGGCCATGGTACCGAAGGTACAAATATGAGCTACTTTGTCCTGCCCGTATTTATCGGTTACGTAATCCAAAACCGCCTGGCGACCGTCATCATCAAAATCAATATCCACATCGGGAAGTGAAATACGATCGGGATTTAAAAAACGCTCGAACAGCAAATCGTATTTAATGGGATCGATATTGGTAATTCCGGAACAATAGGCAACTGCAGCTCCTGCTGCCGATCCACGGCCTGGGCCAACAATAACACCATTTTCTTTGGCCCAGTTGATAAAATCCTGGGTGATAAGAAAGTACCCGGGATATCCCATTACCTTAATCGTATTGAGCTCAAATTCCAAACGCTCAACCACATGTTTTTCGAGCGGTTCACCGTAGCGTTCTATGGCTCCTTCAAACGTAAGGTGTTCCAAAAAAGCAGATTCGAGTTTTACCCTTACCACTTTTTCATATCCTCCCAAACGATCAAAAGCATCGCTGCCAAACTCTTCCCTCAAATCTTCCTCCGAATATTTTTTCCGAAATTCATCTTCGGTTCCTATCTCTTTTGGGATTGGAAAAACCGGCATAATAGGTGCCGAATCAAGTTCAAAAGACTCAATCTTGCTGGCTATTTCAGTTGTATTCTGCAGTGCTTCCGGAAGATCGGAAAACAGCTCATTCATTTCGGCCTGCGTTTTAAACCACTCTTGTTTGGTGTAACGCATCCGGTTTGGATCATCAAAATCTTTCCCGGTATTTAAACATATAAGCAAGTCGTGTGCATCGGCATCTTCGGCATTGGTAAAATGAATATCATTGGTTGCAATTAATTTTACACCCATTTTTTTCGCCAAAGGAACAAGCACCTTATTTACTTTTACCTGCCAATCGTAAACATCCTCTCTCTGTTGTTGAGCTTCGGCCGGATGACGCATTAATTCCAAATAATAATCGTCGCCGAACAGTTTTTTGTACCACAAAATTGCTTCTTCAGCAGCTTTCATGTCGTTGTTCATGATATGCTGCGGAATTTCTCCCCCCAAACAAGCCGATGACGCCACCAACCCTTCATGATATTTTTCAAGCAGCGCTTTATCGATACGTGGTTTGTAATAAAATCCGTCGGTTGATGCCACCGAAATCAGCTTTATCAGGTTTCGGTACCCAACCTTATTTTTTGCCAAAAGAATAAGGTGATGTCCCGAGCGGTCGATTTTGTCCCTTTTGTCGTTAATTGAACGAGCTGCCACATAAGTTTCGCAGCCGAGAATGGGTTTAATTTCTGCCTTTTTGCAGGCCGCATGAAACTCTTTAATACCAAACATGGCACCGTGATCGGTTAGTGCCAAAGTGCTCATATTGTCCGACTTGGCCTTATTAACCAGAGCGCCAATACTTGCGGCACCATCGAGAATCGAATATTGTGAATGTACGTGTAAATGAGTAAAAGGAACCATAAAAAACTTGCTAAAAAAAGTTCTTAAAGGTACTGATTTTGGGCTCTAATACAGGGATATGTTGATAAAAAATGGTAGAATAAAGGACGAAAAAAAGCCCGGATTATACCGAGCTCTTATTCAATATTATCTGAAATCAATTTTGTTATTTCCTGAAATTCTTCGGGAGTGAATTTCTTCTTCTCCGAAAAGTTAAGCAAGTCGCCTTCGTTTTGCATGGGCACCAGATGGATGTGTGCGTGTGGTACTTCAAGTCCTAAAACCAGAACACCAACTTTCTCGCATGGAATCGCCTTTTTCAATCCTTTTGCAATTTTTTTAGCAAACAACTGCAATCCGGCATATGTTTCATCATCTAAATCGAAAAGGTAGTCTACTTCTTTTTTCGGAATAACCAGGGTATGACCTTTGGCTACCGGAAAAATGTCGAGAAAGGCAAAATAATTTTCATCCTCGGCTACTTTGTAAGCCGGAATTTCGCCATTTACTATTTTCGTAAAGAGACTGGCCATTTTGATTTAGATTGAAATTTCAACAATCTCAAAAGGAATAATACCCGAAGGTACCTTTATTTCCACCTCATCGCCAACTTTTTTCCCAAGCAAACCTTTGGCAATCGGGGTTTTTATCGACAGTTTACCCGCTTTTAAATCAGCTTCACTTTCAGGAACCAAAGTGTACTGCATGGTAGCATTATTCTTTTTGTTCTTGATCGTTACCTTGTTCAATATCTGAACTTTAGACGTATCTATTTTTGACTCGTCCAGAATTCGCGCATTGGCTACTTTCCCTTGCAACAGAGCAATTTTTGCTTCAAGCATTCCTTGTGCATCTTTAGCAGCATCATACTCGGCATTCTCTGAGATATCGCCTTTTTCAATTGCCTCACCAATTTGTTTCGAAATGGCAGGACGCTCAACATTTTTTAAATGTTCCAACTCTTTTTTGAGCTTCTCTAATCCTGCTTGTGTTAAATATGTTACTTCGGACATTTTTTATCCTCCTTATTAATCTGTTATCGTTGTTTGATACTATATAAAAAAAATAGAAAGAATCCCGAACGATTCGGAACTCTTCCTCGTGCAAAACTATATATTTTCTGCCTAATTCAAAACAATACGACAGAAAAAATAATCGAATTGCGTGATTTATACCTAATTACGTATACTTCCGTTGTAATATTTCGTTGTAAATTACGGCTTTTCTCAGCGAAAATTCTTCACCATCAACCGTCGCCTGCAGTTTCTTTTTCGAAATTACTTTTGTTTCGTTTTCAATTTCAGTAATTCCTTCACTGCTTGGAACAAACTGATATTCTATTTTATCTTCAGGCTCTTTGTATTCTTCAAATTCAGTTTGCGGCTCAACATATTCAGGCACATTTTCTGCCTGTTCGTTTTGTGCATCCATAATCATATCCCAAAAATCCGTTGGTTGTTTTGTAACTTTTCCAGCAGGATTTTGTGCGGCCTTTTTCTTTTTCTGTTGGTTAATTACGCCAATTACCGCCACTGCCAAGGTTAATATGATTACTATCAGATCGTCCATCTCTTATGTTCAGAATTCAATAAAAACTCTACTTTTGTTGTTACAGTTTATAAAAGTACGAAAAATGGGGAAGTTGTTTGTAAAAAACGGGAAGTATTTATTCTTTTTCATACTATTAATGGTAACAAACTTATCGTGCGATGAGATTGATTCGCAAGTACCGGAAGTACCTGTTAATTTTACCATCAATCTGAATATTTACAATGAACTCCAAAATCCGGGAAGTTCCGTTTATTTTGAATACGTTGGTTTTGGAGGCGTTATTGTATCGTGCCATGTGGTTGGAGAATATTACGCATACGATGCAACCTGTACACACGAAATCAGTCAATCATGCCATCTTGAACCTGACGGATTGCTGGCAGCTTGTCCTTGTTGCGAATCTCAATATTCACTTTTTTACTCTGCAAATCCCATTTCAGGTCCGGCATCGGCTCCACTAAAACAATATAATGTTTCGGTGTTAGGGAATTCAACACTCAGAGTATTCAATTAAAAACGGGCCCCAAACTGAAGCCCGTTTTCTTAGAATATATTTTACTATTCTTTAATACCTGTAATGTTCCGGTTTAAACGGACCTTCTTTCGGAATGCCAAGATATGCTGCCTGCTCATCAGTTAGTGTGGTTAATTTCACACCAATTTGCTCCAGATGCAAACGTGCAACTTCTTCGTCCAGCTTTTTTGAAAGTGTAAATACACCCACTTCGTAATTATTTTTCCACAAATCGATTTGTGCCAACGATTGGTTGGTAAACGAATTACTCATAACAAACGACGGGTGACCGGTTGCACATCCCAAATTCACCAAACGACCTTCAGCCAACAGGAATATACTGTGACCATCAGGATAGGTATATTTATCAACCTGTGGTTTAATATTTGTTTTAACAATCCCCTCCCATTTTTCGAGTTGAGCTACCTGAATTTCGTTATCGAAGTGGCCAATATTACAAACAATTGCCTGATCTTTCATATTGGCCATGTTTTCGGCAGTGATTACATCTTTGTTTCCGGTGGTGGTTACGTAAATATTTCCTTCGGCCACTGCATCTTCCATTGGTTTCACTTCAAAACCTTCCATGGCGGCCTGCAATGCACAAATCGGATCAATTTCGGTAACAATTACACGAGCGCCATAACTACGCATCGAGTGAGCACAACCTTTACCAACATCGCCATAACCTGCAACAACCACCACTTTCCCGGCAATCATAACGTCAGTGGCACGCTTAATTCCATCGGCCAGCGATTCGCGGCAACCGTACAAATTATCGAATTTTGATTTTGTAACTGAGTCGTTTACATTAATGGCAGGAACCAACAATTCACCTTTATCAAACATTTGATACAGCCTGTGAACCCCTGTAGTTGTCTCTTCAGAAACGCCTTTCCACTCCTCAACGGTGCGATGCCATTTCTGGTTGTCTTCAGCAAGCGTAAGCTTCAAAAGGCTTAAAACTTCGCCTTCTTCTTCACTGGCTGGTTCAACATCCAAAACACTTGCATCTTTTTCTGCAGCATAACCTTTGTGGATTAAGAGTGTTGCATCGCCACCATCATCAACAATCAACTGTGGCCCTTTTCCACCCGGAAAACTCAGTGCCTCTCTTGTACACCACCAATATTCCTCAAGCGTTTCACCTTTCCAGGCAAACACCGGCACTCCTGCTGCGGCAATGGCAGCAGCTGCATGATCCTGCGTAGAAAAAATATTACAACTACACCAACGAACATCGGCACCTAATTCAACCAGTGTTTCAATTAAAACAGCTGTTTGAATGGTCATGTGCAGACTTCCCATAACACGGGCACCCTGCAAGGGTTTTTCCTGGCCAAACTTTTTACGGATCGACATCAAACCCGGCATTTCTTTCTCTGCTATTTCAATCTCTTTTCGCCCGAAATCAGCCAACGCAATATCGGCAACTTTATAATCCAATTGTTCTTTAACTGCTACTGTCATATCTTATTTTCAATAAATTCTTTTACTTCAATCAACAACTTCTATTTTTACATACAGGTAACAGATTAAACCTACTTACCTCTGCTAAAAAACGGTGCAAAAGTAAACAATTTTAACAGCAAAAAGGTTGTGTGTCAGCAAAAAAAGCACTTATGAATTTTAATTGCCAAGATCGGAGAAAAACTTCACTCTCATCAAACGAATATCTTCTTCGCTATATTCATCTTCACCAAGTTCGGCGAGTGCTTCTTCAATCGAATCGGTTTCTGCCTCCCTGAAATAATCAAAAATTTCTTCCTGATGATCTTCATCCAATACATCATCGATATAGTAATCGATATTTAACTTGGTTCCGGAATTTACAATCGCTTCCACCTCCGTAATAATATCTTTTACATCAACTCCTTTAGAATCAGCAATATCCTCAAAAGACAGTTTCCGGTCGATACTTTGAATGATAAAGACTTTCATTTTTGATTTGTTGGCCACACTGCGTACCACAAGATCTTCGGGCCTGTCTATTTCATTCTCTTCAACATACGATTTAATGAGGGCCGCAAATTCCCGGCCGTATCTTTTGGCTTTACCCATTCCAACTCCCTGAATTTGCTGGAGTTCATCAATGGAAATTGGATATTGAATAGACATATCTGCCAACGACGGATCCTGAAAGATTACAAAAGGAGGTAAATTATTACGCTTTGCAATTTTTTTCCGAAGGTCTTTCAACATGGCAAAAAGTTGCGGATCACCACTTGAACCTCCTGAAGGTGCGCCTCCTGAATTCGAGCCATCTTCCTCTTCATATTCATGGTTTTTAACCAACATAAAACTATGTGGTTTAGCTAAAAACTCATGCCCAACCGGAGTAACTTTTAAAAGTCCGTAATTTTCAATGTCTTTATTAATTATTCCGGCCACCATTGATTGACGAAAAACTGCATTCCAGTACCTTTCTTCGTGTTTTTTACCTGTTCCAAATGCCTTTAAGGTATCATGCTTAAACGACTTCACTGCTGCAGTTTTATTTCCAATCAGAATATTCGCGATATGGTCGCCTTTGTATTTCTCGTTTACCTCAAGTATGGCTTTTAGTGCAGTTACAATTTCATCTTTCGCTTCAATCTGCTCTTTCGGATTTAAACAATTATCACAGTTACCACAATTCTCCGGCTCGTATTTCTCGCCAAAATAGTGCAACAGAATAATACGTCTGCATATTGCAGATTCGGCATACGAAACGGTATCTAAAAGAAGTTGTTTGCCAATTTCCTGTTCGGCAACGGGTTTGCCATGCATAAACTTCTCCAGCTTCTGAATATCTTTATAGCTATAAAAGGTAACGCACTGTCCTTCACCACCATCGCGACCGGCACGACCGGTTTCCTGGTAATATCCCTCCAAACTTTTAGGAATATCATAATGAATAACAAATCGTACATCGGGTTTATCAATACCCATTCCAAATGCGATGGTTGCAACAATCACATCCACCTCTTCCATCAAAAATTTATCCTGATTCCCCGATCGGGTTGCAGCATCCATTCCCGCGTGATAAGCCAACGCCTTTACTCCATTAATCAGAAGCGTTTCGGCCAACTCCTCTACTTTCTTACGGCTTAAACAATAAATAATTCCCGATTTACCTTCATTCTGCTTGATAAACTTTATAATCTGAGTTTCGGGTTTCACCTTTGGACGTACCTCATAATATAAATTTTCCCGGTTAAAAGAGGCCATAAAAACTTTAGCATCTAAAATCCCAAGGTTTTTTTGAATGTCGTGCTGCACTTTTGCGGTTGCCGTTGCCGTTAAGGCTACAATTGGCGACTTTCCAATTTCCTCAACGATTGGCTTAATCCTTCGGTATTCAGGTCTGAAATCGTGGCCCCATTCCGATATACAGTGCGCCTCATCAATGGCATAAAACGAAATTTTTATCTTTTTCAGAAACTCAATGTTGTCTTCTTTTGTCAATGATTCGGGTGCTACATACAGCAACTTTGTCTTTCCCGACAAAACATCTTCTTTCACTTCGGCAATTGCCGACTTCGAAAGTGATGAATTTAAGAAATGAGCGATGTTGTCTTCAGAGTGCGTTCCCCTGATTGAATCAACTTGATTCTTCATTAATGCAATTAAAGGCGAAATTACAATTGCCGTTCCTTCAAGAATTAAGGCAGGCAACTGATAAATTAACGATTTACCGCCACCAGTAGGCATTAAAACAAACGTATTATTCCCCTCCAACACACTTTTTATGGCTTCTTCTTGTTTCCCTTTAAACCTATCGAAACCAAAATACTCCTGTAATTTATCTGTTAATACAATATTATTTTCCATGATCCTTCTAGCTCTCAATTCTGTCCCATATTTTTTTATGCAAATTCTAAATTATTAAAAGTAAATAAAACACCAATGTTTTTTAATGTTTTTTATGATTTTCTGCGCATCGACAAAAAAACATCCCAAACTTAAAAGTACAGAATTATCGTTAAACTTTAGAATCAAACTTTGTAAATAAATATTTATTGCAGCATTGTTAAACCTGAAGCAATTATCTACACATATAATATTCTTCTCATTTAAGCCCATGTCATTTCAATTGCAAAAATTTCGTGTACATTTGTGAAGTTTTTTTGAAAAGTTAAGTAATTCATGAGCGAAGAATATACACAAGAAGAGCAATCGACTAAAAAAAGAGGCGAGAAAAAAAAGGAAAATGAGATGTCGTTTCTCGAGCACCTGGAAGAGTTGCGCTGGCACATTGTGCGTTCGGCAGCAGCAATTATGGTTTTTGCCATTGTGGCATTTGTAATGAAACGGTTCATTTTCGACGTAGTAATATTAGCACCCCGAACGCCTGAGTTTTGGACCAACCAAATGTTTGCCAAGCTTGGAGATTTAGTGGGTTCTGAAGCTGTTAAAATAAACCAGGTTCCATTAAAAATGCAGAGTATTAAAATTGCCGGACAATTTTCTACTCATATTATGGTATCCATCATTGCCGGGCTCATTGTTGCTTCTCCGGTTGTTTTTTACGAGTTCTGGAGTTTTATTAAACCCGCACTGTACGAAAAAGAAAAAAGACACGCCGGTGGAGCAGTGTTTTTTACCTCCGTTTTGTTTCTGCTGGGAGTTTTGTTTGGCTATTATTTAATTGTACCGCTTTCCATTCACTTTTTGGGAACTTACCAGGTGAGCAGTGAGGTTGAAAATACAATTAACCTGCGATCATACATTGGTTCGGTTACCTCTATTTCTTTAGCCGCCGGAGTTGTATTTCTGCTCCCCATATTCTCCTACTTTTTAAGTAAGGTTGGAATAATTACACCTCAAATAATGAAAACTTATCGCAGGCATTCGTATGTTGTAATGCTTTTACTTTCAGCGATAATTACTCCTCCCGATATTTTCAGCCAGATAATGGTGTGTTTCCCTCTGGTGTTTTTATATGAAATCGGGATTATGATTTCGCGCCGCGTTGTTAAAAAACGTGAAAAACAGATGGAGGAGCTGTAATTCACCCGAAAAAATCCGTTATTTAAACAATTATGATTCTTCGAGCCGATAACATAGTAAAAAAATACCGCAAAAGAACTGTTGTAAAAGGTGTTAGCTTCCAGGTTGAACAAGGCGAAATTGTGGGATTACTTGGTCCTAACGGGGCAGGAAAAACCACCTCGTTTTACATGATCGTAGGACTTATTCAACCCTTTTCAGGAAATATCTACCTTGACAATCAGAATATAACAAAGCTGCCTGTTTACAAACGCGCACAACTAGGGATTGGATACCTGGCACAGGAAGCATCGGTTTTCAGGAAACTAAGCATTGAGGACAATATCAGAGCGGTTCTGGAAATGACAGACTATTCAAAAGAATACCAACGCGATAAACTGGAAACATTAATTGAAGAGTTTGGTTTAGGTCACATTCGAAAGAGCAAAGGGATTCAACTTTCGGGGGGAGAACGTCGGCGCACCGAAATTGCCCGGGCCTTGGCCATCGATCCAAAATTTATTCTTTTAGACGAACCATTTGCCGGTGTCGATCCCATTGCTGTGGAAGATATCCAGCAAATTGTAATGAAACTAAAAGAAAAAAATATTGGAGTGTTGATTACCGACCACAATGTACACGAAACATTGCGAATAACAGATAGGTCGTACCTCCTTTTTGAAGGGAACATATTAAAAGCAGGGACAGCAAAAGATCTTGCTGAAGACAAAGATGTACGCCGTGTTTACCTTGGCGAAAACTTCGAGTTGCGATAAAAATCCATTTTTTGCATTTTTTTTCAAATTTTTATTTGCGGTTTAAAAAAACTTGCTTTTCTTTGCAGCGCTAAAATAAAAAACGGCATTCTAAACGAAGGATGTAAAAATTTTAGAAGAAATATTTCCTGAAAATTTGGTGGATAACAAAAATGATGTATTTTTGCAGTCCCAAAATTAAGGGAACAATTAGGAAGGCCCGTTCGTCTAGGGGTTAGGACGCCAGGTTTTCATCCTGGTAGCAGGGGTTCGAATCCCCTACGGGCTACAAATTTAAAAGAGAAGAAAAAAAGAAATGGCACATCATAAGTCAGCTTTAAAAAGAATTCGTCAAGACGAAAAGAAAAGGGTACACAACAAGTACTACGCAAAAACTACTCGTAATGCGATCAAAGCTTTGCGTAACGCATCTGACAAAGCAGAGGCAGAAAAATTGTTCCCTGAAGTTGTTGCAATGATTGATAAATTAGCAAAACGCAATATCATTCATAAAAACAAAGCTTCGAACTTAAAATCGAAGTTAGCCGTAAAGGTTGACACGTTGTAAGGAAAATATTCAATCAAGATATTAAAACCTCTTCGGTCTCCGAAGGGGTTTTTTTATGCTCTTCAGCAATCCATCATATGTTCTGAAACTATAATTTACCCCTTTCGAAAACCATTTATTATAGTTAAATTACCATTGGCTCTCTTCCATAAATTTATTGGAAGATTTATTAAACTCCGAAGCTAATGGGTGAATACAAAAAACTAAACATTAAAGACTGGGCTGTTGAAGACCGGCCACGTGAAAAATTACTTTCGAAAGGGGCCCGTGCGCTAACCGATGCCGAATTAATTGCCATATTAATTGGTTCGGGAAACTTAGAAGAAACAGCAGTTGAACTTTCGCGTCGCATACTCACCACCGTAGACAATAATTTAAACGAACTGGGCCGGAAAACCACTGATTTTTTACAAGCATTCAATGGAATCGGAGAAGCCAAAGCTGTTTCCATTGTGGCCGCACTGGAATTGGGGAAACGCCGCAAAGAAGCCGAAGTATTCAGCAAAAACAAAATTACAGGAAGCAAAGATGCAGCCGACTTTTTTCAGCCCATGCTTGGCGATTTGAATCACGAAGAATTTTGGATCATGTTGCTTAACCGTGGCAACATAATAATTGATACTTTTATGATCAGCAAAGGAGGGATATCAGGTACAGTGATTGATGTTCGTCTTATCCTGAAAAATGCTCTGGAAAAAATGGCCAGTTCTGTAATTCTTTGTCACAATCATCCATCAGGAACCATGCAGGCATCCGACGCTGATCTCAAAATCACAAAGAAAATAAAAGAAGCCGCCACAATAATGGATATTACAGTGCTCGACCATATAATTATTGGTCAGAACCAATACATTAGTTTTGCTGATGAAGGAATGTTAAACTAAAATTGAACCAAAATGATACTAATCTACGCAGAAGAAATTACCCCCCGCATCGAGTATATCTTTAAGTTAGTTTTTAACCAGATTTTAAGTTTTGATGTTGTATTTACTACTAATTCTTCAAAATTTCAGAAATCGGAATTGCCAAAAATCAATTACTCTGTCGAAAAATTTGGAGACGAATTTTACATTAAACCGCACCGCATCACTCAATGCAAGGCCTTATTAACGCCTTCAATAAATTCAGTTTGGTACGAGGGGAAGAAATACTTTTGCGAAAGTTCTGAAGATTCTACCCTTCCTTTCGATCCGTTTGCTGCATCGTTTTATGTAGTTACGCGCCACGAAGAATACACGGAAGAAAACCTCGACAAACTGGATCGTTACCCGGTGCAAAAAAGTATTCTCAGTAAATATAACTTACTACATAAACCAATTGTAAATATCTGGGCCAATCTTGTTGCCGATAAATTGAAAGAAATTTATCCTGATCTAAAATTTCGTTCCCAAAAATTTGAATTCATTTCAACTATCGACGTTGACAATGCATACGCCTACCAGAACAAAGGATTCTGGAGAACATCAGCAGCATGGGCAAGAGCACTGTTGAAAGGTGAAATGGAAGAGCACAAAAAACGTAAAAGAGTATTTTCGGGTAAAGAGCGCGACCCTTACGACACCTACGATTATCTCGACACAGTTTTTCAAGGAAATGAAGACAAAGTAAAATTCTTTTTCCTGATGGGGAATTATGGCCAAAAAGACAAGAATGTATCTCACACGAATGAAGCCTACCAAAAATTAATAAAAAGGACAGCGAATAAATACGACGTTGGGCTTCATCCTTCGTTTGCAACCAGCCAAAAAGGAGGCAAGAAAAAAGTGAGGATAGAGAAAAAACGTCTTGAAGAAATCGCGGGAAAAGAAATCACAAAGAGTCGTCAACACTATTTAATGCTTAGATTTCCGAGAACTTACACACGCTTAATCAAAGCAGGCATTCAGGAAGATTACACATTGGGTTATTCTCCCAAAACCGGGTTTCGGGGAGGAATCTGCACACCGTACTATTATTACGATTTAAAACATGAAACTACAACCAACCTTCTAATTGTACCCTTCCAGGTAATGGATGGAACATTGCTCCATTACATGCAATTGAATCCTGACCAGGCTTTTGAAGAAATAAAGACGCTTATGCAGGAAGTTAAAAATGTTGGTGGTACATTTGTAAGCGTTTGGCACAACGAAACAGTAAATAACATAGGGCAGTGGGAAGGTTACCGGGAGGTTTTCGAGAAAATGAACAAACTGGGTTTCGAATGGGCAAATAAAGCCTGATGTTGAGCCGGAAGAACAAAAAATACTGAATGGCAAAAACATTAAATTTCCGCTACATAAAACACTCAGAAATCAATTCTGAAAGATGGAACCGGTGCATTGACAACGCGCAAAATTGTCGTATTTATGCTTACGACTGGCATCTTGATCGTACTGCCGAGGTTTGGGATGCGTTGGTTTGGGGCGATTATGAGTTTGTAATGCCACTTCCGTACCGAAAAAAACTAGGAGTTAAATATTTATACCAGCCGCTTTATTCGCAGCAACTGGGGATCTTTCCTTCGCCAACTCCAAAAATTGAAAAAGCCTTCTACAAATACCTCACCGAGAACTTCAGTTATTCTGATTTTCATTTAAATGCAGAGAATCTGCAGCCAGGTGAAATTGGAGAACTCCAATTTCTTCCCCGAAAAAATTTGCTGTTACCTTTGGTACACGAATATGAAATTCTTTCTGCATCGTTTTCGAAAAACACAAAACGAAACATTGCAAAAGCAAGGCAACAGGAACTAAATTTAGTAAAAGGGATCCGCCTTCAAACGTACATGAATTTTAAAGCAGAAAACCTTCAGGCAAAAATAGGGAAGAAGGAACTGGCAAGCTTAAAAAGTCTGATTTCATATGGACTGTACAAAGGTTTTGGACAAATATATGGTGTTTATACTGCGAACAATCAATTGTGTGCCGCTGTGTACTTTTGCCGCTGGAAAGAACGTGTTATATATTTTAATGCTGCCTCAAGCCAGACAGGAAAAGAGCTGGGGGCCATGTATTTTTTGCTGAATAAATTTATCGAAGAAAATGCAGGCAAAAACCTCATCCTCGATTTTGAAGGTTCAATGATTCCGGGAGTAGCACGCTTTTATAACGGTTTTGGAGCAAAAGCTGAAACCTATTTTCAACTTAAATTTAATCGTTTACCTTTGCCTTTCAAGTGGTTTAAACGAAAGTAGAGCATGGCAAACTTCCCACGTTTTTTTAGCAAACAAATTGGTCGGTTTTTATCGGAAGAACGTCTGTTCTCAGCAAAAACTCCGGTGTTTCATCCGTTTTATCATGTGGTAAGCAACAAGCCACTCCCCCATATTTTAAATTATCCATACTTAAACGAAAAACAATTTGAACAGGAACTCGATTATTTTTTAAAGTATTTCGTACCCGTTTCACTTTCCGATTTATATTCAAATATCCACTCCGCCCAAAAGACATTTCATTTGAGTTTTGATGACGGATTACGTGAATGTGCTGATATAATTGCTCCAATTCTATTAAAAAAGGGAATACCCGCAACATTTTTCGTAAACAGCGGATTTGTTGACAACAAAGAACTTTTTCACCGTTACAAAGCCAGTTTAATTTTAACAGAAATGCAAAATAATCCCGATTCGGAAGCACAACATTTTCTGAATAAAAACAACCTGAATTGTAGCAACATTCTCCAGGCAGGTTTTTCGCAACGCGAACTGTTGAACGAGGCGGCCGAACTGTTGGAACTCGATTTCAATGCTTTTCTTAAAGAAAAAAAACCCTATTTAACTACCCAACAAATAGAAGATCTGCATCGTAAAGGTTTCTCGATTGGAGGACACAGCCACAAACACCCTGAATTTTGGAAGATTTCGGAGAAAAAGCAGCTCAAACAAATACGAAAAAGTATGGAGTGGGTGAATGAAAAAATAAATCCAGAGATTAAAGCCTTTGCATTCCCATTTACCGACGACGGAGTGCCATCGGAACTAGTAAAGAGACTAAAAAAAGATAATATTTGTGATATCACATTTGGCACTGCCGGAGTAAAATACGACAACATAGATTCGCATTTTCAGCGGTATCCAGCGGAACAAAAAGGCGACTTCAGAGAAAACCTAAAAGCAGAATTTATGTATTTTAAACTGCGCAAGATAACTGGAAAAGCAACGGTAAAACATTGAATTTAACTATACATAAAATACGGTTAAAAGAGTTGGAAGCGTTCATCAACAGCAGAACATTTCGCCACTTTGAATATGTTCCGATCTCTCATCTGAGGGCAAAATCCTACCTGTCTAATCCTCGCTCCAATCCCGATGATGTTGTTTTGTACCTTGGTTTTATCGACGAACAACTGGTCGCTTTCAGAAGTTTATTTGCAGATGTTTGTAAAAATGGGAAAGAGAAAATAAGATTTGGCTGGTGCAGCGGTGCCTGGGTTCATCCAAACTTCAGAAGAAAAGGATTTTCCGAACAACTTTTAAAAGAGGCCTACTCCGACTGGAACAAAAAACTGATGTTTACCAATTACACTACTTCATCTGAAAAACTGATAAAAAAAACTGGTTGGTTTAAAACAATTTATCAGTTTGAAGGTGCTCGTGCCTATTTATTCCCGAAAACAAGAAAATTGATTGCAAAAGCAGATTCAAATCTTCTTTTCCGGTTCGTCTTTTTAATCATCGATTTAATTGTTTCGGGTTATTCTAACTTCTGTTTGTGGATCTACCCGGGGCAAAAACAAACATCAGTAAGATTTGAAACCGGTGAATTCCCGGATAAAGAATGTTATCAACTCATTGGCAAAAATACAAGTGGTTTCAACCGGGGAGAAAATGAACTCAAATGGATTTTCAACCACCCCTGGCTTTCGACAGATAAATCGGAATACACCAGTAATTATCCATTTTCATCTTACACAAAATACTTTTATTATAAAACGGTAAAGCTCTACTCCGAAAACAAATTGTCCGGATTTTTTATTTTTTCTGTTCGTGAAGGACATTTAAAAACACTTTACTTCCATTTGCCTGATGAATTGCTGGACAAAACAGCAACTTTCTTAAAAAACTTCAGCAAAGAGAACAAAATTGAATTTATTACAATCTATAAAAAAGCCTTGGCAGCAGAGTTGTTTAAAAGAAAATTCCCATTTTTGCATGTGAAAAAATACGGCCAAAAAATATACGGCACATTCGAAATAATCAGCAATACGGATTTACACTTTCAGGATGGCGAGGGCGATGTATTTTTCACCTAATTAGTTGAATTATGGAAGTAAAAGTTTTAGGAAACAACCACTCAATTTTAGACCAGTACCTGGCAGAAATCCGCGATATTTCAATTCAAACCGACCCACTCCGGTTTCGCGATAATTTAAACCGTATTGGTGAGCTATTTGCCTACGAGATAAGTAAAGAAATGCCCTTTGAGGTAAACGATGTACAAACTCCGCTGGGAGTTGCCAAAGTTCCGAAATTGGAGCAGCAGCCGGTTTTGGCAACAATTTTGCGTGCCGGACTAGCTATGCATAATGGTTTGTTGCGCATTTTCGACCGTGCCGAAAACTGTTTTATTTCAGCATACCGAAAATATATCGATGCAGGCGAGTTTGAAATTGAATTTGAATACATGGCCTCTCCTTCGCTCGACGATAAAATTATTATCTTATCAGATCCCATGCTGGCATCGGGTAAATCGATGGAAATTGGCTACGAAGCTTTATTTAGCAAAGGAACGCCTGCACATGTTCATCTAA
The DNA here is from genome assembly GCA_026671195.1 of Draconibacterium aestuarii. GTDB lineage: Bacteria > Bacteroidota > Bacteroidia > Bacteroidales > Prolixibacteraceae > Draconibacterium > Draconibacterium aestuarii. The sequence continues at coordinate 38,797 of JAPOHD010000062.1, read as the reverse complement.
TTGCGATTATTGCCAGCCAGGAAGGTGTGGATTACATTCTTGATAAAATAAAAGCTGATAATGTAACATTGTGGCTTGGAGCAATTGACCCGGAGATGACTCCAAAATCTTATATCGTTCCGGGACTAGGCGACGCCGGCGATTTAGCTTTTGGTGAAAAGATAGATTCAAAGTAATTAACTGAAGAAACAAGGATTCCCGGAAGAACGAGGATTTTGAGAACAAAAAGAGTGTCATTCCTACTGTTGAAGAATGACACTCTTTTTGTTTTTTAAGTATTTTTTTAGAAATAAACCTCTACCGTAATATTTTCGCGACCAAAACCTTTGTCGCTTAATATTTCCATCGAATCAAAAATCATATCGCTGTTGCCACACAAATAAAAACAAGTATTTTTATCAAAGTTCGTTTTTTTCAGGTATTCGGTTAAACGTCCGTGAAAATCGCCTCTTTTATCACGCGATGTACAAAGCGTAAGTCTGTCGGCATCATATTCTTCTCTTTCATAGCCTTCTTCAATCGTACGCACCCCATGTATTAAATGGTAATCGAGGTTGGGCGTACTCTTTATAATACTGTGAAAAGGTGCTATCCCTGTACCGCTGGCAATAAAAACATGTTTGTTACTTTCTTTATTTTTTTGATCTAAACCAAACTTGCCAAATGGTCCGTGAACTTCCACCATATCACCTATTTTAAGGTGTTTCAATTTCGGAGAAAAATAGCCGCCATCAACCTCTTTCACTAATACCTCAAGGTTTTCATCTTCTTCGGCACTGTAAATAGAATATTCTCGGCTCTGGTAATCGCCCGAAATAGATAACGACACATGTTGCCCTGCCTCAAATTTAAAACGACTTTTGGGCAGACTAAGAACAAAAGTGTGTTCTGATAAATTTCTGATTCCTATAACCTTGTAATAATTTGTATCGAGTTGAATTTCTGGATTCATATTAATTGTCATGGTGTATTCCTTTTAATCTTTTGCAAAAATAGTTGCTTTTTTATTTTAAATACTTTTTAGTATTTTATTTTGACCGGTAATTTTAGAGAATTAACCGATTATTAACACTATTGTTCATATGACAATCGTAGTTTTAAATAGAATTTTTTTAATACTGATTATTAAATTTTATCGCAAAACCCAAAAAAACAACTATTCAAAAATGAAAACATTAATCGTCTACAGCACAACTCATGGATGCACCGAAAAGACGGCCAGTGAGTTAAAAGATTTTTTGGAAGGTAAAGTACACCTTGTAAATTTAAAAAATAATCAAAATCCGGATATTACCGATTTCGATAAAATAATCATAGGTGGTTCGATTCACGCCGGCCAAATTCAGAAAAAAGTAAAAGAATTTTGTTCAAAAAACATCACCGAGCTTCAGGAGAAAGAATTGGGATTATTTATTTGTTGTATGGAAGATGGAGAAAAAGCGCAAAACCAGTTGCTTAACGCTTTTCCGGAGGCTTTACACAAAACAGCCAAAACTACGGCTTATTTCGGGGGTGAATTTACTTTTGAAAAAATGAATTTCATTCAAAAAATGATTGTTAAAAAGGTGGCACACGTTAACCACAACACCTCGCGAATAGACCATGAATCCATTCAACACTTCTCAAAAAAGATGAACAAGATTTTTAATCCGTTTCTGTTTTTGGTTTAAAAACGCAGATAAAAGTCTTTTGTAAGTGTTTTAAATTCAACTGAATAATCAGATCCGTCTTTTGAATAGACAGGTAAGCAGGCGGCTTTACAGGCAGTTTTCTTTTTTGTAAATTCCATTAAAACACGGTTAACAGCCTTTGCAACACTGGGGCTCACCTCTGTTCTTCGTAATAAATACAGCCCGTTTTTACACGCCAGTTTATTAAACTCTTCTGCCGGTTCAACAGGTAAAATAACGGCAAGTCTTCCGTTAGTATCAAAAAGATTTAGGGCATTTGTAATCAATTCCAAAAATGAAAGAGAATCATTATGACGGGCAAGATTTCGAGGTGCGTTACTTGCCTTTAAATTATTGCTAAAAAAAGGTGGATTAGAAACAATCAAATCGTATTTGAGCACAGAGTTTTTTGCAAACTCCTGAAATGAAGCATTTTGCACATCTATTCTGTTCGACCAATCTGAATCTGCAACATTTGATTTTGCTTCAGCAGCCGCATTTTCTTCTATTTCTATGGCTGTAATCTGAGCCGTTGAACGTTGTGCGAGCATCAAAGCAATTAACCCCGTGCCTGTACCAACATCCAGTATTTTATCACATTTCTCTACATCGGCCCATGCTCCGAGTAAAACTCCGTCGGTACCTACTTTCATAGCCGCCTTTTCTTGACGGACTGTAAATTGTTTAAATTGAAAATAGTTGTTTTTACCCATAACTATTCATGCGATAATACTTGTTATAAAGTTTAGAACTTTTCAAAAACTCCCAAACCAAACAAGGCAAAGTCATATTTCACAGGATCATTCTTGTCGAATTCCCGTAGCGACGAAGTGATTTCTTCCACGGCTTTCCAATCATCTGATTTTCGTTGTAAAAGCCCAAGTTTACGGCCAACATTCCCGGTATGTATATCCAGTGGAAGCATGAGTGCCGAAGCCGGAATTCTATTCCACAGCCCAAAATCAACTCCACCTTGATCCTTTCGCACCATCCATCGCAGGTACATGTTCAGCCTTTTTGCTGAGGCTCCCTTTTGTACATTCGAAATATGTTTCCGGGTGCGTTCTCCTGCCAGTTCAAAAAATACAGAATAAAAACTGGCCAATGCATCCTTCATTGTATTGTCCTGTTGAAAACCCTTTTCGAAAACGGCCTGCAATCCATTGTGGTTTTTATAAATATTCCGAAGCGAGTGAATAAAATAAATGCAATCGTCGCCATTAAAGGTACGATGCACAAAACGGTTCAGTTTCTGTATTTCAATTTCGGAAGCATTTAAAACAAAATCGTGCGGCTGATTACCGAGCATACTTAATAAACGCAAAGCATTTTTAATTATCGCCGCCCGGTTTCCCCAAGAAATTGTTGCAGTTAAAAACCCGGCAATTTCAATATCCTCTTTTTCTGAGAACTGCCTGGGAACCTGAATGGGATCGGTTTCAATAAAATTTGGTCGATTGAATTCTTCCACCTTTTCGTCCAGAAAATTCTTTAAATCTTCAATCTCTTGCATCTCGTTTCCAATTTTTATGAACCAACTATAGGCCGAGTTTGAACTGGTTATTCCGAACAGAAGAAGCTACTCAATAATGCCATCTTTAATATGGATAATCTGATCTGAACGTTCGGCAAAATGATCGTCGTGGGTAACAATTATAAAAGTCTGTCCAAAGTCGTCGCGCAGTTTAAAAAGTAATTCGTGAAGCTCGTCGCGGTTCGCAGAATCGAGGTTTCCCGATGGTTCGTCGGCCATTACAACCGACGGACTGTTAACCAAAGCACGTGCCATTGCAATTCGTTGTTTTTCGCCTCCCGAAAGCTCTGCCGGTTTGTGTTCCATTCTGTCGGCTAATCCAAGATAATCGATTAGCTCTTTTGCCCTTTTCTCGGCTTCAAGCTTTGAAGTTTTGGCAATAAATGCAGGTATACAAACATTCTCAAGTGCCGTAAACTCAGGCAGAAGATGATGAAACTGAAAAACAAAACCAATTTCCTTGTTGCGGAAAGCAGCCAGTTCTTTTTCTGAAAAAGCGGAGATTTTTTTGTCGTTGAAAAATATTTCGCCGCTATCGGGTTTGCTTAAGGTACCCAGAATTTGCAAAAGTGTTGTTTTTCCGGCACCACTTGCACCAACAATTGAATACAACTTGCCTGCAGGGATATTGAGGTTAATTCCTTTCAAAACCTCCAATTTCCCAAATGACTTTTTTATGTTTTCTGCTTTTATCAAGTGCAATTATTTAAAATAATAAACCTGTTCCGTATAGTTTTAGTATTTCGTTGAGTACATAAAATATATATGTAGCCAATAAAATAACACCCGTAATTTTACCCACCTTCCATTTCATTACCAAAAGCAGTACAGCCAATAATAAAACCGATGCCGCGAGGATTAGCGATGAACTTACCAGATCTCCACCTGTAGGAATAGCTTCGCCAGACATTACCATAACGATCAGAAACGGTAATCCCAATCCCACAAGTATATCAAAAATATTAGAACCAATTGCATTGCTCACAGCCATATCACCCCGGCCCTGTTTGGCCACAATAACCGACGAAAACAAATCGGGAATTGACGTTCCAACAGCAAGCACAGTAAGCGCAATAATAGCTTCCGGAATATTTAACGTGTGCGCAGCATGTACTGCCACTTCAACTAAAACATAACTTAAAGCTGCAATAATAATAATGGAAAGCAGAAACACCAGGTAGTAGCGCTCGGCCAAAGGAAAAATAAAACGCAGCAAATCGTCAACTGGCTTTGTGAGTTTATTGTGTTCGCCGTGTGAATCTTCAATTCTATCATCAAAATCCATATCGGAGTATGGAAGAATTTTACGCCAATACACAACGGCAATAACATATAAAACGTAAACAATCAGAAACAAAATTGCTTCATGAAATGAAAAGTAACCATCCCAGATAACATGCACCAGTAAACCAACTGCGATTGCATAAAAAACCAGATCGCGAATCATGGGTTGCCACGTAAGTTTTGCCTGTTTTACCCAGGCAGCTGCCCCCACAATGGCCAGTAAATTAAAAATGGCGCTTCCTACAATACTTCCAATACCAATTACCTGATGGTCTCCGGGTTTTATTACTGCAAAAAGTGCCACAAACAATTCGGGAGCACTTGAACCAACTGCCATTAAAGTAGCACCAGCTGCATCGCTTGACAAACGGAGGTCTTTAGATATTTTATCGAGCGAAGAGATAAAAAACAAATCGACAACACGGGCCAGTAAAATAAAACAAGCCAGTAATGCCAATATGTACAGAATTATCATCAATAGAAATGTATTTGCAGATTTGCGTTAATCGTCAAAACGTTCGGTAATCCCTTTTTTTATATCGTTGGTTTCTTTGGTTACCGTGGTTGTTACTTCGTCGATGTCCTTCTTAATATCAGAGGTATGCTCGTTCAATTCGCGTTTAATTTCGTTAGTGGCCTTTTTAAACTCGCGCATGCCTTTACCCAGTGTTTTAGCAATATCCGGAATAGCCTTCGAACCAAAAAAAAGTAAAGCTAAAAGCATTACCAAAACAATTTCGCCGCCACTTATAAATAATAAATACTGCATTGTTCAAATTTTAGAACACAAATATATAAAAAGACAGAAGTCGGAAGACCGAAGACCGAAGATATTTTACTTCCGACTTCCAGCTTCCGACTTCCAACTTATATTAGCTTACTTCTTCTTAATCTTACTAACTACTTTTGCAACTCTTTTTTGAGTATCGAATGCAATAGGTGTTGCGATGAACAGTGAAGAATAAGTACCCACCAATACACCAATCAACAATGCAAACGTAAATCCTCGAATTGTTGCACCACCAAACAGGAAGATTGCCAACAATACAACAAAGGTTGACAATGAAGTACTAAATGTACGACGCAATGTGCTGTTTAATGCTTCGTCAACATTCTGATCTCTGTCGCGTTTTGGATGCAAGCCTAGGAATTCTCTGATACGGTCGAACACAACCACTGTATCGTTGATAGAATAACCCACCACCGTAAGAATTGCCGCAATAAATGCCTGGTCAATTTCAAGTGAGAATGGAAGAACACCATACAACATGGAGAAGATACCCAACACAATTAACGAGTCGTGCGCCAGTGCGGCCACTGCTCCCAAACCATATTGCCAGTTGCGGAAACGCAGCAGGATGTAAAGGAAAATAATGATCAGCGAGAAACCAATTGCAATGGCCGAATCTTTCCGGATATCATCCGAAATGGTTGGTCCAACTTTTTGCGAACTTAACTGATAATCGTCGGTGAATTTTTCAAGCGAAACACTTTTATCAATAAAGCCACCTTCCTGCAAACCTTGCATCAATAAAGCTTCAACTTCGTTATCAACGTTTTCACTGTCATCTTCAATTTTAAAATCAGTGGTAATACGAACCTGGTTACTTTCTCCAAAAGTTTTTACTTCAGGAGCCGATTCGAATACTACGGCCAATGCATCCTGTACCTCGGCAACTTTTACATCCTGATCGAAACGGACAACATAAGTACGACCACCTTTAAAGTCGATACCATAGTTTAATCCGCGAACAAATAGTGATCCAACCGACAGTAAAATGAATATACCCGAGATAACGTAAAAGATCTTTCTTTTCTCTAAGAATTTGATTTTAGTTTGTCGCAACCAGTTTTCGGTTTTGGTCGATGTAAACAAAATTCTGCCACCTTTTCGCAACTGCCACTCAAATATTAAGCGGGTTAAGAAAATTGCTGAGAAAAGAGAAGTTAGAATACCCACAATAAGTGTTGTTGCAAAACCTTTGATTGGACCAGAACCAAACAAGTACAAAACAATACCTGTTAACAATGTAGTTACCTGACCATCGATAATGGCCGAATAGGCATTTTTGTACCCATCGGTAATGGCCAGTTTAATTCCTTTCCCGGCACGTAATTCCTCCTGAACACGTTCGTAAATCAGCACGTTGGCATCAACCGACATACCAATTGTTAGTACAATACCGGCAATACCAGGCAATGTAAGCACTGCACCTAACGAAGCCAGAATTCCAAAAATGAAGAACATGTTGGCAACAAGTGCAATGTTGGCGGCCAAACCTGCATTTTTACTGTAGAAGAATAACATGTAAACCAGTACCAGGGCAAATGCAATCAAAAACGAAAGTAATCCACTGTTGATGGCTTCCTGTCCTAATGAAGGACCAACAATATCTTCCTGAATGATACGTGCAGGAGCAGGCATTTTACCCGATTTCAATACGTTTGCAAGGTCTTTTGCCTCTTCAATACTTTCCAAACCGGTAATACTTGAGCGTCCACCAGGGATTTCGCCGTTTACGGTTGGGAACGAACGAACATAACCATCTAAAACAATGGCAATTGATTTACCAACGTTTTCTTTTGTCATACGTTGCCAAACCTTTGCACCTTCGCTGTTCATTTGCATCGAAACTTCAGGGTTTGAACCAAACTGGTCGAAGTCCTGACGGGCATCGGTAATTACTTCTCCATCAAGCGGTGCACGTCCGTCGCGCGAGGTTACTTTTAAAGCAATTAAACGGTAATATGTTCCGGCCTTATCAGCCGACTTTGCAGTCCATCTAAACATCATATCCCTTGGGAAAATGCTTTTCACCAACGGATTATTCAGATACGAATTAACTTTTGCTGTATCTTTTGCATGTGCCATACCAATAACCGGCCCGGGATAGAGTTGTCCGGTTTGATCGGTACTTGGATTTAATACGCTAAATAAAGGATACTGTGCTTTAAAATCAGATAAATTATCCAAACCTGCGGTTGAATCGCTTTCGGCACCGGCTTCCAATTCCGAAAGCAACGAATTTTCTTCGCTTTCAGTACTTTCTTCTGTAGTTATTTCCTCTTTCGCTTCCGGTGTTGCATCTGTTTTTACAGCTGCATCCTCAATTTGTTTGATTTTATCGTTTGCCTGAAGCATGTACTGATACACTTCCTGGTTTTCGTAGGTTTCCCAGAACTCAAGCATGGCAGTTCCCTGCAAGAGGTTACGCACCCTGTTTTGATCTTTCACACCCGGAAGTTCGACAAGAATACGGCCGCGTGTTTGTAATTGCTGAATATTAGGCTGAGCAACACCAAAGCGGTCGATACGGGTACGCAAAATATTAAATGCGTTATTGATAGCAGCATCTGTTTCAGCACGAATAATGTCTAAAACCTGTGCATTAGTGGTATTAAAGTTAATTTTATCGCGAAGCTCAAGCGTATTGAACACCGATGCCAGTTTTGCATTCGGATCGATATCTTCGAAAGCTTGTCCGAACAGCGTTACAAAATCAGCCTGGCTGTTCTTTTGTAATTCCGATGCCTGGTTAATGGCCTTGTTAAACGTTTCATCATCGCTGTAATTCGACATTGCCTTGATAATGTCTTTCACTTCAACCTGAAGCGTAACGTTCATACCACCTTTAAGGTCGAGACCCAGGTTCATTTCCAGTTCGCGAACATCTTTAAACGTATATTTCTTCAATCCAAGGAAATTGTAAACAACTTCACTTTTCATCGAATCAAGGTAATTAAACTCCTTTTCCGGATCACCTTGTGCATATTCAATGGCATCTTTTTGAATTTTTTGCGATTTCCAGGTAAACGATAACTGGAAAAGACAAACAGCTGCCAACAGAATTGCAAATGTTAAAATTGCACCTTTGTTTTGCATTTGATTTTAATTTAAATGTTTATTTATTTTTTTGAACGAATATTTCTTCTGTAACCAATTGAATTCGTGCTGAATTAGGAGGATTGAGACACCCCATCCACACCTTTAAAATCAGGGATAATAAAGGAGAAGCACTTAAGCCAGCGAATCTTCGTCGGGCTGAGTATAAAAGTAGTTTTGAAATACCAGGTAATGGTACGATTGAATGATGGGAGCCGTTTGAGTTTGCTCCTCGGCCTGTAAAACCTGATAATTTCTTACCTGGTGATATTTCTGTAGAAATTTATCGTGCATTTGAACCTGCAGTTTGCGGTTTGTGTTCTTCTGAACCTGCGTTTTCAAACTAACCGTTGTAGTTTGGCTGATTAAATAAACATGTTCCGATTCTGAAGCAGATTTTTTCGACTCGGCGGTAATAGAATCAAATTCTTCAGGATTGTTATCAAAATAATTATCGAGCAGAATTGCCATTCCCACAACAGCTACCAGCATAGCCATTCTGATGATCAATTCCCGGGTGATATTTATTCTGAATTTTAACATTTTCCTTTTAAGCGGAGCAAATATACCCAAACAATTCAGGTTTCCAAAAACGAAGGTGTTAAATTTGTGGCATTCTATTTAAATTCAAGGTTTTATGCAACAACCTATGGCTGAGAGATTAAATACGATATGCGAGAGCACAACAAAACAACACCAGACCCCGACAAACGGGCGACTCTAAAAAACTGGATACATGAAAAATCTATTTGTGTACGGATCGTTGCTGTTTCCTGAAATTCTGGAAGGACTAACCGGGAAATTATTTAAAACAAGTGATGCCATTTTGCACGGATTTAAGCGATATGCAGTAAAGGGAGCCGACTATCCGGCGATTGTAGAAAATACTTCCTCAAAAGTGAAAGGGAAAATTGTAAGCGGTGTTGACGAAAAATCGATGCAAACCATTACTTATTACGAAGGCGATCAGTACGACATTGTTCCCCTGAAAATTGTTTTTGAAAATGATGTGATTGAAACGTTTGTGTTTGTGTGGAATTTGGAGCAAGATGATTTGGAGACACAGGATTGGGATGCAAAACGATTTGAGCAGGAATCGTTGCCCTACTACCTGACAGAAGTTGTTCCGGAAACGGTGGAAGAATTCCGGAGAATCGATTTTCGAGCATCATTAGGCTAAACCTTAAAACATACGAATTCTGAAAACAATTTCCTCAAGAACAGCCACTTATTCTTCAAAAAAGCAACTACTTCCTCAAGTAAAGTAGCAGTCACTTCAAGTTATTCAATTATTTATTCAAGTGGAACAACTATCTCATCAAGTTAACCATCTATTTCTTAAAGTATAATATCGATCTCCTCAAGTAAAGTATATTTCTCTTAAAGTAAAGCATACACATCTTAAAGTAATACTTTAATATCTTAAAGTAAAACATCTATTTCTTAAAGTAGAGCATCTAACACGTCAACCAAAGTAACGTATTACTCAAGTAAAGCAAAGTATTTTTCAAGTAATGAATGCCAAGCATAAAGCAACGCGCTCCAACTGCTTAAGCTCACGTATAAAAACGATTAAATTGTTAAGGCGTTGGCCGAGAGTAACAACCTTTTTCGTTTGTAATCGATTACGGCCTTGTATTTCAACAGGAAATCGCTGCCAATTAATCCGCAAATCTGTAGGTCGACAGCTTTCGAATACAGTTCGTTAATGTGCGCCATATCCAACAAAGCAACTTTCATTTGCTCCACTTTCAGGTTGCCGATAAAAAACGGATTTACATATCCGACCGATGTTTTTATGATTTCATCGTTTATTCCGGCCGAATGCAATTCTTCCAATTCATCTTCACTCGTCACAAAATATCCTTCCAGGTTTTTATCAAAAACCGTTTTCGATGCCCCGGTGTCGATCACCCAGTTTACTTTTGTTCCATCCTGAAATTCGGAAAATACAAGGAGGTGATAATTGTCCGATTCAAGCTCAATAATTTTAATAGGTATTTTATATCGCATGGGCTGTAAAAATAGTTTTTCTGATGGATTTTTGAAACTCCCTGAGAAGCTATTGGATGGTTTTATTTTAGTAGAAGTAGTCTCCCTCTAACTTATAAAGATTCCTCTCCGCCAGTCAACGATTCAGAAATGACAGGCGTTAAACAATAAACCAATCGCTATAAAAACAAAAAGGTTCGCAGCCAAAGCTACGAACCCTTATATTCTTTGAAATAGAAAATCTTATAGTAAAGCGTTTACTGCAGCAACACCTTCGGCACTATCTGCTAATTTTGCTTTTTCAGTTTCTGAAAGTTCAATTTCAACAATTTTCTCGATACCGTTTTTACCAATTACACATGGTACACCCAATGAAATGTCGTTTAAACCGTACTCACCTTCGAGCAATGCTGAACATGGGAACATTTTTTTAGAATCCAGGGCAATGGCACGAACCAATTCTGATACAGCTGCACCCGGTGCATACCAGGCACTTGTTCCCAGAAGTTTTGTTAATGTAGCACCACCAACTTTAGTTGCTTCAACAACTTCGGCTTGTACTTCTTCGCTCAGGAATGCAGTAACAGGCACACTGTTGCGAACTGCTTTTTCGATCAATGGAACCATACCGGTATCGCTGTGACCACCAATAACCATTGCATCAACGTCAGACTGAGGACATTCTAATGCTTCAGCCAAACGGTATTTGAAACGTGCACTATCTAAAGCACCACCCATACCGATAATACGGTTTTTAGGAAGACCGGTAGCTTTGTGAGCCAGGTAAGCCATAGTATCCATTGGATTACTAACCACAATGATAATTACGTTTGGCGACTCTGCAATTAATTTAGTTGCAACATCTTTAACAATGCCTGCATTAATTCCGATAAGTTCTTCGCGAGTCATACCCGGTTTCCGAGGAATACCACTTGTAATAACCGCTACATCGCTGTTGGCTGTTTTCGAATAATCGTTGGTAGCACCAACAATTGTTGAATCGAAACCGTTTAACGAAGCAGTTTGCATCAGGTCCATTGCTTTACCTTCGGCAAAACCTTCTTTAATATCAACCAAAACAATTTCTTCTGCAAAATTTTTAATTGCAATGTACTCAGCGCAACTTGCACCTACAGCACCAGCTCCAACTACTGTTACTTTCATCTTACTAATGAGTTTATATTGTTACAAAATCTATTTACTTAAACAATTAATAGTCAAATTGTTTTAAGGCATGCAAAGATAATTTAATTTCCTGATGCCGAAAATAAAACAAGAGTCCCAAATACGGTTTAACAATTAGGTAAGAAATCTGTTAAGGGTTGTAAAAACAACATGATTTTACTCATAAAACCACCCCAATCAGTTTAACCAGTAGGTCATTTTTAAAACAATTGCACGGTTGCGTCCATTCCAATTTCCGGTGAAATAATTATCGGTGTACACCAGATAAATATCAGAAACGGGCTGGTAACGCCACTGAAAACGGGAGTTAATATTCAGATTTTCGATTTGCTCGTTGTATTGTACAAAAGTCGACCAGAAAATTTTATCGGTAAAAGTAATATCTACTTTTGGCCCAACCAGCAAAAACTGTGTACGTTCATACGGATCGCCCAAATCCATGTCGGTATAATTAAAATTCATCGAAAGATTGACGTAGGGCTGAAAACGATAACCTATTTCGCCCTGAACATACTGAATATCGCCACTATAAAACGTTCCTTTTGCAGCTTCGGCCTGCCAGTTAAACATGGTCTTTCGTGTTGAATTGTATTTAATAACGCTACCTCCGTAATTGTACCCGGTTCCGGCTGGCAAATAATGTTCTCCCTTATGTGTTGGGTCAAAATCGTTCTGTAGTTCAACAAAATAATCGATATACCCAAGAGATAATGTGGATCTGTTTTCAAATTCGAACTGGTAAGAGAATGAATTCTCATGATCGATTTCATGGTAATCCATGTCATAGTATCTGTCGCTTTCTATTTTTATGCCGTGACTGACAATCTTTTTATTTGGAACAAAAAGGTAGGTAACTTCAGGACTAAAATGGTTGTATCCGGTTCGCGTTACATACCCCGTTTCGGCATTGTAGTTTTCGCCAACCGAGCGCTGATAAAGTTTTGCCTGGAAATGTTTCGAGCTGTAATTGATAGAAGCCCCCTGCGAATACTGTTTATCGGGGCTATCGGGTTGAAATGATCGATGGTAATAAAATTTCCCACTCCAAAAATTATTTTTACAGGCCAGGTTATAATCAAAACCAAAAACACGGTTAAACATGCTGGTATCGGAAGGTTCATTTATGTATTCTTTATTTACAAATATGAACCCGAAATTAGAGCGTGCAAAAACCTTTTTCTGAACAGAAGCCACTGTAAAATTGCGAGACAGATGATCGCTGGTTTTCTCTGTTGTCATGTTCATAAAACCAATTCGCCAGTCGTTGCCAATTTTTCCACTTAACCGGGCACCCGCCAAAACAGGTGCGTCCAACCCTATTCGCCTCGAGAAAAAAGGAGTAGCAGAATGAGCTCCAAAATCGGCAAACAAATCACTGTTCTCCAGGAAGAACTGACGTTTTTCGGGGTAAAACAATTCGAACCGATCGATATTGGCAACCTGCTGATCTACTTCAACCTGCGCAAAATCAGGGTTGTAAGTTAAGTCCAGGTTCATCGATGATGAAATGCCTATTTTTGCATCAAACCCAAAGTCCTTTTTGTAAATAGCCCCGGTGCCCGCCTCGTAGTCGTTTGCATAACTTCCAAAAACATACGGAATAAGCGAGTACATCATTTTGGATTTAGGCAGCGGTTCTTCAAATTTCATCACACCGGCATAAGCCAGCGACGAGGTTGGAAACTGACGTGGAACAGGTGCCCATGCCGATTTTTCGTTAGTTTTTAAATCAAGCCGACTAAAGTTTACATTCCAAATCTGGCTGTCTGACGGATAACGAATCGATTTGAACGGGATGCGCATTTCTGCAGTCCACTTATCGTCGTAGTGTTTCACTTTCGATTCCCATTTGCAATCCCAGTTCAGATTACTGCCTGCACCACTATGCATTACACCATCCCACTTGGCACCCGAAGCCGACAGACCAAAAGTAAAACCGTTGGTTTGATCACGAAAAGTATCGAAAAAACTCAAAAAATTATCGTTATTATTAAACAGAAAATCGCGCCGAAACGATTCCATAATGCGTTTTCCTTCCACCGTATCGTTAAAAATAAACGCAAGGTAAAATGCTTTTTCGTCGTATGTTATTAATACCGTTGATTGTTGATAGGCATAACCGGTATCAATGGGCAGAACCCTGTAAAACTTATCTGCTTTTTGTGCAGCCATCCAATCAGCCTCGTCAACAATACCGTCAACATTGATGACTGATTTTGCCTTTTTCACATTGTATATAAAATCTTTATTGTATGTATTTATGGTAGAGTCCGATTTTGATTTTAACAGATCGGAAGCACCTGCAGTGAAGCTAAAACAAGCAGATAAAAAGAATACAAATATCTTCATAAAGAAAACGTTTTAGTTGAATTAGGTTACAGTACGTTAACAACAAAGATATTTAAATTGTGAAAACCACAATGTGAAGTTAAGGTTTTAAGTAATAACCTGAGTTCGATTTAAATTTTATCTAATCGGGCTGGATTAAAGTATACTTATTATCGTACAGTTTTAATTGACGTGCTTTCCAAACCGCACCTTCCAAAAATACAGGGTGTGGTTGCATTACATCCCATTCTCCCAACTTTTTGAGCAACGACTCCGTTACTTCCAGATTTTGTAGTGCCACGTTGTTTTGCTCCGAAATATCTTTCGAAAGGTCGAAAAGCAAAGGCAAACGATCAGGTAAACGCACCAGTTTCCAGTTTCCTTCGCGGATTGCAGCACTGATTGTAAATCTCCAATTAAATGATTCGTGCGGGTGGCCTGAACTTGCACCCAATAAATAAGGCATCAGATTAACTCCGTCGAATTTAACTTCTCCGGTAACTTCTCCGCCGGCCAACTCAAAAAATGTAGCAGCAAAATCAAGAGAAATAACCGGATTTTCATAGGTTGTACCGGCCTTCAGTTTCCCTTTCCACGCCATAATGAAAGGAACATGAATACCACCTTCCAGTAAAATTCCCTTTTGTCCGTTAAACGGTGCATTTATTGAGGCATTGCTGTCGCATGGTCCTCCATTATCACTAAGGAAAACCACCAGGGTATTTTCCGCAAGTCCTTCCCTGCCCAATGCATCCATTATTCTGCCAACATTAACATCCAGACGATGAACCATCGCACAATATTTCCGACGCTTTTCATCTTTTACATGTTTGAAAAGCTGTAAATCGGCTTCTGTGGCCTGCATTGGGGCATGTGGCGCATTAAACGAAGCAAACAAGAAAAACGGTTCGTTTTTATGACGTTTGATAAAATCGACACATTCGTCGCCTTTATCATCGGTAATATAAGTTATGGATTGTGGTGTTTTATAATTACATTCAATCGGACATTTATATCCCTTCCCATCCGGTTCTGAAGTAAAATAATCGTGGCCGCCGCCTGTGTAGCCCCACATTTCGTCGAAGCCACGTTGTAAGGGATGAAATTTATGCGCTTCTCCAAGGTGCCATTTCCCGATTAAACCGGTAACATACCCCAGCTTTTTTAAACAGGTTGCAATAGTAGTTTCGGTTAACGGAAGACCGTTGTATCTGATATCAAATCCGGGTTGCACTCCACTCAGATTATTGTCGTGCCCAAAAGTCACCTGATTTCTGCCGGTTAACAATCCGGCACGCGACGGGCTGCAAACTGGTCCGGAAACGTAGCCATTAGTAAAGTTAATACCGCCTTCGGCCAATTTGTCGATGTGTGGCGTCGCAATTTGTTTACTGCCGTTCAAACTTAAATCAGCAAATCCCAGATCGTCTGCAAGAATAATGATAAAATTGGGTTTTGAATTTTGGGCCACCAGCACATTGCCTGCCAAACAGAAGAGACACAAGAGAATAGTTAGTTTATTTTTCATTGGATTAAATGTCAGGTTCTTTTCGTATTGAAAACACGTTATAAAATGCAAAAATGTATCGCAAATGTACAAATTCGAAGAAGCTGAGAAGCCAAATTTCGTTCAAATTAGGGTGAAATCCAATTCAAATTAATTAGCCCTTTATTTACAAATGCCTTAATTTCCAATAAAAAGCCCGCACAGAGCAACTGTGCGGGCACAAAAAACAATGTTCAAGCATTGATTTAACTACAAGGTGATAGGAACACCATTATAGAAATCAAGTATTTTAGCACGGAAAATGTATTCATATTTAGCCTGTAGCAGATCGGACTGAGCCACAGTTAAATTATTTTTACTCTGGTTGTATTCCACCGAATTCACCATGCCAACATTAAATTTTTCTTCGGTGTAACGAAAAGCCTCTTTCATCGAATTGACAGCTTTTTCGGTTGAAATATATCGGTTTAAAGCAGCCAAAGCGTTGGTATAAACCAACTCAATATCTTTACGTAATACATTTCGTGCTGCTTGCAACTGGTATTTGTAATCAGTAATTTGCAGCTCAGAATTCGACATGCTGTTTTTAATCTGGAAACGGTTAAATATTGGGATGTTTAACGTAAGTCCTAAACTTGAGCGCCTGTTGTTTTTTAACTGATCACCAAAATCAATCCGGTCGCCGTTTATATCTTTATACTGATTGTTGTACTGATTATAATAATTGGCTCCAAACTCCAGACTCGGATAGCGACTACCTTTTGCAATTTCCAATTGTTTCATGGCACTTTGCACCCGAAGTTGCGCGGCCTTTATTTCAGGCCGGATATGGATGGCATTTTGAAAGACATCGAAAGCATTCATCATGGTTAAATTTGCCTTTAGGTCGGGCAATTTTGGTTTTTCAACCTTAAAACTTTCGGCAATCGGTAATTCCAAAAACTGGTATAAATTTAAATAGGCCAACTGAATACTGTTTTGGTTGTTAACCAATTGCAGTTCTTCGCGAGCGAGTTGAGCTTCAATCTCAAGCAAAGCTCCTTTTGCCAGACTTCCGGCTTCCACCAACTGTTGCGTACGATTAATTTGCTGTTTTGTAACCTCGATGTTGGCTTCCGAGACAAGAATTACTTCTTCTGCAAAAAGGATCTGAAGGTATTCAGCAGCAATGGCCAGCATTATATCGTCCTTTGTTTTCTGCAAATCGTGTAAAGTTGCTTCCAGGTCAAGTTGCCGTTGCTTTACTGTATTATTCAAGGTATTCCCGTTAAACAATGTCACATTGGTACCCAAATATCCCGCAAGACTTGTTGAGTTAATGTTGTCGTAAGTATTATCATACGTTAACGATCGTCCGAAACTATAATCGTTGCTAACCTGGGCATTTAAGTTGGGAAGCTTATCGTCTTTTGCCTGCTTTACCAGATTCTGGTTATACGCTGTATTTAAAGCCTGCTGTTTTATTCTGATATTATTTTCGATGGCATAATCGAAACATTTTTGCAGATCCCAAACATTCTGAGATTTTAAACTTGTTGTACCAAGCAGTAATAATATCCCTAAAAATAAGGCTGAAAGATTCTTCATTTTTCTATTGTTTTTTGTTGCTACTAATTTACATAAAGCGTAGAAACTCTCTAAACTTTATTTATACTTTGGTAAAATTGCCTTAAACAGTTTTGGCTATTTCGCATTAATCTTGCTTTGTCTAATTAAAAATACCTCATTAAAGTCTATAAATAAAGATCAAGTTCCTGCTGATCGATCTGACTCTATCCTTTATTTCCTTCGCCCTCTTTTAATTTCTTGGGATCAATTTTTTCACCTTTTACTTTGTCATCCAATTTTAATCCTTCAGTAATCTCAATATTAATTCCATCCGACAAACCGGTTTGAACAAAACGTTTTTCGTAATTTGGTTCAAGATCGTTTCCTGTATTCACTTCCACAAACGACGAATCGTTCTCAAACTTCAGTAAACCCTCAGGAATTACCAATACACTGTCTTTTTTCTCCAGCACAATATTTGCATTGGCACTGTAACCTGCCCTGATAAACTGGTCCTCAGTAAGCTGTACATTGGCTTTTATTTCAAACTGGATTGCACCGTTATCTTCCACACCTTTTGGTGAAATATATTCCAAAACTGCAGCAAATTTTTGTTTGTCGATTGCCCCAATTTCCAACTCAATAGGCATTCCTTCCTTAATTTTTCCAACTTCGGTTTCATCTACATTTCCCTGAAAAATCATGTCCTGCATATTGGCAACCGAAGCAATAGTTGTCCCGTCGTTAAACGTATTTGCCTGAATTACCGAATTTCCTTCTTCAACGGGCACATCAAGTACCATTCCATCAATTGTAGAACGAACCAATGTATTAGTAGCACTTTCTGCCTTTTTTGTTACACCGTTTTTAATTAATTCAAGGTTATTCTCCGCAGCAGTTAATTCTTCCTTGGCCGAGTCGTAGGCAACTTTAGATGCTTTAAACTCTTCGTACGAAACTACATTTTTATCGAATAACTTTTGCTGACGGTCGTAATCAATCTGAGCATCTTCAAAATTAATTTTTGCCCGGTTCATACGCGTTTCGGCTGAATTTAAAGTCACCATATCAGGTATGATCTTGATTTTTGCAACAATCTGCCCTTTGGTAACACGGTCGCCCGGCTGCAAATATAATTCATCGATGATTCCTGATACCTGAGGTTTAATTTCGATTTCGAAACGTGGCACAACCGATCCGGTAGCCACGGTTTTCATTACCACATCGCTATAAAACGGATTTTTGTTTTCAAATACGTCTTCCTTCTTTTTCGATTTGTTGTACAGAAAGAACAAGGTTCCTCCGAATGCTCCAACTAAAATTATTACTCCTAAAATTCGAACTACTTTTTTCATGACTTAAGTACTTTATTGTTTTTTGTTTATACTTTCTCATTTCTGCCCCCTGTCGCTTCTTCTGGCTCCTGCCCCCGTTGGAGGATAATCGGAACGCTGTGAAGATAGAGGGCGATTGTTACTCCCTAATTCTTAAACTGATTAAGTTCATTCATCGCGGAGCGCATCAATAGGTTTAATACTCACTGCCCGTTTGGCAGGAATAAGTCCGGCAAATATTCCGGATACCACCAACACCGTTAATGCCCCCACTGCCATTCGAAAGCTTACTTCAGGATGACGGAAGAAAATATCATCACCGCTTCCGGCATTCATTTCTAAAATCATATTCAATAATTCAAGCAATCCCACTCCCAGCGCAAGACCAATATAACCAGCCATAACAGTTAGAAATACGCTTTCCGCTACAATGTGCAGAATAACTTTACCAGGTGTTGCTCCAAGTGCCCGTTGAATTCCTATTTCCTGGGTACGTTCTTTAATAATCACCAACATGATGTTGCTAACTCCAATTACACCTGCCAGTAATGTTCCGATTCCCACAATCCAGGTTAAAACCTGTATCCCGATAAATAATCCCATGTATTTTTTCCATTCCACCTCGATATTAAATGAGCCAACTGCCTGCTGGTCGTCAGGAGAAATACTGTGCCTTTCTTTTAACAGCTCTTTTAATCGGGCCTCAACCTTACTTACCGGAATTCCGGGCTGCGAGGTAACCGAAAAGAAATGTACATCGTCGCCCATATTAAAGGTTTTTTGCATGGTTGTAAAAGGCATAATAATGGTTTCGTTCTTTCGTCCACCCCCAATGTTAACGCGGGTTTCGCCCTTTACAACTCCAACCACCTGAAAGTAAACTCCATTTATTTTCAGGTACTGACCTATTGGATCCTCACCTTTGTCAAACATTACTTCAACCACTCGCTCGCCAATGTTGAGTACTTTACGGCTGTGGAGAATGTCGATCTGATTAATTAACCTGCCCTGAAGTGGTGTCCACGGATCAATTTTGAAAAATTCAGGATAATCGCCATAGATGTTAAAAGCTCCTGTTTTTTTGCCCCGCACGGTGTTATCGCCTGAATAGTTACGTGGGCCGAACAAACGGGGCGAAAGGTATTCAATATCACTAATATTGGCTTTTATGTATTCTATATCTGTATTTTTATAATTCCAGCGTCTTCCGCGCTGAAAACCTTTGTAGGGTTTGCTGGTTCTTTCTGTCCAGAAAAAGGCAGAATTTGACGCAAAAGCCCTGATACCGTCCATAACACCATTTTCAAGTGCCCGGCCAGCTCCCGACATAATTATCAACATAAAAATCCCCCAGAAAACCCCAAAGGCAGTCATAAAACTCCGCATGCGGTTTTTCTTTAAGGCACTTAATATTTCTTTCCAAAGATCTAAATCGAACATGATCGTTTCGAGTTTAATGTTTAAAGTTCAGAGTGTTCTTGTTCTTCACTCAAAATATACCTTGTCTCTGTGCAATAGCACTATTCATCGCGCAAAGCCTCAATAGGTTTAATACGTGCCGCCCTTTTGGCTGGAATATAACCTGCCACTGCACCGGCAAAAATTAGTAATGCAGTTGCCATCATTGCTACATTTAAATCCACTGTAGGATTTCTGAATATGGTTTCCCCATTTCCTCCATTGGTTGCAGCCGAAGCTTCAAACTGTTTTTCAACAATAAAATTAAGGCCTTCCATTAACCCGGTCCCCAGCACCAGCCCAATGTATCCGGCAATGGTTGTAATTAATACCGATTCTAACAGAACTAAACCAATAACCGAACCGGGGCTGGCTCCTATTGCTTTTCTGATTCCAATTTCTTTGGTGCGTTCTTTCACTACAATCAGCATAATATTGCTCACTCCAACAATCCCGGCAATTAAAGTTCCAATACCAATAATCCAGATAAATATCTCGATTGCCTGAAAGATTTTCATGGTTTGAATCACATCCTCCAGTTTATTGTACGATCCCATTGCCGATTCGTCGGTTGAATCGAATTTATGCTTCCGGGCCAATGTTTCGCGAACGCGTTTTTCAATTGCCTGACTTTCTTCCAGGGTTTCGGCATTAATGGTTAATGCAAAATTGTGCAAGCGGTTAGAGCCGTTAAAAACCTTCTGTCCGGTAGTTACAGGAATATAGGCATTTCGGTGACGCGTACCTCCACCTTCGCGGCAAATGCCAACAACTTTAAATGGAATATTATTTACACGGATGTATTCCCCAATGGCATCTTTCCCGTTAAAAAGAGCATCGTAGATGTCTTTTCCCAGAACCACTGTTTTTCGGGTTTCTTTAATATCAACCTGGTTAACAAAACGTCCTTCTACAATTTCAATCGATTCCACTTCTTTTAAATCGGGGTGACAAGTTACCGCAGTATACTCTCCGTATTCGCTACCGTAAGAAAAAACGTTTCCTCCAATGTAATAGCGCCCCGAAGTGTGTTCGATCCCTTCCAGATCTTTTAAAAGGTCATAGTCAGCATTGGTAAATCGGATTTCGCGGTTTTCTGTCATTCCCTGGTAAGGAATACTTGTGCGGCCACTCCACAACCACATGGCATTAATGGCGTTGCGCATAAAGTTTTCAGAAACGCCATTACTAAGTCCGTTGCCGGCTCCCAACAGAATCATTAGCATAAAAATCCCCCAGGCAACGCTGAATCCGGTAAGGAAAGTCCGCATTTTATTTTTTTTGATGGTGGCAAGGATCTCCTGCCATTTATCGATATCGAACATGACACTTTAGTTTTAAGTTTAGAGTTTAATGTTCAAAGTAGAAAATACTGAACACTGAGACTTTTATTGAATACTTTCTTAAGCCGTTTCCAGCTCTTTGGCATATTGGCGTTGAAAGTGTTTTAAGTCGCCGTTTACAATTACCTGGTCGATACCGCCGTCTTTTAAATGAACAATTTTCTGTGTCATGGCAGCAATGTCGTGCTCGTGCGTTACCAGAATAACTGTAATTCCGTCGGCGTTAATTTCTTTCAGCATATCCATTACTTCGTACGATGTTGAAGTGTCGAGTGCTCCTGTTGGTTCGTCAGCAAAAATGATTTTTGGCTGCGAAATCAACGATCGTGCAATGGCCACTCTTTGTTTCTGCCCGCCCGATAATTCGTTCGGAAGATGTGTTGCCCATTCCAAAAGACCTACTTTCTCGAGGTATTCCAAGGCAATTTTATTTCGTTTTTTACGTGGTACTCCCTGGTAATATAGCGGAAGTGCTACATTCTCCATGGCGTTTTTAAACGAAATCAGATTGAACGACTGAAAAACAAAACCCACCAACTCGTTTCTGAGTTTGGCCGCTTTTTTTTCCGACATATCTTTTACCAACGCTCCATTTAAATAATACGAACCCTGGTCGTAATTATCTAAAATACCAAGAATGTTAAGTAAAGTTGATTTGCCGGAACCCGACGACCCCATAATCGAAACGAATTCGCCTTTTTGTATTTCAAGGTCGATTCCTTTTAATACGTGAAGCGAGTTACTACCCGTTACATAAGATTTGTGTAAATTGTTTAGACTAATCATGGCTTGAACTGTTTTCTGAAGCAAAGGCTTCTTTGTTTTTTGTTTTTGTTTTTTACCCGATTCTATCAGGTTGGCTTGTTAAAATTGTATAAAATCTGGTTTACCTTTCCTATTTTTTCGATAAACGACTGCTTTTAACATGTGAAAAATAGTTTTACTGCTTTTTTTTGTTTTCCTGACAATAAGGCTTCATTGCTTTCTGTACATGGGACGTCGTAATACAGAATTCGTTACAGTTTTATTCAGTGTTTTTGATTTGCTCCTTCCAAATGACGCTTCAAATCAGTACTTTTGAACCGAAATTCTTTATTAAATGGGATACAAAACAATTACCTTAAAATTACCAACCGACTACTCTAACGAACAACTAAAAAGTAAGATTTCGAAAGAGCTTCGTGTAAAGGACTTTGATTTCCAGATTGAAAACAAGAGTCTTGACGCCCGTAAAAAATCGAATATTTATTGGCTGGTAAAAGTTGCTGTCAGTTCGCCTGAAATTAAAAACGGAGAACAACTTGACAAGGAAGAACTGGAAATCCCTTACAAAAAACGCTATCAAAAAATCGTAGTGGTTGGCAGTGGTCCCGCCGGTTTCTTTGCTGCATTCACACTCCAAAAAGCCGGGTTTCAGGTCACTTTACTTGAACGCGGTTCGGAGGTGAAAAAACGAAGCCAGGCTATTTCAGGCTTTGAAAGAGGTGGTGTTTTTGATCCGAAAAACAATTATGCTTTTGGCGAAGGTGGAGCCGGAACTTTTTCGGATGGGAAACTAACATCGCGTTCCAAACGGATTTCGAAAGAAAAACAGTTTATCCTGTCAAGCTACGTTGAAGCCGGAGCTCCCGAAGAAATTATGTACATGGCGCACCCGCATTTGGGAACCGACAATTTGCGGAAAATTGTCAAGAATTTGCGTATTGAATTTGAAAACACTGGCGGAGAAATTCTTTTTGAAACGATGTTGGAAGATATACTGATTGTCAACAACAAAGTAAAAGAGGTGCGAACATCTGCGGGTAACATTCAGGCCGATGCACTGTTTATTGCAACTGGTCATTCGGCTTACGAAACCTATAAAATGCTTATTAAAAATGGCATTCCTTTTCGCACCAAAAACTTTGCAATTGGCAGCCGGATGGAGCATCGCCAGGAAATAATTAATTCCGCACAATGGGGGCATAGTAAACTCCCGGGCGTTAAAGCTGCCGAATACAGGGTGACCTCCCCTGCCGATGGCAAACACCAGGTTTTTTCGTTTTGTATGTGCCCGGGCGGAACGGTTGTTCCGGCCGCCGCCTATGAAAATACCAACATTGTAAACGGAATGAGTTACTACCAGCGCAATGGTAAATTTGCAAATGCTGCCTGCGTTGCCGGAATCCATCCCGACGAACTGGCCGGTAAAACGGTTTCGCCAATCGATGCACTAAACAACTTACAGAAGCTGGAAGAGGCTTTTTACAATTTCTCCAATAGTTACTCTGCCCCGGCCTGTTCGATCTCCGATTTTCTGAAACAAAAATCAAAAGTTACCAAACTCGACAGCAGTTATCCACTTGGGCTTACACCTGCTCCGCTTTGGGAATTGTTACCCCAACCGGTAGTTCTGGCTATGCAAGCCGGATTGCTCGATTTTAATCGAAAAATACGTGGTTTTGAAACCGGTAACCTATTGGGTTTTGAAAGTAAAACTTCCTCTCCGATCCAGGTAATTCGTGAAAAAAACGGACTGGTGGAAGGTTTTGAAAATTTATACATGATTGGAGAAGGGAGTGGCTATGCCGGTGGAATTATTTCGAGTGCTGCCGATGGGATTAAAGCAGCCATGAGTCTTGTGGTAGTATGATCGAATTCACTCTCTTTATAAGCAAAAGCTTATCTAAATAGATACCATCCTAATTTAAAAGGTAACCCTAAGAGCCTGAAAAATTACTTATGTTATATAACAACATAATCACATCTCCGCCGCTAACTGCAAGATATACAACTCACAACACCAACAGACAAATTAGAGATGGGGGGTAAACTAATTTTTATATTTAAACTTATTAACTTAATTTTAAGTGTAAAATAAAGAAAACCCCCTGTCTTTAACCCAGGCAGGACGCGAAAAAACCAAAAATGCAAAGTTATTTAACTCTCACAGGAAAAAACAAATTTATTGGGTAAGCCTCCCCGGGGATGAGTACACGCGTTAATTTGTTCCCGGCCCGGGGAGGCAGGCAGTTTTGAAAACCGCCCACACAAAACTACTATCCGGGAACCGTTTTTGCAAGTTGGCACTTGTAAAAAAGGGGCATTCGCCAATTGTCTCATTTAAATTCTAAAAATTATGAAAGAATTGAGTTTTGAAAAAATGGAAGATATACAAGGTGGCGCCGATTGGTCTTGCAATATGGGAATGACTGTTGTAGGTGCGTTTTGGGCAGGAATGGCGGGAATAGCAACAGGTGGCGTTGGAGCATTTGTTTTTGCTGTTGGATGGGGTGCCTTACAAACTTATGTCTGTGGTTAAAGTCGTATTGCTCAATCAGGAGTTTGAGATAAATATCTCAAACTCCCAAAAAATCAATAAAAAGAAATATTATTATTTATGGTATGAAAACTAATTTTATTTATAACTCAATTATTATTATATCAGTTTCTTTGATGTTATTTTTAGCTGCAGTCCTGTATGGTAATAGTAAATTAATTTCTATGACAATGGCGTGGTTGGGCTGTGCTCTTGGAGGTGTAATTGGAGTTTGGATTAGAAAGAAAAAAAATATCAAAACTGATCCTGTATTACAAAAGGAGCTACTTGTATTTTTTCTGTTAGCACTAGTGCTTTCAGGCATTTGGTACATTATAAGCAATACCGATAGTATTCAGTGGATCGGAATTGCTGTAATTTTTCTCATTTCGTTAATTGTTTTTTCAATCAAGAATAAGATATGGCGGAATGTTTAAAAGAAAAAACATAAGTCTAATTTTATTCTTTTTGTCAGTATTAATTTCAACGATTAGTCTAATTATTAAAGTGGTAATTGACCGTCCTATTAATGAGATTAAAGGCCTATTATTGTTACTAGTATCCACAGTGTTAACAACCATTGCAATGGCGACTACATCATTAAAAGGAAAAATAAGAATAATTAAAGGACCTTGCTACATACATCGGTGTTGTTTTCAGATAGATGAATTATTAGCAAGAGGCTATTCCCACAAGGTTAGTGCACAAACTTTTTGAAATCCCTGTCGTGTGGATTTCTGGAGGATTAATCGTAGCTGATTTAGCTTGCGCAATCAAAGTACTGAGTTAGAGACAACAATTTTAGGCTTTTGCATTCTGATTTCATAATCAATTGAATGCAAAAGCCCTTATATAAATATTTAATTATGAAAAAAGTAACAATTGGAACTAGTCTAATTGCATTTTTATGTGTCTTCTTTTACATGGCAGATATAATTAATAGCAAATTTATACTCGCAGGAGCACTAATCTTAATGGCGATCTCAATAGTATTAGCGACTGTTAATTCATCAAGTAAAAATTCAAAAAATTAAATACAGTCTAAAAAACTATTCAGTATAATAGAATAATTCTCAGCATATATGTCCGTTACCAAAATCTTATTTTCACTTGTATCTTTATCAATATTATTATACGTAGCCAGTAATATTATTATTCCGATCGAAACAGTTTATTATCAGTCATTAGGCAATAATTTAGATATAGAGAGAATTGAAACAACATTAAGTTTTGCAAAAAAGTGGCAATGGCTTGGTTACGCCATTTTGCCTTTCGTAATCCTGATTCGTGTATTTTACACCAGCATTTTTCTTTTCATCGGAGTATTTTTTACTGAGTTGAAAATCGAATTCGAAAAACTTTTCAAAATTGCTTTAATCGCTGACTTTGTCTATGTTCTTTCCGGATTAGCTAAACTTATTATTCTTATCTTCTTTAGACAAGTGAGTACGCTTGAAGATTTGCAGTTTCAACCGCTATCGGCAATGGAGTTACTAAACAGTAAGAACATTGATCAAATCTTCGTATATCCCCTGAGCCTGCTTAATGTATTCGAACTTGGTTATTTTGCAATATTAGCATGGCTATTGTTTAAACTTTTGAATGAAAGCGACAACGAACGGCCTGTAAAGTTTGGCCATTCGTTAAAACTGGTAACGGTATCGTATGGTAGCGGCCTCTTGTTATGGGTGTTGACAGTAATGTTTGTAACACTAAATCTTAGTTAAATGCGAAAAATTGTAAAATACGCGATAATACTAATCATAGGATTTATTTTTGGCTATCTGTTGGTGAATATTATCGGCGGGTATTCTGACAAAAAAGAAGCCGAAGCACGAATACAGACTTTACCTGAAGTTGACTTTCTTTCTTTTTATGGAGATTCGGTCAGCTTACACAGTTTTGATCCAACAAAGCCCTTACTTCTTGTATATTTTCATCCCGATTGCGAACACTGCCAATACGAAGCCCAGGCAATTTCGCAAACTTCCCATGCCCTTAATGAATGCCAGTTGGTAATGGTAACAGCTGACGATTCGCTACAACGGGTAAAGAGATTTTGTAACACAAATCAACTCTGGGAAGTGAATAATATTGAAGTGCTGATTGACACAGAAAATAAGTTTAAACCAACATTTGGCAAAGCAGTTATTCCATCCATTTATATCTATGAAAACCGGAAATTAACACAGCAATTTTTAGGTGAAACCAAAATAGAATCAATTCTTAATGCACTAAACAACAACTAAACCTTCAAGGATTTCGAATCATTGAAGGCATGGATTGGCAAGCAGAACAGATTATCCAAATACCAAACTTTTATATATGGCAAAAATATTTTTCTTCCTCGGTGTATGGCTTGCAAACACGATATCAATACCCCCACAAAAGTCAATTAGCGAATTAGAACCCGTAAAAGCTCTGCAAGACCTTCGATCTCAAAACAAAGATCGAAACAACGCCACAAACTTTGTCGAAACTACCAAACTTCAGGAATCAGATACAATTAACAGCTATGACAAAGAAAGACAAGTTAAGAATAATTAGTACCACATTCACCAAACAATACAGTCAGTTTTATTGTGGATTGGCTTGTCTGGCATCGATAGTGAAATACCACAAAGGTGAAACTACCCAGGAAAAACTGCGCGAGATGAGCGGTACCACCTTAAACGGAACCAGTTTACTGGGTTTATACCAGGCTGCACAAACACTGGGTTTTAATGCCGGTGGCTACGAAGCAGATATCTCCAATTTGAAAGATGTAGACGAACCTGTAATCCTTCACGTGGTTAAAGACCAAAATCTGGAACATTTTATAATTTGTTATGGTTTCGAAAACGAAAAATTCACTATTGGCGATCCGGCGTGGGGAGTTACTCAATATTCTGAAGAAGAGTTAGAAGCTGTTTGGAAAAGTAAAATGCTGCTCAAACTAACACCAGGTAAAAACTTCGTATCAAAACAGAACGAAAGCAAAAACAAACAAAACTGGTTTTTGGAACTCATAAAACCCGATTTCCCAATTTTGGGAATTGCCGCTTTCCTTGGGATTGTGATTTCGGTACTTGGACTGGCAACAGCCATTTTTTCGCAAAAGCTTATTGATGTAATTCTTCCTGAAAAAGATACGCGTACCCTGATTTTGGGGCTTATTTTATTCACCGTTATTTTACTGGCTCGGGCCCTTATCTCGTATGTTCGCAGCATTTTTCTGGTGCGCCAAAGCCGCGAGATGAACATCCGCTTCATCAGCAATTTCTTTGGGAAGTTACTACTTCTGCCCAAACCGTTTTTCGATAGTACTTCAACCGGAGATATGGTAGCTCGAATGAATGACGCCAGCCGCATTCAAAAAGTGGTGGTTTATTTAAGCAGCCAGGTAGTCATTGATGTACTTATCGTGTTGGTTTCTGCAGGATATATTTTTGCGTATTCGGTTTCTACCGGCTTGATCAGTTTGTTATCGATTCCCTTTTTTGGATTACTTGCCTGGTTTTACAATAAAAAAGTAATTGTTGCTCAACGCGAAGTAATGCAAAGCTATGCTGCCACCGAAAGCAAATACATAGATACAATTACTGGCATAAAAGCAATTAAAACGTTTAATCGTGAAAATTTATTCGCGAAAGTGATTAATGCAATTTATGGATTGTTTATGCAGAAGGTTTTCGACTTGGGTCTGTTGGGTGCCAAAATAAACTTTCGCATTACTATCGGTAGTGCACTGTTGTTAACCGGAACAATTTCGTGGACAGCCTGGCTGGTATTGCAAGAACAATTAATGCTGGGACAAATGATGGCAATTATCACATTAATTGGAAGTTTAGGCGCTTCGGTAGTTAACATTGCAATGGCCAATATTCAACTGCAGGAAGCACGGGTTGCCTTCGACCGTATGTATGAATTTGCTTCTGCCACGCCTGAATTCGAACAGGGAAACCAGGAAGATGAAAAGCCTCTGGCAAAAGAGATTCATTTCAATAACCTAGAGGTAAAAGGATTGAATTTTCGGTTTCCGGGTAAAAGCTTATTGCTAAAAGACATTAACTTTTCAATCAACAAAGGCGAAATCATTACCTTTTTTGGAGAAATAGGATGTGGGAAGAGCACTTTGCTTGCGGTTCTTCAGCGTTTTCATTCAACAGAAGCAGGTAGCATCTATGTCAATAACCAAAGTTGGGATGCATTTCCAACAAAAGAATGGAGAAAGCATGTTGCAACGGTAGAACAGCATGTTCAACTTTTTAACGGAACGGTACTTGAAAACATTTCATTGGAAGAAAAACCAAATGTGGAACAGGTTGTTACTTTTTGTCAACAACACGGATTTCATGATTTTATTATGGAATTTCAGCAAGGATATGCCACCATTATTAACGAAAACAGTACCAATTTATCGGGCGGACAGAGGCAATTGATTGCGTTGGCGAGAGCACTGTATAGTAAACCCAAACTTTTGCTGCTAGATGAAGCAACTGCAGCAATGGGAAAACGAACGGAGAGTTTTGTGCTTAAACTTCTCCACAAAATAAAAGAAGAAATTCCGGTAATCTTTGTCACCCATCGGCCCCAGCTTGCGCGTCACACCAACCGGATTTATGTAATAGAATCTCAAACCATATCAAGCTCCGGAACACACGATCAACTTATTAAAAGAAGCGAATTTTATAGAAATGCATTTGAAGAATTGTTAGTAACTTAAAGCGCTATGGGGGTTACTGAAAAGGAATTGTAGTTGTAGGCTTCCCTAAAAAACATTCAAAGTGTCATTGATTTAATGGCCTCTTTAACAGTCATCCTTTCTTTGATATTTCTGATCTTTGCCAGTTGATTACAAACCGAGATAATACCATTATCAAGTACGTCCTGTCCGTTAAAAATCTCTGCACTCATGCAGTCTACTGTGCATGCAAGAATTCCTGCAGCATTTAAAGTCTCCAGACTTTTTATGCCTGCATTATTTTTACCAATTCCTGCATCATTAAAAAACACCGCTTTTAGCCGATATTTCTGAGCATATTCTCCTGCACTTACACCGCCATGTGATCCACACACAACAATATCTCCAAAATTGTTCTCGCTTAAAGATGTTATGCTATCAGCTATGGTGATATCCACGCTTTCAATTTGTGCTTTGATTTGTTTTTTCAGACCTTTCTTGCTATCCTTCGATTCACTCCTATTAAGAGATTCAAAACGCTCACTTTTTTGAGTCAATAAAGAGTCCTT
The DNA here is from genome assembly GCA_026671195.1 of Draconibacterium aestuarii. Lineage (GTDB taxonomy): Bacteria > Bacteroidota > Bacteroidia > Bacteroidales > Prolixibacteraceae > Draconibacterium > Draconibacterium aestuarii. The sequence continues at coordinate 9,201 of JAPOHD010000062.1, read as the reverse complement.
GACAATATAGCTTATTTTGGACACAGCCTCTTTTACAGAATCACCAGTTTGTATTCCGGCTGCTTCCGCCCGGGGGCTTATGTGACTTATAGTACCACTCTCCCATGTATCGCAGGAAATACCAATCTCAGCGCTATTGTGATCAACAGCACAGGCCAGAATATTCTCAGCCGCATAATACGTGAGACCTCTGATTCCTGCCTGATTTTTTCCTATACCTGCATTGTTGAGAAAAACCGCTTTTACACCACAGTTTTTTACTTGTCTGGCAAGATCGCTATTGCCTCCGCAATGGGATCCGCATACAAGGATTGGAGTTGTATTTCCGGGTTGTAAATCGCCTAAACTATCCAGTAACACTACACCTTCAGGGATTTGCATGGGTTTAAAATTTTGGTCTTTAAACTAAAGCCTAACAACGAATGGCTACCGGCTCCACAGCTACGAGTTGTTCCTCGACAATCCTCGTTCCCATTTCGTAGGCTTTTATATTTCCTTCAACAAACTTTGCAGGAACATTTTCCCTAACGATCTGAATCATCTCATCATGCGAATAGCCTCTTAACTCAGCATAGTAGCCCAGCATAACCACGTTCATCATTTTGTTGATATTAAAATCAAGACACGTGTGCTCATGAGGATCAATAATAAAAACCTTATTTTCTGATCTTTTTATAATCTCGGTCTTCGACTCAGGCAAATCCTTTTGCAACCTGGTGTTTACGCTGGTTGGAGTCAGCTCATAGGTGCTTGTAAGTAAAACACCATCTTCTTTTAGCGAATGCAAATACCGAAGTGTTTCCGTTTGCTCAAAAGAGATGACGTAATCTACATCTCCTGCTTTAATAAAAGGCGATAACACGGGTTGGGTTGAATAACGGAAATGGCTTTCAACACCTCCACCGCGTTGACCTAAACCAATCACATCTGATATTTTCAGTTCATACCCTTTTTTGAGGTAATATTTGCTTAAAAGGTTGCTAAAAAGAAGAATTCCTTGTCCTCCTACTCCGGCAATAATGATGTTTTTTCCTGTGTCTTGCATTTCTAATTTTTAATAGCGTCAAATTTGCAGGCCGTAGAGCATAATCCGCAACCTGTACAAATATCCTGGTTAATTACTATTTCGGTTGATCCGTTCTGTCCTTTACTCTCAATAGCTAAACATCCAACACCTATACATTTTCTACATTTCGTACACTCATCCTGATCAATGTAATAAGGGGTGGCTTTTGGCAGCTTGAATTTTGTAACACACGGTTTCTTTACAATAACTACCGAATTTGTTTTTGCATTTACCGCGTTCAGAATGGAGCTTTCCAATTCTTCAAAATCGTATGCATCAACAGTTACAATATCTTTAACGCCGATAGCCTCGCATACTTTTGCAATATCCAGTTTGTTTTCCGGTTTGTAATTAAATCCAAACTCACTGGATGCCACATTCTGGCCACCCGTCATAGCCAGGCAGCTATTGTCCACAACAATCACTGTTGATTGACTATCGTTGAATACCAGGTTCATCAGCCCGTTAATTCCGGTTGCCCAAAAACCGCCGTCACCTATCATGGCTACAAATTTATTCCCTTCATCTTTGGCCTTGTTGTAGCCGTGTGCCAGTGCAATGCTTGATCCCATACACTTTTGCAGTGAGTAGGACTCCATGTGCGGGAAGCAGCCGATAAGACCACAGGTAACATCGGCAGCTGCCTTAATTTTGTTTTTCTTTAATACACGTGAGATAAAAGTGTGCGAACAGCCTGCACAAGCTACCGGAAGACGGAAAGGAACGCCTTCCTGAGGTGTTCTTTTAGGTGCGTCGGGCAACAGTTTTTCCTCGATGACATCCGGAGTAAAACGCATCATTTCCGGGAATTTTGGCCATAATTCTTTTCCAATCACCGAAACGCCTAAATCCTTTATATTCTTTTCCATGACATCATGGCCATCTTCAATCACATAGAGCTTCTCAACATGTTCGGCCAGTTCTTTTATCTGCTTTTCCGGAAGCGGATGAACAAGGCCAAGTTTAAGAACCGAGGCTTCGGGTAATACTTCTTTTACGTAATAATAAGGCGTACCCGCTGTAATTATCCCAATTTTTTTATCGTTCAACTCCAGCTTGTTTATTGCAAAGTCGTTACTGTCTTGTGCCAAACGTTTCATCTGTGCCGGAAAGTCACAAAAGCACTTGGTAAGTTTCGGATGATCAGAGCCTTTTGCTTTGGTCATAATTGTGGTCATTATAACCTTGCTAAAGCTAACGGGATACTTTTCTCTGCATTTTACCTCATACGTAAAGCTTTCATCAACAACAACCTTACTTGTTGTTTTGCATATTACAGATGTAATTTTAAGTATAACCGGCGTACTGTATTCTTCACTTATCTCGAATGCCTTCACCATAAGATCCCTGGCTTCCTGACTATCGCCTGGCTCCAATACCGGGATGTTGAACATGTTCCCGTAATGACGGCAATCGTTATAATCGTCACCTGCAATACGGCCCACATCATCGCCAACCACTAAAACCAGGCCGCCGTTAACCTGACTGCCGGCCGCTCCACCCAGTGCATCTGCAGCCACATGTAAACCTACTGTCTTCATTATCGCCATACTCCGATAACCTGCAAACGAAGCTCCAATGGCTACTTCTAAAGCTACTTTCTCATTGGTAGACCATTCACAATAAATATCCGGGTATTTATGGTGGGTATAGTCCATTACCTCTGTGGAAGGTGTGCCCGGAAATCCGGAAGCAATTTTCACACCCGCTTCAAAGGCACCTCTGGCAACGGCCTCGTTACCATTCATCATTTGCATTGTTGCAAGTTCAATTCCTGTCTGCATAATTCAAAAGTGGTTCATCTCCTCAAAAAGGATCTATTTATAGTTTTATAGTAAATGCGGGCAAAAATATATTATTTATAGTTTCTGTAAAACTTTTACTTACAAATTGATAAGAATAATGTGATTTTGCAATAAATGTTGCATAAAAGCAAGTGCATGTAGGTGTTTTATTTTAATTGTCGCCAACATTATTGGATCCACAAAAGTCAGATTATATTATTACTGTCTGATTGGTTTATATCTCCCGACTGCATGAATAACCCAACTTTCAATTTAAATCTGATTTATATTTAAGTATTCAACGGTTTTTGTTTGTTGTTTGTGCTTTAGAAGTAAACAACTTATGTTAAGATCGCAAATGGGGTTGGGTTGGTTGGCGGCTTGCACATCCATGTCACAGTATTTTGAGCCTCTCTACAAAAAACCCGTAACACACTGACCAGGTATTCTTTGCGCTCATCGCATTGTGTTTCGAACGAATCGTGGAGTTCTCTGAATTAATCGCACAGTTCTCTAAACTATTTACGGAGTCCTTCGAACGACCTTCCACCTTGTTTGAAGTATCCGCCGGGTGCTTCAAATTACTTTCCGTGTTCTTCGCCGCACGATGCTTTAACCGTGCCTTTGACCTGCACCCGTTTACGATTTCAAATTAGAGCCATGCCAGCCACTTTGTAAACTTCCGGTTAATTCCCCCTCTAATACTTCTTGTTTTATTTAGAATAATTCTACGAGATTGAACTTAATTTCTATTTTTGCATTTCCTTTTATAATACGATACAAAATGGCAGCTAAAAAATTACCATTCTCAAAAGAACAATTAGAAAAGATAATTGAAAATCACCCGACACCTTTTCATATTTACGACGAAAAAGCGATGCGCGAAAATGCACGTTACTTTAAAAATGCTTTTTCGTGGAACGAAGGGTTTAAAGAGTTTTATGCAATAAAAGCGGCCCCAAATCCATATTTGATGAAAGTACTTCGCGAAGAAGGCTTTGGAATTGACTGCAGTTCGGTTGCTGAGCTGGAACTGGCAAAACGTATTGGCATGAGTGGTGATGAAATTATATTAACCTCGAACGATACGCCTGCTTACGAATTTAAGCTGGCAAAAGATCTGGGGGCCATCATTAACCTCGACGATATTTCGCACATCGACTTTGTGGAAAAGAATGTGGGACTTCCTGAAACCATTTGTATGCGTTACAACCCGGGCGATTTAAAACAGGGTAACCTTATCATCGGTCATCCCGAAGAAGCCAAATACGGATTTACCCACAAACAGGTAATTGAAGGCTACCGTATTTTAAAAGAGAAAGGAGTGAAACGTTTCGGAATTCATACCATGGTGGCTTCAAACGAATTAGACAAAACGTATTTTGTTGAAACAGCCGAATTACTCTTCAAACTAATTAACGAAGTTTATCAGGAAACAGGAGTTAAAATTGAATTTGCCAACCTGGGCGGTGGTGTTGGAATTCCTTACAAACCGGAAGATCATCCCGTTGATCTGGAATTTGTAAGTGCCGAAATTGAAAAGTTGTACAACGAAATGATCGTTGACAAAGGTTTGGCTCCGTTAAAAATATACTTCGAACTGGGACGTGCCATTACAGGCCCGTACGGATACCTGGTAACAAAAGTTCGTCATATAAAACAAACGTATAAAACATTTGCCGGCCTTGATGCCTGTATGGCCAACCTGATGCGTCCTGCGCTTTACGGGGCTTATCATCATATTTCGGTAGCAGGAAAAGAAGAGGCAGATACAAATGTAAAATACGACGTAACCGGATCGCTTTGCGAGAACAACGATAAATTTGCCATCGATCGGATGTTACCCGAACTGGAACCCGATGACATTGTGGTTATCCACGATACAGGAGCACACGGACATTCAATGGGATTCCAGTATAACGGCAAACTTCGTTCGGCAGAATTGCTGCTTAGAGAGAATGGCGATGTGACTGAAATCCGCCGCGCTGAAACACTTGAAGATTATTTTGCAACACTTGATTTCGATGGGGTAAAAGATTTTGAAGTCTAAGTTTTAAAACATACAAAAATAATATTGAGGTCGGGTTGTTTGCCCGGCCTTTTTTGTATTTTAGACGCAAGCAAAACAGAAAATGAAGATAGGATTCGACGCAAAAAGGGCATTTTTAAATACCTCCGGTTTGGGAAACTACAGCCGCACAACACTAAATGCCTTACACAAGTATTATTCCGAAAACGAGTATACTTTATTTACTCCCGAGATTAAAATCGGTTTACTCGAAAATCAGGATGAATTTAAAATTGTTGCTCCGCCCAAATCGGACTCAAAACTTAAAAAATCGTTTTGGCGAACTTTTAAACTCAGCGAGGAGTTAAAAGAACGTCAACTCAACCTTTTCCATGGACTAAGTAACGAGTTACCCAAAGGAATACATAAAACCAATGTTCCGTCGTTGGTTACAGTGCACGATTTAATTTTTATTCGTTACCCTGAGTTTTACAAACCATTCGACAAGGCTATTTATTTCCAAAAAGTAAAATATGCCTGTTCTGCCGCCACCAAAATAGTGGCAATAAGCGAGCAAACGAAAGATGACATTGTCAGTTTTATTGGAACCGATCCCAACAAAATTGAGATTATTCACCAGGCTATTTCTCCGTTGTTTTTCGAGAAAGCCGAAACTGCCAGGGTAAAAGAAAAATACAAACTCCCTAATGAATTTATCTTGTCGGTTGGAACAGTTGAAGAGCGCAAAAATCAACTTTCGATTTTAAAAGCTCTTCAAAACATTAACAGTTCCATCCCCGTAATCTTTGTGGGTAATCCCACTTCTTACTGCAACGATATTCATAAATATACAGCAGCGAAAAACATAAAAGAACAGGTTATCTTTCTGAAAAACATTCCTGAAAAAGATTTGGCGGCCATATACCAGCTGGCAAGTTTGTCGATTTATATTTCGGTTTTTGAAGGATTTGGGTTGCCCGTAATTGAATCGATGGCATGCAAATGCCCTGTTATTACATCAAACGTTTCGTGTTTACCTGAAACTGCCGGCGCCGCTGCCGTACTTTGTTCGCCCGACAACATTGAACTTCTGGGAGAAAACATTCAGAAGATTTTAACCGGCCACGCTTTCCGGGATGAACTAATAAAAAAGGGAGAAGTGCGGGCTGAAGAATTCAGACCTGAAAAATATGTTGAAAAATTGATTTCTTTGTACTCTGAACTGAGTAAATAGAAATCTCAAGACCTCCTGCCGCTTCTTTAAAGCGCCTGTCCCCCATTGGGGGACAATCGGAACGGAGTGAAGAAAGGGGGTATAAAACACACCATAAAAAAGGTAAGATGCACGACGATTTAAAAAAGGCAGTAGATATTTTAAAGTCAGGAGGAATAATTCTTTATCCCACCGATACAATTTGGGGAATTGGCTGCGATGCGACCAACTCAAACGCAGTAAAACGTATTTACGAGATAAAAAAACGAGAAGACTCGAAAAGCATGCTGGTTTTAATGGAAAATCCGGCCCTTCTCGACCGCTATATTGAAGAAGTTCCGGAAGTAGCCTGGGATTTGGTTGAGATATCGACTACTCCATTAACAGTTATTTACCCGGGAGCCAAAAATCTTGCATCGAATTTGATTGCAGAAGATGGAAGCATTGGAATTCGTTTTACAAAAGAAAAATTTACAAGCCAGCTGTTACAACGTTTTCGCAAGCCCCTGGTCTCTACCTCAGCAAATATTAGTGGTGAAAAATCGCCGGCCTTTTTCGATGAAATCTCAGAAGAAATAAAAAGCCAGGTGGATTACATTGTTGAATACCGCCAGGATGACACCACACCTGCGCAGCCATCGAGTATTATTAAATTAGGGCCGGGCGGACAAATTGATATAATCAGAAAATAAAAAGCCACCCTGAATTAACAAAGTGGCTTCTGAAACTATGATTTTATTCTCTCTACATTTTCTTTACTTTGCCCGAGCCGGCAACAGAAGAATCAATACTTGGATTACCTCCGTAATAAATGTTTCCTGAGCCTGCAATACGCGCTTTTATAGATCCATTGGAAGTAACCGAACAACTTCCTGAACCCGAAGTACGAACCGTAACCTGATCTGCTTCAAAATCTTTTGCATTAAAATTTCCTGAACCTGAGATAGATACCGAAAGTTCTTCGGCTACCCCTCCTTGTCCGATATCCATATTTCCCGAACCCGAGATAGAACCACTTACTTTCTTCGAATCCAGGTCATCGATTTTAATATTTCCACTTCCGCTTAATGAAAGATCAAGAATGCGCGCTTCCAGATCTTCAGCAATTATATCTCCTGATCCGGAAACACTCAATGCGCCAACTTCAGGAATAGTAATGTAAATTACAACTTTCCCGGCTATAAAATCTTTCTTAAACATAAGCTTATTCGGATAACGGATAATAAGTTTTCTTCCTTTCACCTCTGTAATAATCTCTTTTAATGTTGATTCTTTGCCCTCTATACGGATACTTTGCTCATCGCCTTGTTCCAGATAAACCTTGGCACATAAGTTCAACGCAATTTCTGAAAATGGGGCCACCTCGCGTTTTTCTTCTTTTGCGTTAACACTGTTTACTGTAAAAACACCCGCAAGCAACAGGCTTAAGAATAGAATTTTTGTCTTCATGATTTATAAATTTTTGCGATTTTTATCTAATTTCTACTAATGACGGTGAAAATACCCGAAAGTTGCACGGAAGTTCTATTTTTAACGATATTTAGCATAAATAACGTAGCCTGGGGAAGACAGAATGGAGACGAAAATTAATCTTCAAGAATACCTTCGGGAAGCTTGAGTGTAATTGTTTTTAAGGTTTCATCCATTGCAACGGCAATTTCGTCGTTGTATGGAACCAGAATTTCGTTACCGCGGTAGTTTACGGTTAAAACAATATTGCCCGAATAGTCATCCACCTGGTTGATCATACCGATTTCGCCCAGCTGTTCATCAATTAAGAGAAAACCTTCCAGCATCGATTCACTTTCATCGGGCTCGTCAATTATCGCGCTTTTATACAGATACACAGAACTGCCGATCAGTCGCTTGGCATATTTTTCGGTATCCACCCAATCAAGCGATACAATAGCCGATTTTGCCGTAGTAAACCTGAAACCATCTGCTGCAATAAAGAAGGGTACAAGTAAGCCTTCCAACTCCACAAAAAAGTGATCGGTTTCTTCAATCGAATACTCAAAATGAGTTTCATATTCAAGTACCACATCGCCATGTACACCGTGTGTTTTTCTGAAAAATCCTATTTTTTCGCAGTCTGCTTTTGGTATTGTTTCCATATTGTGTAAAGATAACTATTTCAACAAAGTTGAATGCATAAAAAAACCATCCGTCAGCAGACAGATGGTTTTCTATAATCAGATGTGTTGTCTTTCTTAAGATTCCGCACCTTCTCCTTTTGGAGCTTCTTTCTCAGCAGCAGGTTCTTCAGCAGCAGGTTCTTCTGTTGCTGGCGCTTCTGCTTCGGCACTTACTTCTTCAACAGCCTCTTCTGCGGCCGCTTCAGCAGCGGCAGCAGCTTCCTCTGCTCTTTTCGCAGCAGCAGCAGCTTCAGCTTCGGCAGCTAATTCTGCATTTTTTGCAGCGAATGCAGCAAGTCTTTCTTCATTAATTTTCGTCTCAGCATCCAATTGTTTTTGCGTTTCAGCAGCTGCATCTCCGGCTAATCTGTCGATTTTTGCCTGAATTTTAGCTTCTTTCTCCGCCATCCAATTGTCTAAGCGTTTTTCAGCTTCAGCCTCGTCGAATGCTCCTTTTTTAACTCCACCTGCAAGGTGTTTTTTGTACAATACACCTTTGTACGATAAAATCGCTCTAACGGTGTCAGTAGGTTGTGCGCCTTTCAAAAGCCAGTCGTAAGCTTTATCAAAATCGAGATCGATAGTAGCAGGATTATTGTTAGGATTGTATGAACCAATTCTTTCAATGTACCTGCCATCTCGTGGCGCCCTGCTATCTGCTACTACAATGTGGTAGTATGCGTAGCGTTTGCGGCCATGCCGCGCTAGTCTCATTTTTACTGGCATATTTTCTTAATTTAATTTTGAAAAATGTGGCGCAAAGATAGTATAAAAATCTGTTCGTGAAACTTTTACACTCTAATTTTCGAGAATAAACTGATTCTTAACCTTACTGAATAAAAAAAGGGATACAAACTGCATCCCCTTCTCTATCCTTAAATCCGCGGGAGTTGGTTTAAAAAAGCTGTAAAACTATTCAAATGAATGCTTTACAGCTTTGGTACGTTCACCTAAATTGGTGTTGCTAAACAATACCGTTATGAAAATAGTAAATT
>JAPOHD010000061.1 GCA_026671195.1 Draconibacterium aestuarii | reverse complement strand
GACAAACAAAATGGTATAACAACACTGATACATTATGTGATTTATGAATGTATGAACTTTCACGCATACACAAATTTACTAAATTAACGCTGCAAGCAGCGGGGAACTAACCCCGAAGTGATTAGATAAAAGGTTCCATCAAATTTTTATCAGAGTTTGAAATTAAAAAACACATTTAAACTGTTTAGGAAAATCATTGAGATTACTGAGATTGCAAAACGGGAAAAATTAATCAAAAACGGCTAAGAATGAAACTTTCGGATGCGCGTAAACAAAAGATTCAAAACGAATTAAAATATACAGCCACAAGGAGCAGCGGCCCTGGCGGGCAAAATGTAAACAAAGTAAATACTCAGGTTGAGTTACCTTTTTCGTTAACTGAAACAGTAGCTTTTTCGGAAACTGAGATACAAATACTGCAACATAAACTTAATAACCGGATTAATTCGGACAACGAGTTAATTTTGGTATCGAGTGTTTACCGAAGCCAGTGGCGTAACAAGGAAGAAGTAATTCGAAAATTCTTCGATTTAGTTGAAAATGCATTGACTCAGAAAAAAAAACGCATAAAAACATCACCTACAAAATCATCGAAATTAAAACGGATAGAAGGAAAGAAGTTGCTCTCGAATAAAAAACAGTTGCGAAAACCTCCTGAGCTATAATCCTCAATTTGTTGCAGATAGGAATCCCGCAGAATGCTCACGAAAGATAATTCCCCCCTCAAATTAATATTTTTTTTGTTTTCTTTGCAGTTATAAAATTCTACTTAGCTTTAATTAAATGAGGAATCTTTTTGAGAAAATTGGTGCAATAATTATCGAAATTATAGATTGGTTCTATTTCCCGTTTTTACGATTTATTCCCAAAGAGATTTTTCGTTATGCAGCCAGTGGTGGTGCAAATACATTTTTCGATATTCTGCTCTATTTCGTTTTTTACCGCTACGTTTTGGATATGCAAATCATCCACCTTGGTTTTATGGCAATTAGTGCACATATCGGTGCTTTTTTAATGGTTTTTCCGATAACGTTTTGTACCGGATTTTTGCTGGCAAAATATGTTACGTTTACTTCGTCCGAATTAAAAGGAAAAATTCAGCTTTTTCGGTATTTACTTACAGTTGCCGGTTCTATTCTGCTGAATTATGTATTTCTTAAAATTTTTGTAGAGTATTGTGGCTGGTATGCAACGTTCTCGAAAATTGTTACCACAATAATTGTTGTGATGTACAGTTATATGGCCCAACGCTACTTTACCTTCAAAACAGGGAAACGACTGATACCGGCAAAAGCAAATCGGTAATTCTTCAGATTCCGGAGTTTGTTGTTTCGCTTAAATAGCTATCTTTAATTACAGAATGGAAAATTACCGACAAAAATATTATCCAACCATTTTACAAGGAATTCATCTTGTAATTTTGTACATATTTATTCAAACCGTTGTTGATTTTCCGCTGGCTTTAATAGATTATTACAAGGGAACTGAATACCTATACAATCCTATCAAAAAAATTGCATTGGGCGTTGGTTCTGTCGTTTTTATTTTGTGGTATGGAATTCGAAAGGCAAAGGCACCTGTTTTGGAAATTTTCCCAGTGAAACGATTTAATCCACTTGTATTAATTCCAGTTGTCACTTTTTTATGGGGCACACATAATTATCTGGATGTAGTTAACGAGTGGGTTGCAAAAATGATCCCCGCTCCCCTGTGGTTTTGGGAATTGTTTAACAAGATTTTTGAAGGCGACTATGGTTTTATGGGTGCATTTTTGAAAGTAGCTGTAATTGCCCCTATTGTTGAGGAGCTTATTTTTAGAGGACTTATTTTTAACGGATTCCGAAAAAATTACAATGCATTTGTGGCTGTTATTATATCGGCGCTATTGTTTGCCTTGTTCCATTTAAATCCCTGGCAGTTTCCGGCAACATTTGTTCTGGGTATTTTGCTGGGGTGGCTCATGTTACGAACCAACAATATTTTTGTGGCTATTCTGGGGCACTCCATAAACAACACACTGGTACTGCTCACTGTAACCTATTGGCAGCCCATCCACGAACACTCGATTTATTTGTTAGAACGGAACAAGTTGCTTCTTTTAAGTGGTTTGATACTACTTTTATCAGTAATTTTGATTTATGCCACCAGCATCCCCTGGCTGCGCAGAAATCGAAAATAAACGGTAGTTCGCCGAAAAATTAAATCAGGCAAATCCCATTACATTATTTTTAACAAGGTAATTAAATCGTACAAAATGGATTATGTATTAATTGGTATTGGAGTATTATTTCTTATCAGTGGAATTTTGGGTTGTGTTCTTCCTATTATTCCCGGGCCTCCATTAAGTTACATCGGATTAATCTTGCTTCATTTTACCGAACGCTACCAGTTTTCTTCAAAATTTCTTATTATCTGGGCTGTAATTACTGCAGCTGTTTATGCCTTCGATTATATCGTTCCGGTTTGGGGGACCAAAAAATTTGGAGGCAGCAAACGTGGTGTTTGGGGCAGCATAATCGGCTTGTTGATCGGGCTTTTTCTATTTCCTCCGTTTGGAATTATTATAGGGCCTTTTGCAGGAGCTGTTATTGGAGAATTAACTGCAGGAAAAGATCATGGAACAGCTTTAAAATCGGGCTTTGGATCGTTTATTGGATTTTTGGCAGGCACCCTTTTAAAACTCATTGCATCGGGAATGATGACCTGGTATTTTTTAAAAGAATTAATTGTGTGATAAAATATTTCAGATTCATTTAAGTTAATACTGTGTAGAACTCATTTAAATGATATTTTTGTCGCGTGGCAAAGAAAAGATCAAATACAACTTCCAAGACCCGTAAACCTGTTTCAAAGAAAAAGGGCATATCAAAAAAGAAACAGCAAAAACGTCCAATTCTGCGTTTTATCGGACAAGCTGCAGTCGTAATGTTCCTGTTGGGATGTTTGTTTTTTATATTGGTCTTTCTGGGCGTTCTAGGCCCGGTTCCTTCAAAAACGCAGTTGCATCAAATTAATAATCCGCTGGCTTCAGAAGTGTATTCAGCGGATGGGAAAATACTTGGGCGTTACTATGTTGAAAACCGTAGTTATGCCACATTCGATGAAATTTCGCCTAATGTTATTCATGCGCTGATTGCCACTGAAGATGCCCGGTTTTATGAACACCGTGGTATTGATGAAGTTGCTTTGGCACGTGTTTTTGTAAAGTCAATACTAATGCGAAACAGCAGCTCGGGAGGTGGAAGTACCATAAGTCAGCAAATTGCTAAAAATCTGTTTCCACGGAGTAATTTTGGGCCATTTTCGATGCCGGTCAATAAACTTCGCGAATCGATAATTGCTTATCGTCTGGAACGAATTTACAGCAAAGATGAAATTCTGGCCCTGTATTTAAATACTGTTTCGTTTGCTGAAAATATTTTTGGAATTGAAGTGGTTTCCGAGCGTTTTTTCTCCAAACATCCGTCAAAGCTTGATGTTCATGAAGCCGCAGTACTTGTAGGTATGTTAAAAGCCAACAATTATTACAATCCACGAACTCATCCGGAACGTTCTTTGGGGCGTAGAAATGTGGTTATCGACCAAATGGTAAAATCGGAATACCTGACGGAAGAAAAGGCTGCTTTTTATAAAGAAAAACCGCTTGGGTTAAGATACCGTCTGATTTCGTACAATCAGGGACCAGCACCCTATTTTCTTGAAAAATTAAAACCGGAACTGCTCGAATGGTGCAAACACAATACGAATGAAAATGATGAACCTTACAATCTATATACCGACGGACTAAAGATTACTACCACCATCGATTATAATCTTCAGTATTACGCGCAACAGTCGGTAAAAGAGTACATGAAGAACTTGCAAAAGGTTTTCGATAATCACTGGAAATCGAGGGATATATTTAAAGAAAATCCAGCTATCCTGAAAAGTGCTATTCAGAATAGAAATACCAGTGGTGCGAGTTATGGTGAAGAATTAAAAAAATACAGCGAAAAAAAGCAGACGACACTGTTTTCGTGGGATGGTTTAAAAGACGTAAACGTTACCCGCCTGGATTCGCTAAAGCACTATTTAAAAATATTGAATGCTGGCTTTATTGCCATTGATCCGCATCAATCGACTTTAAAAGCCTGGGTTGGCGGAATCGATTACCGCTTTTTTCAGTACGACCATGTAACTGCACCGCGCCAAACAGGATCTACCTTTAAACCCTTTGTTTACCTTGCAGCTCTGGAAGAAAATATTGAAGCCGACAGTTACTTTGTTAACCAGTTAAAAGTGTACGAAGAATACAACGATTGGACTCCACGAAATTCACATGATTCGTATGGAGGATATTACACGATGAAAGAAGCGTTGGCAAAGTCATTAAATACCGTTTCTGTTGAGGTTTTGTTGGAAGCAGGAATTAATGAGACCATTGATATTGCAGAAAAACTTGGGATAACAGCAGATTTGCCCGATTATCCTTCGCTGGCCCTTGGAGTCGCTTCCATTTCATTAAAAGAAATTGTAGAAGCTTTTGCAGGAATAGTAAATGATGGGATACCTGTAAAAAGCAATTATCTGGTTCAAATAGCAGATAAAAACGAAATAATTCTCGAAACATTTCATTACGATTTGGAGAACAATCCGGTTGTTTCTCCGGAAAACTGTCGTGCCGTAATTAATATGATGCAAGCCGTTATTGATGAAGGAACAGGACGAGGTATACGTACTATTTATAATATTCCGGGCGATTTTGCAGGGAAAACGGGAACGACTCAAAATAACTCCGACGGATGGTTTATTGGTATCACTCCAAATCTGGTTACGGGTTGCTGGGTTGGTGCAAACGATCCACGTGTGCATTTCCGGTCAACAACCTACGGACAGGGAGCTTATATGGCACTTCCAATTGTTGCCAAGTTCTTTCATAAGACATATAACGACCGTAGTTTTGCCTATATGAAAAATAGCAAGTTTGCCCAACCCGGCGAAGAAATGTTGGCAATGTTAAGCGAACCCGGCTACAAAGAGGTACTCGACATTGAAAAACGTGAATTTAATCTAGCCAGTATCTTTGGCAAAAAGAACAAGGAAGAAGAACTTAAAAAAGGACAAAAACCCAGACAAGAACAACCCGAAGAAAAAGGCCAGATCTGGAAAAAGATTAAAAGTATTTTCAAGAAAAAATAGATCAGCAACAAGTTTTAAGCAAAACGATTGTCGGAGCGTGTATTTTTAGCTGCATTTTTATCTTTCGTTTCTAACCAGCCGCTTATAGCATCTGGCACATTATCAACGCTGCTGAAAAATGGTTTTATATCTATCAAAGGCGATCCGTCAAGCATATCGGCACCTTCGAAATTAACTTTATTGCCTTCTACTTTTAATATTTTTACTGTCGACAAGCCAATTGGAGAAGGACGTTTGGGTGAACGGGTTGCAAAAACACCATGTAACTTATCGTCCATAAAAGGTTTTACCATTAAACTGTATCCTTTTATTTTGTGCAAATGAAATAAAAGGATCATGTGCGAAAAACCTTCCAGGCTACGTAAACCTTCGGCTAGTTCAGGAACCAGTTCAAACACACCTGTATATTCCTTCCCACCAACTGCCTGAACGGGAATATTTTCAATGGATTTATGGGGTGTTGATATTTTTCCTATTACTTTTAATTCTATATTTTTTAATGCTTTCATTTTCTTCTTGTTATGAATTTATGGTCAATATAAACAATTCTCAGGGAAAACTGATTATTTATAAATTTCAAAAAATATATTCCTGAATTTTTAATTTTTGATTAAATTAGTGCTTCGGTTTTCGGGATGTAGCGCAGTCCGGTAGCGTACTTCGTTCGGGACGAAGGGGTCGCAGGTTCAAATCCTGTCATCCCGACAGATTCAAAATCTAAAAAACACCAAAAGCCTGTATATCATATTATTTGCAGGCTTTTTTATTTTTACAAAGTCAAAATAAACCATAAGAAACCACCCCAAAAAGGAACCATCTGGTGACCTCTAATTTTTCTATGCTAGAGGTCATAGTGGCATATAATAAGCAATTTCTGCTTTTAAACTGATGTTTTATGATTGTAACTGGAATTGGAATCACTTTGCTGTAGAATTGCGATACCTCCTGCTACTTAATCATAAGAAAATTCATAATCTAAAAACTTATTTCAATTTCAAAACTACGGATATCCTATTGAGATAAACCCATAAACAAAATAGAAAATTACAAACAAATTCAATATTTAATAATAATAATTAAACCAGAAGAATGGAGATATGCTCTTCCAAAACCTGAATTACTTACCATCGTTTAAATAAAAAATACTTTTGAAATGAACAACACAAATATTTTTTAATCTCAGACAAAATTTAATACATTGATCTAGTACTAAATAGACTATGAGATGTCATTAAGATCTTAGCCAGGACTTTCCTGAGGGTGTTCTACCCATCCATTTTTTCATCTATTTGAAGCGTGACTTAATCAAAAGTAGCATTGGTAATTCCTATGTTTGTCTTAACAAAAGTACTATCTCTTAAATTAATTATGCTTTGAATATAGTAGCTCCAAAGTTGTCTCTCATAAGTACATATGTATTCCTTTTTGCACTTTTTATCATTTATTATATTTTTTAGAATAAAATGGTTCAACAATATCAACCTCTCCATTTCCATTTTTCCACCTACAAGTTGCCATATCAATAAAATCATTAGTAATCCGAAACATCGCAAAGGATCCATTGCCATCATTGTTCCCATTACCTATTTCAGGCCAGGCATTATTCACTTGAAAAACAGGTATTCCTTCCCATTCCAAATTATCAGCATAATGACTGTGCCCAGCAATAACTGCGACCACATTGTATTTTTTTAGTATTGCGAACAATTCTGAGCGTTCTTTGGCTGTCCACCAATTTAACGCCCAACTATCGAAACCATAATGTTGAATAATAACAACAGGGCTACCGTCTGAAGCATAATTAGTCAAATCATCTTTCAGCCATTTTAAGCTATTCGGTTGATCCTCACTCGTTGCTCCTGCAAACAAATGAGTTTGGACCAGATGTAAACCATCCCAATCCCACGAATAATTTCGGCTGGCAGCATCGAAATTGGTAACCGGCACAGGTGCACTTTCCCCATTATGGCGTTCTTCCAGATAGTTCCACATTCGTCGACGCCCTTTCTGTTTCTCGCTCTCATCTATCACAGGATTGATATCATGATTTCCCAAACCAATATAAACTGGATAATTGATTTGTTTATCGCCGGGCCCTTGTTCATAACGCTGACGAAATAATTCCAATGCACCCGCATCTGCCTTATCCAGAATATCACCAGCCAAAACAATACCTTTAGGAGTATCTACCTTTTTCCCAACACTACCAAATTCTGTTAATTTGCCGTCAATATTTTGTGGCCAAATTACCTCGTTCGGAATTCTGTTCATTGCCCTTATATGGTAATAAGTATCCGAATCAGGAGGAGGATCAAAATGTGTATCGGCTGCAACAAAAAAAGTAACGTCTAATACCCTGCTTGGATCATAAGCACATCCGTTTACAGCAAATGCAGTGGAAACAAATGCAATATTTTTTATAAACCTTCTTCTTTTCATAAACTTCCCTTGTAAATCGTGCAGATTATCGGTGAATATTTTGCCTAAAATCTATTGATTCCTTTTATAATATTGAGTTCTTCATTTCCACCTTGCCAATTTAACTTAAGCTTTAGTGCGATATTTGATGTGATTTCCAGTTTTGGTTTCTCATCTGCACTTTGGCGAGCAAAACATTTAAAACTCAACAGTCCGTTGTCACCAATTGGGTAACGTTCAATGCCATGTTCTTCAAGCAGATTTATATTCCAATCGATTGTTTTCTTACCAAAATCACAGTTAATTCCAAACAATACTTCTATTAATACAGAGATTGGGGGGAGACCTGTCCAACCAACAAAATCAGGACGGGCTAACAACCCGGGAGCAGGACTTTCAGGGGCGTAATATTCCCAGAATGTTCCTGTATCTTTAAAAACCTCAAGAATTTGACTGAAGTGACGTTTTGCAATGTCAAAGGCCAAATCATTGTAATCATTTTTTTGGAGCCCCTTAATAACCATAAAGTTAGCAGGAGCCCAAACACCACCTTGCCAGTATCGGCCATCTGCCTGGTATTTCTCGTGGTCGGCAGACAATGATGGCACCGGAAATTTGCGGTTGAATGTGGCAGAATCTTTCAAATGTTCAACCAGCTTATCAAGTTGTGGCTTATCCAATACATCGGCATGCAAGGCCCAGTATGCACCAATACTTTTTAGGGTACTAAGGCTACCATCAGCATATAAATCGTATAAAAAACCAGATTGATCATCCCAAAGTTGTTCTTTTATATATTCGGTAAGGAAACCAATTTCATCTTCAATATCTTCAATTTCCTGCCAACGTTCAAGAACGAAACCAAACTGCAATAAAATGCGGTCCACCATTAATTGCTGCAAACAGGCATCAAGCCAAACCATATGACCATGGCTATAAATCATGTTATATTTTTTAGGCACTCTAGGTTGATTATCCATTCCGGTTCCCCAGCCACTTGTCCAGTACGAACCGTCACGCCAGGTACGGTTTAAGCGCAACCAACGACTAAAAGCTGCCAAAGCCGGAAAAATTTTATTCACCCGTTCCCCATCCCCGAACTGTTTATAGTATTCCAATTCACTTAAAGGAATAATATTCGGTCCGGTACTTACCGGATCGTAGCGATGGAAGCAATCTTCACCGGTATCTCCTTTTATTTCGCGGCAAATAAAACCATCGAGATGTTGCTTTGCATAGAAATTATCGAGCGTTTTCTGAAACGGAAACAAACGCGAGCCGTAACGTGCAAACATGGTAATAAATGCAGAGTCCCACATAAAAATATTGCCATTATAGGCAGTATCGATATATGTTGACACAAAACCCGATTCTTCTGAAGGTTTACGGATATTCTTGATTCCTATTTCCCAGGCTTTCCAATACATATCAATGGCATCCTGATTTCCTTTCCAGAAAGGAGCTGGTAAAATTTCTTTTGCTTTTTCAAAACTGGGAGCATTGATAAAATTGGGTGTATCACGCCGAAAATCATTCTCCGCAACAAAAGAATTTTTTATGTATGTATTTTTATAAGGTAACTTATATATCTGCTTCTTTTCTTCTGATGCTCCCAGAACAGGAGAACATATGAGTGAAGTTCCGGCAACTGCGCCGGCTTTTAAAAAATTTCTACGATTGGTTTTCATCTGCAAAGGTTTTATTTATTACAATTTCTAAATCTTATTTTAAACAATTAATAACATAAAGCAGCTGCTCCATAAATAGCCTGATTTGCGATTTGCGAAGTCCTGATTTCTAAATTTTTCACGGAATTCGGATAAGCAAAATTCAAGATTTCGGCGTACATTGGCCTCTCAAAAAGGTGAAATGCCTTTGCAACAGAACCGCCAAAAACAATCATCTGAGGATCGATGGTTGCCACAACCAATTTAATTAGCTGCGCAATATGAAACCCAAAATCCTCAAAAACTTTCAGTGATTTAGCGTCTTTGGCAATGGCCTTTTCGTACAATTCCTGCCCATCTAATCCCTGGCTTTGGAAAAACATTCCACTGCAATAACTTTCGAAATCGGCATCTAAATATGGTACAACACAAAACTCTCCCGAGCCACAATTTGCATCTTGCAGCAAACGTCCTTGTTGGATAATTCCGGCCCCCAATCCGGTTCCTAAAGTTAATCCCACAAAATTTTGATAATTTTTCCCTTCGCCATAAAATTTTTCACCAATGGCAAAACAATTGGCATCATTATTTACATAAACCGGAATATTAAACTCAGCCTCCAAAATAGCTTTTAGATGCACCTCTTTCCATGCAGGAATGTTCATAGCGTCGTAAACAATGCCTTTTTGTGTATCCACTACACTTGGAATTCCAATACCAATTGCCTTTGTTGATGGCTGAATTAATTGTTTAATCAACCCGATAATTCGATCGGTTACCACTTCTGCCTTTGTAGTCTTGGGTGTCTGGCATTTTTCTACCGAAACAATTTGTTCATTTACAATTCGGCCACCTTTAATTCCAGTTCCGCCCAAATCAACACCTATAACTTCGTTTAAAATATTTTCCATTTTTATTTCTTTATATAGAGCATGTTATCCGGAATTTTAGTCTCACGAATAGTCAACCCCGAGATACCTACTTCCAGTTCATTCCCCATGTAGCTTTCAAAATATACTACTCTTATTTTATGGAATCCTTTGTTGAGAGCAACACTTCCATCTTTTCGCTGTGCATTATGTGAGCCATCGTTATCAACCACTAACTTTCCATCAATAAACAGTTGTGACCCGTCGTCAGAATAACTGTAAAAACGATATACACCTCTTTCATCAATTTTCAAAAAAGCATTGTATTCAAACCCAAAATAATCATCAACTTTTGCCGGTTCAAGAGTAAAATTCGACACTATTCCTGTTTTAAGCACCTTTGATCCTGCAAGATCTTTCACTGAATTAAATTCACCTTCGTAATACTTATACTCCATCCCCTGTAATAATCCGCTCACGTTGATCGACGGACTGTATTCAACAGAGTTATCATCATACAATAAACCCGATGGATAGTTATATTTAAACGCTTGACCTTTTTTCGTACTAATCCAGGTATCAAAACTATACTCGCCCTCTTTTAACTCAATAATACGGCTTCCCCTATCAAGATCACCATAAGCATCTACACCGGTAACCTGTCCGAAAGCCAGCGCAATATCTTTATGGATTCCGATATAATTATTATCATGATCGTGACCAACAAAAATCCCCATAACATCTTTCTTTTCAAGCATTGAAGCAAAAATTCCGGAATTAATATCAGCAGAAGCAACACCTTCATGATTTTCACCCATTGTTGTTTCTTTCCCAACTATTAAGTTATACTCCCATATGGGGATATGAAAAAACGCAAGAGAAGGAAGAGGAATGTTTTGGTTTGAAGCAGTAGCCTTTTGACTTTCATTTCGATACCAACTAATTTGATCAAAATGAATCCAATCATAATTACTAATCTTCTTATTCGTTGAATACGAGTTTGAATCGAAACAATAGAGATTGGCAGCAGTTTTATTGCCCTTCGAAGACTGAATGGGTAATACGTAATTTCCACATCCCGATAGATTGGCGCCTTTACTACCTAAAAATAAAGGAAATGTTTGTAGTAATTCAAATATCTCATTACGCGATATACCTGGTTCTGCATCGTGGTTGCCAAGTGTAACAGTCCATGGAACACCCGCTTTTATAAATGGGGTGGCTACTGCTTTCCAACCTTCACGTGCAGGTATAGCTGAAACAATATCTCCTGTCAGAATTGCCAGATCAGGTTTTTCATTATTCAATACGTGGTTGATAACTGCAATGGTTCTATCACAGTTTTTAGAATTATTATCCCAATGAATATCTGTAAATTGGGCAATCTTAAACGTTTTATCCGGGTGGAATTTTAATTGGAGTTTACCTTGAGCCTGGATAGATGAATTCCAAACCATCAAAACTATTATGCACAAAACATAAATCAGTTTAACTGTTCTATTCATTTTAATCGGTATCATAGTTCTTTATTAGTAGACCTTAGACAAAAGTTCAGGATGTTCATTCTGCACCTTAAGAATTAACTCGCCAAAGAGCGTATTGGCCCAGGCAAACCAACTTCTCGTATAATCCACCGGATTGTCTTTGTGAAATGTTTCGTGCATAAAACCGGTTGCGGCATGCGTGTGTTTTAACATCGACAAACATTTTTCAATTTCTTTTGAATCGGTACTTGTCATGGCTCGCATAATTATAGCCATTGGCCAAATATAAAATTCACCAACATGAGGCCCTCCAATCCCTTCAGCAGCTTTCCCTTTCCAAAACCAGGGATTATCCTCACTCAGTATAAAATTACGTGTTTGCTGATACAAAGAACTGTTGAAAGACAGAGCGTTTAAATATGGCAGCGAAAGCAAACTCGGGATGTTGGCATCATCCATAAACAACGAATTACCAAATCCATCAACTTCGTAAGAGAGAATTTCGCCATAATCCAGGTGAGAATGAATGGCAAAAGAATTCAATGCTTTTTCTACCTGATCAGCCAGTTGGTCACATTCTTTCGCAAATTGCTTTTGTGAAAGTACTTCCGTGAAAATTTCTGATAATTGACGCAACGAAACAACAGCAAAGTAATTCGATGGAATTAAATACAAATATGTAGTAGCATCGTCCGAAGGACGAAAAGCAGAACAAATTAATCCGTTTGGTTTTGCCGGATTCCCCCATCCCTTACCCGGACAGGTATCACTGGCAATTTCAGTGACACGCATAAAGGAATATGGCCCTTTACCTGAAAAACGTTGTTGCTCGCGGAAGGTCTGAAGAACTAATTTCATCGCATTCTGCCAATTCGAATCAAACACTGAACTATTTCCGCTCTGTTTCCAGTAATTATAAGCCAATCGTATAGGATAACACAACGAGTCGATCTCCCATTTTCTTTCATGGAGTTCCGGCTTCATTTTGGTTATATCGCTCTCCCACTCCGATCCTGTTGCTTCATAATTAAACGTATTTGCATACGGATCGATTAGAATACATTTGGTTTGTCTCCTTATCACTCCTTCTATCAACTTATCAAGTTTTGGATCATCCTTTATTAATGGAAGATAAGGCCAAACCTGCGCCGAAGAATCTCTCAACCACATCGCATCAATATCACCAGTAATTACAAAAGTGTCAGGTTGACCACCTTTGATTGAATATTTCACTGTTGTATCCAACGTATTTGGGAAACAATTTTCGAACAATAAACGCAATTCAGGATCACGAATTATTGTTTTCATTTTATTGATTGTGTCTTCCACAGCTTCACTATGAAAACCACGTTTTGAAAATTCCGGACGATTATTTTTACTCAGACTGCTCACGTTTGTAAACAAGGAAGATCCGCCCAATCCTATGCCTGCTGTCATACCAGCAGTTGTTTTAATAAATTGTCTTCGATGAATCATTGTTATAGGTTAAGAATTGATTTAATCTTTTTGAAAATATCGGTATTCTCCATTATTCCGGTAAACTGATTTGATTGAGGTCCATACGCATAAACAGGCACTAATATTCCTGAGTGCTCTTTATTTGCAAAATTTCCTGTTACTTCTCCATTTGAGATATCACCGCCGATAATAGTAAAAGCTCCTGTTTCGTGATCAGAAAGGATGACAACAAGCGTTTTCCCATTCTTTTGAGCCCATTCCAAAACTTGTCCTACTGTTCGGTCAAAATCTCCAATTTCTGCCACTAAACCTGGCAAATCATTCCAGTGACCACAATCGTCAATTCTGGATCCTTCAATCATCGCAAAAAATCCGTTTTTATTTTTGCTCAAAACATCCAAAGCCTTTTCACAGGCTTTTTGAAACAGATCGCCACGATCGTTTGCTAAAGGCAGCTGACCTTCTTCCAAAACAGCAAATACCCGCTCATCTTTCGTATTCAGAGTTTCTTCAAGTGAACTACAGACCTTATATCCTTTGGCCTTCATTTCGTCCAAAAGATTACGATTATCACTCCTATTGTGAAATTTGTCACGACCTCCTCCTAAAATAAAATCTACTCCACAATTCAAATAATCTGTGGCCAATTCCTCTTCTTTGTCGCGATCTGGATTATTGGCACAAAAAGTGGCCGGAGTTGCATCGGTGAGCCCACAAGTTACAATTATACCGGTACTCAGCCCTTTATCATTCGCTAAATCAGTCATGGAATTAAGTGGATTATTATCAACATCAACCGCAATCGAATGATAGTTCGCTTTCTGTCCGGTAGCCATTGCTGTACCTGCCGCACCTGAGTCTGTGATGAGTTTATTGGCAGCATAAGTTTTCACTAATCCTGCATACATACAATTTTCAATGTTCATATGCCCCTTGTTAGCTATCCATGCCGATGAGTAGTGAGAAATCCCCATTCCATCACCTATCATTAAAATTACATTGTCCACCTTTTCCCCTTTGGTCGGTCTGATATTTTTTACCTGATATGTATTTTCACTTCTGAAAAGATGTTCCAACCGGCCGTCATTCCCTTCATCGCTATTTTGTGCTTGCACTGAAATAAGTGTCAAAACACCAACGAGCAGACTTAAAACATTTTTCATTTTTTTAAAATTTATTCTTTTCATCACTAATTATTTTCATTATTTCGTTTTGGGATAAGGGTGTGGCAAAAATTTTCGTACTCTCTATTTTTCCATCGAAAATTCTTTTATTCGGGAACTCTTCATTACGGCCCAAATTCCAGTTTGCCTGTGTATTTAATGGAACCTGATTGGATACTTCTGCAGTACCTTTTAACTCTCCATCAATATAAACTTTAAGGGTTAAACCATCGCAAACACCGGCAATATGATGCCATGTTCCAATTATATCGGGCGGTAAACCAACCAAACAAATACCTCTGCCCCAACCTCCTGCGAAAAATTCTATTTCACGATTATTAATTAATTGAATTACATTGTGGTCGCCTTGGGTGATAATGGAACTAAGGTTCTGATTAGCTTTTGAAACCTTCACCCAGCACATTAAAGTAATTGCATTTTTGAGGGCGCTAAATGAGGAATTATTTTCAATTTCAACATAAGCAGTAGAATCAAACCCAAAATCATTTTCTTGCAAAGGATTTTTACTTCTAACCTTGCCATGGTTTAAAAATCCTGATTTGTCAGTAAACACCCCTTCGCTTTTGTTCTGAACACCGAGATCTACCAATGTTGCCAAAACATTTTTGTTATATACTTTAAATACACCCGATAAGTTTTCCACTTCAACCGTATTTATTCCAAGCTCATATTGGGTGAATTTATAGGTCAAACTTGCACTTTCTCCTGGCTCTAATGATATACTTTCTTCTTTTATCAACCTGCTGTTTAGAACCAATTTAACCACTGGAGTATCAATTTTTCCTCCAACATTTTTTACCGTGAAGCTGACCTCCTGAATAGCAGTATCCTTAATTAAAGGAGAATATGCCAACTGAGAATATTCAATTTTTCTTATATCTGATTCGTTTACTGTAACCTTAGCCTTTTTATCAGAATCTTTGATATTATACTCCACAATGCCTGGCTTATACAAACGACAGCCTACTGAATCAACAACCAATTCCTCCTTTTCAACATATACATTAGTCGAAGCTACTTCAATTCCATTGGCATATAAATGCACTTTTTTAACTCCCGTTGCTCCCCTGTTTTGTAATTCAAAATTTACCCAAAATAATTCATTGGGTTCGACTTTGTTTTTTTTGCTGGAAATATTTTTAACAATAACATCAACCTCGTTTTGAGTTATTGAATAAGGATTCTGAACTTGTTCTTTCGCCCAGTCGGATGGAATGTTGTCCATTACAAATCGTAACTCACCTCCGGAAATTAATGTGGAGTGACTCAACCATGAATTGTTAAAGTCTTTACCATTTAAAGTTGTCGTTTGGATGTATTTATTCTGATTTGAAACATTACTGGCCTTGAGTAAAAAGTTATTTCCATTACTATAATGTATTATAACTTCTTCGAACAATGGAGTTCCAATATTATATTCCGGCACACCCGGACACACAGGATAAAATCCAAGAGCATTAAAAACAAACCAACTCGACATGGAGCCCAGATCATCATTTCCTGGCAATCCACTTTCAATATCACTAAAATATTTCGTCCTTATGTCTGCAATGCATTCCTGTGTTTTTGAAGGACAATTTGCGTAATTAAAAAGGTAGGGAATATGAAAATTTGGTTCATTGTCGAACATTATTTTCCTGCTTTTGATTGCATTATGGAGAAATGTGGTGAACTCAATATTTCCCCCTTTCAGATTTATTAAATCCCTAATATTATGTGGAACAAATAATGAATAATTCCATTTATCTCCTTCCTTAAAACCAAAGTTACCCTGCGAGTTTACAAATCCATCTTCGCCTCGAGGAACTAAAAAAAGTTGATCAGGATCGAATAAATTGCGATAATTTAATCCTCTTTCAAACAAATCTGAATAATCGTCTGAATTATTCATTACCTTCTTTGAATATTGCGACAAAGCCCAATCATTATAAGCGTACTCAACAGTTCGGGTTACCGATTCGGGAAAAGACATGGGCACATAACCTTTTTGAATGTAAGATGTCATATCTTCATAATAAAAAGGTTCTTCCATAATACTTTCTTTCATAGCTCTGTATGCCAATGATTTATCAAAGTCATTTATATTTTTAAAATATGAGTCAACAATAATTGGGATTGCATGGTACCCGGTCATTGGATCGGTTGGCAGTTGCCCGGTTTGCTCATAAATTTCAAGTATCGAGATAATCATATCCTTTTGCCTTTCAGGAGCGATCAGGCAAAATAGCGGATGCAGCGAACGAAAAGTATCCCATGGAGAAAAAGATCCGTAATGATTGGTACCTTTTGCTATATGAATTTTATTGTCTCCTCCTTTATACTCTTTATTCACGTCTGAAACAACCCATGGAAATAACAAGGAATGGTAAAGCGCTGTATAAAATTTAGTTTTATTTTGAACCGAACCTTTTTTCACATCAATAAGCGACAAATGTTTTTCCCAGTCAGACTGTGTATTGTTTTTTAACCGGTCAAAATTCCAATCCGGGATTTCTGAGTACAAATTATCTTTTGCATTTTCTGAACTTACAGAGGAACTACTTAATTTTAATAAAATGGTATTAGTTATTGGGTTCTTGAAACTTAAAAGAAGGCCTCCGTCTTGTTTTTCAAAGCTAGTCCATTCTGTATTAAATTCTAAGCAAACGTTTCTGTTTGACCCATTTAAAATTGAATTTGTAACGAATTCAAATTCACCAATGTCTCCAATAAATATTTTAGGCGTAACATCTTTTGGAAAAGTAAAACGGAACATTCCTGCCCGTGTGGAGGCCGTTGTTTCAACCATGGTTCCATTGTCGGCAAATTTCACTTTATAGTAACCCGGTTCTGCACATTCATCTGAGTGATTAAAAGGGCGATTTGTTTTTCGTAGCTCAAACGATTTTGTATTTTCAACGGGCATTACAAAACATCTTCCGGCCGATCCATCTGGATATCCGCTAAGATGCCCGAAAGTGCTAAAAAAGTATATCTTTTGATTTTTATATTCGTATCCTTTCCATGCGCCAACGCTCGTTTCCGGACTTAACTGAATATAACCAAACGGAGCAACTGCTCCGGGATACGTTCGGCCATGGCCTTCCCAATTCGATGGATGCAAGGTTTGCGATGTCCCGATAAACGGATTTACATATTTTAGTTTTCCCTCACCACTGCAGGCAAAACTTAAAATTGGAACAAACAATATATTTAAGATTAGATACCTCACTCTTCAAATTGTTTTTAATTCTTTTCTAATTTCATGAGGAATTGATTCAACTCCTGCAGATTATCTGTACCAATTAAATCGACTTTTGCATTTATCAATTCAGTCCAAACTGCCTGCTGCTGTTCTGGCGTTTGGTTTGGAGTAGCCCAAAAACGAATATAATATCCTTTTAGGTGTGCCTTTTCTACCAGGCTATGGAGCAACTCTTTCTCCAATTCAGGCATTTCTCCTATCCCATTCCAACTGAAATAATTGGTCCAATTATCACTTAATACAGGCATTAATTGTGGAGACATATCAGACTCCAAATCTTTTAAGCGTCCATCAATGCCCGCCAAACGTGTTGTTTGTTGTTTCATATATTCCAAAGGGCGGTTTCCGGAAACAACTACCTGAATGGCTCCGATTGTCTTTACCCCTTCTTCAATTACCGATAAATCCTTTTTATATTCCTGAAGTATCTCACATAATAACTTGTAGGTTTCCAACCCATTGTCTTTAATATCAATAAACAATATGATCTCCTCATCATCCCCGTAAACCGATCCTCCGTTTATTTCAATTTGATTTTTCAACGGCTCCAAATAAAGTCGCCGAAGTGTTCGTCCGGGCTTTATTTTATTAAAATCGTGAGCTACAAAAAGTGAATCATCAATGGAATATACATCGGCCTCAATACTTCTAAAGTTTTGATTCAGTGC
This sequence comes from Draconibacterium aestuarii, assembly GCA_026671195.1. Classification (GTDB taxonomy): domain Bacteria; phylum Bacteroidota; class Bacteroidia; order Bacteroidales; family Prolixibacteraceae; genus Draconibacterium; species Draconibacterium aestuarii. Next base: position 42,962 of record JAPOHD010000061.1, on the reverse strand, counting down.
ATCAAAAAGCGGATGCTCATGCTCGTAATCGTTATGAGAATGTTTGTAAATTCTACTTTCAGATTTTTCTCCATTCACAGAACATGATTGAGCCACAAAAAATAATACAGTAATATAAAACAGATTTTTAAAATTCATTATCACAGACATTTATTGATTTCTTGATTCAGAAACAAGTTTATTAAAATTGAACTTTGCATCAGCAAAATCAGGGTCTATCTCCATTGCTTTCTGAAAATGCGAAATAGCAGCGATCTTATCGTTTTTTTTCGCTTTTATAATCCCGATATAATTATGAATCAGAGACTGTGTTTTTTCAGGTTTTACTTTTCCAAACCCTGTTAAATAGTAGCAATCAAATTTATTTCGATTATTTAATGATTCTAATTCAGTCAACAAAAACTGATTCAGGAGACTATCCTTTCGCGCAGGGTAAACCTTCAATTCACGTAGTAACATTCTTTTATACGCATATTTGACAGACTTATCTTCGATGGCTCTTTCATAGTAATCCAGCGCTTTCTCCTCATCTTTCAGTTCAAAAAAGCAGATGTTACCAAGATTAAAATACGCCTCCTTCTCATATTGCTGATGATGTACAGACAGAAGGTAATATTTCTCTGCCATTTCGTATTTCTTTAGCTTTTGTGCCGTTAATCCCACATGAAAATAAATTTCAGATGAATCACAATAACCAGCTGCCAAAGCATTATTATAGTATTTTATTGCATCGAGGTATTTCCCGTCTGCAAAGCTTGCTTTTCCCATACTAAAATTCAATTCAGCTTCACGTTCGGGTAGCTTCTCCATTACCTGCTGATAAAGCTGTATTTCTGCCTGGTAATTGTGGTTCAGCCCCGCAAAATATGCCTGTCCCATTAGTTCATTTTCAAAGTCTTCTTTGGAAAATTCATTCAAATCAGGACGTAAAGATTTACTGCAAAAAATGACGAGAAGTACACTCCAAAGCGTAAGTAATCCAATAAAAACGAATTGGTTAAACCGAATAAAGTTTTGATTTTTTCCCTGCTTCATTTTTAAATACTTTTATGAAGAACCATTACTGTTTTTATTCCCATATCGCTTAGTTCGTTGTATTTCAAACAAGCACTTTTTGAATCAAAAATCAGAACCTGCACTGCCTTTTTTGTAGTAGGATTAAGAATAAAATGAGTTTCATTTTTTAGAGGAAAACCATTGCCTCCTTCTCCATATAATCCTGCTCCAATAAGAATTACATCGGGATCAGACTTCATAATCACCTTTTTGTCGGTATTATTAAACTCTACCTTTTTATCGACGAACCGAAATGTTTTATCCGGGAAAACCATTACATCGAAAAATGGCATAAACCAACCTCGGTAAACAGTGAGGAAATTGTTGTGAAATATGAAATTGTTATTTCGGTTTGTAAACCAAAGAAAAGCTTGACCAACAATCAGAACGATAAAAAACAGTGTAATGATCTTTTTGCCAAATCCTTTGAACAAATGTACAAGACTAAAAATTATCACAGTTAAAAAACATGTAATAAGAATGACATAAAAACCATATACTTTGGACGTTAACAAGCTACTCACATTAAAAAAAACGAAGGTTGTAATAAGCAGCACAACAAGGATGGCATATTTATTTTGGAAATAAGCTTTAACAGATTCTTGTCTGATTTTAAATGATGAATCTTTGTTTTTTTCAAACCAAAATGTAATTAACACCATTCCAGTGGTGGTTCCCCATAAATCTTTAGCCACGTCGCTTAAATCGAAAACACGCTGCGACATCTGGTTCTGAAACAACTCGTCGAACAGGGAAATGCCAAGTGCAAATAACCAGGTATAAAGATGAATTCGGTGTAATGGCACCTGTTTCTCTTTAAAATAAGACCAACTGATAAATGAAAAGAAAAGATATGAAAAATAATGCCAGTTATTTTGAAGGTCGTAATAATTGAAATCAATATAAAAGTCGCTGATTTTTTGGCCTGCAAAAAGGAAAAATAACAATACAGCGAGTCCGGCCAGATTAAAAAGCGTGACGTACTTCTTAAAAATAATTAGCAAAAATAAGAGCAAAACCATAAAAACAAGAAGCACTACAGGAATTGAAATCCCTATAACAGTTACCTGAACACCAGACAAATACCTAACAAAACCCTGCAAATAATTTTGCAGCATAATAAAAGGTGTTAATACAACGAGAATTGCATAAAGCACAAGATTTGCTCCTGCAAGCTTTTTTATTTTAATTATTCGAAACACTATTTTGTTTGTTTATCTTTTCTCGAGAATCATTTCCCGAATGACCTTTGCTTTTTGAAAGTTAGGCTCAATTTGGAGAGCGAGGTTGCAATCATTAAGTGCATCGTCGTATTTTCCACTATTGAACCAGGCAAAAGCGCGGTTACTGTATGCATCTGTAAAATTGGGAGAATACGAAAGAGCCTGGTTAAAATCGTTGATTGCCTTTTCAAACTGGTTATGCTTACCAAACAATGTTCCCCGATTATTATATAAAATAGTCAACTCATTTAGATCCTCTTTTTCGCAATATTTTATTGCGCTATTATAGTTACGAAGTGCTTCGTCGAAATTATTTCGTTGATCGTAAAATGAAGCCAATTCTTTATATGCCTTGAAATATTCTGGATTTAAATCAATTGCTTTCTTGAAAGCAGCAACAGCTTTTAAAGGTTGGTTATCTTGGAAATAGTACTGCCCTGTAATGGTAAGATGCTGAATATTCCCGGGCTCAATTCGTAAGGCTTTGTTCATCTCATAAATCGCATCACTTCTGCGATCCATCAAATTTAGAATAGCCGATTTATGCACATAATAAAGTGTATATTCTGGTTTTAATTTAATTGCCGTCGATATATCATGCAAAGCTTTTCCCAATTGATTTACTTTACGGTAAACACTTGAACGGTGAGCATAAAGCGTTTCATCCTTTGGATTTAAGGCAATGGCAGAACTACAATCGTTAATGGCACCTGTAAAATCGTTTAATTTTATTTTTGTATTTCCCCGATGAATATAATAATCATGATTTAATGGATCCAGTTCAATCGCGCGATTCAAGTCAGCCAGTGCTCCCTCAAGATCGTTGAGTTCATCTTTGGCCTTCCCCCTATTGGCATAAGCCTGATCGTCGTTTGCTTTAACCTGCAACGCCTTATTAAAATCGTTAATTGCTCCTTGAAAATCGCCAAACTGAGCTTTTGAAGTTCCTCTCACATTGTAATCGGCTACCTGCGAAAAGTTATCTGAAATTTTGTCCCAACTCTGAAAATCGATGTTTACAAATTCAGGAATGTTGGCCGCCCGGTTATTTACGTAAAAATATTCCAGCCAAACCGGTGGAGCATCCATTCCATTCTCATCAACATGAGCAAGAAAGAGCTGAGTGTAAGCACCAAAATACTTTGATGAGAACACAATCCACTTTCCATTTGGAGACCACGAATGCCATGAATTCATATTATTAGTATTACAATTCATTACCCGTGGCACTGCCGAACCATCAGTAGGCATTATATACAATTTACTGTCGGGTTGGAGCAACATGTAATCTTCAGCCTGACAAAAAATCATCCATCTTCCGTCGGGAGATATCTTCGGAAAATAGTTACTTTTATCGTTTTGCGATGCTCCGGGAATATATTCAGGTTTTCCTCCGGCTCCATTATTAAAAGCCAATTTCATTAAATCAAACTTAAAATGCTTTTTACCTTTTAAGAAACTATCACGAACGGCCTGAAATTTATTTATATCATAAATTCCTGTTCCGAAAGTCATTCCACTCTCCTTCCTCTGAATTGCTTTACTTCGGGCAAAATAAATGGTTTTATTATCGGGTGCCCAATGCGAATTACTCTGGACAAACATTGTATCATCAGCTCCCCGAAGTGCCTTAAATTCCTTTTTCTCAATATCGTAAAGTGCTAAAATACCTTTAATCGGAAAAAACAGTTGCGAATATTCCGGATGATCGCGCGATTCAAAAATCTCGTTATCATCGAGCGTGCTTAATACATATTTTCCGTTTGGGGAAATTTGAGAAAGCAATGCCATGGTTGATTTTTCCTGAAAATCGCTCCACGTAATAAACTTCTCCGGACTCATTTCAACCTTTTTTTCAACGTTGGCAATTAAGTAAGAACCTTTATCACCAAAAGCATCTACATCCATTGCAAATTGTTTCCCGTCAGGTGAAAATGAATGGCAATTGCCACAAACAGGCAAATTTTCCAATAAAGGTTTTGGATTAGCTGTAGATGAAATATCACCAAGCATGTATTTAATAGAATCTAAATGGCTGGTGGCATACTTAAACGGTAGTGGCACAGCCCTATAGAATATTGGACTATTCACCGAATCTTTTGAAATAGTAATTTGAACCGAGATTCCACTTTGGAGTTTGTTTTTTTCATCGGGATCAATTCCGGCAACTCGAATTTCAATATTTTTACTTTTTGCCACCCTTTTTAAATTGTTCCAGATTTCAGGCGTTGGTTTCCATCTATTGGAATTAACAACTTCGGAATATAAATCCAGGCTGTCAGTCTTTAACAATACCAACCACTGTTTAGACTTCCGGTTATGATCTGTCCACAGAATTGAAGGCTCTGGAAATTCGGATGGAAACACGGCACCATCAAAAGGATAAGTTATAGCAAGCTTACCAGGCAAGTTACTATCCATTAATTTTAGATACCCCTTACTTCCTGTCCTATCAGGCGAACAGCACGTGAGCAAAAAGATGAGGGATATAAAAAAAATGGAGAGCTTTTTCATACTAAATAGATTTAAAATTGTTCGTGATGGATTACGAAAAACAATGGATTTTTTCTCATTTTTTTCGCCAACTCTTTACACAATTACCATATTTAAAAGAAGGGAGTTTCCGTGAGGATTCTCCCTTCCGTAAAAATCTAACTTAACTATCTATGACTACCATCCAGCATTCTGAACCAATTCACCCTCGGTTCCAATGCTTTTTTCTATTTCATTAGGTGGTAATGGCCAAACATGATGATATTCGGGATTGTAACTTCGACCAGGCCAGACCTCAGTAACTTCGGTACTAATTAAATTATTTTCGGCGTCGTATGTACCTTGCATTCCATGCAGTGGTTTTGCATATGCTTCCTTGGCATCCCCCCATCGAACAAGATCGAAATGTCGGTCGGCAAACTCACCGGCAAATTCACATCTTCGTTCATGTTTTAAATCATCCATTGTACAATTTGATTTAGGAGCCAGTCCTGCTCTATTCCGGATCAAATTAATTTCAGCATCCGCGTTTTCCCCTTTCATTAGTTTTGCTTCTGCTTTCCATAATACAATTTCTGCATAACGTAATAAAGGAATCCATAAATCCGTTGTAACGTAATCGCCACTGGTATTAATTGTATTTCCAATTGGGGACTCATTTTGATAAGGGTCCAGGTATTTACTAAACATATATCCGGTGAGGTTATTCGAAGTTTGATACCATGTAAAATCTTCTCCAAAGAAATTTTCAATTACATCTCCGTGAGTAATCAAGGTAGCTTTTCTTCTGTAATCGCCTGTTTCAAATTCATCGTCAAGATCTTTTACCGGTTGGAAATATCCCCATCCATTGTACCTTCCCCAACCTTTGTTTTCAAGCATTACTCCAGGTAGCATACTACCTTCTTGTTCGTTTGAAACAATTGACCACAAATACTCGCTTGAGGTATTATTCTCGATTTTAAATACACTATGAAAATCTTCTTCGGGAGTGTCTGTGTCAATTAATGAACGACCCGATGGAGAATTCATTACTTTATTGGTATAAGTTATTACATCGTCCCATTTTTCAGTATATACAGCAATTTTGGCCATATAGGCAGTAGCAGCATCTTTATGAGGTTTGCCAATATCTTCACTTCCCAAATCCGTTAAATAAGGGAGTAAATCTTCTGCTTTTTGAAGCAAGTCCATTGCATAATCGTAATTTACATTAACATTTGCTTCACGAGGACGGAAATAATCTGTAGGATCCTCTTCATTTAAAATTGGCACTCCCATTTTATTATCGCCATAATGATAAGCAAGTTCCACATACATCCAACCCGAAACGAAATAGGCTTGTCCTAAACAGAAGTCACGCACACTGGCTGTAACTAATCCTTCTTCATCCATTTTTTTGATATTACGAATAACATCGTTACATATTTTAATTGTCGCCCAATGATCTCTCCAGGAATCGTTTATATAACCAACATTACCATCTGACACAAAGTTCTTCAACTCTCCTGCAACTCCTTTATTTCGACCATCAATCATATCATCTGATGCATTAATTAGCCACATATACCCCCGACCGTACATTTCTTCTGCATCAAGCTTCGAGTAAATTGCATTTGTACCAAGAATTGCATCATTATCTGTCATCCAAAAATTTGAAGACGATGGTGCCCCTTTGGGAGTTCTTTCCAAAAAATCTTCTGAACAGCCAACAAATTGGATTGTCAGAAAAAACAGTATAATAAATTTTATATTCTTCATTTTATCTTTCTTTTTAAAAATTAAAAACTAACATTAGCTCCAATCATAAAGGTTCTTGATTGCGGGTATTTCATCATGTCCAAACCGTGTTCACCAACTTCAGGATCAAATCCTTTGTAATTAGTAAATGTCAATAAATTTTGTCCAGTCAAAAATAATCGAACCTTTGAAGTACCTATGATCTTTGTAATATTATCCGGTATGGTATAACCAACCGATAGATTTTTCAACCTAAGGTAAGAACCGTCTTCCAAGTACCAGTCAGACTCAGTGCTATAGTTATGGTTTTCATCAATAAGTTGTAATCTTGGTATATTCGAACCGGTGTTGCTAGATGACCATGCATCAAGTGCCTCAGTAAGTACATTGTATCCTTGAGTAGGTTGATAAGTTGATAACTTATATCCTGCAAAAATATCAACACCCTGAACGCCTTGAAACATTAGGTTGCAATCCCAATTTTTATATTGAAAGCTGAAGTTGAGACCGTAGGTTAAATCAGGATAATAATCGCCACAGAATTGTTTATCGTCACTATCAATTTTACCGTCGTTATTATAATCTACAAATTTTAGATCACCAGCCTTCGCATTGGGTTGAATCATATTTCCATCTTTTGTATAAGCCTGTGCTTCAGCATCTGATTGAAATATTCCATCATTTTTAATTAAATAATACGAATACAAGGGTTGTCCAACTTCCGATCTAAATGGTCGTAATGTAGAGCGAACATGGTCACCGTGATTTTCAAAATCCTTAGTATCAGTATACTTTATTAGTTCATTTCTATTATTTGACACATTAAATGAAACATTGTAATTAAATTCTCCAACCTTATTGTGATAACCTGCAGTGAATTCAAATCCTTTATTTTCAACCTCACCAACGTTAATCCACGGAGCCTGACTAACTCCTGCAAATTGAATTAAAGAAGGTTGAACCAACATATCATTCACAGTTTTCTTATAATAATCACCCGAAAGAGTAAGTTTTGAATCCAGTAAAAAAGCATCAAAACCTATATCCACAGAGGTTGTAGTTTCCCACTGAAGTTCTTCATTGCTAATTCCATTCATGTAATAAGCTTCATTTCTTTCCGGATTTTCTCCACTCAAAATATAGGTTTTTGAAAGAGGCACAGCAAATTCATAATTACCTAAAGGACTTATATTACCCATTTTCCCCCAACTGGCGCGAATTTTTAAATCATCAATAAAGCTGATTTCTTCCATAAAACTTTCTTCAGAAATACGCCAGGCCAGAGATACAGAAGGGAATATTCCCCAGCGATAATCGGTCATAACTTTCGACGAACCATCCCGGCGGATTACCGCTGTTGCATAGTATTTATCATCGTATGTATAGGCTACACGACCTAACATCGAAACCAAAGCGTTGTCAGCATAACTAGACCATGGAACATCCGTATTAAAATCAGAAGCATTTACATATTCCTGGGCCCACTCATCTTCAATTGAAAAATCTCTTGCAGAGGTTCCAAAACTTTGCCATTCATATTCTTCAGCAGTATAGCCAGCTAATGCTGATATTTTATGCTTTGTGAAAGTTTTTTCGTACGTTAACAATTGTTCTGCAACCAAAGATTTATTAACACCTGCAGATGTGCTTAATTGATTATAGTCGTATACTTTCCCTGGTTCAAGAATTCTATATCTAAAAGACTTATCATAGTTTTGAGAATAATTATACGACAGGTTTGATTTAAATTTTAATCCATCAATAATTTTAACTTCAACATAAGCATTAACCAGCGCATTAATATTGGGATTAGTCCCATTCATTCTATCAAGCTGAGCATATGGATTTAACAGGTCACCAAATTGACCAGCCAGATTTATATCAACTTCATTCGGATCAATAACTCCACTATATATTCCATTAGCTTCATCACTCCATATTTTTGCTGAAGCCGGGTAATATACTGCACCCAATATGGTTCCGGTATAGCCACTGGTTGTATTTGTTCCCCGGCGTGTACCAGTTGTTAAAGACACGTTTTCGCCCAAGGTTATACGTTTATTAATTTTATGATCGGATTTAATACGAATACGGCCATTTTTATTAAAAGTATTGTGAAGCGTCCCTGTTATATTTTTATAATTTGCAAAAACACTAAAAGTAGATTTTTCAGAACCACCGCTTACTGTAAGACTATAATCTTGAGTTACTCCTGTTTGAAAAACTGCATCAAGCCAATCTGTTCGAGTTGTTCTGAAGTATGGATCGCTTAATAAAGATGGTACAGTCAAACCTGAATTATTATAAACGTCGGTATAGAAGTCGCAATATTGTTCAGCATTAAGCGCTTCCATTGTTTTCCATGGTTGACTCCAGCCATATTTAACATCTAAGGAAACCGTTAATCCCTTTTTTCCCGATTTTGTAGTTACTAAAATAACTCCGGCAGAAGCCCGAGATCCGTATATTGCAGCAGAAGCATCTTTTAATACTGTCATCGACTCTATTTCGTTCGGATCTACTCCATTTGCATTTATAACACCATCAACAATCCACAAAGGTCCTTCAGAGTTCAAAGTGCTTAAACCGCGAATTCTGATTTGCGGATCTTCGGCTGGCGAACCGCCATTGTTCGAAACGGTTACTCCCGAAACCATTCCCTGTAATGCTTCTTCTACCGATGCCACAGGCCGATTCCCCAAATCCTCAACATTTACATTCACGATTGAACCCGTTACATCCTTTTTCTTAACTGTACCATATCCAACCGCAATTACCTCCTCTAAACCAATGGAAGCCTCGGCAAGGGTCACGTTGATAACGCTCTGATCTCCCACTGCTATCTCCTGACTTATCATACCAATGAACGAAAAGGCAAGTGTTGAACCAACCGGAACCGATATTTCGAAATTACCATCCATATCTGTGGTAGTACCATTAGTGGTTCCTTTGACCAAAACCGTAACTCCGGGTAGGCCACTTCCATTAGCTTCAACAACTTTCCCAGTAACTTTTTTCTGGTCCTGAACGTTTTCCTCCGATGACTTTGGTGAAAGAACGATTTGTCTGTCAAAAACCTCAAACGCAATATCGGTATCTTCCAAAATTTTATGGAGTGCTGTTTCTATTAATTCATTATTTATAGAAACTTCTCTCACTTCTGTTTCAACATTAACCAATTTCCCATTATACAGGAAAAAAAATCTCGAATTCTCTTCAATCTCACCTAACACTTCTTTTAGTTTTACATTTTGAAGGTTTAGATTAATTCTTTGGCTTTGTGCATAAGTGTTTGAAGCAATTAATTGCCCACACGTAATTGCCATAAATAAAATAATTAGCTTCATAGTCAGAAAAATCTTAAAGAGACGATGCTTTTTGCACCGAAACCAGTTCTGCAAATAACTTTTTTTCATAGTTTTACAATTGAGTTAATTTATATTAATTAAGTTGTTTCAGTTCCCGCAAAGAACTTGAAACTGCTAGATGGAGGTACCGCAAATACCTCCATTTATTTTTCTTATTTTTTCTTATATACTTTTATTATTTCCTTAGTATAACTCCCGTTTTTAAACTCACGATGTTGTTCTATTTTATAATCAATCGGTGTGGAATGTTTTAATAATTCAAGAACCTGCATTAAATTTTCTTCAATAAAAGTGGCGGTAAAGAAATAATCTTCCAATTCGGGATCCTCCAATTCTATTTTGGTATTAAACCAGCGGCTCAACTTATTTACAGTTTCTTTCATTGGGGTATCCTTAAATACCAATATTCCGTCTTTCCAACATGTAAAATCGTCAACATTAACCTTATCAACCATGAGCGAATTGTTCGATTTTTGATACACTACCCTTTCTCCTGGAAGTAATTTTCCCAAATCCTTTTTGTTTTTATAGCTCCCCGAAAACAATCCAACTTTTCCGGATTCAAGAACAACTTCAAATTCATTACTATCTTCATAATTACTAACATTGAATTTCGTTCCTAATACTTCGATGTTCACTTTTCCTGTCTTTACAAGAAAGGGATGGTCTTTATCTTGGGTAACATTAAAATAAGCTTCTCCAACCAGAAATACGTCTCTTGTGTCTGTATTAAAAGTAGAAGGAAATTTTATCGTTGATCCCATATTTAAGCATACAGTGGAACTATCTGGCAAAGTAATATTTGATAAAGAACCCGGAATTGCTCTGAATTCCTGCCAAACAACCTGTGCCTGATTATTATATGTTCGTAAAAAATGAGAATATGAGATGAATCCTGTATAAATTAAAATGGGGACAATTAAGATTGCAGCTATTTTTTGCAAGTTAACCCAGCTCGAATTTGGAGTTGATTTTATATTCTTACGAAATTTATGTAAAGCATTAGACACATTAAAATCTTCCATCTGGTTTAAGATTCCTGTTAAATCCCAAACCTTTTTAATACGCATAAATTCGACTTCATTCTCCGCCGATAGCTGCCGCCATCTATTTACCTTATCCTTATCCTCAGCCGACAATTCATTTCTAAAATATCCCGCGAATAATTCTTGAATATTATTTTCTCTATTTTGTTTCATTTACTAATATAACTCGCCCTTATGATATCAAGGCGAGCTAATCAGTACAAACACATATAAAAAAATGTTCTTTTTTATCTAAAAAATATAGGCAATAAGAATAGGTAGTCTTTCAAACTGACCTTCAAAACCTTAAGAGCGTTGCTAATTTGTATTTCCACAGTCCTTTTTGAAATATTGAGCTGTTCTGCAATTTCTAAATTCGATTTTCCCTTAAACCGGCTGAGAATAAAAATCTCCCTACATCGTTTCGGGAGTTTATCAAGTTCTTTTTGAATAATTTCACGTAACTCCGACTCCACATAATGGTCAAAGACATCATTATTTGAGACTTCATTATTTTCTTTTACATATGAATTGAATTTATCCTTCACCACCAGGTGTTTCTTATAATCAAGACATTTGTATTTTACTGCAGAAAACATATATGAACGAAGTGAAGTGTTTATTTCGAGAGAATGAGCCTCAGACCAGAGATAAAGAAAAAATTCCTGTACAATGTCTTCAACCACTAACTTATCATTAATATAGTTAAGGCAAAAAACACATAATCCAGAATAATAATATTCAAAGATATATTCAAAGACAAGTTGATTACGCTGTCTGATTCCTTCTATTAAAACCCTCTCTTCCAATTTAGTGCAATTAGTTGATCATTTTCACTCAAGAATATTTGTTGATTAACTCTAAAACAAAAACTCCTGTATACTTTTTAATGTGCACAAGATAACAGTTTACAAAAGTATCAATGTGCATATTTCATTAATTTTTAATCAATCCTCAAATGAATTTATATATGAATATCAATTTTTATATTTCATTGAACGTTATTTAGTCATCAACAGTTAAAGTCTTGATACTTGATACTCATGTCTCAATACTAATTTAGAAACTAAAATAGCTGCATAAATTGCAGGGATCTTGAGATTGATTTATGGATAGAAAACCCGGTGCAAATCAAGTTTAGATCAGGGATGCAAAGAGGGAAGAGTGACAAACTTGATGCCCGAAAAATAGCCATCTATGCGCAGAGGTTTGAGGATCAGGCACGTTTGTTCTCAATGCCCGAAGAAGCAATCCAGGGCCTAAAACAATTGGTAAGTGAACGAGATATGCTTGTTTGCGACAGGGCCAAATATAAGGGCAGTTGACCGACCAAAGGGATTTTATGAATCAACAAATCTATACAAAGAAACATATGCGCTTGTCTCAGCTGATACAAAACCTAAACCAAGCAATAAAACAAATAGAAGATCAAATACAGTCCATTATCGATAATGATGAAACCTTGTCTAAACAGCACTACTTACTTTGCTCTATTGATGGCGTTGGAGAAAGAACTTCATTAAAAATGATATTGGAAACAAATGCATTCAGGGATTTTAAAGATCCGCGAAAGTTTTGCTGCCATGCCGGGGTGGCTCCATTTTCATACACTTCCGGGAGTAGTATTCGTTCGAAAAGGAAAGTATCTAACCGGGCAGATAAAAGTATTAAAGCTCTTTTACACATGGCTGCCCTTTCTGTTTGTACATCCAATGGAGAACCGGGACAATACTACAACCGGAAAGTTGCTGAGGGTAAAAATAAAATGACGGTACTAAATGCAATCAGGGCAAAACTTGTCCTAAGGATGTTTGCAGTAATAAAAAATGAACAAATTTATAAACAGAATTACATTAATCCCTTGTCTGTTTCATAAGAATAGGGGAGAAAAAGCGCAACCCCGAGGCAAGGCCACGGGGAATTATTCAGATTCAAAAACCCACAATCAATATAGATACATAAAGTGTATGAATGAAGGCAGTTTCTAAATCCGGTACAATCAAATAAGTTCAAAAAATATTTTCAAAACGATCAGTACACATTAGCATACAATTGAAAATATATTTTGAAATAAATAGTGCTTTCTTTTTGATATTAAAGTACTTTTAATCAAACAAGTAAATCGAGGTGAAAAAAACTGACAGAACAAGATGGCTTGAAATTTCAGCTGTAGTTATAACCGGTTTAATGAAATATGTTTTCACCGACTGGTTGGAATTGCGTGTGTTTTACATCGGTTCTGCCTGCTTATTTTGGACACTTTATATATATAAAAGACACAGAAGAGATAAACTGATTCTTCAAAAATGGGGATTTAGGAAAGAGCATTTTAAACAATCATTTTTATTTCTCTTACCATTTTCACTGGCCATAATAGCAGCTATTGCGTGGTATGGAATTTCGTTTAATGCAATCTTCCTTAACTGGCATGTTATCCCTATTATTCTATTCTACCCGGTTTGGGGAATCATTCAGCAATTTTTGATGACTGCTCTTGTTGCCGGAAATTTGTGGTCGATTTCCGGGGTAAAACTCAATAATCCTCAAATTATCATTTTAACTTCTGCATTATTTGCAGTGGTTCATTATCCCAGTGTTCTTTTAATGGCTTTTACATTTTTTATGGAACTGCTTTTTACCAGTGCTTATTTTCGATGGAGAAACCTGTGGCCAATCGGCCTTTTTCATGGATGGGTGGCAAGTTTACTTTTATTTTTTGTGCTGGACAGGGATTTATGGAGCGAACTCTGGATTGTATTTTAGGAGAATTTCAAAATCCTAAATATGAAAGAACCGTTTCAGGTCGGTTGCTTTTTTCAGGCGGTAATGTATGTAAAACAAAAGTGCGGAAATAAAAGCAACGGAAACCAATACGATAAGACTCCAGCCAAAGCTTAATGAACTTTGTAAAAAAATGGAAATTATTGCTTCGGTATAAATACAAAGCAAACCCGCAGCAATAATTGAATAAGCGATAATATTCAATCCCTTTTGTTTTGCATCCCGTATTAAAAAAACGAGGCTGTAAATTGTTATATAAAGAGCCAGTATTACCGGAACTCCCAATTTTAATTCCCAACCGGTTTCTCCCGCATAAATATCGAAAAGGAAAAACATAACAGTAGTAAACAGAAAACTAATTGCCAATAGTAGTATGATTTTTTTATGTAGGTAAGTATTTAGCGTAAAATTGATGAAGAGTACAGAACTGATTGTTGCCGGGTATTTGGACCATGTAATCGTCTGGCTGGCAATAAAATCGATTAATAAAGTAATGATTATTGCTGAAATAAGGATTATACCTGAGATTTTCCAAAATATCTTTCTTTTTTGAAATCCGGTTAATTTCTGAAAATCCATCGACAATTTTTCGTCCTGCAACGTTTTTCCGGAATTTATAATATCTAAATTATCGGTGGCCATTTTCAACAGTGGCGCTCCGCATAAAGAACAGAAATTGGCATTTTCTTCCAGTTCCACACCACAATTAGTACATCGAATCATAACTTTCTATTTATTAATTTCACGTTTAACCTTAATGTTCTGATCTTTTAAAAACTGCAGAAACCTTTCCTCAAATTCTGTTGACTGTGTGATATTGCCAAAACTCAATACCATCTTATTTCCAAAACTGGCAACACCACAATTAATTTTCAACATTTTATTAGGAGGAGGTGGAGTAATAATAAAATAGTCAACCAATTCGCACATTTCGTTTGGCAATTCTATTTTCCCCAAATTAGTAATAACCCCACTGTATTGACTCGTGCCCAACGAATAGTATTTCATCCGCAGAACTAAACTTTTCAGGAATAGTGGTATTCCACGGATATATAGTTTTTTCTCACTGCCCACGTTTCTTGATATATTTTTATTGATCAACTTTTCATCTGTTTCAAGTTTTATTTGATGATAAACAGCTTTGATAATTTCATCAAAAGTATAATGCCCGAGTCGCAGATCAATTTCTGGCATAACAAACAACGAAAAATTTCGCATAGTTTTCGAAGGCAATATTTTTCGCAAATCAATGGGGATCTGAATACGAAGTCTTTTATTCTTTTTATACTTGCTTAATCCATTTAAACTTTCGCATATTTCCTGCAAAATATACAGGTAAACCGCTACCAGGTAAACGGTAATACTCACTTCTTTTTCGCGGGCAATTTGTTTTATCTGTTCCAGCGAAACAATTGCATTGAGCCGTGTAAAACGGGGTTTTGATTTTAGGGAATACGGAAGATGGAATGCTTTCGATCTTTTCACCATTGGAGGAATTTCCTCTTTGAAATATCGAACATAAGCATCCTCGTATTCCTCTTGTGAATCAGGATCCGCCGGATTGTAGAATTGTGTTTTAGCAGAAATTTTCACACCACATTCCGCAAAATAGAATAGCAGAATGGTTCTTAGAAATTCAAATGCCCCGCCCCCATCTGTTAAAATATGCGAGAATTCGATACTAAAACTGTTGTCCCTAACCAAAATCCGGATTAAAAGAGCACCGTTCTGAAATTTTCTGCAAACCGGCTTATCATCTACTTCTATTGGTATATGTTGAGGGAGGTGTTCGAGGTAGTACCAGAAAAATCCTTCCTTAAGTTGCACCATATAATAGGGAAAACGGTTTTCAGCCAACAAAACGGCTTTTCTTAATGACCCTATTTTTACAGGTTGTTTTAATATAACCGACAACCGAAAAACAGCAGTTATCTCTTCGTTTATAACGGCTGGGAATATTTTAGCCGCATTATCAAGAGTAAACCAAAATTTACCGGGGTCCGGTCTAATATGGTTGTTGTCATTTTTCAAAGATTCAAGATTTTTCAATGTTCACATTTCAACGATACTGCTTATTCAAATTTATGAAATATTTGCTACCTAAGGTATTTAAAATGAAGGAATAAAATTCGTATTACGTGTGAATAATATAACTTTTATAATGAATTGCGGGATGGTATCGTAAGGTTTTCCTGTAAGTTTATGTACAAATTAAGATGGGGTTTAAAGAATATTTTCAAGTGGAACCAGTTAATCCATTCTATTATTTTGGAGAAGAGACCACTAATGAACTGTAAATATAAACTACAGTACTTGTATTCGGCATTTTACATTCAACACCCCATTAAAGTGCTGAAATTATAGCACTTACCTTAATCCAAAAATAGGCCGGTATATTTTTAGCTCCTAATCCACATGGGGATATATTTCCGAAATGTTACATAACCTTAAATTATTTACAATAAAATAGCAAAACGTACATAATTGTATTTTTTTATTCAATTTTACAGCCTCTATTTAGGGCAATGTAATGCCTATATATATGTTAACTAAACAATGAAAAACAGTAAACAATACTTAAAGAGAAAATTTAACTCGTTAAGTAATTTATTTTTGCAATATACTCTTCTGTTTATAGTACTGATGACATGTAATACAACTATTGCACAAACATCAGTACTCAGCGGATTTGTTACCGACAGTGAAACAGGAGATCCAATTCCATACGTTAATATTATTGTTAAAAACACGTTAACCGGCACCACCACTGATACAGCCGGTGTATATAAACTAGCCTACCCCAATAGTAACGATACACTTATTTTCTCGGCAATAGGTTTTTATCCGATCGAAAAAATTATTCCGCGCACATACTTGTCTTCACTCTCTGTTCAGTTAATGCCTGAAACCTTTGATATATCGGAGATTAAAATTACTCCCGACGAAGGACCAATGCGTTTACTTTTCAATAATATTCAAAAAAATAAAGCCAAAAATAATCCTGCACAGTTCTCGAAATACTCGTACCGCAAATACACAAAATGGAGATATCAGTTAAATAATGTAAAGGATAAAATGATTAACACAAAAGCTTTTAAACACCACGAGAATGTTTTTAAAACGGCTTCTGACAGTTCAAAATATCTTCCTCTTTATTTTTCTGAACAACTTGTATTTAATGAAGTACAAAAAAATCCTCCGCTACAAAAATCGACAGTAATTGCTGATAAAACAAACGGTGTGGGAGTACTCAACGATTTGGAAATATCGGGATATACGAGTGCGCTTGATCTTGAAGTAAATTATTATGACAATTTTATAAATCTTTTTACGCAGAACTTTGTAAGTCCAATAGCCGAAAATGGCTGGTTCTACTACAAATACTTTTTGGCCGACAGTATGCAGGTTGACAGTCAAATGATTTACCGAGTTAATTATCAACCCCGGCGCAAGGGTGAAAATACACTTAAAGGCTATTTTCTGGTTGAAGATCAATGCTTTTCCATCATGGAGATTGACGGAGATTTATCAATTACCAGTAACATCAACTTTCTAAAAGCTCTCCGGTTAAAAAGCAACTATACCTTCGTTAATGACACAACTCCTTTTTATCAACGTGTACAAATTGATGCCTTGTTTGATTATATTCCCTTCAAAACCGGTAAACAAGATTCGAAACGATTGTCATTATTTTACACGCAAACGGCAGATATCGATCAGGTAACCATTAATCCTACCGCTGAGATTAAACTAAGTAACAAAAATGCGAAATATGAAACGGTAAAACTTCCAAATGCCTACAACCGCGACTCGTTGTTTTGGCAAGAAAACCGATTGGAAGCCTTAACAGAGAAAGATAAATTAGCAACTGTTGTTATCGATTCAATTACCGAGATCAAAACCATCAAAATCCTAAATAATCTTGCAAACATGTCGATGACAAGCTATTACGACATTGGAAAGATTGAATTAGGGCCTTACACAAGTTTTTTCAATACAAATAAAGTGGAAGGGTATCATTTTTTTGTGGGCGCAAGAACCAGTGAAGAAATAAGTAAGCGTATGCTGTTTTGGGGAGGAATTGGTTACGGTACCCGAAATAAAAAAGTGAATTATTCGCTGGGGTACGGATTTTTATTCCCGACAAGTAACCGACAAGTTTTAAAGGTTTATTATGATGATAAAATGATTCGTCACGGTGAAAATGAAAAAATATTAAACCTTTACGAAAATGCTTTCACACCAACTGAAAACAACCTGATTTCGCAATTATTGAAACACGATGTGTTGGACGAAATTTTCCGGGAGCAAAAAATTGCCACCAGTTACGAATATGAATGGTATCCCGGGCTTTTAAATAAACTATCAATAAACTACACCCAACACGAATCGCCTGAATTTTATCCTTTTCTTAGGAATAACCTTCCCTTAAATTCGGTTAGCGCATTTGAAGTTTCCCTGGATACCAGATGGTCGCACGAAGAAAAATTAATCGACCACGGTTTCCTTCGGTTGTATATGGATACAGAATATCCTATTGTGCATTTTACCGTGGGAGGAGGAAGGACATTTTACGACCATGAATCCAATTACTACGGAAAGCTGGCAACAACGGTAAAACAAGCAGTTAACATTGGTCAAAGCCAGTTAGATTATGCCGTTGAAGCTGGTGTCTTTTTGGGAAAACTTCCATATACCATGTTGGATATTCCAAGAGGAAACGAAACCTACGGTTTATACCGATATGATTTTAACATGTTGAATTACCTGGAATATGTACACGATAAATATGTACACACTTATATCGATTATCATATGAATGGATTTTTGATACGCCGGTTGCCTTTGCTTCGCGAAACGGGATTCAGGGAAGTGTTTTCATCTAAAATAATGGTTGGCCGGGTAAACAACAAACACCAGGATGTGGTTGCCTTTCCTGCTTCAATTACCACAATGAAAAATCCGTATATAGAATTGGGAGCCGGCCTGGAAAATATTCTGAGTATGTTTCGTATTGAAGCTATTTGGAGAGTTACTCCAAAATCAACAATTGGTGCGCCTTCTTTCGGATTCAGAGCTTTATTTTATATTGGATTATAAAACTCTACACGCCACAACATTGCGAGTACTCATCATACCTTTTGTCATTTATTAACCTGTCTGAAAATTTAAAGTATCGATGTAAGTAAAACTGGAATTGCTTCACGATGAAAATTTGGTGGAATACCTTATGGAAATATAGTATGACCCTCAAAATATCCAACACACAAAAAAGAAGGAAAGTTCCTGCAATTAGGTTTTTCTTACCTCTCTCCTGCTTTCACCCAAAAACTATCCTTTTATTCTTAAATATGTTTAGTAGAAGGTAGTTTACAAAAAAGGTCAAATTTGTAGATATGTACCCAGATCGGGTTCCAGGAAAATTCTCAGAAAAAAAGCGCCCCGGAAATCCGAGGCGCTTTTTTCAGAATACTATTCTATTCTTAAATTACAGATTTACAAGCTTCTAATAGTTTTGTTGCATTGGCGTTATTAGCATCTAAAGCAAGAGCTTTTTCCAACACCTCGATGGCAGCAGTAAATTCCTTTTTAGCTTTTGCAACTTCAGCAGCATAAGCATCGTCGGCAGTTGTCATTCCGCCATCGTTAACTTTCTGGTTAGCTGCACTCAAAATGGCCGCACCTTGTTTGTACAAATCGTTTCCTTGCATTACATATGCGCTTGCCAAACTATTTATAAGTAAGGCTTTATTTTCAGCACAAACTTCTACCTCCTCAACCGATGTTTTACCTTCGGCTGCTAAATCTTCAGCAACCTTTTTTAAAGAAGCATTCTTGTATTTCTCCGCTTTATCGTTTTTGAAATCCATTTCTGCAATGGTAAAGCACTTAGCCGCTTCGAGATAAGATTTAGCTTTGTAGCTTGTAATACCGGCATTATAAAATTTTACGCCAGCCTGTGATGCTATACTTGCATCATCCGGGAATTCTGTCATCGCTGTTTTATAAATTTCCACAGCCTTATCATACTCCTTATTATCAATCGCATCCGACGCTTCATCTTTAGCTATAACCGGTTTCAACTGGTTCATGGTACTGGTAATACCTTCCACATCTTGCCCATGATCAGGAATGGCTAATACTTCTTGATACAACTCGAGTGCTTTTACGTATTCTTTATTTTGCAAAGCCTCGTTTGCCTGGTTCATTTTTTCTGCTGCGTCCTGGGCAAAAGAAAATACAGTAATAAATACTGCAACAAATAATAATCCTACTTTCTTCATCTTTTCAACTCGTTAATTTTATATATTTTCCTTAAATAAATTCTGATGTGTCCCAAAAATAGCAATTCTGAACTAAAATCCTAAATTACTTTCATTAAGATTACTGACTACTTTCGTTAACCCGATACATTTGTAAAGTATTTATCTACCTAAACAAAAATAAATAGTGATACGAACAACGAGCTATTAACAAGCTAAGGGTTAAACATTTCGGGATTCCAAAAGTTCAAAATATTTTGAATGAGGTGTAGATTGTTTATTGCTTCAGCATTACCCGGATCAATCTCCAAAACTTTATTGAATGCATTAATTGCCTCTCCCCAATTCTGAAACTTTTGTTCGATTTTTCCTTTTAATAAATAATATGCTGGCAATTCTTCAGCATCCATATCCTGAAACGCTTTCCTGGCTTCCTGTGCTTTTTCAGCTTCCAATAATTGCCTGATTGTATTTAGTTGTTCGTTAACTGACACGTTTAATGGTTTTATATGTACTCCAAATAGAATAATGCCAACCTCTTCTCTATTAACCAGGTTGGAAGTAATACTATTTTACTCTTTCAACTTCACTAAAGCTTGAATTGTTTTGGCAAACTCTAAAGAAAATCCGTATAGTAATTGTTTTGCATTATTCATTGCAAAATCAAGCGTTAGAGGCCCGTTCACCAAACTAAATATTCCATCGAATACTTCGGAAGTAGTATTTTCAACTTTTCCGCCAATTGCAAAAACGGGCTTATTGTATTTTCGGGCTACTTTGGCAACCGCAAAGGGAGCTTTGTTATTTAAAGTTTGCGAATCGATTTTTCCTTCGCCGGTGATTACAATATCTGCCCATTTTACCTGCCCATCGAAATTCAATTGCTGTAACACAAAATCGGCTCCGGGAACAATTTCAGCATCAAAAAATGCCATTAAAGGCAAGGCCATTCCCCCTGCTGCTCCTGCACCTTCAACATCTCTCAAATCCTTTCCACTTTCTTTAGTAAGAATATCAGCCCAGTTTTCTAAACCTTTCTCCAATACTTCCACCATTTCGGGGGTAGCTCCTTTTTGAGGGCCAAATACTTCTGCAGCACCGGTTTTTCCTAATAAGGGATTGTCGACGTCGCAAATAATTTTAAACACTATTTTTTGAGACAAATCAAATTTTTCAATTGTGTGAATATGTTGGAGATTTCCTCCATTCCCTGAGAGTTTTGTTTGATTATGATCGTAAAAGTTAAAACCCAATGCCTCCATCATTCCCATTCCTCCATCAACGGTCGCACTTCCTCCAATTGCAAGATATATTTCGGTGCATCCGCTCTTTATGGCATCATCAATGAGTTGACCGGTTCCGAACGAAGAGGCTTTTAAAGGATTTAATTCGCCTGCACCCAACAGTTTCATACCCGACGCATCGGCCATTTCGACAATAGCCTTATTCCCTGCAATTGAATATTTTGAAGAAATGGTTTTGCCAAGCGGGTCAACTACTTTTAGCATTTTTTCAGAAGCACCGAGGTTTTCTTTTAGTACTTCCCCTGTAAAATCACCACCATCGGCAACCGGCACTTTTCTTATATCAAAATCAGGCGAGCACTGTTTAAACGCCTTCTCAACAGTATCGGCAAAGTCGAAAGCATTCAAACTCCCTTTCATTGAATTGGGTGCTATTAGTATTTTCATTTTTCTCCTCGTGTTACAGAAATTATTCCTTTTACTTTTTTTAATTTGGTAATCAGAAACTCCAAATGATCGAGACTATAAACTGAAATCTTTAGAACTCCTTCAAAACTACCTTTTTCGGTACTGATATTTATCGCCCGCATTTGTGTACCCATATCTTTAGCAATAATATGGGTTACTTCTGATACAATTCCAACTTCATCAGTACCGGAAATATGCAATGATGTTAAAAATGAACCACGGTTTGTACTATCTTTCCACATCGCTTTGATTATTCGATAAGGGAAACGCTCGCGCATTTGCGGCGCATTCGGACAAGAAACGCGGTGTATTTTAATTCCTTCGGTTATAGTTACAAATCCAAAAATTTTATCGCCAAAAACAGGATTACAGCATTGTGCCAATTTATAATTAACATCCTTCAGGTTGTTATCAATCACCAAAAAATCGTCACCACCATCATAGGTCAAATCTTTAACCTCATTTTTAGGCAAGATTTCTTCCACTGTTTTTTTGGCCGATTCTTCTTCCTTTTCAATAAATAATGACTTTACTTCCAAAGGATCGATTTTCCCAATTGCAATTTCATAATACAAATCAACTGCCAGCTTAAAGCTGAAATGCTTCAGTATTTTTCGGATTGCATCATCGTTAAGATCCATTTTCCAGTTTTTAAATTTCCGTAGCAAAATTTCACGGCCTTGCGAAGCCTGAGAATTCCGTTCTTCATTTAAACTGGCTTTTACACGGTTTTTGGCTTTCGAAGTAACCACAAAGTCCAGCCAGTCGAGTTTAGGTTTTTGGCTGTTGGAAGTGTTAATTGAAATATGATCGCCATTTTTTAATTTGTATTTCAGCGTAACATTTTTACCATTTACCTGTCCGCCGGTACAAGTGTCGCCCAAACGAGAATGGATTTCGTAGGCAAAATCGAGTAATGTTGCCCCTTTCGACAATTTTTTCAAATCGCCTTTGGGAGTAAAAACAAATATTTCGTCGCTGTAAACATCGGTATTAAACTGGTCGATAAAATCAACAATATTCGATGTTGGGTTCTCCAAAATATCTCTGATTCCTGCCAACCACGAATCGAAACCCGATTCTTTACCTCCTTTGTATTTCCAGTGAGCTGCCAGACCTTTTTCGGCCACTTCATCCATACGTTTGGTACGAATCTGAATTTCCACCCATTTATTGTGCGGGCCCATAACCGTGGTATGCAGCGATTCGTAACCATTCGATTTTGGGATAGTAATCCAGTCGCGCAAGCGATTCGGATTGGTCTGGTACTCCTCGGTTACAAAAGAGTAAGCGGTCCAGCAATCAGCTTTTTCGTCTTCCGGTTTCGAGTCAAGAATTACTCGAATAGCAAATAAATCCATCACTTCATCAAACGTTACATTCTTTTTATTCATTTTATTATGAATGGAAGAAATGGATTTTGTGCGTGCCTTCATTGAAAACGTTAATCCGCGTTTTTTTAGTTTTTTCTCTATGGGTTTTACAAATTCGGCAACAAAGTTGGCCCGCTCTTTTTCGGTTTCTTTAAGCCGATTAACCACATACTGGTATTCCTCTGGTTTTTGGTATTTCAAACATAAATCAAGCATTTCCGAATTAATATTGTATAAACCCAGCCTGTGGGCCAGAGGCGCATATAAATAGGAAGTTTCGGTAACAAGTTTCATGCGGTTTTCAGGCGAATAGGCATCCAGATTACGCATCACCTGCAAACGATCGGCAATTTTAATAAGAATAACACGTACATCACCGGCAAGGGCAAGCATCAATTTACGGTAATTCTCTGAATGAAGATCGATTGTATCGGTACCGAGAGCATTAATTTTTGCCATCCCTTCCAGTATTGAAAAGATGTGAGCACCAAACTTTTCTGTTATATCTGCACGAGTAGCCTTTTCTTTTAATCCGGCATACATAACATTATGTAACAATCCTGTAATAACAGAATCAGGCTCGAGACCAATTTCCGTTGCAATTATGGAAGCTACATCAAGCGAATGCGTTAAAATTACCTCACCGTGTGAAAAACATTGTTCTCCAATCACATTTTGTGCAAAATAAAATGCATTCTCAAGTTTGTTATAAGCAGCATCATCCCACGTAAGTTGACAAAACTCTTTTAGATATTCGTATCTGTTTAATATTTGTTCTTTGGGTTCCATAACTTTGGCAAAAAAAAAAGACTGCTAATGCGCAGCCTTTTATAAATATGATTTAATCTTTTCTATTTATTGGGCTGCTGTTGTATCGACAAAAGTGCGAGAACGCATTTCACGATCCAACATAAATATACCATTACCCTGTCCATTAATCAGCTTCAAGGTATCAAGAATCTCCGTAACATTTGCTTCTTCTTCTACCTGCTCATCAACAAACCAGCGCAAAAAACTCTGGGTAGCATGATCTCTTTCTTCAATGGCAACATCCACCAGGCTATTAATCAAATCGGTTACTTTTTGCTCATGTTCCAGGGTCGCTTTGTAAATATCAATCACTCCCTCCCATTTTGTAGGCACTTGTTCAATGGCTTTTAGCTGCACTTTACCTCCTCTTTCAACCACATAATTGTAGAATTTATTGGCGTGACTTAGTTCTTCCTGATACTGAACATACATCCAGTTTGCAAAACCTGGCAATCCCATATCATTTAAATTAGCCGACATTGAAAGATATAGAAGAGCTGAATATTGTTCTGCATTTATTTGCTCGTTAAGAGCAGCAAGCATTTTTTCCTTTAACATGTTACTTGTTTTTGTATTTGTTTGGGTTAAAAATAGGAAAAAGCCCAGAGATATAAAAAGAATATCTCTGAATTGAATCTTTCTTAACGTTTTGAATTAAAAATGGAATATAAAAATTAAGATTGATAACCGGCTTGGGAAATAATTAATGAGCTTATTCATTTTTTTAGTGAATTGGTTAAGTAAAAAAGTTCATTTTTTATCGTATAGATTTATCTATTTCCTTTCACTAAATTCTTCAGCATATATTTTACTTAAGGCTTCGATAATATTTGCTGTATCTGTTTTCTTCATAATATTTGATCGATGTTTCTCAACTGTTCGATCGGAAATACCCAACTCTTTGGCAATTTGCTTAATTGAAAATCCTTTAGATGAAAATTTTAGAATTTCGATTTCACGTGTTGTCACACCAAACTCTTCTTCTTTTCCTGAATGATGAATTTGCACAAAACGGTTACCACTCGTCCCGACATTCACACTTCTATTATAATTTTTAACTATTATTTGCACCAATGTTCTTTCGGTAGCATACTTATACAACTGCAAGATTTGCAAATCAACTTTTACATCATTTCGGTGCTTTACAGCAATATTAGCGAAAAAACAATCGCTGGCTTTACCTTTTAAACATCTTTCAATTTTTCTACGTAAATAAGTATTATTCTCAAAATCAAATATTTCGTTAAATTTTGGCAGAGGTGACTTTTCGGATAAGCTAAAAAATTTATAAAAGGCTGAATTTGCCTTTTCCAATTCATTCCCCCTGGTTATAAAAACTCCCAATGGAGACTTGCCAAAAATCTTTTCAAAATGTTTTACTTTTAAAGCTTTGTATTCATCCACTTTGTTTATTGTGGTAGTTATTTTTTCTAATATTTTAGTTTCATCGTAAGGTGGGAAAATAAAATTATCGATACCCAGTTCAAGTCCCAACTGAATATTTTCCAAACTTTTATCAGGAAAAATTACAATAAATGGAATTCTGTTATTTAAAATAGATTTCTGCAATAATTTAAAAGTTTCAAAACCATCGCAACCATTTTGTTCATAATTACAAATAATCAGATCGGGCAATAATTTACTAACTTTTTTAATCGCAACTGATACATCGATAGTTTGAACCAACTTGTATTTTTTATTTTTAAGCAGTTGTGAAAACCACGAGTATTTGTTTTCGTCGGATTCAACAAGGAAGATTATTTTCGAATATTTACTTAAGTTCACAATATGGGTATAATAACATTCAGAAGTACAAGTTATGAAATTATGAGTAATAATACATAAATCCGGTTGTTAAACTTTTCACCACCCGACACTACCAACTAACAATCTGCAACTTAACCGCACTCATTCTATAAATAAACATCGTCAAAAAGGAAATAATCAAACTAGTTTTACAAATCATTCTGATTTTGGAGATCTTTGGTTTAGTAACAAGAGTAAAACTCGTTTAGCATCTGTCGAGTTATTTTTCTAATTGTAGATAATTAGTTATTAACACGAAACACCTGCTTAATAAACGAAAAACCGGAATGCGTTAAAAGATGTATTTCATGACAAATGTAAGGTAATTAACAAATACTTTACAAAAGCAATCGAACATAAATTATTAATATTCGAAAGTTAAAGCGGGGCATTAAATTTCTATCTTTGCGGCCTGAAATTATTAGCCGATTTTAAATCCGAAAAATCATGAAGAGTATAAAGTTCATTTCAGCTGCCGAAGCAGTAAAAGTAGTAAAATCAAACGACCGGGTGCACCTTCACAGTGTAGCTGTAACACCTCATCCGCTTATTAAAGCATTGGTTGAAAGAGGTAGAAACAAAGAGTTCCGCAATGTTCGCATCCAACACATTCATACTGAAGGTGAAGTGGGATATGCCGACAAAGAACTGGAAGGAATATTCCAATTGGAATCGTTTTTTGTAGGTGGCAATGTCAGAAAACAAACACAGGCCGGTTATGCAGATTATATTCCGGTTTTTTTGCAAGAAACACAACGTTTAATCCGTGAAGGATATTTGAAAGTTAATGTAGCTATGGTTCAAGTTTGTCCTCCCGATAAACATGGATATGTTTCTTTAGGAACTTCAGTTGATGCAACTTTAGCAGCTATTGAGAATGCAGATACTACCATTGCAATTGTCAATCCAAATGTACCTCGTGCTTTTGGCGATGCAATGATTCACATAAACGATATCGACTTATTTGTGGAAGACGATAGCCCGTTATATGCTCCCACTCCGGGTCAGATTAGCGATACCGATCGTAAAATAGGCCGTTATGTTGCTGAGTTGGTTGAAGATGGTGCTACCCTTCAAATGGGAATTGGTGCTATCCCGAATGCAGTATTAAGCATGTTAGGAAACCACAAAGATCTTGGAGTTCACTCTGAAATGTTCGCTGATGGTATTCTTCCTTTGGTTGACAAAGGGGTGGTAAACGGAAAAAATAAAAACATAGACAAAGGTAAAATGGTCGCCACCTTTTTAATGGGATCAAAAAACCTTTATGACTTTATTGACAATAACCCGGGTGTTGCCATGCAAGATGTTAAATATACTAACCGAGTGAACGTTATTGCTAAAAACCCAAAAGTAACTGCAATTAACTCAGCACTTCAGGTTGACATTACCGGTCAGGTTTGTGCCGATTCAATCGGAACAACTCACTACTCGGGAGTAGGTGGTCAAATTGATTTCCTTCGTGGCGCATCGTTAAGTAAAGGAGGAAAACCAATTTTGGCAATGCCATCTATCACTGCAAAAGGAATTAGTAAAATCGCTCCAATTTTAACACCGGGAGCTGGAGTAGTAAGTACTCGTGCCAACATCCACTGGGTAGTTACTGAATTTGGTGCAGTTAATTTATACGGAAGAACGTTACAAGACAGAGCAAAATTGTTAATCTCAGTTGCTCACCCTGACCATCAGGAAACATTAGACAAAAATGCTTTTGAAAGGTTTGGACCTCACTTCCATTTTGTCTGGGACGAAGAATAACCAATCGCATAGTAAAGGCATACTCCGGTTTGCCTTTTTTTATACCATTATTTGTAGCATTTGCGATATAAATAATTCCGAATATTAACTATTTCTGAATTTCACTTTCAAAAACATATGTTTTTTTGAATAGAAGAATCCGGTATAGCTAGAACAATAACTTTGCATTGTATAAATTTTTGACTATTAACACTTTATAATCATTCTAAATAATGAACATTTCACATATAGAACACATCGGAATAGCAGTGAATAGTTTGGATGAAGCCATCCCTTACTACGAAAACATGCTAGGTTTAAAATGCTACGCAATTGAAGAAGTAGCAGACCAAAAAGTAAAAACAGCCTTTTTTATGGTTGGTGAAACAAAACTTGAACTTCTGGAATCAACATCACCAGACGGACCGGTTGGAAAATTTCTTGAGAAAAAGGGGCAGGGAGTACATCACCTGGCTTTTGCAGTTGATAACGTAAACGATTCATTAAATGAATTGGGAGAAAAAGGCGTTCAGCTAATTGATAAAACATCGAGAAAAGGAGCCGAAGGTTTAAACATCGGTTTTCTTCATCCAAAAGCTTCAATGGGTGTGTTAACCGAAATTTGCGGAAAAGAATAAAAGATATTTATAATAACCGATTTTATGAGTAACCAGGATAAAATAAAAAAATTAATTGATTTACGTGCGGAAGCAAAATTAGGTGGTGGTTTAAAAAGAATTGAGGCACAGCACAAAAAAGGTAAGTTTACGGCGCGTGAAAGAATTGAACTTCTTCTTGACGAAGGTAGTTTTGAAGAATTCGACATGTTTGTTACACATCGTTGTACAAACTTTGGATTGGAAAAAACCAAATTCTTAGGTGATGGTGTTGTTACCGGTCACGGAACAATCGACGGACGTGTTGTTTACGTTTATTCACAAGATTTCACAGTATTTGGTGGTTCACTTTCAGAAACTTTTGCACAGAAAATCTGCAAAGTTATGGATATGGCAATGAAAGCCGGAGCTCCGATTATTGGTATAAATGACTCGGGTGGTGCACGTATTCAGGAAGGTGTAAACTCGTTGGCTGGCTACGCAGAAATTTTCCAGCGTAACATTATGGCATCGGGTGTAATCCCGCAAATTTCAGCCATTTTTGGTCCTTGTGCCGGTGGTGCAGTGTACTCTCCTGCCCTAACCGACTTCATAATGATGACCGAGCAAAACTCGTACATGTTTGTTACCGGCCCAAAAGTGGTAAAAACAGTTACAGGTGAAGACATTTCGGTTGAAGACCTTGGAGGTGGTAAAGTTCACGCTTCAAAATCAGGTGTTTCACAATTCCTGGTAGAAAATGAGCAAGAAGGAATACTAATTTTGAGAAAGTTGATTAGCTACATCCCTCAAAACAATTTGGAAGATCCGATTGTAACAGAATGTACCGATCCTTTCGACAGAATGGACGATCTTCTGAACGAAATTATTCCGGATAATCCAAACCAACCTTACGATGTAAAAGATGTTATTCATACCATGGCGGATTACGGTGAGTTCCTTGAAATCCACAGGAATTACGCCAAAAACATTGTTGTAGGATTCTCTAAATTTAACGGACAACCCTGCGGTATTGTTGCTAACCAGCCAAACTATCTTGCAGGAGTACTCGATATTAATGCGTCAATTAAAGCAGCTCGTTTTGTACGTTTCTGCGATGCTTTTAATATTCCAATTATTACGTTGGTTGATGTACCAGGATTCTTACCCGGAAGCCGTCAGGAATATGGAGGTATTATTACTCATGGAGCAAAGTTGATGTTTGCTTACGGAGAGGCCACTGTTCCAAAAATTACAGTTACACTTCGTAAATCATATGGTGGTGCACACGATGTAATGTCGAGTAAACAACTTCGTGGTGACCTTAATTATGCATGGCCAACTGCCGAAATTGCAGTAATGGGTGCTGCCGGTGCTGTTGAAGTACTTCATGGAAGAAAACTTCGCGACATTGAGGACGCTGAGGAACGTGCTAAATTTATTGCCGATCACGAAGAGGAATACACCGAGAAATTTGCAAATCCCTACCAGGCTGCTTCGTTTGGCTACATCGACGATGTAATTGAACCACGCAACACCAGGTTCAGGATTATTCGCGGATTACAAAGTTTAGCAACTAAAAAACTTGTTAATCCTCCTAAAAAACATTCAAATATCCCATTATAAACAGAACAATTATGGATCCTTTATTTATAGTATTAGCAAGTTCTGTTCAGTTTGGATTAACTGTTGCAATCGTTGGTTTCTTCATTGTTTTTTTCTCGCTTACTATTTTGGTTCTCGTTTTTTTACGTCTACCAAAACTTATCAATATGAAGTTTAACAGAAGAAAACTGAGAATCGGCAAAAAGGACAAGGAAGAAGAGGTTACTCAAAATGATTTTGTTGTTGAAGGTAACGTAACTGCTGCCATAAGTTTGGCTTTACATATGTATTTTAACGAATTACACGACGAAGAGAGCAATGTAGTTACCATTAAAAAGGTTCGAAAAGCTTACTCGCCCTGGAGTTCAAAAATTTATAGTGTAAACCAGAATTGGCCAAGATAGGGATTATTCGATGATATAATGGGGATATTTAACACCTGTCTCCACTTCTCTGCGATTGCCTCCCAAGAGGGACACGAGTAATGAAGAAACGACAGGGGGATTAATAAACCCGACAGAATAAAAGATTAGAAAAAAATACAAAATGAAAAAATATAAATTCACAATCAGAGGTAACGATTACGATGTTCATCTTAAAGATATTGAAGACAATATTGCAGAATTGGATGTAAACGGTACGATCTACGAAGTAAAGATTCACGGAGAAGTTAAAACAACTAAAACTCCAACCCTGGTTCGTAAGCCAGTTGAAAAAATGCCTGGAGAGGGACAGATTAAGAAAAATGTATCGACAGGAAAACATAAAGTATTAGCCCCACTTCCAGGAACTATTCTGAAAATAAATGTTTCTGTTGGAGACGTAGTTACCGAAGGACAGAATCTGATGATTATGGAAGCCATGAAAATGGAGAACCAGATTCAGACAACAAAAGCCGGTGAGGTTACTGCCATAAAAGTAAATGTAGGTGACAGTGTGTTGCAAGACGATTTATTGTTTGAAATAGCTTAATCTTACCTTTTACAACATGAGAAAAATATTTCAATTCATATTGCCACTGATTTTTCTGGCGACAACAGCTTTGGCTGGTAACCAATCAGAAAAAATCGGTGATGTAATAGCAAGCGGAAGATGGGTTAACTATTCCGATGGCTATATACCGATTCCTACTTATAAAGCCGGAGAAGAAAATCAGAAAGAGAATCCGACAACTGTAAAACGATTCAAGACTTTTACATTCGAAGATGCTGGTACTTTTGTATTAGACTCGGCAAAGCAACGTTATTCAGGACGATTCACAATAAATGGGAATAGTGTAACGCTTGTTTTCAACACTGTTCCAATTAATCATTTACGGGTAAATACCGATCCGAACAGTTCAGCAGGTTATCACACAACCAAGCACATGGTTAAACTTCCAAACCGCACATTGACATTGTCTTCTGACGGTCACCTGGTTGGCGACGGGGCAAGCTATAAAAACTATAGTGGAGCAATGTCGGGATTGTTTAACTTTTACGAATTTTCCGGTTTTGCCAATGTTTCGTGGGGAAACCTGATTATGATGTTGGTTGGATTTGTATTCCTGTTTCTGGCCATTAAATACGATTTCGAGCCAATGCTTTTAATACCAATTGGTTTTGGTATTTTGGTGGGTAACATTCCAATGTTCCAGGTTGCCGATTTTAACCTTAAATTGGGAGTATACGAACCAGGTTCGGTAATGAATATTTTATACCAGGGTGTTGTGCAAGGCTGGTATCCACCGTTAATTTTCCTTGGAATTGGAGCAATGACCGATTTTTCATCACTGATCTCTAATCCGAAGTTAATGCTGTTGGGTGCGGCTGCTCAGATTGGTATTTTCCTTACTTTCCTTGGAGCCATCTATTTAGGTTTTGCTCCTGAAGAGGCAGGTGCTATTGGTATTATTGGTGGTGCCGACGGTCCGACTGCGATCTTTATTTCATCGAAACTTGCCAACGGGTTAAATGTACTTGCCGATGGTACAACGGTGAAAAACCTGATCGGGCCCATTGCCATTGCAGCATATTCCTACATGGCATTGGTTCCTGTAATTCAGCCTCCGGTAATAAAATTAATGACTTCAAAAAGAGAACGCTTAATCAGAATGAAACCTCCGCGTGCGGTATCTAAACTTGAAAAAGTATTGTTCCCGATTGTAGGATTGATTCTTACTGCATACATTGCGCCATCGGCACTTCCGCTTATCGGAATGTTGTTCTTTGGTAACTTGCTGAAAGAATCGGGTGTAACCAAACGTTTGGCAAATACAGCAGCAAATCCATTAATTGATGTGATTACCATTTTATTGGGTATTACGGTTGGAGCCTCAACTCAGGCTGATGTTTTCTTAACTCCTGCGTCGATCAAGATCTTCGCACTGGGTGCCGGTTCATTTGTTATTGCAACAGCAGGTGGTGTTGCAGGAGCTAAAATCATGAACCTGTTCCTGAAAAAAGAGAACAAGATCAATCCAATGATTGGAGCCAGTGGTGTATCTGCAGTGCCTGATAGTGCACGTGTGGTACAAACCATGGGATTAAAAGAAGATCCAACAAACCACTTGTTAATGCACGCCATGGCACCAAACGTTTCCGGTGTTATTGGTTCGGCTGTTGCAGCTGGTATTCTATTGAGTTTCTTGATGTAAGAATTCAAATAACAAACTATAGAAAAAGGATTTTATCTTCGGATAAGATCCTTTTTTATTTAACAAATTTATAACCTACTCCTCTGTCAGTCTTAAAGGCTGCCATCTCCCCTCAACAGAGGAGAAAAAGCGCAACCCCGAGGCAAAGCCACGGGGAATTATTCAGATTAAAAACAAAAATTATTTAATATGAAATCATACTGTACCGGATTTTCAATGAGAACCTTTTTTTGTGCCTGCACTTGCTTCATCGGCACAGCAAAACCCCATAGAGAATAACTATGAAAATTCCGGAAATTATTATAATTCGCTATGAAATTAGGGCAATTCCATAGCGAATTATCCTTCGGCGACGTGGAATCATAGAGATTCCCTTAGGAATGGGAGTAATTCCATAGAGAATTGCTATGATTCCAAAGAGAATAACCTTGCGGCACTATGGAATTGCGTTTCGGAGACGTGGAATTGTCTTTCGGAGACAGCGAATTACCCTTCTTCACTTAGGAATAAGCCTGCTGCCCGAAAGCCAAAACATCCAAAAGCATTATAAACAGGGGATTTGAAAGACTTATTATTAATCCTGACTAATTGCTGTTTCCTCTTTTGGCAGGAAGTTTTCCATCTGCCAGAATTCAGCGTTACCTCCCGAAAATGCCGTAAAGGCAATTTTTTCACCGTCGGGCGACCAGCCAATTTTGGTTGCTCGAGCATCCACCCCTGTTTTAACTTCCCTGGTTTTCCCTGATTCAGGTGAATAAACCCATATTTTACCCTGATCAGTATATGCCAGTTCCTTACCAACAGGAGACCAGGACAGATCAAACTGACTGTTAACACTGTCGACTCTTGTTATGAGAACCGATTCACCCCCTTCAGCTGGAATGGATTGTATGGTATTATTTTTTGTAAAAAAAGTAATGTATTTCCCATCGGGAGACCAGTCTATTGGAGCCCAGGATACTTCATCAGATTTATCTGTTATTTTTTTGAGGTTTTCACCTCCTTTGGAGATTGTATAAATGTGCATGAAAAATTCTTTGTCTATTATCTCGGGACGAATAAAAGCAATTGTATTTCCATCAGGTGACCAGCATGGGAAACGATCCTGAAGTTCAACTGCTACCTGAGTAAGTTGGGTTGGGTTACCTCCTTCGACCGGGATGGTGTAAATGTTTACATCCCATTTCCTTTCACTGTTTTCATAAAATATTTTTCCTCCTGAAAAAACAATTGTTTTTCCGTCAGGGGAAATCTCATTTCCACTGCCCGGAAGAGCACCAAATATATCAAATTCCGAGCGGATAGGTATTGAATCAATTGTTCCGCCGTCTGCTGGTACATAAGCGATTTTTCCACGATCGCCC
This sequence comes from Draconibacterium aestuarii, assembly GCA_026671195.1. GTDB lineage: Bacteria > Bacteroidota > Bacteroidia > Bacteroidales > Prolixibacteraceae > Draconibacterium > Draconibacterium aestuarii. Next base: position 9,375 of record JAPOHD010000061.1, on the reverse strand, counting down.
CTGAAAAATATTTTCTTCCCGTCGGGACTCCATTTGGGATATGATTTCCATCCTTGAGGTGTTATCTGGGTTGCAATACCTCCTGAAACAGGTACTGTGTAAATAATTTCATATTCGGGATTCATTAATTGTATTCCGATTTTATTATCCGGAGTCCAGCCTGCCAAGGCATGAAAACTTTCAAGAGGTAAATCAATTTTTTGAGCGGGAGCAGATGGATTTCCCTTATCCGTAATTGGGGCTATCCATACCTCCTTAGGATTCTGCCATTCGGGCCTTCTCAGGAATGCAATCATTTTACCATCAGCAGACCATACTGGCCCAAATGCCTGCCCTGACTGAAAATTTGTGACCTTTACCGCTGTTCCACCGTTTGAAGGGATTACCCATATATTGGAATAATAATAATTTACAATGTTGTCCTTAAGACATTTTACATAGGCTATCATACTGCCATCAGGAGAAAATGCAGGTTCCTGTGTTCCCTCTTCAGTTAATACTTTTTCTTCTCCTCCATTTACCGGAACAGTGTAAATATGTGTGAATTTTTTCTGCCAGTCACCAGGTTTATAACCCGTTGTATAAGCCAGCGTTTTACCATCCGGAGAGAGACTCAGACGGTATTCTGACGGCCAACCACACATATGAGAAGTAACCTGCACTTTTTGAGGCTTACCGTCTTCAGATGGTACAACATAAATTGGCATATCCGGCGATTTATGTTCATTTGTTTTAGCATTTACAGCAATCCATTTGCCATTTCCCGACCAACAAAATGAATTACTCATATCCCAGGCACCTATGTTGTCCGTAATTCTTTTTGGTTCGCCAGCAATATTCTGATCTATCCCTCCTGAAACGGGTATTGTCCAAACACAACCGTCATAAATAAAAGCCAGTCTTTTCCCATCCGGTGACAAAACACCATTGCCCGGATTTGTTGGCATTTTAATTTTTGTAAATTTTGGTTCAAGGGGAGTTTCCAATTCTTTCTCAGCAATTACTAATCTGGAAAGCCTCTCCTTTGCAAGTGTCACTTCGTTTTTTTGCCCGGGAAAATTATTGACCAACGTTTGGTATTTCTTTACAGCTTCCTGGTTACCCAGTTTTTCGTAACACATTCCCTGGTATAATAACGATTTGGCTACATATTCTTTTTCGTTGGGATAAGTTTTAATTAGCGACTCGAACAAGTTAATGGCTTCTTTAAGGTTAGCCTTGGTTTCCATGGTGTACTTTGCCTTTTCAAAAAGCACTTTATGATCCTGTTGATTTTGAAAACCGGTGAACACTAAAGTAATCATCAGGAAAATAGCGATTGAATAAAATCTTTTTGCTTTCATGGTTAATACTCCTTTCAATATATATAAAGCAAAGTTCCGTATTCAGTATCTCTAAATTGTCACCCATTTGTAAATGATTGTCAATTCTATTCAGTCCATAATGAAACGATATCCGCCACCGTAAACAGTAAGGATGTGCTTTGGATGATTGGGATCGTCCTCTATTTTTTTTCTGAGTTTTAGGATGTGGTTGTCGATGGTTCGTGTAGTCGGAAACTTTTCGTAGCCCCAGATTTTGTCAAGCAAATCATTGCGCGACACCACCCTGCCATTCTGATTGATCAGGTATCGAAGCACATCCACTTCCATCGATGTCAGTTCAATCTCATTCGAATTCTTTTCGATTTTGTAATGATCGAAATCTATTTTAACCGATTCCAGCTGAACAATTCCCTGAGTGGTTTCATTCCCTCTGTTTTCGCGGCGTAAATGCGCTTTGATTCGAGCCAGAAGTTCGCGTAAACCAAAGGGTTTTGAAATATAGTCATCGGCTCCCATTTCAAGTCCAACCACCTTGTCAATTTCTTCTCCTTTTGCTGTCAACATTAATATTGGCATGTTCAAATCATTCCTGCGAAGTTGTTTGCAAATTTCAAGGCCGTTAATCCCGGGCAGCATAATATCAAGCAAAATCAGGTCGTACTTTTCGTTTAAAGCCTTTTCGAGCCCTGACTTACCGTCGAGAGCAAAATCCACCTCATATCCTTCGTCCAGTAAGTTTATCTTTAATCCTTTTACCAGATCTTCCTCGTCCTCGATTATCAAAATTTTTTCCTCCATTTTGCATCATTTTTAATGTTTTAGCGGAATGAATAAGGAAAACGTACTACCCTTTCCGGGGGCACTTTTTACACTAATCTGCCACTTATGGGCGTCAAGAACATGCTTAACCAGCGTTAATCCCAGACCGCTTCCTCTGGCCTCAAAACCGGCATTGCTCTTAACGCGGTAAAAGCGGTCAAATATATGTTTGAGCTCATTAGCTGGAATCCCGATCCCTTTATCCGACACTTCCAGATGAATGCCTTTCGGATTTTTCCAAAGCCTGATATTGATTTCCTTGTTGTCGCTTGAAAATTTTATTGCATTGCTAAAAAGATTAACCAGAATCCCTTCTACTGCATTCTTGTCGAACACCACCTGGGGAAGATCGGGCTCAATATATTCATCGATTTTAAATCCTTTTTTTAAAAGATGGTACCGATACGAATCGAGTGTATTTATAACCACTTCCGACAAATCTTCAGGTTTCATGTCAAATTCTTTTCGCCCCATGTCGATTTTTGAAAAATCGAGAATATTATTGATCATGTAGGAAAGGCGTTCGCTCTCTTTGGTAATAATCTCAAGGCCATCTTTGCGCTCAACCTCTGGGAGGTGATCTTTCAGCAATAGAGTTTCACCATATAAACGGATCAAACTCAGCGGGGTTTTCAGTTCGTGAGAAACATTATGAACAAACTCGGTCTGAAGGATCATTGAATTGGTCTCACGGGTAATATCCCTAAGAAGAGCAAAAACGGCAAATAACATCAATGCAATAATAATTGCTATGAGAAAGCCATAAATTATCACTTCTCTTTTTGCATCCGATTCCAGCTTTTGATATCCGGGCTGTATGGCTACCATCGACCATGGAAATGGAATTTTATTGAAAGACAATTTAAGTGACTCGTTGGGAATATTAACGGAAGTCTGTGTGAAAAAATGAGTATCATTATTGTCTTCCAATTGGAATTGAAGATTGGTTTTTTCTTCCAGCATTGCAATCATAATCGGAAGAATTCTTGTTTTTAACGAATCCAGATTCCAATATAACCCTGCTGAAACAGTCTCGTTCAATTCAGGAATATACAATTTTTTGAAACTGATTATGTATTGTGTATCATCGTTTTCCAAATAAGTTCTTCTAATTTCTGTGTTTTTATTGAACTCCGTATATTTCATTTTTTCCTTTAGAATAGGTATAATGGTTTTGCCAACAAACTGATTGCATTTCAATACTTTTTCAAATTCCGATTCTTCCGCGCTGCTTTCAATTCCTAAAGCAAATTCATATTCTTCCTTAAAAAAGAAGTAGCACGGGGGAGTGATCAACCAATGCCTGTCTTGCATCAAATGGTAAACAGCAAGCAACGAATCTGATCCAAAAATTTCCTTTCCCATATGATATCCAATACTTTGTAATTGTAGTGGAGCAGTTAATCCGTAAGGATGTCTCGCCAGATTTACTGTTTGGCTGTATTTCGTATAAAGTAATCGGTAAAACTGAATGGCTTTTTTATAATTTTTATTTCTAAAATTGGTACGCGCCAGCCCTTCAACGGCAAGAGCTTCCTGTTGTTTTGTTTGAGCCAGTTCCAAACTCTTCTGATAATTTTCAATTGCCCGGGAAGAGGTTGCCGAACCTAATTCTGACAATTTCGCCATTTCCATTGCTTCTTTGTATCCGGACTTCCTGTTTTGTACGACTATTTGAAAGTCATTTTCAACATTATTGGCAACTACCGGGTAATGAATCCGGTACATTGTATCTATCAGGAAAAAATACGGATTTGAGTGTATCGGCGTAGTTCTTTCCTCTTTTAGTAAAACCTTAAAATGAGATACATTCAACCAATTTTTTTCAAGATCACTGAATTCCTGTTCCAGTTGTTCAAGGGCCGATCGCCCTGATAACCACAAATTTGATTCGAGTAGGTTGCGGGTTGTTTTCTGACGCTTCGAAAAAGTATCTATTCCAGCCAGAACCACAAATATAAGTGGTAGTAAAAAAGCAGCTACGAACAGAATAACTCCTCTCTTCTGTCGAAATACGGTACTAAACAACTTCATATCGTTGTGTTTAACCTTAACCGATTATTTGGCAATACGAATAGTACAAATTATAGTTTAATCAATTGTCAAGGAATTGTAATTATTCACTGGAAAACTAATTTTCTACAAATTCAAACTTTCCCCATGAATAAGCAAAAACCATTTATCCGAATATTCCAAATGTTGTAAGATGTAGATTCTGTTATCGCCTGTTTTGACCTTAAAATATTTGGCTGACGCAATTTCCGGATTTTGATATCCCTGGTACCAGCGATCGATAATCTCAATGATCTCAAACCGAATTTCATCCCAGTAAAAATATTTTGGGTATTCATCTGCTCTGTGCCCGGAATGACACTCAACTTTTATTTGAATTAAATCACTCATTTTACAAACTTTACTACTTTATAACGTAAAACAGATTTGATAGATTCGTTATGTTTTTATTTTAACATGTAGTAATTTTAATGCGATGAAGGCCTGGGTAATTGATAAGATTTCAGATTTAACTATTGAAAACCAACCGCTCAAATTGATTGATCTTCCAAAACCTACGCCAAAAGAAGGTGAATTATTACTAAAAGTAAAGGCCTGTGGTGTTTGTCATACCGAAATAGATGAAATCGAAGGTCGTACTCCTCCCCCTACATTTCCGATAGTTCCGGGGCACCAGGTTGTTGGAGAGGTAATCGAATCGAAGGGCATACATATTAACACAGGTACCAGAGTTGGTGTAGCATGGATCTTTTCCACCTGTGGAAAGTGCGAGTATTGTTTATCCGGAAGAGAAAATTTATGTAATGATTTTATTGCCACTGGCCGCGACAAGAATGGTGGCTATGCTGAATTTATGGTCGTTCCGGAGAAGTTTGCCTACCCAATTCCTGAATTTTTCTCAGATGTAGAAGCTGCCCCCTTGCTTTGTGCCGGCGCAATCGGATACCGGTCGGTCTCATTGTGTAATCTAAAAAATGGCCATAAAATTGGATTAACCGGTTTTGGAGCATCTGCTCACCTGGTACTGAAACTAGTTCAATTCCAGTATCCAAAATCAGAAACTTTTGTATTTGCCCGAAATAAAAAGGAAAGAGATTTTGCAATGGGACTTGGCGCGAAATGGGCAGGCGACACAACTGACAAACCTCCTTCTTTGTTTGATTGCATTATTGATACCACGCCAGCTTGGAAACCTATTGTTCATGCACTTGAATTCTTAAAACCGGGTGGCAGGCTGGTAATCAATGCCATTCGTAAAGAAAGTATCGATACGGAATACCTCTTAAATATTGATTATCCGAAACATCTCTGGATGGAAAAAGAAATAAAGAGTGTAGCCAATGTAACCTGCGCTGATGTAACAAATTTTATCAGCATTGCGGAACAAATGAAATTCAAACCCGAAATTCAATGCTATTCCTTCAAAAAAGCCAACAAGGCCATTATGGACATTAAAAAATGGAAAATTAAGGGGGCTAAAGTTCTGGTCTTCTAACCGGGAAGATACATTAATTTACGGCCCATCGTTCGCTCGGATCGCCGGGAAACGAAACCGTTTTCCACGAAAATTTGAAAACCCTCGGTTCTACCAACCGTTCAAAATCTTTATACTTCAATTGTATCATTTCGGTATGGTTCCCTGCATTAAAAGCAATGTCCTCATCTTCGGCCAGCGACTCGGCCACAAACACTTCCATGTCGTATAAATTTCCAAAAGGTGGCATTGCCCCAACTTCACAGTCGGGAAAGAACCGGTTAAATTCAGCTTCAGTTGCCAACGCAACTTTTGTTGTTCCAAAAATCTCCTCCAGCATTTTAAAATCAACCTGGTACGAAGCTGGCAATACTGCCATTGCTAACCTGCCATCAATTTTAACAATTACTGTTTTCGCAAATTCTTTTCCTGAGATGTGTGCTTTTGCTGCTATTTCCTGAGACGTATAGGCACTTGAATGTTTAATAGTTACATACTTTACCTTGTTCTCGTCGAGAAATGTTTTAAGTTTTTCTACTGGCATAACTACTATTTTTTAAGGTTAAAATGAATCAACTACATATCGATTTGTCCTAAATCCAATAGAGATATTGTAGTTCATTTTTACATGATTCTAATGCTTTTGGTTTCATTCTAACCTACTAAATCTATATTTACAATTATTATATCGCCTGTACCAGCAAAAAGATTAATAGTACCAATCAGATTGTATTAAAAGAGATTCGCTAATAGTCGCTTCACTATAAACAATTAATGATCTAAATTTGAGTTACAAAGCAAAATTCGAACAATTAATATTTTCGTTCAAAATATATTTATGTTAATTGACCTACTCCTCCTATCATTCAAATTCGTTGTAATTTGTAATTTCCGGCACTTGTACACATAAAACTAGTCTTTCCAACTCCTTAAAAAATAAAGAAAGTATTATTTATGGACACCTACTATTACAATATTTTCAAAAATTAATACTTCAATAAATACAGTAATATTTATGTAAATCACTTTAAATCAGAGTAAAATATATTCAGAGTTATTTGTATTTATATATTATTTCATCGTAACTTGAACTATAAACTTTAACTCACCCACATGAAAAACATTTACTTTTTCACCTTTTGGGCATCGGAAATTGAATTTCCTGCAATAACCTTCGATGAATATAGTAGTTTGCTAACTGAGAACTTCCTATTGGCCCTTATACTTTTGTTCGGTTTCTTTTTCCTGGCTGTTATTGTGTATTACTCCATTTGTTTTATAGTTCTCTATTACACCCGTTTTACAGGTTATTCTAATGTGTATGAGAAACAAAATATTTCAGTTGAATTTACTGAAAAAGTTTAACTAAGATGACAGCAAAAGTTCACATTCAGCCCGCCCTCCTACTCGTTTCTATTTTATGTTTCTTATCTGTCTCAGGTGGTAAAAGTTATGCTCAAAACTATATCGTTTGTGGCAAAATACATTGTTTTAAAAATCTTGCATTAGAAAATATTCAAATTACTTCAAAAAAAACAAAACAAGTGACATCCTCAAATGCCGATGGCACTTTTAGTATTACATGCCATAAAAACGATAAACTTATTCTTTTGGGACAAGGTTTTGAAAGAATAACGCAAAAAGTTACTGAAGGCGAATCGCCTACTATAAAGTTGATTTTTAAGGGAGGATCTTATGCACTAAAAAAAGCTATTGCAAGCGAACATGTTTCTAAAAACGAATTGATTTTTGCAGTCAACAACTATTCATACTACAACAACCATACTCAGTTAAACCTACTCGAACATAATTTTTCGCATAAATACCATATAAAAAGAAAACAAGTGTTTACACATAATTTTACGCGACATAATATAATCTACCCTGACTACTATTCTAATTTAAACTATAAGAACTACTGATATTTAATAAAAACAACTATGGGTATTTATACCTGTTAATTAAAACTTACGTTATGAAGAAAATTTTAGCACTTTCGATTTTAATTATTGTCTCAACCGCTAGTTTTTCACAAGAGGCAGATCAGCCTTTATATCTGCTATTTGAGTTTATGCAAGTTGATGACCATAACGAATCAGACTATTGGGAAGTTGAATCCTTCTGGTCTGAAATTCACAAACAAAGAGTAGCCGACAACAATATTTTGGGCTGGGATTTATGGCAACTTACTCCGGGAGGAGTAAAACAAGGTTCTCAGTTTGTTACTACCACCATGTTTTCAAGTTTGGAGGCAATGCTACAAGGCATTCCTAATGGCAAATTTGGCGAATATCTAAAACAGGCGTATCCCGATAAAACTGAAGCGGAGATAGATGCCATGATGGAAAAAACCGTTCAGTCAAGAGATTTAACGCATCGGGTTTATTGCAAAGAAATTAACACAACTGATGGTGATTTTGAAATGAAGGTTGGTACTATAGTAGCCATGGATATTATGAAACAAGTGGAAAGTAGTTATCCAAAAATGGAAGATGAAATATTTAAACCCTGGCACCAGGAAATGGTAAATAAGGGAGAAAAAGGGAACTGGGGGTTGATTCACATCATTCTGCCAACCGGAAGCGAAGCATATGGCACACACATTACATACAGCATGTACGAAAACCTTGGACAATTGGCTACCTCAATGGAAAACTGGGGTGGAAAAATGGATACAAAAACTAAACTTGCAGTTCAGGAAGGTTTAAAAACACGCGAATGGAAAGAAGTTAAAATAGGAAGGCTTGTAATGATGGTTCGTTAAAACTAAGAAATTGTAGTATGAGTAATTTGGAAACGTTAAAAAAGGGATATCAGTTTTTTGCAGAGGGTAATCTGGAAGAAGTTATTAAAATGTGGAACGATGACATTGTTTGGGAGCAATGTGTTGGATTTCCATTTGTAGAAGGCAATGGGAAATTCGTTGGTCCTCAATCCATAGTAGAAAATATTTTTTCTCATCTGCCGGAATATTACGACGACTTTAATATTGAAATAAATGATTTTGTTGACGCCGGTGACAAAATAGTTATGGTGGGGCACTACACAGGAGTGTATCGACCTACGGGAAAAAAATTTAAAGCGAATGCCACACACACCTGGACTTTCAGAGACGGCAAAACGGCTTCCTTTTTTCAGGCAGTTGATACAGCAGCAATCATAAATCCATAAATCTTTTAAAACAAAATAGTATGAAAAAATTATTGGCAGTAACCACAGTCTTATTATTAGTAGCAACAATTGCAATGGCACAAGACGATATGAAGCCTGTAAAGCATGAAAATGTTACTTGGCACAATGTTGTTAAAGTTGATTTTAAACCCGGACAAGTGTGGCGTGCAAAAGAGATCATTAAAATATACGAAGCTGCGGGTGCCGAAGCAGGAACTCCCGGACCTGAGAAATTTTGGTTCGAAACCGGCAAATATGATTTAATGTTGATTTGGAAAATGGAAGATGGTCCGTCCGATATGGAATGGCGCCGTAGCGAACGGAACATTAAATGGAGAAAAGCTTTAATAGAACAACTTGGATCTGAAGAAAAAGTAAAGGAATTACAGCAAGAATATTCCGGCCTGATTTCATCTTCAACCAACGAAATTTGTAGAAAAGAAATTAACTAAACAACTATGGATTGGAAATCCATAGGTTCAAAAGACAAGCAAAATGAAATTTTTCTATTTTACTCAAATATCCAATTCCCCTTTTCAGTATTGGGTTTCTCCCGGTGATGTTCAAGATATT
>JAPOHD010000060.1 GCA_026671195.1 Draconibacterium aestuarii | reverse complement strand
GTGTCGAACTGCTGCAACAGGAATTGGGCAAACCCGATCTGCCCGAACGCAACGAGGTACACTTGCTGTGTCCGATATGCCGCAAAGGTAAAATGGTAACCATCTGGCGTTTTCACCAGCGTGGACCACCTCCTCTGGGTTCTGCCACACTAACCCTTTTGATAAACCTTGTAAAAAAGCCCTGAATAGGGGCCGGGCGAAGCTTTGCCCAAAAATGAAAAATCCGTGGATAAGCACGTGCCCTGACTGGTAAAAGAAGGCTGAAAAGGACATTTGAAACTGAAAAACAGGTTAAGCGCAGTCCAAAAAGCAAAAGCCTGTAAACAAACTTACTCCTGAAAACTAAACATCCAAACATCGAAAAAACCATAGTATACATCCCCGCTTCGAAACCGGTATCGTCAACACCCGGTTCAGGCTTGGCCGTGCCGACCGCCCGAACGCTTAATTGTTATAGCCAGTTTTTTATTTTAGTTTTAAAACATAGGTATTTTCATCATTAACATAAAAAATAATGTCATTTGTTGGAGAAGATTTATACCCTGATATAACTTCAGGATTTTCTTCGTTTTGCCAAGTAGTACCTCCGTCTTTTGTAAAATAAATAATGGACGAAACCGCTTGTGGATAACTTGGTAATGGGAATTCTTCTGTAGTGAAAACTTCTGAGTTGTAATCTATACTAATTCCATTTGATTCATCAAAAAAATGAGAAAATCCAACTGGTTCATCAGATTGTGAGATTTTACTCCAGCTGTTCCCACCATTAATTGTCTTATATAAATTCAGTGTTTCAGGCGTGAATCCATATATAAATCCTGTTTCAGAATTAACAAAAGAAGCGTTTCGTATTTTAATAGGTGTATGAATAGTTTCCCAAGTTTTAAATAAATCGGTGCTTTTATAAATCTTTCTTTCATCTCCCCATATATAGCAAACATTATTTTTTACAAATATTCTTTCGATACTATGATTGTTGGAAAACCCGATATTATCTTGTATTTCCAAATTTAAATAATTCCAAGTTTTACCTGCATCTTCAGTGGTCACCGCATACCTACTATCAGAATTGAAATCTAATGGTAGAAGTATTCCAATCCCATTATTTTCGTCAACAAAATATAAATCGTAAAAAAAAGCTATTTCTGGTTTAAATTCTTTTTCCCACTTTTTTCCACCATTTGTTGTTCTTAAAATCAATCCACTTTTATTACAGTCCTCTCCTGTACACTTTGGACTATAGGCTCCCGTTGCATAACCTATGTTTTCATCAATGAAAAATACAGTTGTTAAACTCAAAGTAGTTCCTGATTCCTGAGGATCCCATGTTTGTCCACCGTCGGTAGTTTTTTTAATCATTCCCTCACCTCCAACGGCATAGCCGATAGATTTATTAATAAAAAATATATCTCGTACGTTAGGAATATCACAGGAATAAGTTTTAACATCTATACCTGAGTCATCAGTAAAAATATCATCTATTAATTCGCAAGAACTTAAAGCAAAAAGTGAAATTAAAATAGCTAAAGTGATTTTATAAGTTTTCATTGGTTGTATTTTAATTTAAGATGCTTGTTTAATGGAAATAGTTGCGTTTAAAATTGGCTATAATTAATGCGTAACATCAATATTGTTGTTATTTTTCTAATCTCGTTTTAAAAAGTGTTGTTATCCACCCCAATGGGCATGGAAAAAACAGCTATTCCAGTAAATTGTAAAAAATGTTAGTATGCGGGTTTTTACTGTGCAGCACGGGTTTCTGATTTTATGTTCGTTTGTATAGTCAACGGTTTTTTATTTTAGCAGTCTAAATATAACATAAAATGGGTTGATGTCAAATGCTGAGGTGATTAACTTTTCGCCGCTTTACACCGCATCGTCCAACCGTTCACCTGCTGACTATACTTTGTAAAATAGCGTCAGCTGGTAAATCGTCCGCAAAAAAGGATCAAAATTTCATTTCGACAGCCGTCGCCAACAAAAAAAACCGTCAGTTTTTATCTCGACAGCCGTCGCCAACAAAAAAAACCGTTAGTTTTATTGCGACAGCCGTCGACAACCTAAAAAACCATCAGTTTTCATCTCGACAGCCGTCGACACCCAAAAAAACTGTCAATTTTCATCTCGACAGCCGTCGACACTCAAAAAAACCGTCAGTTTTTATCTCGACAGCCGTCGACACTCAAAAAAACCGTTAGTTTTTATTGCGACAGCCGTCGACACCCAAAAAAACCATCAGTTTTCATCTCGACAGCCGTCGACAACCAAAAAAACTGTCAGAATTTATGTGGCCAGCCGTCGGACAAAAGCAAAAGCACCTGGATGCAGGTTTTCAATTAAAATTGTAAAAAAATTATGTCATCTATTGACTTTTTAAACGAATGGTTGTAAATTGAAGAATCAAAAATTTAACCTTTAAATATTTTAATCATGTTAAACAAAATTTTATTCTCCTATTTCACACTGGAAGCATTAATTGCATTGGTTCAAAAAATTAGTACTCTTTTAAGTGCCAAACTGCCCGAAAACCCAATGGCCACAAAACTTATAAGCCGTTTGCAACCACAAATTGCCACTGCCCTGCAAGCCATTGGCAGCACCACCAAAACACCGCTCACCCAAAACGTAAAGGGAGCCGATGTACGACGCGATAATACCTACCGCTCGTTGCGCGATCATATTCAGGCCGGCTTAGGCCGCCAAAACGAAGCCTACCGTGCAGCCTGCGAGGCGCTGTGGCCCGAGTTTGAGAAAAACGGACTGAAATTATATAACATAGCCCGCGATAAAGAAACGGCAGCCATCGATAGTTTACTTGCCGACCTGCTAAAACCCAAAAACCAGCCTCACCTGGTTACCACCTTCACTACCGAATGGGTAACCGAGCTCGACAACGATAACCGGGCCTATGTGGAAGCAACACGCGAACGCAGCGCCATCCGGTCGACCGATGATACCGTGCTCGACCAGGAAGCCTTTAAAGACCTGAAAACCTCGCTCGATCTATTGGAAAACATGCTGAATACGATGCAGGCCATGGGCGATCCGGCCAACATCGACGAAGTGATTGCCGAGGTGTCGCAATACATTAGCGAAGCCAATACGGCCGCTAAACAAAGCAAATCCAATACGGTAAAAACCGAAACGGAAACAGAATAAGTTGATTCATTTTTGTCAGACATAAGTTTTAGGATTATGACCGGTTTGCTTCATTCAAGAGGTGAGCCGGTTTTTTTTGACCGATTCTTATGAAAGATTAAAAACCAGGGAGAGTCAATAAGTATAATCGACGGTGTTTGGTTCCGACTCACCCTCGCCTCCCTCTCTACCCGCAGAGAGGGACGATTGGCCGGCATTTCAAACGACAGTTTTCTCTGTTGTTATACCAACCAGATATAAGGTACCTTCTTCTTAATAAACAGGAATTAAGTAAGCACCGGCTGATCGTCCGGGCCTTCAGGAAGGGTAGGATAAGAGGAAGGGTTTGTAAAAACGTACAGAATTCGGGAAAAGTTACCGACTCACCCTCGCCTCCCTCTCTACCCGCAGAGAGGGACGATTGGCCGGTGAGTTGCCAATGTCTTTGATTTGAATTGTGAGCTAAAGTATAAAACTTTTAATTTTTTCAAGTACAGCGTAAATATTTACAAACTCTTCGTTTTTGATGCGCAAAATGCTGAATCCCATCTCCTTTAATAGTTCCTCTCTTCTGGTATCTTTCTCTTTTTGGTAGTTATGAATTATTCCATCTACCTCAATAATCACTTTTTTTTCAGCACAGTAAAAATCGGGAACATAATATCTTCGTTCATTTTTTACAATTTCGTATGTAATCGGATGTTGTCTCAGGAATTTTAATCCATGAAAACGCCGTGCTCTAAGTTTTTCCCAAAGACGTTTTTCTTCTTCTGTCATGTTCTTACGAAGAACTCTTGCTCTTTCTGTTGGAGTGGGTTTATAGGTCATGATGTATTTATGAAATAGTATAAAATTACTTTTTTGATTCATTCAAATGCAAGTTGTGTGGTTGTCTTGCGTTCTTATACCCTCTCTATGTGCAGAGAGGGACAGATTTTTAATTTTTCAGAATGAAAGATTAAAAACCAGGGAGAGTCAATAAGTATAATCGACGGTGTTTGGTTCCGACTCACCCTCGCCTCTCTCTCTACCCGCAGAGAGGGACGATTGGCCGGTGAGTTGCCAGCGCTGGAGGATTTTTTGAACTTTAAGAAAGCGGGATTTCGTTATAATATGTAAGATAAGAGGAAGGGGCGTGTAAAATTTACGACCCTCCCAACCTTCAGCTACAACGTTGTTTTATACCATTCAGAACTTTTGCCCATCCAGCGGATTCCGGCCACAAAACCTTTTAGTTTCAATAACTCATCGCTTTCAAGCCAGCCGTAACAGTCGTAGGTTTTCCCCGATTTGGGATCGTAAATCGAACCGTTTTTCCATTCTTTTTTATTCTTGTCGTATTCAAATCCATTCAAAATTTGTAACCCAACAATCGAACGGTTGCGCAACGATTCGTCGGGATTTTCATCGTCTTTGGGAGGCTGGCCGTTTTCGTATTTTTCAGGAATCATATAAACGATAGTCCCAATGTATTTTCCCTCTTTTTGCTCCACCTCAATTTTTGTGGTTTTTTCGTCGTTCCACCAAACACCTACAATTTTGTCGGCTTCCTGCGCAAATCCTGTCAGGGCATAAATTCCCAGGAATAAAAAAAGTACTAATCTTTTCATAGTCTCGATTTTGATTTATTTTTAGTGGACTAAATATAAATATATTTGATGTTGATTCTCCTTAACCCGCGTCTTTTTTAATTCCATTGTTATTCATTCGGTAAAACGCATATTTTAAGCTCTTTGTATGGTTTTGCCTCCACCGGAAAAAAACAGGTAACATGGTCGAATTAATTTATTGTATGCGTAAACCCGCAGGCGCTGTTTTTTGTTCTACTGAAAAAGGAATAATGAATTTGAGCAAAAAATCAGGTCATTCGCCCATTTATGTGGTTTCCGGCGGGCGCGGTATTGCAGGGAATAATCTTGTACAGTCGATATTGATCCAATATCCGGAAAACGATATTCCTATAATTATTGTTCCCCATGTTGATGATGAGGATATGGTTTTTGATACAGTAATGAAAGCCAAAACCGATGGCGGACTGGTTGCTCATACCATGGTGAATCCTGATTTGCGCAAAAAAGTAAATGAAATTTGTGAAGAATTTGGTGTGGAGGTGGTCGATTTAATGGGCAAACTGGCAGATTATCTGGATGAAACGTTGCAAGTTGAACCCTTAAAACATCCGGGTCTTTACAGGGAATTAAATCACCAGTATTTCGATCGGATTGAATCAATCGAGTTTACACTTTCACAAGACGATGGTATGAGTCCGCAACGATTGCGCGATGCTGAAATCGTATTAACCGGCGTATCGCGTGCCGGCAAAACTCCGCTCAGTGTTTACCTGGCTATGTATGGCTGGCGGGTGGCAAATGTTCCGCTGGTTCCGGGAGTACCTCCTCCCGACGAACTTTTTGAGATAGACCCAAACCGTGTTTTTGGTTTACACATTGGCGCCAGCCAGTTAATTGCACACCGAATGAAACGATTGCAAAGCTGGAACAATCATAAAAGTGAAGCCTACATTGATCAGCGTGCGGTGCGCGAGGAAATTCGAAAAGCCATTTTTATTTTCGACAAAGGTGGTTTTACCGTTATAAATGTTTCGAATAAACCCATTGAAAGTACAGCCAACGAAATTCTGAATATTATGTCGAAACGGTTTAAGTACCGTGGGCGGAAACTGGAATCACCGTATCACGATCAAAAGAATACCAGCCCCAATATTGCACCTCATCCGTAAATTTTTATACTGAATCACTACTTTCATCTGTCATTCTGAGTTGCCATCCATTTTTTTAATGACATAATGAGGCAATAACAGAACTCTGAAGCTGTCATTTCGATCCGCCGGCTGACGGAGAGAAATCTGTTTGAGTTTAAGATTTCTCCTCATTCTTCGTCGAAATGACATTTAATGGCGTTTTTTGTACTTGTTCAGATTAAATGCTTTCATGAAACCGGGTATTGGCAGCGTAATGAAATGAAGCGAAGGGGCTGTTGATAATGAATACTTTTTACCGGACAACAGTGAATTGAAATATATACCTGAAAGAGTTATGTCTGATTTTCTGGCACTCACTTCGCAGGAAATTTCATGTAATCTGTTTTTGCACCGCCTACGTTTTTCGGTGATCCGTAATTTTACTCAATTGAATCACTTGTTTGGGCTTGATTAAATGAGATACATTGAGAAGAGCGAACGATTCAGAACAAATGTGATCCTGAACGCAAGTTTTTTCCCTCCCGGGTGTCATAAAGTAAAATTGAACAGAAATTAATTATAACGATGAAGAACAAATTTAGCTGGCGCGCATTTATAAGTTTTGGTTTAACTTATGCGATACTTATTATTTTACTTTCGGGAATTATGTTGTATGTGTCGCCTCCCGGGCGTTATGCACACTGGGTAAACTGGACACTTTGGGGTTTCTCAAAAGAAGGCTGGCAGGCCATTCACACCATCTTTTCGTTTGGTTTTATTGTGCTCTCCATTTTTCATTTGTTATCGGTAAACTGGAAAGCTTTTGTTTCTTATCTAAAGTCAAAATCGGGGTCGGGTTTTAATAAAAAACGTGAACTTATTCTATCCAGCTTGTTGGTATTGGTTCTCTTTTTCGGTACGGTTTTGTCAATACCGCCATTCAAAACAGTGATGGATTTGGGCGAACATTTTACCGGTTCGTGGGAGAAGATTGAAGAGCGGGCACCCGTTCCGCACGCCGAACAATTAACTCTAACCGAGCTTGCCCATCAGATGGATCTTTCGTCGGTTGATGAAATTACAAGGAAACTGAATATTCATAAAATAGTGTTTGAAAATACCAACGAGCAAACCTTGCAGCAAATAGCTGAACAAAATAACACTACACCCATTGCCATATATGAAATTATTTCAAAAAAGGCAGCTAATCAAATGCAGGGATCGGGTGTTGGACGGAAAACCATTGAAGATTTTGCCGCTGAATTAAATAAACCGGTTGACGAATTAATTTCAATACTGGAGAAGAATGCAATAAAAGCCGGGCCAACAGAAACCTTGCGTACCATTGGCGAAAACAATAATCTTCCTCCACGCGATGTATACAAATTAATAGCCGAATAATTTCCAATAAAAGAGATTTGTACTAATTTTCGAGAGCAAATGTCCGATCCAGAAATTATAGAACAACTAAAACAAGGCAGCGAGCTTGCTTTTAAAAAACTGGTTGAAACCCATCAGAAACTGGTGGTGAATACTTGTTTTGGGTTGGTACATAACCGCGAAGATGCCGAGGATATTGCACAGGATGTTTTTATCGAGGTGTATCGGAATATTCAAAAATTCAGAGCCGACTCGAAACTATCCACCTGGTTGTATCGAATTGCAGTAAACCGTTCGTTAAATCACATTCGCGACAATAAAAAAAACCGGTGGTTTCATTCGTTTGAAGATGAGGTAAGTGCAAAAAATAAACAGTTGCAACAACTCGAATCTTCAAATTCGGATCAGCCGGAGTTTGAACTGGAAAATAAACAGCGGGCAACCATTTTGTATGAAGCCATTAATGAGCTGCCCAAAAATCAGAAAGTAGCTTTTACCTTAAGTAAATACGAAGAACTTTCTTACCAGGAAATTGCAGAGGTGATGGAGCTGTCGGTTTCGTCGGTCGAATCCCTGCTTTTCCGGGCAAAAAAAGCATTGCAAAAAAAATTATACAAGTGTTACCAAAAAAAGTGCATGTAAGCGCAAGTTTTTAATACAGAGTGTGTCATATAAATAAATACTGAAACAATGAAATGCAAAGCAGTACATAACAACTTAATTTTCTTTCTTGAGAAGGAGCTGCCCGATTCAGAAATGAAGGAGGTCCGGGAGCATCTGAACAGCTGCCCCGATTGTGCTCTGTTTGCTGAAGAAATGAAAAAAACATTCGGTATTTTAGAAGTAGAAAAAGCGGTTGAAGTAAATCCGTTTTTTTATACACGTGTAAAAGCCCGGCTCGAAAACCAGGAGCAGGAACAAGTTGTTGGACGTCCGCTATTGGTAAGGGTGCTGCAGCCTGTTACTTTTTCAATACTTCTGGTGCTGGCTGTTTACGGAGGAATAAAAATGGGGCAACCTTACCATTCGGCAACCGGTAATGATGGCCTGAATGAAATGCAGATGATCCCGTATTTAAATGAAATGGATGCAGAGCCGATCGAAGCATTTTTAATGGAATAAACTATGGTATCAAAAAATACATATCGCATATTAATTTGGGTGATCGTTATTCTGGCGGCAACCAGCCTGTCGATGGGGATTTCGTTTTGGTACCATAAACAGCAAGATAAAAAAGCTGCAGAAAAACAGAAACAACAAGTTGAAATGCCTTCGGAACAGCGTACCCGGTTTTTTAGGGAGCAGCTAAACCTGAGGCAAGACCAAATGGATATTTTCAGGGAATTGAACCGAGAATACAACCGGAGTGCACGCCGGATTTCGAACCAGTTGGAAGACTTGCGGATTAAAATGGTGGAAGAAATGGGACAACAAAGTCCGGGTAAGGAAGAACTGGATTCCATTTCAGAAAACATTGGAAATCTGCATTCCGATCTGAAAAAACTGACGATTCAATATTACCTGGATATGAAGGAAGTGTGTGATGAGGATCAGCAACAAAAGCTGAATGAGATTTTTCTAACAATGTCAAAATCTAAAGAAGATGTTTCGTTGCCTCGACGTGGAGGCAGAGGCAAAGGTCGTGGACCGCAATAATTAATCATTAAAATAATAAAACAATGAAAACGAGCAAGTTACAAAACATTGCCTGGGTGTTCTTTGCCCTGATTTTAACAAGTGCAACTGTTTTTGCACAGGGCTGGCGAGAAGGAAACAGGTCGGATTACAACAAAAATGTGGGTTGTCTGAGCCAAATTTCAGGATTAACCGAAACGCAGCAATCACAAATTGCAAAAATGGAGGATCAGCATCAAAGCGAAATGGATGAATTGCGAATAAAACGCCGCTCAACAATTAATGCAGTTGAGAGCAGCGAAATAAGGACAGAGATGCTTAAAAAAGTGGAGGCACACCGGAAATCAGTAAAAAGTGTATTGACTGCCGACCAGCAAAAGCAATATGATCAGTTACACACATACGGAAATTATGGGCGTAATCAACAGTTTGCCAGGGGCAATGGCGGAAATGGAAGAGGAAATTTTGCATGTGGAAATGCTGGCAGAGGGAATTCCGGAAATGCCGCTTTCCGTGGCAGAGGAGGTAACTTTCAGAACAGTAGGGGGAATGGAGCCTGGAGCAATTGCCGAAACAACTTCAGCGGGCGAAATGCAGGCTATGGCCGTGGAGCGGGAAGGGCCAGGTACCAGGACACTTGTGTCAGACAAAGTACCCAAGATATAAACGACGAAGGATTTGAAAAAATTGAATAAAGTAAGTTTAATTAAATAAATGTAGTTAAATATTAAAATTTTGAAAAGATGGAAACAAGAAAATTAACAAACATTTTAGTAGTAGCAGGTTTGGCTCTTTTATTTGCAGCCTGTTCAGAAACAGAGCGTGTTGACGAATCGTTGGCAATGGCCGACAAAAGTGCAGAATGGGCAATTGTAGCAGGAGACTCTTGTACATACGATGGCGTATTGACCGAAGCAGAAGCAGAAGGACTTGTAAAAATGCTTGAAGAAGAAAAACTGGCACGCGATGTATATTTGTATTTTTATGCAACGTACAGCGAACCCATTTTTCAGAATATCGCAAATAGCGAACTGGCACATGTAAATGCCGTTTTAAATTTGCTTGAGGGGTATGAAGAGGAATATCCTGAATTAGGCGATGAAGGCGAGTTTAATGATCCGGATTTTACTGCTTTATATGCCAGTTTAATTGAGCAGGGCGAAGAGAGCCTGGAAGCTGCTTTAAAAGTGGGGGCAACAATTGAAGATCTGGATATTGCCGACCTGATGAATTTGTTGGATGAAGTGGAAAATGCGGATGTAATACGTGTTTATGGAAATCTTTTGGCAGGTTCTGAAAATCATATGCGTGCCTTTATAAATGTACTGGCCGGTTTGGGAATAACTGATTTTGAACCAACCTACATTTCTGCAGAAACGTTTGAGGCAATTTTGGCTGGGTCTTCTGGACGAAACGGAAATGGCCAGGGAAATTCAAACGGGAAAAACGGAAGTAATAATGCCGGAACAGGTACTTGCGATGGCACACAATCGGGGGCACAAAATGCCGGTCAGAATGGAAGCAGTAATTCAGGAGACGGAACAGGAGTTTGCGATGGTACACAAACCAATTCGGGAACTTCAAATGGCAAACAAGGCACAAACGGCAACGGAAATTCAAATGGTAGGGGATAGGTAAATGTGCCTACAAAGAAAAGCTGTCTGATTGTCGGGCAGCTTTTTTTGTTTTTGGTATCACTTTATTGCTGTTTCATTAAAAAAACATCGAATTTATACTCAACTACCTGTTTATTGGACAGAAAGTATAAATTTGTATCCTCGAAATTAAACAGAGAAAAGCCATAGGCTGGAATAAAAAATAGTGAATCAAAAAGAACATCATGACACGTTTGAAAATTAAGGACATTCTAAAGGATGGAAAGGCTGGCAGCGAAGTGGTTGCCAAAGGTTGGGTACGAACAAAACGAGGAAGTAAAAATGTGAATTTTATTGCCTTAAATGATGGTTCTACAATAAATAATTTACAAATAGTTGTTGATGTTGAAAGTTTCGACGAAACACTTTTGCGTGATATTAATACCGGGGCTGCCATCTCTGTAAAGGGCGAATTGGTAGAATCGGCTGGTAGCGGCCAAAAGATTGAACTTAACGCAAAGGAGTTGGTGCTTTTAGGTGGTGCCGATCCTGATAAATATCCAATTCAGCCCAAAAAACACTCGTTGGAATTTTTGCGCGAAAATGCACACTTACGTTTTCGCACAAATACGTTTAGTGCAGTTTTCCGCATTCGTCATGCTATGGCTTTTGCCATTCATAAATATTTTAACGAAAAGGGATTTAATTACCTGCATACGCCAATTATTACGGCAAGCGATGCAGAGGGTGCCGGACAAATGTTCCGCGTTTCAACTTTAGATCCTAAAAATCCGCCTTTAACAGAAGACGGTCAGATAGATTTCTCACAAGATTTCTTTGGGAAAGCTACCAACTTAACTGTTTCTGGTCAGTTGGAAGGCGAACTCGGAGCTTTGGCTTTGGGCGAGATTTACACCTTTGGGCCAACATTCCGAGCCGAGAATTCAAACACAACCCGCCATTTGGCCGAGTTTTGGATGATTGAGCCGGAAATGGCTTTCTACGATTTGAAAGACAACATGGATTTGGCCGAAGATTTTCTGAAATCGTGTATTAAATACGCATTGGAAAACTGTATGGAAGATTTGAAATTCCTGGCCGAGCGTTTAAAACAAGAGGAAAAAGGGAAACCAGAGGACCAGCGTTCGATGGACCTAATTGAAAAACTGGAATTTGTATTGAACAACGATTTTATTCGAATTACATATACCGAGGCGATCGATATTCTTCGAAATTCAAAACCTTTCAAGAAAAAGAAATTCCAGTTTCCGGTAGATTGGGGAACCGACCTGCAAAGTGAACATGAACGTTACCTGGTTGAAAAACACTTTAAATGTCCGGTAATTTTAACGGATTATCCGAAAGACATTAAAGCATTCTATATGAAACAAAACAACGACGGAAAAACCGTTGGTGCTATGGATGTTCTGTTTCCCGGAATTGGTGAAATTATTGGAGGTTCGCAACGTGAAGAAAACCTTGAAAAACTGGAAACACGCATGAAAGAAATGGATATTCCGGCAGAAGAAATGGACTGGTATTTGGATACCCGTCGATTTGGATCGGTTGAACACAGTGGCTTTGGTCTTGGTTTCGAGCGCTTTATCTTGTTTGTTACAGGTATGGGTAATATTCGCGATGTAATTGCCTTCCCCCGTACACCTAAAAATGCAGAGTTCTAAAAAACATTTTTAGAAGCGTGCTCCGAAAAAAATATTAAATTTACGGAGTTAACAATTGGGATATGGAGCAAAAACTAACATTACAACAGAAGCTGCTTCAGAAGCTGTCTCCTCAACAAATACAGGTGATCAAGCTTTTGGAAATCCCAACTATGCAATTGGAGCAACGCATAAAAAAGGAGTTGGAAGAAAATCCCGTTTTGGAATTGGAATCTGATAATCCGGCACAGGTTGATGAAGGTAGCGATCAGGAAGGTGACGAAATCCGGGATCGCGACAACGAAGAGTTTTCTGTGGATGATTATTACGAGGACGAAGAAATACCAACCTATAAATTAAATACCAACAATTTTTCGAAAGACGACAAGTACATCGATGTTCCGTTTTCGGTAGGAACTACATTTCACGAATTTTTATACGAGCAGCTGGGTTTGGTGAGTCTTTCGGAAGAAGAACAGGCACTGGCCGAATACATTATCGGGAATATTGATGACGACGGTTATTTGCGCCGCGATTTGATGTCGATAAGTGATGACCTGGCTTTTAATATGAACCTTGATGTACCGGAGGAAAAGCTAAAAAACATTCTGTGGGCAATTCAGGAATTTGATCCACCCGGGGTTGGTGCACGCGATTTGCGAGAGTGCCTGTTACTTCAGTTAAACCGAAAAGAAGGCAGGAAGTATGATTTGGCAAAAACCATTGTTAAAGACTTTTTCAGTGAATTTACCAAAAAACATTACGATAAAATTCGTGCCAAACTCGAGCTTTCGGAAGAAGAGCTGAAGGAAGGTATCGATCTGGTGTTAAAGTTGAATCCTAAGCCGGGAAGTTCTTACAGTAATCCTTTAAATAAATCAAACCAGCATATTGTTCCTGATTTTATTTTGGATAATTTGGATGGAGAGTTGAATCTTTCGTTAAATCAGCGAAATGTACCCAACCTTATTATCAACGACACCTATCAGGATATGTTGCGCAATTTGAGTGAAAGCCAGAAAACGCAAAAAAACGACAAGGAAGCCGTGCTTTTTGTGAAGCAGAAAATTGATTCGGCCAAATGGTTTATCGATGCAATTCAACAGCGACAAACAACTTTGTTGCTTACTATGTCAGAAATTATAAGCTTCCAAAAGGAATACTTTCAGGAAGGAGACGAAACAAAACTTCGTCCTATGATTTTAAAAGATATTGCCGAACGTACAAATCTTGATATTTCTACCATTTCGAGGGTTTCGAACAGTAAATACATTCAAACACACTTTGGAATTTATCCGCTAAAATATTTCTTTTCGGAAGGAATGCAAAAGGATGACGGTGAAGAAGTTTCAACGCGCGAGATTAAAAAGATTTTACAGGAATGTATTGGTAATGAAGACAAACACAAGCCTTTAACCGATGAAAAACTGGCTCAGATATTAAAAGAAAAATCGTATAATATTGCCAGACGGACTGTCGCAAAATATCGCGAACAATTGGGTGTTCCTGTGGCACGTTTACGTAAAGAACTGTAAAATGTCGGAAAAAATTGCCAAAGTTATATCTATTGTTTTTCACCCGGTTTTAGTTCCCAGTCTTGGTTTACTACTACTTTTGAATTCAGGTTTTTATTTTTCTATGTTGTCGTGGGAGGCCAAACGTTTTGTTTTGCTGGTGGTGTTTTTCACCACATGTATTTTGCCCATGTTGTCGGTTGCCATATTGGCGTTAAATCCAAAGTTCAATATTCTGATGCCAAACAGTCGCGATCGGGTTATGCCGCTTTTATCGAGTTCGGTATTTTACTACCTGGGTTTTATGTTGCTTAGTAAAGCCGGAGCTTTCCCCGAATTTAAACTGTTTTTACAAGCATCGGTTTTGGTTATTATCGTCCTGCTCATTATTTCGTTTAAATGGAAAATAAGTAACCACATGGCTGCAATTGGCGGTTTGGCTGGAACTCTTTTTGCCCTGTCGTTTCGAAGTGGAGTAAATCCGGTGTATTCGTTGTTAATCGTTGTTCTGGTTTCGGGGCTTGTTGGTACCGCCCGTTTAATATTAGAGAAGCATACGCTTGGGCAATTAATAGCGGGTTACGGTTTGGGTTTTTCTGTTTTGTATGTTGTTATCTACTTTTTTTGATTCATAAATTTCTCTTCTTTCTTTTTTTGCACAAAAAAAGGAGCTTTAAAAAGCCCCTGATTTATCTTGAAATATATCTTTCTGATTTTAGTCAACAAATTTATACCCAATCCCTTTTAAGGTTTTAATGTGGTCGTTGCCAATTTTCTCGCGTAATTTGCGAATATGCACATCGATGGTACGATCGCCAACCACAACATTTTCTCCCCATACCGAGAAATAAATTTCTTCGCGTGTAAATACTTTTCCGGGTTTCGATACCAGCAACGAAAGTAACTCGAACTCTTTTCGTGGAAGAATCATTTCGTTGTCGCTAATGCGTATCAGGTAACGTTCTTTGTCAATTAGCAAGTCGCCAATAGTAACTGTATTGGTATCGACCACTTCAACCGGTTGTGTGGCTTCACCTGTTCTTTTTAGCAATGCTTTTACGCGGCTAACCAAAACTTTTGGGCGAACCGGTTTCGTAATGTAGTCATCGGCGCCGGCCTCAAAACCTGCAATTTGTGAGTAATCTTCGCCGCGGGCAGTCAGAAATGCGATAACGGTGGTGCTTAACGAAGGTATTTTACGAAGTTCTTCGCACGCTGCAATTCCGTCCATCTCGGGCATCATTACATCAAGAATAATCAGATGTGGTATTTCTTTTTCAGCAACTTTAATGGCTTCAACTCCATTTTTTGCAGTATATACTTTGTATCCGGCTTTTTCGAGGTTGTAACTCAGGAACTCCAGAATATCCAACTCGTCGTCAACTAACAGGACTTTAAATTCATTTTCACTCATAATTCAATTATAAATTTCTATAAAGTTAAGTGTCGTATATTAAAGAACAATTAACTTTTCATTAAACGAATAGTAAACACAAAGTTAGGCTATTATTTGGCTTTTTCAAGTGTAAAATTAAAGGTTGTTCCCTGATCGACAACGCTGCGTACATTTATCGATTGATTGTGTGCCTCAATAATATGTTTTACAATGGAAAGGCCAAGGCCGGTTCCGCCTTGTTCGCGCGATCGTGATTTGTCAACACGAAAGAACCTTTCGAAAATGCGGGGCAGGTCTTTTTTCTCCATTCCAATACCGTTATCAGCAACTTCAACAATAATATTATCCTCCAAATCGTAAAAGGAAATGTTCACATAGCCTTTTTTCTTCCCGTATTTAATGGCATTCACTATCAGGTTGGTGATTACTTCAAGAATTCTTTTTTTATCAGCTTTTACAAGAATAGGTTTTTCGGGTTTGTTTGTTATCTGTACCTTAATTTTATTTTCCAAGGCCTGCCAGTGCTCCATTTCTATAACTTCTTCCACTGTTTTTACAATGTCGAACTTAACGAAATTAAGTTTTAACTCGCCCGATTCCAGTTTTGTGATTGATTCCAAGTCTTCAACAATCGACACCATTCGGTCGATACTTTTTTCGGTACGTTTCAGGTAAAGCTTATTTATTTTAGGATCATCCAGGCCACCTTCCAGTAGTGTTAACACATATCCCTGAATATTAAAAATAGGGGTTTTTAATTCGTGCGAAACATTTCCCACAAAGTCTTTCCTGTATTTCTCAAGTTCTTTCAAACGCTCAATTTCCTTTAGCTGGGTTTTGGCCCACTCTTCAACTTCATATTTAACGTTCAATAATAAACTGTTGGTGCTCAACTGCTTTTCTTCCAGCTTTTTACCGCTCAGTGGAAGGTCGCGAATGGTATTGTAAATGGGTTTTATGCGGTCGATAATGTATTTCTGCATTATAAAAAGAATGGCATAATAGGCCGCTGCAAAAAACAGGATTGTTGGTACTATTATAATCCAAAAATGATTGTTGTAATAATGCGCAAGAATTGCAATTACAAAGGCAAGAATACTTAATGTAACCGAAACGATGACGGCAAGAAACTTAGATGAGTACGTTTTCATTGTAAAAAAATATTTGGGCAAAAGTATAAAATTTCCCTTAGATGTTGAGTAACAGTAATTTTACAGTTAATTAATATTTTAGTAATATTACAAAACAATTAAACTTCTTACTTAGCTTATATTTGCCGACCGTTATAAAAAACTAAAAAATGGAAAATTTTTATTTAATTCTTGTGGTTGTTTTATTTGCATTAGCAATTTCAGATTTAATTGTGGGTGTAAGTAACGACGCTGTTAACTTTTTGAATTCTGCAGTAGGTTCTAAAGCTGCTCCCAAATGGGTTATCTTTTTAATGGCTAGTTTGGGTGTGCTTATTGGTGCAACCTTTTCGAATGGAATGATGGAAGTTGCGCGAAAGGGTATTTTTCATCCCGAGATGTTCTATTTCTCGGAAATCATGGTCATATTTTTGGCAGTAATGATTACGGATGTGATTTTGCTCGATATGTTTAATACATTCGGAATGCCAACATCAACAACCGTTTCTATTGTATTCGAATTGCTGGGAGCAGCTGTAGCTGTTTCGGTTGTAAAGATAAAGATGGCTGGAGGATCCATTGTAATGGAACTTTCGCAATATATTAACTCGAGTAAAGCACTTGCCATTATTACCGGTATACTTATGTCGGTATTTATAGCCTTCTCGGTAGGGGCAATTGTACAGTACATTACGCGTTTGCTTTTTACCTTTAAATACCGTGGGCCAATGAAATATTTTGGTTCGGCATTTGGAGGACTGGCAATTACTGTAATTACTTATTTTATATTAATAAAAGGGATGAAAGGTTCGTCTTATGCTGAACTTGAATTGAGCAGTGGCGAAACTTTACAAGGCTGGTTTAAAGCAAACTCCGGTCTGGTTCTGTTATATAGTTTTGGATTCTGGGTGGTGTTTATTCAGTTACTGAAATGGATATTCAATATTAAAATATTAAAAGTGGTTGTTTTGGCCGGAACATTTGCATTGGCTATGGCTTTTGCCGGTAACGACCTTGTAAACTTTATTGGAGTACCACTGGCAGGATATAACTCATTTCAAGCCTGGATGGCTGCAGGTGCAACCAATCCCGATAATTTCGGAATGGCAATGCTTGCAGGGAAAGTAGGAACACCAACATACATGTTACTGATAGCAGGTTTGGTAATGATAATTACCTTGATTATGTCGAAAAAGGCAAAAGCGGTTATTGCAACTTCGCTTGACTTATCGCGACAAAATGAGGGGGAAGAGCGTTTCGGTTCATCATTTGGTGCCCGGGTTATGGTACGCGGAGCAACCAATTTTAATAAAAAACTGGTTCGTTTACTGCCTGTTTCCGTTTCAAATGGAATACAGTCACGATTCGAGCACCATTCGTATGTAAGTGAAGATGATCAGGATGCTCCGGCGTTTGATAAAGTTCGTGCATCGGTAAACCTGGTAGTGGCCAGTATTCTGATTGCAATTGGTACGTCGTTAAAGCTTCCGCTATCTACAACTTATGTTACGTTCATGGTTGCCATGGGGACTTCGTTGTCCGATCGTGCATGGGACCGTGAAAGTGCAGTTTATCGAATTTCAGGAGTTTTTGCTGTTATTGGCGGCTGGTTTTTAACTGCACTTATCGCTTTTTCAGTTTCGGGAGTTGTGGCCTTACTAATTGCGCTTAGCGGTAAGTTTATGATTTTTGTATTTATTGCAGTTGCCATATTGATGGTAATACGTACACATACAATTCTTAAGAAACGTGATGCATTAAAACTCGACGAAGAGGAAGAAGAAATTGAAGAAGAAGATGCTTTTGAAGCCATAATTGAAAAAAGCTCGAAGCAAGTGGTTAAGTCATTTGTTTCAAGTAACCAGATTATTACGCTTGGAATTGAAAGTTTCTTAAAAGAAGATCGGTCGGGTTTAAGAAAGGTGCAGGAATCGTGCAGGGAATTTTCGAAAAAAGCCAAACGACACAGAGACAAGGTTTATTCAACGGTTAACAAATTAAAAGATGGCACATTAGAAACGAGTCATTTTTATGTGCAAATGATGGAGCACAAACGCGAAATGGCGCATGCCGTTCATTTTATGCTTGAATCCATGATCGTACATATTGAAAATAATCACAAACCTTTTATCGCTGAGCAGGAAAAAGAACTTCATGATCTAGTGTCGCAAACGGATAACTTTTATAACCACATTTTACATGTAGTTAAAGAAGAGAATTTTGAGGAGTTGGATGATCTGGTATCGCAACGTGATAAAATTTTGGGAAATCTTAAGTTGCTTGAGAAGAACCAGATTAAGCGGATTAAGAACAAAGCGGTGAATACGCGTAACTCGCAACTATTCTTTAAAATAATTTCAGAGGTTGAGCAACTGTTATTGCATACAGTTAATCTTGTAAAAGCGCAACGCGACTTTATTACTTATACTCGAAAGTCGAAATAGTATATACGAATAGGATAGATCAAGGCCGGGCATTTTGTCCGGCTTTTTTGTTGTGTTAAATTTTTGTTACATAATCCGGAAGTTCCTGTTTTGCTTTAATTCAGTGCTTTATGTCCAATAAATTAATCGTTTTGTAATATAAATGTAACCTGCCTGTAATAGTATTCCCTCACTTTTGCTGCTGAAATAAGAACAAAATTCAATCTTAAGAAAAATGAAAAGACTAGCTTTTTTGTTGTTGGCTATGCTATGCATTGTGACAATGACTTTTTCACAAACTTCAACTGAAGATTTTAAACCGAACGGAAAACCTTTGGCATTGTTATTTACACATTATACATCTGCTTTTAGCGATGGGGAGATGAATCCTTCCTTCGGAATTACAAGGGCCTATCTTGGGTACGAATACAACTTCAGCCCGGAATTTTATGCCAAAGTAGTGATGGATGTTGGAGATCCGAAAGTAGGTGCATTTGATCGGGTTGCCTATTTGAAAAATGCGTACGTACAGTATAAAAAAGGAAATTTTAAAGCCGATTTCGGAATGATTTCAACAAAACAGTTTAAAATTTCCGAAAAGATTTGGGGCTTCCGCTACATTGAGAAATCATTTCAGGATGCCTATGGAATGAATTCAAGTGCCGATTATGGAATGAGTTTCGATTATAAATTCAACGATTTTATAAGTGTCGACTTTTCGGTGATAAATGGCGAAGGTTACAAAGTACTGCAAAGCGATGATTTTGTACGACCCGGACTTGGAATTACGGTAAATCCGGTTAAAAACATTACTGCCCGCGTGTTTGGTGATTACATGGGTGATGAAAATAAACAACAGTCGCTGGCTACGTTTTTAGCATACACCGGCGAAAAATTGACTCTTGCCGGCGAATATAACTACCAGAAAAACGTAGATATGCAGGATGGTTATGATTATTATGGCCCGTCATTCTATGCCATTTTTAAATCATCGGATAAACTTAAAATATTTGGCCGTTTTGATGAATTGAATTCGTCGACACCTGACGGAGAAGAGGGAGCCTGGAACCTGGAAGACGACGGGAAACTGTTTATGGCAGGCGTTGAAATCAATCCTCTAAAAGGAGTTAAAGTTGCACCAAACTTCAGATTCTGGGATACCGCTGATAATGACATTCCGAATACTTCATATTTATATTTAAACCTTGAATTAAAGTTCTAGGGATATAGATCAACAAAGAAAATAGAAATTTAAAAGAGTAGAAAATGAAAAACTTGACATTAATAATTTTGGCGGTGTTCTTTTTAGGAGCTTGTTCCAATTCTTCAAACAAAAGTGGAGAAGAAAAAGCAGCAAGCAGTAAAAAGGTAGCTCTTACAGCGGCAGGAGCAACTTTCCCAATGCCATACTACAACATGGTTTTTAAAGCCTATACTTCAGAAACAGGTACACTTTTAACATACGGTGGTATCGGTTCTGGTGGAGGTATCCGAAGCCTGACTGACAAAGTGGTAGACTTTGGTGCAACCGATGCGTATTTAAGCGACGATAAATTGGCCGAAATGCCTGCTGAAGTTGTTCATATTCCAACCGTATTGGGAGCAGTTGTAATTGCTTACAATCTGCCAGGTGTTGACGATTTAAAATTGTCGAACGAGCTGTTGGAGAAAATATTCATGGGTGAAATTACAAAATGGAACGACCCTGCGTTAAAAGCAAATAACGAAGGAGTTGATCTCCCTGATATGGACATTACATTTGTACATCGTTCAGACGGTAGCGGAACAACCTTTATTTTTAGCGATTACATGACCAAAATTAGCTCGAAATGGGCTGATGGAGTTGGAGCCGGAAAATCGTTGCAGTGGCCGGTTGGAATGGGAGCTAAAGGTAATCCTGGAGTTGCCGGAACCATTAAACAAACCGAAGGTGCCATTGGCTACATTGGTTCAGAATATGCTTTTGCACAAAAAATTCAAACGGCAAAAGTTCAAAACAGCGCAGGTAATTATATCGTTCCTTCAATTGCTTCGGTAAGTGCTGCAGCAAAAGGCGAAATTCCTGCCGACACAAGAATTATGTTGACCAATTCTGATGATCCGGATGCCTATCCAATCAGTGGATTTACATGGATCA
The DNA here is from genome assembly GCA_026671195.1 of Draconibacterium aestuarii. Taxonomy (GTDB): domain Bacteria; phylum Bacteroidota; class Bacteroidia; order Bacteroidales; family Prolixibacteraceae; genus Draconibacterium; species Draconibacterium aestuarii. Next base: position 37,289 of record JAPOHD010000060.1, on the reverse strand, counting down.
TTCTTTACAAAGAACAGAATTACAACGGTCGTTCAAAAGAACAGGCATTGGCTACAGTTTCTTTCCTCGATTGGTTAGTAAGTATTGATGCTCAGGGACAAGCAGAAAAAGTGCATTATGCACCGCTTCCTGATGCCGCTGCTGAAAAAGCAAAGGCAATTTTACGCTCGGTTGCTTTCGACGGAACACCGTTATTGTAAAAATACATTACCTCAAGTCACACAAACTTGATGTGCCATGACATTTTACGAAGAAGAGAGGTTGTTATAATGACAGCTTTTCTCTTCGTTCGTAAAACTTGCTTTAAACAGATTTTGCCAAACATCTTAAAGTCTAACATCTAATTGATGAACAGCGATAAAATTACAAAAGGAGTACTGCTATTATCATCTTTGCTTATACTTTTTGTTGCAGGAGGAATGATGTATTCTTTAGTAGAAGGAGCTATTCCTGCTTTTAAAAGTTTTGGATTAAAGTTTGTTTTTTCAAACAACTGGAATCCAACCGAAGGAAAAGAGAATTACGGAGCTCTCCCATTTATTTCAGGAACGATAATTACAGCGGTGGCAGCCCTGTTAATCAGTTTGCCACTGTCGTTTTCGGCTTCGCTTTTTATTGGCGAATATTATCGCGGTACAAAATTGGCAAAAGTGCTGGGTACAATGGTCGATTTACTGGCCGGGATTCCGTCAATTGTATATGGTTTGTGGGGATTTTATGTCCTTCGACCTTTGTTAATCGATTTGGGATTGCCCAATCAGGGATTTGGAGTTTTTACTGCAAGTGTTATCCTGGCTATTATGATTATTCCGTATGCAACCTCTTTAAGTAACGAAATCATTGCAATGGTGCCCAACGAACTGAAAGAGGCTGCCTACTCATTGGGAGCGACAAAATCAGAGGTAATATTTAATGTGGTGGTTCCCTCGGCCAGGTCGGGTATTGTTGCCGGATACATTTTATCGTTTGGTCGGGCGCTTGGTGAAACAATGGCTGTTACCATGTTAATTGGTAATTCAAATGTAATTCCCGATAGTTTTTTCAGTACCGGAAACACAATGGCTTCGGTAATTGCAAACCAGTTTGGCGAAGCCGAAGGTTTAAAACTTAGTGCTTTAATTGCCATTGGATTGTTGTTGTTCCTGATTACGGGAATTATTAATGCCATCGGGAAATTCATCATTAAAAAAATGGCTTAACATGAGTAGCTCAGCAAATTTAATGGTTGATAATCTTGGGCGAAGAACGCTTAAAGACAAGTTCTATAAAGTACTTGTAGTAGTACTTTCTATCGTCACTATTTCGCCAATTGTTCTTATAATTTACGAATTGATTGTAAAAGGTTATCGCCAGATAAGTTTCGATTTTATACTGAAAACGCCACCAGATACATTTGAAGCAATGACAGCTTTGAGTAGCGGAGAATTGATTCCGGGCGGTATTGCCAACGGGTTAACCGGAACACTTTTAATGGTGGTTCTGGCTTCGGTAATTGCAATTCCTGTTGGTGTTATCACCGGTATTTATTTGTATGAAAATCCGGGTAAATTTTTAGCCAATTTAACCCGAAATGTATCTGATGTTTTGCAGGGAGTACCATCCATTGTTTTAGGTTTGATTGCTTATATGTGGATTGTAAAACCCATAACAAATGGTTTCTCGGCCCTGGCAGGAAGTGTTTCTTTGTCGATTATGATGTTGCCTATGATTGTGCGGTCAACCGAAGAAACACTGAAAATGATTCCGCAAACAATAAAAGAAGCAGCTTTGGCTTTGGGAGTTCCCTATTATAAAGTAATTTTAAGAGTTTTGATTCCTACCAGCTTTAGCGGTTTGTTAACAGGTATTTTGTTGGGTATTTCTCGGGTTTTAGGCGAAACTGCACCATTAATGCTCACTGCTTTGGGAAGTACCATGATAAACCTGGACATTACAAAACCAACCAGTGCCGTTCCTCTGTTAATCTGGGAATTTTACAACGACCCGAACATGGTAGATTTAATATGGAGCTCCTCCCTGTTGTTAATGGCAATGGTACTGGCTCTGAATTTAATTTCGAAACGAATTGCTGCCCGAACAAAATAGACGAAAATTAAAGATGAACGATAATTCAGTAACAATAAAAGATCCGGTACTTTCCATTCGAAACCTTTGTGTTTCGTACGATAAAGGAAAGTATGCTGTTGATAATGTATCGGCCGATATTAAACGTAATGCTGTAACGGCAATTATGGGTCCGTCGGGGTGTGGTAAAAGTACCATGTTGCGTGCCATTAACCGCATGCACGAACTCTACGAAAACATTGAAACCAAAGGCAATCTTATATTGAATGGGAAAGACATTACCGATATGCCAACCATTCAGTTACGCCGGAAAGTGGGAATGGTTTTTCAACGTCCAAATCCTTTCCCAACAATGAGCATTTACGACAATGTTATTGCAGGCTATAAATTAAACGGAATTCGTTTAAAGAAATCCGAACGCGATGATATTGTGGAACGCTCGTTAAGCGATGTTACGCTTTGGGAAGAGGTGAAAGATACGCTGCATAAAAAAGGAAGTTTCCTTTCGGGCGGACAGCAGCAACGACTTTGCATTGCAAGAGCACTGGCTTTCGATCCCGAAGTAATTTTGCTCGACGAACCCACATCGGCACTCGATCCTGTGGCAACCTCAAAAATTGAAGATTTATTGGTGAAATTGAAAGAGAATTACTCGATTTTAATGGTAACGCACAATATGTCGCAGGCTGCCCGAATCTCTGATTATTCAATGTTTATGTATTTGGGCGAATTGGTTGAATACGGCAAAACAAAAGACATGTTTACCAGACCGAAAGACCGCCGTACCGAAGAATATTTAACAGGGAAATTTGGTTAATTGTATTAACTTCACTAAATAACAAAGTGTTATGATATCAAAAAAAGACGAAGCAATAAATACTATTTTATCCGACTTTGAAGCCTTTGCAAATCTTTTGTTGAGCCAGCTCGACTTGTTGGAAAAAGACATCAATTCAGACGAAGAAGAACTTTCAGATTCTTGTCATAAAGAGATTCTGGCAAACGAGAAAAAGCTGGATAAGCTGGAAGTAAAAATCAGCGATAAAATTGTAAATACAATTGCGTTGTACCAACCGGTTGCATCCGACATTCGAAAATTAATTGCCTGCTACCGGATTATCATTAGTCTCGAACGAGTGGGAGACATGGTTGTAAATATTCTGGGACACATTGAAAATGTAAAAGGAACACCCGTTTTTGCCCACTTGCTTGATGTAATTACTACCATGTTGATGCAGGCCTCGAATATGGTAAACAAAGCCTTGTTGGCTTTTACCACCGACGATCGCGAGTTTGCTATCTGGACCATTAAAAACGATACTGTGGTAGACGAAATTAACCACAAGATGTTAAAAAAGGCAATAAAGAAAAGCAGTACTTCGAAGGAGGATAAGGAGATGCTTACTAATTTTATAAATATGAATGGCATGGTTACAAATATCGAGCGTATTGCCGATCATGCTACAAATATTGCCGAAGCAGCAATTTATTCAATCGAAGGGAAAGACATACGACACGTAAAAAACGTAGAATAATACAAATGGCTAATTCAATTCCGAAAATACTTATTGTTGACGACGAAAAAGATTTATGCGAAATTCTGGAGTTCAATCTTTCGAGTGAAGGATTCGATACAACCACTGCACATTCTGCCGAGCAGGCTTTAAAAAAGTCGCTCGATGAATTTGACCTTATTTTGCTGGATGTAATGATGGGCGAAATGTCGGGCTACAAAATGGCCGATAAAATCAGAAGAGAGTTACAGCTCTCGGTGCCCATTATTTTTATGACAGCCAAAACCGCAGAAAATGATATTCTTACCGGGTTTAATGTGGGGGGCGACGATTATATTTCGAAACCTTTTTCGATTAAAGAAGTTGTAGCACGCATTAAAGCGGTATTAAAAAGAGGCCGCCAGGAGGTGAGTGCGCCAAAAGTATTTCGAATGGATGGGCTTGAAGTGGATGTAAACAGTAAATCGGTTACAATTGATAATGAGCCGGTAAACCTCACCCGAAAAGAATTTGAAATTGTAGCACTACTGTTAAAACATCAGGGGCAATTCATTAGCAGAAATGAAATACTCGACCGCATTTGGAGCGACGATGTTATTGTTACCGAAAGAAATGTGGATGTGAATATTGCCCGTCTTCGAAAAAAGATAGGTGATTACGGAAAATATATTGTAGGGAAATCGGGCTATGGTTACGCCTTTAAAGAGTAATTGAATTGTCATCTCGACGACAGAGGAGGAGAGATCTTTCCCTTTTACAGGAGGGATTTCTCAGTCGTATCTCGTTCGAAATGACAGGACACAAATATATATATAGTACAACTTTAAATCGAAAAAACGTGCCAACACAACAAACATTCAGAAGAAAGATATTTTATTACTTCATAGGTGTATTTATGTTGTTTACAGTAGCAATTCTGCTGTTTCAGCTGCAACGCGAAAGGAATTACAAAACCGATCAGCTTGAAAATACATTGAAAAACGTAACAGAAGTAACACACAATTACATTGAACATTATGGTTTACTGCAAAGCCAGAATTTTCATCAGGCCGATACATTAAAATACCTTATTCCTCAGCAAAATATCCGAATCACGGTAATTAATAAAAAGGGTGTAGTTCTATACGATAGTTTTGTGGACGATTACAGTTCCATGGAAAATCATTTTGAACGTCCCGAAGTTCAAAAAGCACTTTATTCAGAAGAAGGTTCTAACATCAGGCATTCAGAAACTACCGGGCAGGATTTTTACTATTATGCTCACAACTATGGCGATTATTTTGTTCGTACGGCTATGGTTTACAACGTAGAAGTTGAGAATTTTCTGAAGGCTGAGCGTTTTTTTATCTTTTTTATTATCGGAATATTCTTAATTATTTGGTTGATTATAAATGAGCTTACTAAACGACTCTCGATTTCTATTACCAAATTAAAAGATTTTGCCATAAAAGCCGGTAAAAATGAACCGATTGAAGAGGACGAAAGCGAATTTCCTGATCACGAATTAGGTGAGATTGGAGCACAGATTGTTAAAATATATAACAAATTACGAAAGGCAAAAGATGATGTCGCGATGGAGAAAGATCGTCTTTTTAACCACATGAATATTCTGAATGAGGGAATTTCTTTTTTTAAATCCAACAAAGAAAAAATGCTGGCCAACAGTCATTTTATTCAGTATGTAAGTATGATTTCCGATTCTTCAACTATTTCTGCCGAGAACTTTTTTAATATTCCCGAATTTGATCGGATTAATGCCTTTCTTGATGAAAATCTGGAAAAAGACACCGAATTTCTAAATAGCGAATTGCCACAACTGGAGTATACCATTAGCAAAAACGAAAGCTACTTTAAGGTTTTGTGTATTGTATTTGCCGATAAAAGTTTTGAAATTCTGATTACCGATGTTACCCGTCCCGAAAAACGTCGTTTGCTGAAACAGCAGCTTACTTCGAATATTGCGCACGAACTAAAAACACCGCTGGCTTCAATAAAAGGTTATATTGAAACATTAATGGGTAACCCGAATATTGATAAGGAAAAACAGCAGTATTTTATTGAACGGGCGCATGCGCAGTCAGAACGATTGAACCTGTTATTAAACGATATTTCGTTGTTGAACAACATTGAGGATGCGGGCGAGTTATTCGAATTTAAACAGGTAAATGTAAAACACATTGTTTCCGATGTAATCGAGAATCTCGAAAGCAGACTGGCATCGAAGAATATTAAATGCAGGTTGAATATCGACGATGAAGTTTTGGTGCACGGAAATGACTCTTTACTGTCGTCAGTATTCCAAAACCTGATTGAAAACTCAATAAATTATGCAGGACAAAACGTAAGCATTGAGGTTAAAAATTACCTGGAAGACAAAAAATACTATTACTTCAGTTATTCAGATACAGGAGTTGGAATTCCGGAAGAACACTTACACCGCATTTTCGAGCGTTTTTACCGTATTGATTCAGGCCGGACCCGTGAAATGGGTGGCACCGGACTGGGACTGTCGATCGTAAAAAATGCAGTACTGCTGCACAAAGGAAAAATATCGGCACGAAACAAGGAAGATGGCGGAATTGAATTCTTGTTCACCCTGGCAAAAAAATAAGATCTAATCCATAAATACGCTAAAAGCCTTTGATTGAAAAATCAAGGGCTTTTTTTGTCCGACTAATTACAAAACGATAAACCCAACAAACCCAATATTACTTTTCTATTAAAGTAATGTAATTCAAGTTTAAATGTAGTGTAATCTTCCTGTAACATATAAGGGCTTGCTTTGCCGCTGTAAGTTCAATGAAACGACCATGCTAAAGTTTTCAGCTAACGATAATGATTAATCATGGGAGTTCCATCTGTTGCCATAAAAATAGACAATGCTTAACAGATGAATTTATTATTAAACACTGCAAGTTTATAAATATGAAGGAAATTATTATTAGCTTTTTATTGCTAATTCAGGTAGTATTGGTTACAGCTCAAACAGGAACAATTAAAGGAACTGTACACGATTCGAAAACAAATGAGTCGCTGATTGGAACCACAGTTTATATCAAAGGAAGTACGCAGGGAACAATTACCGATTTTGACGGAAACTACATTATTTCAAAAGTTACCCCCGGAAATTACACACTCGCCATTTCATTTATTTCGTACGATCCACAGGAATTTCAAATTGAAGTAAAAGCAAACGAAGAGATTGTTGTAGATGTAGCACTGGCTCCGGCAACACTCGAAATTGAAGGAGTTGAAGTGGTGGCAAAAGCCAATCGCGAATCGGAATCGATGTTGCTGGTGGAGCAAAAAAATGCGGTTCTGGCAACACAAGCCATCGGGGCACAGGAAATTTCGCGAAAAGGAGCAAGCGACGCCGAAGCGGCTGTGACAAAAGTATCGGGTATTTCGAAACAGGATGGTGTAAAAAATGTGTTTGTGCGCGGATTGGGAGATCGATTCAACTCAACCACTTTAAATGGATTTCCGGTTCCCTCTGAAGATCCTGAATACAAAAACATTTCACTCGATTTTTTTGCATCCGATATTATAAAAACAGTTGGGGTAAATAAGGTATTTAATGCCGGTTTAACCGGTGATGTGGCAGGGGCCGAAATCAATATCAGTTCAAAAGAATTAATTGGAGATGGTGAATTTAGTATGAAAGTATCATCGAAAGCCAATAACAATACATTAACGCAGGACTTTTTAGTTACCGATGGAGTAAATGCTTTGGGTTTTGTTACAAATACAAGCAGTCCAACCAACGAAGATATTTATGGTTTTCCCAATTCACTTGATCCTTCTACCCGGAATTTCCAACTGGGAAAAGAGATTGGTTTTGGGGGTGGAAAACAATTTGAGTTTGGGCCACACAATAATCCCCTAAGTTTTTATGTGGTAGGTAATTATTCCAGCGATTTTAACTATCTGAGTGGAATTATGCGCGGAACTACAACCAGTGGCGATATTTTTCAAGACCAAACTTCAGATGAATTTGAGATAAAAACAGCTCATTTGGCAATGGCCAACCTGAACTACGGATTTAATAAATATGAACTGAGTTACAATTTTATGGTGGTTCATACAGCCAAACTGGTATTAAGTGATGATTATGGTATGCATGCCGATTTTCAATCGGTGGCCGATTTGGGTTACATCGGATTGATCCGTCGGCAGCAAAACAACGACAATACTTTGCTGGTGAATCAGCTTAGCCTTGAACGTGAGTTCTCAAAACGTTTATCTGCCAATATTGGTATGTCGTTCAACCATACAAAAGGTTTGGAACCCGACCGCAGATTAAACTATCTGGCTGATTATGGTAACGATGTTTTAAAGCCGGTTATGGGAACCGGACGGCAACAACGTTACTATTCGGTACTTAACGAAAATGACCTGAACACACAGGCGAGTATAGCCTACAAACTCAAAGAAGATGAAGGCGACCTCTCATTCATTAACGTTGGTTATAAGGGGCGAATGGTGAACGACGATTTTGAAGCCAGTGAATGGGATAACTCTCGTCTGGATGGAAACCAGAACCTGCCTTCGCTGGATAAAAACAATATTCAACTGGATTTGATTTTTAACCAGGACGAATTTGAAAAAGGGAAGTTTGCCAACGACGAGTTTGCCAGTGCTTTTTCTGTTGATAAGTACATACATTCACTCTACTCGGAACTGGTATACCCGCTTGGCCGGAAACTGGTTTTAAATGCCGGTGTGCGTGCCGATATAGTCGATCTTACGGTTGAGTATGATGTAAACCGCGGTTCGGGTGTGGGATCTTCAAAACTGGAAAAATTTTATCTTCTCCCAAGTTTTAATCTCAAGTATGGCTTAAACGAAAAAAATGCCTTACGATTAGGGGCAAGTCGTACATACACACTTCCGCAATCAAAAGAGATTTCACCGTTTCGTTACACAGGACGTCAATGGAGTTCCCAGGGTAATCCCAATCTTCGGCCATCCACAAATTACAATGTCGATCTGAAATGGGATTATTATATGAGCCGCGATGAACTAGTCTCAGTAACCGTTTTCGGGAAACTCATTCAGGATCCGATTTCGAGAATTGAAAAAGCAAGCGCCGGTGGATTTTTAACTTACGAAAACATTGCCGATCAGGCCATTATAGGAGGAGTGGAAGTTGAAATAAGGAAAAACCTGTTAACGTTTTCCAATGAAGAAACAAATGCAGGAACAAAGCTGAGCACAGGAGTCAACTTTTCATATATCAAAACGGATGTGGAGGTTAATAACGGCTTGAACTTTACCAACAATAAAACTCAGTTGGAAGGTGCATCCCCAGTGTTAGCGAATGCCGATCTGAGCTTTCAACACCGGAGAAATGATCTTGACCTGACCACTTCTTTGGTTGCCGCATATTTTAGCGATCGAATTTATACAATCGGGGCCGGTGGTTACCAGGATATTAATGAAGCTGGCATAACCAGCCTTGATTTTATCTCCTCAATAAAATTTGGACAACACTGGGGGGTAAGTATCAAAGCATTAAATCTGCTGAATCCAACTTCGAGATTAACGCGTGAACCCAATGGCGAAGGAGCAGAACCGGTTGTACTTAAAAGTTACCAAAAAGCTGTAAGCACCAGTTTGGGACTTTCTTATCGCTTTTAATAAATCAGAATGATAAACAGTTTATAATCAAAAAAAAGAAAAATGAAAAAGATTTTAATGTTACTAGCAATTTCTGCAATTCTGTTTGCAGCGTGTTCCAATGATGACGATCCGGAACCAATACCTCCGATTAGTGATGAGCTGAATGGAGATATAACTTCAGAAATTACGCTTGATGCTTCCGTTACTTATAGGCTTACCGGAACCTTGAGTATTAAAGATGGTGGTGTTTTGAATATCCCGGCCGGAACAACTATTAAAGCGACTAAAGGATTCAGTTCGTATGTAATTGTTGAGCAGGGTGGTACAATTATGGCAAAAGGTAATTCTTCTGCTCCCATTAAATTTACATCGGCCGAGGCTTCTCCGTCGGCTGGCGATTGGGGAGGTATTATAATAAACGGTTATGCGCCAATTTCGGGACCTACTGAAGGAACAACCGGTAACACCGAAGTGAATGAAAATATTCCTTACGGAGGAACTGTTGCTGACGATAATTCCGGAGTTCTTGAATATGTTATTCTTGAAAACACAGGTGCCCGTTCTACCGAGGATGTTGAACACAACGGTTTAACACTGAACGGTGTTGGAAACGGAACCACAATCAATCATATTTATGTGCTTGATGGAGCCGACGATGGTATCGAGTTTTTTGGAGGTACTGTTAATGTTTCAAATCTGCTGGTGGTTAATCCGGATGATGATATGTTTGATGTTACCCAGGGATGGAGCGGAACCCTGAGTAATGCTTATGGAATTTGGGAAAACGGATACGCAAGTACAGAAGATGATCCGCGTGGTATTGAAGCAGATGGAAACCTTGATGGAAACGGCCCTGACCACGTTGGACAGTCGAATTTTACCATTGAAAATGTTACCATTAAAAATGCCTCGGACTACATTATGGAGGACGGTATTAAAATACGTCGTGGAGCCACAGCAACCATTACAAATGCTTTAATTATAGGTGGATCGGCAAAAGACATTATCGACCTTACCGATAGTAAAAGTGATGCCAATACAAATACCGCAATTTCGCTTACCATTGATGGAACAACTTTCACAGGAAATGAAATCAAGTCGAACGAAAGCTATCCTGATGTGGCTATTGTAGCTGGTAATACCGGAGCAACAGTATCGGCATTCGATTGGACCGGATTTAGTTTTTAGTAGACTTTAATTATCTAAAAAGAATTAAAATATAAAAACATAAAAGAGGATACAAAGACATCACTTTGCAGTGTTTATTAAAGCTGGTCTTTATGCCAGTTTTAAGAGCTCCGGATTTAGTTCCGGGGCTTTCCTCTTATAAACTTTGAACAGCTAAAGCATGAAGAAATTATTGGTGTTAATAGGATTTTTGGCTTTGATAACCACTGCAACAAAAGCACAGAAAATCGAAGAGATTGACGGCATTTTTTATAAGAATTCTGAAAAATTTACCGGCACTTACCTTGATTTTTATTCTGAAAACCGAATAAAAAGTGAGGTAAAAATTAAAAAGGGTGAAAAGCATGGGAAAACCACAATCTATTTTGTGAATGGACATGTTAACGAGGTTCGCTCGTACAAACATAATCTCATGCACGGCAAGTGGATAATGTATAACGAGCATGGTATTAAAACTTCGGTGGCACGTTATAAAAATGGCAAAAAGCATGGTAAATGGACCATTTGGAACGACTATGGTAACTTGTTATACGAGCTTGAATACGCGAACGGCGATAAAACCGGCGTATGGAAAAAGTACGATGAACACGGGAATTTAACAAGCGAACGAAAATACTAGTTTTAACAAAACTGTAATAATTCTGTAACCACGGCGTAATCAGCATCACTTATTTTTGTATTAGAGATTTTTTATAACTCAATTAAAAACGAAAATGATGAGAAAAGTACTAATAGCAGCATTATTGATTATATCAGTGGTTGTAGTGAATGCAAAAGAGAGCGATACAAAAACAAAAACAAACGATACAGAAAATACTGCAACTATGCTGCTTTCAGGCTCTATTGCTGATGAACTTTCTGGAGAATCGTTGGTGGGTGTTGAAGTTAAAATTGAAGGTACCGATTTAAAAACGTATACCGATTTTGATGGAAATTTCTCATTTCAGAATGTAAAACCAGGCGAATATAAATTGGTTGCCAACTACATTTCGTACGAGAAAAAGTCGGAGGTTTTAAAAGTAGATTCAAAAGGAAACGATATTAAAATTAAACTACAGTCTTCTAATTAAGATTAGAATTCAGTAAATTCTTAAGATTGAATCCACCTCTGAGAGCAGGGGTGGTTTTGATGTTAAGTATTGGAGGAAAAGTTACTTCTTAAAATTCCCGGGGAGCATAGAATTGTGTTAAAAGCTGCAACGCAATAATTCGCATAGAATCCCACGAAGCCATTCTTAAAATAGAATGGTTTTTTTGTAAATAAACTATTCACCGTTTTGCAGGATCAACATTGCTGATTTACTTCCTTTTTAATGGGTGAGAATAAAAAAGACATTATATTTCGCATTTTGTAAATCGCAAAATGTAAATTCGTTTTCATGATTTGTATCAACCTAAAAAATACTGATCCGTTTTTCTGTTTGGCCACCGAAGAATACCTGCTAAAAAATTTCGACGATGATATTTTTATGCTCTGGCAAAGCGAGGATACTGTGGTTTTAGGAAAACACCAGAATGCGCTGGCCGAAATTAATTATCCCTTTGTGCGCGAGAAAAACATTACGGTTGCACGCCGTATTTCGGGTGGTGGCACCGTTTTTCACGATGCTGGAAATGTGAATTTCATGTTTATCAAAAATGTAAAAAGCCCCGCTGAAATTTCATTCACTCAATTTACTGAACCGGTTCGTGTAGCATTGGCTCAACTTGGAATTGAAGCCACAACATCGGGGAGGAACGATCTTTTAATCGAAGGATTTAAAATTTCGGGAAATGCCGAGCATGTTTTTAAAAAGCGTGTGTTACATCACGGAACTTTGCTTTTTAGTTCTGATTTGGAGAACCTGGGACAGGCCATAAAAGTAATTCCCGGAAAATACGAAAGCAAGGCTGTTCAGTCCAATAGAAGTCCGGTTGCCAATATTTCCGATTTCCTGAAGAAGGAGATGGATATCAAAACGTTTATTGATTTTCTGATTGATGTTCAACTACAAAAGGGAGACAACAGCATTTATGAAATTACCGACTCGGATGTACAAATAATCTCGAAGTTGGCCACCGAAAAATTTAAAACCTGGGACTGGAAATTTGGTTATTCTCCAAAATACATTTTCAAGAATGAAGTGGAGATTGAAGAGAAAGAACTTGATATTCAGTTAAGTGTGAAAAAAGGAAGAGTTGAAACATGCGAGCTGTCTGGAAATTATTTCTCAGAAGATGAAGCCAATAAAATTTCTTCTGAAATGGTAGGTGCCCGGCATTATTTTGAAGATGTAAAAGAAATCCTGCGAACGGATTCGGATAAAATGATTTACGCCTTTTTCTGACAACAAAACGCCGAGGCAAAACTGCTCCGGCGCTCTAATCCATAAAAGCTGTTTAATTATTTTGGAAGTGGATAACCTTCCAATTTTTTCAGGTTCGCTGCAATTTCCGATTCCGGATATTCGTAATCGTGTAAATCGCCCGCTAAATATTTGTTGTATCCGACAAGGTCCATCAAACCATGTCCGCTAAAATTGAAAATAATGGTTTTCTCTTTTCCTTCTTCTTTTGCTTTTTTGGCCTCGCGAATTGTTGCTGCAATGGCATGTGTGGTTTCCGGAGCAGGAATAATACCTTCGGTTTTTGAGAATAATAATCCGGCCTCGAAACATTCACTCTGATGAACAGCAACAGCCTCCATCAAACCATCACGCAAGGCAGCACTTACCAATGGCGCCATTCCGTGGTAGCGTAAACCACCGGCATGAATTGGTGCAGGCACAAAATTGTGTCCCAAACTGTTCATCGCCAAAAGCGGAGTCATTTGTGCCACATCGCCGTTGTCGTAAATAAACGGAGCTTTGGTTAAGGTTGGACAACTGAATGGTTCGGCACCTATAATCCGAATGTCTGCGCCATGTATTTTATCGTACATAAATGGGAACGAAAGACCGGCGAAATTACTTCCTCCGCCACAGCAGCCAATCACAATATCGGGTTTGTCGATACCCACTTTAGCCAGCTGCTTTTTGGCTTCCAGTCCAATAATTGTTTGATGCAGCATTACATGGTTTAGAACCGAACCCAACGAATAGCGTGTACCACCGGTTGGATCCGTAACAGCAGCTTCAACCGCTTCCGAAATGGCAATTCCCAAACTTCCCGGAGTATCGGGGAATTGAGCTAGAATATCTCGTCCGGCCTGTGTTTCAGTACTTGGGCTGGCAACACATTTCCCACCCCATGTTTCCATCATCATTTTACGGAAAGGTTTCTGGTCGAAACTTACACGTACCATAAAAACTTTACACTCGATGCCTCCCAACTGGGCGCATGCATACGAAAGGGCAGATCCCCATTGTCCTGCGCCTGTTTCGGTAGTTAGTTTTTTAATTCCAAATTCTTTGTTGTACCAGGCCTGTGCAACAGCTGTGTTAGGTTTATGACTTCCGGCAGGTGAAACACCTTCGTTTTTATAATAGATCTTTGCCGGTGTTCCCAAAGCTTCTTCCAGTTCATAAGCACGAATCAGCGGACTTGGACGCCACTGTACCAAAATCTCACGTATTCCTTCCGGAATATCTATCCAGCGTTCCTGACTAACTTCCTGTTCTATTAAGTTCATTGGGAAAACAGGTGCCAGCATTTCAGGACCAACCGGATTCCCATCAGGTCCCAGCGGTGGATTTAACGGAGTTGGAAGATCGGGTGCAAGATTGTACCATTGTTTGGGCATTTCCGATTCTTCCAGAAAGATTTTCTTTTGTCTAGTCATGATTTTTATTTTTTGGATTAATTTTTTACAAAAAAAAGGGATTCGTTGCGCGCGCAACAAATCCCTTCTTCAGCCTATGTCCGAAAAATAATAGCAGCTTCCCGCGTTTCCATTTTTACGTTACGCCAGTGCCATTCTTTCCCGTATAAAGGCATTTTGTACATATATCTCTCTTATTCAGACCATAAAACTAACCATATTTTCGAATCATGCAAATAATATGCTCTTCAATTTCCGCACGAAAAAACTTCAGGTTTGTTAAGTCAAAACAAATAATGGAGCGAATAATATCAACTACCTAACTTTTTGATTTTGCCTTTCAACTTGAATGTCTATTTTTGCAGCTACTTAAAAATCAGACGGCTCTGTTTCAAACAATACGCCCGATGAAAAAACGAAAAAATGAATAAACCGACAGTTGTTAGCGGTATCAGACCGACAGGATATTTGCACCTTGGTAACTATTTTGGAGCCGTGCAGAATTTTTTAAAAATGCAGGACGATTTTAACTGCTATTTTTTTATCGCAGATATTCACTCTTTAACCACGCATCCAACGCCTGAAAATTTACAATCGGGTGTGCGCCAGGTTTTGGCTGAATATTTGGCATGTGGAATCGATCCTGAAAAGTCGACCATATTTATTCAAAGTGATGTACCTGAAGTTTCGGAGTTGTATGCCTTATTAAATATGAATGCCTACCTTGGAGAGTTGGAACGTACCACTTCGTTTAAAGATAAAGCACGTCAGAATCCTGATAATGTAAATGCCGGGTTGTTGACGTATCCCGTGTTAATGGCTGCCGATATCATTATTCATAAAGCACATTTTGTACCGGTTGGAAAAGACCAGGAGCAAAACCTGGAAATGGCGCGTAAGTTTGCCAAACGTTTTAACCGCATGTACAAATGTGATGTATTTCCAATTCCTCGTCCGTATACTTTTGGTGGCGGCGATATGATAAAAGTACCAGGATTGGATGGCAGCGGGAAAATGGGAAAATCGGAAGGGAATGCAATTAATCTTTACGAAGATCCAAAATCAATTCGGAAAAAAGTGATGCGTGCGGTAACCGATGCAGGCCCAACAGAAATGAACCAGGAAAAACCGGAAGTGATTCAAAACCTGTTCACGTTAATGGATATTGTTTCAACACCAGATACAGTGGCGCATTTTGATGAATTGTACAACAAATGCGAAATCCGTTACGGCGATATGAAAAAGCAGCTGGCGGAAGATATTATTGCTTACACGGCTCCAATTCGGGAACGTATTATCGATATTCTGAAAGATGATGCTTACCTGGCAAAAGTGGCCAAGCTGGGTGCTGATAAAGCACGCGAGTCGGCGGTACAGACTTTGCAGGAAGTAAAAGATGTGATTGGGTTTAAGAAGTTATTTTAATTTACAGGAACACCTGTCATTTCGACGACAAAGGAGGAGAAATCTGCTGTTAAAGCAGAAAGATTTCTCAGTCATTCTTCCTTCGAAATGACAATAACCAGGAAAAATGAGCATAGAAAGAGAATTACAAAAACGCAGTTCGGTTTGCGAGCTGTGCGGATCGGAAGATAATCTGGGCGTTTACACGGTTGCCCCGGCAACACAGGAAAGTGAAAATGACAGCATTTATATTTGTTCCACCTGTTCGGGACAAATCGACAACCCGGAAACCATGGATGTAAACCACTGGCGTTGCTTAAACGACAGTATGTGGAGTACGGTTCCTGCAGTTCAGGTAGTGGCATGGAGAATGTTAAACCGCCTGAAAGCTGAAGGCTGGCCTCAGGATTTGCTCGATATGTTGTACCTGGATGAGGAAGCACAAGCCTGGGCAGAAGCCACCGGCGAAGGAGTTGATCCGGACGATGTTGTTCGGCATTTAGATAGTAACGGTGCTGTTTTGCAAGCCGGCGATACAGTTGTTTTGATAAAAGACCTGAATGTAAAAGGTGGTGGTTTTACTGCCAAACGCGGAACTGCAGTACGTAACATTTCATTGGTTCATGACAATCCTGAACAGATTGAGGGAAAGGTAAGTGGTCAGCAGATTGTGATTCTTACGCAGTATGTGAAGAAAAATTAGAAAAAAGAAAAGTCTGTGAAACATAAAAGATGCCATCTTTATACATAACGTAAATGAAGATGGCATCTTCGGTTTAACCTAAAGTCTAAAATTTAATGAACGTATTTACAAATCCTGAAATAGCTGACGATTACGATGATTATTATCAAACCGAAGCCGGGAAAGAAGTAAACCACATTGAGGTGCAATTGATAGAAGCGGCACTTCAAAAAGTACCTGCAGGTAAAATGCTTGAGCTAGGGTGTGGAACCGGTCACTGGACTGAATTTTTTGTTGAAAAAGGATTCGATGTGGTTGCCACAGATATTTCGGATGCGATGTTACAACACGCGATTTCCAAAGGACTGGAGGCTGAAATCGTAAAGGCCGATTCCGGGAATTTGCTTTTCGACAAGGAAAGTTTCGATGTGGTTGCCTCGGTAACCATGTTGGAATTTGTTGACGACCGCGACAAGGTGATCGATGAGATTTACAGGGTTTTAAAACCCGGTGGTTGGTTGTTGCTGGGGTGTTTAAATGCCAATTCGCAACTGGCACAAAATGCGGACAACGATCCGGTTTTTAAAAATGCGGCCTTTTTAACACCTGAAGGATTGACCGCATTGTTAAGCCGGGTTGGAACTGCAGAGCTTACTTCGGGCGTACACTTTTCTCCCGCTTTTCAGGTAACCGACGGAACAGCAGAACAGAACAATAACGAGCCTGCTTTCCTGGTGGCATTGGTTCAAAAAATCGTATAGTATGGTAGTAGCAGTTGAAATAAGTTTGTATCCGCTGAGCGAAAATTTTGAAAAACCGGTGGATACTTTTCTTGCGCTTTTAGCCGAAAACAAACAAATCAGCATCGAACCCGGAAAAATGAGCAGCATTTTAAGTGGTGAGCTTTCGGAAATAATGAATGCCTTAAGTGCAGCAATGGAGCAGGTCTTTAAAAGTAGCCCGGCTGTTTTTAACCTGAAAATCTCCAATTGTTGTCCGGTGTAGTTATACTGCCCGATCATTTCTGTCAGGCAGAAGATAATGGCTATCTTGTGTCAGAGAATGATTCTACCCCATAAGATGATGACTATCTTCCATAAGATAAAGGCTGTCTTTCGTAAGATCATGTTCATCTTTTATAAGATAATGGCTATCTTGTGTCAGAGAATGATTCTACCCCATAAGATGATGACTATCTTCCATAAGATAAAGGCTGTCTTTCGTAAGATCATGTTCATCTTTCATAAGATAATGGCTATCGGGTGTCAGAGAACGATCCTACCCCGTAAGATGATGACTATCTTCCATAAGATAAAGGCTGTCTTTCGTAAGATCATGTTCATCTTTTATAAGATAATGGCTATCGGATGTCAGAAAATGATCCTACCCCATAAGATGATGACTATCTTCCATAATAACGGCTGTCTTTCATAAGGTTATGTCCATCTTTTAAAAGATAATGACTGTCGGGTACTCTGCGTTGTTAACAAAAAATGCCATCCCTTACAAAAGAGATGGCATTTTTACTACGATACGGATTATAACTATTTACTCAAATCTTTAATCCTGATATTTCTGAAATACAGTTCGTCACCGTGTCCCAAAAACCCGATATACCCTTTGTCGCGTTTTAATCCCGGGTGGTTTTTGTGGTCTTTGGTTCCGTTTTCTCTTGCATCGGTAATGTCTCCGTCCAGAATTACTTCACCGTTTAAAATAACCTTAATTTTCGGGCCTTGTACAACTACTTCCTGTACATTCCATTCTCCAACCGGATTTAAGAATCCGCGTTTGGCCGCAATGGTTCCGTATACCGAACCGTGGTACTGGTATTCTTTCAGGTTGGCATAAATGGGAGCTGTGTTATCCAGAATTTGCAATTCTATTCCCTCGTAAGCAGCGTCACCTTTAAGCGGGGCGCGTATTCCAAGCCCGTTGTTGGCACCCGGAGTCAGTTTGAATTCAAAACGGAAAATAAAATTGCTGTATTCATTTTCTGTGAAAAGGTTGCCATGTCCGCCCATTTTAGGATTAACTACCAATTCGCCGTTTTCTGCATAATAATCGGTGGTATTTCCCTGCCAGCCGTCAAGATTTTTGCCGTTAAACAATGAAACGAAACCTTCGTCGATTTCTTCCTGCGTTAGACCAATCTCGTCGGTATTAATTTCGCGAACATACACATCGCGGAAAGCCAGTTCGTTACCGTGCGCCTGCAGTTCAATGGTTCCTTCCTCAAAAATCGGAATGCTGCGGTCCCAGTAGTTGTCCATTTTAACATTGTCAACAACCAGTTCTCCGTTCAAATAAACAGTTACATTTTCGCCAATCATGGTAATACGGAAAGTATTCCATTCGTCAATCGGATTATCGGCCACTTTCAGCGGATCGCGAACGTTGTCTTTGTTATTGTTGTACAAACCGCCTGAGCCAACCTGTGCCCCAACTTCCACACGCGAAGTATCCCAGATTTGCACCTGTGGAGTGCCGCGAAGATAAATTCCGCTGTCGCCTTTTTTAGTGATCAGCCAGTCAACGATCATTTCAAAATCTTTGTATCTTTTTGTTGAAACAAGATTGTGTCCCTTTCCGCTAAATACAATTTTACCGTCTTTAACGCTCCAGTTTTCCGATAAATGCAAATCAGCTTCGGCTTGAGCTTTTTTACGTTCTTTATCACTCATTTTGGCAATTGCAATCGGATTTCCTCCTGCTATCATACCTTGCCATCCATCAAGGTCTTTACCGTTGAACATCGATACATAACCTTTGTCTTTTTGTATGTTTGCAAGGTAATTCTCAATGTCGATTTTGTAATACTGACTATCGCCACCTTCCATTACCGACGCTGCTTTTTCCAACGCACGTTTTACAACATCGCCATAAAATTTTCCCTGAAGGGCAATGTCTTTAATGGCAACCGCTGCATTTTGTTGCACGGTTTTAGTATCAAGGAATTTTTCTAAGTAAACGATCGACAGGAAAGTTCTTAGCCTTCCAACAGATTTGATAATGTAATTTTTGTCGTCGTCGGAACCGGCATACTCCATAATTTTACGGAATTGCAACAACTTTTGGTCGTCGGGTAAATCAGCAGAATTTACCATGCGTGCAAAGTTTATGGCTGCTTTAGTTTGGTAATCGCCTTTTGTTGTTTGGCAAATTTCGTAGAGCGATTTTGAGGCTGAATAATCTTTCCAGTTGGTGAGTGCCTCAAAAGAAGCCTCTTTTAATGAACCGCTCGATGTATTAAAGCTTTTTGTAACGGTTTCAAGAGCTACGGGGCCACCAATTTCAGGAAGAACCGCAATGATTCGTTCTTTTTTTGAAGTTGATTTTAATGCCGATAATATTTTGCCATCTGCGCTTTGTTCATCTTTGATGCCTGCAGTTGCAGAAATTATGGCCAGTTGCGTTTCCATAATTTCAGTTTCGTTGGAAACCGAAAGTAAAAGTTTAAGCAAATTGTCGGTGTTTTCGTAAGCCGAAACTCTTTTTAAGGCCTTAAAGGCAGCTGCTTTTTCTTCAGTAGCCGACGAAGAAGTGGCGGCATAAATCTTTTCAAAATACTGTGTTCCTGCTTTTGCTGCAATCAGGTTAATAACCGCAGCTTTGGTTTTTCCCGAAGTCACATCAAGTTGGTCAGCAATGGTGTACAAATGTTCTTTGTCCAACAAGGTTGTTAACGTGGCTTTGGTAGTTTCCAGATCTTTTCCAGCAGCCAAATGATCGACTAAAACAGGAATTGCACTTGTTCCTTCCAGCTGGGCAAGTGCAACAATTGCTTCCTGGCGAACGGTCTCCGAAGAAGCCTTAAGGTTTTCAGTTACGAATTCGGTAGCCAAAGAACAACCACGGCGACCCAGCATTGAAATAACGTCGGCTTTAATTTCAGGTGTTGCAGTTTCTGCTTTGGCAATCCATTTGCGTGTGTCGGCAACTCCACCCAGTTTTTCAGCCGTATTTAATACTGAATAACGGAAAGGTTTGTTGCTGTTTTCAACTGCATCGAGTAAAAGTGGAGTGGCTTCATAACCCAAATGTTTTGCATAAATCGATAGGGCTTTTGAATAATTGTGCAACAGGTCGTCCGCTTTATTTGCTTTAAAAATGGCTTTGCAGGCCTTTCCCATCAACTCAAGTTCATTCTCTTCTCCCAAACGATTGGCGTATTCCAGAAACGACTCGGCTGCATTGGTAGCTTCGTATTTAAAATTAATGTCGGAAGCAGCTTTTAACAGCGTTTTGTACGATTCCGGTGCTCCAATATTGGCAAGTGCAGTTAGTGTCGTTTTTTGCATTGCTGCATTTTTCGAGCCAACAAAAGCAGTGATCTGTGGAACTGCTTTTTTGCATTTCAATTCGCCTAAAGCACGTACCAATGTCATTTGAGCAGGCTCTTCAGCTTTTGGGAGTGCTTCTAAAAAGAGTTCGGCCGATTTTGGACAGCCAATCATTAAAATTGTTTGTGTGGCAGGTTCTACCAATTCGGTGTTGGTTAAATACGCACTTGCCTCTTCAATGATTTTTTCTCCTCCAACCAAATTCAATTGGTTTAAAATAAATGTTTTTACCTCCACATCTTTTTGTGCTTTTAAGGCTTTTAAAAGATTTGTTTCGGCAAAAGCTTTGGCTTCACACTTTCCGAACTGACTGGCATAACGCGCAAAACTGTTAAGAGCAAAGCGCACAGCCGTGTCGTCGCCAACACCGGGAGCAGTTAAAAGAGCTGTAAGTTTCTGAAATCCTTTAGGACCCATGTACAGGATTTCGTTCATCATTTTATCGCGGTGTTCCAGATTTTTTGTAGGCATTTGAGCCAGAACATCTGCCACTTTTGTTTCTAAAGTGCGGTTGTCCTGCGCAAAACTTCCTATGCCGAATATCGTCAGCATTAGGATCGATAAGTATTGGAATATATTTTTCTTCATCTTAATAATCAATAATCATTTATAACTAGGAAATTAAATTGTCCAGGGAGCGCGCATTGGTTGGTTGATCAAACGATTTGCTCCTTCGTCGTCGATAAATTCGAGTTTGTCTGGATCGAAATTCAAAGTACGTCCAAGTCGCACTGCAATAATTCCAAGATTTACCATTGTCGCTGAGCGGAATCCGTTCATTTCGTTCAATGCAAATTTTTTGCGCGTTTTTACTGATTCGGAAAAGATTCCAATTTGTGGTTCCGGTTCTGGTAATGTTTTTATAAAGCTCTGCAGGTTAGGAATGTCGGACTTAAATCCCTGGTAGATTTTACCATTTGGTCCTTCAATGTAAGCTGCATCTTTATCTTTGTTTTCGCCGTCAAGTATGATTTGACAACCATCGGCGTACGTGTAGGTAATTCGTCTCCACGAACCCACTGCATCGTAATGTTGCTGTGGTGCATCCACTTCAATTTTAACCGGGCTGGTATCATCTTTTCCAAGCATGTACTGCACCGGATCGAGGTAATGTTGACCCATGTCGCCCAGACCACCACCGTCGTAATCCCAGTATCCGCGGAAGTTGGAGTGTACACGTAAATGGTTGTAGGGTTTATAGGGGGCAGGCCCTAACCACATTTCGTAATCAAGGTTTGACGGAATTGGTTCGGGTGCCAGGTTGTGTTTTCCACTCCAGTAGAATTTCCAGTTGTAACCGGTAATGCCACTAACAGTTACTTTAAGTGGCCAGCCTAAAATACCACTGTCGATTACCTTTTTTAAAGGTTTTACATCGGTTCCCAGACCATAAAAATTGTCTTTAAAACGAAACCAGGTGTTTAAACGAAACATGCGTCCATGCGCATTAACTGCTTCCACTACTTTCTTTCCTTCGCCAATGGTTCTGGTCATTGGTTTTTCGCACCATATATCTTTCCCGGCTTTGGCAGCTTCCACGGCCATAATTCCGTGCCAGTGAGGTGGTGTGGCAATGTGCACTATGTCCACTTCGGGCAACTGGCACACTTCTCTGAAATCGCTGAAATGTTTCACTTTGTAGTTGATCAGACTTTGTGCTTTATCCAGGTGCAATTTGTCAACGTCGCAAATCGCAACCACTTTGGTACCTTCGTAAGGGATGTGTCCGCGACCCATTCCGCCAACACCAATAATTGCTTTGGTTAATTGGTCAGAAGGAGCTAAAAAACCATTTCCGCCCAGTACGTGACGCGGAACAATTACCATTCCTGCTCCTGCAGCAAGGGCACTTTTTAAGAACTTTCTTCTTGTTGTGTGATTTTTGTTCATCAGTCGTATTATTTAAGATTCTTTTTATTAAGCTGTTTTAATAATTTGTTAAAAAGACGAATATGCAATTCCTCAGGTCAAAATTGAGGGTAACAACAGGGGTAACAAAGTGAAAAATACAAAAAATATGTGAGATAAATTACTGAAAAAGAATAACGAAGCCAAACAAGCCCTGTCAGGAGAAAATTCGTTTGGGATAAATATAAAGGTGATTTTTAAGCCATTAAATCAGATATTGATTTGCCGAAGGGCTGTGCATAACACTGTTGATATACTTTTTCGAAATGTTCGAGGCATTCGTGGGCCAGAGTATTTTTTCCCAACTGCACCAACGCTTTAATTTTGTGTGCTAAAACGGTTTCGTTTAACGGATCAAAAATCAGTAAAGCTTGCGATAAGCGTAACAACCATTTTGTTTCGCTCTTAAAACTGTCATTTGAGAGGAGGGGTAAAAAAGTGTCGAGTAATTCGTCTGAAATTTTACTTTTAAAATCGTCGAGCCATTCGTCGTCCATGTTTGGAAGCAATGGACCTTTCTCAATAATCAACAGAATATTGGTAAGATGTTCAAAATTTGGGGCGAGTGAAGTGGATCGTTTAAATTCTTCCAATTCGGAAAAATAGTTCACAAGATCGCAGTAAACATTTTCTTTGATTTCCATCACCCATTTTTTATTGGTGTAAGCAATGTTTATTCCGCTGTTTGTGTCAAGAATTTCCCTGATTCGCTGAATTTGTGTGCTACGATTATTTTTTGCACTCTCAGGAGAGTGACCGGCCCAAAGATGATTTGTAAGTTGTTTTGATGTGATTCCCTTGTTTCGTATCGTTTCAATAAGAACCAATATAAAGATTTGTTTTCTTCTGGGTGAAAAACGTGAAGTCAGATCTTCTTTGTTGCTGTTGGTGATTTTAAATCCACCAAAAAGTTCAATGTATGGTTCCTTTATTTGAGGTAATTGTTTTTTTAGAGGATTAAGATCGTTTGGTTTTTTCTTAAAACGCGATGTTTGCAGGTACTTTTGCCTTATCCCAAAATATAAGAGCAGACATAATCCGGTTATAATGATGATAAGCATACTCCAGGTATAACTAAGAGGCCGGGATTTATTCCCGTCCCCAATCCCATGTTTGTACAAGTGCATCACCTCTTTGTCGCTTAGGTTTCGGTTCCAGATGACCAGATCATCCATCATTCCCTTGAACGACTCGTCCCAAAGGTTCGTTCCAACAAGTAACGAGTGTTCTGTCGGTTCAATTCTTTCTGCTTTTTGCGTTTCTACAATTTGTCCGTTCTTATAAAATTTTACGGTTTCCCCACTCGATATTACATACGTGAGGTGTTGCCATTCGTTAGGTGTAACCATCGCAGAATCCGCGATATGGTCTTTAATTCCGGGTGAGGTAAAAAGCATATTTCCGTCACGAAATTTTATTGAAAGGGCTTTCCCCTTTCCGATAATGCTTCTGTTTCTATCTATTTCCGATGGTTTTACCCAGGCACTTACGGTAAAGTTCTCGTTAAAAACAATGTCGGTATCAAAATCGATATAATTATCGCGTCCGTTAAATACACCACACCAGCCTCTTAAAGAATCCTTTTTGTATTCTACGTTTATATAGGGTATTTCTGTGCTTTCTCCTGCCTGGTTGACAATATCTTGTTCGAACGCAAGGTAGAGCACCATTTCATCTTTTAAGTTTTTTTGTCGGGCAAAAAATATTTTGGTGCTTTCCGATGTGTAATTGTTAAAATTAAAGACATCAGGAGTGAAATGATAGCCAATTTTATAGGGGCTTAATCCAACTTCAGTAGTATGAATTTTGCCATAAGATAACATTAACGGCATTTCTTTCCATCTTATTCCTTCTAGTGGTTCTTTGTTGTACTGCACATTTGCTGTGTACCATACTTGTTCCGAAAAATTTTGATGATAAGCAGAAAATGTTTGCAGGTCGTTAGTAATAAAAAAATTTGGAAGTTTGCCTGTATAAATGTTTAACAATTGAGGAATGAGCTCAGGATGTTGTTGAAGAGAATCGGGCAGGCTACTAAGCGTGCAGTCGTGGTTGTACAGAACAAGATCGTTCCCCGGATTTTTACCAAAGCCGCCCGAAATTTCTGTCGGAAATCCTGTGGGAACATTGTATTCACAAAGGTATTCGTCAACAGAATACGAGAGGGGTGTTTTTTCTGGTGTAAAAACAAACAAACGTTTCCCGTTTTCCCGGCATTCAGTTAGTTTATTTATAGAGTATTCGCCTGAGATGGCCAGTGTTTGAAATATGTTGTGCTGTTCCAGTTTATTCAAAAAACCTGGCATTTCTGATTGGATAATGAATGTGATTATTTCATTTTTATTTTCACCCAGGAAAATGGCAGTCTCGTCAAGTGTTGCATTAAGAGAGGATTCAGGAGTGAAAATAAATGCACGATAGCCATCTGACAGCTTCTGTTTTAGGTTGTTGCCATTTGTTTCACAGGTAAGGAATACAAGGTCACTCAAACTGTTTTTCCCAAAAATATGAATGGGGAAAAGTAGCAAAAGTAGCACCCCTGTAAAAACCGAAAGCAGATATGTCCGTTGAAAAAATTGCATGCCAACAAAAATATAAAAAAGACTTAGAGTTTCTTGCCTGAAATAATGAATTTGGCAAGGAACAAAGGCCGGCAATAAAACGGATAGATATGTTTTTAAAAACAGAATTGTTTTGATTGAAATGAATAAAAACCTTTCATTATTCAGGCAGAATATCGAAATGTATAATTTGTTGAAAACTATGGTCTTTGGGATTGGAGGTGAAGCCTATCATTTTTTATCTTTAGGAAATTCATAATTCAAAACCAGTTGCGATGAAGAACATACCCGTTATTACAGTTACAGGAAAGTCGTTGGCCGAAACCTATGAAATGGCCTTAATTTATTTGTATGGAAAGGGAACCCGATTTAAAACGCAGTACGATAAACCCAGCGATCCGCTTAGTATCGATTGCACCATGAATATGACCATTTTAGAACCGGAAACTGACCCGATGATCCATATGGCTTTCCCGGGTGGAATTGATGATTTAAAGGAGTATGTTTTGGAGCTGAAAGGATTCAAAAATCACTGGGTGAAAAACATGAACGACAAGAATGATACTCGCTGGGAATATACCTATCACGGGCGTTTAAAAAACTACGGGGTTTGGAAAGATTTGGTTGATGGTGAGTCGACAGAAGTCGGACCTTTTAAAGTCGATCAGATAGAAAGTGTTATTAACAAACTTTCGGCTCAGCCTTTTACACGCCAGGCTCAAATGATTACATGGATGCCAAATCTTGATACCAGCTGTTACGATCCACCATGTTTGCAATCGCTTTGGTATCGTATTCTGGAAGATGAAGACGGAGTGTACTGGTTGAACAGCAACATCCGTTTCCGGAGTAACGATGCATGGGGAGCCAGTTTTATGAATATGTTTGGTTTTATTCAGTTCAATAAGGAGGTTATTGCAGCCGGTGTTGCCGAAAAAACCGGCAAAACCGTAAAATTGGGACGAATGAACTGGCATGCTGATTCGTATCATATTTATGGCAAAGATATTCAGGCTGCAAAAGAACGTTTATTTGAACGTGTAAACGACATGGCTTTTGAAGAGCGGACCATGCCATTTAACGATCCGTTTATCAGGGAAATGTACGACAATGCCGAACCTGCTGTTGTTGAGAAGATTAAGGAATACGATGAGAAACATAAAAGGTAAAAGGTACTTTTAGAAGTGTCCGGTAGAGAACTGGTTTGTCCGGAAAACAAATTTCGATAAGGCGAAAAACAATATAAAACAAGGGAAAACAACTATTGGGATGGTATAATAGGTAAAAAGTACAGCGTACGATTTGTTGTTGACAGAACATTTTTTAGAGGATAAATAGTGTGTGGCGATACTTCTTTAATTTGTTGTGTTATAGGTGTTTTATAACTTTTTTCTTCTATTTTTGAGCTTTATTATTGTTGTGTATGGATAACTCGTTTTTTGAAGGTTTAATACAGAATGTTTTATTACTTCTTGTGTTTAGTTTTCTATATGATTTCAGGTGGATTGATTCAATAAATTCAAGAAAATTTGCGCCTAAATTATTTTCAGGAGCTATTGTTGGAGCAATTGGAGTACTTTTAATGAATACGCCGTGGACTTATGCTCCCGGAATTGTATTTGATACACGATCCATCTTATTGTCTGTTACCGGCCTGTATTTAGGGGGTATCCCAACATTGGTAGCGATGTTGTTAACCGGAGGTTTTCGTATTTTTATTGGTGGCGATGGACTCTGGATGGGATTATCGGTTATTATTTTGTCCGGAATTCTCGGCATTGTTTTAAAATTGTATTTAAGTAAGATTAATGCAGCAATAACAATTTGGAATCTCTTAATTCTGGGATTTGGAGTACACTTGGTGATGCTGGGATGTACAGTGTTTCTTCCGGCCGATCAATTTCTTCCAACCCTAAAATCGATTGCAGGACCTGTTCTTTTAATCTACCCGGCAAGTACCGTGCTTTTGGGAATACTTATGAATAAGCATCTTGCCAGCTGGCAAAACAGAATGGCAAAAGATCGTTTAATTGAATCTGAACGCAGGTTTACCGAAATGATAAAGAACATAAAAATGCTTTCGGTAATCATTGATTCTGAACAGAAAATTACATTCTGTAACGAATATCTGTTAAAAGTAACAGGTTATACAAAAGAGGAGGTAATAGGTAAGAACTGGATTGACCTGTTTATTGCTGCCGATGAAAAAGAAATGGTGTTGGCAACGTTTAAGAATCTTATCTCGGGCAAGGTGTTTTTAAGTCATTTAGAAAATCGTATTGTAACCAAAAACAAACAAGAATTGGTTATTTCATGGAACAATACCATTTTGAAAGATAGTGACGGAATTATATCGGGAACCGCCAGTATTGGTGAAAACATTACCGAGAAACAGATAGCAATTCAGGAGTTAAAAAAATCGGAAGATAAATTCAATCAATTGTTTCAGTCAAGCCCCGATGCTATTACTCTGACATGCGTAAAAAACCAGCATGTAGTTGAAGTGAATGACAGTGCCTCAGTACTAACAGGCTATAATAAAGATGAGTTAATTGGACATCCAATATTAACAACCAGGTTATGGAATGATGAAAGAGAGCTAGAAGAATATTCAGAGCTCATTTCAAATCAGGGAAAAGTTACGAATTACGAGGCCCAGATTAAAACCAAGTCAGGAACCATTAAAACAGTCCTGGTTTCAGGAGAAATACTTTTAATCCAGGATGAGTATTATATTATTGGAGTAATCAGGGATATCTCTCCGCGGAAAGAAACTGAGAGGGAGCTTCATGAAAAGAATATGGAGTTACAGTTGGTTAATAAAAAACTGATAGACAGCATTAGTCAACTCGAAGAACTAAATAAGGAATTGAAGGAGGCAAAAGAACTGGCTGAAGAAAGCAACCGTTTAAAAAGTGTCTTTCTGCAAAATATTAGCCATGAGATTCGTACTCCAATGAACGGAATACTTGGTTTTCTAAGTTTATTAAAAGATACCCAACAGGATTTGCAAGCCAGAGATCAGTATTTGGAGATCATAAATAAAAGCGGAGAGCGCCTGTTAAATACTGTAAATGATTTAATTGATATCTCGCGAATTGAGACCAAACAAATTAGTATTAATAAAGAAGCAATCAGCCTTTCTGAAATACTGCATCACCAATATGCGTTTTATAAAACCATAGCTGCTGAAAAAGGGCTGGAAATGAAACTTACTTCTGAATGTATTTCCAGGGATACTATTATTAATACCGACAAACAGTTACTCTACAGTATATTTTCAAATTTGTTGAGTAACGCAGTTAAGTTTACACAGCAGGGAACCATTGAGCTGGGCAGCTTCGATAAAAATGGCAGTATCGTATTTTTTGTGAAAGATACTGGTGTTGGAATTCCGGCAAACAGAATCAATGCCATTTTTGATCGTTTTGTGCAGGCCGATTTAAATATGACACGTGCCTATGAAGGATCGGGGTTGGGTTTATCAATAGCAAAGGCTTATGTCGGTTTGCTCGGAGGTAATATTTGGGTAAAATCGGAGAAGGACAAGGGGAGCACTTTCTTTTTTGAGTTGCCACTTGATTTAACAAATCGGGAAAGAGGTAAAAAAGAGAAAATACATTCGGAAGAAAAAATTTGTTTAAAAGAATGCAGAATATTGGTAGCCGAAGATGATGAGGTAAGTTTCTTATACTTAAAAAATCTGCTGAAAAGTAAAAATATGAAACTATTTCATGTTATAAACGGAGCAGAGGCTGTGGAAGCTGTGCGAAACAATACAGATTTCTGTGTTGTATTAATGGACATTAAAATGCCGGTTATGAGTGGTCTGGAAGCTACGCTGCAAATCAGAAATTTTAATAAGGAGATACCTATAATCGCGCAAACTGCCTATGCTATGGCTGAAGACAGTGAAAAACTTCTTTCGGTTGGCTTTAATGAATACATATCAAAACCAATTAATAAAGAAAAGTTGTTGGGCTTAATACAAAAACACCTTGACAAAAAGAAATGATTTTGCAGGTTAAGTAAACGAATGATTCCTATTGCTTCGAACATTTGTTTTTTTGATATTTTATCGAGTATTCATAAATCTTGAACTACTTCTTCCAGATCAAGCTTCTTTCGAAAAAAATAAAAATATGTTATTTATCATATCCGGTTTTGTTGTGCGAATAAACAATTTGAGTATAATTGTAGTGTAATACCGTTCAGGTATTATGTGTGTTTGGGGGTTAACATTTAAAAAGGAGACTGTTGAGTCTCCTTTTCTTTTTATGTCTTTCTCTTTATTATATAAACAGAATTTACTTAAAAACTTCTTATAAAAAAAAGCTCCCCGGCCTCACCGGGGAGCAACATTTGATAAACGATTATTTATCATTTAACAAACTAAACTGAGCGTTAGACACATTTGCTCATAAAAGGTTTAATTGCACTTTCCCAAATTATTAAATTTATTTGTTGAAGCACCAATTTGACGACTATAGGCATCTACCTGCTTTGAAATTTTAGTCCTAAAAAAATGAGAGTTCTATCTGTCAGAAATACAGTTGCATGTATCGTTTGTACAAAAAAATAGCTTCCGAAAGCAGAAAAGGTACAGAATTAGTATAACTGCGCCGGAGTTAAAATCTATTCTCATAAAATCTTAAATTGTTTGTCGTAACCGGGCAGCAAATATTTCTTTCCAAATTTTAATAACGGAAGGAAGATGATGTAAAAAAGACAATACTGGATGTTGTGTTTTGTGACAGACAGTGACTAAGGAAGAATTATGAAGAATAGATTTAAACATTTCAGGAAGAGCTATCTTTTTATGGCTTTATTGGTAACTTTTTCAACCAGCTGTACGCTTTTAAATGTCACCATGCCATCGATGGTTGATCCTCTTTCGCAAAAGGAAGTGAATATAAGAATGCAGGTGCGAAGCTTTGCAGAAGTAGCGAACAATGCCATAATTGAGGCGTCTGATTCGATCATCAACTCCACTGAAAATCCGGAGATCAGAATAAATGCGATTAAATGGAAACTGAACAGCACTGCTGCATATACAAACGCTGCATTCCAAACCATTCCTGAAGCATCACTGTCTGATGTTTGGATACTTACCTTGCAATGGCAGGAGTTTTTTAATAAAAGTGGAGAGAACTATTTTACAGAATTTGTACCAATTGCCCAATCGTGTGCTGATGAACTTAGTGAACAAATTACCTCGCTTGGGAACAGTCTTACAAAAGCCATGAAACGCCCCGAACTTAGAGATTTTGTTTATGCGTATACCAAAGAGAATGCTCTTGTTGAAATGACAAGCTCGACACCCCGCACCCTTACCGAATTGAATGAACTGATAGGAGCAAAAGACACAACTTTTGCTTCAACAGTTGGATCTTCAGGACAGGTGATGAGTGATTTAACAGAACGTTTGGCCCGATATCAGTTGCAGCTTCAGAATAGTGTTGAGTGGCAAAAAGACCGGTTTACTATTACATGGGAAGAGAATAATCTGGATGGAAAACTTTTTGAGCGCACCGATACGCTTGCTTCCATTCTAAGCAATATTGCAATTATTGTACAGGAAATTCCTGAAATGATGGGGATAATTGCAGAAAAACTCGGGGAAGAACTTTCGCCGATTGTGTATGATTTTAATAGTATGGTTAACCGGGCCGTTAGCGATCTTATAAAACAACGTGAGGCGTTTGAAGTATAACTTTCATCAGCAGCGCGAATTGATTGCCGAAGAAATTGAGCGCGTGGGCAACAGTATGATTGAAACCACAATGGATAAAGTAGTCAGCCTGATCCGCCAAACAATAATCTACTTTGTTTTACTGGTGGTTGTGCTCTTTGGTGTTCCGTTTGTTCTTGGTTTTAGTTTTGGAAGAATGCGACTAGGGCGTAAAAAAGAATAGGAGAAAACAAAAGGATTTAGCTGCCGGTATTTATAACCTGAGTTCGACGTAAAATTTAAATCGAACTCAAGTTAATAGATTGCATTGAACTTCTCCATTATCACTTTTTTCACTTCATCCATTGATACTTCTTTGCCAAGTTCCTGTTGAATGGAAGTGACAGCCGAAGAGGCAAATCCGCATGGGTTTATGTAGTTGTAATAGCGCATGTCGGTATTTACATTCAGGGCAAAACCATGCATGGTTACATAACGGCTCACCCGCACGCCAATGGCACATATTTTACGGGCACGCACTTTGTGCCCGGCTTGAATCCAAACACCGGTTGCTCCTTCTTTGCGGCCACCTTCAATGCCATATTCGGCAATGGTGGCAATTATGGCATCTTCCATTTTTTCGATGTATTCGCGCACCCCGATTTTGTAATGTTCCAGATCGATAATGGGGTAGCCCACCAGCTGACCCGGACCGTGGTACGTAATATCGCCACCCCGGTTTATTTTGTAGAATGTAGCATCAATTTTTTTCAGGAAATCGCCGGCAGCTAAAAGGTTGCTTTCGTCGCCGCTTTTACCAAGTGTATAAACATGTGGGTGTTCAACCAATAAAAAATGGTTCAGTTCGGATGCCTGTTTTTTGGCCCGTTTATCGTCAGATACCTCTTTTAACAGTTCTTCCTGGTAATCCCAGCATTCTTTGTAGTCTTTTAAACCAACGTCGATGTAATTAAAATTTGCCATTTTTTTACGGAAATATTTTATAAATATCTTTTCTGTGTGTAACAATGATAAACCGTATGGTTGAAGTGTTGAGCAGCTCAAAGCCAATTCGGTAATGCCCCATTCTTATTCTGAAATAATTTGGAAAACCGGTAAGCTTTTTTGTTCCTGATATTTCGGTTAGTTGAGAAGCTTTTTCGCAGGACAGAATTATTTTTTCAATTTTTAGAAGGACTTTGCCATCTTTAATTTTATCCAGACTTTTTAGAAACGATTTGTCGAATTCAACGTTCATTTCTCAGCTTTTTCATAATTGCAACGCGAGAAGCTGTCTCGCCGGTTTTTGTCTTGTCCATTAATTTTCCTAGTGCTAAATCTTCGTATTGCTCTTCATTAATGGAAAGAACTTTGCCGCCAAGTTGTTTGACCAGTTTGGATATAAGGCGATTATTTTTTTCGTCAATTTTTATTACTACTGCTCCCATAATACTTCAAAGGTAACAAACTTTTATCTCTATTTATAAGCTCTGTAACAACTTACGCTTTCACATGTTCTTCGGCCCGGTACGAACTGCGCACCAGTGGCGAACTTTCCACAAACTTAAATCCTTTTCGGATGCCAATAGTACGGTATTCCACAAATTTTTCAGGCTCAATGTATTCCTGAACCGGCATGTGTTTGGCCGTTGGTGCCAGGTATTGTCCAATGGTCATTACTTTACAACCGGCTTCCAGCAAGTCGTCCATGGTTTGCAAAACATCTTCGTGTGTTTCGCCCAAGCCGAGCATGATTCCCGATTTTGCCCTTCCAAAGTTATCGGCTACATATTTTATTACATCTAAACTGCGGCGGTATTTGGCGGCAAAGCGAATAAAAGGAGTCAGTTTTTCAGTGGTTTCCAGGTTATGCGAAATTACATCGGGGCCTGCATCAATTACTTGCTGAATCAATTCTTCTTTACCACGAAAATCAGGAATCAAAACTTCAATCTTGGTTTCCGGGTTTACGCGTTTTACCTCGCGAATGGTCTCGGCCCAGATACCTGCACCCTGGTCTTCCATGTCGTCGCGATCTACCGAAGTAATTACACAGTGTTTCACCCCCATAATCCGGACCGATTCGGCCAGTTTTTTAGGTTCTTCCAAATCGGCAGGCAATGGCACTCCGTTTGGTACTGCACAAAACTTGCAGCGTCGTGTACAAATGTTTCCCAATATCATAAAAGTGGCTGTTCCACGGTTCCAGCATTCACCAATATTGGGGCAATTGCCGCTGGTGCAAATGGTATGTAATCCGTGTTTGTCAACCAGGTTCTTTACCTTCGAATAGCTTTCGCCTTTTGGCATTTTCATCTTCATCCACTTCGGCAATCGCTGCCTGCCTTTCAACTCGTGTGCCATAATATAAACTGACTAAAAATTATTTCATCGTTTTATTTTGCGCCTTTTTCATTTTTACTGCTGTAAAATCTCCTTAAATAGCGAATGCTATTCTCGTCGTTTTTACCTTGTCTAAATAAAAAATCCATCAGAATAATTCCGACAAATATCATTTAAACAGTTTATGAAAATTTTGTGCAAATGTAAAAGTTTTAAAATCAATGTAAACCTGATAAACTCTGAAATCGCAAAATTGTTTTCAAAAAAACTATTCTTAACAGAACTGTGTTATTTTTGTATGAGTTAAAAATAGTATGAAGTATTTATTAATCCTGCTTTTTATTTTTCTTGGGTTGAATGAAAGTTTTGGGCAACAGAAACAATCCGAAGTTCAAACCAAGTCGAGTCTGGCCATACGTTACTACAACGCCAAAGACTTTGAAAAAGCTATGCCTTTGCTAAAAGAGGTACATCAGTTAACTAAAAGCAGTACATATTTTCGCTATTATATAAATAGCCTGGTTGAATTAAAACGGTTCACCGAGGCAGAGAAAGAGATTCAGAACGCGATTAAAAAACAAAAACCGGTTCGACCTGAATATTTAGTGCATTGGGGGTGGATTTTAAAAATGCAAAACCACAATGATGAGGCGGATAGGAAATATCAGGAGGCGATTGATAATATTCAACCCAACCGCGGAAGTTACCTAACAACTGCCAATACTTTTTTAAGTTGGGGAGAATACGATCTGGCCAAACAAACTTATCTGAAAGGACGAGAAGAATTGGAGGGTGAATCGTTTAGTTACGAGCTGGCACGGTCGTATCTGTATTTACGCGATTACGAAAATATGACGGAGGAGTACCTGAATCTTTTGGCACAGGATGAAAATCATTTGCAACGTGTGCAGAGTAGCCTGTCGTCGGCCATGCGTTTGGATATCGACAATGGTTTGCGAAACAGGTTCAGGGGGCAGGTGTTAACCCGTATTCAGCAAAATCCCGAAGTAATTGGGTACAATCGTTTGTTAATCTGGTTTTTTCTGCAGGAAAAAAAATTCCCTGGCGCCCTGCGACAGTCGATTGCGTTGGATAAACGTACTGCTGCAGAAGATGGCCAGATTGCGCAGCTGGGCAACATGGCCTTAAACAACAAGGAATATGCCGAGGCAAAAAAGGCCTATGCTTATTTAATGGGTAAGGGGGAGGAAAGCCCGTATTATCCGCAGGCGTACGCCCTTAATTTGCATGCTTCGTACCTTGAATATGTAAACGAATTTCAGGATGAAACGGAAAAAGGATCTGCATTGGCGCAGCAGTTTGGCGATGGTTTGGAATACTTGCATTACGGACCGGCAACCCTGAATTTAATACAGGAGTACGCCCATTTGCTGGCCTTTTATTTAAACGATACACAAAAGGCGCTTGACGTTTTGGAGCAGGGGCTGGAAATTCCGCAGTTAAAGCCGGAGCAGATTGGTGCTTTAAAAACCGAAAAGGCAGATATTTATGTGTATGCCGACGATCCGTGGGAGGCCATGCTGATTTATTCGCAGGTAATTGATGCCAACAAAAAGAATACTCTCGGCGACGAGGTAAAACTCAAAAAAGCCCGCCTGGGCTATTACATGGGAAACTTTAGCTGGGCAAAAGCACAACTTGATGTACTGAAAGCCAGTACCTCGAAACTTACCGCCAACGATGCCATGGAGCTTTCGATGATGATCGGGAATAACCTGAACCTGGATACCACGGCAGTGCCTTTGCAAATGTTTGCCAGTGCCGACTTGCTGTTTTTTCAGAACCGCGAAGAGGAGGCCATGCTGGTGCTGGATTCCATTGCCGATAGTTATCCCTACCATACGCTGGTGGATGATATTCTTTTCCGAAAAGCAAAAATTGAAGTGGAAAACCAGAATTATGCTTTAGCTGCAGAGTATCTCGAAACCATAATTACCGATTTTAGCTACGAACTGTTGGGCGACGATGCCCTGTTTATGCAGGCCGAAATTTACAATTACAACCTGGGCGAAAAAGAAAAGGCCAAAGACCTGTACAAACAAATGCTGACCAGCTATCCCGGAAGTGTATTTATAGAGGAGTCGCGGGCCAAATACCGTGAGTTGCGGGAGATTTATCCTGATAAAGAACCGGAATCAAAAGAGGGACTTTTTATGCGGGCCATTGAAGGTACGGAGTTTTAGTGTTCGGAATTAATTAGTTAACGTAAGTGTAGGGTACACCTACCCCATATTATCTTCATCCTCTGCAAACCGCCGTCAGCAGGCTTTATTCTGTATATTTTCCGCAATTTTGCTGCTCATTATTTACAAGAGAAGTATTCAATGTATCGGGCATTTTGTTGTTTCGTGCAATAAATGTAAACAATTGGTAAGTAAAGCAGCAGTTTTATGATATAAAATACTTTACGCTACCACTGGCTGTTTGTCAGCAGGTGTACAACGGGCTTCCGCAGCCATCAAAAGTATTCCCTCACCCTTTCTGACATCGATCTCACCCCAAAATAAGCCGTCATCACCCAAAAAAAGGGCTTATCACCTGTTGGCAGGGGCTTATCACCCGGAAATTGACCGTTATCACCCGGTAAAAGGGTGTTCTCACTTGCTTTTTGTCGGTTATCACCGGAGAGATTTTACAAAATGGTAGTGATAGACAGATAATTTGAGTGATAATCTATTTTTTACGGGTGATAATTGTGTTTTCAGAGCAAAAAAAGCCGGCCCAACGTTTTCAGGCGGCTACGCATGGGGTTTTTGCCGGTACCATTGCCAAAATTAGTGCCGATAATAACGCGGCAGTTCGTAAGCGGCTTAAGAACGACGATAAAAATGAAGAATAGTCTTCCATGATGAATATTTAAAAGGGGAAAGGGGGGCACTGTAATGGTGTTCTTCTTTTTTTTGATCTGAAGAAATTTGGACACGGAATGAAAAACCTTATCAACAAAAGAAACCTTAGTAGCAAACAAATGATAATATGACAAAAACCTTATTTCCTTATTTTCTGAAAATTGAAACAACCAACAATAAGGTTAATAAGGTTGTTTTGTGGGTGCATAATTCAATCTACTAAGGTTGAAAAGAAAAGAATAAGGTTTTTGTTGTCGCAAAGTTGGCAAATCCGGAAAAACCTTATCAGTAAAATAAACCTTAGCAGCCATTGGTTAAAACGATACCATTCTATTTTCTTTTCGTATTTTGGCACTCATTAAACAACTTCATGTCGCGAAATTTTAAAACATATTTGTATGCCGGGCTGGCCGTATTGTTCTGGTCAACCGTGGCGACTTCATTTAAGCTGGCACTGCGTGAATACGATTATATCCAACTTATTTTTTATGTTTCGGCCGTAACTGTTTTGTTGCTTTTTATGGTCCTGTTGTTTCAGCGGAAGACCCATTTAATTTTTCGGCAAACCAAACGTCATTGGTTGTATTCGTTGCTGATGGGGGCTTTTAATCCCTTGCTGTATTACCTGGTGTTGTTTAAGGCCTATTCCCTGCTCCCGGCGCAGGTGGCGCAGCCGCTAAACATGATTTGGCCCATTACGCTGGCACTGCTCTCGGTGCCTTTGCTGAAGCAGAAAATCAGTTGGGTTAGTTTTGTTGCTTTAATGGTGAGTTTTGTGGGGGTGTTTTTTATCTCGTCGCAGGGTGGTTTTGAGGGATTCCGAAATACCAATCCACTTGGTGTTTTATTAGCTGTGGGAAGCTCTGTATTGTGGTCGCTGTACTGGATTTTTAATGTACGCGACCAACGCGAGCAGGTAGTAAAATTGTTTCTCAACTTTGCCGTTGGCCTGATTTACCTGGTTCCGGTAGTGGCGTTATTTTCTTCGTTTCGTGTGAGTTGGGGAACCGGGTTTGGGGCTGTTATTTATTCCGGCATCTTCGAAGTGGGAATCACCTATGTGCTCTGGTTAAAAGCCATGAGCCTGACAAGCAGTACTGCCAAAATCGGCAATCTTGTTTTTTTTGCTCCCTTTTTGTCGTTGGTTTTTATTCACCTGATTTTAAAAGAAACCATTTACGTTACCACATTTATTGGTCTGATCTTTATCGTCTCCGGTGTTTTGGTACAGCAACTCGACAGGAAAAGGTGAGGTGATCAGAAGGATAACAAAATGAATCACTGGTGTTGGTAAAAGTTGGAGATTACTTCGCTACGCTCGTAATGCCTGTGGTTTGGTGCACTTTTCGTTTGAGAGGGGCCTGGTTGGCTGCGAAGCAG
>JAPOHD010000006.1 GCA_026671195.1 Draconibacterium aestuarii | reverse complement strand
CGCCATCTGCATTAACAACAGCATCTGTAAACAAATTAAAATGTGCTTCTCCGGTTGTACCTTCTTCGCACTTGTCTACATCCTGTACTTCAAGGTCAGGATTGTCCCAAACGGTCAGCGTTACCATTTCGTAGTCATAGCAATCAAGGTCACCATCGCCAGGATTCGAACTGCGAATCCAGTACTGAGCACTACCAATTGATACCACAACAGCCGGATCGATGGCAGCTGTACTATCGATGGCATCCTGCTCGGTTGCATGATAACTTAGCACTCCTCCGCCATCACTCGTCACTGCTTCAATTAAGTTAAAGTTAGCTTCCCCTGAAATGCCTACTTCACAGGCATCTAAATTCTCAACGGTCAAATCAGGTGATAGAAAAATAGATACCATTGCCGGGTCACTTGTTTTTGTGCAACCTTCTACTCCTCCAGTCATAGCTTTAACAGTTACCGTATAGTTAAAATCGCCGGCAACATTTGTTGGTGCTGAGTAGGTGGGTGAATCATCGCCAACTATGGTCCATACATCTGTTGGTCCTTCTTTTTTCCAGGTATATTCATAAACTACACCCTGCTGACCATCTGGTGGAGAATTACCCAAATCGGCAGTAAGTACTACCGGTGGATCACCTTCGCATGCTTCTCCTCCTTCAAGGAAAACTTCCAGTTGAGGTTTATCTCCTAAGTCGAATGGTCCTCCCATATCTTTAAGTGATGATGTAAAGGATGCTGAAGAGCGTGATTTTACTACTACACTTCCCAGAGTTGATACACAAGGATCATCTCCCGATCTTGTATCGAAACCTAATGCTGTTGCATTTACTGCAAACTCAATCAGGGTATTTGTTGGATACTGATTAACTACTTTCCCTTTTGAATCTATTGTACCCCACGGAGGTGCAGCCACTGGCCCTGCATCATTTAACTGCGTAAATACAGCAGGATCCAAATCACTACGTAATTGAATCATTTGATATCCAAAATTTACGTCTTCAGGATCTTGGTCAAAAGAATTTTGACATGCGGTAAAAGCATCGTTTGCAATTACAAATTCGAATGGTCTGTTTGGTAACAGATTAAATGCATCAAGGTCGGCATCGGTAGGAAAGTCTCTTTTATCGATCCAGGCCAACATGGTAACTTCAGCATTAACGCCACCATTGGTATAATCGACAGAAAGTAATACATCTCCATGTATTTCTACACCACCATCATCATAAAAACTATAAGCAGTATGCCCACAATCACCTCCTGCATTCTCGTCTTCATAAACAATATGATTGTCTACAAAGTCGATCCTTTTCCGATAGTATTCAAAATCCACATGGTTACTTCCGTCAGCATCAGCCGTAGAGGCACCAAACATTGCCCACTCATCATCCGGATCTCCTGCTTGTCGGCGTATATGGCCATAAACATCAATAATGTCGCATTTCACAGGAACATCGCCTTCTTTAAAACCCCATGATCTCGGGTCATCATAGTTTTTATTAATCTTTTGATCAAATACTGTTATGTCCTGATTTCCTCCGGCAATGTTCTGGTCCCGCACATAAGCAGCATCAACCCAGGTGCCATTGCCATCAGGTACCGTATAAACAGGTGCCGACATTCGCAATTCAATTCCCACATTTTGTCCACCGGATATTTTGGCTATCTCGGCAATAGCTTCGGTAGAAGTTATATCAATTACCCCTGCACCAGTTGTTGTATTCCCATCCGGTAATGCAGCAAACCAGTCATCAGTTCCAGCTTCCGGAATGATTCCTGTATAAAAAGATAAGATATCAGCCAAAACATCGGCATCAATACCAAAATCGGCTTTAACTGTAGTTTCTGTGTCAAGTAGTTGTTGCGAATAAACAGGATTATTCAAACTAAACATGACCAAAATAAATGGCAAAAAAAGCAATTGGCGCCAATATCGGAGCCACAACTTTTTTTGCACACCGGGTAACATCGTTATACTACCCGTAAGTTCAGCGTAATTTTTTTCCATAATCTGATAATTTTAAAGTTTAAAAATGTGTTTCCATCATTATCAAATCATCGTCAAAAAAAAATTCCTAAGCGTCTGTGTTCATAAAATTGGTTCTTTGGAATTAATTCCAGGGGCACAGAGTTAATACCATTTTTAAGTTCAATTTTTACGATAGAAAAGTTACGGCGGGTTTGGGTAGCAGTCAATCGGGTTTTATACGTATTTATTGCTACCCTTATTAGAAAAATGCAGGCTCTTTTTTTACCAAAAAATGCACAACTGATCCCAAAAAATTGATGAATGAAAAAGATTCCCTGCCTGTCGGCAAACAGGTTTCTTTTATTTCAATTGTTGACTTTGGTGTTTCGTCCGGAACAACTTACAATGCCTGATCAACTTTCTTCGCCGCACAAGGTGCGGCAGGTTGCAGATGACAGGCGCAATCTTCCCGCAGTTCGGAGAATTGTTGTTTTATGCGCCGCAAAGCAAATGCAGATTGGATAAATCGTCGGCGGACGATAAACAACCAAAACTGCAACATAAAAGTTACCCGTCCGCCTGTTTAGTATCTAGTCTGGTGTCATTGCGAGGAAGGAACGACCGAAGCAATCTCCTCTGGCGCCAGTCTGTCGATGACAGACTGGATTCAAGCATTCAATATAAACAAAGTACATTAATCGCCATTAATTGTCATTTCGACGAAGAATGAGGAGAAATCTTAAACTCTAACAGATTTCGCCCTCTGAAAAGAATTATGCAATAATATGATTCCGGTAGGCATATTTCACCATATCGGCTGTGGAATTTATTTTTAGTTTTGAGAGTATATTTCGCTTATGGGTTTCCACCGTTCGCGGACTGATATTTAAACTGGCTCCTATTTCTTTATACGTTAATCCCCGCGAAAATAATTTAAGAACCGACACTTCCCTGTCGGTCAATTTATGCGTTGTTTTGGTTGTGTATTTCCGGGATTGAATAGAAGTTTTAAAAATATTCCAAACGGTCTTTTCAAAGTATTCTTCTCCGTTTTTCAATTTTTTAATGGCCTTAATAAAATCCGTTCCATCCGAGTTATTAAAAATAAATCCTTTTACCCCCAATCGGATGTATTCTTCAAAACAATCGGAATAATGCGGACTTACGATCAGCAATACCGGAACTTTTGGAAAACGCCGCCTGATTTTTCGTATCGGTTTTATTCCTGAATTATCTCCATGAATAATATCGATAATAACAACATGGGGTAACCGATCTCCAATTTTTGAACAAAGATCTGAAGCAGATACGGCTTCAGCAATAACATCAAAATCGTGGGTATTCTGCAGGATTGATTTTAATCCCGAGCTGTACAGAGAGAATCCCTCCAGTATGGCTATATTACACATGGCTTCACATTTTTTGGGTAAAAAACCCGGTTTGTCTGAATAATTGTACTTCAAACCAATCAATTATTCCAGTTCTTCTGTTTACATCTAAATAAAACGATCTTCTACAATCCTTTATTTACCTGTCAATCATATCAAAAAAGCGAAAACTGAGGGTTGATCTTGGAATAGGGATTTTTCCAGTGGCAATGGATCTACAAGTTACAACAATTTAGCCCCCATAGTCAATACGTAAAATCCCGTATATTTCGAAAGGAAATTACGCATATTCATAGGTAAATAAATGGTTTTTCACCTTACGTAAAATCTCTTATTTTCAAATTCAAGAGCAAATAATTGATTGAAATCCAATTCAATTCAATCCTCTAAAACAACAAGAATGAAGGCCTGACCTGCTTATAAACCAATTTTTTAATCCTGTTATTTTCGACGACTGTTGCGTTGAATTTTAAAATAACAACAACTCCCGCCAGCTATCATTTGAAATTGTGCCGGCTAAGAATAAGTTACAGACATTTTGAGCGTCAGTTTTGTCCGAATATACATTGTCGTTATTCATTCAACTTCCCCTGAAAAGGAAAAGCAACAATAACTCCATACATAGCAACCGGCTGATATAAAGTTAGATCACCCGTAAAATCCGTTGGACTACTTCAATAACTGTTTTCTGTTATTTCAAATAGGGTTAATAAAGTTTTGGTATCGGCAAATTTTGCCAAAGCACAAAATTAAACCACCCTCGCTGGTTCGGATTGTAATCCGGACCTTTTGGCTTACACCCTCCTTTAGGGCGGTGATTAAAGAACACGAAACAAGCCGGGCTTTAGCTCTTAACAACACCGTAGGTGTTGAATTCTCTGTTATCGAATTCAGACTTAGTCTGGTATACAAAAAATAAACAACGACACATCATTGGCGGTGCAGGCAATGGGCAGGATTTTATAAACGACTTAATTGCACCTCTTTACTCGCGTTGCTCGTTACCCCGGGTTAAAACCCGGGGCTATTATAATCAAACCCCTCCGGTTCAGTGAAACTAAACTTTTAGAATCCGTCGAATGACGGAGCACTGAAAGTTTTAAGTTGAATTCAGTGACACTAAACTTTTAGAAGTGTAACGCACTAAAAGTTATAAGTGGAACTAATCCCGACCTTTAACAAAGAGTCGGGACTAATCCCGATCTTACATCGCGGGGGGTTGCACTGATAAAGGGTTAGGTATTAGTCCAAAACATAAATAACATAGCGGCGTAACCACAAATTTTGCCAAAGCATGCGACAAAACCACGCCGCCAAATAAAAAGTAACAGAGTCATTGCGAGATCTTACCCAAAAATATTTGGGCATAATGAGGCAATGACAGAACTCTGAAGCTGTCATTTCGAACCTGAGAAACGAAGGTGAGAAATCTGTTTGAGTCTAAGATTTCTCCTCATTCTTCGTCGAAATGACATTTAATGGCAATCTCTGTACTTTATTCATATTGAATACTTTAATAAAATCTGTCATTGGCAGGAAGGAGGAACGACGACCAAAGCAATCCCCTGCAAACAAAACCATCGGGGTTAGTGTAATCCAATTACGAAATAAACACCAGTCCAATCAATAAACAACATCCCGGCGTAATCACAAAATTTGCCAAAGCACAATATAAAACCACGCCGCCAAACAAAATAAAACAGGGTCATTGCGAGGGAGAAGGAACGACGACCGAAGCAATCCAATGTGCCTACGCACAATACAAAACCAAGCCGCCAAATAAAAAGNGTCATTGCGAGATCTTACCCAAAAATATTTGGGCATAATGAGGCAATGACAGAACTCTGAAGCTGTCATTTCGAACCTGAGAAACGAAGGTGAGAAATCTGTTTGAGTTTAAGATTTCTCCTCATTCTTCGTCGAAATGACATTTAATGGCAATCTCTATCCTTTATTCATATTGAATACTTTAATAAAATCTGTCATTGGCAGGAAGGAGGAACGACGACCGAAGCAATCCATTCGTGAAATTTATACAATTCGCGAAAAAAGCCATTGAGCGAATAAAGTCCGGGGCGATATACCAAGCGTAAATACCGCCCCGGACTCTACAAAGCATGGAGATCAAAAAACCGGGAAACCAGCAATGGGAAGTGTAAACTGCCCAATGGAGAACGAAAAATTGCCAGGGGGAAGGTCACCATCTCCGATTGGCCCCCAAAAACTGCCGGGGGAAACCTTATCTTGGCCGGGGGAAGCAAAAAGATAGCCGGAGGGGAGCAAAAAACAGGCAATGAGAATAAAAAAGCAGCCAATGGTGACTTTTCCTAAAATAGCTTGACAGATTTATACTTAATCTGATAGAATGTAAACGATTATTTTCTCATTTACTGGTTTACAAATCTACTAAGATTTTAATTACTGCTTTTTTCTATGTTCTGTTA
>JAPOHD010000059.1 GCA_026671195.1 Draconibacterium aestuarii | reverse complement strand
TAGAATTTATTACTTTCATAACTGGTATTTTGTAGCAACACCAATTTAGGTGAAAGTACCGAAGCTGTAAAGCATTCATTTGAATAGTTTTACAGCTTTTTTTCAACAATACTTGCGGATTTTAGGTACAATCGTGCGGCAGTGGTGTTCGGAGTTGGGATTGATAATGGGGGATGATTGGGATTTGTTTGGTTGCAGAAGCTTCGCCCGATTTGCGTACCTTTACAAATAGATTTTATTGACTTTTAATGCTTTTAAGTAGATGAAGGCCAGAATAAAAATACCCAGGAAGTTCTATGTAATCCTGCTTGCTTCGGTAGTTGCTATTTGTGTGTTCTCGTTTACCATTGGCCGCGAACTTTATGCCGGAAAAACCGAAAGTATTTTTTCGTTTGGGCTGGTTCATTTTTCAGGCTACCTGTTTTTTTTACTGATGCCCGTTGAGCTGGCATTTATTTATTACCTGCCTTTTTACTCCGGATTGGAAGTAATTGCCGTTGCGCTGGCCACCGCAATGGTTGCCCAATGTATCGATTATGGATTTGGCCGGTTAATTCGTCCCAAACGAATTTTTAAACTTATGGACAGAGAAAAGATTGTAAAGGCCGAACATAAAATCAGGCAATACGGAATGCTTACCATTTTTGTGTTTAACCTACTGCCTTTGTCTTCGCCGGTTATCGCCCTTGCTGCCGGTATGTTGCATTATCGTTTCAAACGTTTTTTCGCTGTTAGTGCGTTCGGATTATTGCTAAAGTATCTGGTTCTTTTCTGGTGTTTTTCTTAGAAACAGTCGAATTTTTATTTTTTAGAATGTTTATCATGCATTTTTTGTTTTTCGGTTCACAGCCCGAGGCCGATGCTTTGATGTTGTGCGATGCGCTTTAGAACTTTGGTCTCTTTTGATCAAGTGCTGAATCGAAACAAAACCTTAGAGAGAGCGGGAAGCTCCGAAGTTATGAGGAGATCACCCGTCCGAAATTAGGTTTTGCGAAGATGAAGTGCGAAGGGCAAAAGCAGCCTTGATCTTTCTGCATACTCTTTGGATTAAGCCAGAGAGTATGGCCTCCGGCAGGAGAGACACATTCTCAAATGGATAGATAATTTTTAGTTCGTTTCTTAATTCTCGAACCAAACAACCCGATGTTCGATATCAGTACTAAAGATTTTGTAATATTTTTTACAATAAGGCGAAAATGGAAAGCTGCTTGTAAATTTAATTTAACTTTGCGCCCAGTTTTTAAAATTTAAAAAATTATGAAGGCATTTGTTTTTCCCGGTCAGGGAGCTCAATTCCCGGGAATGGGAAAGGATTTATACGAAAATTCTGCTGAAGCAAAAGCATTATTCGAAAAAGCAAACGATATTTT
Source organism: Draconibacterium aestuarii (assembly GCA_026671195.1). Classification (GTDB taxonomy): domain Bacteria; phylum Bacteroidota; class Bacteroidia; order Bacteroidales; family Prolixibacteraceae; genus Draconibacterium; species Draconibacterium aestuarii. Next base: position 55,997 of record JAPOHD010000059.1, on the reverse strand, counting down.
AGGTTTCAATATCACCGACATTATGTTTGACGGTGAAGTAGAAGACCTGAAACAAACCAAAGTTACCCAGCCGGCTATTTTTCTACACTCGGTATTGTTGGCCAAAACATTGGGCGATTTTGCACCGGATATGGTTGCCGGCCATTCTTTGGGTGAATTCTCGGCGCTGGTAGCAAACGGAACATTAACCTTTGAAGATGGTTTGAAACTGGTTTCGCAACGTGCAATGGCGATGCAAAAAGCCTGCGAAATTGCACCCTCAACCATGGCTGCCATTGTTGGTTTGGCCGATGATGTGGTTGAAGCAGTTTGTGCTGAAATTGACGATGTGGTTGTTCCTGCAAATTATAACTGCCCCGGGCAATTGGTGATTTCGGGTTCGGAAGCAGGTATTGACAAAGCTTGTGAATTGTTGACTGAAAAAGGTGCAAAACGTGCCATTAAACTGGTTGTTGGTGGTGCTTTTCACTCACCGTTTATGGAGCCAGCACGCGAAGAGTTAGCTGCAGCAATTGAAGCAACTACCTTTAGTGTTCCAACATGTCCGGTTTATCAGAATGTAAATGCACAGCCTGTTTCTGATCCTGCAGTAATTAAAGAAAATCTGATTGCACAACTTACCGCTCCTGTAAAATGGACACAGATTGTGGAAAATATGATTGCTGATGGTGCTACTTCGTTTACCGAAGTTGGCCCGGGAAAAGTACTTCAGGGATTGGTTAAAAAAGTGGACAGAAAAATGGAAACTGCCGGAGTTAGCAGTTACGAAGGATAATTCGTTTACACGATATAAAAAAATCCCGGTCAAAATTTTGATCGGGATTTTTTATGCTTTAACGCGGATTAAATGTATTTTTTAATTCATGCTTTTTTGCAGCATTCGGTAAATGGTTGATTTTCCGATACCCAGTTTGGAGGCTACCAGCCGCACATTCTGATTGTATTTGTTCAAAAAGAATTTTATAATCTCGCTATTGTATTCTTCCAGAGTTTTTTCCGATGCCAAAAGATTCTGAACACTTTCATCAATATTCATATTCAGGTGGCTCGGTTTAATCAGATCGCGGGTACACATTACACACGATAGTTCCATAATTGCTTTTAATTCCCTGATGTTTCCCGGGTAATGATACGACAAAAGCATTTGTTTGGCCTCGCTCGAAATGGTTTTTGGCTCCATGTCGTTTTCTTTGCAGAACTCATCAACAAAAAACTTGGCCAGTAATATTTTATCGTTTCCACGCTGACGCAGAGGAGGTATTTCAATTGGAAGTCCCAGTAATCGATAGTATAAATCCTGTCTGAATTGTTCGTCTCCCGAAAGGGTTGCCAGGTTTTTATGCGTGGCTGTAATTATTCTCACATCAAGCGGAATAGTATCGTTTCCACCCAGTCTTACCAATTCCCTTTCCTGAATTACACGGAGCAATTTAGCTTGCAGGTTTAGGTTCAGGTCGGCAATTTCATCTAAAAATAGTGTGCCGCCATTGGCAAGCTCGAATTTTCCTATTTTTTTAAAGTCGGCACCTGTAAAAGCCCCTTTTTCGTGTCCAAACAATTCGCTTTCAATTAAGCCATCAGGAATAGCCGAAACGTTAACCGCAACGAAGGGTTTTACACTTCTGCGTGAGTTGTAGTGAATGCCTTTTGCAACCAGTTCTTTACCTGTTCCTGTTTCCCCTGATATTGAAACCGAAATATTGGTTTGTATCGCTTTGTTCATTAATTCAAAAACATGGTCAATTTCGCGACTGTTGCCTTTTATCAGGTTTTTAAAATTATATTTCTCCTTAACCGCATCTTTCAGAATAATATTTTCTGTTTTTAACTGATCGGTTTTGTAGATGTTTTTTATGATGTTGCTCAGTTTTTCCCTGGTATCGGGAGCCTTCATAATGTAATCATAAGCACCGTTTTTCATCAGTTCAATAGCCGTGCTAATGTTGTCTTGTGCCGAAATTACAATAACCTGTGTATTGGGAAGCTTTTCCTGAATTTTCGCAAGAACTTCTTTCCCTGTCATATCGGGAAGCGTGTAGTCGAGTGTTACTACATCCGGCTTTTCATGCATACAATTAATGAAATCAGTACCGTTGTGGAATACTTTTACCTGCAATTGGTCGTCAAGTAATTGCTTTTTTAACACCCGTGCATAAAGTACGTTATCTTCTACTATAAATACTTTGTACTGGTTTTTGATACTCTGGTTGGTCATAAGTTTTCGTATTTAGAGGTTTTAAATTTAGTTAAAATACAATGCGGAACAAAATTATTGTCCAAATATTGGAAGAAAAGATGGAATATTTCCCAATTTTAAAACATAAATTGGACATAAGGCAGGTCTGGAGTGGTATTAGAAATTAATATTCGAACTTGTTTTAAACTTTTTTACCAATTGTAAATTCAAATAAAATTTTAAGAAATAAAATTGCCAGTAGGCCTGTTTATTTTCCGATTTCAGGTTTAATCTATCTCGCATCTACATTTTGCTATGATGTTCCGGTGGATCATTGACAGCGGATTTGTTATCTGTCTTTTCTGGTTTGTTCAGGTGTCAGCCTTTCTGGAAAAGAGATTGCTGTAATCGAGAATTGTAGGAAGTGATTGAATGGTTCCATCAGTCAGCATTAGGTGAAATTTGATTGATTGTGAGTTTTCTTATTGGGAATATTCCCAGTCTGGCACGCTTTTTTTGCATTTTTCATTCTGGTAATCGGATATCGTGTTTTATGCCGGGAAAGAAGGTGTGGTTATAGTACAACCTTTTGAGTTATGAAAAAAAAACGGATAACAACCGGACGAAAGATTGATGAGAAGATGAAGGTAAAAGCCGATAATAGCCGTAGAGGACATTTCATTGTGAATTTTTCTGTCGTTTGCTAAAATTAAATATTTATCAGAGGGATGAATGTAAGCGTATATTGTTAAATTTATGGAGAATTACACAAAGTTACCAAACGATGAATTACTCAGCATTTCATAAATTATCATACGGATTATACATAATTGCCACCGAGTACGAAGGCGAAAAGGTGGGATATATTGCAAATACAGCATTTCAGATAACGGCAGAACCCTCGAAAATCGCCATTAGTTGCAACAAAGACAATTATTCGGCACAGAAAATTCTGGACAGTAAAAGGTTTTCAATCTCCATCTTAAAAAAGGAGGTGGATACATCGCTTATCGGGAAGTTTGGATTTATGTCGGGTTCCGATATGAATAAGTTTCAGGGAGTTGAGACCATAACTGCAAAAACAGGTGCACCAATCGTTATTGATTCGTCGGTTGCCTGGTTCGATTGTGAAGTGTTGAATTCTATGGATGTGGGATCGCATTACCTGATTATTGCAGAAGTGGTTGATGGGGGTGTATTGTCGAATGAGGAACCGTTAACGTATGCTTATTATCATGCAAAATACAAAATGCGGTCGCCCAAAAATGCACCGACATATATTGATCCGGATAAATTGGCTGATGAGCCTGAGTCTGAAATTGCAATAGAAGAACAGTTGGCAGCAGAGCCGGCTAAAGAAACCGGCGATGGCATTTATTCGTGTACTATTTGTGGCTTTCAGTATGATCCGGAAGAAGGTGACCCATCCATGGGAATACCTCCCGGAACTGCTTTCGAAGATCTGCCTGAGGATTATAGGTGCCCGATTTGTAACGCCGACAAAGATTTTTTCAAAAAGGTGTCGTAGCGAGCAAGAAAATGGGAGTGATGTATTTTATTATAAGGTCCTGTGGGTACCGTCGCAATAAGGTGCATTTTTCGAATGTTTGCACTGACATAACCACACATTCTTCTTTTTATCAACTGTAAAAGGCATTGGTGTAAATTCCGATCCTCGGTGAGAACCGTCACAAAAGGGCTGATTTTTACTTTTCCCACAGGCACACCAATAATAAGTTCCGGGTTCTAGAGTGAGCATTTTAGGAGCTTTTTCTGCGATAACGGGTGTTTTCATCTGTTTTCCTTTTATATTAGTACATAAATAAACTAAAAAATTATGAGACAACATATTTTGAATTTGATAGTTCTGCTATTTTCATTAACGGTACACAGTCAAACTACAAACCTGCAACATTTTTATGTGGGAACATTTACTTCTGAAGGAGCTGAAGGATTTTATTTGTGCAGTTTTAATACGGAAACAGGCGATGTAGAACTGACCAAAACATTTAAGGGAAGCGATAATCCTAATTTTTTATGTTTGTCGCCCGATAAAGAATATTTATATGTGGCAACAAGAGTTCCCGCTGAGGTTGAAAGAAGTGGAGGATATATTTGTGCGTATAAAGTTGGGGAAAATGGAAATCTGAAGTTTCTGAATAAACAGGTTTCAAACGGAAATGATCCCTGCCATGTGGACGTTTCGCCTGACGGAAAATTTGTAGCCATTGCAACCTATGGCGGAGGAACCACGTCGCTTTATCCCGTTAACGAGGATGGTAGTTTAGCAGGGGCAACTACGGTTATCGAAAACAGCGGTTCGGGGCCTGATAAAGCACGACAGAGTGTTCCTCATGCGCATTCTATTCGGTTTTCACCATTTGAGAATGAGGTATTTAGTGCTGACCTGGGAACCGACCAGTTAAATATATATCGTTTGGAGAATGGAGAATTAATTTGTTCGCACCAAAACGATATAAAAATGGCTCCGGGAGCTGGACCAAGGCATTTTGAGTTTCATCCCAACGCGCAGGTTATATATGTAATTAATGAATTAAATTCAACCATTACTGCTGTTCGAAAGGAAAAAGGCCAGTGGGATGCGTTCCAAAATATCTCAACCTTGCCAAAAGATTTTAAAGGCGAAAGTTATTGTGCCGACATTCATATTTCGGCCGACGCAAAATATATCTATGGGTCAAATCGAGGACACAATTCAATTGCTGTTTTCGAAGTGAATCCAAAGGATCAGACTTTAGAAATTTTGGGAACGGTACCAGTTGAAGGCAACTGGCCGCGTAATTTTAGAATTACACCGGATGGAAAATGGATGTTGGTAGCCAATCAGAAAAGCGGTGATATCACTGTTTTTAAAATAAATAAAACAAACGGAATCCCGGAGTTCTCAGGTAAGAGGATAGAGCTTTCCAGTCCTGTTTGTATCGATTTTTTGTAATTTTATAGATATGATCCGATCGATCAGTTGGCAGAAAGAATCCGTATAGATTTGGCCGGACAGTAATTTGGTTTTGTATTGAATATCAGTTAATAAATAAACTTTAATATTTGTCGGTGATGAAAAAGAGGTTAACGTTATTTCTGGTTTTATTATTTTTTATTTCAGCCAAATTTAGCTTTTCGCAAAAAAGTAATTCATTTATAGTTGTCTACAATAATATTCCTTCAAAAAATTATTTAAGAACAAACTGGGGGTATTCGGTTTGGATTGAAAAAGAGGATGTGGTGATATTGTTCGATACAGGAACGAAAGCTACATTGCTGCAAGAAAACCTGATGAAACTGAACCTTGATCCTTCAAAAATTGCAAGCATAGTCATTTCGCACCAACATAAAGACCATACAGGTGGCCTGGAAATGGTTTTAAAAGAGGTAAAAAAGGGGACGAAAGTGTATTTGCCGAATGATTTTAAATCATCGCTTAAAACAGAATTCAGTTCAGTAAAATTTAAAGTGAATACCAAATACCATAAAATTGCTGATGGAGTTTGGTTGACTGAAGTTTTTATGAATCAAGACAACGGAATCAGGGAGCAGGCACTGATTATTGAAAAGGAGGACAGATTGATAATGCTTACAGGTTGCGCGCATCCGGGTATTGCAGAAATGTGCGAGTCGGTAAGAAATCATTTCCCCGATAAAAAAATGCAACTCGTAAGCGGTGGTTTTCATATCATGCACAAGTCGGAAAACGAAGTAATTCAGATTTCAGATAAGATACGAAAGCTTGGTTTTGAGAAAATTGCACCCTCTCACTGTACCGGAGATAAATCAATTGAAGTACTTCGAAAAGAATGGGGAGAAGATTTTATTCCTCTGAATCTGGGTGATTCATACTTTTTTTAATTCAAAACGAATCCTTAACTCAGTTTCGAACTAATCAACTTTATAAACTCTTCGCGTGTAGCTACTTTCTGAAAAGCTCCTGTAAAATCGGAAGTGGTTGTTATTGAATGTTGTTTTTGTATTCCCCTCATTTGCATGCAAAGGTGTTGAGCCTCGATAACTACAGCAACGCCAAGAGGTTTTAATGTATCGTGAATGCAGTCTTTAATCTGCATGGTGAGTCGCTCCTGTACCTGAAGTCTTCGCGCAAAAACATCAACCACCCGTGCAATTTTGCTTAATCCGGTAATAGTCCCGTTCGGAATGTAGGCAACATGAGCTTTGCCAATAAAAGGTAACATGTGGTGTTCACACATCGAGAAGATTTCAATGTCTTTTACAATTACCATTTGTCGGTAATTTTCCTGAAACATGGCTGATTTTAATATTTCAACCGGATCAGTTTTGTACCCTTGAAGCAAAAACTGCATGGCTTTGGCAACTCTTTCCGGCGTTTTTTGAAGTCCCTCGCGCGATGGGTCTTCGCTTACTATTTCTAAAATACTTCTATAATGTTCTGAGATTTTTTGTGTTGCGTCATCGTTAAAAACATCAATTCTTTCGTACCCTTTCGAGTCGTCATATTTTGGTGAACACATGGAAATGTCGATTAAAATTTGGTACAAAGATTAACTTTTTTTCAGAAAATCAGTATGAAAGGATAGATGATTTCTTAAATAAAGCGATTTTGACAATTTTGAAGATATGAAGATTTTGATAGTTGCAGCTACCTGGATGGAGGTGAAATTGCTGGTTGATGAATTGGAAAAGGTGGACGAAAAGAGTCATTTGTTAAAAGTATACCGATTTAACGGAAATGAAATTGATATTTTGATTACCGGGATTGGAACTACGTTTACTACTTTTCATTTAACGAATGCTTTACACGAGAAAAAATACGATTTGGTACTCAATGTGGGAATTGCAGGTAGTTTAACCCCGGAGCTAAAAATTGGTGAAGTTGTGAGTGTGGTTTCTGAGGAATTTGCAGATCTGGGAATTGAGAAACAAGATGAATTTCTAACACTCTTCGAATCGGGATTTATGAAAATAAATGAGTTTCCGTTTGAACATGGGATATTAAAGGCATCGAATTCAAATGGAAAAATAGATCTGAAAAAGGTTCGCGGGATTACTACCAATAAAAGCTATGGACGAACATCAAGTATCTCAGAAATACGATGTAAATTTTCAGCACATATTGAGTCGATGGAGGGTGCTGCTGTAATTTATGTTTGTAACTGGATTGGAGTTAATTGTTATCAAATCCGCTCCGTTTCAAATTTTGTAGAACCTCGCGATTCATCAAAATGGGATATTCCGCTGGCACTGGAAAATTTAAAAGAAGCAGTACTTGTGGTGATGAAAAATTTATTGGTTCCGGTTAATTGATTCATAAAACTCCTCCTCTTTTTAATACTATCTTCTACTCCTGGCCTTTTAAATTGTGTATTTAATTATCATTTTTAAATTCTATATAAAGAAAAGACTAACAATGACTTTAATTCGTCAGATTGAGTAAATATTTTTGTTTATTAAAAAAAGTTAAATTTATTTTGCGCCTCGTACAATAAAAAACAATGAATGTAGTTGTTACTATGAGCCACTTTATTCGGGAAACAGCAGTTTTTAGTTGTACCAAACGAAACCATGTTAATAAATGATAGTTGTAACAGGCGCAGCCGGCTTCATCGGTAGTTATCTTGTCGGAAAGCTTAATAAAGCAGGATACAAGGATCTTATTCTTGTTGACAAATTTGACGATCCCTGGAAAGATCTTAATCTTTTGCAGAAAAAGTATCGAAAATTTATTGATCGCGATGATTTTTTTAAATGGCTCATTAAACATGCACAAGATGTCGATTTTATCTTTCATTTAGGTGCACGTACTGATACTGTTGGGCAGGAACCGGACCTATATCAGCAACTTAATTTAATTTATACACAGCGTCTCTGGAATATCTGTTCCGAGATTCAGGTGCCCTTGTTGTATGCTTCGTCGGCTGCTACTTATGGTAATGGTGAGGTAGGTTTTTCCGATTCGCACAAATATATTTCCGATTTACGTCCTTTAAATCTGTATGGATGGTCGAAACATGATTTTGATGTATGGGCGCTGAAACAATTTCGAACTCCTCCATTTTGGGCAGGAATGAAATTTTTTAATGTTTACGGGCCAAATGAATACCACAAGGGACGAATGGCATCGGTGGTGCTGCATGCCTTTAAAATCATAAAGGAAACCGGCCAGATGAAATTGTTCCGTTCGCATCATAAAGATTATAAAGATGGGGAGCAAAGTCGTGATTTTGTGTATGTTGAAGACATTGCCGATGTGATGATGTATTTTATGGAAAACCAGGATCACTCCGGAATTTATAATGTAGGAACAGGAAAGGCCCGTTCGTTTTTGGACTTAACTACCGCTGTTTTCAAAAGTATAGGAATAAATCCTGAGATTTCGTTTGTTGATACACCTGTTGATTTAAGGGGGCGTTACCAGTATTTTACCGAGGCAAAAGTGAATAAACTGCGCGAGGTGGGTTATACCAAACCTTTTGTTGAACTGGAGGATGGCGTGAAAGAGTATGTTCGTGGTTATTTGATGGCCGAGCAGTGTTATTAATTGAAGCACAAAATCCAAATATTCAATTTTCTGACCGGTAATTATTTCGTGTTTAATTGTAGATGAGAAATCGGTTGAAGTGACTTTTATTTCGACCGATCGTATTGTGTATTTATTTAATTACCAACCTATTTCCATTTTTTTATTGGAATAATCTTATTTTTATGGCAACTAAACGATCCCGAAGAATGAAAAAAGTACTTCTTCATTTTCTTTTTCTTCTCATAGTTGTAGGTGACTTAGCAGGTGAATTTATCCAAAGTCCCTGGGTTGATCACGTATTTAAGCCATTTATAATGATCTGGATTGGAGGCTACTTTTTTCTCCATGCAAGAAATTTCGACAAGCAGGTTGTGAAACTGGCGGGGTTTGGATTTCTATTTTCGTGGTTTGGCGATTGGTTATTAATGTTCTCGGGCGAATTCATGTATTTTGTACTCGGAATAGCTTCCTTTTTAGTGGCCCAACTACTTTATGCTTTCCTCTTTTTACGTACCATAACTATTTCGGGTAAAAAACCGTTTCTGAAAAAGAAACCCGTGTGGTTAACTCCGTACATCGGTTTCGGGTTGATTATGTACATCGTCTTGTTTCCACACCTTGATGCCGTTTTAAAGGTGGCTGTTTTTATTTATGTAGTCGCTATTTTAACCATGGCGTCGATGGCGCTAAATCGATACGATAACGGGCACCCTAAAAGTTTTAGTATGGTTTTTGCCGGTTCGCTGCTTTTTGTTTGTTCCGATTCTTTAATTGCGATCAACCGGTTTTTAATCGCCATTCCGTATGAAGGACTTTTTGTAATGACGACTTATATTGCTGCCCAGTATTTAATAATGACAGGAATTGTAAAGCAATACGAATAAGACCATTCTAAAAAAAAAAGAGAACCGCTCTTTCTGATAAAAAAACAGAAAGAGCGGTTCTCTTTTTGTCACTTTTTCTATTTATCTAAGCAAATATTTTACTGTTGGAGATAATAATCCGATCGAGGAATAAAAGAACAGAGAATGCGGCTAAAATTCCTCCAATCGCAAGAGGTGCTCCAGCTAACTTGCTGAAAAATGAGTCGTATTTTTCGCCTATTCCCTGGCTAACCTCGGGAAGCAGGTTCGGTAATTGGCTATCCGGTTGGGCACCTGTGTTGTAAAGGATAAAAATAGCTGCAAACAGTACAACAAATAATATCATAAAGATCCAGAATCCTTTTCCTAAAATCTTCTCCGATTTAATCCTTTCCAGCGCATTGCTTTCTTCGAAAATCTTATTCATTACGCGCACTGTAAAATCGGGTTTGGGCGAGTCCAGTTCCAATTTTTTCAGGAATGCCTGTAATTTTATGTCTTCTAATTCATTCATAATATTGTGTATAACTCATCCTTCATCATTTCATTTAAAATTGTATAGAGCTTTTTACGCGCCCGATACAATTTTACTTTCGTATTACTTTCCGAGAGATTGGTAACCTTGCTTATTTCTTCAATCGATTGTTCTTCGAAGTAGTAAAGCAGTACCAAAGTATATTCCTCTTCGGGAAGTTTCCTGAGTGCTTCTTGTATGCATTTTGCCCGGTTTTCTTCCGGTATACCATCCAGGTTTATTTCAGTTGTTTCATCTTTTACTTCCACTTCGTCGGTTGATGTATAATGGATTTTTCGCTTTCTGACTTCCGATATGCAATTGTTATAGGTTATCCGGTAAAGCCAGGTCGAAAATTTTGCAGTTCCCTTAAAAGTATGCAACGATTTGTAGGCTTTAATGAAACTTTCCTGTGCCATTTCCTCGGCATCCTCACGATTTTTAAGAACTTTCAGAGCAATTGAAAAAACAATATCCTGATATCGTTCAACGATATACGAAAAGTAATTAGTTTGTCCTGCTGTTACTTTCTCAATATAGTAGATATCGTCTTTTTGCTCCATCTGTTCTTTTGACGTAATAATGGTTGGACGGTTACAAATTACTACTAAAATATTTATTCGCAAACAGGTCTTTTTTTTTTAACGGGTTTCTAAAAATCAATAAAACTCAAAAATAAATTTTTAAATGTGTAACCGATCGAAGGAAGTCGCGTCAAAAGAGCGAAAACAAAAATTAAAAACAATTTAAAAATTAATATCATGGAAGGATTATTTGTGCCGATAGGATTTTTTCTGGCAATTTTTGCTATTCTGTATGTTTACTGGACAACACGTACAAAAGAACGTTTAGCATTAGTTGAAAAAGGAATGGATGCCGGGATTTTTAAAGCCGATCCGGTAAGACGCAGACTTGACTTAGTGAAGTGGGGTATTTTCCTTATTGCACTTGGAGTTGGAGTAGTTGTAGGTTATGCACTTTCGAATGCGATAAATGAAGTAGTGGCATTCTTTACCGCAATTCTGGTTTGCGGGGGAGTTGGTTTAATTGCAGCCTACTTTGTAATTAAGCATCTGGCTAAAAACGAAGAATAACAGAAATAGAAAGTATGAAAAGGGCGATGTTGAAATTCAGCATCGCCCTTTTTATTTCGGGTTTAAACTTGCTTCCGAAGGTATGGTATTAGCAAAGCTACTCTGCTTTTCAATGCCAATGGTTCACACTCTAATCCCAAACGCGTTTCACCTCACATTTTAAAACATTATCTGCTAAAACAACTGCCTTTATTTTCCTTCTCGCGCGGCGAACAGTACTAAGAACCTCGTCAGACAAGCAAAAATCCTCATCAGTGGGGTAAAAACATAGGAACACCACGTCATTTTTAGCTGTAACGGGCAAAATTGTGTCGAAAGGCTCGTATTTTATGTCGTTTACCTCAAAAAAAGTGAGGAAATTCTAACAAAAAGCGAGCTTTTCCAAAAAAGAAGTGAGGTCGTTCAGTAAAATTATTAGGATTTCCGCATAATTTATGCGGATTACGAGCAAAATTCGGAAGATTACGAGTAAAAAAGCGAGCTTAACGGGTAAAATTGTGAGGATTACGGAGCTTATACCTCTTCAATCCTCATTTGTATACAACCGAATTACCTTACGAATTGCTTCCTCGCACACCGGGCAAAATCCTTCGGCAACGTTTGTTTTCATCCGGCAGTCGATATGCGGACTGTAAATTCCTTTTGCCATGTAACCGCCACCTTCGTATACTCCAACGGTGTTTTTGTATTTGTCTTTTCGGGGGGTTGGAACCGGAGTTGATTTGTCGATCATCGATTTCCATTTTTTATTAAAATCAACCAAGGTTGTGATGTTGGCTTCCCAGGGTTCAACTTCAAGGTTGTAAAAATTTTCGTAAGCCACGGCCGAGTTATAATATTCGTCGCCCAATCCTGCAAAACCATGTCCGAATTCGTGCACAAAAACTTTATCTGTTAGTTCGTTATCGGCCGTACAAACCGATAGAAAGTTGTAAAATCCGCCACCGCCATAACGTTCAGTATTTACCAAAACATAAATGTGATCGTAAGGAACTACCGACGCAGCATCGTAAACCGTTTTCATGTCGCTGGTAGTAAGGTAGCGTGGCAAGTCGAAGGTATAAAAGCTTGAGTTGAAATGTGTGTTATTGTATAGGTTCTCTCCCGGAACATCGGTCCCCGATTCATTGGAAGGAGTGAATACGGCCTTTACATTGAAATTTTCTTTTTCCGATTTGAAAGGTTTCTTCTCGAATAAATATCCCGAAACTCTTTCTGCATCGGCTATAAATTTCTCTTTTTCGTGAATTGTATATCCTTCAGCCAAAATTACCAGGTCAACTTTGTTTTCAGGTTTACCGTTATTTATAATGTCAACCGATTCGAAATTATTTGCCTGCTCTTTCAGAATAAAATAGTCTTTCGGATCAATTTCAGTTGTAGATAGTGTTTCGAAAGTTCCGTCCCATTGGCGAGCTTCAATTTTAAGTTTGACAGGTTTTTTAGGATATGGAAAGATTGCTGCCTGGTAAAAAGTTTTGTGGGTTTGTTTGGCTTCGGCAGTAGTTTGCCATTCCTGAAAAAGTGTACTAAAACCTTTGCTGAAAATCAGACTGTCGGATTTTGCATCGAATACCCTGAAACGATAACTACCATAGTTTAAAGGATCGATTAAATTAGTTTTCGAACCGGCCCAATAAGGTTCCTGTTTCATTTCCTGCGGATATACGACCACTTCTTTGTTGTTTCCTCCCAAAAGAAAGTCGAAACGCAACGATTTATTTTTGAAATAGCTGTTGTAATCAATTTGAGCGAACGACAATATTGGTAGCAACGAAAGAATAAGCACGAATTTCAGCTTCATATTATGTTGATTTATTAATTTTGGCCAAAATTAGAAATAATCAGCAACTAAAAACATGAGAACCTTTTACAAATTCTTACTGGAGTATTTAAGAGAAATTGGTGGTGCCGAGTTTTGGGTAAAGCCAACATCGGCTTTTCTTACAATTGTTTTAATAATTTTTATTGCCTGGCTGGCTCATTTTATTACCCGGCATATATTTCTGAAGATTGTACAACGGGTGGCGGAGCGAACCAAAACCCAGTGGGACGATATTCTTGTAAAAAACAATGTTTTTAAAAGATTGGCACATTTGGTACCGGCTTTTATTTTGTTGTACGCTGCCGATTTTTCTTATCCCTTAATACATAAGGAGTTAAGTGATTTGGCGCCTGATGTACTGGCTGAGTTAAGCAAAGATCATTATTTCTCCTTGACGGGATTCCTGATTAATATTGCGAAAATATACTTTACCGTGATTGTTGTATCTGTAACCAATTCGGTATTGAATTCGGGTTTGGAGATATACAATACAACCGAATATTCTCATCATCGCCCAATAAAGGGATATGTGCAGTTGGTAAAAATATTTGTCTTTTTCATGGCTGGTATCATGATTCTGTCGGTTTTACTCAACCGGAATCCAACCGTTCTGTTGACAGGTTTGGGAGCAATGGCAGCCGTTTTAATGTTGGTGTTTAAAGATACAATTCTTGGATTTGTGGCTTCTATTCAGTTGTCAGCCAATAATATGGTGAAGATTGGCGATTGGATAGAAATGAAAAGCCATGGTGCTGACGGAACTGTTATTGATATTACTTTGAACACCGTAAAAGTTCAAAACTGGGATAAAACCATTTCAACAATTCCAACCTATTCTCTGGTTTCAGAGTCGTTTAACAATTGGAAAGGGATGGAAGAGTCGGGCGGACGCAGAATAAAACGTTCGGTTGCCATTGATACCAATTCAATAAAATTTTGTGACGAAGCGATGCTTAGTCGATTTGAAAAGTTTGATTTAATTCGTGGTTATGTTCGCCAAAAAGAAGAGGAGTTAAAGGAATACAACAAAGGGAAAAACCTTACTGAGGAAGATTTTATAAGTGGCCGTCACCAAACCAATATTGGTATTTTCAGGAAATATTTGGAAGTTTATTTAAAACAGCATCCGAAAGTACATAATGACATGACTTTTTTGGTGAGGCAGTTGCAGCCAGTAGGAAAAGGATTACCCATTGAAATTTATGTATTTTGCAACGATCAGGAATGGGCACATTACGAAGCCATTCAGGCCGATATTTTTGATCACATTTTTGCCGTAATACCTGAATTTGAACTGAGGGTTTTCCAGGAACCAACCGGGGCTGACATCGCTCAAATTGGATTAAAAATTAGAAACTAACGAATTCGGATATATCGCTCAAATTATATTAGCTTACGAATTGTTATAAAATATATGTTTTTAAGCAGCTTAGCTTAACGATCGTAATAATTATATACATTTGTCCTCTAAAATGAAACTAATTCAGAAAATTTAAAATGAAAGCTACTGATTTTGAAGAAGAAAAGGCTGCCGATATTGATCAGCTCGATGAAAAAATACTTAAATTAATTACCAAAAATGCCCGAATCCCATTTTTAGAAGTTGCTCGCGAGTGCGGAGTTTCAGGTGCTGCTATTCATCAGCGCGTTCAGCGTTTATTAAATATTGGAGTAGTGCACGGAAGCGAATTTATTGTTAATCCTCAAAAGTTGGGTTACAATACCTGTGCATACATGGGAATTTATTTAGATAAAGCGAAATACCATAGTCAGGTCGCTGAAGCTCTAAGAAAGATTCCTGAGATTATTGAGTGTCATTACACTACGGGAGCTTATGCAATTTTTGTAAAAATTCAAACCAAAACGAATAAGCATTTAAAACGTTTAATCGACGAAGAACTGCAGGACATTGAAGGAATAGCAAGAACGGAAACATTCATTTCGCTCGAGATGGATTTTAAGCGACAGGTTCCAATTAAATAATAAAAAAAGAAAGCCGGTTTTTGCCGGCTTTCTTTTTTTATTGTTTTTATTATTCTTCAGAATAAACAAAGTTATACGATTCGTCGTGTTGGCTAATATCCAGACCAATCTTCTCACCGTGAGGAGAAATTCGTAATGGTATAATCATATCGGTGATTTTGTACATTAGCAGTGAACCGCCAAATGTAAATATACCAACTATTACCAGTGCTAGCAGGTGGTATAGGAAGGTTGTGGTTTCTCCATGAATTAATCCAACATCATTGGCAAAAACAGCAGTAGCAAGCATTCCTACAATACCTCCCATCCCGTGTGCCGGAAAAACATCTAAAGTATCATCAAGTTTTGATTTGGTACGAAGTGTGATGGCGTAGTTGCTTACAATAGCAGCAATAACTCCGATAAAAATACTTGATCCAACATTTACATATCCTGCAGCAGGTGTAATAGCTACCAATCCAACAACTAATCCAATTGCAGCGCCAACGGCTGAAGGTTTTCTCCCTTGTGCAGCGTCGAAAAATATCCAGGTTAACATGGCAGCAGCCGAAGCAGTATTTGTGTTTACCAATGACGAAGCTGCAATTGCATCGGCAGCAAGGGCAGAACCGGCATTAAATCCAAACCAACCAAACCAAAGCATTCCTGCTCCTAACAGGATATAGGGTATATTTGCCGGCTTAAACTCTTTGTTGGCATCTTTTCTGCGTCCCAGAAAAATAGCACCTGCAAGTGCCGCAAAACCCGCCGACATATGAACTACTGTACCTCCGGCAAAATCAAGTACACCCCAATTTCTTAAAAATCCGTTCGGATGCCAGGTCCAATGAGCAAGTGGTGCATAAATAAATAGAATGAACAAAACCATAAACAACATATAGGCTCTGAAACGAACACGTCCGGCAAAAGATCCGGTGATTAGAGCCGGGGTGATTATGGCAAATTTTAACTGAAACATTGCAAAAACAGCAAAAGGGAAAGTTGGTGCAAGATCAGGGTGTGTTCCCCCTCCAACTCCTTTAAACATAAAGTAGGTCATCGGATTTCCGAACAAACCAAAACCTTCGGCCCCGATACTTTCGCCAAAAGCAATACTAAAACCAACTACTACCCAAAGTACGCTCACAATTCCCATAGCAATAAAACTTTGCAGCATTGTTGAAATAATGTTTCTCGATTGTGTCATACCTCCATAAAAGAAGGCCAGTCCGGGTGTCATTAAAAGAACTAGTCCTGTTGCTGTTAGCATCCATGCGGTGTCACCGGTATCCAGATTTGTGTAGTCTTGATTTTCCAATCCTGATGGAATAATTATTCCTAAAAAGGCCACAATAATCAACAGGCCTAAAATGATCCACCAACTGCTCGTATTTTTCATTTGTCTGTAATTTTAGAACAGCCATTAATGTCTAAACCGACTTCTGAAAGCTTGTTTAATTCTTTCAGAAAATAGTTCAACTTAATGCTGTTTTGTTCGTACTAATGTTTATTTATCGCTGTCTGAATGATAAATATTGAGTGTGAATATATGAAAAACATTGCCATAAATGCCAAAAAAGTGGAAATATGAAATAATAGATGATAGTTAGTTAACAAATTGATAAAGAATAGCGGTTTTTGCAGGTTGTTGGTATTATTGTTTTCATTTTGTTACTTTTTTGTTTTTAGCAGGAGTCAAACTTGAATTAATGTTTGTTTTTTGATAATTTTGATAGAAAATTGTAAAACATGACTTTGAGGAATAACTTAGATGACTGGGATTTAAAAATTCTGGATATAATTACAAAAAATGCGAGAATACCTTTTAAAGATGTAGCAAAGGAGGTCGGAATTTCAAGAGCAGCTGTACATCAACGAGTAAACCGAATGGTTGACCTTGAGGTGATAGTTGGTTCCGGATATCATATTAATCCTAAAAAAGTTGAATTTAAAACCTGCACATACATTGGAATTTTTCTTGAAAAAGGGGGCTTGTTTACAGAAGTGGTGAAGGAGCTTGAAAAAATTCCTGAAATTGTTGAATGTCATTATACTACAGGTGCTTATGCCATTTTTGTAAAAGTATATGCAAAAGATAATGAACATCTGAAATATGTTCTGAGCGGACAAATTCAAAAAATAGAAGGTGTAGCCAGTACCGAAACCTTTATTTCGTTGGAAGAATCATTCAAAAGAACAATTCCTGTAAATAGTTAATTACGTTGCCGAATTGCCTCGTAAATCATCAATGCCGCAGAAACAGAAACATTTAAAGATTCTATTTTACCTAGAATTGGGATCTTTAATTGTTCGTCTGCTATTTTAAGTATTTGCGACGAAATGCCGGTGTCTTCAGAACCCATGACGATTCCGGCTGGTATTTTAAAATTGGCTTCTGTGTATAATTTCTCGCCTTTTTCGGTTGCAGCCACAATGTGTATCCCGGAATCTTTAAGAAACTGAATTGTGGAATAAAGATTTGTCACCCTGCAAATTGGAATATGATGAATGGCGCCGGCCGAGGTTTTGATGGCATCGCCTCCAATGCGGGCCATTCCTTTTTCCGGTATAATGATGGCATGAACACCGGCACATTCAGCTGAACGCGCAATTGCACCGAAGTTTCTTACATCCGTAATTTGATCTAAAATCAGAATAAGTGGAGTTTTCCCTTCTTCGTAAATAGCCGGAAGTACGGTTTCAATATTGTCGAATTCAATGGGAGATATAAAGGCCAATACTCCCTGATGATTTTTGCGCGTAACGCGATTGATTTTTTCAACCGGAACATGCTGGACCGCTATTCTGTTTTCTTTTATAAGGTCTTGCAGCTCAGAGAACAAGTCGTTGCTTAATCCTTTTTTTACTAGAATTTTATCAATTGTTTTACCGTTTTTTATGGCTTCTATAACGGCTCTTGTTCCAAATACAAAATCTTCTTTGTTCATTTTACCAGGTCTTTTTTAATTTCCAACTCTCTAACTCTTCATGTTCAGCTTCCCAATTGTGCAGGATTGCTTCCAGTTCAGATTTTTTATTCTCGTAATTTTCAAAAATGGAGTGGTCATCTAATTGTGCCGACGACGAAAGGAGCTTATCCATTTCCTCAATTTCTTCTTCAAGTTCAGCAATATTTTCTTCGGTTTGAATAATCTTTTTTTCCAAACGCGAAATTGTTTTGCTGATTTCTTTTCTTTCCTCAAAGGTAAGTTCATTATTCGATTTAACCTTTGATTCCTGTCTACTTGTTTTGGCAGCACTTGATTTGGCCTCAATTTCTTTCAGCGATTCTATTTTTTTTCGGTATAAAAAATCGAAGATTCCACCTAAATGTTGTTTTGCTTTTTTATTCCTGAATTCGTAAATACAATTTACCAAACCATCCAAAAAATCACGGTCGTGAGAAACAACCAAAACTGTTCCCGTGAAATTAGCCAATGCATTTTTCAATATTTCTTTTGAACGCATGTCGAGGTGGTTGGTTGGCTCATCCAGAATAAGAAAGTTAACCGGTTCCAACATCAGACGTATCATTGCCAACCTCGATTTTTCGCCTCCACTTAATACTTTTACTTTTTTATCAATGTCTTCTCCTTTAAAAAGGAAGGCTGCGAGTATATCGCGAATTTTTGTTCTGATTTCACCAACTGCTATTTCATCAATTGTTTCAAAAATTGTCAGTTCTTCATTTAATAGTTGTGCTTGATTTTGTGCAAAATAACCCACCTTTACATTGTGTCCGAGCTGTATCGTTCCTGTATGTTCCAACTCGTTCATAATAATTCTGGACAGAGTTGTTTTTCCTTCACCGTTTCGGCCTATAAAAGCAACTTTCTCGCCATTTTCAATTGTTAAGTTAATATTTTCCAAAACAGAAAGATCGCCATATGACTTGCTTATGTTTTTTGCCTCAACAATAACTCTCCCAGAACGGGGAGCGGGGGGAAAGTTTAGTTTTAAAGCCGAATTATCTTCCTCTTCAATTTCAATTCGATCCAACTTATCGAGTTGTTTTATCCTCGATTGAACCTGAACAGCTTTGCTTGCCTTGTATCTGAAACGCTGAATAAATTGTTCTGTATCTTCAATCATCTTTTGCTGGTTGCGATAAGCAGCCAGATTTACTTCGCGTTGTTCTTCTTTCCATACAACAAACTTCGAATAGTTCATTTTCTGGTCGGTTACTTTACCTAGCGAAATTTCGATTGTTCGGTTACAAACTGCATCTAAAAAAGTTCGGTCGTGCGAAACAAGTACAACTGCGCCGCTATAAGTTTTTAAAAAGTCTTCGAGCCATTGTATCGATTCAATATCAAGGTGGTTCGTCGGCTCATCAAGCAGAAATACATCAGGTTTTTTTAGTAGAAGTTTGGCAAGCTCTACACGCATCCGCCATCCTCCGCTAAACTCTGAAGTCATCCTGTCAAAGTCAGTTCTTTCAAATCCAAGGCCAAGTAACGTTTGTTCCAATTCCGCTTCATAATTGTCGCCGCCCAACATTTGGTAACGCTCATGTAGTTCCGTTACTAAATCCAGTTTATTTAAATATTCTTCAGAATGATAGTCATCGTTTTCGGCTATTTCATGATTCAGTTTGGCAATTTTCTTATCTAATTGAAGGAGTTCTTCAAAAGCAAGTGTTGTTTCTTCTTTTAAAGATCTCGAATCGGTTAGTTTCATTTGCTGTGGAAGATAGCCAACAGTTACATTTTTGGGAATAACCACATTGCCTGAGCTTGGGTTTTGTTTTCCTGTAATAACTTTTAACAAAGTGGTTTTTCCAGCACCATTCTTTCCTATCAATCCAATTCTATCTTTTGGATTAATTAAAAAGCTAATCTCTTTAAACAGCGTGTAGCCTCCAAAACTTAAATTTATTTTATCTAACGAAATCATTTGTTTTCAAAATTGTGCAAAGATAATTATTAAAGGTTGACATGAAACGTAAAAGTGAAGACAAAAAAAATACCCTCGCGGGTAAAAAAGGAAGGGGAAAGCTCTATGGACGCTTTTTGAAGATGATTGATAATTTACAAACCCCTAAACACAAAACCAATCATAAATACAGAAGTCGCTTTCCCCTTTTAAGTTTTACTTATTGAAAATAAAACCAACCATTAAATCAATAGCAAATATAGGGAAATGATTTATTTAGCAAAGCCATACGAAACATAAAAGTGGGTTTGAGTGGGTTGAAACGACTCGTTTTCCCAATGTGGGAAACTTGATTTTTTTTTGGGAATCGAGAAAGAGCTACAGAATGGGGCAATCTGTAATAATGAATTATATTTGCAAAAAAAATAGAGTGGCACGTAACAGGAAAAAACCGTTTTACGAAAACGTAACGATAGAGGATATTGGCGCAGAGGGAAAAGCTGTAGCCAGAGTGGGAGAAATGGTTGTATTTACAAAATTGGCAATCCCCGGAGATGTGGTTGATTTACAGGTAAGCAAAAAAAGGAAAAGATACCAGGAAGCTTTTATAAAGGAATACAAGAAATATAGTAAAGACCGCATTGATGCTTTTTGCGAACACTTTGGAGTGTGTGGAGGGTGTAAATGGCAAATGTTGCCTTACGAGAAACAATTGTTTTACAAGCAAAAACAGGTACAAGATCAGTTGTTGCGGATTGGCAAAATTCATATGCCCGAAATAATGCCTATTTTAGGTTCAAAAGAAAATACTTTTTATAGAAATAAACTGGAGTTTACTTTTTCGAATAAACGCTGGTTAACTTATGGCGAAGTGGAGGCAGGAGAAGAGATTGAGAAACCAGATGCGCTTGGTTTTCATGTACCGGGTTTGTTCGATAAAGTGATAAGCATAAATAAATGTTGGCTGCAACCCGAACCTTCCAACAAAATTCGAAATTTTATATATGATTATGCAATACAAAATAATCTTCAGTTTTTTGATATAAGGGAGCAGAAAGGATTTCTCCGGACTTTAATTATCCGTACAAGTTCAACCGGCGGAACAATGGTGATTGTGACTTTTTATCACGAAGATGAAAATAAACGGGTTGCATTGTTGAATGCTGTTAAAAATGAGTTCCCCGAAATTACTTCCTTATTATATGTGATTAATCCAAAAGGGAACGATACGATTACTGATCAAAAAATCGAGACTTTTAGTGGTCGCGAGTATATTTTTGAAGAAATGGAAGGACTTAAGTTTAAAATTGGGCCTAAAAGTTTTTATCAGACCAATTCGGAGCAGGCCTATACATTGTATAAGGTAGCACGCGATTTTGCCAACCTTGATGGTACTGAAACGGTTTATGACTTGTATACCGGAACAGGAACCATTGCTAACTTTGTTGCCAAGAGTGCAAAAAAGGTCGTGGGAATTGAATATGTGCCTGAAGCCATTGAAGATGCAAAAGTGAACTCTGAAATTAATAATATTATCAATACTTCGTTTTTTGCCGGCGATATGAAGGATGTTCTTGATGAAGCTTTTGTTCAGGAATACGGCAAACCTGAAGTCATCATTACCGATCCTCCCAGAGCAGGCATGCATGCCGATGTTATAAATACGATTTTAAAGATCGCTCCCGATAGAATAGTTTATGTAAGTTGTAATCCTGCAACCCAGGCTCGGGATATTGCAATTATGGACGAGTTTTACCAAATTGAGAAAATCTGCCCTGTTGACATGTTCCCGCACACACATCACGTCGAAAATGTGGTTTTACTCACTAAAAGGGCTTGACTAATTAAGTTAAATGACCTAACTTGGTGATTCTAACAGCAATTTACTGGATTGCATTAGAAAAATAAGGGTCGTATTAAGGAGTACTTAGGTTTTCCTTAATATTTGTTTTGTTTATATATAGTTAGAATCCTAAATTCAAAATATTATGAAAAGAGTATTACTTTTTCTATTGGGAATTATTCCTATTATGTTAAGTGCTCAGAATAACTGTGTTTATTTTGAGAAGATGGTAAAGTTGAGCATTGAGAAGACTGATTTGAATACAACGGAAAGTGATTTCGGGCCGGCGTTTGTTGGCGATGAGTTGTGGTTTTCAGCTTTTACCGATGAAGAAATTCAAAAGTTGGCTGAAGGAAAGAGCAAAGATATTTTTTACGATTTGTACACATCCAAAGTTGATACTAAAGGAAATGTAACGGGGAACAAATTAATTAAGTTGGCTGATATTAGCCAGGGTTACCATGCAGGCCCAGTATCATATTGCGAAGCAACCGGCGAGTTATTTGTAACTTTGAGCAATTTCGAAAATCCCGAGATCAGAAACAAAGTGTACCAAAAGGCCGACATTCGGTTGAAAATTATTATTGTTGAAAAACAAAACGGAGTGTGGACCAAAACGGGCGAACTTCCGTTTAACGATCCTACCTATTCGGTTGGGCACCCTTCGGTAACATCAACCGGTGATACCTTGTATTTTGTGTCCGATATTCCCGGGAAAGGATTTGGAGGTACGGATATTTATATGGCTGTTCGCAACAACGGAGTTTGGGGAGAGATGCTGAACATGGGAGATAAGATTAATACTGATGGTAATGAGATGTTTCCCTTTATTTACAAAGATAAAATGTTAATTTTTTCTACAAACGGAAGGGGAAGTGGCGATGACTTGGATATATATCATGTAGGAATGTTTGGCGATAATATGACAGCTGTTTCCGAAATTCCAGAGCTGAATTCTGATGGCGATGACTTTGGTTTTGTGATTCATAAAAATGAAGAGGTTGGCTATTATACTTCGAATAAAACCGGTGGTATAGGTAACGATGATATCTACAAAGTTATTCTTGAGAAACAAGGAAAATACGAACTTGAATTGGTTGTAATGGATAAGAAAACCAAACAACCTGTTAAGGGAGCCAGATTAAGTGTTGGAAATGTTCTGAAGGTATTAACAGGGCTTATTTTCAAACAAGAACTCGAAAAGGATAAAACATACACTTTCAAAACAGATATGGACGGTTTTATGAATGATTCAAAAACCATCTCAACCGTTGGCAAACCTTTTGGTATAATTCGCGATACTTTGTGGATTGAAAAAGTTAAAGTAGGGCAAAAGTTTGTAATGGAAAATATTTATTATGATTTCGACAAATGGAATATTCTCCCTGAATCGGAAGTTGAGTTGGATAAACTGGTGAAAGTAATGAATGACAATTCTGACTGGAAAGTTGAATTAGGGTCGCATACTGATAGCCGCGGTAGCGATTCATATAATTTGACGCTAAGCCAGAAAAGATCTGAATCAGCAGTTGGCTATATTGTGAGCAAAGGAATTAGTAAGGAACGGATTATTGCTAAAGGATATGGCGAAACTGAATTGGTAAACAAGTGTGACGATGGTGTGAAATGTTCGGAAGCCGATCATCGAAAAAATCGTCGTACTGAGTTCAAAATTTTAGAAATGGATGATGAGTAACAAAAAATAAGATGTTAGCGAAAAGGTGTTATGTTTTTACATAACACCTTTTTTGTTGTTATTTTTACGCAAAAGAAGAACCGTGACAGAGGTAACACGCAAAATTATTCATATTGATATGGATGCGTTTTTTGCATCAGTGGAGCAATTGGATCATCCTGAATTGCGTGGAAAACCAGTGGCCGTTGGTGGAACAAGCGAACGTGGTGTTGTTGCTGCGGCGAGTTACGAAGCCCGAAAATTTGGTGTACGTTCAGCAATGTCGTCGAAAGTAGCAAAACGAAAGTGCCCCAACCTGAATTTTGTAAAACCCCGTTTCGATCGTTACAAAGAGATTTCGAATCAAATACGTGAAATATTTTTGGAATATTCCGATTTAGTTGAACCACTTTCGCTAGATGAGGCGTATCTGGATGTTACCTACGCAAAAAAAGGTAAGCCGTCGGCTACCCTAATAGCAAAAGAAATCAAACAGCGTATATTTGAAAAAACGGGACTTACGGCCTCGGCCGGAGTTTCATACAATAAGTTTCTGGCTAAAGTAGCGTCCGATGTCAACAAACCCAATGGCATTTTTGTGGTTACTCCCGATCAGGCACAGCAGTTTATCGATAAACTTGAGGTGCGAAAATTCTACGGAATTGGAAAGGTAACAGCAGAAAAACTCAATAAAATTGGAGTTTGGTACGGCAGCGATTTAAAACAGATCGATCGGTTGGAGCTGATTCGTTTGTTTGGGAAGGCTGGTAACTATTATTACGGAATTTGTCGTGGCGAAGATAATCGTTTGGTTCAACCATCGCGCGAAAGAAAATCAGTTGGAGCTGAAAATACTTTTTTGCATGATCTGTTTCGAACTGAAGATCTGGAAAATGAACTGATGCAAATTGCGGACAAAGTTTGGGAACGAGCGCAACGGATAAATGTAAAATCAAAAACACTCACTCTTAAGTTCAAATATGCCGATTTTGAACAACATACCCGAAGTAAAACACTCAACGGTTTTTTTGATTCAAAAATGTTGTTTATTTCAGAAAGTAAAAAACTGATGAAAGTTGAAGGTGGTTTTGAAAAGGGAATTCGTTTATTGGGTTTAACTTTATCGAATTTTATTTATGAAACTGAGGATCAAAAGCCTGTTCAACTCATTTTAGAATTTTAATAATAGTATGGTTTAATATTGTATTTTCGTAATAAAAACAGATTTTTATGAAACGAATAAAACGTTTTCTTGGAATAGTAATTCTGCTGGCAATTGTAGTTTATTTATTAGGACCGAAGCCACCAAAACCGGAGATAAATAAAGATTTACCTTCCATATCGGCCAGTATTGGAAATATTGAGAGTTTTGTTCAAAAAAAGGAGGCTGCGTTTTCAATAAAACCCGATAACGAGTCGCGAATATTTTGGGAAAAAGACTCGGTAAAAGAACGCACAGATTATTGCGTTTTATATTTGCATGGGTTTTCTGCTTCGTGGTACGAAGGTTATCCGGCACATGTAAATTTTGCTAAGAAATTTGGATGCAATTTGTACATTCCACGTTTGCACGATCATGGTTTGGAAACTGAAGACGCCTTGATTGATATGACGCCTGATAAACTGTGGAGATCAGCCAAAGAAGCTTTAATGGTTGCACGAACCCTCGGTAAAAAGGTAATAATAATGGGTACTTCAACCGGCGGAACTCTGGCTTTGAAACTGGCAGCAGATTTCCCTGAATATGTTGACGGAATTATTCTGTATTCCCCCAATATCAGGATAAATAATTCAACCGCATTTATGCTTTCGAAACCCTGGGGCTTACAAATAGGCCGTAAAGTTATGCACAGTAAATACCGGGTTACGGATGAGGATTTTGAGTCGAAAGGTTGCCAGTATTGGAATTGTAAATACCGGATGGAGGCTGTGGTGTATTTGCAACAACTGGTTGAAGCTACCATGAAAAGAGAAACTTACAAGAATGTTACGGCACCTGTTTTCCTGGGGTATTATTATAAAGATGAAGAAAACCAGGATCAAACTGTTCGGGTAGATGCCATGCATAAAATGTTTGACCAACTGGGAACTATTCCTGGAAGGAAAGTTAAAAAAGCGTTTCCTGAAGCAGGTGATCATGTTATCGGTTGCGAATTAACATCGGGTTGTTTTGATGAAGTTATTTCCGCCACAGAAACATTTGGCACGGAAATTCTGGGATTAAAACCGGTTCAGTAACTGGCTTTCTACTTACGAAATTTGCGAGGCAGCTGGCTCGTCCAAAAACCAAATTAATTCACCATTTGTGGGCGAAATATAATAGGCCGGAAGAAGTTTAGCGGCTTCGTTGTCGTTCATTATTTCTGCAATACGCATGGATTTATTTTCTCCTGTAACCAGAAAGAATATTTGACTGGCATTATTTAAAACATTGCCTGTAATTGTTATCCGTTTTTGCCCTGTAATGGGGTGCTGAGCCACAGCACAATTGTGTTTGTATTCAAACAGTTCTAACTGATCAGGAAAAATAGATGCGGTGTGTCCATCGTCGCCCAAACCCAGGAGTATAATGTCGAAAACCGGGTTTTCTCCGCGCGAATTCAGCAATTCGTCCATTTCTTTTGAATAGCGAACAGCTTCTTCTTCAGGATCGGCTTCTCCTTTTATCCGATGGATATTTTCTGCCGGTATCGAAATTTTTGACAACAAATAATCAACTGTCATTTTGTAGTTGCTCTGTTCGTCTTCAGGCGAAACACAGCGCTCGTCGCCCCACCAAAAATGAATTCGTTCCCATGGAATTTCGTTTGCATATTTACTGCTTAGTTTTTTAA
Source organism: Draconibacterium aestuarii (assembly GCA_026671195.1). GTDB lineage: Bacteria > Bacteroidota > Bacteroidia > Bacteroidales > Prolixibacteraceae > Draconibacterium > Draconibacterium aestuarii. The sequence continues at coordinate 29,825 of JAPOHD010000059.1, read as the reverse complement.
ACAATCCTTTGGGAGAATTCCCTCCGGAAAGTGCAATATTTATAATTTCCTGGGTTGAATTTTGAGTAAGTTTCAATATTTCTTTTGCAATTGCATTGAAAACTTTTTTGGGCTTCGAAAAAATCCGAACTTCAGTAAATGTTTCCATCTCAGTTAATTAATGTGTCCTTACAAATATATTATAATTCGCAGTACAAACCATCGTTGGTTAAGTTTTTACACGGATACCGCCATTGTCCGTGCAAAATTAATTTGTCGGAGTCTTCGGGGCCCCAGGTTCCGGCAGGGTAACCATAAATCGGGATTTCGGGATTTGTTTCCCATGCAGTTAAAATGGGCTGAACAAATTTCCAGGCGGCCTCAACAGCGTCGCCGCGGGCGTAGAGTGTGGCGTCGCCTTGCATACAATCGAGTAACAGGCGTTCGTAGGCAGCCGGAACATTGGTGTCGGCCAGATCGGAATAATGAAAATCCATGTTAACAGTTTGCGCCTTGAACCCTGCCCCCGGCGTTTTCATACCAAACTTCAACAAGATTCCTTCATCTGGTTGAATGCGAATAATCAACTGATTGTTGGAGTGTTCGAAAGATGATGTACCAAACAAATTGTGTGGCACATTTTTAAAATGGATAACAATTTCTGTAACGCGGGTTGGTAATTTTTTTCCTGTTCGTATGTAAAAGGGAACACCGGCCCAGCGCCAGTTGTCAATAAAAAATTTCAAGGCAACAAACGTCTCTGTTCTTGAAAATCTGTCAACACCGGGCTCGTCGCGATAACCAACAACTTGCTGCCCTCCAATTTTCGATTCGGTGTATTGTCCGCGTATTACATAACGCGAAACTTCATTTTCCTGAATGGGGCGAAACGATTGAAACACTTTAAGAATTTCGTTCCTGATTGCATTTGCCTCAACCACAACCGGAGCTTCCATGGCAACAAAGCCAACCACCTGTAGTAAATGGTTCTGAAGCATGTCGCGTAAAGCCCCCGAATGATCGTAATAACCTCCCCGGCCTTCAACTCCTAAACTTTCAGCTGAAGTAATTTCAATGCGATCAATATAACGGCGGTTCCAAAGCGGCTCAAATATCCCGTTTGAAAAGCGGGTAACCAACATGTTTTGTACGGTTTCTTTTCCCAGGTAATGGTCGATTCGGTAAATCTGGTTTTCCGAAAAATAATTTAACAGCTGAATATTTAATTCCTTTGCCGATTCAAGAGTGGTTCCAAAGGGTTTTTCAACAATTAATCTGCGGAAATATTTGTTGGAAGTGCTTAATCCATTATCAGTCAGAAATTTTGGGATAATTCCGTATAGCGAAGGAGGGGTTGAAAGATAGAAAATGTAGTTCTTTTCGATACCCAACGACTCGGTGATTTCCTTTAACCGGCTTTTTAACGGTTTAAAATCTTCTGCCGAATTATTTTGTACAGCCTGGTAAAACAGTTTTTTCTTGAACTCGTCAAGTTTCTCATTATTCGGTAAAAACTCATCAGCCCGCTTTCTGAATTCATCGTCTGAAAGTGTAGAACGCGAGGCTCCTAAAACTGCAAATTTATCGGGGAGCAGATTTTGTTTGTATAATTCGAAAAGTGCGGGAATGAGTTTCCGCTTGGTTAAATCGCCCGAGGCACCAAAAATGATTAATATCTGATTTTCCGCTTTTTGCATAGTAGTAAATTTTATTGTTCAACGCAATAAACCATCACATTGTTTTCAATTATAAGATAATGCAATTCATACTGGATATTTTTTGTTGAATTCATTAACGTTCCGTTGAACTTTCTTGATCTCTCAATGTCAAAATCCGCAATTCGTATTTGTTTGTTAAACTGGATGCCCACGGAATCGGCGCATTTAAAAATGGCTTCTTTTGCAGCCCAAAAAAGGATTTTTGCAAATTGTTGGTTTTCAAGCATCGAAATAAAATCCTTCTCTTTGTGGTGAAGAAAACGGGCGGCAATCCGGTCAATATTTCGGTCGGTTTGTTCAATATCGATACCAATTTTTCTCTCCGAAATAAAAACTACAGCAAAATTGGCTGAGTGCGAAATGCTAATGTGTTTTTCCCGGTCTTTTAAAAATGGTTTCCCCGATTTGTTGTATATAATTTGCTGATTACTGCCAGTCAGTTTTTTAACAAGGATGCGCGAAGCCAGAAATTCTTTTTTTCTTCTTTCGGAAGTAATATTGTTCAATTTTTCCTGATCAGAATTACTGAGTGAACAGTAAGAACCGAGTTCTTTTGTGGAGTCGTTTAAATTCCAGATGGCAATTTTACCTTCCGGTGTATTTATTTCTTTTACAAATGGCATTTTCTATCATTAATTCCAACTGGTTGTTTCAATCATTCGGATAATGTCGGGTTCTATAAAATTAATTACGGGTCGCAATGAATCAATATCGGGCACCTCACGTATGTAAAAAGCTCCGCGCAGAAAGTGTTTTGTACTGTCGGTGAGGAAAAATTGCATGGGAGAAGCAGCATTTCCTTCAATTTTATAGATGGTTCCGTATACATGTTTTGCTGGATTCATAAAAATCTGCTCTTCAATGGCATCGGCTTTTATTGAATGTTTGTAGGCCAATCTGCGTGTTTCCTCCATAAATTCGATTAACAATTCACGCGATGATTTTTTCGGATCGGTTAAATCGTAGTAAGAAATATGTACTTCCACTTTATTCGCGGGTATGGTTACATTTATCCAATTCTGATGGTCGGGATTGCGTTTGTCTTTTTCGACTCTGGAATAGGAGGGAATTTCAAAACTGTAAGGGTACTTGCTGGCAATATTCACATAACTTTTTTCAGGGAAATCGATTCTGAAAAAGCCACGGGGTTTCGGAGTGTAGCTTTCTTTGCAGCCCACTATAAAAAAAAGAATAAAAATTATTTGCCAGATTTTCATAGCCGATACTTCATTGTGCAAATAAGCACCTAAAAGAATTATTAATTGATAAGCACTTTTATTTGTTTAATTCTGCGGTTGTCGACTTCTTCAATCGTAAATATAAAGTTTTTACATTTTATTTTTTCGTGTAAAGTTGGAATTGCTCCCTTAATTTCGAGAATGAGACCGGCAAGGGTGTCTGCGTCGCCTTTTACGTCGTTAAAAATGGTGTCGTTGCAATTTACAATTTTGTAAAAGTCGCCGAGCAACACTTTGGCATCAAACGAAAATTCATTCTCAGCAATTTTAGTAAAGAAGTTTTCCTCTTCATCAAATTCATCGGTTATGTCGCCAACAATTTCTTCCAGAATATCTTCGAGCGTTACAATTCCCGAGGTACCACCATACTCATCTACCACAATGGCCAAATGAATTTTTGTTTTCTGCATCTCTTCAAGCAGCGAACTGATTTTTTTTGTGTCAGGAACGTAAAAAGGTGCCCGAATTAATGTTTGCCATCTGAAAGTATTGGATTTATGGCTGTGCGGAAGTATATCTTTAATATAGAGTATTCCGCTGATATTATCGAATGAGTCGATGTAAACCGGAATTCTGGAGTACCCTGAATCGTTGATGATCTGCAAAACTTCAGTGAATCCCATTTTAATATCAATGGAAACAACATCAACGCGCGGTTTCATTATTTCACTAACATCTTTATTCCCAAATTTTACAATTCCTTCCAAAATATCCTTTTCTTCCGAGAGTTCCTGTTCTGAAGTCAATTCCAGTGCCTGCGAAATATCTTCCATTGAAATGTCTTTTTTGTGTTTTTGCAGACGCCGGTTAACAAATCCGGTGGAATAAATAAGAATGGAATTTAAAGGACGGAACAGCTTTTCGAGAGTTTGGAGCGGAAGTGCCATAAATTTTGCAAAACTTAATGCAAAATGAGAAGCATAAACTTTTGGGATAATTTCGCCAAAAAGCAAAAGGAAAAAAGTAATAAGAACAACCTGGAAAGCAAATTCCAAAACGGGAGCATTCACAAATTCAACCAGGTTGTTTGTAATGTACGCCGTTAAAATAATTATACCCACATTTACAAAATTGTTGGTTACCAGTATGGTAGCCAGCAGTTTTTCGGGGCTTTCAAGGTTCTTTAAAATGCGATCGTTGGTTTTACTTTTCTTTTTTAGCTTTTTTTTGTCAGCTGCACTAAGCGAAAAATACGCTACTTCTGAGCCACTGATCAGTGCTGAACTTAGTAATAGAAAAAGAACAATTATAATCGAAATTGCTATTTCAAAAGAAAAAGGATAAAAATCGATATCCCAGGTGCCTAAAGCGGCGTTTGCATGAAGCAGTTCTGTTTCCAATAGTTAATATTTTGTTTTAGAATGGTAAATCATCATCGCCAGCAGGTTCTTCAATTTCCGGTTCGTTAAATGTTGGAGTCGATGCTTGTTGACTTGCTTGCGAACTTTGAGTTCCTCCGCCCTGATTATCTGCCTTGGTGCCTAACATTTGCATGCTGTCGCCATAAATTTCAGTAATGTAGCGTTTGTTGCCGTCTTTATCGTCATACGAACGCGTACGGATTCTGCCTTCGATATACAGTTGACGGCCTTTGGTGACATATTTTTCAGCTACATCAGCCAATCCTCGCCACAAAACAATGTTGTGCCATTCGGTAGTGGTCACACGTTCGCCGTTTTTTGCAGTATACGATTCCGAAGTTGCTAAAGGGAAATTTGCAACGGCCACGCCTGAGTCAAGATGTCTGACCTCCGGATCTTTTCCTACGTTCCCTACTAAAATAACTTTATTTACTGACATAATCTTTAATTTATTTTGGTTAACATTTAAATTGTAAAATATCCACCTGTTTGTTTTTTTAAACCAGATTAAACGTTTCAAAAAATTGTTCCACTAATCTGGGTACAGCAAATTTAGAAATATCTTTTTTATTTACCCGAATTAGAGGCTTAGATATATCAACATCGGTGTTTACTTCAATATATATTAATTTCGAATGAATAACCTGGTGACTTAATATATGTTTTTTTGGCGAAGAAACCAGTTTTATATTAAAATTTGTACCATTAATATAAGGAACTTTTTTTTGAATAATTTCTTCATCCGAAATTTCGTGCGGACTTTCCAGAAGAGGAAGTTCATGCAAATTTTTCCAAATGTCATTCGATGTGCGCTTATTTATATATATATGAGTACCGTCATCAATTAAATAGTAGTAGAAGTACCGTTTGCTCTGTTTGGTCTTTTTCGATTTTACAGGTAGCTGTTCAATTAATTGATTCAGTTTAGCAAAACAAGTATCGGCAACCGGGCATAAACTGCAGTCGGGCGATTTGGGAACACACTGAAGAGCGCCAAATTCCATTAATGCCTGGTTGTGCATGCCTGGCGGTTTATTTATTATTAATTCTTCGGCCAATTGTTGAAACTGTTTTTTCCCCCCGGAAGAGTCAATGGGAGTAGCAATTCCGAAATATCTTGATAACACCCGGTAAATATTTCCATCAACAGCAGGATAGGGGAGATCAAAAGCCATTGAAGCAATGGCAGCAGCAGTGTACGGACCAATTCCCTTAAGTTTTAGTAGGTCGGTATAGTTGGTTGGAAATTTGGCCCCGTGCGAATGAACAATGGTTTTTGCGGTTGAATGCAGGTTGCGGGCCCGCGAATAATACCCCAAACCTTGCCATAGTTTTAAAACTTCATCTTCGTTTGCCTCTGCCAAATGTACAATTGTTGGGAAAGTATGGATAAAACGCAGATAATAATTTGTACCTTGTGCAATTCGGGTCTGCTGGAGAATAATTTCCGAAATCCAAATTTGATAAGGATCTTGTGTATTTCTCCATGGCAAATCACGTTTATTTATGCGGTACCACTGGTGTAAAGAGCTGATGAAACTGTCCATTTTACGCTAACTGGTTAAATATCTTACAGAAAAACAAAAATAATTTAATTGAAATGCTTTCCGGTTTTATAAATATTTTTATTTTTGCAAACTCGAATAAAAACGATTAATACATTGAAAATTAAATAATTTAAGAGATGACTAAGGCAGATATTGTAAATGAAATTTCTAAAGAAACTGGAATTGAGAAAGTAACTGTTCAAAAAACGGTTGAAGCTTTTATGGAAACAGTAAAAGATTCATTGGTAGATGGTAAAAATGTTTACTTAAGAGGTTTCGGTAGTTTTGTTGTTAAAAAAAGAGCAGAAAAGACAGCTAGAAATATTTCGAAAAACACTACGATCATTATTCCAGCGCACAATATTCCTTCGTTTAAACCAGCGAAAACGTTTGTATCACAAGTTAAAAATCAAGTAAAATAAAGAGTTATGCCGAGCGGAAAAAAAAGAAAGAGACATAAGATGGCCACTCATAAACGCAAAAAAAGATTGCGTAAGAACAGGCACAAGAAGAAAAAATAAGGTTTTATACCGATAAAATCTTAGGAATATTGATTAAACCTAAAGCAGTTGTTGCTTTAGGTTTAATCTGTTATGAACATTAGTATTAACGAAGTTACCGTTCAAATTTTATTTTATTGTCTTTTTAATATTTCATTAATGAAATTATCTTAAATGGCAGGTATTTGTTTACCTTGATTTCAGTATGAGTAATTCAAAAATTCTTCATGAGATTTCTGAAAATAAAATTTAACTGTGACAAAAATTAAAGATTAACTAAAGGTTGTGAGTAGCGATTTATTAATTGATGTAACTCCATCCGAAATTGTTATTGCCTTACAGGAAAACAAAAAGCTTGTTGAACTAAGTAGAGAAAGAAGCGGGGCAAAATTCGCTGTTGGGGACATTTACCTCGGCAAAGTGAAGAAGATTATGCCTAGTTTAAACGCTGCATTTATCGACGTTGGTTACAGTAAAGATGCTTTTTTACATTACCTCGACATGGGGCCACAGTTTGCAACACTGAATAAATTCTTGCGAATTGCATCGTCCCGTAAAAACAAAATTTCTTCCATCTCAAGGATTCAGTCGGAACCCGACATTAACAAAGAAGGTAAAGTAAACGAACTGTTAAAAGTAGGTCAGAAAATTTTGGTACAAGTTGCCAAAGAACCCATTTCAACAAAAGGACCACGTTTAACATCCGAAATTTCAATTGCAGGCCGGAACCTGGTTTTAATGCCCTTTAGCGACAAAATATCTGTGTCGCAAAAAATTAGAACCAATGAGGAAAAAAACCGGTTAAAAAAATTAGTACAAAGCATTAAACCTCGTAAATACGGGGTAATTATCAGAACTGTAGCCGAAGGAAAAAAAGTTGCAGAGCTCGATCAGGAGCTCACAAGACTTGTCGAGAAATGGGAAACTATTTTTCATCAGCTTAGCAGGGTTCAGGCACCTTCGTTACTTATTAGCGAAATTGACCGAACTACAGCACTGCTGCGCGACATTTATCATCCTGATTTTAACAGTATCATTGTAAACGACCATTCGGTTAGCACAGAAATTGCCGATTACATAGGTAGTATTCAAGCTGACAAAAGAAAAATTGTTAAGTATTACAAAGGGCGCCAACCTATATTCGACCATTTTGGAGTCGATAAACAAATTAAAGCGTCGTTTGGAAAAACAGTTTCATTTAAAGATGGTGCCTATTTAATTGTAGAGCATACCGAAGCGTTTCATGTAATAGATGTTAACAGTGGTAACCGCGCAAGGGCAGGTAACGACCAGGAAAAAAATGCCCTGGAAGTGAATTTGGCCGCCTGCAAAGAAATAGCAAGACAATTGAGGTTGAGAGACATGGGTGGAATTATTGTAATTGATTTCATCGACATGCACGTTGCCGCTAACCGCCAGAAAGTGAATGAACACATGAAGGAGGTTATGGCCGACGATCGGACCAAGCACAACATTTTACCTTTAAGCAAGTTTTGCCTGATGCAAATCACCAGGCAACGGGTTCGTCCCGAGGAGAATATCGAAACAGCAGAAAGCTGTCCGACTTGTAAAGGAACAGGTAAAATTGTGCCTACAGTATTATTTGCCGACGAAATAGACGGTAAAGTAAAATACGCACTAAAAGAGTTGAACAAAAAGAAATTGCATTTAAAAGTTCATCCTTTTGTGGCAGCTTATTTAACCAAAGGTTTCAGAAGTATCCAGAGAAACTGGTTTCTGAAATACCTGAAGTGGGTAGATGTGGAAGCTGTCAGTTCATATTCCTATTTGGAATATCATTTTTTTGATGAGAGTTTGGAAGAAATTATTTTATAAAAGAAAAGCCGTTCGTTAAATGAGCGGCTTTTTTTTATTTTCGCCTTAGCTAAGCAGCATAAAATGAAGTTGAATAAATTACAATATGGTTTTTTAATATTCTTACTTTCCTTTTCGGCAAAGGCGATGGAAATTAAGGGTACTATTGATCTTCAAAACGATTGGCAACCGGTTGTGTATTTAGCTTCGCTTAATTCTCCGGAGAATCTGTTTGTTGCTTCGCCCGATTTTATTATTGCCGAAACTTTTATTCAGCCCAACGGAAGTTTTTTAATCGAAACTTCAAGTATCCCCGCAGATTTAAGGTTTTACCGACTCTACCTTGTAAAGGGAAACAATTCGATGGTTGAATTTAATACCACTACCCACCGAAATTATATGCATCTTTTACTTGATAAGAATTCGAGTATTGAAATTGAGGGCAAAGTGGAAAACAACACTTTGTCAATACTTAAACTTACCGGTTCGCCCGATAATAATACGATTCTCGAATTTGATACTGAAGTAGCAAAACGCAAACAAAAATTTACTTCTGATATTACAAAAGCAAAAAGTAATTATCTGACACAGGATCTGGAAAATTATATCCGCGCTTTTGTTCGCACCCAGGAGAATTCACTTGTTGGTTTATATGCGCTTTATCATTTAGAAGAAAAAGATACCGATTTTTTAAAAAACAGCGACTTCTATTTTGACTTTCAGAAACGTATACAAGCTCAGTATCCGGATGCCCTTTATACGCAATCGTATACCGAGCTGCTCGAAAAACTGATTGGTTTTCGCGATCTGGTTTGCGAAATACCCGGTGTTCAGCCCAGGTGGAAAGATAATTTGCTGATTGCTCAGAGTGTGGTTATTTTGCTTCTGATTGTTGTAATCGTATTGCTTTTTTTATCTTCCGGAAGAAGAAAGGCACTGGCACAAAGTGAGGACGATAAATACCGGAACTCATTTTCAAAATTAACGGTAAAGGAACAGGAAATACTAAAGTTATTAGCCGAAGGGAAAACCAATAAAGAAATTGCGCAAGAACTGTATGTGGAATTGAGTACAGTAAAAACACACATTAACAGCATTTACAAACAGTTGCAACTGGCTAACCGCAAAGAGGCTGTCGATTATTACAAAGGGTTAAAATTAGAAGGGTAGGGGGGTCTAGTCCTAATTTCAACCCCGTATTACACAGTTTTTTATCAACTAAAGATCCTTTTTTTTGTTTTCAAGTTTAAATTTGTAGTTGTCATAATTTTAAGTCGATTATAAAATCTGAAAAGAATGAGAAAAATATTTGTAACACTAATTTTAATTGTAACGGGAGCGTTGGTTGGCAGCGCTCAAATTGTAAATCCAACTACGTGGACATTTGATTCAAAACAGAATGGGAAAGAGGTAGATTTAATTTTTAACGCCAGCATTGAGAAAGGATGGCATTTATACGATACGTATTTGCCGGAAGGTGGTCCGATTGCCACAACCTTTGTATACGAAGATTCAACTTTATTTGAACTGGTTGGGGAAATTCAAAAGAATCCTGCTCCGGAAATTCATTTTGACGAAACATTCCAGATGGATATGGGGTATTTTGGAGGAAAAGCAGCTTTGACTCAGAAAATACAATTGAAATCGACAGGGCCAACAGAAATAAAAGGTTACGTACTTTTTATGAGTTGTAACGATGAAACCTGCACTCCTCCGGAAGAAGTAGAATTTTCATTTAAATTTAACCAGGATGCTGCAACTCAGGCGCAGACTGAAACATCTGAATCTTCTGCTACATCAGGTTCGAAAGAAGGACAAACACTGTGGCTGTTTATATTAATATCGGCGTTGGCCGGGTTGGCTGCCATATTAACACCCTGCGTTTTCCCAATGATCCCGATGACTGTTTCGTTTTTTATGCGGGGTAGCGATAATCGGGGAAAGGCCATTCGTACAGGAATGTTTTTTGGACTATCAATAGTTGCCATTTTTACTTTACTTGGTGCATTGTTTTCAGTAGGTATATTTGGCCCCAATGTGGGTAGTATTTTAAGTACGCACTGGATTCCTAATTTGCTGTTTTTTACTTTGTTCCTGGTTTTTGCCATTTCGTTTTTTGGCGCTTTTGAAATGATTTTACCCAACAGTTTGGTTAATAAAACCGATTCAAAAGCCGATAAAGGTGGTTTTATCGGGGCCTTTTTTATGGCACTTACCACCGTAATTGTTTCATTCTCGTGCACCGGCCCATTTATTGGAGCCCTGATTATAGAGGCCGTTCAGCATGGAGGCATACGTCCATTAATTGGTATGTTTGTTTTTGGATTGGCTTTTGCAACCCCGTTCACCTTGCTGGCAATATTCCCGTCGGCACTGAATAAACTTCCAAAGTCCGGTGGTTGGTTAAATTCAATAAAAGTTGTTTTCGCTTTTATTCTTTTGGCCTTCGGATTAAAGTTTTTAAGCAATATCGATCAGGTTTACGGTTTCGGTATTTTAAATCGTGAAATTTATCTTGCCATCTGGATCGTAGTTTTCTTTTTTCTTGGTTTGTACTTTATCGGTAAAATTAAATTCTCGCACGACAGCGATGTACCTTATGTTAGTGTAGGTAGGTTGTTCCTGTCGATAGTAACTTTTACGTTTGTGGTTTATTTGTTTACCGGATTGATGGGTGCTCCGCTAAAATCGATTTCAGCCTTAATTCCGCCGCCAAGTGCCAATAGTTATGTTACAGCGTCTGCTACTTCTTCTTCTGCACACGTAGCCGAGGCAGAATGCGGGCCGGCAAAATATGCCGACAAATTGCATTTGCCGCATGGTTTGCCGGGGTATTTCGATTTTGAGCAGGGTTTGGCGTGTGCAAAGGAGCAGGGGAAGCCTGTGTTTGTTGTGTTTAAGGGACATGCCTGTGCCAACTGCAAAAAAATGGAAAACTCGGTGTGGATGAATCCGGAAGTGCTGAAAATGTTGGAAGAGAAATATGTAATTGTTGGTTTATACACCGATGACAGAACAAAACTTGAAGAAAGCGAATGGGTAACTTCTCCGGTTGATGGGAAAATAAAAAAGACTTTGGGGAAAAAGAACCTCGACCTGCAAATTTCGAAGTACGAAACCAACAGTATTCCTTTTCATGTAATTATTGAACCCGACGGCACTGAACACCGCATGGGAGTGACGTTCGATGATGATGAGTTCAAAGCTTTTCTTGAGCAGGGATTGTAAGAGAGAGAAGGGTAATTTTCGAATTTACCCTGACATTACTGATATTTAATTGGGAAACCGTTTGCTCGTTCTGCTGCAAACGGTTTTTTAAACCTGAGTTCGACGTAAAATTTTAGATTCAGAACGCTTAGAAATAGTAAGGTGCAAGTATAAATGACGAAAGAATAGTGGGCTATTTTGAATCATTTATACGCAGAAGATTGCTGTTTATAAGTGTTTTTACAAAAGCTTTGAATAAAAATCGGATGTGCTTCGTCAAATTTTAGCGCACTAGTTCACTATTCCTCAAAAATTTGTCTTGCTAATCAGCTTTTTATTGCAATCTGAATTTTAAAATTTAAATCGAACTCAGGTTTTTAGTATTGGGCAGGGCAATGTGCAGGTCTCTTTCAATGGCCTTGGTTGAAACCTGGTGTTATAATTCCTTGGTGAGCAAATAAAAACTGAATACGAGTACATAAAAATAAGTTACGTGTAATAAAATAAGATAAACGAGCAAGATAAAATATAGAACGAGTAATTACTATTAGTAAACGAGCATTGCTCGTAAGCCAAAATACATTGCTCGTTTAATATGAAATGTTGCTCGTACAGTAAAAAAAGTTGCTCGTTTACTAAAAATAGTTGCTCGTTTACTACCTACTATTGCTCGCTCAGTAATAAAGGCTGTTTTCTTGATTAAAATCCTAATATTCGGGCGTTTGTGGTTTATTCGGTTTAGTCCGTTTGTTGTATTTATTCTTCCAAAACGGGCTGATGTACCCGATATACCTGCTTTTATCATTTCGGAAAACATATTTACCGGCGTTTCGGATTTCGGTAACAAGTTCGTGTAAATGCCAGAAAGTGGTATTGCGTTGTTTTCTGGCTTCGTTCTTCTCTTTGTCACTTGTGTGTGTTTCAGCCCAGAGTCCTGATAACTCTTTCGATTTTGAGGCAGCAGCATCAAGCTGTGATAAATCGAAATTGATATTAATCAGTAATTCTTTATTCGCATGACCAAGTACGGCAATATCATTAAGTTCTTGAAAAAAATGTTCCAGTCCACTGTCTTTTGATTTGCCCGAAATTGAATCTAGCAGATGTTTGTTATTTCGAAACGCAAAGCGCATGGCCTGTAAAAGTTCTTTTTTTAATTTCATTGCCTGCGGAGCCAGTAGCTTCCACTGTTTTTGTGCTTCTCCTTCCAAATGCCGATAATTGTTCCAGGAGGTCTGTGCCATTCGGCATGCTTCTATGCGTTGGGGCAACTCATTAATTATGTCTTTTTTGATGCCTACCGAACTTAATAGCTCAACATCATTGAGGCTCCACAGGTAAAGGTTTTCTGCTTCCTGTAAAAATATGGCTACCGATTGGTTGGGAGTGTCTGATCGCTCCTTTGTTAAGCCACTGTAGGTTGTATTTTCTTTTGTCATGGCAGGGATGCTTTGGCTTTGTTTGGAATCTACTTGAATGTAAAGACACAAGATAATCTGAATTTACATAATAACCTGAGCTCCGGACAAAAAAGAATTGTCGTTTTTTAACAGACATTCAAAAAAAAAAAACCGGAGTGCAAATCACCCCGGTTTAATGGTATCTCAGTATTGATTGATTATTCCGCTTTTTTCGGGAGAAAAACAATATCTACAACATCGGCACCGCTATAAAATGTCTTTGTAAATTCATGGATCTGGGCTGTTGTCAGATTATCCAGAATATCATCGAAATTTTCTTTTGCATCGGTATTAAAACCATAGTAATACTGATTATACAAGGCATTTAACCAGTAATTATTATGCTCTTTGGCTTGTTGCCGGTTCTTTTTCATGTTTAACACCACTTTGTCGAGATCGACCTGTGTGGGGCCATTTTCTACAATCTTATCAATTTCGCTGAAAAGAATTGATTTAAGGTGATCGGCTTTTTCAGGATCGGCATCAAATACCATTTGCAGTGTTTTGCGGGCAGTGGGGTATTTCCGCGATGCTGCTCCAACACCTACACCATATGTTCCACCTTCTTTTTCGCGAATCTCTTCCGTGTAACGTAAATTCAGAATCTCTTTCAGAACCTGAAATTCGATGTTGTTAGCCGGGGTATAATCCATTTCTGTTCGAATAAATACATTTACATTGGCTTTTTCTGTTTCCAGCGGCACCTCAATTTTCTTTTCGGTTTTGCCTTCCGGCATATCAATATTGTGATCCACCCATTCTTCTTCACGAGGTGAATCTTCCAAAGAGCCAATGTATTTGGCAGCCATTTCTTTAGCTACTTCTTCTTCTATATTTCCAACAATGAAAAAGGTAAAATCGCCAATATCGGTAAAACGATCTAAGTATAACTCTTTCATTTTTTCGAACGAAATTTCGTCAAACATGTTGGCTGACATCAGTTTTGTACGATCGTGGTAGTTGCTGACAATCAAACTGGTCGAGTCGCTCATAATCTTCTTCGGATTATTGGCCATGTTTGATAAAAAGGCCACGTAGCGGCTTTTCAGAGCTTCGTAAGCTTCCTGGTCGAAACGCGGATTCGAAAACTGAAGATACAATAACTGCATCATCGTTTCAAAATCTTTCGGTGTACTGTTGCCATTAAATCCTTCATCCAGATCACTCAAACTTGTTGTCATACCAACCTTTTTGCCGGTTAACATTTTTTTCAGTGTAATGGCATCAAAATCACCCACACCAAAAGCATCGATAAACTGATTCAGCATCATTGAAGTATATAGATCATCAGAACCAAAGAGTGAGCTGCCGCCCGGACTGTAGGCTTTTAATTGTATCTGGTCTTTTTCGTAATCGGCATGTTTGTAAATTACGGTGGCATTGTTCGAGAGTTTCCATTCAACTGCATCCAATTCGTCCAGTTTTTTGCTCGAAATGATTTCAGCTCCCGGCAATTCACCTTCAATTAAAGAGGCTGCTTCGGCTGTATCTTCGTAGGGATTAATTTCCGATTTTTCAACTTCAGCAAGAATAGCCATTGTTTCTTCTTCTGTTAAGTGTTTGGTCCCGTTTTCAGGACCAGTAATTACCACAACGCGGTTTTCCGGAACGATCATTTTTGTAGCCAGTGCATTTACATCGTTCAGCGTAATGGTTTCCAGAATAGCTTGTCCAAACTGCCAGTCGAATTCAGCATCGGTTAAAGGTTCGCCTGTTAAAAAATATTCCTGGATACCGCGTGCATATCTGTCATTCGATATTTTATCGCGTTGTTTGTACGCACTTTCCATGTTGGTTAACAGATTCACTTTGGCACGATTTAATTCACCCTCGGTAAAACCAAAACGAACCACACGTTGCGCTTCGGTATAAATGGCTTTTAGCCCTTCGTCCTCTTTGTCGGGGTTGGCAGTTGCCGTAATGTAGGCCGCATCGTATCCTCTCACAAAACCACCCACCTGAACTGATCCGTTAATAAACGGGGGATTTCCTTTTTGAAGCAGTTCCTGAATACGGTCACGCGTCATCTGGTTAAAAAGATTGGAAATGTAATCTTCACGTAAATAGCCAATGTTTTTATCGGCCGGTGGGGTGCCTTTGTGCTTGATATAAATGCTTATGGATGAATTTGTAGCTTCTTTGTCGGTAGCCAGCACGTATTTTGTTTCGTCATGTTCCGGTATCTCAAAAACAGGGCGAGTTTTTGGATTTTCGACAGCAGGAATAGCCGAGAACAGCTCTTTTACTTTGGTTTCAACGGCATCTACATCTATATCGCCAACAATAACCACAGCCTGCAGGTCGGTACGGTACCAGTCGTGGTAAAATTTACGCAGCGTTTCGTACTCAAAGTTTTTAATAATATCCAGGTCGCCGATAACATCGCGTTCGGCCCATTTCGAACCTTCAAAAACTACCGGGAACCATAGGTTGCGCATGCGAAAACCTGAATTCCGTCTGGTTCGCCATTCCTCAGATATTACGCCACGTTCGGCATCAATTTCTTCGTTGCTTAATTCAAGAAAGTCGGACCAGTCGTGTAATACCAATAAACACGAATCGATCAGTCCTTCGCGGGTTGAAGGTACATCGCTCAGGTTATAAACGGTTTCGTTAAAAGCGGTGTAGGCATTAATGTTACGCCCAAAGGCAACGCCGTTTTTTTCCAGGTAATCCAGAAATCCTTTCTCGGGATAGTGTTGGGTGCCGTTAAAAGCCATGTGCTCCAGAAAGTGTGCAAGGCCGTTTTGGTCGTCATCTTCAACCAGGGCTCCAACATTCTGAACCATGTAAAAACTTACCCGCTCTTTGGGCTCTTCGTTATGACGGATAAAATATGTCATTCCGTTTTCGAGTTTTCCCATTCGCACGGCCGCGTCAACCGGTACGGGTTGGTCTAACATTCCTTGCGCGAAAGTTATAAACGGTATTACAATTAAAAGGGCCAGCAGGGTTAAAATGTGTTTTTTCATATTTGTGATGTTTAAAATATACTATTTCTATATAACTGTTTTCTTCTTCATACGTTCACAGTAAGTACAATATTGACAATAATAATTACACAAGGAATGCATCTTTTGGTTAAATATCATTGTTAAATGATTATTTTGGGGGAAGGTATAGAAAAAAGTATAAATAGAGAAGCATAAATAAATGTTATGAATACTTCGCAAATTATTTTTTGGAACGTGGATACACAGATTGATTTTGTGGAGCCTGAGGGGAAACTATATGTTTCTGGTGCAGAGTTGCTAAAACCAGTCTGGGGTAAAATCACGGAATTGGCAGCCAAACAAAACATCGGGGTGGTAAATACGGCTGATTATCATTATAAAAATTCAGCTGAACTTTCTGCTGCTCCTGATTTCGTAAGCACTTTTCCGGAACATTGTATGGCAACTACCAGTGGAGCTGAATATGTGAGGGAAACTTTGCCTTCTGATGCTGTGGTTTTTGATTGGGACAAGGAATATTTAAATGTAAAAGAGCTTATAACAAAGCGAAACATTGTAATTCGAAAAGATGCTTTTGATGTGTTTGCAGGAAATCCTTACACCGAATTGATTCTTAAAAATCTGTCACCCAAAACGGTTGTGGTCTACGGCGTTACCACCAATGTGTGTGTAAACGATGCTGTAGTTGGTTTGGCTAAGAGGGTGGATAAGGTTTATGTAATTGAGGATGCAATTAAAGAACTTCCGAATATTCCGTTGCCTTTCGAAAACTGGAAAAAACTGGGTGTTAAGATGATAGAGTTTGAAGAGTTGGTTGGAATACTTGAATAAGTACTGGTTTCTCAAGAACATAGTTATCTTTTGAAAAAAAGAAAGCCGTTTCAATTTTTTTTGAAACGGCTTTCTTAATGAATACGGTTACTGTTTACTGGTTTTTACAGTCTTTACACGCCATGTAAATGCCTTCAAACATTTCTTTTACGTCGCTGGCAGCAACTGCCGAATAGGCTACCCGCAGTACGTTGCCCAAAGCAATTAATCCAATGCTGTATTTGTCAATCAGTACCTGACGAACTTTGTCACCCACTAATCCTTCAGCTAATTGTACACACATAAAATAGCCTGAGTTATACGGAATTGCTTCAAAGCACTCTTTGTATTTTTCTTCAGTTAAAGCCTCTTTTACTGCGTCGTA
Source organism: Draconibacterium aestuarii (assembly GCA_026671195.1). Lineage (GTDB taxonomy): Bacteria > Bacteroidota > Bacteroidia > Bacteroidales > Prolixibacteraceae > Draconibacterium > Draconibacterium aestuarii. The sequence continues at coordinate 12,851 of JAPOHD010000059.1, read as the reverse complement.
ACGTTTTTTCATTATCGCATATTTGGCTTCTTTTTGGCTGGTATATTCAGGGCTTTCAAAAGCGATTAATAACAACGATTGCGAAATGTTAGCAGCATTCGAAATATTTCCACGAATGGCACCGGCTGTTTTCGATTCAAGCGCACTATATAATGCTGCGTCGCCACCTTTTATACCATAGGTTATAAAACCAACGCGGAAACCCCATACGTAGTCTTCTTTGGTTGCTCCATCAATTTTTACGGCCAATACATTTTCGTGCAACTGGCTCAAAGGGGCAAAAATACTTTCCTTTGCTATTCCTTCTTCGTACACCAACCCGAAATAGGCGTCGTCGGTAATCGCTACAATTTTATTGCCTGCTTCGGCAGCTTTATTTATTATGGCAACAATGGCATCTTGTTCCTCAACCGTTGGAGTATAACCCGATGGATTGTTTGGGAAATTCAAAATCACAATTTTTTTCCCAATGCCGCCTTCATTTAACTTTGTTTCAAAGGCATTCAAATCGAACGCACCATCTTTAAACAGATTGAATTTTCCAAGTTTACAACCATAGGCATTTGTAAGTGTCAGGTTGTAATTTCCCCAAAACAAATCAGGAACAATAATTTCGTCAGTTTCGTTGGCAAACATATAACCTGCCATACTAATACCGTGCGTAAGAGCATTGGTAACAACCGGCAAACTTAATTCGACATCCTTTAACGATTCATTTTTTTGGTAAATCATACTTTTCCATTTTGCCCTGATGTCGGGACGTCCAAAGCTTGGTGCATATGGAAAAGCTAATGATGGATCCATGTTTATTTTCGATGCAATGGCTTCCAACCGCATTGGCGAACCATCATCTTCAATGGCAGCTCCAATTGTGGCGTTAATTTTTGTTCCTTTTGCTTCAGCGGTTTGTCCTAAAATTCCCTTTTTAGGAAAGAAAATGTTTTTCCCTCTTTCAGAAAGTAGATCATAAACAACCGAGCTTTTTTCTTGTATAACACTGTTTAATTCAGCAGCCTGTGGATTCATAATAAATAATTTAAATCTGTTTATTCTGTAATTTTCGGCAAGATAGGGAATTGGTAATTTATTTACACAATGTTGTTTGCAAGTTGATTCTATTTTTGATATAATGCTAACAAATATGAATGGTGAATTGATGGATAGCTTATTTATATCTGTTGTAATTTTGGAATTCGCCGGTGTTTACTATTCTGTTTTATAGGAGCACAGCAGTGATCGGGAAAGTTGGCCATCATGAAAAAGCTGCTTTTGCTTCTCCGTCAGTTAACAGCTATGGTCGACTGACGGAGAGGAATCTGTTCAAAGTAAACCGGTCTGTAGTGTAACTTTTATACAAAAGGAGACCTTACTGTTTAATTATTTTTTGCGAGTAGATAGCATCGTCGGTAATTTCCCTGACAAAATAGAGCCCGGCATGGAAAGAACTTATATCTACCGTTATCGGTTCTCCATTTGCATATAGGGTTGTGATTAAATTCCCTTTTGAATCGATGATTTCCACTTTGCTGCTCAATGTTGTAGTTTCGATGGTTATTACCGATTGAGCCGGGTTTGGATATGCTTGAAACTTGATTTCATCAGTAAGTGTTGTTGCCGAGTTGACAAGGCAGTCGCCGGTATGCTGGCCGTCTTGCCAAAACAAAAACGGATATCCATCATTATAATTTTCATTTATCTTCCAATAATCGTCGGTACCGTTACCATTTTCCGAAAAAAAATCCCAGTGACGATTGAGGTAAGTGCACATGTCTTTCATTTCATCAGTGGGATACTGTATTCCGCCATGGATATTGTGCATGCTTGTTAAGGTACTGTCGAACAGGCAGTCATCCATATAAAATTCTGTTCGGACACCAACAAACCCATCTACATAGTTACCATCGGGGCAATTCACAATACTGGCACTGTAACAATGTTCCGCTCTGCCATCCGTGTGGCCCCAACCCACAAAACCGCCAACATTTCTGTTTGCCTCAGAACTGATGCTGTTTCTGCAATACGAATTTTTAATTGTTCCACTCTGAAACCCCACAAAACCGCCAACAGAAGAGCCTCCGCTTACAGTACCCAAAGCATAACAAAAGCTTATCTCTCCGCTACCACTTCCCATAAAACCACCAACATCGCCATAGTCTGATTTAACATCGCAATCGGCATAGCAGCGATTAATGTATGAATCCCAATTTACACCACCTACAAAACCTCCGACCATACCTCCGTAAACAGTGCCTCCGGTTACGCTACCTTGTGAATAACAATCTTCAATGGTTGATTCTTGAATATTGCCCGCAAAAATTGCCGTTGCAGTGCCGCCGGTTATATTGGCCCTGGTAATGCCTAAGTTTTTAACTTTTCCTGATTTTATAACTCCAAAAAATCCAATATGGTCTAATTGGGGACGGTTCATGTATAAATCTGTAATCATAAATCCCTGTCCGTTATATGTTCCCTCAAATCCGACTGTTGTTATGGTTTGGTTTGCATTTCGAAAATAGTGTCCTATGGGTTTAAATCCCAGCGGTTCAAGCGCTGTATTCCCATCCTGATCCTGATTTCCATAGTTCCAGTTTATTGATGCACTGAGGCTGATGTCGTTTATCTGAATAAAATGTTTATTCCAGACAGAATCATTTTGCGACAACCATTTTAACTGACAATCATTTTCAAGCTGATAAGGATTTTCAGCACTCCCGTCTCCTTCGATCACAAATTCCGGGTAAAAGCAACAATTGCTGTAATTGGCTGCATTCTCATAGCCTTCCCACCACAGGAAAGGATAACCGTTATTATTTTTCTCATTCATTCCCCAAACACCTCCTGTACCATTTACGTCCTCATCCATAAAATCCCAGCCCGATTCCAGGTAGGTGCACGAAAGTTTTAGCTCATAGCTTACTTTCGCCATAGTATCCACACGGTTATCTCCGGCTAAATCGGTATCATAAAAAGCGTTTTCCAAATCATAGTGTCCGCCTAACATACAAGGAGTCCGGTTTACTGCGTTTACTGCACTGTACGAATTTTTTATCAGGCTATTTGCCCCCGATCCAAGTAATCCATCTGAGTAGCCTTCAGCTATTGTACCTGCGGCGTAGCAATCATAAATGGTAGAATATTCCAGGTTTCCAACCAGAAATCCACTTGTGCTGCCTTTTATTATACCCTTTGCATAGGTATACGAAATTTCTGATTTGTAGGCTGATCCAATAACACCCCCAATATAATAACTTCCACCTGTAACTTCCAGGTTCGTCAAACCTAATCTGGTGATTGATGCTTCGTTTGTATGTCCAAACAGGCCAACAGCAAAAGGAGTTAAGCGGTTTATATACAGACTGTCAATTGTGTGACCATCACCGTTATAGCTACCTGTAAATGCGATTGTAGTAAAGCCGAAAAAGCCAATGGGTGTAAATCCCATTGTTGTATCCGGTGTGTTTGGATCCTCATCATGGTCACCGAAATCCCAGGTTTTTGTTGCTGCAGCATTTATGTCAGCCGTTTGAATATAATGTTTATCCCACTCCTCTTCGTTTTGCGACAGCCAATAAAGATTTTCCAAACTTGAGATATGATATGGATTGATCTCAGTACCGTCGCCATCAACGGGTACAATAGGGGTTTGCGCCGATGATTCGCTTGCATTTCCAACCAGGATTAGGGCCATGCAAAGGCCTAATAGTACATTTCTCATGTGCAGATTTAATGTTAGTTTTTGTAAGTAATAATTGTATTTATTTCACTCTTCTATGTCGTTTCTAATCGAAAAAATAAGTTGATTATGGTTTTGTGATAACGCAACATAATATTATTTATTGCAGAATGTTGGGTTTGTGAGAGTAATTACCTGAGTTCGACGTAAAATTTTAGATTCAGAACGCTTAGAAATAGTAAGATTCAAGTATAAATGGCGAAAGAATAGCGGGCTATTTTGAATCATTTATACGCAGAAGATTGCTGTTTATAAGTGTTTTTACAAAAGCTTTGAATAAAAAGCGGATTTGCTTCGTCAAATTCTTCATAATAGTTCACTATTCCTCAAAAATTTGTCTTGCTAATCAGCTTTTTATAGCAATCTGAATTTTAAAATTTAAATCGAACTCAGGTTAATTAAAAGTATTAACTCTGAAGATCTACAAAGACATTTTTGCCAACTGGTTTTTATTAATCAAATAACTGGATGATAATGTGTACGGTAATTTGGGGTTTATTACTCCTGAGTGTTGTACTGAAGTAGGGTACTTTTATATGTTGATTTGATATTTATTTTCTGATTACTGGTTTAAAACCCTGCAATTTATTGCAGCTACTTTAGTATCTATAAACTTGTTTTTTTTGATCGAAGTCAGAAGACCGGAGACCGGAGTTTCGAAATAAATCGTTGAATGTTTTTATGCGGTCTTCCGACTTATGTCTTCCGTCCATACTCTTTTTTTCGAATTTCATTCGAGGCTTAAACCTATGTGTTTCAATGTAAAGTGGTGTAGTTATTCAATCAATGTAGTTAGTAATGAGTAGTTTTGGAGACAATCCTTATGTTGGATATTTCTGAAAAATTGGATAAAAACTGTCTGCCAGTTTGCTATTATCTCAACATCGTATGAAAGAATAAGAGTGTCAGATACTCCTAACCGTGCCTACAACAATAAAAAAACCCATCAAGGCTACGAGACTGAAAATAACAATCAGAATACGCGCATGCTTTTTATTTTTCCAGTCGAGAATAAGGCTTGGAATTGCCAGGACCGAAGCAATCAGAAAGCACAAGTATGCCGGCACAAGTTTGGCCTGAAAAGGGACTTCATTTAAAATTTCATTGTCAATTTCTTCACTAACAACTTCTTCGGGAGTCAAATAGTTGCCTATTGCCAGGTAGTCGCCAAGTAATACCACCAGCGAATAAATTCCCAATACTATAAAGATGGAAATTCCAATCAGACGAAATGCCTTTTTGCTCTCAATCCAACCATAAATAATCATAAAAAGACCCGCAAAAACAAACCATTGGGGGAAAGTGTATAAAAAAGTGTCGGTCATCGAATATTAATTTATTGGCAAAAAAATTTAAAATAATTCCTAAATGTAAAACACTGTAAAGAAAGCGAAAAATAAAAGATTAATTTCGAATCGAAATAAGTAATTATGATTAAAAAGTTAGAAGTAAATCCAAAGGCCAAAGCCTTAATTTTTGATTTAGATGGCACGCTGGCCGATACAATGCCCGTTCATTTTTGGGCGTATAAAAATATTTTGGTGGATTACGGCATTGATTTTACGCCTGAACTTTTTGCAACGCTGGCAGGAATTCCTGCAGTTGGCACCATTGAAAAGCTAAACGAGCAGTTTGGTACAACCATGCATCCTGAAGAAGTGGGCCATTTTAAGGAAGCCGAGTACGAAAAAATTATGCATAAGATGAAACCCGTTGAGCCGGTGGTTGAGCTGGCAAAACAGTATCATGGCAAACTGCCCATGGCTATAGGCACTGGAGGTTATCACCGACTGGCGTGGAAAACAATGGAGATTCTTGGTCTGGATAAATACTTCGATATTCTGGTTTCGGCTGAAGATGTAACACACGCAAAACCTCACCCCGAGACTTTTTTAAAGTGTGCTGAAAAAATGGGTATAGCTCCTGAATTTTGCCAGGTTTTTGAAGATGGTGAACCGGGTATGCAGGCAGCGCGTGCCGGAGGTATGATAGCCACCCTTGTCACCGATTTTTACGAAGTAACTATTGGTCAACCTATTTAACCCGCAATATGCATTAAAAAGTCTATTGCGCATTGAAACTACTTCAAAACAAGGCGCTTCACTCACTTGCTTCAACTCACCGGAACGGTGCTATGCCTCGTCTCAGCAAGTGCTTGTTTTATTGTATTTTCAATGCTCATTACAACTCCTTATTGTATAATCCGGGTTTAAGAAAGTTCCCGGTCTCAGTTTTCCGGAAGGAAAACATCATTCGCCAGCAGGAAGTATGCAGACAGTTAATTTGTAATGATTAATGCTTCAGCTGCCAACCTATTTATCAGTAGCTGTAAATTTCTTTTACCACCCCAATTCGTCGCAGATACTTTGTTCAAATTCGTGTGCTATTTTAATTCTTGTACGTCCGTCTTCCGTTTGATCAGTAGTAACTTCAGAACTGAATTGGCCTGTGTAATTGCCATTTGCATCAAAATTGGTTGAAAAAGTTGTGCTTTCCCATTCTTCATTCCAAAGTAAACGGATTTCATAATCCTGGTTGGGTTTTGCCATAACATCGGCAATTCCGCCAATCATATCAATCCCCTGCCAGGGATCGTTGCTGTTTTTAATTTTAATTTCACCACTGTAGGTTGGGGCAATGGCAACCGTCGAATTATCGGCACACAAGGCTTTGAATACAATCTGGTATTCGTTATAACCTTCTTCCAATGTTACATCAACTTCGTAACTACCGCTGCACAAATTGTCAATTGTTAGATCAGGAACGGGTTTGAAGGAAGGATTATTATCCCGGAATGCAACTCTTGCACTTTCCGCCGGAACATTTTCCAGGGTAAATGTTTCAGGGAAACTGCCTTTAAAATTACTGGTAAAAATCAATCTGTCATTTGAATCATAGAAGTCGGCATCAATCGAAAAACTGGATTTTACATTTGATGAAAATTTGATGCTGCTGCCAGTAGCACAAAGAGCTTCCAGCGACGCGCTTGCCAGTGTATATGAAAACTGCAGCGAAGTGTGGTTCAGAGTAGTTCCCTGAATCTCCCAGTTATCGGTTTTGAATTCAGCAAAACCAAAAATATCAGGTTCCACAAATCCAGTATAAGTACCTGTTTGGCTAATTATACCACCATTTAAATCTGTCACCATTTCTCCTCCCAGATCAAGGCCTTTTAAAGTACCCACTTCCAACTTCCTGAACGAAACCATTTGGCTGGAACCGTCAATACTTAACCGGTCGATGGTTAACGGATAGTTGTTGCTTTTATTAATTGTTAGAATTAAAAAATGTTCCGGATCTTGTTGGTAGGCTCCCATCATTTCGGCTTCGTCGGTAAATATTAGCTGCCCGTAAGAATTTTTAAATTTGAGCAGATCGGCCTTGGTTATACGATACGAAATTTCGTAAGGTTGTTCATCGGTTGAAGCCGACTTTGTGATTTCTGCCATCATCGAAAATACAAATCCGTCTCCATCTTCTTCTCCTGTTAGTACTTCGTCATTGCCGCTGTTTTCTTTGGTCATCAGCAATTCATATGTTTTTTTGCCTTCACTGTTAATCTGAATTCCCTGGGAAAAAGTCTCGTAACCATTCACCTCAACATGCACCGTAAATTCTAAGGGAGAATTTGAAGATACCGGAACGTTTGGATCGAAAGTAAGTTCCATCTGGCCTTGCGAGGTGGTGAAGTTCTCTTTTTTCTCACCTGAAAAGTTTACAATGTCGTTGGCATTGGTGCCGGTAAACCAAATTTTTGCCGGTAATGTAATCACCGAACTGTCGGATAAATCAACAAGTTTATAACTCATCCGCGTATTAAAAAAGTTGAAATCCACAATCAGAAAATTTACATCTTCTCCTGTGTTCTTATCAATAGTTGGGTCGTCTAACATTTCTCCACAACCCGACAATATGCTTATCAATGCAAATACTACGAATATTTGCCAGTTATTTGTTTTAGTTTTGTATTGCATAACGTGAAATTTTAATGGGTTAGAAAAGTTTAAAAGCCAGGTTTAATTTAATTACAGGATAAATTTTGTAAGCATCAAACTGGCTTTCCAAATATTCAGTTTGTCCAAAAGCCGGATCGGCAGTTGGTGCTAACAGGCCATCAGCTTCTATCGTAAAATCGGGCGCTCCCATGTAATAAAAACCTGTTTCGAAATTAAAAACAACGCCATCGCGTTTGCCAAAAAATGCCTGGTAACCGGCACCAATATAAGGCGAAACTTTCAGTCCTGGTTCTGCTTCAAATTTAAAAGAACCAATATCGTCTGCAGATATTGTAATGTCTCCATATTGATAATCGCTAATCGCATATCCTGTAACTTTAGGATTAAACGAAGTGAAAATTATTCCGGTTGAAATATACAGGTTTCTGGTATAACTAAAATCAGCCAAGGCCAAAATGCCACCTGTTTTAAAATCAAGGTCGGCTTTGTATTCAACATCATATTCATCGAAATCGAAAGAGTAGGAGAGCGACAAGGTTTCGTATCCTGTTTTCAGAGAGAACCAGTCGTTGAATGCATAACGGGCATTAAAACCCCATCCGTTGGTCGAAACTGCTGCTCCTAAATATAGTCCGCTGTTTAAACTTGATTTGTATTTTGTCGCTTCTATTTCTTGTGAATGGGCGGCATTAAAGAATAATAGCAGTACAACGATTAAACCGAGGCGATTAATCAAATTCATAGATTTAGTATTTTTCAGGAAATGGTGTCCAAGCCAATTTCCAATTCTTTTTCATTAATGGTTAGCGGCAAAAATAGCAAAAATTGAATGGTTCGTAATTGTTTTCGGATTAATTTTAACTTCAATTTTGCTTATATTCGTCTGATGGATTTTAAAGTAATATCGGAGTATAAGCCTACGGGTGACCAGCCTGAAGCCATTCGTCAGTTGACGGAAGGAGTTGAAAATGGCGAACGTTTTCAAACTTTACTGGGAGTGACTGGCTCGGGAAAAACATTTACCGTAGCTAATGTAATTCAGGAAGTTAAACGCCCAACCCTGGTTTTAAGTCATAATAAAACTTTAGCCGCTCAGCTTTACAGCGAAATGAAACAGTTTTTCCCCGATAATGCCGTGGAATATTTTGTTTCTTATTACGATTATTACCAACCGGAAGCTTATTTGCCATCTACCGATACATACATTGAAAAGGACCTTTCGATTAATAAGGATATTGAGAAACTTCGCTTGAGTGCTACCTCTGCGTTGCTTTCCGGACGACGCGACGTAATTGTTGTTTCGTCGGTTTCGTGTTTATACGGAATTGGAAATCCCCAGGATTTTCATGAAAATATAACGGAGTTAAAAGCAGGTCAGGAGGTTTCGCGAAATGGTATGCTCCGACAATTGGTGGATGCACTTTATTCGCGCAGCGAAGTTGATTTTCAGCGTGGTAATTTTAGGGTGAAAGGCGATACGGTTGATATTTACCCGGCTTATGCCGATGAGGCCATCCGAATTACTTTTTGGGGCGATGAAATTGAAGAAATAACAAGTTTTGATCCCGAAACCGGGCAAACTCTTCAAAGGCTTGATGAAATAATAATATACCCTGCAAATATTTTTGTCACCACAAAAGATCGTATGAAATCGTCTATCCGGCAAATACAGGATGATTTGGTAAAACAGGTCGATTTTTTTAAGGAAATAGGTAAACCACTTGAGGCCAAACGTATTTTGGAACGCACCGAATACGACATGGAAATGATGCGGGAACTGGGGTATTGTCCGGGTATTGAGAATTATTCGAGGTATTTTGACGGGCGCGAACCCGGAAGTCGTCCGTTCTGTTTACTGGACTATTTCCCCGACGATTTTTTATGTGTAATTGATGAAAGTCACGTAACGATTTCTCAAATCAGAGCCATGTACGGGGGCGATAATTCGCGTAAAACAAATTTGGTTGAATTTGGGTTTCGGCTTCCGGCAGCGATTGACAACCGCCCTTTACGTTTTGAAGAGTTTGAAGGTCTGGTGAAACAAACCATATACGTGAGTGCAACGCCTGCCGATTACGAATTGGAGAAATGCGAGGGGGTAGTAGTCGAACAAATCATTCGTCCAACCGGTTTGCTCGATCCTGTTATAGATGTGCGGCCAAGTGCCAACCAGATTGACGATTTGATGCACGAAATAAATTTGCGAATTGAAAAAAACGAACGCGTTTTGGTTACTACTCTTACTAAACGAATGGCCGAGGAACTATCGAAATACCTTGTAAACATGGGGGTTAAAACTCGTTACATTCATTCCGATGTAGATACCATGGAGAGGATAGAAATTCTGGAGCAACTAAGGAACGGTGAGTTTGATGTGCTGGTTGGAATTAACCTTTTGCGTGAAGGATTGGATTTACCCGAAGTTTCACTGGTTGCAATTTTAGATGCCGACAAAGAAGGATTTTTGCGTTCGGAACGCTCGCTTACACAAACGGCAGGTCGCGCTGCACGTAATATAAACGGGATGGTAATTATGTATGCCGATAAAATTACCAACTCCATGCAGAAAACCATTGATGCAACAAATTATCGTCGCGAGAAACAGTTAAAATACAACGAAGAAAACAATATTACACCGCAACAAATAATAAAACCAACCCGCGAAATTATTGGCTACGAATACCGCAGCGACAAACAACCGCAATACGATGGAGGAATGGGACAACCCGACATTGCTGCCGATCCCGTAGTTCAGTACATGAGTATTGAAGGTTTGGAAAAAGCCATTGAAAAAACGAAAAAGCAAATGCAGGCCTCGGCGAAAGAACTCGATTTTATAGAAGCTGCCCGTTTGCGCGACGAAATGTTTGCTTTACAGAATCTGGTTCAGGAGAAAAAGCGGAAAGTATAAAATGAAGCTCTTGAGCAACAGGGTATTTTATCTGTTTTTATAGTGGAGCTTTGCTTTTCCTGAAGGAGCAGTACATGTAATACTTAAGAAATTCAATACAAACCTTAATTAAAAAAGTGTATTTTTGCCGCAAAATTTTGAATGGATGGATTTATCATTATCAAAAATAATTGCAGAAATTAAAGTATTAGTATTAAAACCAAAGGAATTTTGGGAAGAACAAAAAGATGCATCAGGGAGTAATGGAGTTATCTTTACTTACCTTTTACCAATCTTTGTTGTACTGGCTCTTTCAGTATTTATTGGTGAATTTTTTAAACGTACCGATTTTTTTATTGAGTATCCGTTATTAAAAGTTGTTCGCGAAATATTGTTATTTATTTTACTATACATAATAGGAGTATTTTTTACAAATGAACTTATAAAAACTTTTGGTGGCAAAAAAGATATTGAAACGGCTCGAAAGCTGGTGGGCTATTCCATGAGCCCCCTTTTGTTGGTTTCTATAGTAACCGGTTTATTTCCATTTTTATATGTAGTTGATATTCTGGGGTTATACAGTTTCTATATTTTTTGGGTGGGGGCAAAAGAATTGGTTAAATTGCCTGAAAATAAAGCGCATAGTTATATTTTAATTACTATTGTGGTCAACTTTTTTGTGTTTAGCTTTTTAAGTGTATTCTTATCGAAATTGTTAACGGCTTATTATTAATTTTACAGATCAGTAGATTGAGTAGAAGTAAATAAGGACTCAACAGTGGTTCTCATTACATCCTGCAAAAATCTTACAACGAATTATGGCACATAAAACGCAGCAAAATATCAGTATTAAAAATCGTAAGGCAACTTTTGAATTCGAGTTGATTGAACGTTTTGTGGCCGGAATGCAGCTGGTTGGAACAGAAATTAAGTCGATACGTAACGGAAAAGTAAACCTGACCGATTCGTACTGCCAGATTATAAATGGCCAAATGTATGTTATCAACCTGCATATTGCAGAGTACGAATTAGGGACCTGCAACAACCACATGGCCAAACGCGATCGAAAATTGCTGCTGAATAAAAAAGAAATTCTGAAACTGGATAAAAAAGTTCGCGAATCGGGTTTAACAATTATTTGCACAAAGCTTTTTGTAAACGACAAAGGATTGGCCAAACTCGAAATTGCTTTAGCCCGCGGTAAAAAAACATACGACAAACGCGAATCGCTAAAAAGTAAAGACGCTAAACGCGATATGGATCGTATGATGAAGTATTAATTTTGCCAGGTATAATAACTACTGAAATGGCCTGATTTATATGGACTGAAAATCGGCTGTTTCTCCCAAAACACTTCTAAATCTTCCTTATGTGAAAAGAAGTTCGGCGAGTCCGAAGTGAATATTTATTGTATTGATTATAGATTAAAAGAAACATTTTATAGATATGAAGACTTTGAAATTATTGGTTTTGCTTGTTGTAATGAGTGCATTTATTAGTTCGTGTCAAAGTGATGAAAACACCGGAGTTCCAAAACAAATTACCACCGTTTACACCTACAAGGGATTGTTAAGGAACCTGGAGGGAGTTAACGGAGAGTTGGTATTTAATGATTTTAAACTGGCTGACATTATTGGCGAAGATCCGGCTAAAAATCTTGAGAGTGGCGAAATGCAGGTAGCAAGTTGCTCTATTGAAATTGAAGGATTAAAAAATATTGAAATGCCGGATGGAGAAGAGGCTATTTTAAACAATTTTACGGTAACAGTGGGATCAAATAGCCCTGTGCTTTTAGGAAACTGTATGGTAGAACCCAATGCTGCAAATGAATTTGCCTCTGATATTCCGCAATCAACTGCTAAATTTATTGGAGTAATATCCGATATCTTTTCTGATTTAACCAAAGGAACTAAAAACACAGCATTGAAAGTTTCTTTTACTCCTAATGTGGATATTACGGCAAGTAGCGGGGTATATCTGAAGATTGTAATAGGCGGTACTTATTATTATATTGAGTTTGAATAAGGAAAAACCCTATCTCTGAAATACTATTTTCCTTGTCTTCCTGTAAAAAAGGGAATAACTTTAGAAAGGCGAATCAAATCCAGCTTAGTGGTGGGATCGACGGACGATAAAAACTGCAAACAACAATTAAGCGTTCGGGCGGTCGGCACGGCCAAGCCTGAACCGGGTGTTGACGATACCGGGTTCGAAGCGGGGATGTATACTATGGTTTTTTCGATGTTTGGATGTTTGGTTTTCAGTGGTGCGT
>JAPOHD010000058.1 GCA_026671195.1 Draconibacterium aestuarii | reverse complement strand
CTTACTTCATAATCATTGTAGTTAATTTTTTTTTCTTTAAATCCATTCATGGAATCCGTTAACATGGCTTCTTTCCCTTTTTTCATTTTCTTGACCTTTTTGCGTCAAGTTATTTCAGTAGAAGACATTGATAAGCAATCAACCAAGGTAGGATGAAGAACAACTCAGGTAGAAGATGTCTTTTGTTATTTCCAGAATCTGGCCAGCAACACTTCGGCCAAGATAAATAGAAGGGCCAAAAGAATACACCATTCCCAGAACTGTTTTCCGTTTTGGATGTCGTTAAATATTTCAGAGAAATTGCGTTCAACCTGTTCAACCAGTGTAGCATTTTTGAGTTGTGCCTCGTCTAATTTGTCTTTCATTTCTGAAGGATCGAAGTAACGTAAATCCGACTCTAAACGGTTAAAGTTGAAAGCCATTGATGAAATGGTTTGGCCCTCGTTTTCTATGAGAAAGTGCCCGTCGTTCGTAATTTGTTCACCAAACTCAATGCGTACTTTACGCCCCGAGATGGTTTTGGCCGGAATAAACCTTTCGCCATCCACCTGATTTTCAATTTCGACTAATGAATTCAGATCCATATTCAGATTCTGAGGGAGATCGAAGAAATTGTTTTTACCTACAATAAACGAGATTTCTTGTTTGGGCAAACTATTTAAAACAATGTTATAAATGGTTGGCACAAAAAGAATGTCGCGTGCAAAAGCCTCGTTTTTTTTGTCAAGTGGGAAACTGAAAATCCACATTTTGCCGTCTTCGTAATCGAGCTGAGAGAGGGCTTTGTCTCCATTCTGAAAGCTGAGAAGTCTGGTTTCGTTGGTGCGGGTAGTGCGTTCAAATTGTAAATGTCCTTCAATGGAAGGCAGTATCGGATTTTGTTCGCGCTTGCGAAACACATCCTGGAAGAATCTGTTCTCAAAATCGATTCCCGAAATTTTTTGGGTGGTGGAATCAATTCCTGTTGTTCGGTTTGCGTTAAATACCGATAGCAGACGGTTGTTAAATTCCGGGTTGTTTTTTATTCCCGGAAACAAAACCACCGATGTACCTTTATTTACCACATTTTCCAATTCAGTTAAAAATCCGCCCGAAAAGTTTTCGAGATTGATAAGGAAAATGGTGTTGTACTCATTTAACCGGTTTACCTGCAGATTCTGCACATTCATTTCGTCCATCTGCACATAGTCGTCGCCGGCAAACAAGGCCGAAAGATATGCGAGTCCTTCTTTCGAATCGGCATTGTTATTAAAAACAGCCAGCGCTTTTAAATTCTTTTCAACAAAATAACTGATGTACCAGTTATTGTCGTGGGTGAACGGGTAGTCGGTAATTTCGATTTTCCCCAACTGTAAACGGTCCGAATTGTTGCTGTATTTCAGGTTGGCTACAATTTCGTTTTGTGCATCAACCGAAAAGTTGGTGATTGATTTTATTGAATCGTTCAGAAACAATTTTAGAGGCAGGTTTTGGTAATCCTGGTTCGAACTGTTTTTTATACGCACAAAAACGGTTTCTTCCTGCCCGAGTCGGTGTGCCGGAACTTCAACCCAGCACGAATCGATGTAAAGATTGGCCACTTCGTTGGGTTTTAAAGGCAGATAATAACTAAAAACCGATTTGTCGGTGAAATTATCGATATCGGTTATTGTGCGTTGAAAATCGGAAATAAAATACAGGTTTTTATCGGTGCTATCGTCTGTTTCGATCGTTTGGCTGGCAAAGCGGTTGTAGATTAACGACAAGGGAACAACAGTGGGGGAGGCCTGCACTTCTGAAACCTCGGAGATAAACTGTTCTTTGTTGTAAATGTGTTGATGTTTGGGCTTTAAATCGTTGGTGAAAAGTCTGAATTTTGTGCCTGCAGGGTAGGCCAGACAAATTTCCAGCGCTTTGTTGCGCGCCACTTCCAGCAACTGTCCCTGTTCCGAAAGTGCATTCATACTAAACGAATTATCGATGTAAACAGCTACCAGTTGGTTGGCCTGTTTTTGGGCATCGTGGTTGGCCGGAACGTAGGGTTGTGCAAAGGCAAAAACAAGGAATATGATAGTAAGAATGCGGGCAAGGAGAATAAGTAATTGTTTTAGCCTCGACTTTTTTTTCGACTCTTTTTTGATGTCTTTTAAAAAATCGACATTGCTGAAGTACACGGTTTTATAACGTTTAAAGCTAAACAGGTGTATGAGGATTGGAATGGCAATCGTCAGCAGTGCAAATAAGAATGTCGGGTATAGAAACTTCATAGCTTAAAAGTTGTGAGGCTGCCGATTGGCGCGTCTCACCATTAAATTTTATTCGTTTTAAAAATTGCTACCTCACGTTCGCCACTCGATTTTGCAAATCCGCGGAACATTCCGCTAGTGTTAAATTCCATGGCAATATTTCCTTTTGCATCAACCCCAATAACACCGCCGGTACCATTTAGTTCCGAAAGTTTTCTGATTTCTTCCCGGCAGGCATCGGCAATTGGCAGGTTTTTATATTCCATCAATGCCGAAATATCGCGGGCAAATCCAAGGCGAATGTAATATTCGCCATGACCGGTGCACGAAACAGCGCAGGTTTTATTGTTGGCATAAGTACCTGCTCCAATAATGGGAGAATCACCTATTCTACCGTATTTTTTATTGGTCATTCCACCGGTTGAGGTTCCGGCACACAGGTTTCCGTGGATGTCGAGCACGGCACAACCCACCGTCCCCGTGTTGTCGTTATTTGTGCGTTCGCGCTCCTTTTTTAACAAGCGTTGTAACGATTGATAACGCGATTCGTTGTAGAAATATTTGTTGGGAACAATTTCAAGACCTTGCTTTTTTGCAAATTCTGAGGCTCCTGCACCGCTTAATAAAACATGCTCCGAATTGTTCATCACTTCAAAAGCTGCAGCAATCGGATTTTTAATATCGCGAACTCCTGCGATGGCTCCTGCATTTAGAGTACTTCCTTCCATTATCGATGCATCCAGTTCGTTTCCTCCGTCGTGTGTAAATACCGCTCCTTTCCCGGCATTGAACAAAGGCGAATTTTCCATTATTTTTATAACTTCCACAACAACATTGGTGGCTTTAGCTCCGCTTTTTAACATTTTCTCTCCAACATCCAGTGCCTCATTTAACTTTGCTTTGTATTCGGCACGGCGCTCCTCACTTATTTTTTCTTTTGATAGTAGACCTGCGCCACCATGAATAACAATGGTATATTTTTGCTGTCCAAAAGCTGAAAGAATCAACAGTGATACTGCAATTGTTGAAAGTAGTCTTTTGAAATTCATTTATATGATGTTTACAAATACAAAAATGAGATAATAATCTAAAAAAGATGAGCTTTAATTGAAGAATATTTTAATTCCGGCAAATGATTCTAGAATGTTTATGCCAATAATTAGTAATATTGTTTATCATTTAGTCTTTTAAGTTTAAACAAAAATATCTGATTCGTGTTATCAATACTAATTATCAGTGACTCTAAAATATTATTTCTATGAATACAGAAGGATACTCCATAAAAGATTTGGAAACGTTGTCGGGTATTAAAGCCCACACCATACGAATTTGGGAGAAACGATACAGTTTATTGCATCCGGAGCGTACCGACACCAATATTCGTTATTACACCGATGACGATTTACGACATATTTTAAACGTTTCGTTTTTAGTAAAAGGTGGCCATAAAATTTCAAAGGTTGCAAAATGGGGGCAAGATCAGATTAAAGAAACAGTGCTGGAAGTTTCAAAATCGAAGAGTTCAGAGAACGCTTATATCGATCGTTTAATGCTGTCGATGGTAAATTTTGACAACGAGGAGTTTTT
This sequence comes from Draconibacterium aestuarii, assembly GCA_026671195.1. Taxonomy (GTDB): domain Bacteria; phylum Bacteroidota; class Bacteroidia; order Bacteroidales; family Prolixibacteraceae; genus Draconibacterium; species Draconibacterium aestuarii. The sequence continues at coordinate 46,922 of JAPOHD010000058.1, read as the reverse complement.
CAAAATCCTAAACGAAATTCAGTTACGTTATAGTTTAGAGGAAATGGTTTATACTATTCTTTTTTCTCTTTTCAAACGTATTGGAACGTATTGGCAGGTAGGTTCCATTTTTCCTGCTCAGGAGCATTTTGTTTCACACATAATACGGCAAAAAATTATTGCAGAAATCGATAAAATAGGTTTAAATAATAAACGTGGACAGTCGATCTTATTTTTTCTTCCTGAAAATGAGATGCACGAAATAAGCCTTCTTTTTTATTCGTATCTGGCACACAAAAGTGGTTTTAATGTAATTTATCTGGGGCAATTTGTTCCCTTTAACGATTTGCAAAAATTACAGTCGCATTTAACTATCGATTTTGTATTTACTGCTTTTATAAATTCGTGGGCGAAAGATGCACTGGAGAATTATTTGGTTGATTTGAAGGGACTGTTTCAAAAACAAAGGATATTTATTACAGGTTGGCAGGTAGATAATTTAAATCCTGAATTACCCCGAAATGTTAAAATAGTGAAAGACTATAAAGAATTTAGAAAATTTGTGGGGGCATAATATTTATGCGTGAGGAGGAAAATGAATTAATCTGCAATTTCTTTTTTATTTTGTCTGGGCATGAATATATCAGCCCAAATTAAAAAGAGTATCAAAATTACAACAATCCCTATTGACGAGTACAGGATGATTCGGTAAATTTTTTCGTTGTCTGATGCCATTGGAAATATAAGTACGATCGATACAAGAAGTAACAGTAGAGTTATTACAATCCAAATGTTGTACCTGTGAAATTTCATTGTCCCTAATACCTAAAAGCAATACAATTTACGAAATAGGAGAATGTAAGTCAATACGTAATTCTACGAGTATCGCAAAAACTATTACGATTTACCAACAGTTAGAATTCAACATGAAAAGTAATTAAAATCTGGGGTGGGGTAGATTGTTTGACTACTATTTACTGGATTGTATCTGAAAAAGTTGTCAGACCGGGATAAAGTGCAATTCTTTTCACATTACTGGTGAAAATTTCCAGCATCTCATCATCATCGCTTTGTTGAGTGTTGCTAAAATAAAGATTGTAGTTGGCTTCTACCGGCACTAAAACCTTACAATTTAAGTGAGGTGGAATTCGAATATCCATAAAGTCGCAATAATTCTGTTTGTCCCAAAATACATCGGTTAGCATGTTTACATATATTGTATCATTTGTTGGGTTTACAAGGTTTAATTTTTTGAATTGCTGCATGGAGGGGTAAAATTGAACTTCAGCATCAAGCACTGCACCGGCAACAACCGATCCCACACCTGTCATTATATCGCAAAATACGTTTCCCGAGCGACAATTATGTAATTCTTTTTGGCGTTGGTAACTTGATTCATCGTAAAAATATTTTGGTGCTGAACATGAGTAAATAAGCAGCAGGATTAAAAATAATAGCAGATTAAACAGGTTTTTTTTCATGGCTATTGTTTTTTTTATCTGAACAATTATCGTGCCTGAAAGCCTTAAGTTTTATTTTATAATATATTGTCTTTTATTATGAATGTTAAACATAAGTGGACTATTTTTACGTCGGTTTTATACTTAATAAAATATTTATGCGTTAACAAGAAAAAATAATTTTTATGAAACGATTACTATTCTCAGCCATTATTCTTCTATTTGCCAGTACTGCTTTCTCGCAACTTGTTTTGGATTTAGGATTAAAAGCAGGAGTAAATGTCTCTAACTTAACGATTGATGAAGGAAGTTTTTTAAGTGAAAACAGTGTGAGTTTGAACTCTGATGCAATTGTGAAGATGCATTGGGGAGCATTTGGCAGGGTTGGTTATGGCAAACTTTATCTTCAACCTGAGGTCTATTATAGCAAAAAGGGCGGAAATTTATCGAGTAACATATTTGAGCTTAGTTCTGATTTTGACTATTCAAATGTGGATGTACCCTTACTTTTGGGATACAAAGTTATTAAGGGCAAAGTACTTGATTTAAGGCTGATGGCCGGACCAGTATTTAGTTTTGTTACTGATGCGAATTATCCCGAGGAATTGGATGCCTATTTAGAAGATGAATTTTTTAACGAACATTTAATTGGCCTGCAATACGGGCTTGGTGTTGATGTACTTTTTTTAACTTTCGATGCACGTGTTGAACATGGTAGTATGATATACGATGATCCGAGTTTTGTAAGAGGAAAAGCAACTACATTTATGTTTTCGGTAGGATTTAAAATTTTATAGGAATAAAAACCTGTTATAAACAAAAAGGCTTCGAATTTTCGAGGCCTTTTCAGTTTTATTTCTATTCTTTTGTAGCAATCGTCGATTCCGTTTTTTTGAACCAGTTACGCGGATCGAGTTGTTTTTTGTATTTCGTAAAAAGTTCTTTTCCAACCAATAACCCACCACTCCAAAAAACAATTTCCATTAAAACCAAACTTGTGGTTGAGGCTATCACTTTTGTTTTTGTCGGTAACTCAAAAAGCGGGATAATAAAAGTGGCAGCAAAAAATACTCCCGAAAAAATCATTAGGAATATACCAAGTTTTATTTGCCAGTTTTTGCCTTTATGCATGTTTTACTTTTACAAGTTAAACTCCCAAATGCTTGTTTTGTTTGATCTATTCTCGAAATTTTCCTGTTGGCTCAGGAGTTTCTTTCGGCATAAACGGATTGTAATAACCAATATTAATAGAGTTTAAATACTCCAGCATGGGTTTTAACCGGCGTTTAAAGTCATCCGGTTTTTTTGATTGGTTATTTGTCCAACCGGCTTCAGCCAATGCCGAAAGACGAGGATAGGTCATAAAATCCAATCGCGTGTTGTCCTGAATTCGTTCGGTCCAGATATTGGCCTGAATCCCTTTTATCAGCTTTGTATTTTCGTTGAAACCGGGAAGCGAATCAGGAGGGAACTGGTAAACCATTTCCATCGGACTAAAAGCGCCGCCCCATTTCCGTCCATATTTGTGCGATTCTGCCTGATCGAAATCAAAATATAGCGGAATTCGGGGGCAGAGTACAACCTTGTAGTTTTTGTTCAGTGCATTCTGCAGAATATTGGGTTTGTCGTGTCGCCACCACATAACCACCGAATTTTCCTGATCAAGTCCAAAATCAACTATTTCATCCCAGCCAATCACGGTTCTGTTGAGTGTTTTTATCGAATCGGCCATGCGATGAATAAAGTAAGCTTCCACTTCCCGTAAATTCGTGAGGTTTTGGTTGCTCATCAACTGTTTTACATGCACATCCTTGTTCCAGTTTTCATTTCCGAAATGCACTTCATCGCCCCCCAGGTGAATGTATTTCGAAGGGAAAAGTTCAGTTATTTCTCGTAAAATATTGGTCAGATAAGTATAGGTTCCTTCATAACCCGGATTAAAGGTAAACTCGGGATGCGATTGTGATCCTCCGCCCGAAAATTCAGGGTAGGCCCGGTTAGCTGCCCTGGCATGTCCGGGCATATCAATTTCCGGAATTACTTCAATAAAGCGTTCCGAAGCATATTTTACTATTTCCTTTATTTCTTCCTGTGTGTAAAATTGGGCTGGAGCATCGGGATCCAGATCGTTTCCTATACCTCCAACCGTTGCCAGTTTCGGATATTGTTTTATTTCAATGCGCCACCCCGGAACATCTGTCAAATGCCAGTGAAATACATTTAATTTGTGAAGCGCCATTAAATCAAGCAATTGTTTCACCTTCTCAACGCCAAAAAAACAGCGCGACTCATCAAGCATTAAACCTCTCCAGCCAAATCTGGGAACATCCTGAACAGAAACCAACGGGAGCTCATTCGATTGGGAAAACAGCAACAACTGTTTTAAGGTTTGTAAGCCATAAAAGATGCCTTTTTCCGTTGAGGCAGAAATTGTAACTCCTTTTCTGGAGGTTGCTAAAGAATATGATTCGGCATCACGTGTTCCTGTTAGTTGGAGTTGAATTTTAGCTTGTTCCGCATCCGTAATTTTTAGTTCAATATCATCTTTAATTTGCTCTGCAAATAACTCGGCTAAAGGTTTCAATTCAGCGCTATTAAAACTAATGGTGCAATTTTTGTCTAGTTTTAGCACCCCTGCTTTTATCTCAACATTATTCGGTTGAGGAATTACTACTAGTTGTGAGTTTTCGCTTTTCTGACAACAAACAAAAATGGGAATAAGCAGGATCAGGATTAAATATTTCATATCAAAAAAATAAAAGGGAACTCGCTATGCTGCAAATTCCCTTCGTTTCTAGTTATTTATTATTAGTCTATTCTTTTTCCAGCCCAGTTTATAGCATTTGTAATGTGTTCAATTACAAGTTCATCCTGGAAGGCTTCATGGGTATGACCAAAAACGGTGTAAAATGCGCGAACGTCATCTTTTTCGGTCCACCAAATCAGTGGGTGGTCGTTCATACGCCATTTGTCGTTATTCGATTTTTTGATGGTGCTTTCGTCCAAACGAGCCAGTACATTAACTTTTGTCCGGGGATTTTCTTTGAATGAATACCATTCGTCAACTGTTGTGTAACTTTCCATGCCTTCAAATGGTTTCATGGCCGGGTGGTCGTAGTTTTCGAAAATTACAGTTGCCTTTTGTGCCGGCGGATGGGTAAGAAAATAGGCACCCACCAGGTTCCCGTAAAATGGCCAGTCGTATTCGCAGTCGGCCGCAGCATGAATACCTACAAAGCTTTTACCGCCACTCATAAATTTTTCAAAAGCTTTCTGTCCTTCTTCACCAATGGCATCGCCGGTTGGATTTAAGAAAACAACTACATCTATTTTGGCAAGAAGATCATCACGTAATATCGACTCATCTTCGGTAGCAGTAATTACCCAATTTTGTTTTTGACTTTGATCGTAAAGCATTTTTAATCCCGACGAAATGGATGCATGCCTGAATCCGGAGGTTTTGCTAAAAACCAAAATATTTAGCGGTTCTTTATACTCTGCATCATTTTGTGCACACGATATTCCCGAAATTAAAACTGCAAGCAGCAGTACCAGAATTTTTGATTTCATTATTATTGGTTTTAGGTATTGAACTACAAGAATACTAAAAACTAATTAAATAAAAAAAGTGATTAAAGCAGTTGGTTTGAAAGATCTAATTCTTTCGATTAAGAATGGTATCTTCTACTGAAATCACTTGACTTAAACCTGTCGTTGTTTCACCCAAAGAGATTATTGCTTCATATAAAGCAGTAGTCTCTTGAGTTGAAGTGGTCGTTGTTTCCGTTGGAGCACTTATTGTTTAAAGGTCGCCGTAATTTTGAAAAAAAATAGTTCGAAAATGGTTAAACCATTTTAAAGCAAAAACATCTAATACTGCAATTTTTATATGTAAAGCACAAAAAACCGGAACAGAAGTTTATTTCAAATCAAATAAAAAAATAGAACAAATGAACAGAATTGTATTTGTAGTTATGGTATTTGCAGTGGCGCTGGTAACATCGTGTAACCAGGCTAATAAACAAAATTCTCAACAAAATTTTGGTTCTGGAGGCGGTATGGGACCCGGTAATTTCGATCCTGAAGCAATGATGGATCGCCAGATTCAACAAATGGATGAAACACTGGATTTAAGCAACAAACAGGAAAAAGAGATCCGTCAGGTTATGAGTGATAATTTTGAAAACATGGCCAAAATGCGCGAAGAAATGCAAAACAGCGGTAACGGTTTTGAAGGCATGCGCGAAGAAATGCAGAAAATGCGCGAAGAACAAAACAAAAAAATAAAAGAAGTTCTTTCGGATGAGCAGTGGGAAAAATACGAGATTTATCAGAAAGAAATGAGGTCAAGAAGAGGGCAAAGAGAGTCGGGTGGCCCGGGTATGCCTCCACAAAACTAATGTTACCACAAACTAAAAGATGTCATCCGTTTTTAAATTTCAGATGACATCTTTTTCATATTCTTCTGGTTTACAATCCGAATACTCTTTTAAAGGTTAAATTCCCAACAACAACTCAGCGGCATCTTTGCCCTCCGTAAACATTCGTTCCGGATTTTCAATCATTTCTTTTACTTTCACTAAAAATCCAACCGAATCTTTTCCGTCGATAATGCGATGATCGTACGACAAGGCTACATACATCATTGGCCGAATTACCACATCACCATCAACAGCAACCGGGCGCTCAACAATATTGTGCATGCCTAAAATTGCCGATTGCGGCGGATTAATAATCGGGGTTGAAAGCAGGGATCCAAATACTCCCCCATTTGTAATGGTGAAGGTTCCTCCGGTTAATTCTTCCACCGATATCTTTTTGGTGCGTGCTTTCTCTGCAAGTTCTTTTATTTCCAGTTCGATTTCAGGAATCGATTTACTTTCTGCATTTCGTACAATTGGTACCATCAATCCCTTTGGAGTTGAAACGGCAATTCCAACATCGACAAACTGTGGAGAAACAATCTCGTCGCCATCAATTTGTGCATTTACCATTGGATGCGCTTCGGCAGCAATAGCAACTGCTTTTGTGAAAAACGACATAAAACCCAGTTTAAAACCATGTTTGTCGATAAACTTCTGTTGGTTTTGTTTTCTGAGGTTCATTACAAAACTCATGTCAATTTCGTTAAACGTAGTCAACATGGCTGTTTCGTTTTTTACCGAAACCAAACGTGCACTTAATTTCCGACGTAAGCTCGACATGCGCTGACGGTCTGTGTCGCGACTGGCCTCTTTGGGAGCAACAAACGGGGCTAAAGTTTGCGGAGCATTAACAACTGCCTCCACTTCCTTTTTTCCCAATCTTTTTAGTCCGGCAATTACATCGTCGATCGAAAGATCATGTTCCTTCATTATCTCTTTGGCCACCGAAGTAACTTTTACTTTGTCGAATTCAGCTGCTGCGTTTACTTCTTCCTTTGTAGCAACCGGTTCTTTCATTTCTGCCGCCGGTTCCGACTTTGCAGGAATACTTTCCTCGGGATTAACCTCTGCCGGGGCAGCGGATGCAACACTGGTATCAATTGTACAAACCACTTCGCCAACCGGCACTGCCTGCCCCTCTTCTGCTTTAATCGTAATTTTTCCACCTTCGCTGGCAACAATGGTTAAAGTCGCTTTATCTGATTCAACTTCTGCAATCTCCTGATCTTTGGAAACAACTGCACCATCTTCAACAAGCCAACTGCCAATTTCAACTTCGGTTATTGATTCTCCCGGACTGGGAACTTTGATTTCGAGTATCATGCTATTTTTTATTTCTTTGAATACCTTTATTTAGTTATTATACCGGAATTCTATATTTTTTTGATTAAAAGCCGGAAGTCAGAAGCCGGAATACCGAAGTTACTTCATTCTCACACCTTTTATTCTTATTCAAATGTAATTAAACTACCGCCACTTCTTTTTGTTTAAAAACGGTTTCCAGAATCAAATCCAGACTTTGTTTGTGTTTTTCCATTAAACCGGCTGCCGGACTTGCACTTTCCGGACGAGTTACTGATTTAAATCCTAACCAACCCAGTTTTCGATTAATAAATGGCCATGCTCCCATATTTTCCGGTTCATCCTGTGTCCAAATCAACTCGGTTGATTTTTTATATTTTTTCAAAATCTCGTTGATTTGTTTGTTTGGAATAGGATAAATCTGTTCCATCCGCACAACAGCTACATTACTTAAACCATTCTCAACTTTATATTTCTCCAGGTCGTAATACAATCTGCCGGATGTAAACACTACTTTTTCAACCAACTCAGGGTTGGCAAGTTTATCGTCAATTATCTCCTGAAAGCTGCCACTGGCCAAATCCTCAACTGTTGACTGAACCTGCGGATGACGCAACAAACTTTTGGGCGTAAAAATTACCAAAGGCAAACGAGTATTCATTTTAATCTGCCGGCGTAACAAATGAAACATATTTGCCGGAGTTGTAGGTATTACTACCTGAATATTATTATTGGCCGACAACTCCAAAAATCGTTCAATTCGGGCGCTGGAATGTTCCGGTCCCTGTCCTTCGTAACCATGCGGAAGGTACAATACCAAACCATTCATCAGCCCCCACTTTTCGAAAGCAGAAGTAATGTATTGATCGATAACTACCTGCGCTACATTATGGAAATCGCCAAATTGTGCCTCCCAGATGGTAAGCCCGTTGGGCTGAGCCAATGAATAACCATATTCAAAACCCAGAACAGCATACTCCGAAAGCAGTGAATTGTACACTTTAAATCGTGCCTGATTTTCTGAAATATGTTTTAGCGGAAAATACTTCATTTCGGCACCTTCAACAGTAAAAGCTGCATGCCGGTGAGCAAATGTTCCGCGTTCGCTATCCTGGCCGCTTAAACGAACCGGATGACCTTCAGCCAATAAAGTTCCGTAAGCCAGTAGCTCTCCCATCGCCCAATCCAATCTATCGTCATGAATCATCATTTTTCGGTCGGAAATTATCCGGTTTACTTTCTTGAAAAAAGGTAAATCAGTGGGGAGCGTATTAATCTTCGCAGCAACAGTTTTAATCGTATCAATATCAACTCCTGTCTCTAAAGATTCATCAAAACCGACCTTTGAAGGCATTTCGTAATCTTTGTATTCATTCAACAAGAATTTTCGAATCTGAAGTTTTTCAATTTTTTCAGACTCCTTGAATTTTCCTTCCAAAAACTGGTCGAACTCCTTTACTTTTTGTCGCGACTCATCGAGTGTCATTATGCCCAGCCCGTTCAATTTATCGGCATAAATATCGCGAGGATTTTTGTGCTTTGATATGGCTTTGTACAACATGGGTTGAGTAAAACGTGGCTCGTCGCCTTCGTTATGCCCATATTTCCGGTAACACAAAATGTCGATAAAAACATCTGAATGAAATTTCTGACGGAATTCCATAGCCAGTTTCACCGTCCAGATCAATGCTTCCACATCGTCGCCATTTACATGAAATACGGGAGAACGAGTTACCTTGGCCACATCGGTACAATAGGTACTCGAACGAGCTTCGGTATATGGTGTTGTAAATCCAACCTGGTTATTAATTACCAGATGAATGGTTCCCCCGGTTTTATATCCCGGCAATTGCGACATTTGAGTAGTTTCGTAAACAACTCCCTGGGTTGCAATGGCAGCATCGCCATGAATTACGATGGCAGCTGCTTTATCGTAGTTTCTTTCGTATTTCGACTCAATTTGCGAACGAACCATACCTTCCACAATAGGAGCAACAGTTTCCAAATGCGATGGATTGGGCAATAACTTTAACTTCACTTTTTTACCAAAGTCGGTTACTACCTCATTTTCATATCCCAAATGGTATTTTACATCGCCTTGCGTAATGTCGTCTTCGTACTCCTTACCGTAAAATTCCTTGAAAATATTTTGGTAGGGTTTTTCCAGAATATTGGCCAGAATATTTAATCGCCCGCGATGCGCCATACCCATTATGAACTCTTCCATACCCAGCTCAGATCCTTTTTCTATAACAGCATCCAAAGCAGGTATTATAGCTTCTGCGCCTTCCAGAGAAAAACGTTTTTGCCCGACAAATTTTTTATGAATGAAGTTTTCGAATCCCACAGCCAGCTTTAAATGGTAAAAGAAATGCTTGCGTTTTTCATCGGGATAGGCTTCTGAGTTTTTTGTACTTTCCATACGTTCGCGAAGCCAATGAACCACTTCGGGGTGACGCATGTAAACGTATTCAACTCCCACCGAACGACAGTAGGTATCTTCCAAATGCGCAACAATATCTTTCAATTTTGCCGGTCCTATACCGATTTCGTTACCTGCCTGAAATGTAGTTTCCAGATCTTTTGCTGCCAATCCAAAATTCTCGATAGCAAGCGTTGGCGAATAGGTTCGACGGGCACGTACCGGATTGGTTTTGGTAAACAAATGGCCACGTTGACGATAACCATGTATTAAGTTTAATATTGCAAATTCTTTATCAATATGTTCCGACTTAATGCCAGAGGGCTTTTCGGGGTACTGCTTTTGTGCTAACTCGAATCCTGCAAAAAATTGTTGCCAACTCTGATCTACCGAGGCCGGGTCTTCAAGAAAAGATTGGTAAAGGTCTTCTATCGCCTCAAGCTCCTGGTTTCCTACGGACGAAAATTTATCCATCGTTGATTTTTATTTAACTTTTAAATATTATTCAAGAAACAACCCTTTGTTTTTATTGTTTAGCCGATTCTTCCTTTTTCTCTTTAAAAGTAGCCTTTCTTCTCTATTTTTTTGCAACAGTTTTCAATTTGATTTTGAGAAACATCAGGAAACCCTATTTTTGCAAAAAAAAAAGACAATGATTCAAAGAATTCAAACAATATTTATGCTGGTAGCGGGACTTTTAATTGGCTCGCTGTGCGTACAGAAATTTGCAGATATTATTGTAAACGATCAACTGCACATTTTTAACGCTTTTGGAATATTTAAAGGAGAAGAACTTCTTTTTAGTGGATTACCATTTCTGATTTTTATCGGAATAATAACAGTATTGCATTTAGTGGCTATTTTCCTGTTTAAAAAACGTATTCTTCAGATTCGTGTTCTGGGCTTTACCATTCTCCTGTTATTGGGTTTATTTGGTATGTTTTTTTATTTTACCTACGCCAGTTTCGACGATGTAACCGTTGCCTTTAAAATTCCGGTTGCTCTTCCAATTGTTGCGGCAATCCTCGATTGGCTGGCCATTCGTGCCATTGGTAAAGACGAGGCTTTGGTAAGAAGTTTGGACAGAATACGCTAATCTTTTCGTTTGGTGCTGAACAGCTACCTGCGAATCTGTTTTTCAAATAAAACTATAACGCAATGAAAGCAATGTTATTTGCCGCCGGTTTGGGTACTCGTTTGCAAAACGAAACAGCCAGCAAACCCAAAGCACTGGTTGAAATTGGTGGTAAAACCTTGCTTCAACGTGCTATCGAAAAATTAAAAGCCGAAGGTGTTGAGGAGATTGTGGTGAATGTGCACCACTTTTCAAAACTGGTAATTGATTTTATTGAAAGTAAAGACTGGGGAATTCCGGTTCATATTTCCGACGAATCGGACAAGCTGCTGGAAACCGGTGGCGGGCTAAAAAAAGCAGTCCCGTTTTTTACGGGTAACTCTCCGGTTTTAATATACAACGTTGATATTTTAAGCAACCTCAATTTAAAGGTTTTAAAAGAAGAACATTTAAAATCGGGCGCACTGGCAACTGTGGTGGTTCGCCAGCGCAAAACAGAGCGTTACTTTAAATTCGACCAGAACAAAAACCTGGTTGGTTGGCTCAATAAAAAAACAGGCGAAACGATTATTTCGGTACCTGATAATTTTGAAGAAGCAGTGGAAATGGCTTTTAGCGGAATTCATATAATTCAGCCTGAATTATTCCAATTTATGCCCGAAGAAGACCGGTTTTCAATTGTGCAGGTTTATTTGGAACTGGCAAAAACAAAAAAGATTAAAGGTTATTTCGACAACTCCGATTTGTGGATTGATGTTGGCAAACCGGCTAAGCTGGCAGAAGCCAGAGAATTATTTAAATAACCGTCATTTCAACGAAGAATGAGGAGAAATCTCATCATTGAAACAGATTTTTCATCTTCGTTCCTCAGGTTTGAAATGACAAGGCTATTTCAGCACTTTATAATTCCGGTATTCGAACAAACGCACACCAAACCATTTTTCAATTTTGTAGAGAACCCGGTATTTAAGCTTCATATTTACCTTTTTCAAATCAACATCCACTTCCCAGTTTAAACGATTTATACGTTCGCGCATTACTGCAGGATGTGTTCCTTCAAATTTTGCCAGTGCATCGTATTCTGCTTCATAGTTAAACTCATTTTGCGAAGCAATTTTACTGGCTTCTTCTTCTGAAATACCTTTGTAAAATGCTTTTACTGAATTTACCTTTTCCTGCATAAATTTTGGATGCCGCACCCATCCGTAATGGTAAATTTCAGCGTCAACGGGCACCACATTTAGTTTCTCGTTATTTTTTCTAAATCCCTGGGCATCGCGGTACGACCGGATGTTTTTATCGTTACGAATTACTCGAATCTCTTTACGGTACCAATGCCTGCAATCCCCCACATAATCGTAATTCCCGTAAAAATGTTTGTAATCAAACAGCAGGCCTTCCACTTCTCTTTTATCAAGATGATTACGCATGGTTTCCTTTATTACGGGCAAATACTTTTCATGAACCACCTCGTCGCCCTGAATGTAAAAACACCAGTCAAATCCTTCAGGAACTGCATCAAACGCCTTATCGGTTTCCGAAGCATAAACAACACCCCCATTTTTTAGCGACTCGTCCCAAACGGTATCAACAATGGTAATTTTTCTGGGCGCCAAATCTTCAATGAATTTGCGGGTGCCATCGTCCGATTTTCCAACGGCAACAACAAAATGATCGCAAATAGGAAGCACAGAAGTTATCGCTTCCAGAATTGGAAAATCAAACTTTTCGGCATTTCGAATAAACGTAAACCCACAAACTTTCATAATTATGATTTCCGTTTTTCAAATAAATAATAAAGTAAAAATTCTACCGCAGAAATGAGCATCAAAGTATCACCAAGTAACTCAAGTCCCTCTTCGGTAGCGGCTTTTGCGTAGCGGTAATTTTCCTGACCATACATTAAACGCCAAAATTTTGAGCGGCCAAACAAGCGGCTAAAAACCATGGTAATCAGAAAACCGGTCATAAACCACGAGGATGCCGGCTGGCTAAAAAAGACTTGCGTTGACGCTTTTATCTTCTTAAAATCGCGCACAATTAAATAGCTAAATACCGCCATCACCACCAAAACCGGGTAAATCCATCCTGAAATCAGGAAATTAAATTCGCGTATAAAAGCCATCAGAAAAAATAAAGCTATAAAATTTGAAACAACCTGAATCTCTTTCCATTTACTACCAATAAAAAGGTAAAATCCGAAAAGGATAAACAGGATAATTTCCTGCCCGATTTCGGTAAAAGTGATCTCGCCAAAATAGCTACCTTCCCTGGGATGAGCCGCGTCGAAAAAAATTCCTTCAGCCATGCCAAAAAGAAGCAAACCATAAAAAACTACGCGGAGGAGAATAAACAGAGGAGAATAAATTTTCATAAAGCAGCTAAGGCAAAATTTGTTTTTACTGTAATATAGAGCCAGCTAAATTAAAAAATTAAAGCAATAATTTTTCAACAGAAACTGCAAAAGCATCATCTTCGTTTGAAGGTATATTTGGGAACCGGCTCTTAATTTCATCGGGAGCATTTTCGGTTAAAAACGAATGGGCCGTAAAATTCAGCAAATCAAAGTCGTTGTAATCGTTTCCTATTCCCATGGTTTCATGTTGTTCAATTCCTGTAAGCTTGCAAATTTGTTGAATCCCGTTTCCTTTTGAAACCGAATGATGAAAAACCTCAATCCAAATGTACCCTTTTGTAATAGGCGATGAAGCACGAATTACACGAATTTCTGGGCATAAACTTTCAATTTCTGCTTTCAAATGAGAAAAGAGATCTTCGTTTTCGCGGATAATTACCAAAAACTGGCAAAGTTCAGTTTCGGGTAATGTTGAAATATCCAGTTCTTCTGCATGTTCTTTATTGTATTCAAAATAGCGTTCAAATTCTTCGCAATCCTGGTTTCCCCTAAAATAATAATGTTTATGATTTTCCGGCACCGGGTAAAATGCATGAAAATTAACCTCCCTTTTTATAAAATGATTCAGCAGTTTTTGAACGGACTGCTTTTTAATATTCTGGCTGTAAATGTGCTTCTGCTCTTTCCAGTTAAACACTCCAGCCCCCGACGAAAACACCACAAAATCAAATGGGGTATGTTGGTTTAATACCTGCCTCACTTTTTTCAGGTTACGTCCGGTTGCTGCCACCCGAATAATATCCTTCTCCCCCAGTTTGTGCAAAGCCTCCAGGTTTTTTGCACTAATCGTCCGATCGTTTTTTAAAAACGTTCCGTCCAAATCGGTTGCAACAAGTTTAATGTTTTTCATGGTCGACAATTGTGTTTCAAAAATAGAGAATTTCGGTGGGGAAGCATAACATCTCCTTTTAATTTTAATGAACAGAGTTTGACTGGATAAAATCCGTATTCATCGAATTTATTTTAAGTTTGACAGACTGCTAGTTAGATTTGAGTAATATTTTATCTTTGTGCCTTGTTTTAAAAAGATTATTAGATTCTGATATATGAGTAGTGAGACAGTTGCGGATTAAAAGCGATTCGATCATTAGCCCCTCTGTAATCGGAATGAGTTAAAAACTTAAAATCTGCCAACAGGTTGATAGAAGAAAAAGAAGAAAAATGAAAATTGCACTAATTGGTTATGGGCGAATGGGAAAGGAAATTGAAAAGATTGCAGTTTCCCGTGGCCACGAAATTGGCTTAATAATAGATATCAATAATCAGGATGACTTAACCGTTGAAAACCTGAAAAAATGCGACGTTGCCATTGAGTTTACAATCCCGGCGTCGGCTGTAAACAACTACTCGATTTGTTTTGAAGCAGGAGTTCCGGTTGTAAGCGGAACAACAGGCTGGCTCGACAAAAAAGATGAAGTTTACCAAAAATGTGCTGATTCTGACGGAACTTTCTTTTACGGAAGTAACTTTTCGGTTGGTGTAAACCTGTTCTTCGAACTCAATAGAAAACTGGCTGAATTAATGGCACCCCGCAGCGAGTACGATGTGGAAATGACTGAGGTTCATCACACACAAAAACTGGATGCACCGAGTGGAACAGCAATTAGTCTGGCTGATGATATTCTGGAAAAACTTCCGGAAAAAAATGCATGGGTGAACGACCAAACACCGGCTAAAAACGAAATGAATATTAAATCGGAGCGCGTGGGAATGGTTCCCGGTATTCATACCGTAAAATACGAATCGGAAATTGATTTTATTGAAATTACCCACAGTGCCAAAAACCGTGTGGGATTTGCTTTTGGAGCCGTTTTGGCAGCTGAATATTGCCTCAACAACAAAGGTATTTTAACTATGAAAGACTTATTAAAAATATAAAAACAACATTACATGATACGTTCTATTTTAGCAAACAAGTGGTTTAAATTTATAGTTGTTGGAACGCTTTATTTGCTTTGGGTGATTTGGATGGGAAGCTATTTGTGGCTGCTTGGCCTCGCTGTTATTTTCGACATTTACATTACTGAAAAAGTACACTGGGCTTTTTGGAAAAAGAAAAACCCGCCCAATGGCAAACAAACTAAAGTTGTTGAATGGATCGATGCCATAATTTTTGCAGTGATTGCTGCCTCGTTTATTCGTATGTTTTTTATTGAAGCATACACTATTCCTACCTCATCGATGGAAAAATCGATGCTGGTTGGCGATTACTTATTTGTAAGTAAAACGGCTTACGGTCCGAAAACACCAAATACGCCGCTTTCGTTTCCGTTTGTGCACAACACCATGCCGGTGGTTGGAGGTAGATCGTATTCAGAAGCGATACAACGCCCTTACAACCGGATGGCAGGTTTCACAAAAATTAAAAATAACGATGTAGTGGTTTTCCATTTTCCAGAAGGCGATACTGTAGCTTTGGGAATGCCTACACAAAGTTATTACCAGATCGTTAACAGCTATGGCAGAAACCGTGTTTGGAGTGACAAACGTAATTTTGGTGAGATAATTTCGCGCCCGGTTGACAAGCGCGAAAACTATATTAAACGTTGTGTGGGAATTCCGGGAGATGAAATTGAATTGAAAAAAGGGCAACTATATGTAAATGGTAAAGCACAGGAAATATTTGACGGAATGCAGTACAATTATATTGTAAAAACAAACGGCACTTCAATAAATCCGAAATCTTTGGACAAAATGCACATTGCCTTAAATGATCGTGATGCTTATTCAAGCCAGCAGTATCTCTTCCCTTTAACCGATGAAAATGCGAAGAAACTGGAAGGATTTCCCAATGTGGTTTCGGTTGAAAAAATACTGGAAGAACCGGGGAGAAAAGATCCGGGCATTTTCCCAATGAACGGAACTTTTAATTGGAACGTGGATAACTTTGGTCCGATTAAAATTCCGGCTAAAGGAGCAACTGTTCAGTTAAATACAAACAACCTTCCGCTTTACCAAAGAATAATTGATATTTACGAAGAGAACGATCTGGAAGTAAATGGCGATGTTATTAAAATTAATGGAGAAGTAAGCACCAGTTACACCTTTAAAATGGATTATTACTGGATGATGGGTGATAACCGACATAACTCTGCGGACTCACGTTACTGGGGTTTTGTACCCGAAGACCATGTGGTTGGAAAAGCCAAATTTATCTGGTTATCGTTAGATACAGATAAAAGCTTCCCTGCCAATATCAGGTTTAAACGACTGTTTAGTAAGGTACGATAATTAGATTTGAGATGAGATTATGAAAGAAAAACAGCTGAAAAACACTGTGCACTAAATCGTAATATCTCACAATCCATTCAAAAAATAATCAGAAAAAGGATAGCAGGCAACTGTTATCCTTTTTATATTTACAAAAAATCAGACTATGCAGGCAATTATCGTCATCCTTTTGATACTCGCTGTTCTGTTGGTGATTTTCACCCTCCAAAATGCCATGGACATCACCATCAATGTTTTCTTCTGGGAAATAAAAGATGCACCGCTTGTTGTTGTTCTTATCACATGTATTTTGTTGGGATATTTAATTGCCAGTTTTTATTTCTACCCAAAACTCTGGAAATTAAAACGTGAATACAAACAGATGATAAAATTCAACAATGAACAAAAAGAACTGCACGAATTAACTCATAAAAACGCCCCAAAACCGCGAGACAAAGTTAACAATCCGGAAGGTATGAAACTGGATGACGACGATGATTACGAAAATCCTTTTTTTTAAGATTAGATTTAAATACTTATTTTATTCTTTCTTGTAGATATTATATTTTTTCATATCTTACCACCCAATAACCTAATATTTTACAAAGTTATTAGGAAGCTAACTTAACTAAAATAAAGCGTATACGTGTATAACGACAAACTGATTATTAACGAAATAAGAAACGGGAACTCCATAGTTTTTGAAAAAGTATTTCATGAGCATTACAATTCATTAATAAAATTTGCAAATCAGTTTCTGTTGGATAATAAAATTTCGGAAGACGTTGTTCAGGGAGTATTCATCTATTTTTGGGAAAACTCGGATTCAATCCAAATAAAAACATCTGTTAAAGCCTATTTGTATCAGGCGGTAAAAAACAGCAGCCTGAATCAGCTGCGAGCTTTAAAAATCAGGGACAAATATCAATTATTGTATCTGGAGGCCATGTTGGAAACTTCAGAACCAGATTGGATGAATGATTGTGAAATAGTTGAAAGTATAAAACAATCACTTCAGCAATTACCAAAACAAATGTGCCGCATTTTTTATAAAAAATATTTCCAGGAACAATCGATAAAAGAAATTGCCAAAGAAATGTCTCTAAGTGAAAATACTATCAAAGTTCAACTCTATAAAGGACGTCATGCAATACGACAAATACTCGAACTGGCGACTTCATACTTTTTTATATTTTAATTTTTTTTCATCATAAAATAAACCTTTTGTAATTGACATGTGCCTTACACATGAAGATTAATTTTTTATTGATGAAGGAAGACATAGATTATTCACTTATCTGGAAATATTTTAATACCTCTTTAACTACCTCCGAAGAGAAAGAACTTACTGATTGGCTTGAAGCAGACAATCGGCATCTACAGTATTTCGAAAGATTAAAAGAAAAACACAAGCAGAAAATAAATACAGATAAGTACACCAGCAATTCTGACCATGCATGGCGGAATATGCATTTAGCCCCCAAACACCCCAAACGCAACATTTGGAAGATAGGAATTGCTGCTAGTATTTTATTAATTGTTGCTACATACTTTGGGCATAATTTACTCAACCAAAAATCAAACAAAATTGTAATTGCCGAAAACATTCTTTTTGAACCGGGTGTTAAAAAAGCGACACTGGTGCTTAATAATGGAGAGAAACTGGAACTGGAATCGAAAAAAGATACGCTTATCAGGGAAGATGAGGCAATCATAAAAAACAGTAACAGCGAACTAAACTATGAAACAAATAGAAAAGGAGAAAGAAAAAAATCTTTCGAAGATATTCAATATAATACTTTGATAGTCCCGCGGGGTGGAGAATATAACCTGATTCTATCGGATGGTACTGAAGTAAAAATTAATTCTGAATCGATACTTCGTTATCCGGTTGTTTTTGAAGAAAAACAGCGCAATATTCAACTGATTGGCGAAGCTTTTTTTGATGTGAAAACAGATTCTTTACGTCCGTTTATTGTAACATCTGCCGATCATACTGTAAAGGTATACGGTACATCATTTAACCTAAAATCGTATGGTAACGAGAGTTATATAGCCACAACGCTGGTTGAAGGTAAAGTTACAGTATCGAACAACAGTGAAAGCTCCTCTGAACAAATATTACAGCCAGGTTATCAGAGTATTTACAAAAAAGATTCCGGAGAATTCGAACAACACAAAGTTGATATTAGGCAATTTACCGCATGGAAAGATGGCCGTTTTTATTTCCGTAATATGACTTTGGAAGATATTACTCTGGTATTAGGACGCTGGTATGATGTTGCTTTTAAATTTAGAAACAAGGATGCGAAAGACCTAACCTTTAATGGAAACCTAAAACGCTACGACAATATTCAATCTATATTAAACCAATTAGGAAAAACAAACGAAATAACATTTTCTGCCTATGATAAAATAATCTTTGTAGACTAATCAGGTTGAAGTCCTGAAAAAAAGTACGGGAAGCGCGACTAACACTTCCCGTGAACACAGTTAAATAAACTATGTTGAACTAACATTTTACAAACTTATGAAAAAAAAGAAGAATCAGGCTCTCCAGTTTGGGGGGTTAAGATGTATTTTATTTATGAAATTTACAGCTCTATTCATATTGCTGGGGATTTTGCAATCAAATGCGAGTATATACTCACAATCGGCTAAACTAACCGTAAAGGCAAAACATGTAACGGTAATTGATGTTCTGAATCAAATTGAAGAACAAAGTGAGTTTACTTTCTTGTATCGATCTAATCTATTTAAAGATTTAGATAAAATCAACATCGATGAGAATGAATCCTCCATCGAACTCATTCTCGACAAATACATTGTTCCTCAAGGATTTACCTATGAAATCGATGATAAGACAGTAATTATTCGTAAAAAAACCAACGAAGAACTTGATGCTGAAAAAATATTACCCAGCGAGCAGCAGGAGAAAAAAATAAGAGGTACAATTAAAGACAAAGATGGTGCCCCACTTCCCGGAGCAACCATTACTGTGCTTGGAACTACACGTGGTGTGATTACCGATAACGACGGGACATATACTATTGATGCTTCGTCTGGTGACAAACTGGTTTTCTCATTTATTGGAATGGAAAGTCAGGTTGTTGATGTTGACAATCAAACCTCCATAGATGTATCGCTTACTGAAAAAACAGAAGAACTTGAAGATGTTACCGTGGTTGCATATGCCAAGCAAAAGAAAGAAAGTGTACTTGCCTCTATTGAAACCGTTCGTCCGGAGGAATTAAGGGTGCCGGCAAGTAACTTAACTACTGCATTGGCTGGTCGTATGTCGGGAGTAATTGCCTATCAGAGGAGTGGTGAGCCAGGACAAGACAATGCCGAATTCTTTATTCGCGGTGTTACAACTTTTGGCTACAAAACCGACCCACTAATCTTAATCGATGGTATTGAGCTATCTTCGAACGATTTGGCGCGTCTTCACCCCGATGACATTGCTGCTTTCTCGATAATGAAAGATGCCACAGCAACTGCCCTTTATGGTGCTCGCGGTGCAAATGGTGTTATTTTGGTAACTACCAAGGAAGGAAAAGAAGGGAAAGCGAAGGTAAATATTCGTTTTGAAAACTCAATTTCTCAGCCTACTGAAAACCTTGCATTTGCCGATCCTATAACATACATGAAACTGCATAACGAAGCTGTAAGAACCAGAGATCCTCTCGGTTTTTTACCTTACCCGCAAAGTAAAATCGATAATACCATTGCAGGAAGAAATACCAACGCTTTTCCTCAAACCGACTGGCAGGATCGGTTACTAAACGACCATACAATGAACCAACGCCTAAATGTAAATATGTCAGGTGGAGGTAAAGTAGCCCGTTATTATATCGCTGCATCGGCCAGTAAAGACAATGGTGTTTTAGACGTTGATGAATCGAACGGTTTTAGTAGTAATATCGATTTAAAACGTTACCTAATTCGTTCGAACATTAACATTAACGTCACCAATACAACCGAAGCCATTGTTCGTGTACACGGCACTTTCGACGATTACAGAGGTCCAATTCAAGGCGGACAGGAAATGTACAAAGCAATCATGCGTTCAAATCCCGTTTATTTTCCGGCAGTTTACGAACCTGATGCTGCACACGAAAATACACGCCACATTTTATTTGGCAACTACGGTAATGGGAACTATATTAATCCTTATGCCGAGCTACAAAGGGGATACAAAGAATACAGCCAGTCACTAATGTTAGCTCAGTTCGAATTAAGACAGGACCTTGCCTTTATTACCGACGGATTGCGTACTCGTTTCCTGGGTAATACAACCCGAAACGCGTATTTCGATATGATTCGCTCGTACAGCCCGTTCTATTATGCCCTTTCTGATTACGATCCCAGAACGGATCAATACGAAATTAGAGTGTTGAATGCAAACGAAGGAAGTACAGCATTGGAATATGAAGCAGGAAATAAAACCGTTTCTTCAACATTTTATGGAGAAGGTGCAATTATGTACGATAAAACTTATAACGATAAACATGGTGTAAGTGGATTGTTAGTAGGTATTATGCGACAGTACCTCGATGGAAATGCCACTGACAGAAATGGTGAAGAATCTCTTCAAGCATCTTTGCCAAGCAGAAATCTGGGTTTATCAGGTCGTTTTACCTATTCGTATGACACTCGCTACTTCGCCGAATTTAACTTTGGATATAACGGTACCGAACGTTTTTCTGCAAACGAAAGATTTGGATTCTTCCCATCTGCGGGTATTGCTTGGTATGCTTCTAAAGAAGAGTTTATGCAAGGAATAAATGGAACTATTAATAAATTGAAATTTAAACTCACACATGGTTTGGTTGGAAACGACCAGATTGGACGTAACGACGACCGCTTTTTTTATTTATCAAATGTTGATTTAAGTAATGATGATAAAGGTTATGCTTGGGGAACAACTGGAGCACACGATATAAACGGGGTTTCTATTTTACGTTATGCCAACGATCAGATTACCTGGGAAACTTCGCGCAAAACCAATTTTGGTATCGAGTTGGGGCTTTGGGAAAAACTGGAAATCCAGGCAGACATATTTAAAGAATACAGAACAAATATTCTTATGGACCGTTTGGCCTTTTCTACATTTGGATTACAAGCTGAAACAAAAGCAAACGTAGGAGAAGCCTCAGGAAAAGGTATCGACATATCTCTTGATTACAATGAAATATTCGGAAATGGTGCCTGGATTACTGCACGTGGTAATTTTACCTATGCAACCAGCCAATACGAAAAAGTTGAAGAACCTGATTACAGTGCAACTCCATGGTTATCGAAAGTTGGACAACCTTTATCGCAACAATGGGGTTACATTGCCGAACGATTGTTTGTTGATGATATGGAAGTAATTAACTCGCCGGAGCAACAGCTGGGAAGCCAGGCAATGGGCGGTGATATTAAATATCGCGATATTAACGGTGACGATAAAATTACCGAGTTAGACCGCGTACCAATTGGTCTTCCAACAACACCTGAAATTACCTATGGTTTTGGAGCTTCTGCAGGCTACAAAAATGTTGACTTATCATTCTTTTTCCAAGGCTCTGCAAGATCTTCTTTCTGGATTGATGCAGAAGCAACTGCACCGTTCATTAACCACAGTTGGAATGGTGATCCGTTTGCTGATAATGTAAAAAACAATGCACTGTTACAAGCTTATGCTGATAGCCACTGGTCGGAAAGTAACCGCGATATTTACGCTATTTGGCCTCGCTTATCGTACCGGGCAGAACCAAACAATACAGCAACTCCACCTTCGGGAACTGTTGGATCAAGTACATGGTTTATGCAAAACGGAAGTTTCTTACGCTTAAAATCAGTTGAATTAGGGTATACTCTTCCTAAAAAACTCTTTGGAAAAATTGGACTGCAAGATGCCCGCTTCTATTTAAGTGGAACAAACCTGTTCGTTATTAGCAAGTTTAAAATGTGGGATCCAGAAATGGGAGGAAACGGACTTGGATATCCGGTACAGCGTGTATACAATATTGGCGTACAAGTTTCATTCTAACCTTTAAAGAATTTTGATATGAAAAATATAAAAATAAAAATAGTAGCACTGTTACTGATCTTTACAGCAGGTTCGTGTGATTATTTAGATGTTGTACCTGAGAACGTAGCAACTATAAACGATGCTTTTGTTGACAGGGCATCAGCAGAACGCTTTTTGGCCACCTGTTATAACTACTTGCCTAATTTTGGCGACCCTTGGGTGAATCCAGGTATTGGGGCCGGTGATGAAGTTTGGTTTAACGAAGAAATTGTTGAAAGTAGTTTCAGTTCGGCTTTAATCGCAAGGGGTTTACAAAATGCGAATGATCCATATTTGAATTTCTGGGATGGTAGCCAACGAGGTAAAAACTTATATGTGGGTATAAGAGATTGTAATATCTTTTTGGAAGAAATTCATAATGCATCAGACCTTACCGAATTAGAGAGAAAAAGATGGGTAGCTGAAGTTAAGCTATTAAAAGCTTACTATCATTTCTGGTTATTTAAATCTTATGGTGCAATTCCAATTATTCGCGAAAATTTACCAATCTATACCAATACCGAAGATGTAAAAGTGTATCGCGATCCTGTTGATGATGTGGTAAATTACATTGTTGAATTAATTGATGAAGCCATGCCCGATTTACCAGAAAGACTTATTTCGGAAACATTGGAACAGGGACGTATCACTCAACCTATTGCACTGGCAATTAAAGCCAGAACTCTTGTTACTGCAGCCAGCCCTCTATATAATGGGAACACAGATTATGCCTCGGTTGTAGACAACAGGGGAATTGCGCTATTTAATCAAAGTTACGATGAGAGTAAATGGCAAATGGCAGCCGATGCTTGTAAAGCGGCAATTGAAAGTGCTCATGCAGCAAATCATTCATTGGTTACCAGTTATACAACAAAAGCAGATATTTCAGATACACTTGAAAGAGAATGTGTTATTCGTACAATTTTTACAGAAAGAAATAGTCCTGAATTATTGTGGGGATCGACCAATTTTACCTTCTCACAAAGTTATCAAAGAATGTGTGTTCCCCTGCTAATTCAGGTTACTTCTTCAAACCCGGTAAGCCAGTTTTATGCTGCTACTTTACGAATGGCTGAGTTATTTTACTCGAAAAATGGTGTGCCAATTGAAGAAGATTTGAATTACGATTACCAGAATCGATACGAGTTACGTACTGCAAGAACAGATGAAAGCGACTTTGTGCGTTCGGGTGAACAAACAGCCATATTACATTTTGACCGCGAAGCACGTTTTTATGCCAATATTGCTTTTGATCGTGGTACTTATTTCCTCGATCCTACATACTATACCGTGCATACACGTGCGGGAGAGCTGGCAACCAAACGTAACCAGGGTGAATTTTCGGCCACAGGTTATTTTGTAAAAAAATTAATAAACCCTAATAGTGCAATCAATACAAACACGATGTTGGCCTATTACGAATATCCATTCCCAATTATTCGTTTAGGTGATTTGTATTTGTTATATGCCGAAGCATTAAACGAATCGAAAAGCACTCCTGACGCGGATGTGTATGAGTACATCGACCTGATTCGCGAAAGAGCCGGTTTGGAAGGTGTAGTTGAAAGTTGGGAGAAATACTCCTCAAATCCGTCGAAACCTGCAACAAAAGAAGGAATGCGTGAAATCATTAAACAAGAACGTTTAATTGAGTTGGCTTTTGAAGGACAACGCTTTTGGGATTTGCGACGTTGGAAAGACGCTGCAAAGTACATGAACAAACCCATTAAAGGATGGAACATTGGAGGAAAAGGATTAAACTTTTACAATGTGACAACCGTTTACCCGCAAGTGGGCGACCCGTTCTCTACCTATGACTTTAAAGACTATCTCTGGCCAATTAGGTACAATGAGATTATTAAAAATCCTAACCTTGTTCAAAATCCGGGATGGTAGTATTAGTTCAAAACACTTAAAGAAATAGACAATGAAAAGAATAATATATTTATTTGCTATAGCTACTCTGCTTACTTTTATTAGTGGTTGCGAAGAAGATAAAAACGAACCTCTTTTTAAAGATTCTCAGCCACCGAGTAAAATTAGTAATCCCCAGGTTGAAAATCTTCCGGGAGCTGCAGTAATTTCGTATACACTCCCAACCGATGAAGACTTGCTTTATGTAAAAGCCGAATACACGCTATCAAATGGAGTAAAAGCCGAAGCAAAAAGTTCAAATTTTCTTAGCTCATTACGCGTGGAAGGCTTTGGCAACACAGAAGAGAGGTCTGTAATCCTTTATGCTGTTGATCGTAGCGAAAATGTTTCGGATCCGGTGGAAGTTAAAGTAAATCCGGAACTACCCGATGTGCATGCAGTTAATAATACCATCGAAATGGTTCCTGATTTTGGAGGTGTTCAGTTTCGGTGGACAAACGAAAACAATGCACCTCTTGCCTTTATGATTTTTGCTACCGATTCTACAGGAAAATTATCCGAAGTTCAAACGGTTTATTCTGCCATAACAGACGGGCAGTTCACTATTCGCGGATATGATCCCGTTGAAACAGAATTTGCAATGGTTGTTCGCGACAGATGGGATAACTACTCAGAGATGAGCACAATTACTGTAACTCCATTGTTCGAAGAAGAGTTGGATAAAAATAAATTCAACAAAATTGTTTTGGATAACGATCAGGATTGGAGTGCATGGGAAGGACGTTACGAATTTTCGTATGATGGTGATCCAAACACCTTCAATCATACATGGGCAGGTACCGGTTGGCCTCAATACTGGACAGTTGACCTGGGAGTAACTGCACGTTTAAGTCGTTTTATCCTTCAACAAAGACAAACTTTCTTTTATCGTCACGGTAATTTACGCTTATTCGATGTTTGGGGAAGCAAAGATGAACCGGCTCAAGACGGAAGTTTAGAAAATTGGTATCCTCTTCGAGTTGCAGCTCCTCCTTATTACAATGGCTGTGTAAGTATTCGTCCGAGCGAACAGGGGGGAACGGCTGACGAGGATCAGGAACACTTTGAAAATGGCGATGAATTCTCATTTACGCTTGATGATCCCGAAATTCGTTACATCAGAATTGTAGTGAATGAAACATGGGGTTTAACCGGTTTTTCTCACTTTGGTGAAATAACATTTTTCGGACAAGTAGTTGAATTATAAACAGTAACAAAATGAAAAAAATAGCAATATATCTGACTTTCATTTTTGCTATTGCAATGCTTTTTAATGCTTGCGAAAAAATGGAAGATATACATAGAGAATATTTGGATGGTGAAATAATATATGCACCAAAACCGCTCGTAATTCAAACGTTTGCAGGGAAAAACAGAATCGGTATTAAATACTACCTGATAAATGCAGTAAATGTAAACAAATGCATTGTTGAATGGGACGAAGGTGCCGGCTCGCAAAGCGTTGATATTACTCCGAATTTACCACTCGACTCTATAATGTTTGAGATCAATAATTTGGAAGAAAGATCGTACATATTTAAAATTTATACGGTAGACAAGCACGGTAACCGTTCGGTAAAAGAACAAATTTCGGGAGCAGCCTACGACACAAAGTATGTTTCACTTTTGACCAACCGTCCGCTGCTAAGTATTGATGGTGGTGGAACGATTGACTCATTAACCCTTGTATGGGGAACTCCTCCCTCAGGAAATACCGGAGTTGAGCTGGCCTACAATAACATGGAAGGTGAACCGGTTATCAAAATGGTACTTCCCGATGAAGATGTGACAATCATCAGAGGCTGGGAGTCAGAAGGCACAATGACTTATAAGTCATTTTATATTCCTGAGGAAAATGCAATAGACACCTTTGAATCTCCTTCTGAATCAACAATTCTACCGATGTTCATCGAGTTTGAAGGTGAAAAAATAACCAAAGTCAACTGGGAAATCATTGATTTCTCAACTGAAGAGCCTGCTGAAGCCAATTGGGGACCACCTATCCAGGGAAGGGCGGCAGCCGCAATCGACAACGATTTAGGTACATTCTGGCATACACAATGGGATGGAGCATCTCCAGATTATCCTCACTATTTTACCGTTGACATGAAGGATGTAGTGAAAATTAACAAGATCAAAACATTCCGTCGTCAAGGTGATAACCGAGGCCAAACTGAATTCAGGATTTATACCAGTTTAGACGGTGTTAATTTCGTAAATCAGGGAACATTTGGTTATGATGCCACATTGGATAGTATGGCTTATAATTTAAGTAATTTACCAATGGCGCGTTACATTAAATACGAAGCCACACAGGGTTCTAATTACTTCGCGTTTCTTGCCGAACTGGATGTTTACGGACAGGTTGCAACACAACTTGACAGGAGTGATTGGGTGGTTACCGACTTTTCTTCGCAAGAACCGGCAGAAGCAAACTGGAGCGAATACGATTACCAGGGAACTGTAGTTGCTGTTCTTGATGCTATACTCAGTACTTTCTGGCATTCTGCCTGGGATAGTTCTTCTCCTGATTATCCGCACCATTTCACAATTGATATGCAAAAAACGGTACGAATGTTAGCAATTGATTGTGCCAGAAGACAAGGGAATGGTGGAGGACACACTAAATTCCAGATTTTAACTAGTAACGATGGTGACAACTTTACAGATCAGGGAACTTTTGATTTCAATTCTCAAATTGATGATGTACAGTTGTTCCCACTTCCATTCCTACCGGAAGCAAGGTATTTTAAGTTTGTTGCTCTTGAAGGACCAAACAATTACACCTTCCTTGCCGAACTGAATGTTTACGGACAAATACTAGAATAGTATTATTTGGTTAGTTCATTATATTAAACCTAAAGAAGAGGACCCGTGTTAAAGCGGGTCTTCTTTAATCTACAGCTATGAAACCATTTTTGACACTAATACTGTTGCTCAGTATTACCTTGAATACATTTCCCCAAACTCAATATACTCCGTATGACGAATTACCCGGTATTGATAAATCATACAAACCTTCCTTTAGCAATAGCTTTACAGGATGGAAACGGATGTTATACGAATACCCGGTTGATTTTAAGCGTATACAAGCGGATTTTAAAACATACCGCCAAAATAATTCTAACGAAAAATCGGCCATTATTCGATATTATAAAATCTGGAACAGGGTAATCAGTGAATATGTCACTCCAAACGGCACTATTATTATTCCCGATACAGATGAAATTAGTTCGAAACAATTCTCGCTACAAAAAAATTCAGATATAAATCAGAAATCAGCTGCGCTTAATGGTTCAGACTGGACATTTTTAGGCCCTAAAGAAACCTTTTGGAGAAATGAAGATGGAATGAGTTCTGACAGACTTGATGGTAGTGGATTTCCCAAACAATGTCCATGGCAAGCAAATGTATATTCATTCGATGCTGCAAATAATCATCCATCAATTTTATACTGCGGAACAGAAACAGGTTTTGTAAATAAGTCGATTGACAAAGGTGAAAATTGGAATCAGGTTGGATTAAATTATCCATTTGGCGGTGGGGTAACAGCTGTAGCTATTCATCCAGAAAATTCTGACACTGTATTTGTTTCAGCCGGCAAACAGATTCACAAAACTACCGATGGAGGTGAAAGCTGGACTCCTCTCCTCCATCCGGATAAAACATTTAATGCATCGCGACTGCGGATTAACCCTGAAAATTCAAATATTATAGCTGCTTCGGCAGACAATGGTTTATACATAAGCAATGATGGCGGCCTGACCTGGAAACAAAAATGGAACAAAATAACTTACGATATTGAATTTAAACCCGACAATCCATCAACAGTTTATGGATTAAGTAAAAATATTTCGGGGCAATATCAGGTACTTAAATCAATTAACGATGGTGAAAATTTTGTAACCGACACAAACTTTCCAACAAGTTATACTGAAAGCTCAGGAGGATTATTGGCTGTTACGAAGGCTGATCCCGGTATTCTCTTTGTTACACTTCTGGCAAAAGAAGGAACAGAGGATGTTCCTTTCATTTTAAAAGGATCTGAAGTAAATGGAATATTTTCATGGGAAGAAAAAAAGAAAGGAGAATACTCTTCGATTGGCGGACTTGGAGGTTTTACCAATGGGCAGGGATACTTTGATCTGGTTTTGGAGGTATCTCCTGATGACGAAAATCTCTTGTTTTGGGGAACTTGTTCGCTATGGAAATCGGTTGACGGAGGAACGAATTTCACAAAAGTTGGCGGTTATGGTGGAGATTTCCCCATACATCCGGATATCCAGGATATGAAAATTCTGGATAACGGAGAAACCTGGGTTGCAACTGATGGAGGAATGAATTATTCGAGCGACTATCTTTCCCAAACAACTAACTATTCTTCAAAAACAAAAGGAATAATTGGTTCTGATATGTGGGGTTTTGATCAGGGATGGAATGAAGATATAATTGTTGGTGGTCGCTACCATAACGGGAATACTGCCATTTCCGATTTATACGGCAATAAAGCCTTACGAATGGGAGGAGCCGAATCAGCTACCGGATGGGTAATTAAAGGTAAAAGCCGACACGTTGCTTTCGACGATCTGGGAAATGGCTGGATACTTCCGAAAACAGCAGAAACAAAAGCTGAAGGTCGTTTCATTTTCAGTAAATTTCCTAATATGGACGAATATGGTGGACGAAGAAGTAATATGGTTCACCATCCAAACTACTACGGAACTATATTTATTGGTGAAGGAAAAGCAATTTGGAAAAGCAAAGATTCGGGTGCCTCTTTCGACCTGTTATTTCAATTCCCTGACAAAATCAGGTATTTCCAGATAAGTCAGAAAAATCCGGATGTATTATATGCCGACATTATTAATTATGGTTTGTACAGAAGCCCCGATGGCGGAAAATCCTGGACACATAAACCTGCACTGACCAATGGATCGGCAGGAGACTCGTACTGGAAAGGAAAATTGTTTTTTGTTATCTCTCCATACGATGAAAACAGAATATACGCATGTCTTCAAAATGGAACATGGTCGGCTGACATAGGCATGATATTCAAATCGGATAATGGTGGGAATACATGGACAAACTGGACAAATGGAGTGGAAGGATATACCAAATGTATGGTAATTCAACCAACAAAAAGTGAACAGGATCTAGTGTACTTGTTCACCCAGTCAAAAAATGGAACAAACTCGAAGGTTTATTTGCGTTACGAAACACAACCATACTGGAATGAATTTAACACTAACTACCCGGCAGGAAAAACAGTAAACCTGGCACTTCCGTTTTACCGCGACAGCAAATTGCGGGTTTCGGGGAATGCAGGTGTTTGGGAAAGTCCAATGGCTGAAACCGATTTCGCCCCGGTAATTAATCCGTGGATTGAAAAGCCATTTTACGATTGTATGGAAGATACATTGTATTTTGATGATCATTCCATTTTAAACCACTCCAATGCCAATTGGGAATGGGAAATTACACCTGAACCAGCTTATATTAGCAGTAAAAATATTCGTAATCCAAAGGTCGTGTTAGGAAATCCGGGGAGTTATGATGTAACAGTTAAAGTATCTCAAAACGGAATAAACTACGAAAAATCGATTAGCTCCATGGTATCTGCCAGTACCTGTCCTTCGGTGGACGATTGTAATAATCCGGCAGAAATAGACAAAAGTAATTGGAGTCTTATTTATGTTGACAGCGAAGAAACAAGTGGTGAGGATGGAGGTGCAATAAAT
Source organism: Draconibacterium aestuarii (assembly GCA_026671195.1). GTDB lineage: Bacteria > Bacteroidota > Bacteroidia > Bacteroidales > Prolixibacteraceae > Draconibacterium > Draconibacterium aestuarii. The sequence goes on along the minus strand of JAPOHD010000058.1, from coordinate 16,924 downwards.
GCTTTTGATGGCGATCCTGCAACAATTTGGCACACCGAGTGGTATTATCAATCTCCTGGGCAGCCACACGAAATTCAAATTAATTTGGGAGAAGAATACCTTGTAAGCAATGTCAAATATCTGCCTCGCCAAAATAGCTCGAATGGGAGAATAAAAGAATACGAAATTTATATTTCGAGCGATAAAAACCAATGGGGCAATCCGGTTATAAGTGGAGAATTCGCGGAAGATGCCGGGCAAAAAACGATAACTTTTGCTCCCACCAGTGGGAAATACCTTAAACTGAAATCCTTATCCGAACAAAACAACAATTCTTTTACAAGTATCGCTGAGTTGGATGTCACCGGTTGTATTCAAGTTGACGTTACAGCAAACAATCAAATTAAAATTTATGACATAGAAGCTTACCCAATTCCGGCAAAAGACAAACTTATTATTTCTCTGCCCGGTAGTACGAATATGCAAACATGGGAATACCGGTTTTATTCCACATCCTCAAGTTTAATTAAGTCAGGTAGTTTCACTCAAACAAACGACATGCACTCGCTTGATATATCGCACTTTCTGTCAGGAACTTATATTTTAAATTTAACGAATAAAAATGGTCAGATCTTCAGAGTAAAATTGATAAAAAACTAAATCAAGCTGAAATGAAAACGAAACTTATCTATTTTCTTCTATTAGTTGTTTTGCTCTGTTCGTACACTTTGAAAAGTCAAACGATAACCGACTTTTCCACAGAACTTCCTCTGGTAATAATCAGTACCAACGGAGAAACTATTTTGGATGAGCCCAAAATTATGGCAACCATGAAAATCATTTCCAATGCCAATGGAATTAATAAGTTTACCGATACTGCCAACGAATATAACGGTTATATTGGAATTGAATTAAGAGGAAGTTCTTCACAATTATATCCGCAAAAACCTTATGCTATTGAAACCCGAAATGCAGATGGTTCAAACAATAATGTTTCTATACTTGGAATGCCGGAAGAAAACGACTGGGCGTTGCTTTCAAATTATAATGACAAATCGTTAATGCGAAACATTCTGGGTTATAAATTATTTCAGACATTGGGTAACTATGCTCCGCGGGCGCAGCTTGTTGATGTAATTATAAATGGCAGTTACCAGGGAATTTATTTGCTCACCGAAAAAATAAAACGCGACAAAAACCGGGTAGATATTGCCAAATTAAAAGAAGAAGATAACTCTGGTGAAGAATTAACTGGTGGATATATTTTTAAAATCGACTACTGGAACAGTTATGACAGTTGGGTTTCACCTTATTCGCCTCTTAACCACCCCGATTATGATGTGCATTTTGTATTTCACGATCCCAAATGGGACGAACTGACTTGGCAGCAGAAAGCTTACATTGAAAATTACGTAACAGAATTTGAAAGCAAATTATATAGTGTAGGATATGACAATCCAACAACGGGGTATTCAAAATACATTGATGTTGCCAGTTTTATCGACTATTTTATTGTTAGCGAGATTTCACGTAACAACGATGGCTTTAAAAAAAGCCGGTACTTTTATAAAGATAAAAACGGAAAAATAACCGCAGGGCCGGTATGGGATTTTGATTGGGCATGGAAAAATATTAACGAATGCTATATTTTTAAAGCTACCGACGGTTCTGGCTGGTCGTACAAGATTAACGAATGTAATCCATGGGTAAAGTCTCCCGGCTGGATGGTACGCTTGTTTTACGATACTGAATTTAAAGATCTGACCAGTTGCAGATATTTTGATGCAAGGGAAAATCTGCTTACGGATGAGTATATTTTCGGAATTATTGATTCGGTCTACAACACTGTTAAAAATCCGCAGATTAAACATTTTCAAAAATGGGATGTACTTGGCAGAAATGTTGGTGCACCCGAAATTGACGAACAGCCCCAAACCTATGAAGGCGAGGTAGATAAATTAAAGGAATGGATCACCACCAGGTTAAGATGGCTGGATGCAAATATGATAGGAAAATGTAATTATACAAACATTGCATCAAATACTACTGCGCCAGAAATTTTATTGTGGCCTAATCCTTCAACCGATGTAATAAACTTAAAATCAGTTATAAATATCACCGAACTACAGGTATACAATGTCTCAGGTTTATTAATGATGAATGACATTGTAGATAATGATAATTGCAGCTTAAATATTGGGAAACTAAAACAAGGATATTACCTGGTAAGAATAAAACTTGAAAATGGAGAAACAATAGTAAAGAAGTTTCTCAAAAATCGTTAAAAAGTACAATCGTTCTCAACAATCCAATTACATATGGAGGAAACAGTATGACAGCATTTATCTTGCTTCAAATAATAAACGAAATTAAAATCAATGGAATTAACCTGATAAACATACAGGAATTCTTACAACTATTAATACGTTTCGTTTTCAACCTTGTGGTGATAATAATCGTTATTCGAGGAATATACTATAGAAAAAGAAGAAAAAAGGATTTTCTATTTAGCTTTTTTGCCGTAAGTACGGTAGTATTTTTTCTCTGCTTCTTATTAGAAAGTGTAAAGCTTGAGTTAGGTTTTGCACTAGGTCTTTTTGCAATATTTGGTATTATTCGGTACCGTACTAAAGTAATCCCCATTCGCGAAATGACTTATTTGTTTGTTGTTATTGGTATCTCGGTAATTAATGCACTTGCGAGTAAGGAAATTAGTTATGCAGAACTCTTATTTACAAACATTGCGCTGGTTGTATTATTATATACACTTGAAAGATTGAACTACAGACTGGACGATGGAACAATAAAAAAGATGACTCTGCATGAGAAAATTGACACCATCGACCTTAGTAACGAAGAAGAATTAAAAGTATATCTTTCAGATAAAACAAGGTTGAATATTATAAGATATACGCTGGGCAAGATCGACTATAATGCTCAAACGGTAGAAATTGTTGTTTTTTATCAATCGGAGTAAAAGTACAAGCTTATGAGAAAAATACTTTCTGTGATCTTAATCGCTACTTGCTCAGCAGCAGTATTAAAGGCCCAGGATAACGATTCCAGAATTAGAATAGAGCTTGAGTTTGAAACAAGAAACCAGTTGGAAGAAACCCTACCCGAATGTGAAGTGTCATATGAAGTATTTAAGGTTATAGACCTTGCAACCTGTTACCGAATAACATTCCTTGAAGACAATAAAAAAGCTCATGTAGCAATAAAACGTTTGAAGTTTTTATATCGGTTGAGATTTACCAATTACACCGATTTTTATTATGAACCCGAAGACAAGTCAAACTGTACACAAATCAGGTTAATGCTTAAATACGATTTCAGAGATTTTCATGTTACTCCATTTATTAGCCACGATTTGTGTTCCAAACATTTTAATGACCATTTTAACAAAACACGCTACAGTACTTGTTTTATGTTGAGCTCAATAAAAAGTAGATATGAAACTGTACTATCTCGTGCAACATAAAACACAAAAAAACAATAATGAACAAATAGTAAGATTTGAATTTAAAATTGAAATTTTACACCTTCCCAAATTATTTAATATAAACAATTTAAATACTGATAAAGTAAATTTGTAATTTAGAACGAACTAAAAAAATATTGCCATGAAAACAATAGCCTTCTTACTAATTTTTGTAATCCCTATTCCTATTTTTGCGAACAATACTCAACAAAAAAGAACAGGTTACACCGAAGGTGGAATAATTAGCCTGAACAACGATACCATTGCCGCCAGCATCAAAATGGAAAATATTTTAAAGCTTCAAACCGAAGTAAAATTCATAGATGCCGGAGGGAAAAAGAAATCATTCAAACCGGGGGTAATCAATGGCTTTTTCATGGACACAGAAAATGGAAGAGTTAACTTTGAAAGTCGCGACGACATTCGCATCAGTGTTTTTCCATCAAAAAAAGGGAATTTTGTACTTCGTCTGACTGATGACATTTACCCCTTATATTACTTTGTTACAACAAAAATGCAAAATACCGGTATAGAATCAGAAATGACAGAAATACCTCACTACCTCGTTCATATGGACTACAGATGGTACCATTTCAATGAAAATAACTTTGAGGATTGTGTAACCATTTTTAAAGAAGACAAAGGATTGGTGAAAGACATAAAAAATGAAAGGTATTCCTTTAGTGATTTTCCCGAAATTGTTGAGCGTTATTGTAACACAATAAAATCGATACACAAATAAGACATTCCGTAAATTGATAAAATCCTTCGTTTTATTTTTGGTAGATTTGCAGCAAAAATAATAAGTACAATTTTGGAATCGATTTTACTCAGCACCGCCTATTTTGCACCGGTGCATTATTACGCCCGATTTATTCACCACCCCGAAGTTTATATCGAACAGTTCGAACACTTTACAAAACAAACCTACCGTAACCGTTGTACAATTTCGGGCGGCAACGGGCTTATTTCGCTGGTAGCTCCGGTTGTAAAAGGTCGCGGCCCTAAAACATTAATCAAAGAGGTACAACTTTCGTACGATATGGACTGGCAGCGCAACCAGTGGCAAACCATTGTTTCGGCTTACAATTCGTCGCCTTATTTCGAGTATTATCAGGATGAACTTCAACCCTTTTTCGAGAAAAAATTTAAGTTCCTGCTGGACTATAATTTGCAAATACACGAAACCATTTGCAATTTTCTGGAGGTAAATAATATGATAAAACTTACAAACGATTTTGAGGAAGTACCCGAAGGAACTCTTAACTTTCGCGATGTAATTTCGCCCAAAAACAAAACAAAGTCCGACACGGCATTTCAACCTGTGGAATACACACAGGTCTTCACCGAAAAGTTTGGTTTTTTGCCCAATCTCAGCATTTTGGATTTACTGTTTAACGAAGGCCCAAATGCCTACACCCTCCTGGAAGATAGCTTTCGTTAAGCTTTTTACGTATAATTGGTTTCTGCAAACTTAAACAAGCTGACTGTTCTACCCTGTAAGATGGAGGCTATGAGTAATTCAGCTTAGAACGGCGTTGGGAAAAACTACATAAACCCGAACAACGTTTTGGTACGTTTGTAGCCTAGGCATCTATATATTTCACTTTTAAACCGCATGCAGAAGCCGACAGACCGAAGAATAGTAAGTTCTGTTTTTTTTCTTCTGTCTGCCGACTTTATACTTTAACCCAATACACAGTAGTTTACTCGTACGAAATATTCCCGATTGTTTTTATGTTTTGCTCATCGGGAGCAGTAGTAAATAACCTTTTAAGTTGCTGGTTGGTAATGCTGTTTTCGGGGTTGAAATTCTCCGATTGCATGTAGTCCAAAATACAGGCATAAAACTGGCGGGCTTCCGGTTTATCGTCAATTGTTTTCAAATCCGACATGCAAACCAACAGCTTTCCTTCGCCAACCGTAAACTCAAATACAAGTCCCAGTTTATGATTTCGTTCAATATTATCGATCACCTGAATCAGTGGTTTGTATGCCACCGGAGCATTGTCGAGAATAAATGGCCGACTCTTTTTTATGATTGGCCACCATTGCCAGTTGCTGTGAAATTCTGTCGGGAATGATTTAAATAGCGGATGTTCAGGATTGGTCAATATTCCCATGGTTCCCGGAGAAACCGGTTTGTTAATTCGTTCCGAAATGCCTTTAAACATTTTGTAATTCCAGTAATCGTTGGTAAACATTCCGCCAACCGTATAATCAGCGAATTTTTTATGATCTGGAAAGAAAAGAACTTTTTCACCGGCCCGTAGCTTTTGCAAGGTTGTTTCCAATTCCTTCGTAACAGAAATAGTTTCCGGAACTTTGGTTGATTTATTTTCAGGGTATATCCACAATGAATAACTGTTTTGATACGAAGTTCCGTTGAGTTGAATGTGGAGTGTAAGTTTTTGAGCGTTGCCTATCGCCGACAGCGATAGTTCTACCAAGCTAAAATCAAATACTTCACCCTGTGGAATAGTTTTCTGATCGGCACCTGAACCTATTATGTTTCCCTTATTGTCGGTAATTTGCCAGGAGACCTGTTGGTTTTCTAATTCTTTTTCAGAATAATTGGCAACTTTAATATTCGCCTTAAAGGTTTCGGTGTTGGTCCAGCAGTATTTTTCCATTACCGATAAAGGAACCACCCGGTTACAAAATTGAGAAAACTCTTCGGGTGTTATTAATCCTTTGCTGTCCATAAATGCGTCTAGTATACCCACCAGGGCGGTTCCCTGTCCTGGGAAATCCTGTAAATCTAACAACTGAAAACCTCCAAATCCGGGAGTTCTTATGGCCATTTCAACGTCGGCACGGTAAGCTAAAATACTTGCAATTCCTGATGCTTTGTTAAAATCCAGTGCCTGATCACCCATTCCATTTTCTTCAATCCTGCGTTTGAAAATCTCAAAATTCCAGGGTTTCAAAACACCCGTATATTTTTTCATTTCATCGTAATTCGGATATATCTGGTATTGGGCAATTTCGTGGCCAATTACCGGAACCGAGCATTTACTGATAGCATTGGCATAATTCAAACTTGTTGCTGGATATGTTCCATTGATATAACCTCCGTCGTACGCATCGGCAAATGAGAACGAAGCGCGGGTGTGCGTACTGTAACTGTTCCCGGTATCGGCACCAATCCGGCAGGTAACCATAAAATCTTCTCCTTCGGCTTGCCCCATGGTTCCGAGGTAGTTGTTCGAACCATAGGCAAAAAGTTTTTCAGGTGCCAACGGACGCAGCTGTTTTACCATCTTTTGCATTTGTTGCAGGCTGCCGCCAATTTCATTTCCCAGTGCAAATAGTACAAAAGAGGCATGATTACCATATTCCTTTAAAATATTTTGCCCTTCATTTAGCAGAAATTCGTTTAATCCCGAAGGATCTTCATCTTTAAATACGCCCCAAAAAGGCAATTCAGGTTGCATATAAATACCTTCAATGTCAGCAGCTTCAAAGGCTGCCTTCGGTGGTGTCCACGAATGATAACGGTAATGGTTAATTCCGTATGATTTGGCAATCTGGAACAATTCGCGCCAGTGCTCCACATCCATTGGAGGATGTGCTGTAAGTGGGAAAACACAGGCATTGTGTTCGCCACGTAAAAATGTTTTAATGCCGTTAATAACAAACTGAGTTCCTGATGTTGCAAACTCGCGGAAACCAAAATCGCTTTGAATATTGTCGTTCCCTTCAGGGGTTTCCAATTCGGCTGTAAGTTTATACAGGGCAGGGGAGAACTCGCTCCAGTAGTTTACATTTTCTCCAAGCGGATATTTTACAACAATCCGGTTTTCGCCCGGATTTAGTTTTTGTGTGTATAATTTAGAGGGAACTTTGTGTGCCACATCCAGGTTCCATGCATTTGCATTTAAATTCAATTTGGTTTCAGCAGGTTCGTTGCCGCTATATAAAATACTCAGGGAAACAATCACTTCCTTCTCATCCATATTTGGCCTGATGTTTATTGCCTTGATATAACTTTTTGACCGGGCTTCAAGTTTAATCTCTCCAATAATACCGTTCCAGTTGGTTTGTGTGTGTTCGGTCCAGGCATGCGAACCTTTAATGCCATCGGGAACCGATTTTTCACCGTTGTCGACTAAAACAGTCAGCACATGTTTCCCGGGAGTTAAGGCTTTGGTCAGGTTGTAATTTTGCGATGAAAGAATGGTTGAGTTTTCGCCCATAAACTGGTCGTCAACCCAAATCTTTGCCGGTTTTGTACGTTCGAGCGATAGAAAAATTTCTTTTTTGTTCCAGCTTTGGTGGATGTTGATTTCTTTTTGATACCAGGCCCAACCTTCGTACATCCTTTCGCGCGACAAACGCATTGTCTCGTCACGATTGTGATTTGGAATACCTTTGTGGTTTTCGTCGAGCGTGCCGGGTAACTTTACTGTTTCACTCAGGGTTTCGGTATACCACTTTTCGCTGATCCCGGTTTCGAGCGAGTCAAGCGAAAACTGCCAGGTTCCGCTTAGATCCATCGTATCGCGAAGTGATACAAATTCTGCTTGAGTGCACGAAATCTGAAATAAAATTCCGGTAATAAGAAAAATGCGCAAAATAGTTTTAGCAACCATAATCGATTAAGTTTTACTTTCATTCACTTACAAAAATAGAATTATTTTTAAGGATATTGTATAATGCACAATTAAGCATTTGTGTCAACCGTATAATTGTAAAGAACAATGTTACAATTCAGTGTTCAGAAGAAAACCGGTATTATTAATTCTTCAAAAATATTCAGTTTTTATTTTGCTTATCAGAAACGGCTCTTTTAAAATGTATTACCTTTGATGCTTCAAATTTTTAATCCATTTACGAGATGAAAAGAGACACTTTGGTTTTTGATATTATTAAAAAAGAACACGAACGCCAATTGGGTGGAATTGAGTTGATCGCTTCTGAGAATTTTGTGAGTGATCAGGTTATGGAAGCTATGGGTTCGGTAATGACCAATAAATATGCTGAAGGCTATCCGGGGAAAAGATATTACGGTGGTTGTCAGTTTGTTGATATGACAGAACAGTTGGCTATCGACCGTATTAAAGAAATTTATGGCGCCGAATGGGCCAATGTTCAACCACACTCAGGAGCGCAGGCAAATGCAGCTGTGTTGAGTGTAATATTAAAACCAGGAGATACTTTCTTAGGTCTCGATTTATCGCACGGAGGTCACCTTTCGCACGGATCGCTGGTAAACTCATCGGGTATTTTATACAATCCGGTGGCATACAAAGTAAAGGAAGATACCGGAATGGTGGACTACGATGAAATGGAAGCATTGGCCATTGAGCACAAACCAAAATTGATTATTGGTGGTGCATCGGCATACAGCCGCGAGTGGGACTACAAACGTATGCGCGAAATTGCCGATAAAGTTGGCGCTTTGTTTATGGTAGATATGGCACACCCTGCAGGATTAATTGCAGCAGGTTTGCTTGATAATCCGCTTGAGCATGCACACGTTGTAACTTCAACTACGCATAAAACATTGCGCGGACCTCGCGGAGGTATTATTTTATTGGGTAAAGACTTTGAAAATCCATGGGGAATTGCAACCAAAAAAGGTGTGGTTCGCACGATGTCTTCATTGTTGGATTCAGCTGTTTTTCCGGGACAGCAGGGTGGACCGCTTGAGCATGTTATTGCCGCAAAAGCCGTTGCTTTTGGTGAGGCACTGGAGCCAGAATACAAAGAATACCAGGCCCAGGTGAAAAAGAATGCTGCTGTTATGGCACAGGCTTTTGTTGATTTGGGTTACAAAGTTATTTCGGGTGGAACCGACAACCACTCGATGTTGATCGACCTGCGTACAAAATATCCTGAAATTACAGGGAAACTGGTTGAAAACACAATTGTAAACGCCGAGATTACTGTGAATAAAAACATGGTTCCTTTTGATAGCCGTTCTCCTTTCCAAACATCAGGATTACGTGTTGGTACACCGGCCATTACTACTCGTGGTGTAAAAGAAGATTTAATGCCTGTAATCGTTCAGTTAATTGACGATTCAATCGCAAATATCAACGACGAAAAAATGATCAAATCAATTGGAGAAAAAGTTCATTCAATAATGAAAGACTTCCCATTGTTTGCATATTAGTTTAAAGTTTAATGTTCAGCGTTAAAAGTGGGTGAAACTGCATTTTGAACATTGAATCTGACATTCAGATAAATTAAACCCTAAAGGTTTTCGAAACCTTTAGGGTTTTTCTTTACTTTAAACTCGAAACTTTAAACGCATCAATGGAGTGGTACTTTATACTTGCCCTTATCGGAACCGGGATTGCAGCCGGATTTATTAATACTACTGCGGGTGGCGGATCAATGCTCACAATTCCCCTGTTAATGTTTATCGGTCTTCCGGCCAATGTGGCCAACGGAACCAACCGGATTGCCATACTTTTACAAAATGTAATTGGGGTTAATACGTTCAGGAAAAAGAAGGTTCTGGATATAAAAACAGATTATCGTTTGGCTGTTCCGGCTATAGTTGGTTCTTTAATAGGAGCCTTGTTTGCCGTTGAAATGGATGTTGAGCTTCTAAAAAAAGTAATTGCCGGTTTAATGGTGGTTTTGCTTTTTGTGGTGGTATTAAAACCTGAAGTATGGGTGAAGGAAAGGGCCGGAAAAGTTGATGCAAAGCCTTCTGTTTTGCAGTATACAATTTTCTTTTTCATAGGAGTGTATGGTGGATTTATTCAAATGGGGGTAGGTTTTTTCTTGCTTGCCGGACTTGTTCTGGGATGTGGACACAACCTGGTAAGAGCAAATGCGGTTAAAGTTTTTATTGTTTTAATTTATACTGTATTCTCACTGGGAATATTCTTTTATCACGGACAGGTAAATATTACTGCAGGGTTAATACTGGCTGCCGGAAACATGACTGGTGCATGGCTTGGTGTACATTTTCAGGTAAAAGGTGGCGCAAAATACGTTCGTTATGTTTTAATACTTGCCATGTTAATTGTAATTTTAAACCTCTTTGGAGTGTTTGGTTAAACACAGAGCGCAATGATAAGAAAGCCGAACAATAATTAATAACCAACAACCAATAACTAACAACTAATACAAATAACTTGAAACGAAAATCAAAAATACCGGTAACAGTAATCACCGGCTTCCTGGGAGCCGGGAAGACGACATTTATCAATTACGTTCTGCAGCAGAAAAAAGGGAAACAGTTTGCCTTGGTGGAAAACGAATTTGGCGATGTGGCCATAGATACAAAGTTAATAAGTGGAGTGGATGCCAGCCAGATGTTCGAGCTAAAACAAGGTTGTATTTGTTGTACGCTAACCGATGAATACGAATTGGTTTTGCAGGAACTGGCCGAACGTTTTCCAAACATAGAACACGTGTTAATCGAAACAACAGGAGTTGCCGATCCGGCTCCGGTTATTCAGCCTTTTTTTAAAGATGAAAATCTGGCTGAACTGTATGTATATGTGGGGACGGTTTGTTTGGTAGATGCGATGAATTTTACGACGCAGCCCGAAAAAGACATTTTACTTAAACAACTGGCAATTGCCGACACGATTTTGGTGAACAAATCAGAAAATCTGCCCGATACTGAAAAAGAAGATTTTAAAGTTGCTTTAAAACAAATCAATCCACTGGCTGAAATCTCTTTTATCAGCTATGGAAAGGCAAATCCCGAGTTGAATCAGTTGCATTTAAAGGCGGCAAACGGAATCGATCTGATGCCTGATCCTGAATTGCATGCACACATTCAAAAGAAAAAACTCACTTTTCAACATCCTCTCAACCGCGCAGAATTTCTTCGCTGGTTGGATTATACCCTTGATATCTACAAAAATAAAATCTACAGAACCAAAGGGATTCTGTGTTTTCAGGGCGAACCTTTCGAGTATATAGTACAGGGGGTTGGTGGCAGTTTCGAACTCATAGAAGGCGATTTAATACTGGACAGTATCGAAAGTCAGGTGGTTTTTATTGGCAAGCTGGAAGGATTATCTATTGATTTCTGATGGATTTGTTCATTTCAATTACCGCAGTCAGGCGATTCAATTTCTTTTAACTTACAACAGTTTTCAGTATCATTTATACAAACTTTCATCAGATCGAATTCGTTTCCACTTTTCCTGAATTCATTAATTGTGACCGGTAAATCGGATAAATTGAAATACCCATAGTACTTATCGTCCCTTCCAAATACTTCAAATAAATCGTTACCCGGATTTGTGTACGAGAAATTCAGGGTAATACGGTAGGTGCTGTCATTCACGCATTCTCCGCGATCAACCAAGAGTTCGGTAATGGCACATTCAGCAGCACAAACTGGAGCCAAAAATTCCGCTACTTTGCAACAATCGGGTTGATCGTTTATACACACCTTAATAAAATCGTAATCGTTTCCGCTTGCCTCGAAGTTTTCGATGGTAAGGGGCAGGTCGGCCAGTTTGTAGGTGCCAATTAGTTTATCCTCGCGGCCAAATACATTGAAGAATTCGTTTCCTGCATTTTCGAATGCAAAATTCAGATGCAGGTTGTAGGTGTTGTTACCGGTGCATTCTCCGCGATCAACCAAGAGTTCGGTAATGGCACATTCCGCAGCACAAACAGGAGCCAAAAATTCTGCTACTTTACAACAATCGGGTTGATCGTTTATACACACCTTAATAAAATCGTAATCGTTTCCGCTTGCCTCGAAGTTTTCGATGGTAAGGGGCAGGTCGGCCAGTTTGTAGGTACCAATTAGTTTATCCTCGCGGCCAAGTACATTGATGAATTCGTTCCCTGCATTTTCGTATGCAAAATTCAGATACAGGTTGTAGGTGTTATCGCCGGTGCATTCTCCCGGATCAAGGGTGAGCTCGCCAATGGCACATGCCATATCGGAGCAATCAGGAGTCTGGAATTTAAATTTTTTGCAACAATTTGGATGTTCAGTTACACAAATCGAATAGCTGCTTGAATCTTTTTCTGATTCCCTGATTACTTCAATTTCCCGGGGTAAATCATCGAGGCTGAATTCTGCCAGAGGATTATCGCCATTAAAAACTGTTATGCTATTAATTTCTGTATTTTCATTTACATGATCGATTTTTATCAGAAATGTACTGTCTGATATACATTCCTCCATACTCACTACCAGGTCTTCTATCGTACAGTTGTTTTGATCTATTTCGCTACATCCCATCAGCAGGATTAGTAGTGCGAGTACGCTTAAATATCCTTTCATATGTAGTTGTTTAAGTAAAGTTAGCTGGTGTCCTGAATTGTGAGGAAGTTACAAAAAAGATTGAAATTGCCAAAAAAGGTAAAAAATGTAACCAATCACGTTTCAAAGGGAAAAGTGTTTTTTATCTGTGGGCAAAAATAATAGTGGAATATGGATTGAATTACCCCAACCAAACCATCCAAAGCGGAATAATAAAAATGGAGAGCAGGGTACCCAAAACTACAATACGGGCAGCCAAAGTAGTTTCCAGCTTGTACTGTAACGAAAGTGCGTAGGGCGTTAATCCCATGGGCATGGCTGCATCAATAACCGATGCTTTTAACAACTGTGTGTCGAAGTTCGCTCCTTTTAAAAACTGATAAAAAACAAACGGAAGTACCAACATGGTAACCACAACAAAGGCAAAAACCCCGAGCCATTCGCGCAGCTTCCCGATTTTTTGCATACCCAGAAACATGCCCAGCGCAAAAAGTACAACCGGGGTTACCGAATCAGAAAAAAGCTGAATGGTTTGTTGGGCAACTTCGGGTAGTTTAATGTTGAAAAATACGATGGCTAATCCAACAATAACAGAAATTAACAGCGGGTTTTGGGCGAGGCTTACAACCAGTTTGCGGGGATGCAGTTTGTCATCGCCGTACACTTCAACCAGTATCATGGCAAGGGTTAGCAGCCAAAAAATATAAAGGGCTGAAACAATGGCTGCTACCGGAAGTATTTCATCGCCAAAGGTATTTTGTAACACCGGTAATCCCAGGTAGGCAATATTCCCGAAAGGCAGGATCAGAAATAATGTTCTGCGCATTTTCGACGAAAACCGAAATGCTTTTGCAACCGGGAAAGCCAGCAATATGCAAAAAACAATGTAGCCCGAAGTGAACAGAATCAGTTTCGAATACGATTGTTCGCCAACCTCTAAATGCATTAACGACGCAATAACCAATGCCGGAAACCCGATGTAAAGTGCGTATTTGTTAAGCACTTCAATCCAATTGGCATTACTGGCTTTGGTACGCGAAAATAGTGTTCCGATGCCAATAACCAGAAAAAGGGGTAATACGGTTTTAACAGCAATTAGGAAAGTGCCCATTCGCCGTATTTAATATGTGGACGAATATCGGTAACAAACATTCCGGCAGTTTTTGCAGCAGTAATTCCAAGATCTCCATCTTCAAAAACCTGGCAAAATTCGGGCGCTACACCCATTAATCGTGCACATTCTAAAAAGGTGTCGGGTTCGGGTTTATGGTTGGTAACGTCGTCGGCCGAAATTATTGTGTCAAAATAATCGGTCAGCCCCAGGGCTTTTAACTGTACTTCGGCGCTTTTTCGGCTTGCACCGGTTCCAACCGACATGGGTAGTTTTCCGTGGTATTTTTCAACAATGGCTGTAACTTTTACAACCGGTATTAATAAATGTGCAAAATCCCAAAACGATTGTTGTTTCATTTTAACAAGGTTTTCGGGGGTTTCCGAAACATTGTATTGGCGAATAATACGTCGGGCAAATTCAATGGTGGGCATACCGGTCATTTCGAAAATAATCTGTGGATCAAAATCAAAACCGTACTTTTCTCCAACCATGTTCCAGGTTTTTATGTGTACCGGAAGCGAATCCGACAAAGTTCCGTCTAAATCAAATATCAAGGCTTTTGCCTCCGGATGAACTGTAATTCCCATGTTTTATTTATTTGTGTTCAAAAGTAATACAACCCTGCAAAACGAGGAATGTTTGCAGAGAGCTGGTTAAAGATTTAAACAAGAGTTAAACCCAACCGATAACAGCTACCCCTATGTTTTTTTTGATCGCGACGGCTGTCGGGGTGAAAACTGATGATTTTTTTGGGTGTCGACGGCTGTCGAAATGAAAACTGACGGTTTTTTATGTTGTCGACGGCTGTCGTGATGAAAATTGATGGTTTTTTTTGTTGTCGACGGCTGTCGTGATGAAAATTGATGGTTTTTTTTGTTGTCGACGGCTGTCGTGATGAAAATTGATGGTTTTTTTTGTTGTCGACGACTGTCGTGATGAAAACTGACGGTTTTTTTTGTTGTCGACGGCTGTCGTGATGAAAATTGATGGTTTTTTTTGATCTCGCGGCTGCGGAAAATGAAAACTGACGGTTTTTTGCGGACGATTCACCTGCTGACGCTATTTTACAAGGTATAATCAGCAGGCGAACGGTTGGGGGGTGCGGTGTAAAGCTGCCGGAAGTTAATCATTTCAGCATTTGACTTCCAACTATTTTATGTTATATTTAAGCGACCAAAATTAAAAACCGTTTACTGTACAAACATAAAATCAGAAAACCGTGCCGTACTTCAAAAACCCGTTTAATGCCATTTGTTACAACTTAATAGAAGAGCTGTTTTTTCCCTACCCATTGGGGTGAATAAAAACACTTTTTAACAGAGATAAATGAAATAACGACAATATTGATGTTACATATTAGTTGTGTGTCACTTTAAAAAAAGGAAAACCATGCATAAAAAGTCGTAAATTGACTCAAAATATAAGAATTATGAAAGTATTAAATTTGTTTTTAATCTGTTTCATTGTCGCAAATTGCGTAGCTTTTGGGCAATTAAACGATGAAATGAAAATCAGACAATTAGAAAAACATTGGACTGAATTGCTTGATAAGGGAGACACAACCTCGTTATTAGAAATCTGGTCTGAAAACTACGTTGTAAACAATCCAAACGGTAAAATTGTAACACCGAAAGAAATAGTTGCACTGATGAAAAGCGGGCATAAATTTCCGGCAGTTGAAAGAATAATTGAGAAAATCACGTTCAATCAGGATATTGCAATTGTAATGGGCAAAGAGTTGCAACAACCAGGAAGTATGACTCCTAATCATGATGATTGGATGCCGAGAAGATTCACAAACGTTTGGATAAAAACCAAAGAAGGATGGAAACTGGCGGCAAGACAATCAACCCAGGTTGTTTCGCAATAAATGATAATGATATAAATTACGCTTCTCCTAATTTATCCTAAATTGAACAAAATGAAAATTTTAACTTTATCCCTAGCTTTTCTCTTTTTAATACTTACCACACAAGCACAAAACCAAAGTAAAGTGTTCGATTCGAAAACACTTCAAAGCAATATTTTAAAAATGGAACGTAAGTATTCAATTTATCTGCCAGAAGGTTATGAGTCGTCTGAACTTACTTATCCGGTCCTTTACCTATTGCATCCGGCAGGTCCGTCAAATACGATTCCAAATCAGCAATCATGGTGCTATTATGGAGGATTAAAACAATATTTGGATAAAGCCATTGAAAGTGGTGAAATTACACCAATGATAGTCGTAACACCAGATGCCAACTTTGAAACAAAAAGAATCAGTTATTGGAATGATCCCGAAGGTGATTTTAATTTTGAAGATTTCTTTTTTGAAGAATTTATACCCTACATAGAAAAAAATTATCGTTGCAGAACAGAAAGAGATAGCAGGGCTTTGGCAGGTGCTTCTTTAGGTGGAGCAGCTGTTGTGCAATATATCCAACACCAACCTGAAAAATTTTCTGTTGCCTGTGCATTGGCTGGTGCTGTAAGAAAATATGATTATGATTATTTGAGAAAAAGATATCCAAATGTTAGTGAAAGGAAATTGATGGATTGGTATAAACCTTATGATGTTTTCGCTTATTATGAAAATTTACCAGATGATACAGAAAGTAGTATAAGATTGTACATCAGTTGTGGTGATGATGACCACTTATCACCAAATAATGTAATGTTACATACAGTACTGAAAAGGAAAAATATAAATCATGAATTTAGGATTCAAAATGGAGCACATGATTGGAGCTACTGGCGTTCTGTTACACCTGAATTTATAAAGTATATTTCGGATTCATTTTGCAAATAAATAATATAACGTTGCAGCTACAAAGTTTTGATAAAAACTGAAAAAGAATGACAATTAGCTGAGTAATAGTTTTCCTGGTTAATACTCAATAGATGGATAAAAAATTTATTGATAAAAAAGCGAACACACAACACAGTACATATTGCAGGGCAGGGTTCGGTGGTACGCCAACTGCGGATTCCCGCATCGCAGTTCCGTGTCCTTCGGACAGGAACGCTCTCCGTAATCCGCCCCGACAACATGGTGTGCCGAGAAGCGATGAATCGGCAATAAAAGTTCATTGCATGCTGTGATTAAGATGGTGGAATCGACCAGTGACGATAAATGTCATGGTCGGCTGACCCACTGAAGTCGTCT
>JAPOHD010000057.1 GCA_026671195.1 Draconibacterium aestuarii | reverse complement strand
GGAGTGAAAAACAGGCTTGCTCAATTAACGTGGTGCTTTTTTTTCATAATAACGAATTTTATAATTACTCACCCTAAAGGTACTGGAGACTGAGCACTTTAGCTACCTTTAGGTTTCGTTCAACAATCAGTACAATTATGGCCGCAATAACTTTTAATCCGTTTTCCACTACAAAGCCATAAGCTAAATCAAGATACTCCTGGTACTTTTCATCCATAATGTTCGATTTTAGATTTTGATTTGAAATTACAGAAAATTACAGCGACAATCAAGGAAATTTAAAACACATGTTTATTTCATTGTAGAGTAAGTATTATTGTTATTTTTGTTTAAACCTAATTCAATATGTATGAAAGAAAAACCTAAATCAGAATTTCCTAAAGAACGTTTGCTTTCTCTCGATTTTTTCCGCGGAATAACTATGTTTTTATTGGTTGCAGAAGGAACACGACTATGGTCGGTATTGGTACAGGATCCGATTGCCGGAACTGTATTTGAAACCTTCTTCCAACAGTTTCATCACCATCAATGGAATGGGCTGCGTTTTTGGGATTTGGTGCAACCGTTTTTTATGTTTATTGTTGGAGTTGCCATGCCTTTTTCGTATGCCAAACGTTTAAAAAGCGGCGACTCAAAAAACACCATAACCAAACACATTATTCAACGCTGTTTTATTCTTTTGGCATTTGGCGTTGGCTTACACTGTGGTTACCGTAAACAACTGGTTTGGGAGCTTTGGAACGTACTCTCACAGCTTTCCGTTACTATCCTCGTCGCCTATTTTTTAATGCGCTACAAATGGTCGGTTCAGGTAATTGTTTCCATAGGCCTTTTACTTCTAACTGAAACTTTATACCGCACTTTCCCTATGGAAGGCTACAACCAGCCTTTTGTAAAGGATCATAATTTTGGAAGTTGGATGGATCTGATTTTAATGGGAAAGATAAATAATGGAGGAGGCTGGGTAGCCATAAATGCAATTCCTACTGCAGCACATACCATTTGGGGAGTAGTTGCAGGACAATTACTACAATCATCAAAAACCGAGTACGAAAAAGTAAAGCTGCTGGCTTTGTCGGGAGGAATAATACTTGTTTTAGGCTATGTGCTCGACTGGACTTCAATCACACCAATTATTAAACGAATTTGTACCACTTCATTTGTACTCGCATCGGGTGGATGGGCACTTTTAGTATTGGCATTTAGCTACTGGTTAATCGATATTAAAAAGAAAAACCGATGGATTTTCCCATTTGTAATTTTTGGCACAAATTCAATATTCATCTATATGTTTTCCAATACAGTTGGATCACAATGGTTTAATGAATTTATTGGCATTTTCACGCATGGAATTTTGGGATGGTTAAACACTCCGGAATTCATGGTAAAACTTCTGACTTCGCTCAGTATTCTGGGCTTGGAATGGTTGTTGTGCTATTATTTATTTCGCAAAAAGATATTCTTTCGAATATAAAAGTCATAATTTAGTAAGAACTTAAATCAATTTAATAATGAATACAAATCGTAGAAATTTTCTGAAAACCACAGCAGCAATTGCTGCAGGAACAATGCTGGTGTCGCCCACATTTGCCGGAATGGCAGAAAAAAAATCGCGTTATAAAATTTCACTGGCCGAATGGTCGTTTCACAAAGCTTTGTTTGCAAATGAAATGACCAACCTCGATTTTCCCAGGGTTACCCGCGAACTCGGTATTGAAGGTGTTGAATATGTAAACCAGTTTTTTAAAGACAAGGCGAAGGACGAAAAATACCTTGGGGAATTAAAAAAGATCACTAAAAACGAGGGTGTAACAAATGTACTTATCATGTGCGATGGTGAAGGAATGGTAGGCCATCCGGAAGAAACGGAACGTAAAAAAACGGTTGAAAACCACAAAAAATGGATTGATGCAGCAGCTTTCCTGGGTTGTCACTCTATTCGTGTAAACGCAGGCAGCCGTGGCAGTTACGAAGAGCAACAAAAACTGGCAGCCGATGGTTTGCGTATGCTTTGCGAATATGGCGACACAAAAAAAATAAATGTAATCGTTGAAAATCACGGCGGGTTATCGAGCAACGGCGAATGGTTATCGGGAGTAATGAAAATGGTGGATCATAAATGCGTGGGTACACTTCCTGATTTTGGAAACTTTACCATCGACCGTCAAACCGGAGAAGAATTCGACCGTTACAAAGGAGTTGAGTTATTGATGCCATATGCAAAAGGTGTAAGTGCCAAAACAAATGTATTTGATGTAAAAGGAGATGAAGCCAATATGGATTACTTCCGGTTAATGCAAATTGTTGACGCTGCAGGGTACAAAGGTTTTGTTGGAATTGAATATGAAGGCTCAGAAATTTCGGAAAAAGAAGGTATTATCGCTACAAAAAAACTTCTGGAGAAAATATTTGTAACATTATAAGTTGAGTAGAAACATAAAAAGCCACTAATTCATTAGTGGCTTTTTTGTTCCCTGCTTTCCCTATCAGAGCTATAAATTTTGTTAAATCCCTTTTTTATCTCAACAATTCGAAACAATCAAACCAAAGCATACGTATGCCAAATTACAACTTTGTATTCCCCAAAGGACTTAAGGGGTTGATTGAATAGTAATAAATACAAAGTTTGAAAAGGTCATTAGTTGTTTGTCTTTCAAAGAGAAAGCGGTGGAAATTCCACCGCTTTCTTTATTTTATTTTGTACTTATTCTAAAAAATTTCAATTCGAACGGTTTTAGTTCTGTTGAACCGCTTACAATGGGTTCGCCCAAAACATTCACCTGTTCCATCTTAATTTTTTCACCCGAAATTTGATTATTCAGATCAACTGAAACTGTTTGGCCGTTTACCTCCCTGAGTTGCATAATTGCCGACTCACCTTCATTTTCAGGAGAGATATTTACCAACAGAACATTTTCAGGCCATCCACCGATAAATGACACTGCCGGAGCACTTTTATCATCACCTCCCCCAGGCAATACACGTGATAAGAACGGAACCCGGTTACCCCAACCAAAACGTACGGCTTCTTTGGCCGAATTATCAGGCGTACTTGTTATTGTATAGTTCCATTCAATGCCACCGTGTTGCTCGGCATTAAAGTTGGTGGTCCAGTAATTGTTCATTGGCCAACCGAAAATATGGTTGGTTTCCGGAGTTGCTCCTGCCTCATATCGTCCGGTATTTATTCCACCAAACTGCATCAAAGGTATTTCGTTTGAGCTCAACAGAATTTGTGCGTCAGCATTTCCCAAACGAGCATAATTCTGAACCACATTCCAATCGGCAGTGGATCCTGGAATCTGATCGATTCCGGCCCTCACTTCTCCGCCCTGAACATCGAACGACAACTGGCCATTTTCCATTTCAAACGGGAAAGCGATATAAATACCTTCCGGATCTGTTACCATTTTTTTATTGATAAAATAGTGCAGGTCGATTCTTTTGGCAGTGTTAAAAAGCCTGATCTCAAATATAAATCCACCTTCAGTATTAGCTGCTTTTGTATCGCCTTTAAACCTCACAGTATTCCAAACCGGCCCTTCCTCGTATAATTCGAATCTTACCTTTTCAAGTGATTCGCGGGTATAATTGTCCAGTTTGAAAGATTCCATTTGAGAACGGTCGCCTAATAACTCGTAAATAAACTCGCCCAACTGATATTCTGATTTCGTATCAGTCAGCTCCTTATTCAGCTCCTTATCAAACAGGCCCTTAATTGTTCCTTTTTCCTGATCAATATCAACCTTGTACCACTTATTTTCGATACTTTTCACAGGAGTATGCTCAACCACGGACTCCGCAGCAAGTTTCGTCTCGTCGATTACAATTTTGTACTTTTTATATCCAAATGCCGGGACATCATCGACCCAAACGGCCCAATACGTTCCATCGGAGTGACGCTCAACAGGCTGAGCAAAAGCTTCCTTACCATCTCCATCAACAATTTTAAAGCTTTTGTAACGTGGTAAGATCTGGTGGTCTATATAAACTCTGAGAAGACCGTTTCTATCCCAGGTCAATGTATTATAAACCAGTATTGAGGGTTCTTTTCCTCGCTGAACATGACTTTGCAACAGTCCCATGGTCTCTTCGCCAATCATTTTTGCACGCCTCCCTGCTTCCCAGGCATACGACTCTTTAATGGCACGCTGCTCCATGGTGTATTTATGGAACGGTTCTGCGATACTTGCATGATAACCTACAGTATGCTCGGTATAAAACAAAAGTGCATCGTTAATGGCCTCAATACGTTTGTCGATGTCTTCCGGTAACGAAGACCCCTGCATTACTGCCATGCTGAGACCAGCACCATTCGCTATAATATCGGTTTGAGCTGTTCTGGTGGCCGCCACTTCGCGAGCAGAAGCACCAAAACCGTCGGTCCACCAATCAGGCCATGCGCCACGAATCACCTGGAATTCATCGCCATGTTTTGCTTCCATTTCTTCAAAGAACTCTGTAGCAGAGGCCGTTTTAAGTTTTGGCCAGCTGTATTTGTCGTTCCATTGTTTGATCATTTCTGAAGCAAGCATTGAAGGTGGCGAATTGTCGGTTTGATAACCCGAATGCTGAATCGAAATCACATCATATTCATACCCCAGATCCTCTAAACGAACCAGGTAAGAAAGCAGCTCTTCTTCAAACTTTAAAAAATCCTCAGCATGAATTTTAAACACCGTATTCCCGGTCATATAATGCTCGCCGCGATACGCCAACATTCTTTTGCCTGAAGGAGATTCCCACCAGAACAGGGTTGGTTTATCAAAACAGATCAGTGCCCGGTGACCATGTGTTCCCATATTCAGGTATTTGATACCCAAATCGTGGTAATAATCGCTAAAACACCAGCCAATACCGTTTACATCATTCTGCATGGCCAGTTTGGTGTCAATACCATTCTCATAAATCCGCTTCAAGGGCTGAAGTGATGCTGCCAATATTTGCTCATCAGGCAATTCATCAAAGTTAAAATACATGGCTGTCATTTCAATACGGCCCTCTTCAATACGCTTTTTTAAACGCTCGATTTGAGAGGCCGGACGCGAACGTAAATATTCATTAACCGGCCAGGTGGCTTCCAATGTCCATCTGAATTTGGCATCATCAGGATAATCATCGGTAAGATCGCAGTAATCAAGAGCATAGTCGATGTATCGCAGGTGTTCTCCTAAAATATCGGTTTGCGAACGGGTATAACCGATATCTGTGTGCACATGCTGAACAAAATTTACGCGCCACTCGCGAACCGGATTTACTACAATTTTTCCTTTTTCAACAAAATCGCCGATAACAAGCCTATAATTCACCGTCTTTGATTTATTCACTACTGGCAGGTCTACATTCATATTGTTGTAGCCAAAATCCACCTGCTGTTCAGCGGTCAATTTATTGTTGATGTAAACCTGTGCTTTGGTTGGTCCTCCAAAATGAATGATATTGGCGTAACCCAATTGTTTTTTAACACCGTCTTTCTCAACAATGGCAGGATAGGCTTTAAAATCAAAACCCGACTTCATTTGAAATTTGAAGGTCATGTACCATGATGATAAATCAAACTTTCCGCCAACAACTTTTAACCGAAGTGGCTCTCCGGTTTTTACCTGACTTGCCGGGATCTTCAAAAACATAAATCCAAAGCGGTCGCCATGCTGGTCAATCATGTCTTTCTGAAAAGAAAGGGTTGATCTGTTGTTCCCGTCAAGAACCCAACTGTCAGATCCATCGGCCCAGATTTCGAATGCTTTGCTATCATTCATATATAAATCGAACCTGGCTTTCCCCGGAGAGGAGCCTAATCCGGCCAACCATACAAAAGTTACATAATCCTCATCCACTTTTGCCGGAACCGGAGAAGTTTCCCATTCTATTGTCGAAAAACCACTCGTGGCTCTTGCCATCAGGCTTTCTTTTGCCTGAGATATCGACGAATGGTAACTAAAATCATCTCCCGAAATTGCCTGAGAAAATCCATTCACAAACTGAGTTTCAGTGAACTCTAATGCTTGGGAATAAGCACTTCCACAAGCAAGCATCAGGAGCCATACTAATAATCTTGTTTTCATGTTCTAATAATTATTTGTTTATATGGCTAGAAATGAAATTCATTCATAATAGTTGTTTCGTATTTAATTGTTTTCTGTTGTACGAATTCCATTTCCTGTTTATTTAAATATTAACTTATTTTTGCCCCAGGCCCCATTTTTTGTTGGGTTGTGGTCCCATTTCCAATTCAAGTTTACCTCCTTTTAAAAGTTCGCTTGCAGGAAATTTAAAATCATTCAAATCCTTGCCATTTAATCTGGCCGACTGAACATATTTATTCAAACGACTGGTGTTTCTGGCTTCGATGATAAACTTATCTCCCCGTCCAAATTGTCTCCCCAGATCAATTTCGATCTTCTCGTAAAGCGGGCTCCCGATCTCGTAAACAGGTTCGGAGCTGCAACCTCCGTCGGTTTGAAATAATCCCATGGAAACCATTACAAACCAGGCACTCATTTGGCCCTGATCCTCATCGCCCAAATATGCATTTGCTACACCGCTGCCATAATAGCGCTCAATAATCGACCGGCTCCATTTTTGTGTTAACCAGGGTTTTTCAACCCAGTTAAACAGAAATGCAAAATGCATGGATTGCTGATTTCCCTGAACAACCGGATAGTTCCAGTATTGATCGTTCAATCCGTTGTAACGGGTTTTATCACTTTCCTCAAAACCCCAGTCCAGACGCTCTACAAAACGATCTTTGCCAATAGCTTCTGCCAGTGCCGGCACATCCTGTGGCACAAAGAAAGTAAGCTGCCAGGCATTGCCTTCAACATAATGTTTGTTTGCACCCGATTTGTAGGCATCAAAATCGGCTAACCAATCCCCTTTTGAATCCTTCATTCGTGCAAACCCTGTTTCCGTATCGATAATGTTTCGCCAATAGTAACCACGTTCCAAAAAGCGTTTGTGGTCAGCCTCTTTGCCCAGGGCCTTGGCAAACTGAGAAACGGTCCAATCGTCGTATGAATATTCCAGCGAATTAGAAAAGCGCCCCTTATCGTATGGAACATATTTGTATTTCATATAGGCAGTTAGATCGCGGTTTCCGGCATAGCCACCGCCAACAACCTGCCCGGGTGTGATCTGCATTTTTGTAACTGCTTCGAATGCTTTTTCCACATCGAAATCGCGAATACCCATTTGGTAAGCCGCAACAATAAGCGGAATTTCGTGTTCGGCAACCATTACCGGGATGTATTCCATACCGGCAGGCCCTTTTGCCAGCCAACCACCGGCATCGTACATTGCCAGTTGCGAATTTACCCAGCGGTTGCTCCACTCCGGAGTAACCAAATTCCAAAACTGGTTGAGGTTCCAGAAAGTATTCCAAAAAGCATCGCAGCCCAGTGCCGGTGATGTTGGGTCTTCCATTTTTTGGATGTTTTCATCGGCATCTATCCACTCGCCGTTTATATCGCTGAAGGTATTTCTACAAAGCGAGCGGTAAACGTTGTTGTAGAAACGTACTTTTTCTATGCGGTTATTGGTTGTAATTTTTACACGCTGAAGCAAATCGTTCCAGGTATCGACATTGTTTTTGCGCACCGCATCAAAATCCCATCCAAACGGATTTGTTACTTCCTTTTGCAGGTTTTCACGGGCATTTTCGATATTTACATACGATATTCCTGTTCTAAGCTGAACAACATTATTTTCTTTCGTATCGAAATCAACAATGGCTCCAACATCTTTTGCATTTTTTATCTGAAAGATTTCCGTATTCTCCTGAACTCCTTCCTCTGTCCAAATGCTTAAACCGGAAATGGGCTGGTCGAATTCGGCCACAAAATGAATGATATACTCTTGCGAAATTCCTCCGCTCCATGTATTTGGAGACAGCTGGTGACTATATCCTTCAATGGTTTTCTCTCCCGTTTTTTTGAAATAAGCTTCAAGCGAATTATACCTGTATTCGGTGGGAATTACCAAATCAAGCAAAACGCGCGATCCTTCCCTTTCTTTCGGGAAAGTGTAGCGTTGAAAACCGCAGCGCGTAGTACCGGTTACTTCGGCCTTAATACCGTAGTCGGTCAGATCAACTTTGTAATAGCCCAGTGGCGCTTCTTCGGTTGTTTTGTCAATCTGCGAACGGTAGCCGGCATCCGGATCATCCTGATCGCCCACTATTGTTTGCAACGGACCATTGGTTGGCATTGTTCCCAAACCACCCATGGTCCACTCGTGGATATGCGAAAAACAACCTACTGATTCAAAGATCGGATCGTAGCCACTTTGCCAACCATTATTTTGGTTATCGGGGCTCATTTTTACCATGCTAAATGGCATCCACGGCCCGGGTGCGATCATCCAACGCGAATGCGCCGATCCTATTTTTGTATCCACATATTGGGCCGGAGTAATCAGTTTTTGCGGTGCTCTTTCGATCTTTCCGGTGCTTATTTTTCTTCCATTAACCGAAACGGTGTATTTACTTTTGGTAGTTGTTTTAACTGCAGGCATAGGAACTTCAAAAGTGTATCTGCCGGTTTCAACCGTTTCCGAAAAAATGGTTTTCCCATCTAAAACAACATCTAACTGTGATTGCCCCGACAAATGTTCAACATCAACCAGTAGTGGTTGAGCCGTGCCGCTTTCCGTTTCAATTTCGTATGCAGCGACCTCAACGTCTCTTAGGTAAACATCATTGTTTTGTGTTAAGCGAACATTACCAGGACCTTCCAGTTTTAGCAGATCAAATTTCAGCCACGAACCTCTTAACGTAGTCATGCTCACCATGTTCCCACCGGCATGCATCAGTTCATTTGCAAGCGGAATTTCGAGCAAATACTCGGAATTAGCAGGAATATCACCATCGATGGTACTGTTTTCATTTATAACCGGAATTTTATATTTCCATGATTTTCCATTTACGGTAACTTTAAAAAGCGGTAAATCTTCAGGATTACAATCCAGAATGTCAACCGTAAGTTTCCAATCACCTTTTTTGGGTAATTTATCGATTGCAAACAATACATTCAGTGTGCTTGATCGCCACCCCGACGTTCCCCAGGTTCCTCCCCAGGTGTCGTTGGTTCCAGGAATAATGTAAGGCCAGTCGGTTTTTTCATCAGAAGTCCCAATCAAAAAGAATTTGTCTTCCCAGCCAAAATCATTTTCAATAAAGTCTGCATATTCATTATTAGAGAGTGCAAATTCGGCTCCACTGTTATCGTTTTCTCCAACCTGCCAGATCACTTTATTCTCAGTGCTGCATGAACTAAAAACCACTCCGATAATGGTGATAAATAAAAAGATTTTTCTCATGATTTTATTTGTTTGAATTAGCCCAATCGTAAAACATTTCAATTGATTTTGCCAAAACACCTGCCGACCCTTTAAAATCGCCCGATCCAGCTGATGTACCGTCTATTTTATACCACTCGTAAAACCCATCGTTTATGACGACACGCTCAAACATTGGCTGCACCTGTTGGTATGCTTCTTCCACAAAACCGTATTCGATTAACTGCTGAATCATGCGCCCGCCAAACCAGGTCCAGTCGCCACCATTTTGATATTCGTATGGCGCCGAAATGTTCTCGGCCAATACTTCACTGGGGTAAGTTGGATAAAGCGTAAGTCCGATTGAAGGAGCTCCGGATAGTTCAACATTTTTAACCATCTGTGCCAGCACCGTTGCTATCTCATCTTTATTCAGAATACCGGCCTCAATAGCCACTGCAGTACCTCCGTGATAGTGAATTTCGTTTTCATCAAAATCTTCAGGGAACGGGGAACCATCGATGTATAAATGCGGGATGAACTTGCTTTTATCAGTATCCCACAAGTACTTTCGGGTGTTCTTCACTATTTCTGAATGCAAAGATTCGAAACGTTTTTTTTCGTTGGAATCCTCTGTTAATTCCGTCAGATTATTCAGGGCAATCGCCAGCATTGCATTATCATAAACATCAACACACCAGTGCGTTAATTCATCCACATCAACCACTTCGCCGCCTTCAACCTGTACATCGCCCCAATCAAAAGTGGTAGCACCCGTTATTAAACCGTATTTCTCCGAGTACCTTTCAGTGTATAAGTAATCAATGGCACGGTTAATCCTTTCTTTAACCGTCTGGCCAGCTACTGTTTCATTCAAAATACTCTTGTCGCCGGTTTTTACAATGTATTTGTAAATTGCCTGCACAAGCGAAGTTTCCTGGTCGGTTTCAACGGTATTTTTAAACCCGATATGACCGGGTGCTGTTGCTGATTCGTAAGTATGCGGATCGCCCCATGTAAAAGCCTCACGCGGAACATATCCATCCAGCAGCTCGCCGTTTTCCATCTGAAAATTAAAAAACATCAGCAGGTTTTCGCGGATCACTGCATTATCATATTCCTCGCAAGAGGTTTCAATAAACGTGTTGAGATCGCGCGACCAAACCATTTGATAGCCCGATCCTGCATAAAATCCATTTTTCATGAGTTGGCGTGCCATGCTGTCAACCTTTTGTAAAGTTTCATCGGCAAGGATCTTATTTGCCAGTTCCTGGTTACCAGTATCCTTGCCCGTACAAGCTGCCAAAACCACAAAAAACAAAATTACAATTCGATTCATAACAAAATTTACCTTTACTATTTTACAAATGCCTTTACAACCATGGCTGTTCCTCCCGATTCATTCGTGATTTTATACGAGCCAGCTGCGGCAGGAATCACAAATGTTTCGGCATAATTGAAGCGTTGTTTTGCTCCGTTTTCAGTTTCAACAATTATGCTCGATCCCTCTACCAGGCTCAGAACGTGACACTTGTTGTTTGTTTGCTCCTGAATGGTAGTGTTAAAGTGATAGCGATGAACATCGTACAAATGTTTTTCGTGCGTTGACAGGTGGAACAGCTCCCAATCGTCACCTTTTTCAAGAGAAACAGGTTTCGAAATCAGTTTCTCTTTAACGTATTCTCCTTTACGGTCGAAACAGAGGTTTTCCATTCCACGCTCAATATTTATCGGACGCGGTTTACCATCCATATCCACACGCAGCCAATCGTACATTTTAAAGGTAAAAATATAAGGAGTAGAACTAATTTCGAGCACCAAATTATTTATTCCTGATCCGTGTATCGTTCCCGGAGGAATCAAAAACAGATCGTGTTTTGCAGCGGTGTGTTTTTGCACATATTTCTCAATCTGAACTTCCTTTTTCTGTTTAAAACTTTCGGTTAAAGCTGCTTCAAACTCTTCCGGTTGAATGTCGTCCTGAAAACCAAGATAAACATCGGCATCTTCCTTTGTATCCAGAATGTAATAAGTTTCTTCCTGAGTAAAGTCCTCGTTGAAATGCTTTTTTGTGTAGTCCTTGTGTGGGTGGCACTGGATGGAAAGATTTCCTCCATCGAAAGTATCGAGGAAATCGAAACGGATTGGGAATTCCACACCATATTCAGGATAAGCTTCACCCAACACATTTTCGCCTTCCTGAAACATAACTGTATCGAACGAAACTTCGGCCACATTGCCTGAACTTTCGAATGCAAGTCCGTTTTCAGGAACAATCAGTTCGAACGACCAGGCATAGTTTGGCACATTTTTGTTCAAGCCTTTAATTTTTTTCGTACTCCACTGTCCACCCCAGGCTCCGGGCTCAAACCATGGACGCACACGGAATACATTGCGACTGATATCACTCAATCCTTTACGCAAATCATCGCCTTTTAGCCAGGTAATTTCGTCAGGACGCTGCTCATCCACAACTACATCAATTTGTGGCAATAATTGTTGTTTTAATTTATTCAGTACAATCCAATCGACAAAATAAAAACGTTTGTACATAGGTTTTATCTCATCGGCTTGCGAAGCACCGATATTTACAATCGATTTTGCCCGGGCACGAAACTGAAGTTCATTTTTAGGAAGATCGACATAAACCAAAGTTCCTTCAATTGCGGTAAGGCTGGCGCCAACACCATAAACAATGTTGATATCAGCTGATTTATTTAACCGAACATTTTTTAATTTTTCAGTCTGAAAAAAATCAGCAAGTTCAAGTGTTGTTCTTCTTCCAAAAATAGGATCGTCGCCTCCTAAAAAAGGAGCTATCAATTCATCGATTTCGGCTTCCGCTTTTAAAAATTCCGTAACGTTAATCCAGTTGGCAGAAATACTGTTTTCCTTGAAATATTTATCAAGATTATTTTTGAGGTTTTCGTACAAAACACCTTGATAACCATCAATAATAATGGTGTTTGAGCTTTGAATTTCTTTAGCCAGACTTTCAAATCCAACCTTAACTTTTCCTTCGCCAAGCGAATGTGTTGGGTACAATCCGTATTCTCCGGTAACTTGTTCTTCTTTTTGAGCCGGCATTAAAAACTGGCTTGATTTTCTGATTTCCATTTTCACTATACTATTTTTAATCAATCAATAAAAAGGTTTTAGGTTGATTTGATTTTATATCGAATTCAAACATATTGTTTATTACAGGTGTCTTTTCACCTTCTTTTTCGCCCCTGAGATTAACCGGCTGTGCCCAGCGATAAACTGAGTTTTGAAGCAATTTAACCTGGCATTTAGAATCTTTGCCGGCCTGTTCCCAAAACCGAATCAAGTCTTCTTTCCCGGCCTCGCCTTTTTTAAAGGCACTGATAAAAATCCCTTTCTCCGAAATACTTATTCCTTGTTTATACGTTGGTAAATCACCTGCTTCAGTTTCGGTAAATTCAGCCATTAGAGGATTGCGAAATTCTTCAGACGGTGTTATCACCGATTTTTCATTATCATAGTTGTCAATGCTCCAGAGATAAAATCTTGTATTCCATGACCCCTCAATCCATTCGGTAAAATTCGTGCTCCACTGGTTGTTGTAAAGGTTAAAAAACACATTCCCTTTTTGGGGTACAAAATCGGTTGAATATTTCCACAGTCCCGGACGTTCGAGACTTACTCCTGGAACGTCGGGCGACATTATTCCGAATCCTTTATTTTCAGAATCAATAAGTGCCATTCCTGAATTCAGGAAGCAATAATCGAAATTAGACCCCTTAATAAAATCTTCTGCCGGATTTACAATACCGCCGGTTCTTCCTAAAAGAAACTCCGGATTATTGATATTGAAAGGAAAACTGATCCATCCTGCCTCGGGCCATGCATCGGCCGGCTTTCCGTTTATGCTCCAGATTAATTCAACAAAAGGCTGATTTTTATACAAGGTTAACAGAACTGAATACTTTTGATTTAATTCTTTCTTTGGTTCGAAATGCATAACAGCCGAAACAGATATTTCATCTTCTCTGAAATTAATTTTTGGTTGGCTGCCCGACAATTTTTTGTAGGGCTTGTCAGTAAGGTTAATCCGTCCTAATTCGGCATAAGCCCAATGCCACCCGGCTTTAATGTAGTCGTGGGCATATTTGTCGGTTATTTCCTTACTAAACCGTTCGTAAACATATTGTCCAAAGTTCCATTCAGAATTCCGGCTAACGACTTCTTTTCCCGATTTTTTATCAATAAGAGATATTACCGAACCGGTTTCCTTATCGATCGTTATGCTGAAAAACTCATTTTCGATGGTGCCCGTTTTTTCGTTTGCACTTAAAGTTTCTGTTCTTGTTTTTACTTCAGTTTCAACAGGAACAAAAGTTGTGTACCCCATTGCAGGAACATTATTGGCAAAAAACTGAATGATGTTTTTATTTTTTGAAAACGATACAATATTGTTATCCTGCAAATTCTTCAGACTTCCTTTAATTTCGTGGTTCGTTTGTATGGTTACCAGTCCGCTTCGTTCCCACGGCAGCGGATTATACACTACAATTCGTTTGCCTTCAGCATGAACAGCCGCTGCCAGGTCTTTCATTTTTTGATGAACGGCAGGTTTTATCATCATTTCAGCATTAGCAACACGTTGTGACTTTTCTTTCCACGAAAATTCAATGGGTTCGTAAAATCCTTTTGCCCTTAAATATTCATACTCATCGTTATATGCCCAATATCCGCCGTGTCCGTGGCTCATAGCCAAACCAAAAGTATGCTCGTTGAAAAGATGAATATTTTCAGTAGCATTTCCAATAATTTCCGCTGTTTTTTTATTGGAAGAAATCCCCCAGAGTTCACCAAAAGTATTTAATGCCTCGAGGTTAAAAATATCTTTCCCAAGCGCTCTGCTTGTTTTAACTTCTCCCGGCATCGACATGTAGCCATGAATCCAGGTGTCGGGCATATCTCCTTTAACAACAGGCAAATCAGGATTTTCTTTCATCAACGAAGTATAAAAATCACCAATACTTCCGGTCCTGATTTTTGCCCCGGGATTTTTACTCTTAACTTCTTCCAGAGCTTCTTTAAACTCAGCGTATGAAGGAGCTCCTGTATTATCGTTGGTATGTACAATTGCGATCCAGGTTTTATATGGCCAGTTTTCAGGTGGTGCAGAAGAAGTTCCGTAATATGGGCCAAAATACATGGTCATCACCCTTGATTTATCCGGCCCTTCCCACCAGAACAGCAAAGGCACTTCCGGCGATTTTGAGGCCGGATTACAACCAATATGTAAAAATTTTATCCCGGCATTATTTAGTAATGTCGGCAATATCCATGAATGTCCGGGGACATCGGTTTGTTTGGCATCGATGGGAAGAGCCAATCCGGCTTCTTCATGAATTTTTGTTGAATAAGACAACGAACGCACCATTGATTCCAAATCGCAGGCTTCTGTTTCAAAAGTAAAAGGCATGGAATGAATCCTGAAATTTCCATCCTCAACGGCTTGCTCAATTCTCGCTTTTGTTTCAGGTGAAGATTTGGCGAGCATTTCTTTCATTGGCCATCCCGAAACAGTCCAGCGGAATTGTTCATTTCCCGGTAATTCTTTCGATTGGTCAATAATTTTTAGGGCTCCCTCAACCATATCGGATGCATATTTATCACTTACATTTGCGGCCCAGTCGGTATAGCCAATATCGAAATGGGTTTTAAAAACCACAATTACTTCTTCGAGTTGCGATTGTCTGGAATTTTCCTGGGCAAATGAAATATCTGCTATTCCCAGCATTAGCAGACAGAATATGATTGCCTTTGATTTCATACGTATTTTATTAATGCTCATTTCTACCAGAAATTGTTTTATTAATCAGGATTCATTTTATTCCCGGGTTTAATCCGGAACGCTGTCCTTATATTTTTGCTGTAATTCCTTTAATCTTATGTGCAGTTCTTGCTGAATTTCTTTGTAATCGACGTTCCCATACAGATTATTCATTTCGGCAGGGTCGTTCTGTAAATCATACAGCTCCCAGTGATCAACCTCGCCATAATAATGAATCAATTTATATCGATCTGTCCGTATTCCGTAATGCATTGGAACACCCCATCCTTTTTCGTAAAAATGATAATAGATAGCATCTCTCCATTTCACAGAATCGGATTTCCAGGTTTCTCGCAATGATTTTCCTTGCATGCCGCCAGGTTTTTCAAGTTGGGCAAGATCCAGAATAGTTGGTGCGATATCCAGATTTTGAACCAAAAGACCGGAGCTGGCCCCCTTATCAATTTCTTTTGGATATTTGATCATGAGAGGAGTTCGCAAAGCTTCTTCGTACATAAATCGTTTATCAAATAATCCATGCTCACCCAAATAAAATCCCTGGTCTGAAGTGTAAATAACCACCGTATTTTCGTCGAGTCCGGTTTCATTTAGAAACTGTAATACTTCGCCAACACTTTCATCAACTGAGGCAATACAACGTAAATAATCTTCCATATATCTTCTGAATTTCCATTGGTCGTATTTCGTTTCGTCGTCTTTAACTTCTAAAAATTCAGTTTCTTCTTTTTTATACGATTCTTCCCATTGTTTTCGTTCTTCGGGAGTTAGTCGATCCAATCTTCGCCAGTACTCTCCCGGAGCCCAAAAGTTTATATCCGAGGTATCACAATCATTGCATGGAACTTTAAAATCCATTCGAATATCCATGTGATCTTTTACAGTAAGTTTTTGTGTTTTCAGCGCTTCTCGTCCTTCGTAACTGTCGTAGAAATTATCTGGAAGTGGAAAATCCTTATCGTCAAACAATGCCAGGTTTTTAATGGCCGGCATCCAGCTTCGGTGCGGTGCTTTGTGGTGCATCATTAGAAAGAAGGGCTGATCTTTCTTTCTTTTTTTCAACCAATCTAAAGAGAGTTTTGTAATGAGTTCAGTAACGTATCCCTGATAAACAGTGTCTTTCCCCTGTTTTATAAAATCAGGATTGTAATAGTCTCCTTGTCCGGGTAATACATTCCAGTAATCGAACCCGGTTGGATGACTTTTTAAATGCCACTTACCCACAATTGCAGTTTGATAACCATTCTTTTGCAATAATTTTGGAACAGTCTGCTGGCTTCCATCAAAAACTTCACTATTCCCTTTTACTCCGTTTAAATGCGAATATTTTCCTGTGAGAATTACGGCCCGGCTCGGAGCACAAATTGAGTTGGTTACAAATGCTTTATTGTAAATTATTCCTTGTTCGGCAATCTTATCAATATTTGGTGTATGAATCAATTTATCATTGTACGCACTTATTGCCTGGTAGGCGTGGTCGTCGGACATGATAAACAAGATATTGGGCTGTTGTTTTTCATTTTTTGACGAACAAGAAAGGAAGAACACAAACAGCCCATATAAAAGACTGGAGAAGATAAACCGGAAGTTCATGTACTATTTATTTTGTATTTGCATAGTCCTCAAACATCAGGATTGCCTGGTACAACACGCCTGCCGAACCTCTGAAAGTTCCTGAACCTTCAGGCTCATTGTTCACGGTGTACCATTCAAAAAAGCCATCGTTATCTTTTACCCGTTTTACCATGGGGTACATTTGCTCATAGGCTTCTTCAACAAAACCATTTTTAATTAACTGTTGTATCATTCGCCCACCAAACCAGGTCCAATCACCTCCATTTTGATAACCATAAGGATACATGCCCTTGTTTTCAAATGATCCTTCAGGATAAGGTGGATACATTGTCAATCCAATCGATCCGGCGCCAGAAGCTTTTACATTTTCTATCATTTTATTGAGCGAAACTTTAATCTGTTCTTTCGAAAGCAGTCCGGCTTCAATGGCCACTGCAGTGCCGCCGTGGTAATAAATTTCGTTCTCGTTAAAGTCATCGGGGAAAGGAGAACCATCCAGATATACGTGTGGAATAAACTTCTGATTTTCTACATCCCACAGGTACTTCATGGTATTTTCGGCAATACCTTTGTAAATCGGCTCCCATTTTGTTTTGGTTGAAGGAATCAGTTCCATCATATTTTCAAGGGCAATCAGCAACATGGCATTATCATAAATATCGAGACAATATTTCGTTTCATCGGTAATATAAACTCCCCAGGGATGACAGTGCTGAACATCGCCCCAGTCGGCTGTTGTTGCTCCCCATATTAATCCGTATTCCTCACTCCAACGATGATTTAAAAGAAAATCCATTGACCATTCCAAACGCTCTGCAACTGTTTTATCGCCCACCTTTTCATTCAAAAAAGCTGTATCTCCTGTCTTTTTAACGTATTTGAACACCGCTTGAACAAGGGAAGTTTCATGATCAGTTTCCACGGTATTTTTATGACCGGCATAATTAGGCTCCAAATCAGTAAAAATATATTCATAGCCGCCCTCGCTTTGCACCGCTTTTTCTCTAGGGATAAAACCATCAATAATGTTTCCATCCTCGCGCTGCAACCTGAAAAATACCAGCAGATTCTCCTTTAAAGTTTCGGTTGGGAAAACCTCTGCCGAAAGTTCGATAAACGTATTGTAATCGCGAATCCAAACTTCACCATAACCATCTCCGGCATTAAACCCGGTTTTTACAATATCGAGTGCTTTCTCTTTTGTAAATGTGAAATATTCGTTGGTTTTAATTTGATCTTTTAGATCAGGTTGGGTTGTTTTAGTGTTGCAAGCAGCCAAACCAAGTGCAAATAAAATAATAATTGTAGCTCTCATTGAAATATTAGTTTTTATTAAAATTCTGTTTTACTGATTCTCCATTCCAGGGGGCAAGTTCCAACAGCAGGCTGTCAGTTGTTATTCCTTTCGGCAAATGCGATAAATCAATGTCAATTTGTTTCTGCTCGCCGGGAAATAAGGTAATATAATTGTCGTCGAAAAATACAGGCAATGCCAGCTCTCCTGATTCGTTACCAATAATCTTAAGGCGTGTAAAAAATGCAACAGAATTGGTAGCATTTCTAATATCCACCTTATATTCTTTATCTTCTGATTTCTGTAATTTTACCTGAAGTTTAACGGGGGCAAGTTTTTGCAGTTCTTGCCAGTCGGCATCTTCATTTGTGAGCCAATATAAATTTTCATCAATTATTTCATTTTTGCCGTTTTTGAGTATTAAACGGACAAAATAAAATCCCTTCGGTTTTACGTTTTTAAACAAATACCCAGCATTTTTATACGAATTTGCTTCTATATTTTTGATTGAAAATTGATTCTGCCCAACAATGTTTCCCTTTAAATCGATAAGCTCAGCCTCAACCACCAGGTTATCTGCATCGATAAAAGTTTGATTTTGTATATAAACCATCGAATCGTTTAAATTAAGCTGAACATGCAATGGTTTTGCTCCGTGTTTATAACCATAAAATCCACCGTTTTGGTCTAAAAACACATCGTAAAACTGCCCGCGTAAGGCCGTCCACGGATTTTGATTTTTCCATACCAACATTCCGGTGTATTTATCCCACATTCCGGCGTTAAAGCCCTCTTGTAAAGCCCGATATTGTTCGTAGTTCACAACCTGTGCCTTTTTACAAAAGTCATCAATACCTGCTATTTCTCCCATACGTTCAATGTAATTCCCGTATCCTATATACTTGTGGTAACGCCAAACCAAACTGGGCCTGTCGTTTCGCGGAGGACCCAAATCTTTTTTATCCATCATTTTTCGCATGGTTTCTACATTGGGCATACCAACCGATCCCAATTCCGGATTAAAAGGATACGATTGGGTTACAAAAAAGCGAAGCGGATTCTGAATCCCATAAGGCCCGTCGCCATTCCCGCCAATGGTATTTCGCAAAATACTGGCAGATGTTGATTCATTCACATAAAAACGTGTTCCATCGTACTTCGGAAAAATAGTTTCTTCCAGTTGTTTGTTGATATCAGCCGGAGGTGGAAATTCATTACCCCCGCACCACATGTACAAGCTGGGGTGATTTCGCAACATTTTTATCTGATCAATTGCCGAAGTTATAAACAACGAATGATTGTCGGGATAAGCTTGCCGCCTTGCCTGCGACTCCTTTTTCCTGGGATCGGGCCAGCGTCCGTTACAATCGCCGGAAACCCAGAAATCCTGCCACACCAGCAATCCGTATTTATCGCAGGCATCATAAAATTCAGGCCGTTCAGGCATGGCACCTCCCCAAACCCTGATCATGTTCATATTCATCTCGGCATGCATTCGCACTTCGGCTTCGTATCGTTCAGGCAAAAGCCTCAACATCGCATCCGAAGCAATCCAGTTACCCCCTTTTATAAATACTTTTTGCCCGTTTACCAGAAAAACGCGCCCACCAACTTCCTTATCAAAATAAGTATCGGTTTCGCGTATACCGAAGCTTACGGTTTCTTTATCTGAGCTCAGATTATTTTGCTCAAAACTCAATTCCAGTTTATATTGATTTTGTTCTCCTAAACCATTTGGCCACCACAATTTTGGATTTTCAATTTTTATTTCGGGGAAAGTTACCGTTACTGTTTCTCCGGCCTGAATTGTGGATGGCAAAGTCCATTTTTCATCTCCTATTCTAGCCACAACAATTCCGCCCTGCTGCTTTTCAGTAGCATTTACCAATTCAGTTGAAATGGTAAGATAGGCCGGTTTTTGTTTTTCTGCTGGAATTCTTTTTCCCGGAACTTTTGGCTGAACAAATGAATTTTGCACATCTACCGGTCCGGCAATCTCAATCGAAACTTGATCCCATATTCCGGTGTTACGATCGCGAATAGGGCAAATCCAATCCCACCCGGCAGTATATTGTTGTGTTACCGACCGGGCAATTGTTCCATCGCCACCTTGCCCGCCGTTCGCATCTCCCACCGGATCGGGAGGATGAACGATCACGGCCAGGTTGTTGATCCCGCCACTTTCCCCGTTCAAAAAAGGCGTAATTAAATACTTCTCTCGCAAAAACATTCCTTCGTGCGTGTCGGTATTTACCCGGTTACCGTTCAAAAAAACATTTGCCGTGTAATTAATTCCCCTGAATTTTAACCAGACCTGCTGACCGGGTTTTAAATCGGGCAACGGAAACCGGTTGTGAAACCAAAATGTATAGTAACCTGCTCCGGTGTTATGAATATCAGGGATTAGTTCATTGTTCATCCCATAGAAGGGATCGGGAACTTTATTGTTATGAAGCATTGTGGTAAGTACCGTTCCAGGAACCACTGCTTCCATCCAGTCGAACAATTCAAAATCCTGTGACGAAATTTCTGTCCCGTCCACGGTCAACTCATTGCTCCGCTTTGCTTTCCAGCCCGAATTCAAAAGGATTTCCTCGTTTTGAGCAAATCCGCTCCAAACAAAGGCTAAAATCAACAAACCGGTTAACAGATAATTTTTACACATAACTCTCGGCTTTAATCTTTCATAAATTACTTACGCGACATAGATGGAGGTGTTATACCAACTCCCCAATTCTTATTTGGAGTTGCTCCCATTTCAATTTTCAGCGTTCCTCCATTAATGAGTTCTGCCCTGTCAATCCAGCAATTATCAATTTGATTATTGTTGAATTTTACGGCTTGTACATATTTATTTCCCGGCGAGTTATTTATCGTTTCTATAATCAGATTTTTTTCAGAACCGGGCGAAAGCTGAATAGTTACTTTGTTAAATCTTGGGCTACCAAACTGAAACGACGGATTTGAAGAGGCATGTCCCTGAACATCGAATAATCCCAACGCAGCCATCACATACCAGGCCCCCAGTTGTCCCTGGTCTTCGTCTTGTCCAAAACCATAACCATGCATGGGTTCTGTGCCATAAAACTCGTCGCAAATAGTTCGTGTCCAGTATTGCGTTAACCAGGGTTTTCCCGAATAATTAAACAACCACGGCTGATGCAAACAGGGTTGATTTCCCTGATTGTATAATGTTTCCACTCCAGAAAAACTATGAATTTCTTTTCCGCCTCCAAAGAGCGATTTTTGACTTTCGGTGAATGTTTTTTCAAGCCGCTCGTTAAATAAATCAATCCCCATTCTGTTAATCAACTCAGCAGGATCATGCGGGACATACCACGAATACTGGTAGGCATTCCCTTCCTGGAAACCATCCCAGCCTTTCATCGGATCAAAATCCTTAATAAAATCTCCGTCCGGCAGTTTCGGACGAATAAACCTGCTGACAGGATCAAACAGGTTCTGCCAGTAATTCGCTTGATTTATGAGTTGCCGATACTCCTTCGGTGAGCCTAAATCTTTGGCCATTTGCGCCACAGCAAACGAACTAAACGCATATTCGAGTGTGTGTGATGCACCAAAATTAAAAACCCAACCATTTGAAATTACAGTGTCCTGGTAAGGAACGTAACCGAGTTTTGTAAAATAGCCCAAATCGTATTTCCCGTTTCCAAGGTTTCTGCCACGGAATTCTACTTCATTTTTTAAAGCTGCTTTATATCCGGTTTTCAGGTCGAAATCGCGTATGCCGCAATTGTATGCAGCGGCCATTAACAAACCCTGAAAATTGGTTTGAACACCGTTGGTAAAAGCTCCGGCCGCAACTCCATCGTGAAGCCAGCCCGTTTCTTTGTAAAAATCGATATTGGTTTGTACATATTCGCTTAAATAATCGGGATAAGCCAAAGCCCATAATTGCCCCAGGTTCCAGAAACCGCCCCAAATTCCATCGGTGTTGTAATGATTGTATTTGGGTTTTCCACTTTCATCTAACGGAATCTGACCGACACCTTCACCATTCAATTTATATTGCCCGTTTACATCGCTCGCCAAACCACGTCCCAGAAGTGCATGGTACAAACCGGTATAGAATTTTTTTAAATCCTGTTCCTGACCAACTTCTGCCTGAATTCGTCCGAGCATTTTGTTCCATTCCATTGTGGCTTGTGAGTGAACGTCATCAAAAGTAACCGATTCACTTTCTGCATTCAAATTTAAACGGGCATTCTCAACACTGCAATACGAAAGCCCCACATGCATCTCAACCACTTCATTTTCCGATGTTTTAAAATCCAGATAAATTCCGTTTCGTATTCCTTTGGTTTTTGTAGTGTTTTGATTATTGTCAGAATCAACAAAGGTTCCAACACTTTCAGGTTCTTTATTTAAACGGGCTACAAAGTACATTTTCACCCGGTTTCCGGGATCGCAAAACTTTACATATTCAGGATTGGTTTCCACATAGCCTTCCACTTCGTTTTTACTTACCAGCTGCGCAAAAGCTTCAGTAACATCACTACTCTCGCCCTGTTTATGCCCCAGATCAAAAATCAAATGTGCCTGATCCGATTCAGGAAAAGTATAACGATGAAATCCCACTCTTTTGGTAGATGTTAACTCTGCTTTTATATTGTAATCTTTTAACAGAACAGAATAATAACCAGGCTCGGCAAACTCATTTGTTTTGTCAAAACGTGAACGATATCCTTCATCCGGATTTTCCAAAGTTCCCGGAATCGTTTGCAATTCGCCAACGGTTGGCATTACCACAACACCACCAATCTGAAATTCATGAAAATGACCAAATCCTTCGATGGAATTGTGACGATCGTCGTACCCGCCGGGAAGCCATGCTCCAAGACTTTCATACGAATTTGTATGCGGAGCCAGTTTTGCCATGCCAAAAGGTAAAGCTGCCGGAGTATAAAAAAACCAGCGCCCGTGCACCGATCCTATTTGTGGATCAACATATTGAATCGCGTTAAATTCAGGATGCTTTTTAACTTCGGGATTACAAGAAAACAGCACCAACAAAACGAGTACATAAACCAAACGTCTCATATTTTTACTTTTTTAATGTGTAGAATGATAAAATCAAGAGATAAACCGAACAAGCAATCAACACAAACATTCCTGCTGTAACATTCATTAAATCGGTTACTTTCCCCACTACTGGTGGAATAAATGCTCCTCCGGCCACTGCCATAATCATCAGTCCCGAGATTTCGTTGGCACGATCGGCGTATTTTTCAACAGTTAATGAAAAAATGAGCGGAAAGATATTTGAGGCTCCCAAACCAATTGCAAACATAAGTACCAAAGCCACCAGATTCGTAGGTGAAAAAACAAAGGCCACCATTGTGATCAGGGTTGCCAATGCGGAACCCATCAGGAATTTTCTGGCTGAAAAACGGGTTAAAAGAAGTGCCCCGATAAAGGTTCCCAACATTTTACCAAAGAAATAAAGGCTGCGCCCATGTTTTGCAGGTTCGGCATCCATTCCAAGTTTTTCCATCAAAAACTGCCCCGAGCTGGCATTAATACCTACATCGATACCAACCAAAAAGAAGATACCCAGCACCATTAATGCAATGTATCCAACACCTAAAAGTTTCAGGCACGAAACAACAGTAGCTTTCTGTTCCTTTGATTTTGTTTCCTCAATTTTTGAGAAATGCAGCCAAGCCATCGAAAGAATAGAAACACCGCCAAATACCAGGAATATTAATTTCCAGTCGCCAAAACGAAGGGCAAAAACAGTAGCCAGATAAGGTGCCACCATAGATCCTACGGCTTTTACGAACTGCGAAAGGCTTAAAAAACTGGATGCCCGTTTGGAAGGAACCACATCGATGAGCAAAGGATTTGCTGAAACCTGAATAATTGTATTCCCTATTCCCAGCAAAGCAAAACCGCCCAATAACACCGGGAAAGAATAAACAAAATAGGGAACCACCAAGCCGATTGCCGTCAACAGCATTCCAATGTTCAGCATATTTTTCTTGCCAATGCGGTCTTGTAAAATCCCCACAGGAACCGACAGGATAAAAAACCAGGCGAAAACGGCCATCGGAATAAGTTGAGCCAAAGTATTACTTAATTGAAAATCGGCCTTGGCATTGTCGACACCAATTCCCACCAGGTCGCAAAAGCTCATTACAAAAAACGAAAGCAGAACCGGCGTTACATAAGCTATTGAAAGTTTTTTGGTATTCATTTAATTTTATTGATTTATTAGTTTTGAATAGTAATTATCGTCGCAAAGTTTGGCGCTACCAATCAGAGCAGCATCTTCGTTTAGTTTTGATGGAAACATTTCCAC
This sequence comes from Draconibacterium aestuarii, assembly GCA_026671195.1. Classification (GTDB taxonomy): domain Bacteria; phylum Bacteroidota; class Bacteroidia; order Bacteroidales; family Prolixibacteraceae; genus Draconibacterium; species Draconibacterium aestuarii. Next base: position 26,412 of record JAPOHD010000057.1, on the reverse strand, counting down.
CGTTAGATTTTCGGCAGCGAATTTCTTTTTCATTTCAGGCAGAAAAAGTGCCATACTTTTTGAGATATTTCCTCCCAGAATCACACATTCTGCCTCAAACTTCTGAATCCACGAAACCAGAAACTGCCCAAGGTTTTCCCCAAATTCTGTGAATAATTTTTGTACCGACTTATCCGTTTCGAAACGATCAACCAGATCTTTTACCCCCGAAACTGTTTCGCCGGTACTATTTTTATATTCATTCAAAAACCAGCGTGTTGAGAAGTGTTCGTCGGCAATGCCATTTTTAAAGGGTATGTGGTACAAAAATCCATCATCGGGAACTCCGTACTTTCCGGCAACCGGGACTTTGTTTTCCAAAAAGGTGGAGCCGAATCCGGTACCAAGTGTTAACACCAGAATTCGGTTAAAACCGGACATTGCATCTACATTGGCTTCTCCAACGGCAAAACTTGCTGCATCGTTTAAAAAGCGAATGGGGAAATCGGCCGGAAATTCCAGTCTCTTTAGTAGTTCATTTTTTACATCTACTCCATGCAGGTTGTGAAATTTGCCCACATTCTGATCGAACCAGGCAATTCCTTTCGGATAATCAAACGGTCCGGGCATGGCAAAACCAATTCCAGCCAAATCATAGAGATTAATTTCTGCCAAAGCCTCTTTAATGGCATAAACCCAACTTTCCAGAATTGATTCTTTTGAACCATTTCCATCAACACAAACACGTTTCTGACTGTTTTCAACTAATTTATTTGAATCCAAATCGAACAACTGGCAGGTAATGTGGCTCCCGCCAATGTCAACTCCCAATGCGAGTTTTTTCATTTTATCTTCTTATTTCAATTGAGTAAGTAAACTTTTCAGCAATGTAAAAGCCAATATTGTATTCAACCGGGCGATTGCCGGGATCGCTCACAAAACGTTCGCGTATTAAAACCGGTTCCCCCTGTTTTATGTGTAATCGATCGGCAGTAATTTTTGAGGCAATTCGAGCTTTAATCTTTTCGCGCGAAACGGTAACCGGGGTATTGTATTTGGCTTCCAAAAGCTCGTACAATGGTTGCGAGAAATCTTCATTTTCGAGTACCCCCATTCGCGGGTGCAGGTAACTTTCGAAGTAAACAAAAGGTCCGCTATCATCGCCACGAAGCCTTGTTACACGCAGCACTTTTGTGTTTACCGGAACATTAAAGAAGCCGGCTATTTTCTCCTCTGCCTCCACAATTTCAGATTGAATAAGGTAGTTCTTGAACAGAATTCCCTTTTCGCTCATTTCCTGTGTAAACGAATGCCAGCTATTCAATTGGGTTGTAAATGATTTTTCGGCCACTTTTGTACCGTAGCCCTTTTTACGAACAATCAAACCTTCATATTCCAGTTTGTTGGTTGCCTGCCGGATAGTATTACGGCTCACTCCCAGTTTTTTTGCCATTTCGTTTTCAGGTGGAAGAAATTCACCCTTCTGATATTCTGGCAACTCAATCATGTAGCGTAGTAATTCCTCAACCTGATAATGAAGCGGTATTTTGCTCGTATGGTCTATCTCAAAATTCATCTTACTTATACTTTAAACAAAATGCAAAAATGCAAATTGTAGTGATTTGTTCATATGTTCATACATTTGCAAATATAGAAAATAAATTCATTTTCCAAATAAATGTTGAAACGTCTATTTTTTTCGGTAGAAAGGCAAACTCGGATCTGTTCTTCCCTGGCTGCCTCTTGGAGAATCCCCAACTTCGATGTAATAAACCAATCCTGCACTGATTTGTACAGTAAGTGAAGATCGATTATTGTAACGAAGAAAATCAGTATCGTCGACCCTTTCGTAAGTAAAATTTGGAACACCGTTAATAATTCCTGAATTAGTAACGGTTGCTGTTCCGTCAACCTGAATCGACCATTGCTTATTCAGTTGATAATCAAAACCAACACCACCTCCTAAATGAAAGGCCGGCCATTTTTCCTGATCAGTATTTGAAGTTCCCCGGGCATAAAGCACATCCGATTCAAAAATATCCGGATCCGTATTTTCTTTTAGCGTATAATCAGTGCCCACAAAAGCCACCACTCCGGTAAGTTTTACAAATGGTTTTAATGGAGAAGTTTTAAAAAAGAAATATTTCCAGTTTACTGCCACATTAAACAAAGTTGTGTTGAACGCAACCGGATCGGTAACATATTCCCCCCCGGGTTGAAAATTATCGGTGTAATAAGGTGTTAGGTAGTAGTTATAAACCGGCGGATTATCGTTATATCCCTTTAGTTTAGAATATTCAAGCTCGATCCCAAAATGCGACATCGGAGAAACCTGAAACAGTAATTCTCCTTCAACTCCAAGGGTTGGTTGTGGTGTAAATTTCTGAGTATTTAATGCCGGAGTAGCTGCCAGGGCATCGGGATGTGGCACATCAGAAGTTCCCAATTCATTTATAAACATGTTTGAATTTGCTGCGATCCGGAATCCAACAATCTGACTTTTTGAAGGTACTATCACAACAAAAACTACGAGCAATGCCAATAATAACTTTCTGAGCATCATATTAAATAAATAACAAGCAGAAAGTTAAGGTGTTTTTTGCAAAAACAAAAGCACAAATGAAACTAACTAGCGTCTCTCTTTGACCTCCCTGGCATCAATCACTTTAAAAAGTTTGTCGGCACGACGAACAATAGTATCAATCGGAACGGAGATACGTTGCCCTTTAAAACCTTCCTCAACAGGATTTAATTCAAAGCGAATTTCTTCTACTTTTGTTTGAATAACACCGGTTGTTGGCCCGGTTATAATAATTTCTTCTCCAACTTTCAAATTACTGGTTTCAAGTTTAAATTCGGAAACGCCAATTTTTTTGAAGTAATTGGTACACTTACCAATATACAGTTTACGTTTGGTGGCAAGCGAGCCGTAGTTTTTACTCCACTCGCCTAAACGCTGCCCCAAATAATAGCCATCCCAGTAACCACGATTAAAAACAGCGGCCAGTCGTTCGTTCCAGTCTGCAATTTTTTCATCGGTAAATGTCCCGTCAAAATAAGCATCAACTGCCTCGCGGTAGCACTGTACGGTTGTTTTCACATATTCAGCAGAACGGGCCCGCCCTTCAATTTTTAACACCGAAACACCTGCATCCAGAACTTTATTCAAAAAATGAATGGTTTTCAGATCTTTGGGCGACATAATGTACTCGTTGTCGATTTCGAGCTCGGCACCAGTTTCTTTATCGGTAACGATGTATGCTCTTCGGCAGCTTTGCAAACAGGCACCCCGGTTTGCTGACGAATTCATTTCGTGTAAACTCAGATAACATTTCCCGCTGGTAGCCATACAAAGTGCTCCGTGCGCAAACATTTCAATCTTTATTAGCTCACCTTTTGGCCCTTTAATCTGCTCCATTTTTATCTGGTCGCTGATTTCCCAAACACGTCCCAAATTCATTTCGCGAGCCAGAACAACCACATCGGCAAAATTTGAGTAAAATTTTACGGCTTCGGTATTCGTAATATTTACCTGGGTTGAGATGTGAACTTCCAGACCGATAGTACGCGCATATTGAATAACCGAAACATCGGCGGCAATAACTGCTGAAACACCAGCTTCTTTTGCAGCATCAATAACTCCATGCATTTGTTCCATTTCACCGTCAAAGATTTCAACATTTAGGGTGAGATAAGTTTTTACATGATTATTGGAAGCAATTTCTACAATTTTACGAAGATCGTCGAGCGAAAAATTATTTGCCGAACGCGAACGCATATTTAAATGCTCCACGCCAAAATAAACAGAATTGGCTCCTCCCTGAATAGCTGCCATCAGCGATTCGTACGAACCAACAGGCGCCATAATTTCTACATCTCTTCTTTCCATCGTTTTTAAATTTTGCGTGGCAAAGTTAAGATAATTTGGGTATTAGCCGACAGGTAGTTTTATGGCAAGATCAACATCGATAAAAGATATTGAGTTACCGGTCATCTCCCGCGTCTGAAATCGGGAGATGACCGGAGGTATTTTATTTAAACGAATCTCTCGCGTTTCTGTAAATTAAACAGGCCGTAAAGAATAAATACAATCATACCAATTCCTAGAAAAATACGGTTTTTCTGAATGGTTCCCTGCCAGATTACTTCGTTTAAATTGTTTGGAATTTCAAAAGGATTCAGAAAAATATCCCATTGTGTATGTTCCAAAAGATCTTCCCGTAAAATCAACAAAGCCACACCAATTAACACCATTGCCACTGCCGTTCCGTTTCCATTTTTAATTAGGGTTGAAAACATAAATGCCATTGAACCCAGAAACACAATCGGATACATTAATTGGTAAGCCATTTCAAGAATGTCGACTTTGTACAAAAGGATGGATCCCAAGGCTGCAAAAAGCATAATAATTAAAAATATCAGCACGTAAATCATAACCAAACGCACCAGCCACACTTTATATCTGTAGTTGGGAATACCAAATAAAATTTCCAGCATACTCGAATCATCGTCATTTTGGATCCCAAATGCCGACGGGTAAAAGATCAGCAGAATTCCCGGGAAAATCAGTAAGCCATACACTGTCCCTTCGGTAAGTGTTTGCCTGTCGACAACCACCTGAATGGCAAAAAACAGGAAAACTGCAAGTGCTGCAATGAGAAACCAGATAAAACGATTCGCAAATATAATTTTCAGATTGTACCTTATCATTTTTATTAAAATGAAAAGCCTGTTTTTTATGTTGAGTTTATTAGCCATGTTACACAAAATCTTTTAATAAGCACAAATAAGCATCTTCAAGGTGAGGCGATACATTTACAGCATCTTTTGCCGGTTTTTCTTTAGACAGACAGCGTACTTTTATGTTTTCGCCATCGCGCATGTGGTGAACAATTAACTGCTTATTGGCAAAATCGTCGAATTCCTTAGCAGGAAGAGAAAATTGCCACACAAATTTATTCCCCATATTAACCATATCATTTGGCGTACCAAAATATTTCAAATTACCACGGTTAATAACCGCCACCTGATTACATGAACTTGAAATATCTTCAATAATATGTGTCGAAAAAATCACAATCCGTTCGCGGCTTAACTCAACAAGCAGGTTTCGGAAACGAATCCGTTCGCGCGGATCCAATCCTGCGGTAGGTTCGTCAACAACCAAAATACGTGGTAGGTTGAGCAAAATCTGCGCAATCCCGATCCGTTGTTTCATACCACCTGAAAAAGCTCCTATTTTATCATTGCGGCGTTCATACATGTGTACATTTTTCAATACATATTCCAAACGCTCGTTTCGGGTTTTGGTGTCTTTAACACCCTTCAGTATCGCCTGGTAATCGAGAAATTCCCACGCCGACATATTTTCGTAGGTACCAAAAGCCTGTGGAAGATAACCAATTAATCCCTGCAACTCTTCGCGGTATTTTTGGGTATCCATCCCGTTGATCCAGATTTTACCATAACTCTGTTCCAATATTCCGGTAATAATCCGCATCATTGTAGATTTACCTGCACCATTTGGGCCAAGCAAACCAAACATTCCGGTTTTAATTTCAAGCGAAACGCCATTTAATGCACGGAAAGGTTTTTTACGTTTTCCAATAATTGGAATCTGCCGAACCATGGTAAAATAACCCCGCCGAATAACTCCAAAACGACCCTCAATACGGGCGATATTTACCTCTTTCTTGTGAATATATTCCGCAGAACTGTAAAAGACAAGAAGCAGGAACCAAATAATTCCTATAAAAATAACCATTCCCAGGTTGTCCCAGCTCTTATAAAAACTAAACAGAAAAAGTGCCGGAACACCCCAGAATACCAGGTTGTAAATCCATTTGGTCAGCTTCAGGTACATCTCTTTTCGTGTTGCTTCATTTTTATTAATGAGCACCTGTTTTAAAGGCACAAATAATAAGAACAGGAAGAAAAATACAACATGAGAAAATATCCAGGTCCACAAATTATTTTCAAGATATATAAAGGAAAAATACACGATAAACCCAAACAATGGAACCTGCCATGCCAGATCATAAAAATCGCGTGCCTTTTTAAAATCTCTTGTTAAACCTGCACGTTCCCTGATTTTAATACCCGATTTCCACTCGCGAACAAAGCGAGAATCGCGATCGTACACTTTAACCAGTTTCCTGATTTTAATACTGATTGCTTCTTTTTCATCAATAACATTCTCGCTTGCCTGCCGCAAACTGGTCATACTGAAAGCCACAACTCCGGGCACCAGAATAATCAGCAACATAAAGTCGAGCAATTGCCAAACAAAAGAATCAACTCTTAACCAAATAAGAATGGCACCAAGCACAAAAACAGTCATCATGCCAGCCTTTAACCCCCAATGCAGCGATTTGATCCAATTTAAGGCATTTTCTAAGCCAGCATATAATGTCGGAATAAAAATAAGTGTTAGCAATGTACTCAACGACAAACCACCGATAACCGTAATTGCGAACGGTGCACCGATTGCACCAACATATTCAGCCTGCCCCATAGCAAGCGGGAACAACGCAACAATGGTTGTAATGGCCGTAATTAAAATAGGTCTCACACGAGAAAGCCCTGCAGCCATAAGCGCACGCGATTTTCGATACCCCCGCTTTCGGAGAATATTTGTAAAATCTATAAGAATAATCCCATTGTTAACCACCACTCCGATGAGAATGATAAAACCCATTAGCGTGTTTGCATTGAACAAGCTGTTCCCTGTAAAAATTAAAGCAAGGAATGAACCAATTGCAGCCAGAGGTATAGAAAACATGAGCACAAAAGGAGTTGATACTGATTCGAAAACCGAAGCTAGAATCATTAAAATCAGAATAAATGCCGCTGCAATTAAAAACTTAAATTCGGCGTACTGGTCTTCTTCGTGAACTACTTCAACTGCTACTCCCGATGGAAGTTTATACGCTCCAATAATATCGTCAATCTCTAAACGATATGCCTCTAGTAAGTCTTTCGACGACTCAGCCTCATCAACAAAACGATAGGTAAGTTCTATCTGTTTCTCCTGATCCACACGGGTTATGCTTGCCATTCCATCGGCATAAATCAATTCGGCAACATCCTGTAAATCATGCGTTCCTCCCTGATTGTTGCTAATTTGCAATCTCCGCAAATCTTCAATCCCCTTTTTGGTTTCATTTTCATCAACGCCATCCGGAAGTTTTTCTTTAATTACAATTTCATACTCTTCGGTACCCTGTTTAAAATTTGCACCCGAAGTAAACTCCCGGGTAAAAGTTCCCAGTTCCGAAGTAATATTATTTAACGAAAGACCATATTCAGTAAGTAAACGCTGATTAAAATACAAATGAACCTCGGGACGATTATTTGAAACGCTAATATTTGCCCGGTTGATCGATTCCAGATCTTCGATATAATAGAGTAAATCTTCGGCAACACCTTTCATTACCTCAAAGTTGGATCCTTTTATTACGATGCGCTCCTGATTGGTGCCGATACCCATAAACTGACTAAATCCCTGGGTTCCTGATCGTCCTCCGCCTCCGCCCCCACGAAAACTGGCACTGGAAGTTGGTGCTTCCAAACTTATTTCGGCCTGCGAAATATTCCGAACCCGGTCTTCTACGTCCTTTTTAATTTCAGCGATGGTGCGATCATCGATATCTTTATAATCTTCAGTAAGAATAAAGGTAAGTATAGCTTCTTCTTCTTCGATCTTCGAAATCAGGTCTTTCTTTTCTTTTATCTCTCCCAAACGACTTTCAACCTCGGCAACCACTTTATCAGTAGCTTCCAATGTCGATCCTGTTGGCATGGTTACATACACCGAAAATTGTTCCTCTTCTACCTCGCTAAGATTATTAACACTGATTGCCAACACAATAAACACGGTTAAGAAAAACAAAACAATTGCTCCAATCACCGTTTTTGCAGGAGTTCGCATACTTGCTTTTAACAGCAAAATATAAATCTGTATGATACGATTGTTGGTTGTTACCTTTTCGTAAAAGATATTGTGCTGCTGTTTACCCCGCAGTAGCACATGAGCTGCCATTGGAATAAGCATCAAAGCTACAAACAAGGATACCACAAGCGTTGAAATTATGGAAACTCCAACATGATTTCCAAGCAACTTCACCATATAATCGGTAGAAAAAACAAAAGGCAGAAAAACAGTAATTGTAGTTAAAGTGGCTGCAACAATCGATCGCCAAACCTCAATTGTTCCCTGTGTTACCGACTTTTCTGCGCTCATACCATTCCCCGAAAGCCGGTATATATTTTCGAGCACAACAATACTGTTATCGAGCAACATTCCTATAGCCAACACCAGCCCAACCAATGTTAAACTGTTTAGCGAAATATTAAAGGCATAAAACAGGTTAAATGCAGTAAAAACCGAAATTGGAATTGCCAGGGCAATAAACGAAACAATTCGCAGATTTTTCAGAAACATCCATAAAACGAAAATAGCTAACAAACCACCAACCAATGCCAGATCGATGATCTGGTCGATGTTTTTTTCCATGGTTTCCGCCAAATTGGTTTGAACCACAATTTCAACCTCTTTTGATGCCAGTTTTTTATTCAATTCCAGAATTTCATCCTGCACGCGATGTGAAAGATCGATTAAATTGGCCTGCGAATCGCTAACCAACAACATGGAAACCGCATCTAATCCGTTTATACGGCTAATTGACGTTTCTTCTTTTACACCAAAAAAAACATCGGCCACATCTTTCAAATAAATGGGACCTTCGGCAATTGTTATGTTTTCAATATCAGAAACCTTATCGTATTCGGCAGTAACATGTACAAAATATTGTTTTTTCGAATCGTGCAGATACCCGGCAAAGGTGCGGTTTGATGAGTTACCCGAAATAGCGCTCTGGATTTGCGACGGTGTAACTCCATAAGCCTTGCAGGCTTCAGCATCATAAGTAACTTCAATGGAACGCTCTTTCCCTCCATAAACGGTTACTGAAGCTACTCCATCAATGTTTTCGAACTCGGCCGCAATCTCCTGGTCAACAATATTCCGCACGCGGTCAACTCCTCCACTTCCCCTAACCTGCAGTTCCATAAACTGATTGGTTAGCTGGTCGATGTCGACCTTGTTTACTGTAACAATAAAGTTTGCATCAAGACTGGAAGTAACCAGATCAATCTTTTCCTGAAGTTTTAAGAAAGTATATTTAAAATTAACGTTCTGCTTAAAATTAACCTGAATAGAAGCGGAGCGATTATTTATATACGACTCCATACTTTCTATTCCCTCCATGGTGCTGATTGCTCCCTCAACAGGAATCACCGCCTGGTTTTCCATGTAGGTTGGATCCACTTCTATGCGCGACTGTATCTGGACATAGAGCATGGGCAGCTCGGCATTTGGCATTAATTCAACCGGCAGCTGTTTGTACGAAATGTAACCGAGCATGGTAAGCCCGAGAAACAGCATACTGATGAATATTTTTCTATTTATGATGAATTTCATGTATTCAAAATTGGAACGAAGACCGAAGACTGAAGACCGAAGCTAATGCCGGAAGCGAGAAGCGGAAAATTAACCGGCAACCCAAAACCTGTAATCTGCAACAGAATTCTATTCATCCTCTTCTGGTATTAATAAATAATCATGTCACTAATTTGCCTCTAATTCTACTTTCTGTTCTTTCACAAAAAAACTTCTTACCCTGTCCAATACATCGTAAACGCAAGGAATTACAATAAGTGTCAGCAAGGTCGAAGTTACCAAACCGCCCACTACCGCTAGTGCCATTGGCGACCGAAGTGAAGCACTTTCGCCAAAACCAACTGTTAGTGGCAGTAATGCCAGAATGGTTGTTAAACTGGTCATAATAATGGGGCGGATACGTTGCTGCCCTGCTTGTAAAATAGCCTGTTTCCGATCAAGTCCATCTTTAATCAATTGGTTAATCCGGTCGACTAAAATAATGGAGTCGTTTACGGCAATACCGACTAACATTATTACTCCGATTATGGCCATTATATTTAGTGTTTTTCCGAGAATAAAAAAGATTAGAATACTTCCTACAACTGCTAACGGAATGGTAAGCAGAATGGTGAAGGGATGAATGAGCGACTCAAATTGCGAAGCCAAAACCATATACACCAATATGATTGAAAGAAGTAATGCAAAAGCCAGATTATCAAGCGATTCCTGACGTTTCTCTTCTTCTCCCGTAACCAGAATGCGGTAATCGGGCAATAGATCAATGTCGGATGTAACCTGACGAATTTCGTTTGAAACATGATCGAGCGCCACACCTTTTTGCAACTGTGCGGTCACTTTACCAATTCGGTTTTGATTTCTTCTGAAAATTTCTTTTGGCGAAACCCCAAAAGAAATATCCGCAATTTCATCTAATCTAAATATCTGGTCACCCGAAGTAATCAAAAAGGAATTAATTTCATCAATTCCTTTTTCAGGAACTTTTATTGTAATATCCTGCATCTCACCACTTTTTTCCAACTGACCGGCGTTTTTACCTTCCAGTTGTTCCTGAATTTGTGAAATCACAGTGCTAATGTCAACATTGTACATTCCGGCACGCATGCGGTCAACCTTTACTTCAACCTCGGGTGCACCATCTTCAATTGATGTTTGAACATTAAATAATCCGTCAACAAGCAGCATTTTTTCTTTAACCTGGTTCACCACATTTTCAATCTCGTCAAGTTCATCGCCACGAACCTCAATAACCACCGGTGCTTCATCGGTTCCAAGAATGGATTGCAAAGCACTTTCTTCCTGAGAAAACCGAAGTTCCAAACCCGGAATATTTGCAGTAAGCTGGTCGATGGTTTTTACCACACTCTCCGTTGAAACGGTTGACTCGCCTGAGAGAATTACTTTTATTTCGGCTGTATTTGTTCCTTCAAAAACCGAACTGGCATCGCCGGTAACACTACTTGAAGGACCAGCATGCGAGTAAATTTTCTCAAGGTTATCGCCTAAATAATCAATTAAAATGGCCTCAATATTTCGCACGGTTGATTCCGTACGAATAAGTTCTGTTCCCTCCTGCAATTTTAAATTAATGGTTAACTCCTTTGTTTCGGTTTTTGGCATAAATTCGGTACCAATAAAAGGTACCAGCAAAACAGAAGCAGCTATGGCCACGGTAGCCACAATTATTACCAACCACTTCACCTTTAATATTTTCTCCAGAAAACGAGCATAGCCACCCATTTTTACCGACTTTGCCTTTGAAGGCTCTTTTTTATTTCGATAAAAACGTTCGTACATCATAGGAATAAGGAAGATGGCCACAACCAACGACGAAAGCAGCGAAAATGCCACGGTCCACGCCTGATCTTTAAACAACTCGCCTGAAGCACCATGCAAATAAACAATAGGCAGGAAAACAATAATGGTAGTTAATGTTGATGCAGTAATTGCTCCGCCCACCTGCGAGGTTCCTGTAATTGCCGCATCCCGGACACTCATCCCGTTTTCGTGGTTCCGGAAAATATTTTCCATCACCACAATGGCATTGTCAACCAGCATGCCTGCACCAAGCGCAAGCCCTCCCAATGTCATAATATTAATTGTGAGGTGATTAAAATACATCAGATTAAAGGTGGCTATAATCGAAATCGGGATAGCAATACTTACAATCAAAGTAGTTCCAAACCTGCGAAGGAAAATAAACAGCACAATCACCGCCAAAAGAATACCCAGTAAAGCAGTTTCCTGTACTTCGCCAATTGCCTCGCTGATAAAGCGCCCCTGGTTGGTAACCCCGGTTAGTTTGTAACCCGGCAAAGCTTTTTCAATATTCACCAAAGCCTCGTTAATCTGTTCAACCGATTTTACCGTATTGTATTTTGTTTCTTTATATATGGAAAGCCCTACACATCGCTCGCCGTTAATATGAACTATATTTTCGGGTTTTTTATTTCCTACTGAAACGGTTGCTACATCTTTTAAGAATATTGGTGCCATTTCGCCCTCAGTTCCACCATCGGTTTGGGTACGTACCAATTTGTAGCCAACAATCAGATTTTCGAAATCCTCAACCGTTTGCAGCATTGAAACACCTTTTACAATGTATTGCAATCCCATATCGCTGATCTGGCCCCCCGAAACATTTCGGTTGAAATTTTGAATCCGTGATGACACTTCATCCATCGACAGGTTTTGAGCCTTTAAACGATACACATCTGTTTCAATTACAATCTCACTTTCTTCCTGTCCGGAAAGTTGCACTTCTGCAACCCCTTCCAAACGTACCAATTCGTTTCGAATATAGGTTTCAGCCACCTTCCTGATTTCATTCATGTCATCAATTTCGGTGTGCGTTAAACCAATTATCATAATCGGTGCGGTATTAGGATCGTGCTGCGTTATCTGAAGCTCTTCTATTTCCGAGTTTTGTGTTATGGCCGTTAAAGCTTTCTGTAAATCAAGAAAAGCTTCATCCATATCTTTGTTCCAGGCATATTCTACTGTAATTTGAGCCGAACCCACACGTGAAGTTGAGGTTACCTGCACTACATCGGACTGACGAATGGCCAGCGCTTCAATGTTTCGTACAAACTGCTGCTCCATCTCTTCCGGTGGCCGCTCTCCCGAAGTGATTTCCACAAAAATGCGCGGCGAATTCAAGTCGGGGAAAAGATCAACCCCCAGCTTGTCGTACGAAATGTAGCCCAGAAGAACGACTCCAAGCACTACCATGAGCACAGTAACCGGATAGTTGACTGAAAATTGCGTTAATTTCTTCATACTAAAAAAGTTAGAAGTTGGAAGAAGGAAGCTGGAAATATATTAATCTTCAAGCTTCGTGCCTCCAGCCCATATTTTATAAAATAACCTTAACTTTTGAATGATCCCGAAGCGTTTCAAATCCTTTAATAATCAAACGGTCGTTGGCGCTCAATCCTTCAAGAACCTCAATTTCATCCTGATTGGAAATTCCTGTTGTAATCCGGCGATCTTCGGCGGCACTGTTACGCCCCACCACAAATACATATTTCCCGCGAGAACCCGACAGAATAATGTCTTTTGGAATAACAACGGTACTATCTTTTTGGGCTGTAATAATATCAGCTTTTACAAACATACCCGGACGAAGTTTTAATTCAGGATTATCGATCTGAAGTTTTCCGGCGAAGGTGCGTGTTTCGGTGCTAATAACCGGTGAAAGCTCAGTAACATGTCCTGTTAATGTATCTTCGGTAAGTGTATAATTGGTAATCACAACCTCCTGCCCAACTTTTACTTCCGAAATATTTTTTTCAGGAAGGTTGATTTCAACGTACATTTTGTCGTAACTCATAAGGCTAACCATACTCTGCCCTGATGAAATACGAACGCCTTCGGTGTAATAAGGCAAGTCGGTAATGACACCCGAAAAAGGAGCAACAATCTGCATTTTGGCAATTTGTATTTTAGCCCCTTCATAGGAGTTTTTTGTATCTATTTTCGAAACCTCCGAATTACGAAGTTCGCGCAAAGTAACGCCACCCTTCTCATACAGCGATTTTTGCTTTTCGTATTCCTGTTCCGAAATTTCAAGGTTTAGTTTTTTCGATTCCAGACTAATACCATTTACATATTCTTCATCTTCGAACTTAATAATAACCTGGCCTGCCTGAACGTGGTCACCCAATTTAAATTTTCGGCCTGTTTTTGGATTAATCTGCAATTTGTAATCTCCGGCAATTTCAGAAAAAAGTTCTGTTTCGGAGCGTGCTTTTGCTGTTCCGGTGGTATTAATAAATTGCTGAATGCTTCTGAGTTTTACATTCTCTACTGAAACCGGTACCGCCAAATCAGTTGCTTCTGATGATTGTTGATTGTTGCACGAAAATGCCGCGGCAACAACAGCTACAAGGATAAGTAATTTTATATTCTTCATGGTTCTACGATTTTCGTATTATTTTTTATCGTTTAGGTAAAGTTCTCCCGGAATAATTTCTTCACCGGTTTCGAAATTGTACAAAGATTGTATTTTAAGGTTTAGCAATTCAATTTTATAGTTGATAAGTGCCTGTCGGTAAGCAATTTTCTGCTCCGAGAGCTGTGTTTGAAAAAGATTGAGATCCATACCTGTAAGATCGCCATTCTCATAACGTTCAAGATTGATTTCGTAGGTTAATTGTGCATTTCGCTCGTTTTGTTTTGCAATTTCAATCTGGTTGACCTGGTTTTGAATATTTCGGTACACCTGTCTGATATCAACAATAATTTGTTTCTTTTCCTGTGTAAGGTTTAACTCCTGCGATTCAATAGATGCTTCGGCAGCAGCAACCCGTGCTTTTCTTTCGCCCCAGTCGAAAATCGGGATACTGAAACTTAACGAAACCGAAGGACTTTTGGTTGGATTTTCATAGATCATATTGAATTTATCATTGTCTCCGGTATAACCAAAGCGCAGACTCATATCTCCGCTAAATTCATTTAATGATTTGGTTTCAATTAAATCGAACTGGCTGTTTTCAATATCAATTTCGCGCTGACGAAGCTCCATTCTTGATCGTAACCCATTTTCAATTGCCATATCCAAATCTACACTGACCGGATTCGCAGCAATATCTGCCAAAATCAAAATGTCTTCAAACAAATCCATTCCAAGATAAAGTTTCAACTGATCTTTGGCATTTTCAAAAGTCACCTCACTGTTTTGTAAACTCGATTTCGAAGTTGCAAGGTTCAACTCGGCCTGATATTGTTCTTCTTTTGCAGCCAGGCCTGCTTCAACTTTATTTACAATTATATCGTAGCTCTTTTGGGTATTCTCCAATTCTTCTTTGGCAATTGTTAAATTCATTTGCGCCATATAAACATTGTAGAAAAACTCTGTAACATTTCTCTCAAGGTTTAAACGCTGCATTGCATAGTTGATATTTGCGTTTTCGAGATTCAGCTCTAATTGTTTTAGCTGAACTTTTAGCCGGTTGTAGGTAAAAAGAGGCTGATTTAAACTCAGGTACAGGTTATTAAAAAAGACTTCACTTTGTATGTCGGTTGAAGAAGAATTGTTACTCGACCACCCAAACTGATTGGTTAACGAAATAGTACCATCCGTTAACAAAATAGGTTGTTCAACACGAAACATGGTGCTGGTTTCAAAATTTTCGTTGGTATACCACTCCGATACCCTATTGTCGAATCGGCGTTGATTGCTATATGCTACCGGGTTTACATCGAGTGAAAAACGTGATTTTAATGCTGCCCTTTGTGCTTCCAGATTTTTCTGCGAACGGGTTAGGCTCAATAACGATTGCTGAAGATCGGGGCTGCCTGTTTCGGCAATACTCAGGGCTTTGGCAAGAGTCAATGCTTCTTGTGCCTGAACAGTAAAGTTGCCCAGCCCCAGAAAAACTACAAGGATGATGAGCACTTGTAATCGTTTGGTTTTTGTTCGTTTCATTATATTTATTTTTATTTCTTACAATTCAACTATTTTAACGGCATCGGCAAAAACATAGCGCAACTGTGTTTTATCCGACAATTCAATCACTGCCTTTTCATCGCCAAAATAAAACGATCCTAAGTGGCACCAGCCATTATCTGCATTTTGAATTTCCAATGCAGCTTCTTCAGCACCATCTTCGCCATAAATGGTGAAATTATAATTTCCATTCTCCTCATTTCTGTCGCGGCCCCTGCTACGCATTTTTGTTAAATAAAAATACACATCATAATAACCGGGCTTTTTAACAGGTACGTTCCAGCTAGCTTTCATTTCTCCAATGCCGGCTTTAATATAATGTGCCGAGCGCACGTATTCTCCATAAAAATCGGTATTGGTTGTAGCCGTCCAGTTTGTCGGAGGCCTCCACCAGTTTACTCCTTCATATTTTCGTTTTTTCTCTTCTTCTTTAATAATTAGTCTTTCTAGTAAGCTGATATTTTCTGTTGACGTTACTTGAAATTCAGGATCTTCATTGTCCACAACAGTTTCGTTTGGCAATTTTGTTTGTACCGGCACATCTGAAATTCGTTCCTCAGCAACAGGTTTGGCTTTTAAGTCTTCTTCCACCTCGCGGAAAAATTCCATCATAGTTTGAGGAATATTTTTAGAGGTCATGGTATTCAAAATTACCATTCGAGGAGAACCATCGAGCAGATAACTTAATTGCTTGGTTTGGTGGGCTTCAAGAAAAATAAGATTATCAATTACATCGCTGCCGCCCATACCGCCGCCACGACCGCCGCCCGGGCCACCGCCGCCCATACGGAAAGATAATTTAACCAACCCTTCAATCTCTGAAAAGTTTGTTACTTTAACCGAAACCATTGTTTTCATTGCATCGCCCGATTTTACCTTTACTGCTTTAATAGGCGAAATAAGATAACCTGGCAACGACTTCGCTTTAAACCAGTCATCCATCATCGGTACCAATTCAATTCCAAAAGCTTCGTATATTTCCTTGTCAAATTCTTCAAAAGAGATATTTCTGAATTTATTTTCATTTAGAACACCACGGAGAAAAGTTTCAAACTCTTTTTGCCCGGCTTTCCACTGAATCATTGAAAACAAAACATCGCCTTTTAGTTTTATAACATTATATACAATATCTTTTTGATCGGGATCTGCCAGAATTTCTTCAAAAGTCAGATCCTGAAGTGCGATATTCGCCATTACATCAGAGCTTTCCCCATTCATGCTGCTCATAAATACCGATCGCATATCAACCACCTGATTTTTCAGATAAGCTTCGAAAACGCGGTTGGTTATTGGCCATTTATCCGACTGAATATTGTTTTGAAAGTTGTACAACATTGGAAAAATAAAATAGGGATTCCCCTTCTCTTCCACATCCATTTGTCCACCGCGCCTGAAGTTTCTATCTGTTTCAAGTTCAATAGTAAACTTGCGCAGAAATTCGCCAAGTACCCGCAGTTCTTTTTCTTGCGGAGTCATATCTGATTCGCCGCGACGGCCCCATCGGCTCATTCGCTCCTTTTGTTTTTCAAAATCTGCTTCACGCATTAAATATCCTTTTTCAGGAATAAAAATCTGTTCCGGATGAACAGCTTCCTGAATAGAGGTCCACATACGCTCGTAGGTTTTAAACTGCGCAGGAACTTCTACCAGCGATAAACGTGGAGAATTATATTCCAGATTATACGTTCGCTTAAAATCTTCAAATTGTTCAAAAATTACGTTTTTCAAAGTATCTTTCGACTCAAGAAAAGCATCCGAAAAATAGTCGTGTCCCTTGAAGTACCACAGCCCAAATTCCACACTATCCTTTTCCATTTTTAATTGCTTGTAATTTCCAATGGTGAGGGTAATTTGTGTTAACGGAGTTTCATTGTCGAAGACAAATTCTCCTGGCGAAACTTCACTAATTTTTCCCTGCGAAATAGCCTGCAAACCTTCCGTAGTTTTTACCCGAAGTTTATAATTCACAAACTGCGACTGGTACCAGCTCACATTGGTGCTACTATAAGTAACACCGGTTTTAGGATACCAGTTGGCTTCGTTTGTCAGCAATACATATTGCGGCTCGATAAAGGCATATCGTTTATCAACATTCAATACAAATTTACCGTACTTTTCCTGCATGGTTTCCGGTTCAATATCGAGGTAGCAATGCGCTTCATCAATACTACCCGAACAAGTAAATTCAACCCTTGCCGAATCGCCGGGCTGGAAATCTATTTTATCCGACACAATTACCAGGTGTTTATCGCGTAAAAAAGGAGATTCTATACCGTTTACTTTAATACTACTGATTTTAAGTCCCACATTTAAACTAAAAATCAGTTTATCAATGGTTATTTGCTTGTCGTTTACAAGGGTTTGCAACGAAGTTACATCAATGGTTTGTCCTTTGTGTACTACTTGCAAATCATTAGCCACAACCGAAGGAACTGTTTCACTCACAAACTTGTTGTTCAGTTCAACAAGTTCGGCACGTAACTTATCGGTCTTTTTAAAATGATTTATGTGGTTATATGCCAGATACCCGGCCCCCCCGATAAAAACAAAACTAAACAACAACGAGAAATAAGTCATTGCTTCCGACTGCGGCAAACGTTTTAACAAAAATATTGTAAGAAAAATAAATCCGGTACCCAGTCCAAAATATATTCCACGGTGTGCCAGTATTAATGCAAGATTTCCGAAACCCACAACCTCAGAACTAAGCATGGGAATATTGAAGGCCATATAATCGAATATATAGTAAAACTTGGCCTGCAATAAAAAAAGTGTAATTCCGATATAGCCCAAAATCAGCACAAAAGTGATAGCCTGGTTGCGAATAACGCTCATTAGTAAAAACGAAAGTCCCATAATAAATACCAGGGTTGGGATACTTATCAATACCAGGTAAATTCCGTAAGAAGCCCAGTTGATAGCAGTTCCCTGCGATAAAGCGTTAAAAATAAGCGCCATAATCACAACAGCAATATTCAGGATCATAAAAACCTGCATATTACCAAGTGTTTTGCCAATAACATATTCGCCATTTGTCATTGAACGCATATAAATAACCTCTGTAGTATCCAATTTTTTATCTCGTTTCAAAAAGTCGGATGCCAGAAAAACTGCGATTACCGCCTGTGCCACGTTTAATATCAGTAAATTAAAGTAAGGAATCGCGCTTGGAATTGCACGAATTGCCCAACCTTCGCTTCCGCCTCCTTCAATCACCATTCCGAAGTTCATACCAAAAAGGACCAACAAAGACAGAATACTGAAAATTCTGAAAAACCAACTGCGGAATAAGGTTTTGCGTTCGTATTTGGCTATTGAAAATATATTATGTAATGATATCATCTATAAAACTTTAGGCGTTCGACCACTGATTTAATTTATTCTCCATAAAGTGCACATAGGCGTGCTCGAGGTTTGGTGCAATTTGTTTACCATGATAGCCATCGATCTCCGGCGATACAACTTGCACTTCCCAACCTCCGTCGATTGGGATGGTAGAAATTACAGGATATTTTTCATTTATTTCCAGGTATTCTTTTTCAGTCGCTTCAATCTGCCACACATTTCCTTCGGCTTCCTTTACCAACTGCTCCGGCGATCCCGCAAATGCCAGTTTCCCGGTGTTAAGCAATGCCATATTATCGCAGGTACTTGAAATGTCGCCTACAATGTGTGTTGAAAGGATAATAATAACATCGCGTGTACTTATTGTTGAAAGCAGGTTACGAAAACGAATCCGTTCCTCAGGATCCAGACCTGTTGTTGGCTCATCAACAATAATAATTTGTGGATCGTTAATAAGTGCCTGTGCGATACCAAGGCGGCGTTTCATCCCTCCGGAAAGTTTGTTTGCATTACGATCGCGTGCCTCAAATAAACCAACTTCTTCCAGCATCTGATCTACCGCAGTGCGGCGAAGTGCTCCGTTTTTCATTCCGGCCAAACGAGCAGTATAATCTAAAAATTCGTATGTTTTTAGCTTTGAAAAGAAACTAAAATCCTGTGGCAAATACCCCAGCATCGATCGAATTTCCCTACGATTTTTCGATAACTCGAGATCGTTAAAATATACTTTGCCGCTGGTGGGTTTCATAAGCGTAACAAGAATTCGCATCAAGGTTGATTTCCCGGCTCCATTGGGTCCTAAAAGTCCAAACATTCCATTTGGAATTTCAAGATTCAGGTTATTGACAGCATAACTGCCCCCTTTGTAGATTTTGTTAAGATTTTCAATTTTAATATGCACAGCACAAAGTTCTATATGATTTAAACACTGACTTGGACTTTGGAAGAATGAAATCGTTTAATCTAGTAAGTTACAATTAATCCTTAAAAAATAAATTCAATCAATAACATTCTATAAACAAAGGAACGAGAAGATTATCTTCGCAATAATTATATTTAAAAAACAGGGCAAAACGCCCTAAAAGTCAGCCTTGATTTCAACTTGTCCGAATTTTAAAAAGCAATATACTCTCACAGATAACTAACAATCAAAAAAAAGAGGCTCCAACACGGAACCTCTTTCCAAAACGAAAAGCTAAATCTACAATTGCGCAATGTATTTGTGATCTTTGAATACATCCGTTAACACAATTTCATATTCTCCGTATTTCAAATTT
This sequence comes from Draconibacterium aestuarii, assembly GCA_026671195.1. Taxonomy (GTDB): domain Bacteria; phylum Bacteroidota; class Bacteroidia; order Bacteroidales; family Prolixibacteraceae; genus Draconibacterium; species Draconibacterium aestuarii. The sequence continues at coordinate 6,401 of JAPOHD010000057.1, read as the reverse complement.
CTAAGATCAAGACGTTTCTGGATGGTTAAATCTTTCCCCAATTTTAAGCCGTTAACATATTTGCCGTTCTTGTAAATGTTTAAATAAACCTGCTTTTGCGAACAATTAAAAAACGACACATCGAGCATGCCCTCCTTCATACAAAAATAAGGTTCGAACAAATGCTGAGCTGCACCAACTTTAATGGTTTCGTGGTTGACATTGACAGTACGAGAAATACTACGGTTGCCAAAATTTACACAAACGCAGTAGTCACCATCGCCTAATTGCGAGAAATCCAAGATTTTTTGATACTCATTGTAACGTTCTTTTGTCTTCTGATAGTACAGAATCTCTCCATCACAATTTATCAAAGTAATTTCCAAAGGCGTTGATTCTACTGATTTATAAGCAATCATTGCTTTATCAGCTTCGATGGGAACTACATTCATTTTGGGGAAATCGGTGGCAAATCCTATTGCTACAATAAAAAATGCCAGGGCTGTTAAAACCCAGGTTTTTGTTTTCATCTTCTTGTTGTTTAAAGTTTTCAATGGCAATCAACCAACCCTCTTCACATAATTCGGATTTTATCCGAATACAGAAGCCTGTTCGCCGATTAAATTATTAACTGTTTTCTAACTAACTGACGTCAATTTAAACAACAAGTTACACGAAAAAGAAGCTTATCGACCAAGTGCACAATAACGAAGACGAACGCACAAATGGCTGTTATTATTACATTTACACCACGAACATTCCCATTTATATACTTTGGCACGTTGTTCGTATACAAAAAAGGCCGCTACTCGTTTATAACGAATAACGGCCATTCAAACCAATAACATCTTCTAATCTATTTTTCTAAACTAAACGTAAATTCGTTGTTGAAAGAACTTAATACAACATCATATTTTCCTTCAGAAAGACGAGATAAATCGTACCCGGAAGTGATGTTAAAGTCTTTTCCAACTTTCGACTCGTAAACCAAACCCTTTTCATCGTAGATATTAAGACTAAAGTTCTCCTTATCGAAGTTCAAATAAGATAACTTCAATACGTTTTCAGAATAAGAGAAATAAGGATCAAAACGCAATTTTGATTCTCCTACTTCAATTCCTTTTGATGCTACCTGAAAATCTTTTGACAAACGAGTATCATTTACTTTCAGATTCATAGTGTAGCTACCATTTTTAAGCCCTTTGAAGTCAAAGATTTTTTGATAGCTATTTAACGGCTTGGTAGATTGCTTGTAATAAACCAAGTCTCCATTTTCGGCATGAATACTTAACTCGAACAAAGCCTCATTGTCGTTTTGAATTGAAACTATTGCTCTGTTAGCTGTTAAGGGTACAACATGCATTTTCGGTTTCTCCACTGCAGTTGCAATTGCTACAATCGCTACCGCCAGTACTGTCGATAATAATTTAATTGTTTTCATAACCATTCAACTTTAAGTTTAACAATGAATGACGACACAAACATATATGTTTTACAGCATACATGCTCTACAACATACGTTAAATGATTGCGAAGTAAATGATAATTTAACATTAATTGGTATTTAATTATGTAATTCGGGATATAAACCATTCATTATCAGGCTTTGTGTTGTTTTAACGCTTACCTATTACAATTATCATGCCACTTTAAGTTAACGGAGCTTATATTTTTTAACTACATTCGTAAATATCTTAAACAAATGAACATCAACATACTTCAACTTATTGACGGAGCAAGAGTTGCATCCGGAACAACCATTATAATAGATGTATTCAGAGCCTTCTCAACAGCATGTTATGCTATTGAGAAAGGAATTCAGAAAATATATCCGGTTGGTAACATTGAATTGGCATATTTATTAAAAAAGCACAATTCAGACTTTATTTTAGCAGGAGAACGAAACGAACAAAAACCAAAAGGTTTTGATTTTGGTAATTCGCCATCGCAATTATTAAATGCAACTATTTCAGCAAAAACAATGGTACATACAACCAGTTCGGGTACACAGGGAATTGCTGGAGCAACAAAAGCCAGCGAAATTCTCACCGGAAGTTTTGTAAATGCAGGCGCCATTGTTCGCTATATTCAGCAAACAAAACCCAAAACCGTGTCGTTGGTTTGTATGGGCTATGCCTGCCAATACCCTACCGACGAGGATACGCTTTGCGCCGAATACATAAAAAACGAACTGGAAGGTAAACCCAGCGATTTTGCAAAAATGGTTGAAACCATTAAAAATGGTGATGGTGCGCGGTTTTTTGATCCGGAAAAACAAAGCTGGTCGCCAAAAGACGACTTCTATCTTTGTCTTGATCTGAATCGTTTCGATTTTGTTTTAAAAGTACAGAAAGAAAACGATCTGAATTACCTTGAAAAAATAAATGTATAAACGGATTTAGAAATAAAACGCTGACAATCTAAAATATCTGGCGAATTTCGTTACAAGCCAAATAGTATAATCCCCTCAATTATTTGCCATAAAAACAGTAAATTGGTATTCAATAACTAACAAGGATTACAATTGCCATAAAAACGGGCAAATATGCGGAATTCAAAACAAACCTGTTTACGAACCATTTGTATTGTACTATCTATGCTATGTGCTTCTTTCGGGGTTTTTTCACAAGAAGGCATTGATATTTCGTACATCTATGGTTCAATTTTGGTTCACACACCCAAGGTAAAGCCCATTACAGGTAACCCCATTAAAGGATTTTCAGTTAGCTATACATTAAAAAACAAATCGGGTGAGCACTGGCGCAACTATTACAATTACGCCAATTACGGTTTCAACTACAAATTCAAATCATTTAACAATCCCGATATCATAGGAAATTCACATGCACTTACATCTTTTATTCAACTATCGTTTTTAAAAAAAGCGCCGGTTTTCGATATCGGATTCAAAGGGGCTGCGGGGCTGGCTTATCTAACTAAAACACACGACGAATTTACAAATCCTGAAAATACCGCCATAAGTACACACTTAAATATTGCCGGCGAAATTCAGTTTTATTCAAAATTACGTTTTCACCCCATATTTTTTGAATATTCCTATGGATTAAATCATTTCTCAAACGGACTTCTCAATACGCCAAACCTGGGAATCAATTCACTAAATCATCACTATACTTTTGGCTGGGAATTTGAAAAGCCGGCGCCAAAAAACAAACCACCAAAAGAATCCCGGTCACCATTTATTAAGAATGAATTCTGGGTTTATGCATCTGCCGGTGCAAATAAAGTAAAAGAATACGACCAGTACTTTTTGTTTCTTGCTGCATCGTTAAACTACTCGAAACAAATTACTACAATAAATAAACTGGGTTTTGGTATTGATTTTATCAACGACGAAGCACTTAACAAATATGCAGTTACCCATTTAAATTTTAATGAAGAATCTGACCTCAGCTTTCGGTTTGGCCCAAACATTCAAGGTGAATTTATGTTTGGAAAACTCAGTTTTTTGGGCGCCTACGGATTCTTTTTCGGAGACACAACAAATTATATCTCGCGTGCCTACTATAAAGTTGGCGCAAAGTATTATGCCAAAAACATAATAGGCATTGCCATGATTAGAGCTGTTCCACTTTTTAAAGCACAGGTTTTGGAATTTGGAATCGGCTACCGATTTCCGCGCATTAAAAATTGAGAACAAAGAGAATTCAATTATCTTCGGCGAACAAATTTTTATTGCGACATGAGCAAAACAATTTGCTCAATAGTATATTATTTAATTATGAAAAAATACGACTTCGACGAGATAATTCCCCGAAAAGGAACCAACTGCCTGAAACACGATGCTCTGGAAACCTTTTTTAAATCGAAAGACCTGCTTCCACTTTGGGTGGCCGACATGGATTTTAAAACACCCGATTTTATTGTTGATGCCATAAAAAAACGCGCTGAACATGAAATCTTTGGGTACACGTTTCGCCCCGACTCGTACTTTAATGCTATAATTAACTGGATGAAACGCCGGCACAACTGGGCGATTAAAAAAGAATGGATTTCGTTTAGCCCGGGCGTTGTTGCAGGATTAACGTTTGCCGTTGAAACTTTCTCGAAACCCGGCGATGGAGTAATCGTTCAGCCCCCTGTGTATTTCCCGTTTTTCGACTGTGTAAAAGGCATCAAACGAAAAATGATTGAAAATCCGTTGAAAATTGTAAACGGACGTTACACATTTGATCTTGACGATTTAAAATCGAAAATCGATAAAAACACCAAACTGCTGCTGCTTTGTAATCCGCAAAATCCGGGAGGAATGGTGTGGACACGCAAGGAACTGGTTGCGCTTACCGACATTTGCCTGGAAAATAACATCATGATCATTTCTGATGAAATACATTCAGACCTGATTTTTAACGGACACAAACATATTCCTCTTGCCACCATTTCGGAAGAAGTGGCCCAGAACTGTATGATTTCAATGGCTCCTAGTAAAACATTTAATGTGGCCGGGCTTACTTCGTCGATGGTAATTATTCCCAACAAAAACAAGCTTGTCCGGTACGAGCGTACAATTGGAGTTGGCCATTTGGGAATGGGAAATATTTTTGGATCGATTGCACTTGAAGCAGCATATACACACGGAGACGAGTGGTTGGAACAAATGCTGGATTACCTTTGGGAAAACTTCCGGGTTGTAAACGATTTTATGAAAACCAAACTCCCGCGCGTAAAAGTGATGCCCCTGGAAGCCACTTACCTAGTGTGGATGGATTTCACCGACTACGGAATGAAAAACGACGACTTGATGAAATTTCTGCTTGAAAACGCCAGAGTTGTCCTAAACGACGGAGGCCGTTTTGGAACCGGCGGCGATGGCTGGCTGCGTATTAACATTGGTTGTCCGCGAAGTGTTTTGCAGGAAGCACTAAACAGACTGGAGAAAGCTTTTGGATAGATCTCTTATTTTACTTTCCCCGGATTCTGCTGTTTTCCGCGATGGGGCACCCAGATTCCTTGACTTGCAATACGATTTATATGAATCTGTCAATTAGGAAAAATCATTTTTATAGAATTTTTCTCGCTTCGCTGCGACAGACTTTTTTCTACAGAAAAAAAGTCAGCACGAGGAAGGCATTTCCGAGCCCGCCGCTGACATGAAAATTGCTAAAATTTCCTGAACTCCGCTAAAAGAAAAGAACTCATCCCGATTGTCATCGGGATTCAAACAGCTTTTCTTTTTTGACGCTTCTTTCCCCAAATTTCTTAACGCATTTTCCTGTAGGCGGTGGAGCGGGCTGCAAAGCTGCGAGTTAATCTGACAACTAAATGCGGGAGCTGGCCTCTTTTTATCAAGCCTGGAACCGAAATCCAGACTTAGTGAACTCGGGAAGCTCCGAAGACTTGAGGAGATCACCCGCGAGAACTTGGTCTGGATAAAGATGGAAGGTGAAGAGAAAAAGCAGCCTTGACTTTTCTGTTTACTCTTTGTGGCAAGACAAAGAGTAAAATCCGCCTGATAAGGCAAAAAGCATGATGTTATTTCTGAACAGCTTTTGGGTAAAGTGTTTATTTCACTTTTCCCGGATTCTTTTTTATAAAATCGGACCAGTTTTTATACTCTTTCGACTTTTGTGGTTTATTTAATTGAATAAAATGACAAATGGCAACGGCAACTGCATCGGTTTCGTCAAGCACTTTGTCGAGGTCCTTCAGATTGTAAACTTTCTGAAGGAAATAAGCCACCTGCTCTTTTGAGGCACGCCCCATTCCCGTAATGGCCTGTTTTACCGAAAGCGGCGCGTATTCGTGAATCGGGACATCGTGCATTAATGCGGCGGCCATTAAAACTCCCTGCCCGCGCCCCAGTTTTAGCATCGACTGTACGTTTTTGCCATAAAACGGTGCTTCAATGGCCATCACATCGGGTTTGTATTCTTCCACCAAATGCAAGGCACGCTGATGCAAATATTTCAAACGCATGTAATGGTCGGAGTATTTTTTAGGCGTAATATTTCCCATATGCAAGATCACCGGTTTTTTGTCGCGTATTTCTACCAAACCATAACCGGTGACTGTTGTTCCGGGATCGATCCCTAATATTCGTAGCGGTTTATCCATTGGCTAAAAATACTATTTAGTTACAAGCCGCTGAAATTTTTATTGATTTTCACCATTGTCCGGTGAAATTAATAAAAAGGGAAAAGATTGCTTCACTTTGTTGCCAATGACAGATTTTATTAAAGTATTTAATATGAATAAAGTACAGAGATTGCCATTAAATGTCATTTCGACGAAGAATGAGGAGAAATCTTAAACTCAAACAGATTTCTCTTCGTCAGCCGACGAATCGAAATGACAGCTTCAGAGTTCTGTCATTGCCTCATTATGCCCAAATATTTTTGGGTAAGATCTCGCAATGAAATTATTACTAACAGATTAAGGTTTGAGAGGGGCTTGGTTGGCGG
>JAPOHD010000056.1 GCA_026671195.1 Draconibacterium aestuarii | reverse complement strand
TAACAGAACATAGAAAAAAGCAGTAATTAAAATCTTAGTAGATTTGTAAACCAGTAAATGAGAAAATAATCGTTTACATTCTATCAGATTAAGTATAAATCTGTCAAGCTATTTTAGGAAAAGTCATTCCTCAGCTCCAAAGTAGCTGTCCTACAACAAAAAAAAGGTCTCCTACATCAAAAAAACCTGTCCAACAACGGGGGAATGGCCTCCTACGCCCAAAAATATGCGTCCTACACCGGAAAAACCATCTCCTACCTTACATTTGTCTTGTCCTACGTATGTAGGACGAGCAATTTGCAATGTAGGAGCGCACCTATTAATCAAATGTCTGCTGCTCGTACTTTGAAACCAGGTTATTTGCATAAAAAAACGAGACAACAAATTTGCTGCCTCGTTCTGTCTGAATTAATAACCTGAGTTCGACGTAAAATTTTAGATTCAGAACGCTTAGAAATAGTAAGGTTCAAGTATAAATGACGAAAGAATAGCGGGCTATTTTGAATCATTTATACGCAGAAGATTGCTGTTTATAAGTGTTTTTACAAAAGCTTTGAATAAAAAGCGGATTTGCTTCGTCAAATTTTATCGCAATAGTTCACTATTACTCAAAAATCTGTCTTGCTAATCAGCTTTTTATTGCAATCTGAATTTTAAAATTTAAATCGAACTCAGGTTAATATACTTAACACTATTCCCCCAATTCGGTATTATTATCTGATTTATTTTTTTTGTACGTTTTATTTCTATAGATATTCCGGTATCCCTTAAGCCGGGCTTCGTTTTTCCAGAACACATAACGCCCGCAGTTTTTTATTTCGTCGGCAGCTTGTTTCATGTAAGTGTAAGCGCGGTCGCGCGTAATTTTTACCTCGTTGTCGATTTCTTTTTCGCCATTGGCGCGCGCCAGCACAATTGCCAGTTCGTCGGCAGAGGTAGAGGCCGTTCCGAACAAAGTAAAATCGAAATTAATGAGCTGCAGCGGCTCCGGATTTTTCTCGCCAAGGGCTGTCAGGTCGCTCAGGTCTTGTATCATATCGGCATCGCCGTATCCATCGCTAATGGCATTTACGCGGCCCAGTAATTGTTTGTTGTTACGAAACGCATAGCGAAAAGTATGCAAGAGCTGGTCGCGCAGTTGGTAGGCAGCGGGCGAGCGTTCGGCCCATTCTTTTTGGGCATCGTGCGGCGTATAGCGTTCGCGTTTCCACAACGACTCTGCCACACGGCAGGCTCCGTTGCGCTCCGGCAATGCATCGATGGTTGTTTCGGGTAAACCCGCTGCCATCAGTTCTGCCTTGTCGTCGAGGCTCCAAAAATAAAGGTTTTCGTTTTCCTGTACGGCACTTTCAACAGAAATTTCAGGTGCTTTCACTTCCACGTCGGGAATGGCCATAAATGCATTGTAACATGCATCGTAATCTTGTTTATCTGACATAACTTAGTAGATATTATTCGTGTCGGGGACACGAGGTTAAACATAAAATCATGCTCAATTTACATAATAATTATCACATGTTAAAAGCCATCTGTTATGCTACACAGCAGTCCTTTCCCCTTGTGTTGATTTTTACATTTGCTTTTTATTCCCTTTCTCATATCTTTACGCGCTTTCAGAGAAATTTAAATCATATGGAAACACCATTTCTGGCGCTTATTATTCTTTTTATTGTTACTCCGCTTATTGTTATTTATTTGGAAGGACGTTTTTCGATTCTGAAAAAAATAGGTGCCGTTTTAATTTGTTATGGTGTGGGGCTGATCATCGGCAATATGGATGTTTTGCCCGACGGAGCCGGGGCTTACCAAAACCTGCTTACCGAGATTACCATTCCGCTGGCCTTGCCACTCATCCTGTTTTCCATTGATGTAAAATCGTGGTTTAAAATGGCCCGCTCGGCTTTAATGGCCTTTTTAACCGGATTGGTTTCGGTGTTAATTGTAATTGTTGCCGGCTTTTTTCTTTTCCGCGGAAGTATTGAAGATACATGGCAGGTAGCCGGAATGTTGGTGGGCGTTTATACAGGAGGAACCCCAAATATGGCCGCCATGAAAACAGCACTCGATGTATCGCAGGAGCTCTATATTATGACCCACACCTACGACCTAACTTTGGGTGCCATTTACCTGGTTTTTATTCTTTCCATCGGGCAAAAAGTATTTTTATGGTTTTTGCCGGCTTACAAACCACTTAAAGCCCAAAACAACTCCACGGGAGATATGAATATGGAAGAGGAATTTGAATCGTACGATGGGATGCTAAAAAAGAAAACACTGGTGCCACTGCTTGGTGCTTTTGGCCTCTCAATCGCTATTCTTGGAACCAGTTATGCCATTAGTCTTTTGGTTCCCAAAGATTATTCAACGGCAGCAATTATTTTGCTCATCACTTCCTTTGGAATTGGTTTTTCGTTTGTGCCCAAAATAAAAGCCATTAAAAAGACCTTTCAGCTGGGTATGTACCTCATCCTTATTTTTAGTTTAACGGTTGCTTCAATGGCCGATATCAGTAAGTTGTCGAACATCTCTTTTTCGCTGTTTTACTACGTTGCCCTGGCGGTTTATGGTTCGCATATCATCCATATTATTCTGGCTCGTTTTTTTAAAATCGATGCCGATACCGTAATTATTTCAACCAGTGCACTTATCTGCTCGCCGCCTTTTGTGCCGGTAGTGGCAGGAGCATTAAAAAACCGCGAAGTTATTTTAACCGGATTGGTGGTTGGAATTGCCGGGTATGCCGTTGGGAATTATTTAGGGGTGATTATTGCCTATCTGTTAAAGGCGGTACCGGTTTAAACAAATCACCTTTTTGCTTTTGGGTAAATAAATTTTCCACCGAATATGTTTTTTATTTCACCTACAACTGAAATAGCTTATGCAACTCTTCATTGTTGTCGCCCATTTCATTTATGGTGGCTACTATAGCATCCATACATTCCGAAACATTCTGGTTACCCTCTTTGTCCTGAGTAAATTCCACCAATTTACCACAGATTTGTTTTATCAGTTCCAGCTCGTTGTTTTGTACCAACATTTTCATAAATAACTTTATAATGTAGCCCTGCATTAGTTTGCTATTTTTATAAAATTCCACAATCTCCAGTAACAACTCAACTGAATAATTTTTGTCTTGTGTCCAGGCACGAAGTACCATGTAATCAAGAATTATTCTTTGCGTAAAACTGACCATAATCTTTAAATCGATTGTGTCTTCCGGTACGATGAATTCATAGAGTATTCCATCAGAAATTAATTGTTGATGGGCCGGAATCAGATCGGGATCACGAACTAAATGTTCTTTCTCGACCAGCGTAGTTTCTTTACCACGGTTACAAAGGGCAATATACCGTTTCATCAACAGTATTTTTTCTTCGAGAAAAGGAGGTGAAAATATCTTAGCTTTAATAAAGCGGTCCAGTAAAATTATTTCTGATATGTTTTCGTTCTGTTTGAATTCCCTAATAAATAACGATAACGAATAGGGATGGGATATAATTCCGAGAACATCTTTATAGCGCGTGAAAATGCCTTTGTATTTGGGTTCTACATTCTGCAGTTTCAAAATCATTTTAATATCTTTTGTGCTAAACAAGGGAATATTAATGGCATCAATGTATTTTTCGTACGTGAACCCAACATCGAACCATGTAGCTTTTAATACTGGATTCTTGTGAAATAATTGCGTAAAAACATCCAGGTTTTCGGGACGGCAGGTTAATATCGCTTTAAACCAGCCCCCGTCATTTACCATCAGTATTTGCATAATATTTTCAATAAGCTGAAGATATCTTTTCCGGTCGAAAAATACTTCATCAACATCGTCAAACAGCAGCCATATACGGCCCTTTCTTTTTTCAGGATTCTTGTGGAAGTAGAAATTGAGACCCGGATTTACGTTAAACTCCAAAAGCTGGTTTAACATATCAATATTACTGTTTTTCGAATAGAGATTAAAAAATATGCCTCCGTCGATTAAACAAATAATATCGTTTTTGAATTTCTCATTCTCCGTTAAAAAATATTTTTCAACCAACTGTATCATCAGGCTCGATTTGCCATATCCGTCGGGTGCAATAAAAAGGGTTGCAGGAATATTGGTCGCTTCAAATCGGTCAAATCGGTCTTTCCCCAATGGCCTGAAAATAAATTCGTCTTTGTTGTAATTGGTTTTTTGTTTTAACGATTCCAGGCTATGAGAAGTAACCTCCAACATTTGCCTTTTTAATACTTCCCACGGATCGTCTTCAAAAGAGGTTGGGCTCAAAGTATCATGTGACTTTGCATAATCACTCCAATCTTTAAAGCCCACAAATTCGGCCAGGGTGTCAAGGGTATATTTCGATGGATTATGTTTGTTTTTTATCAGACCAAAAAATCGCTTCAATGTAGAAATGCTGACCTGGCGCTGGGTTTCATTGTAAATTTTTTGCGATAGCAAATTACAATCACTACCATACAATTTCTTTTTCTTAATCTTACTCCGGATATCATCACGCAACAACCCGTAATTATCCATCTCCGAAATTAATAAACTACAACAACACCGTTCAAGCTCACAACCTAATAAAATTACTGCTTTATTTTCAAATAGTTACAATTTGCAAACTAAAAGTTCATTTCGATAAATTTTACACCGTGAAGAGAAGGCATTAAAACAGGAAAAAATACGCGCATTGGAAACAAATTTTTGACTAATCTTAATGAAATTATCCACTCAGAAAAATGAACAAAATGAACAAAAAAATGAAAAGACAATAATTTTACAGGACGATTTAATCATCCTATTTTTGTAATCCAATCTGTTGATAAAATCAGTGAATATTTTGAACTATGTATGTGCTGAGTAATTCTGAATAAAAGGGATTACGACACTGTCGGGGGGGGGACAGATTAAACCATTAAATCAAAAATTGTAATTGCTTTAACTTTAACAGATGGACAATAGAAAAAGAGAAGAGAGAGATTATTTGCGATGGGATGTTCATTACACAAGGGCAAAACCAAAATTTTTCACTACTGAGAAACAAGATTTAAATCCTTTTCAAAATACCCATAGACCGCGGAAAGATATTTTTTTGGTTGACTGGCAGGTTTGCGATGAAGAACATCTTAAATAATCATTCCGACATTATAAAGACATATTTAAGCCAGGTTTTAACAAATGTCGTTCTATTTCACTAAAAGCAAAACAGTGAATAAGGGAGAGAAATTTTTGCAATAAAACTGAATCATTTCCAACACCATGATAAGCCAATGAAAGTATTAATGTTTGGATGGGAATTTCCACCACATATATCTGGAGGATTAGGAACAGCATGTTATGGATTAACAAAAGCATTATCGGTTTTCCCGGGGATGGATTTAACATTTGTAGTACCCAAAATATGGGGCGACGAGCCCGCAGGAGGAATGCAATTAATGGGTGCAAGCGAAATAAACCTGGTGGCCAGCAAAATAAAAGCCGAGGCGTTTAAAACACCATTTACGTATTTAAGTGTACAGTCGGGCATGTTACCCTACATCGACCCGGCAGCCTATTCTGAAGCAATTCGCGAGGCAGAAAAGAAAGCCTCAGCCACCGGCAAACAAGATCCTTTTGAAAGCATCCGGTTCACCGGTGCTTATCATTCCGAACTAATTACCGAAATACATAATTTCTCGGTGGTGGGCGAACACATTGCCCGGCAACACGACTTCGATGTAATCCATGCGCACGACTGGCTTACTTTTCCGGCCGGAATAAAGGCAAAACAAGCCACCGGAAAACCTTTGGTAATACATGTTCATGCCACCGATTTCGATCGTAGCGGAGGAAATGCCAACCCCGATGTATATACCATTGAAAAGGCAGGAATGGATGCCGCCGACCGCATTATAGCTGTAAGTAACCATACCAAACAAATTATTGCTGAAAAATATTTCATAGACAGGTCAAAAATAACAGCCGTCCACAATGGCGTTGAACCATTTTTTAAAAGTGCCGAAAAGCACATGAAAAAACAGAAAAACAGAAAAACAGTTACCTTTTTGGGGCGTATAACCACGCAAAAAGGACCTCAGTATTTTGTGGAAGTAGCGCAGAAAATACTCTCCCGAATGCAAAATGTGAAATTTGTAATGGCAGGAAGCGGCGATTTACTTCAAGCCATGATGAAGCTGGTTAACGATTTAAATTTAAGGGAGAATTTCTCTTTCCCCGGATTTTTGAAAGGTCATGCTGTTCGGAATTGTTTAAAATATTCCGATGTATTTATTATGCCTTCTGTTTCCGAACCCTTTGGCATTTCGCCGCTGGAAGCTATGTACTGCAAAGTGCCGGTCATAATTTCGAAACAATCGGGTGTGTCGGAAGTAATTCAACACGCTATAAAAGTGGATTATTGGGATACCGATGCCATGGCTGATGCAGTTTACAGTATTCTTAACCGGCCGGTATTGCACAAGATTTTGAAAAAAAAGGGTGCCAATGAAGTAGAGGAAATCAACTGGGGAAAAAGTGCGTTAAAGGTGGTAGATGTATACAGTAGCCTCCTGGCAAGGGCTTAAAATATAGGAATGCGTTAAAATTACGAATCAAATGAAAAGAATTTGTTTTTGTTTCCAGTTACATATTCCATTAATTCTAAGGAATTATCGGTTTTTTGATGTCGGACAAAATCATCAGTATTTTAATGAAGCCGAGGTTGCTGGTCGCATAAAACAAGTAACAAAAAATATACTGCTCCCTTTTATTGAAATGCTTGGGCAACTGCACTCTGAAACTACGGGAATGTTTAAAGCCGGCATTTCAATTTCAGGAGCTACTTTGCAGCTTTTACAAAAAAATGCCCCCAACACAATTGAGTTACTTAACAAATTGCAGCAAAACAATTGTATTGAGTTTTTATCGGAACCCTGGTCGCATTCGTTACTCCCTTTTACCGGTAAAAACCTGCTTGCAGAACAAATCAAGCGCCACGATACCTGTATAAAGGAGGTGTTTGGCAGTACACCAAAAGTGTTTTTTGCCTACACACCAAATAGCACTTTACCTTTGCTTGCTGCTACCGTCGCAGAACAAAAAATCGGAATTATTGCTTATGCAGATTCCCTCTCAAACAATAAAGCCCAAACAAACACAGCAATTCGCCAACCACTCAACGAACAACCTGGAGTGTTAATCGACCAAACAACTAGCCAGATATTCGGGAAGATCGATTTTGATCCGAATTTTCACACATTAGCATCTTATGCTTCCGCAACAACGGCTCGCATAGTCAGAAACATTTTATCCCGCAGTCCATTAATTATTGTTTTCAATCCGGTACAAAGGATTAAGCCATTTACTCTGAACCAGGTACTTGTTTGGAAAACAGTAATTCAACAGCTGCACAACGTTTACAACTTTCAATACTCACTTCCGTCTCAAATAGTTAAGCAAACTAAGTTCCCTGTTTCTGACGCTAATAGCTCCGAAAAATTGTTACAACACTTTCAACTTCCCGATTTCTGGCTTAACTCAAAAATGCAACGCGAAGTATTTGCAAGGCAAAAAGCACTTAACACCCTGCTCGTTCCAGTTAATAACAGCTCCCTTCAATCAACCTGGGACACTGTTCAGGACATGGATAATTTGTTTTTTATGAGCAACCATTTTCTAAAACCATCCTTTGCGGCACGTTATTTCAGTCCCTATACAAGTCCGTATATGGCCTATATTAATTATATGAATGTGTTAGACGACATACAATCAAGATTAATAAAAGAAACACGAAACGTGATACCGAAAACCAATTTGCGCAGAAAGAAAAAAGAAACTGTTTCCGGTTAATTCGTTAATGCAATTTTCATGTTATCCAATTCTTTTTGGATTCTACAACTCCAGAAAGTTCTTCACTATCGACTCCATCATTTCTTTTGAAATGGTAATAGCATTGGTGCGCCATTTTTCCGAAGGCGGGTAAAACATTTCGTAATAACCGGCTTTTACTTTCAAACTGTCTTTTTCTGATTTATACCCGTAGTGTGCTCCCTGGTTTTCAGTGATCGTTACATGTGCCGATTTTACCGACCCAATTGTTTTACTGGTGTTTAATGTTCCAAATTCCATTAACATTGGGATGGATGTTTTATCAGAAAGTAGTTCGCCAATATACTCCACAAATTGCCCGCTTACAGTGTAAAAGTTATCCGAGTCGCCCCAATTTATCGGGTATCCGTCAAATACCTTTTCCATTTTCTGTCTCAATTCAGGGTCTTCTACCGGGTTAGGAAACAAATGCAATGTGCCCCGCTCGCCAAACCCGGTGTGCAAATCAAGGTTCAGCACCGTTTGGTAAGGAGCAGCCTTTTCGCTGATCACCTTCGAAAGAATAGAAACCTGCTGTTCAAATTCATTTCCCCCAAAATAAATCCCTTCCTGAAACTGGTACTGCCCCTGTGCAAAAGCCTGTAACAAAGCCGGCATTCCTTTTTGTGCAATTTGGTTGATTGCTTTCAGCATAAAAAAGCGGTTTTCGAGGCTATTCATATTTACTTTGCCTGTGGGAGTCAGCATATCGTACAAAGAAACAAAACCATCATTTTGGGTTTGAAAAAGTGTTTCGTCGCTATCGAAATTCCGGTTTAAATCCACGTTGTTTTCCGTAAACCGTCGTTCATTTTTAAAGCCCCAGGAATTCATGCCATGAATGATCAGCAATCCTACTTCCGACAACATCTCCGGCTCAAAAAAATCGTTCATTAGCATTTGCTGAACAGCACTTCCTACAAAACCTTCAATTCCATGCGTTCCCGAATTTATTATCATTAACTTTTGGGTAGTGTCGCTGGCCGGAATGTAACAAAAATCGATGGTCAGATCTTTATCGGTTTTACTTTCAATGGGAATTGAAAAAGTTTCTACATTGTTAAAACGCGAGCGCATGGTTTTGGCCTGCAAAAGAAAAGCCTCGCGACATTCCTCCCAGCTTTCGTGGTAATATGCCAGTTTTACCTGGTCCACCGCCACATCCGGGTCGGCCGGTGCGTAATAATTAAAACTGATGTAAGTATATCCCAGCGCAGCAATTATCAGCCCTGCCAAAGTCAGAGATGCAATTTTCAGGATTTTTTTCATAGGTAAGGATTTAGATCACAAACTTCACATGTTTGTCTTCAATCATTTGTTGCAATTCGCGCAATAAGGCTTGTTCATGCCGGTCGATGTACCCGTCTTCAGTGGCAATATTTAAAATTTGGTCGTACTCGGCGCGGGTAATTTTGTGGTCTTCAATCGCCTTTTCAATCATTTCTCTTAACCGAATTGAACTCTCGCTAACTTTATCTGACATACTTGTAATTTTTTAGAAAGTTAAAAAAAATAAGGTAAAACGGTTAACAGTTACACAACTGAAGTATAAACAAATAAACCAGTGCGGCAAAGGCAGCCCCGGCAATAGGCCCCATAATCGGAACCCATGCATATCGCCAGTCGTTATCGTCCTTATTTTTCATTGGGAGTAATGTATGTACAATTCGGGGGCCCAAATCACGTGCCGGATTAATGGCATAACCGGTTGTTCCGCCCAAACTCATTCCAATTGAGAATACCACCAACGCCACCGGAAGTGCTCCCAATGAACCTAATCCAACATGTCCGCTCCCCAGACTTTCGTATTCCAACTGCGGCAGGGAGATAAGTAAAACGGCAAGAATAAGAATGAAAGTTCCAATAAATTCGGAAAATAAATTATTTGGGGTATCGCGCACAGCCGGCGCAGTACAAAACGCCGATTTTTTCATCCCGGCAGTTTCGGTTATCCTGAAGTGATTTCGGAAAAACAAATAAACAGCCGAAGCCCCCAGCATGGCTCCCGCCATTTGCGCCAGAATAAAAGGGATCACCTTTATCCAGTCGAACAAACCCGCCAACGCTAATCCAATAGTAACGGCAGGATTTATATGTGCTCCACTCAGATCGGCAGTTGCGAGCACTGCAACATACACCGCCATTCCCCAGCCTGCGGTTATTACAATCCATCCACCGCCGTTTCCATAAGATTTGTTTAGGTTTACATTGGCCACAACGCCATTACCCAATAATATTAAAATAAAAGTTCCCAGAAATTCGCCAAAAAGTTCAAGTGCCATAGTTTAGTTAATTTATTAAACGTTCACTATTCCAACGTTTATTTTTAGTTTTTATGCGTGTTGAAAATACAACTTTATTTGAATAATTCGCCTTCAATTTACCACTTACAAAACAGCTTTCTTCAAAATTAAAATCAGAAAGGATAGTCGGAATTATTACTCATGTTCTTTTATTTGCGCTCACAAATTGTACATTTGCCTAGTTTTTGGAAGAAATAATGAACATTCATACAGACAAAGTTGGAATAATTGGCAGTGGAAGCTGGGCAACTGCTATTGCAAAAATGTTGCTCGAAAATGTTAGTGAAATAAACTGGTTTTTCAGAAAAGAATCGACAATTAAACAGTTTAAAAAGAACAAACATAATCCACGTTATTTAGATGAAGTTGAATTCGACATCTCAAGAATAAACTTTTACAAGGATGTTACCCGCCTGGTGAAAGAGTCGGATATTTTAATCATGGTAGTGCCGTCGGCCTATCTTCCTGATATTTTATCGGAAATAAAAACGGATATTTCGGATAAATATATTTTATCGGGAATTAAAGGTATTGTTACCGACAAAAACCTGCTGGTGGCACAATATTTACATACTGATTTTAATGTTCCGTATGAAAACCTTGGCGTCCTTGCCGGTCCATGTCATGCTGAAGAGGTGGCTCGCGAAAAGCTTTCGTACCTAACAGTTGCAGCAATTGATGAACAACAGGCCGCAAAATTTGCCTATTTGGTTCAGTGCGACTATATTTTCACCACGTTATCAGACGATATTTGGGGGACTGAATATGCCGCTGTATTAAAAAATATTATTGCCATTGCCGCCGGAATTGCACATGGGCTGCGCTATGGCGACAACTTTCATGCGGTTCTGATTTCGAGGGCTATACAGGAAATGAAACGATTTGTAGATACGGTTCATCCGATTCACCGCGACATAAAATCGCCGGCTTATTTGGGCGACTTGTTGGTTACTTCTTATTCGCAATTCAGCCGCAACCGTACTTTCGGAACCATGATTGGGAAAGGCTACTCGGTTAAAGCGGCACAATTGGAGCTAAATATGGTGGCCGAGGGATATTATGCCTCCAAATCCATTCATAAAATTAATGAGAAATACAAAGTGAATATGCCAATTACTGAGACCGTTTATAAAATTTTATATGACAAAGTGCCTCCGGCAAGGGCATTTACGCAATTGACAAAGAAATTACGTTAGACTTGTTCAAAGCATCTTATCAAAACATCCCTTTCTAAAAATCAACCAACAGTTAACAGGTTTTGGCTAACTTGTATAAAAAATGCCATATGTCAGCTGACATATGGCATTTCTAAAATAGATCAAACGTTTTTTATCTCATTTCTTTCCAGGCATTAATTAAGCCGTTTGTTGAAGCATCGTGACCGGTAACTTTTTCATCAGAATTTAACTCCGGAAGAATGGCATTTGCCAGTTGTTTTCCAAGCTCAACTCCCCATTGGTCGAAACTGTAAATGTTCCAGATAATACCTTGTGCAAAGATTTTATGCTCGTACATGGCAATTAAAGCTCCCAAAGCACGTGGCGTTAATTGTTTTACCAAAATCGAGTTGGTTGGGATATTTCCCATAAACACTTTAAAAGGTGTAAGTTCTTCTATTTCCTCTTCTGATTTACCACCTGCTTTAAGCTCTGCAATTACCTGCTCTTCGGTTTTACCCACCATCATTGCTTCGGTTTGAGCAAAAAAGTTAGCCAGCAATTTTGGGTGATGATCACCTACTTTGTTGTGGTTTATCGCAGAAGCAATAAAATCGCAGGGAATCAACTTGGTTCCCTGGTGAATCAACTGGTAAAAAGCGTGCTGGCCGTTTGTTCCGGGCTCGCCCCAAATAATCGGTCCGGTTTGGTAATCCACCTGTTCACCGTTACGATCCACGTATTTCCCGTTACTTTCCATGTTGCCTTGCTGAAAATAAGCAGAAAAACGGTGCATGTACTGATCGTAAGGCAAAATAGCTTCGCTTTCGGCACCATAGAAATTGTTGTACCAAATTCCAATCAATGCTAAAATTACCGGAATATTTTTATCAAATTCAGTTTCGCTGAAATGTTTATCCATGGCATGGGCACCGTCTAACAACTCAATATAATTGTCGTAACCAATACCAAGCATAATACTCAAACCAATTGCCGACCACAATGAATAACGGCCACCTACCCAATTCCAGAAACGGAACATATTATCGGTATCAATTCCAAAAGCAGAAACGGCTTCAGCATTGGTTGAAACAGCCACAAAGTGTTTTGCCACATGCTCCAGTTCTTTTGCCGACTCTAAAAACCAATCTTTTGCAGAGTTGGCGTTGGTCATGGTTTCTTGTGTGGTAAATGTTTTCGAAGCCACAATAAACAAAGTGGTTTCCGGATTTACTTTTTTTACCGTTTCGGCTATGTGTGTACCATCAACATTCGATACAAAATGAAGGTTCAACTGATTTTTGTATGGTTTTAAAGCCTCGGTAACCATTAATGGTCCAAGATCCGAACCGCCAATACCAATGTTTACAATATCGGTAATTGCCTTGCCGGTATATCCTTTCCACTGGCCCGAAATCACTTTATCAGTAAACGCTTTCATCTGATCGAGTACGCCATTTACCTCTGGCATAACATCTTTGCCATCCACAATAATTGGTGTGTTGCTACGGTTGCGTAAAGCGGTATGTAGTACGGCGCGGTCTTCGGTAACATTTATCTTTTTCCCCTCGAACATGGCCGAAATGGCTTCCTTCAAACCACATTCTTTTGCTAACTCAAGCAAAGCTGTTTTTACCTCATCGTCAATAATATTTTTCGAGAAGTCTATCAGAATGTCTTCAAACTTTAGCGAGTACTTTTCAAATCGATCTGCATCGGCGGCAAAAAGTTCTTTCATGTGTTTGCCTTCAAACTCGAAATAAATTTCTTCCAGTTTGTTCCAGGCTGCAGTTTCCATTGGATTAATTTTTGGCAACATAAATCTTTATTTTAGTTGGAAGTTGGAAGCACGAATTTGGAAGTAAAATCCAATAACATTCAACCAGCTTTCCGTTGATTAATAATTTCTTTTTAATGATACAAAGATAATGGATTAAAAGTATTGAAGTTAGCTGTTTGAAAAAGGTTAATGTTGGGTTAAGAAAGAAAGATTATTCTTTATTTCTTCTTTCAAAAAAACTGTCTATATAAGGCTGGTAATTTTCAGGCTGCCCTTCAACTTCGCTTAAACAGTTTCCACTTTTTATTCGGCGTAAGTAAATGGTAAAAATCTCATTTCGCAGAACCAGCGAATCTTTTTTAACCCAATCCATTTTATAATGCAATGCTGAAGTGCGTAAAGAGTCACCATTAATTTTGTAATCCCACGAAGGAATTTGTCCGGCAACATCTGTATAAATTTGAATGAAGTTATCGTAAACAGCAAACTCGGCATAACCACCCGACGAATCGCGCGCTTCCCAATCGCCTGGGAAAAAGTATTGCTGTGTGCAGGAACAAAACAAACCAGTTAAAACCAAAAAGAATATTCTTTTCATTTGAGTTTGGGCTTCCTCATTATCAGAACCAATGCAGTGATTGCCAAAACAACTCCACCAAAAGCAAAAACACAACACACTCTGTTCGTCTCGTATTGAGCCTTGATATAAAAACTGGCAAAAACAAGTAATGATCCAAGTCCTAAAAATGTAACAATTAGTGTTTTTCGGGCATTCGACATAACGTAGATATTTAACGTTCGTGATGTCAAAACTAATAAAATCGATGATTGATCCAACTCCATTTTGCCAATATTTTTTCTAAAAAATAAAGAACTGAAACGAAAGATAAAGTGCATTACAATCTCCTATATACCTTTTTACACCTTTTATTATCATCTTTTTTATATTTGCAGCTATGAAATCAAATACCATAAAAGGATATCTTTTCGCGTTAATTGCCACTCTGTCCTTTTCCAACGTATATATTTTTAGTAAAGCAGCTTTAAACGAAGTTCATTTAATCCAATTTGGAGTTATCTGGTGTGCATTTGGAGTATTGTTTAGTTTTTTGTTTGCTGCCAAAAACGGTAAACTAAAACAGATAATGGAGCTTACTAAAAAGCAAAAACGAATTTTAATAACACTGGGGATTCTTGAAATCCTTACCACCACAACATTTTTCTTATCTATAAATATTATTCCCGATCCATCTATAACATCGTTTATTGGAAATATTTTCCCGGTAATGATTATGCTTGGCGGTATTTTTATTCTGAAAGAGAAATTCGGATGGGTTGAAATTATCGGAGGATCACTGGCTCTTATTGGCACTTTTGTTATTAGTTACACTGGTGGTACTTCGCTAAAAACAATATTTATTGCCGGAACCGGAGTGGTTTTTATTAATGCCATTTTTGCCACAACCGCAACACTGGTTGTAAAGGTTCACATTAAAAACCTTAGCCCCGAGCTATTTAACCTGAACCGTTACCTGTGGCTATTAGTATTTGCAACAATCGCTTTTCTGATTCATGGATCATCCATAATTATATCGCCCAGGGCTTTTGGAAATATATCTTTAGGGGCCTTTCTGGAATTCCTGGCCATACTTACCGTATATTACTCGTACCATTACATTGAAGCTTCGCGTTCGGCCATTGTGCAAAGTTTAAAAGGAATTTTTGTTTTAATTGGTGCTTTTCTGGTTTTTAAAACTTTACCGGCAGCCCACCAGTTTGTTGGAGGTATGATCAGCGTGTTAGGTGTTTTGGTAATGACACTGGCACAGGCCGGTTTATTCAAGAAAAAAACAAAACAATTGCCAGAATAAACCTGATTATTTATTTCAAACTGTTTTCCCAGTTAACAAACTAGAATTTTAGTTTTTTTTAAACTATTTAACTAAATTTCAAAATAATTTCGTTTAACTTTCGGGAAACTTGAACTCAGGCATACTTTTTGAGCTAAAAAAACCCTGGTTCACCAACTCAAAATTAACGTAAACAAAAACCATGAAACGAAAAACCTGGCTCATTGCCGTAATTGTCGTAGCAATTCCGTTATTGGCATTTCTATTTTTCCCACTTTCGAAAAGCGAAACATCAGAAATTACTACTATCGTAAAAAGAGGCCCCTTTGAAATACTGGTCTATTCCAGCGGACAATTGGAGGCACAGAACTCTGAAGACATTTCCGTTCCTCAAAGCCTGATGGACAGAGATATCAGGATTTATGAAATTAATATAACCGACCTGATTGAGGAAGGAACGGTAGTTGATTCGGGCGATTATGTTGCAACTCTCGACCAAAAAAAAGTTGAAGAAATTCTTACTACTGCCGAACAAGAAATGGAAACTGCATATAACGCATTCGAGGATGCCAAAATGGACTCGAACCTTACGCTTAGTAATTACCGAGACCAAATAATAAATGCAAAAGAAGAAGTTGAAGCACAGCAGATTGTTTTAGACGAATCAAAATTCGAATCACCATCTGTTATTCGAAAAGCTGAAATGGACCTGGATAAAGCCAAACGTAAATTAATACAAGAAGAAAACGGTTTTGTATTAAAAAAGAGGCAAGCGGTTTCAAAAGTTGAACGTGCCAAAATTGAGATGCAGCAAAAGCAAACCCGGGTAACAAAACTGAAAGAGGTATATAATTCGTTGTTAATTACCGCTCCAAAACCCGGCATGGTAATATACGGCAAAGATCGCA
Organism: Draconibacterium aestuarii; assembly: GCA_026671195.1. GTDB lineage: Bacteria > Bacteroidota > Bacteroidia > Bacteroidales > Prolixibacteraceae > Draconibacterium > Draconibacterium aestuarii. Next base: position 33,792 of record JAPOHD010000056.1, on the reverse strand, counting down.
TGCGTGAAAAAATAAAAGTTGGATCATCTGTTAGTCCATGGATGCCCGTTATTGCAACCCTACCCGACATGTCATCGATGCTCTCACTAAGTTATGTAAACGAAATTGATATTTCGAAAGTAAAAACAGGCCAGAAGGTAAGTTTGGGAATAGATGCCATACCTGAGAAAAAATTGGAAGGAGAGGTGATATCTGTTGCCAACATAGGCCAACCAATGCCCAAAGGCGACGCCAAAGTCTTTGAGGTAAAAGTTCGGATTTTTGGAGATGTAAACGATTTAAAACCTGCAATGACAACCAGTAATATTATTGAAACTGCAGCATTTCAGGATACCTTGTTTCTGCCTTCAGAAGCTATTTTTGAAAATGATTCTCTACAATTTGTTTACCTCAAAAAGAACCATATAACAAAACAAGTAGTTGATTTAGGAGACCAGAACGAGAACCGAATACTTATTCGTAAAGGCTTGGAAGAAAATGATGAAATTCTGTTAACCGAACCAGCAAACAAAGACGATTTGCCTTTGGAAGGATTGGAAATTTGGCAGGAAATTAAAGAACGAAAAGCCAAAGAAGAAGCCGAAGCATTAAAAAAGGTTGAAGAAGATAAAAAGACACCTTACAAGCCAGGAAAGAAAAGCGCTGGCGGTGGTGGCGGAATGATTATTATCGGGTAATTCCAAATACTTTAAATTATGAAAGCTATTGTACAACGATATGGTCATGATGTCGCATCTGGCATTGAAGCCATTTTCACAAACAAAATAAAATCGTTTCTAACCGCATTAGGAATTATTTTTGGAGTTGCCGCAGTAATTAGCATGCTAGCCATTGGAAACGGAGCCCAACAGGAAATTATGGATCAAATAAAAATGGTTGGGGTAAATAATATTATTATCACACCAACTCAAACTGTAATTGACGATGAAGAAAGTTCCGGCTCTACTGATCAGGTGCAAATAAGCTCAAAAAAGTTTTCGAAAGGTTTAACACTTCTCGATGTTTCAGCCATAGAAGAAATACTTCCTACCGTAAGCCGTGTAAGCCCGGTAATTTCGTTTAACTACTCAGCCATATTAAATGGAAAAAGCAAGCCAGTGGTTCTCGAAGGAATAAACAATCAATACTTCGAGCTTTTTAACATCACACTTGCTGAAGGAATTTTTTATACTCGCGAACAAATGGATAACGGATTTCCGGTTTGTATAATAGGCGATAACATAAAACAAACCTTTTTTAACCAGGAAAACCCAATTGGAAAGAATATTAAATGTGGACAAATCTGGTTAAAAGTAATAGGAGTTGTTGAACGACGCGACTTTACAGCTTCGGCTTCTGACGAGATGGGTATTACAAGTACCGACAATAAAATATTTATTCCGGCCAAAACATTGATTATGCGGTTTAAAAACAGGTCGCTTGTGCGCGCCGATGAAGTCGAAGAATTGATGGCTTCGCGTGATGAAACCCAAAACAGTAAAAAAGAAAATCTGAACCAGTTAGATAAAATAATTGTGCAGGTTGAAAATACAGAACAGCTTAGCGCCACATCCGAAGTAATTAGAAGGATGCTTTTACGCCGGCATAACCAACTCTACGATTTCGAAGTAACTATTCCGGAATTACTGCTTAAGCAACAGCAACGCACAAAAAAGATTTTCAACATTGTGTTAGGAGTAATTGCAGGTATATCACTGATTGTGGGAGGAATTGGAATTATGAACATTATGCTTGCCTCAGTTATGGAGCGCATACGAGAGATTGGAGTAAGACAAGCCATCGGAGCATCACGAAAAGACATTATTGTTCAGTTTCTCTCTGAGTCGACTATTATCAGTGTTTCTGGAGGAATTATTGGAATAATCCTTGGCATAGTGCTTTCAAAAATTATTACTGTCGCTTTCGATATTAAAACCATTGTTTCATTATTTTCAATAGTTATTTCATTTGGAGTATCGGTTTTAATTGGAATAACCTTTGGTTATGTTCCGGCCAAACGTGCTGCCGAACAAGATCCAGTTAATTCTTTACGCTCTTAAAACATACAACCATGAAAAAACATATCATATATACCCTATTCTGTATTATTCTGGCAAGTTCCGGTTTTGCTCAGGATAAAAAACTCATGACTCTGGAAGATGTAATTGAAGTGGCCTCGCAACAATCTCTTGATGCCTTTATCAACCAAAACATGTATCTGGCCAATTACTGGCAATTCCGGTATTTTAAGGCAGACAAGTTACCATCCTTATCACTTGATGCAAGCCCGTTTGATTATAACCGGTCGATGCAAAAAGTCTACAACTATGACGAAAACCGTGATGAATTTGTAGAACGTGAAGATTTCAATTCCGATTTATCTTTACGACTTTATCAGAATGTGGGCTTAACAGGTGGGCAAATATTTGCACAATCAAACTTAAGTATAACACAGAAATTGGGCGAAGAGAAAGTTTCTTCTTTTTCTTCAACACCCTTTTTAATCGGTTACTCACAAAATATTAACGGCTACAACGAACTAAAGTGGCAATCGAAAATTGAACCGGTAAAATTCGAAAAAGCCAAAAAAGAATTTATCCAGAGCAAAGAAAGTTTATCGATAAAAGCAACACGCTTGTTTTTCGATTTATTGGATGCGCAAATTGAAGTAACCATTCAAGAAACCAATCTTTCAAATGCCGATACCCTTTTTACTATTGGCAAAGGTCGCTTTCAGGTTGGAACCGTTACCCAGGATGAGCTATTGGACCTGGAGTTGAGCTACATGAATGCACAATTGGCATTAACCAGAGCAAAACTTGAATTGCAAAGAGCCAAGGCTCAGCTAAATTCATTTTTAAGTTTCGAGAAAGAAACAAAGATTGAATGTATTATTCCCGAAGAAGTACCGGAATTGCAAATAGATGCTTTGAGTGCTGTAGATAAAGCCATGTTGAACAACCCGGAAATTTTAAATCAACAACAACAGCTGCTGGAAGAAGACAGAAAGGTAAAACAAGCTAAAAGTGAAACCGGAGTAAGTGGAGATGTATTTGCAATGTATGGATTAAACCAAAATGCAGAAGAGTTTAAAGAGGTTTATCAGGACCCATTAGACAGACAGAGTTTCCGTGTTGGCGTAAACATTCCTATTCTGGATTGGGGACGTCGTAAAGGACAGCTCTCAATGGCTGAATCGAACCGCGAAGTTGTTCGTTTGGGTATCAACCAGGAAAAAATTGATTTCGAACAAAATATTATCATGAACGTAATGGAATTTAATCTGCAAGGCAATCAGGTTATTAATTCGGCCAAAGCCGACACCATTGCTCAAATGAAATATGAAGTAACCCAACAACGCTTTTTAATTGGTAAACAAGACATTACCAGACTAAACAATGCCAGAAACGACCGTGAAACTGCAAGAAGGGCATACATCCGATCTTTGCGTTCTTATTGGAACTACTTTTACTCTATCAGAAGACTTACTTTGTTTGATTTCAAACAGAATATTACTCTGTCTGAAGATTTCGACAAGATTGTAGAAAACCTATAAAAATTAAATTCATGTCATTCATAAAGAATAAATATTTCTGGATACCGGCTCTGGTAATTCTTTTAGGTTCTGCAATGTTGGTTTTTGGGACGATCGGTATTGGAAAAGAAAAGATACACACCGTAAAGTCGGGCCCCTTTGAACTATCGCTAAATACCAAAGGCGAAATTAATGGGAAAGATGCGGTGGTTATCAACTTACCTGACAACATAAGAGACAGAAGTCTTCGCATTTACAGCCTGAAAATTAAAGATCTGGTACCTGAAGGAACTATTGTAAAAAAAGGCGATTGGGTAGCAACTCTTGATGCCGCCAGCATAAACGAGCAAATGCAAAACAATTCGCAAGACCTGACCAGAAAACGCGCGGAACTCAACGATGCTAAGATTGATTCAACAATTCAACTTACCAAGCTGAGAGAAGAGTTGGAAGAGTTTAAATATGATCTTGCGTATAAAAAGCTGGAATTGGAACAGGCAATATACGAATCGCCTGCCTACCAGAGGAAAAAACAGGTAGAGTACAACAAAACCATCCGGCAAATGGATAAAAAAAGGCGTGATTACGAATTAAAACGTTTGGAACTTAAAACAAAAACATATCGGGTTGAAGAAAAATATAACTATCACAACAAACTCGATCAACAGTACAAACAAGCATTGATGGAGTGCCGCGTAAAAGCCCCAAAAGATGGCATGGTAATGTATGCCAAATTCTGGGGAGGAAGGAAATTAAGGATTGGTGATGAAGTAAGCATATGGAACCCTGCAATTGCCACACTCCCCGACATGTCGGTGCTCATTTCAGAAACTTACGTTCAGGAAATCGACATTACAAAAATTCACATAGGCGATAGTGTTGAAATAAACATTGATGCACTGCCAAACAAAATATATTCCGGAAAAATTTCAAAAATAACCAATATCGGACAGGAAATTCCAGGTTTCGACACAAAGGTTTTTCGCGTAACAATAGATTTAAAAGAAAATGGAAAAGAGTTAAAACCTTCGATGACCACCGACAACCGTATTATTGTTGAAAGACTAGATAGTGTGATTACAATTCCACGGTCATCGTTGTTTGGCAACAACGGAGAAAGTTATGTATATTTAAAAAAGGATGGCAAGATTTGGAAGAAAAAAGTCATCCCCGGTCATGAAAATGAGGCAGAAGTTATCATTCAATCGGGACTAAATATTAACGATAAGATTTACACTTCAATTCCGAACGATGCAGAGACAATAGAATTTTATGAAGGATAAAAACTAAAAGCGGGTTGAAATTTCAGCCCGCTTTTTAGTTACTTTTGCGCCATGCAAAAATTGTCTGACTCAAACGTCTATCTATTTAATCCAACGTGCGAATATGCTGTTGCCAATGGAACTACATCGTGGCAACCAAACCGGATTTTACAAAAAATGGAAACCGATTTGGCAACATTGCCTCTGTTCTTTGCACAACCCGACGACAAGGTTATTGTGCCCGAATTACCGTCAGGAAACTTTCTCGAAAACCTGCAAAAAATTGAAATCCAAACGCCCGGTTTTATTTTGAAAAGAAACATTAAATCAGAGAATATTGATTTCAGGATCGATCAACTAAATCCCTGGGGCTGGAGTCCGGCAGCACATAAATCTTTGGAAACATTTAAACCATTTTGTTCCGAAGAGTTTAAGCAGTCGCCTGTTTTTAACTGGAAGGCTGAATACAAAAATTATTATTCGAAAAGATTTGCCCGCGAAATACTGCACCAGATCACACATAAATATCCATCGGAACACTTTATTGCACAAAACCAGCTCACCGAAATTTGCAAAACAAAAGATGATTTTGAATTCTATTTTGAAAAATGGGGGAAATTAATGGTGAAAGCTCCCTGGAGTAGCTCAGGAAGAGGATTGCAACCCATTCGTTACAAACCCATTCACCCTAAAGTATGGGATAAAATAATGGGCATGGTAAAAGACCAGGGTTTTGCCATTGTTGAACCTTATTTAGATAAAGTAATCGACCTGGCATTTCAGTTCGAAATGAAAAAAGGAGAAGTTCGGTATTTAGGCATAAGTAACTTCTCTACTGACTACAAAGGGCAGTACAACGGAAACAATTTAAACGGCCTACCCGATTCGTTAACCAGCGAAGTAATTGAATTTATTAAATCTGTTCCAGCTTTAACTTTACAGCCAATAAAAGAGACTCTGGAAACAAGCAACCTGGCTAAAAACTACGAGGGATATTTTGGCGTGGATACACTAATTTTCAGAGATGAAGCCGGAAAACTAAAAGTAAATCCCTGCCTCGAAATCAATGTGCGGCACAATATGGGATTACTTTCGCTTCAGCTCGAGAAATATTTGGCACCTGGGAAAAAGGGATTATTCAGAACTTACTTTAAACCGGGCTCTTCGTTTTTTTCGTTCAAAAAAGAAATGGAAGAACAACATCCACTGGTTGTAATGGAGAACAAAATTGAATCGGGTTTTTTCGCCTTAACAGAAGCAAAAAAAGACACACAATTTGGGGCTTACATTATAGTTTAAGAAGTTTGGCTTACCTTTTTTCTGATGTTTTTTCTTAACTTTAAATGAACTTCATTTATAAACTTATGGAAAAACCAGAAATTAAGATAAAAAAAGACGGTAGGTTATCCTCAAAATTTTACGAATCGGAATTAAACCGACTACAAATTGAACTTGTAAGATTGCAAGAATGGATAAAATTTAAACGTTTAAAAGTGGTCGTTATTTTCGAAGGTCGCGATGCTGCCGGGAAGGGAGGAACCATTAAACGGATTATTCAGAATTTGAATCCGCGGGTATGCAGAGTGGTAGCTTTAGGCACACCAACCGAGAGAGAAAAAACACAATGGTACTTTCAACGCTATGTTCCGCATTTGCCCGCTGCCGGAGAAATGGTTCTATTTGATAGAAGCTGGTACAACCGTGCCGGTGTTGAAAAAGTTATGGGATTTTGTACCAGCGATGAATACTGGGAATTTCTGCGTTCCTGTCCGAACTTCGAACGTATGCTTATCCGCTCCGGAATAATTCTGATAAAATATTGGTTCTCGGTAAGTGAAGACGAACAGGAAAAGCGTTTTAAATCGCGTATTAACGATCCAACAAAAAGTTGGAAATTGAGTCCGATGGATATTAAATCGATGGAGAAATTTATTGAGTATTCGAAGGCAAAAGACGAGATGTTTGCTTATACCGACACAAAAATAAGTCCATGGTACATGGTTGATGCCGACGATAAAAAACGTGCCCGCTTAAATTGCATCCACCACTTATTGTCGTCTATTCCGTATAAAGAAATTGAACAGGAACCGATAGTTTTACCCGAACGAAAAGATAACAAAGGTTATGTGCGTCCTCCTTTGGAGGAAATGACATTTGTTCCCAAAGTATACTGAGAAATACGCATTCACCTGGCGATTAGTTTTAATCTCAGCATTTCCGGGTGACTGCTGTATGGCAACTAATTTTCGCGTGTTTTTGTCATATCAAATAAATGAGCGGCCTGCTCTCCTAAAAAACCGGAGAAAAGAATTTCTTTACCATTTTGGGTTACATATCCGCGTTGGGCTAGTTCATAATAGGCATACGTCCAGGTAATTTTCTCCATTCCTTCTTCGCCCTTTACTTCCACATCTTCCTTAACTGCCTGCGTTGCCGATTGCTGAAGTTTACTGCCTTTAGTTCCTTCCAACGTCTCTTTCATGGGTACTCCGGCAGCTTTCAAACCCTCGCAGGTCGTTTCCAAATCGGGCCACTCTTTAACTTGCTGGCAATTAATGTAAGCCGTAAAATGATTCACTGAATTTCCATGAAGCAAAACCCACGCAGCATATTGCGAAACATCGTTTAATTTTAAAACATCTTCTTTACGAGGTACTTCCCAAGGCCTTCTGAAATATTGCACCAGATCGTCGACCAAAGCTTCGCCGGCTATTCTGGGCAATTTACCTTCGTTTTTTAAAACACCGAGAAGTTCAATACTCGAATCGGATAAAATATAAGGTGTATCCTTCACTGCATTTCGAATTATTAGCTGAGCCCATTCGGGAAGTTGTTCTACTTCCAACTGGCTTACAAATATTTTTGGCAACATTTCGTCGGGATGCACAAAATGTACCGCCTTCAATTTTTTCTTCACAAAATCGTACTTTTCAGCAGGCTTATATTCCAAACAACTTAAAATATGCTTTATTGCACCAATTCCGTCTGGCTGCTCACCACAATGCGTATTAAAAGTACGAAAGGCAATATGATCGTTCACCACAACACCTCCCTTTTTAGTTACTAAATCGACATATTTTTGAGCATAAGAAACTCGTTTTAAGTATTGCTCCCACAAACGGTCGAGAAGCCGCTGTGTAATCTCCTTTGCTGAAACTTTCATATCTCCGTTTTTCTTTGTTAAACATAAAATCGAAAGATTTTGTTACCAAAAAACAGATGTTTAAAAGTATTGTTTAAATGAAAAAAACTTAGTAACTATGGTGATTACTGGCTATAAATTTTGCCCTGTAGTATTCATAAATTGCAACACATCGTTTTTCGTAAAATACGAAGTTGCACCCCGCTTTACCGAATTTAAGGCACCGGCTGCATTTCCAAACTGCAGCGCCTCTTTAATGCTTTTCCCATTCAGGTAGTAATGTAAAAAACCCGCAGAAAAAGCCATTCCAGAACCAATATTGTCTTGCATTTTTATATTATATCCGGGCTCAGCAAACAATCCTTCATCCTTATGATAAGCTAAAAGTCCTTTTTCGCCACGAGTAATAATAACAAGATCTAATTTGTACTTTTTCGTTATTGCTGCTGCAAAACTCTCCATACTTTCTAACTCAATTTGCAGGTTTTCAGCTAAAAAGGCAATTTCTTTTTCTTTAATGCGAACCATATTTGCTGCCCTTAATAAGCGCTCAACCACTTCTTTATCGAAAAAATGTTCGAATAATTTCAGATCGAAAAAATGTAAAGAATCAGGCGATTCTTTTAATAATTCGCGAAGCGTGTTTTTTGAGATGCCAAAACGTTGCGGAAGTAGTCCAAAAACGATACAATCAGCAGTACGCACTAATTTTAAAGCTTCGGCCGAAAATTCAATATGATCAAAAGCTACATCGGGAGCGACTTTGTATTTCGATTCGCTGCTATCGTCGAACGAAACTTCAACCGTACCGGTTTTAAATACCGAATCCATCTGCACATTTCTATCGGAGATACCCAGTTCCTTTAGTTTAACCAGTGCTGCACGTCCCAGCTTGTCATCACCAAGCCGCGATAACAGATAGCCTTTTTCGCCAAGTGAGTTACACCGAAATACCAGGTTCAAAGGAGTACCTCCAAGCACCTTCCCGTTTGGTAAAATATCCCAAACAATCTCTCCAAATGCTACTATTCTTTTCAACATACTCTAATTTTCAAGTGCGAAAATAACTATTAATAAAAAGCAATCAAACTTCATTTTTGCTTAGTGTAGTTAAAAAAAGTTCAATGTGGGTTAATTTTCTGGTAATGAACACGAATGAATCAAAAACAATTTCATTTAGTTTTTGAAAAACTTTTTGTTTACTTACCCGTTTGAAATTCTGGTATGAATTATTTGGCACATTTATATTTATCGGGCACATCGGAGCAAGTGATTGTTGGTAATTTTATTGGCGATTTTGTGAAAGGGAAAAAATATCTTGACTACCCCAACCAAATATCGAAAGGTATTGTAATGCATAGGCGTATCGATTCGTTTACAGACAAACACGAAAGCACAAAAATGGCCAAAGCGTTTTTCCGCAATGAGTTTGGACTTTATTCAGGAATTGTGGTGGATTTTTTCTATGATCACTTTTTGGCAAAAAACTGGCCCGATTATTCAACAATAACCCTGCGTTCTTTTGCCAAACGCATGCACGCTATTCTTTTATCAAACTATATGGTGTTGCCGCGGCGCGTGCAAGGTTTCCTGCCTTTTCTTATTCAAAACAAACGATTAGAATCTTACGCCACAGTTGATGGTATTGTGCAATCGCTAAAAATTATGGGAAACTATTCCTCTGTTCCATCAAAATCAGAAGAAGCAAACATTATTCTTCAGCAGAATTATGTCTTATTAGAAGATCTGTTCAACATTTTTATGAAGGACATGATGAAATATGTGAGCTCGGAGTTTGAAATAGAATTGCCCCAGCCTGTTGAACAGGAAACAACCATGATGTCCGCGAATCACCAACGGAAATAGAATAATAAAAACTTCTAAACTTGCCTTTCGTCGTTCCTTTTAACATCTCTCTATTCTACTAATGAATGGAGGTATGAAAATATGGAGTTTTCATTTTGGGCAGGATAAACCCGCAATATGCATTAAAAAGTCTATTGCGCATTGAAACTACTTCATGCATAATGCGGGATAAAAGTAGAGTAATAAAAAGCTTTTACAGCAAGACTAAAAAAAGCCCGATTCTTCAACCGGGCTTTCTAATATCATTTTATCAAATACTATGCTAAAAGTTCAACAAACGACTGTTCGTAGAAGAAATTATTTTCGCCAAAAGCCGGTTCCAGATCATCTAACCAAATAGCATTGGGATTGTATTTGGCAAAAAATGGTTTACCTACCCAACCCGGATCTCTTCCTTGCAGAAAATTCAGTACAAAAACTTTTTCTCCTCTAATTTCGCTAACCCCAACCACCTGCACTTTCCCAGGACTACACGACATACTTGGCCCTTTTACTGTCCGACAAATTCCGCTCACCTGGTTGTATGCATTTCGGTAAATTTGCCATGCCCTGTTTAAGGTTACTGCAAAATAATCTTGTGCTCCGGTATTGCGGGCAATAAACATATAATAGGGTATTATTCCTTGCTTCACCTGTTCTTTCCAGTTTTCGGCCCAAATTTCGGCTTTGTCGTTAATGTTTTGCAATAGCGGAGATTGTGAACGAATTTGAACTCCGGCAGCAATCAAACGTTTAACTGCCAATTTTACGGCATCGGTTTTTAATTCACCCGGATGATTAAAATGCGCCATCATCGCAATATTAATTCCATGTTTTTTTACCTTCTCGAACAAACGCAATAAATCATCGGCATCATCATCGGTCGTAAATCGATATGGCCAGTATCCAAGCGACTTTGTACCAATACGAATATTTCTCAGGTTTGGAAGATCGGCCTCTAATATGGTTTCAAAATAAGCTTCAAAAAACCGGGTTTTCATTATTGCAGGATCACCGCCTGTAAAAAGCAGATCCGTAATTTGAGGATTCGCTTTTAAATATGCTACCATTGTGTCTGCCTCTTTCATGGCAAATTTAAAATCGTTAAGGGCAAATTGTGGCCACCTGAAACAAAAGGTACAATAAGCGTGACAGGTTTGTCCCTGAGTTGGAAAAAACAACATAATTTCGCGGTACTTATGTTGTATACCCGTCAGCCTTTTCCCATTAAATTCGGGAACATTGCTTTCCTGACCTGCGGGATTTGGATTTAATTTTAATCGGATCTTTTTTACTTCTTCCTGAATGGTACTGCGAGAAGCATCTGAATTTAAAAGAGAAGCAACCTTATTATAACTGCCTTTATCGAGCATATCGCGCTGCGGAAAATTTAAGATAAAAAAAGGATCTTTTTCAAAATTCGCCCAGTTTATTAATTTATCAACCACATAATTATTTGTTTTAAATGGCAAAATCGTTCCAACTACTTCAATTTCCTGTTTCTGTTCTTCTGTCAAAAACTTCATCTGCGGTATTTGCCTGAAATTATGAAGAGAATATGGTATATATTTCATGTGCTGTATAATTAACAGGGATTAATGCCTATGCACTAACAGAACACACCTAAAGCAAACGCTCGTCTGTACAAACGTTAAAAGGTGATTCTTTAATCCCTTAGGATTTAAAAGAACTACTAAATCAATTTGTCTGTTTATTTACTCAATGATAAAAACTCTTCCCATGAATTTTTACCATTTTTTTATGCGCACAAAGGTAGCAAAAACGATAAGGAGAAAAAATGTTGTATAAAACCTTGTCAAACTGAAAGTTGTTCCAAACGGCTTGCATCGAGCCGTATAAAAATAAAGAGTAAAATTGTGAACGACCACAGTGATGAACCGCCGTAACTAAAAAACGGAAGCGGAATACCAATGACAGGCATTACACCAATTGTCATCCCAATATTTACCATAAAATGGAAAAAAAGAATGACGACCACAGAATACCCATATATCCTTGAAAAAGAGGAGCGTTGCCGTTCGGCCAGCCATACCAAACGAATAAACAGTGTTAGAAATAATACGATTGTCAGAAAAGTCCCGGCAAAGCCCCACTCTTCACCTACAGTACAGAAAATAAAATCGGTACTCTGTTCCGGTACAAAATCAAATTTGGTTTGAGTTCCCTGTAAATATCCTTTGCCCCAAACGCCACCTGAACCAATGGCAATTTTACTTTGATTAACATGATACCCGGCTCCCATAGGATTCGATTCAATGCCCAGCAGTTCGTTTATCCGAACCTGTTGGTGCGCCTGAAGAAAATTATCGAAACCATAATCAACCGAAATAGTAAACAAAACCGAACCAATAAAAACAATTGCAATTTTAGTATAGTTGGGTAATCGTCGTTTTATGCTTGAATACATTACGAATAACGATGCTACAACTGCACCAGCCACGATAAACTGATCTGTCTCGAAATTTGTTTTTATCACCAAATCGGCAAGAATAAATACGGCAAGGCAAACGGCATAAACCATAAAAACGTAGGCAAACTGTTTTAATTTTGGATTAAATACCAGGTACGCCAGCATCACCATCCCGATCATAATAATTGCCAAAGTTAGATTAGATACTACCAATGCCAGTATAAACAACAAAGCGAATAATGTTCCGAAAAACAATACAACTCCTGAAAGTCCTTCCCGGTAAAGCACCAATACGAAAGAAAAATAAACCAGTGCCGAACCCGTATCGTTTTGCAATATAATTATAGCGATGGGTAAAAATATGATGGCTGCAATGGTTAACAGCGATTTTGGTTTTTGTAATTTAAATCCATACGAACTCATGTAACGCGCCAGAGCCAATGCAGTTGCAAACTTGGCAAATTCTCCGGGCTGAAAAGCAAAGCCTCCAAACGTAAACCACGCTTTGGCACCGTTTACCACCGTTCCAAAGAAAAGAACTGCTATCAGTGTAAGCAGCAATAGCCCATATATTATAAAGGAAAAGAAAACATAGAAATTCACTTCCAGCAACATGATGATAAGCGCCAAAACAGATGCGGCCCCAATCCACATCAATTGTTTTCCGTAGCGTTGCGTTATATCGAATATGCTTTGATGTTCTTCGTTAAAAACTGCAGCGTAAATATTTAACCATCCAAGAAGCACAATTAGTAAATATAAGCCAATCGTTACCCAATCAATATTTGCTAATATGTTATTTCTTCTTGGCATTTATTTGGGTTGAATTGGATTTAACAAATTAGCTTCCATCATGCGTTTCTCGGTTACAATTCGGCGTGTGGCTATCGTATCGTTCAAGTATTTTTCCATCATTAAACTGGCAATTGGTGCAGCATAACGCGAGCCCCACACACCATTTTCAACATATACAAATACAGCGATTTTAGGATCTTCCTTTGGAGCAAAAGCGGTAAATGCCGAATGATCTGAACCATGCGGATTCTGAATTGTTCCTGTTTTTCCGCAAAAATCATGACCGGTTATTCCAATCAACCCGGCTAAATTCCCCTTTGTTACCTGGTTCATTCCGGTAATAATTGGCTCAAAATGTCTCGCTTCTATGCCTACATCTTGTTTTACTTTCACACTACTCCGAACCGTATCATTTTCAATTTCTTTTATAATGTGTGGTTCGTAAAAATACCCACGATTAGCAATGGCATTGCAACAATTTGCCATTTGTAATGGTGTTACTCCCAGCTCGCCCTGCCCAATTGCCAACGATCGGACAGTAAGCGCATTCCAGTGTCCTTCACCATAAATTCTATCGTATAGCGCCTGCTGGGGTAAATCTCCTTTTAGCGCATTTGGAAAATCTTTACTTAATATCCTACCCAATCCGAAATTCAATGCATACTTACGCCAAACATTAAATCCTTCGGCCGAAGTTTTGTACTTGTTCAAAATTGAACGAAAAGTATTCCACAAAAACGGATTACACGATTCTCGGATGGCATCGACAACATTTGCCGGCGACACATGATTGTGGGTACAGCGAATGGGAGAAGAAGCTTTTCCGTAACACTCGAAACGCGTCTGAAGATTTATGGTCTGCTCCTCTAAACCTATAAGTGTATTAATAATTTTAAAGGTTGATCCCGGGGGATATTTTGCCTGCAGCGACCTGTTAAATAGTGGTTTCAAAGTGTCGGCCAGAAGTTTTGAATAATTTTCGCCGCGTACCCTTCCTACCAGAAGACTCGGATCGTAAGTAGGTGCACTCACCATAGCCAGTACCTCACCTGTTGAAGGTTCGATGGCAACCACTGCTCCTTTTTTATTTTGCAAAAGTTGCTCGGCATAAATCTGTAAATCAAGGTCGAGCGTAGAAATCAGATTTTTTCCAATCTCGGCAGGTTGATCTTCTTCTCCGTCCCGGTAACTTCCCTGAATACGGTTGTGCACATCCACCATAAACTTTTTTACTCCTTTGGTTCCGCGCAGTTGTTTTTCGTATGTTTTTTCAATACCACTTTGCCCAATATAGTCGCCTGATTTATAATATTCATCGCGTTGAATATCTCTGCCGGTTACCTCTCCAACGTAACCTAATACATGTGCAGCTACCGGATGAGTATATTCGCGAAGTGTTCTTGTTTGCGAATGAAATCCTTTAAATTTATAGAGTTGTTCCTGCAGAATTGCAAAATTTTCGGGCGATATTTGCTTGATCAGAATCGAAGGTTTATATCTGGAATATTTTTTAGCCTTTTGTATCCTTCTCTCCAAATCATCTTGTTCAATATTTAACAGATTGCAAAACAAAAGTGTATCAAAAGTTTGCACTTCACGAGGAGTAATTAATAAATCATACGCCGTTTTATTGTACACCAAAAGTTTTCCGTTTCTGTCGTAAACTAAACCACGTGCAGGGTACTGAACAACCTCTCGTAAAACATTATTGGTAGCATACTGTTTGTAGTCAGAATCGAGTACCTGCAAACGAAAAAGAAGGATAGTATATACAATACCCACCACTGCGAAAATTGCAACTATAATATAACTTCGATTCGATAAATTGTTCACAATGCTAATTTAATCCCGAAATACTATAAACTGACTTAAAACTATAACAAATATTGAAAAAACGGAGCTTAGCAGTATTCTGTACAAGGTTTCCAGGAAGTTTGTAAATGTATATACTTCAATAAAAAACAGTACCAAGTGATGCAGAACAACCATTAAAGTGGTATAATAAAAAAACCAACCAATGCCGTTTTGCTTCAAACCCGGATAATCGGACATATCTTCTTCCCTGTTTGTTATTCCCCGGATTATTAGTGGTCTTAGGTAAGCTATAAAAACAGTTGCCACTGCATGCATTCCAAGTGTATTTGAAAATATATCGACACTCAATCCAAGAAGAAATGCTGAAATAAGAACTACCGATTTTGGAGAACTTACCGGCAACAACATTACAAATAAAATATAAATGTAAGGATTGGCAAATCCGCTAAACTGAACCTGGTTTAAAAACAGTACCTGAACCAATACAAGTACTAAAAATAGTATAGCATATTTAATTAGTACTCTCCCCATCTATTCTGTTTTTTTCCAATTTTTCCAGTTCTTCCTTTTTTACATTATCAATAACTTCAACATATCTTATCGATTTAAAATCTGTTGCAAGCCGAACTTTTATATCATAATAATTCTCACCCTCGGGTTGTTCATATTCATCCACCACTCCAATTAACAATCCTTCCGGAAAAATAGACGAGTGCCCACTTGTTACAATCGTGTCGCCAACCGCAAGTTTTACATGAAAAGGAATTTCCAGCAACTCTGCCAACTGATAATCTTCGCCATTCCACGCCAGAGAACCATAAAAACCACTTTTTTTCAATTTCGCAGACACATTCCATCGTGGATTAAGTAGCGACAAACCTGTTGAATACGATTCGGAGACACTTGTTATTACACCAACTATACCCTGAGGTGACAGAATACCCTGATCGGGTTTAATCCCATCTTTGCGGCCTTTGTTTAAAGTAATATAGTTTTGCTGTTTATTTACAGAGTTATTAATTACCCTGGCCGGAGTAAACCGGAACGTAGTGTCTGAGCCAACAATACCATGTCCCAAAGTGTCGGGAACAAACTCGGAATTTGAAATGCTCATTTGCAACTGTGTACGCAATGCTGCATTTTCTTCTGCCAACTGTCTATTCACTTTTGCCAGATCGAAATACTGAAACACCGAATTAACGGTACCATACAAACCGGCCGAAACGTAATTGGAGGAATTCAAAAACTTCGATTTCTGAAAACTGTTATAGTTAAATACAAGCACCAAAGAAACTACTTCTAAAAACAGAAAAAGCAGAAATGCATAATTTCTTATAAGGAATCTAAGGAGACTTCGCATTTACATATACAAACTGTTGATTATCGAATAAGGAACGAGAAGTTATCTACATTTTTCAATGCGATTCCTGTTCCTCTAACTACTGCTCTTAACGGATCTTCTGCAATATGGAATGGTATTCCAATTTTATCTGTTAATCGTTTATCCAAACCTTTTAACAGTGCTCCCCCGCCTGCCAGCCAAATTCCTTTAACAACAATATCGGCATACAATTCGGGTGGAGTTTGTTCCAAAGCACTCAAAACAGCGGTTTCAATTTTCGAAATCGATTTTTCCAGACAATGAGCAATTTCCTGATACGAAACCGGCACTTCAATTGGTAATGCTGTCATTTGGTTTGGCCCCTGCACCACATAATCTGCCGGTGGTTCTTTTAATTGCGATAAAGCCGATCCTACATGAATTTTAATTTCTTCGGCGGTTCTCTCACCAATTTTTATGTTATGCTGATGACGCATATATTCCATAATATCGGCTGTTAAATCGTCGCCGGCAATACGGATTGATTTGTTTGTAACAATACCTCCCAGCGAAATAACAGCAATCTCGGTAGTACCTCCACCAATATCCACTACCATGTTTCCTTCGGGTGCTTCCACATCCAGACCAATCCCAATGGCTGCAGCCAAAGGTTCGTATATCATATAAACCTCCCGTCCACCGGCATGTTCCGACGAGTCGCGAACTGCACGTATTTCAACTTCAGTACTTCCCGAAGGAATACAAATCACCATTTTTAAAGCCGGCGAAAACATCCTTGGTTTTGGATTTATCATTTTAATCATCCCCCTAATCATCTGTTCCGCAGCATTAAAGTCGGCTATTACACCATCGCGCAATGGCCTGATTGTCTTTAAATTCGCATGTGTCTTCCCCTGCATTTGCCTGGCCTTTTCACCAATGGCAACCATCTTTTCGGTTTTTAGATCGATGGCTACAATGGATGGTTCATCTACCACAATTTTATCGTTGTGGATGATTATGGTATTTGCAGTACCAAGGTCAATTGCAATCTCTTGCGTTAAAAATGAAAATAAACCCATAAAATATTTTGCTGTTTATCTTGTACGTAATTATATATTTTTTAATGTCTGAAGTGTCTGCGTCCGGTAAATGCCATTGCAATTCCAAATTCATTACAAGCTTCAATTACTTCTTCGTCGCGGATACTTCCACCCGGTTCGATTATGTATTTCACGCCATATTCGTTGGCAGCTTCAATACTGTCGCGGAATGGAAAAAAGGCATCAGAAATTAGAACCGAATTTTCGATATCCAACCCGTCTTTTAAGTTAAAGCGAGGCATGGTTAAATAACGCAAACTATCCAATCGGTTGGGTTGTCCCATTCCTGCTCCTGTTAACCAAAAAGCTCCGTTTTTATTTTCTGTAACTACGGCAATTGCATTACTTTTTAAATGTTTGCATGCCACTGTTCCAAATTTAGCCAGATTAACCTTACTGGTTTCGAACTCTTTTTTAGTAACTGTTTTTAATTCAGCATCCAATCCTTCATCTTCATCCTGCACTAACATTCCGCCACTAATTGAACGGTATAATTTCTCTTTTGTTATTTCGTTTTTAACAGGAGTTACCAATAAACGTAAATTTTTCTTTTTGCCAAAAACCTCCAAAGCCTCGTCGGTAAATTCAGGAGCAATAATAATTTCCACGAATTTTTTCCCAAACCACTCGGCTACTTCTTTGGTTACAATATCGGTAAAACAAATAATGCTGCCAAATGCACTAATCGGATCTCCGGCCCAGGCCAAATCAAGCGATTCCAAAATATCGTTGGTAACCGCCAATCCACAAGGGTTTAGGTGTTTTACTACCGAAACGGCCACCTTGTTCTCGAGATGAGTTACGGCGTGATAAGCATCGCTGGCTGATTTCCATGCAGCATCAGCATCAAGCATATTGTTGTACGAAAGTGCTTTACCTTGTAATACCTGTGCATCGGCCAACGAAACACCTTCACTTGAATTATTAAATTTAAAGAATGTAGCGGCCTGGTGTGGGTTTTCGCCATAACGCAGAACCTCACCTCCTTTTAAACTGATGCGTTCTGTTCCTGCATCAACTCCATTATTAAAATAACCAAAAATTGCTGAATCGTAATGTGATGAAACCCCAAATGCCCTGCCTGCGAACCATTTGCGTTCGGCTAAAGTAAATTCGCCATTGTTTTTTTCCAAATGACTTAACAGTGGCTCATATTCGTTTTGCGAAGGAACAATTACAACATCTTTGAAATTTTTTGCAGCAGCACGAATCAACGAAATTCCACCAATATCAATTTTTTCGATAATGTCCTGCTCTTCAGCACCCGAAGCAACTGTATCTTCAAACGGGTATAAATCAACAATTACCAAATCAATTTCCGGAATCTCGTATTCGGTCAATTGGCTAACATCTCCCTGATTATCACGACGTGACAAGATTCCACCAAATACTTTTGGATGTAATGTTTTTACACGTCCTCCAAGTATCGACGGATAACCGGTTAAACTTTCAACAGAGGTTACTTCAACTCCAAGGCCTTCGATAAAACTTTTTGTACCACCGGTACTTAAAATCTTAACACCCAAGTCGTTTAGTTTGGTAACAATCTTATCTAAGTTTTCTTTGTGAAAGACTGAAACCAAAGCAGTCTTAATTTTTTTATTATCAGCCATTTATTGCATTTTTCAAATTTGATCGCAAAGATAAAAAAAACAGATTACATATAATGTAAAACACAAGGCTAAAAAAAATATTGTTGACATGGAAATCATATTTATAAAATCATTTGTAATCATTCTAAAAAATAAATACTAATAACCTGGTTTCAAAGAAAGCCGATCCTTTAGCTATTCTTTCGAAACAAGTACTATTTTTACTTTAATTTTATTGAAACAGAATGCTTCTACTCCGCTTAATATACGAAAGTATTTTATTTGCCTTTAATTCGTTGCGGGCAAACCGGCTACGCACTTTTCTTTCGCTGCTGGGCATTACTATCGGTATTTTTGCCATTATTTCGGTTTTTACTGTTATCGATTCGCTGGAGAGATACATTCGCGACAGTTTAAATTCGCTGGGAAGCAATATGGTTTATGTGCAGAAATGGCCATGGGCGCCTCCCGAAGGAGAAACTGAATATCCGTGGTGGAAATACTTAAACCGTCCTGTTTCCGAAATTGATGAAGCAGATGAAGTATTAAGGCGTGGTAAAACCATTGACAACGCAGCCTTTCTTTTTGGTTTTAGCCGAACAGCACAATATGGCAGCAGCAAAATCGAAAATGCTACGATTATGGCTACTTCTGAAGGATTGTTAGATGTTTGGAGTTTAAAACTTACCTCGGGACGCTATTTTACTGAAACTGAAATGCGAAACGGTGCACCGGTTGCAGTTATTGGTTATGAAATAGCACAACAACTATTTGAAGGAATGAATCCGGTTGGCAGGACAATAAAAATACAAGGCCACAAATTTCTGATTATTGGTGTTTACGAACAAATGGGACAGGACGCTTTCGGCACAAGTATGGATAAAAATATTCACATAAGCGCCGTAAAATCGTTTTACATGGTTGATGTGCGGAACAGAGACCGTGGACAAACCATTTGTGTAAAAGCCAAAGACAATATTGATAATGACAAATTTATTGCCGAGCTGGAAGGCATAATGCGTAACATAAGACGTCTGAAACCATTGGAAGAAAACGACTTTGCCTTAAATGAAGTAAGTATTATTTCCAATCAGTTCGATCAGTTTTTTGCGGTATTTAATCTTGCAGGTGCCATAATCGGGGGCTTTTCGATACTCGTTGGTGGTTTTGGCATTGCAAACATCATGTTTGTTTCCGTTAAAGAACGCACTAAAATTATAGGCATCCAGAAATCGTTAGGGGCCAAACGCTATTTTATTCTTTTACAATTTATTTTCGAAGCCATTGTTTTGTCGGTAATTGGCGGAATTATTGGCTTATTACTCATATTTATAGGAACAATAATTGTAAGTTACGCCACCGAATTTACCATTGTTTTAACCATGGCGAACATTATTAACGGGTTACTTATTTCGAGTGTTATTGGATTTATTGCGGGCTTTATGCCAGCCAGGGCTGCAGCAAAACTCGATCCGGTTATTGCCATTAATTCGGTTTAACCTATTCGAATCCCAAATGTAAAATAGCATCGCCTTTGTATACGACCGGAGCATGGTTTAAACCAATTATATATCCATCCTGCGGAATTTTAATCTTGTATTCAAATTTCCCGTACGGATCGGAAATAATACCAATTAAATCACCTTTTTTCACCCACGCGCCATCTTTTTGAAAAAACCTGAAAAGTCCGCCATATTTTGCACGCAGCCAAATTGATTTCTCTATAACAATCGACCGTTCTGTTTTCATTTCAGCTAATTCGTTCGAAAAATCGCGCATACCCAGGTGATGCATCAATTTTAAAGTGCCATTTACGCCGCGCCGGGTAATTCGCTGGTTAAAATCCAGACTTTTCCCTCCTTCAAATAATAGTACTTTTTTACCGATTAAGTTGGCAGCCTGCCGGAATGATTTTTCGCGCTGACTGGCGTAAACAATAAAACGCGAATTAAAAACATTTGCCAGGGTGAGCAACTCGGGGCTATCTCTTGCAATACGAATTTGAGATGAATTAAAGCGTCGGGCACCCCCGGTATGAAAATCCACACAATAATCCATGTGCGGCACAATTTCATTCATCATTGTTGCCGCAAAAATACTTGCCAAAGAGCCACTCTTCGATCCCGGGAAAGAACGGTTTAAATCTTTCCCGTCAGGAAACTCACGTTTTTGGTTTAAAAACCCAAACACATTTAAAGTTGGAATACAAATTACCATCCCTTTTTGAGGACGTGTATATTTTCGGGCCAAGAGTTCACGAACAATTTCAACCCCATTTAACTCGTTGCCATGAATACCTGCATTTAATAACAAAACCGGTCCATCAACCCGGCCACGCTCAATAATTACAGGTATTTCAATTTTAGTTTGCGTATGTAAACGAGCAATATCGAGGTTTAAAATGTATTTCTTTCCCGGCAGTATTTGTTCGCCAAGAATAGATATTTCCCTTGTAGATCTCATCTTATTAAATTGTCTGGCCTTAATGGAATAAAATAGCTGCACGAAGGCAGTGAATACATCTCATTTTATATTATGCCTTAAACCGCTATTCGGTTCGTTTCATACTCGTATCAGTTAAACATTTCGCTCAACATATCGGATAATGCTTCTTGCAATATCCTGTTCGGTAGCCATTTCAATACCTTCCAGTCCGGGCGAAGAATTTACTTCTAAAATAAGAGGTCCGTGGTTTGATTGTAATAAATCAACTCCGCAAACTCCCAGTCCCATCACTCTTGCTGCTTTTAATGCTGCATTTTCTTCATCCTCCGAAAGTTCAATTATATCTGCCGTTCCTCCACGATGCAAATTCGAACGAAACTCGCCTTTTTTTGCCTGCCGTTTCATAGCACCCACAACAACACCATCAACCACAAAAGCACGAACATCGGCGCCTTTGGCTTCTTTCACAAATTCCTGAACAATTACACGAACCTTTAAACCGTTAAATGCTTCAATCACCGATTCTGCCGCATTATTGGTTTCAGCCAAAACCACACCCAAACCTTGAGTTCCTTCCAATAATTTTATTACCACCGGGGCACCACCTGCCGCTTGTATTATTTCTTTTACGTTTTTTGAATAGTTGGTAAAAACCGTTCTGGGCAGGCCCAAACCAGCCCTCGACAAAATCTGCAAACTTCGGAGTTTATCGCGCGAACGCACCAAAGCCTGCGATTCAACGGAAGAAAAAACTTTCATCATTTCGAATTGCCTTACAACCGCCGTACCAAAAAATGTTACCGATGCACCTATTCGCGGAATTACAGCATCCACATTTTCTAATTTCTGCCCTTTATAAATGATTACCGGATTCTTCTTTTCGATTAACAAATCGCATTTTGTATGATCAATAATCAACATTTCGTGACCTCGCTGCTCTCCTGCTTCAACCAAACGTCTTGTTGAATACAAATTTGGATTTCGTGATAAAATTACAATTTTCATATTTTTTTTGAAGTACTATTATTTATTATGGCAAAAATTATTTAGGATCTCATCCACCAAAATAACTTCTGTCATATCTCAATTTCAATTATTTTATTGTTAAAAGAAAGATTTTTTCTTGAGGTGTCAATCAAAAATTTCTTTGATGTAAATTTTCTTCCCAACAATACCGGATGTTTCATATCTGCACGTTCGGTGAGGGTCAGTTCAATCCGATAAATCTTTGAGAAAATGACTATTTGGGTAAAAACAGAAAATCGTTCTTCAACCATTCCATTTGAACTTTTTACTTTTCTGATTTTAAAATCTGAAAAACTAAATTCTTTTTCGTGATACTGAGGATGATCGGGATCAAGAAACACACAACGAATTACATCCTTCTCTCCATTCGATGATTTTTCGATATGTGTACAATGAAAACTGGAAGTATAAGCACCGGAATCAACTTTTACCTCAATACCACTCAACCCTAATTCCGGAAAATCGGCAATATCTTTTCGCCCGATTAAAATGCGTTTTCTATTCACCCTTTTTGTTATAAAATACCAAAAAACATTTTCCCAATCAACAAATAAATCATTAATCCCAAAATATCGTTCATGGTAGTAATAAACGGACCGGTGGCCAAAGCAGGGTCAATTTTAAACCGGTTTAGTATTAAGGGAATTACGGTTCCAAACAGCGATGCAAAAATAATTACAATAAACAAGCTAAGCGCAACCGAATAAGTTAAGGCCATGTTTCCTGAGGCGATATAATTGTACAAAAATATTAAAACAGCAAAAATTGAAGCGGTAAGTAAGGCTATCGATACTTCCTTAAACAATTTACGCGAAGGTGTTTCAATATCTTTTACCCCGCTTGCAATACTTTGTACCACAATAGATGACGACTGTACACCGACATTTCCGGCCATTGCAGCAATAAGAGGAATAAAAAAGGCCAGTTCAGTAACCTTTGCCAGCGATTCTTCGTGCGACCCCAGCACCACAGCCCCCAAAATACCTCCGAGCAAACCAATGAACAACCACGGAATACGTGCCCGCATTACTTCCCAGATTTTATCGCCAGGTTCAACATCGCCCGTAATACCCGAAACCATTTGGTAATCCTTTTCTGCTTCTTCACGAACAATATCAATTACATCATCGAAAGTAATACGCCCTTTTAAACGACCAATGTCGTCAACAACCGGAATAGCAACCAAATCGTATTTATCCATAATTTCGGCTACCTCTTCCTGACGGGCATCGGTATTCACCATTTTTATTTCAGGATCGTAAATATTTGATATTTGGGTGTTGGTTGGATTTAATATGAGTTTTTTCAGCGACAGCAGACCTTTTAATTTTTCGTCGTTATCAATTACATAAATGTAAAAAATCTCATCTACCTCTTCTGCCTGTTTACTTATTTCCTTTAAACATGTGGCTACCGTCCAGTTTTCGTTAACCGTAACCAGCTCTTTCGCCATTATACCACCGGCAGAATCTTCGTCGTATTCCAAAAGATCCACAATGTCGCCGGCCTGTTCAATGTCTTCAATCTCGTTTAGTACCTCTTTCTGTACCTCTTCATCTAATTCAGCAACAATATCGGCAGCATCATCCGAGTCCATAAACTCGATAAACTTACTGGCAATAAATTCGGGAGGTAAAACTTTTAAAAAACGTTTTCGAGCATCTTCATCAATCTCAACCAGTACATCCGATGCTATTTCTCCCTCTAAAAGCAAGTAAATAAACTTAGCTTCATCGGTGTTTAAATCGTCCATTATCTCGGCAATATCGGCCGGATGCAGGTCTTTTACCAGAGCAGCAACTTCCTCCGTCTTATTCTCGCTAACCAGATTTCTTAACTGATCAATATTTTCTTTTGTAATTGCAAAACTCATACTCAACCGTTTTCGGGATATTCGATTTTACAAGTTAAATCAACAAACGCATCCACCGAAAGTTGTTCTGGTCTTTTTTCAGCATATTCTTCGGGAAGATGGGCACAATATTCTTTTAACGAATTACGCAACATTTTACGTCGCTGGTTAAAGGCGGCTTTTACAACTTTTACAAACAGTTCCTCGCTGCAGGGGAGTTCCTGCAAACTGTTTCGTTTTAACCGGATAACTGCCGATTTTACTTTAGGGGGCGGATTAAACACGCTTTCCGATACAGTAAACAAATATTCGATATCGAAAAATGCCTGTAACAGTACACTTAAAATTCCATATGTTTTATTTCCGTGTTTCGAAGCAATGCGCTCGGCCACTTCCTTTTGCACCATGCCGACTACTTCGGGCACCTGGTTGCGCATTTTTAATACCTTAAAAAATATTTGCGAAGAAATATTATACGGGAAATTACCGATTACACTGAACTTTCCATCAAACTTTGTAGAGATGTCCGATTTTAAAAAGTCTTCGGACCAGATATTTTGCAGTTTCGAAAAATGTTGTTGTAAATATTCAACCGATTCGCGATCGATTTCAACAACATGTACATTCAGCTCTGGTCGTTCGAGTAAATAGTTTGTGAGTACTCCCATTCCAGGACCAATTTCCAATACATCCGGAACATCGGCTCCAAGGCTGTCAACAATTTTTTTCGCAATATTCTGATCGGTTAAAAAATGCTGCCCTAATTTTTTTTTGGGTCGTACTAAACTCATAACACTCAACTTCGTCCATTTCTATTTCTTACTTAATTGCCTTTTTCGTATTAAAAATAAAACAATTTTATATTTTTGCCCTTGGAATAGCTTTACCGAACGGAACCTTTCGGCGCTTCGAAATTAGTAATTTTTTCAGGGAATTAACGCCGACATAAAAAGAAAGCTTTAAAAATCTATATTTTGAAAAAAATAGCTCTTAAGATTCTTCAGTTTATGGCATTCTTTGTCTTGGGTGCCTTTATTTTTTGGCTCATTTATAAAGATCAGGACATTGAACGGATAAAATCGGTTTTAAAAAATGATGTGAACTACTGGTGGGTTTTTGTCTCGCTGGTTATTGGTCTGCTGAGCCACATTAGCCGAACGCTGCGATGGGGTTTAATGATTGAACCGATTGGGCACAAACCTCGTTTTATAAACACTTTTTTAGCCGTAATGGTAGGGTATTTTATGAACATGGCTTTTCCGCGGATGGGAGAAGTTTCGCGTTGCGGCGTTTTGGCCCGCTACGAAAAAATATCGTTCACAAAATTAGTTGGAACGGTTGTGGCCGAGCGACTGGTCGATTTAATATCGCTGTTAATATTGCTGGGGATAATTATTGTGGCGCAGTTTGGTAAAATGATTCACTTTATGCGCAGTAATCCCGAAATTCAGGAGAAACTGTTTACTGCTGTATCCTCTCCGTATTTAATTATTGTAGTTGTTACTGCTGCTATTTTGTTTTTTGTGTTTCGGAAAGCATTAAAAGGAACTTCCTTGTTTAAAAGGATGGTCGAAATCATTAAAAACTTTAAAGAAGGCTTTATATCTATCCGTAATATCGAACAGAAAGGATGGTTTTACTTTCATTCTGTTTCAATTTGGTTTTTGTATTACCTTATGTTGTATGTGGTGTTTTTCGCCTTCGAATTTACCAGCAACCTGAATCCAATTGCCGGACTAACTACATTTGTTTTGGCCAGTTTTGGAATGGTAGCCCCTGTACAGGGAGGAATCGGAGCCTGGCATTTTATGGCTAAAGAAGCCCTTTCGCTTTACGGCGTGGCCAACGAAAACGGAATTATTTTTGCCTTTGTTGCCCATACATCTATGACCGTAATGATCCTACTGATTGGGGCAATTTCGGTAGCTGTTTTGCCGTTTATTAATGGGAATAAAAAAACATCGGAAGAAGCAAAAGCTGTTGCAACATCAACATAGCACATGAAACAGCGAATAATTCAGGTAACTTGCACAAGCAAATGGCACTTTTAAAAAACGGATGAATACCGAGCTCTTTATATCACGCCGATTATTTTTCGATAAAGCAAACAAAAATCTTTTATCGCAACGAATCATTCGTATTGCACTGGCGGGTATTGCATTGGGACTTGCGGTAATGATTATTGCCGTGGCCGTGGTTACCGGATTTAAAAACGAAATTCGGAATAAAGTAGTCGGTTTCGGATCTCATATTCAAATTGTAAATTACGACTCGAACAACTCGTACGAAACACAAGCCGTTTCCGAAAATCAGGCATTCTTGCCCCTGATAAAAACAATTCAGGGCGTTGAACACATGCAGGTATTTGCCACCAAACCCGGAATGATTAAAACCGATGAATACATTCAGGGAATTGTTTTTAAAGGTGTTGATACCGACTATAACTGGGAATTTTTTAGCGAAAACCTGCAGGAAGGAACATTGCCTGCCATTACCGACAGTGGCCGTATAAACGAAATTTTACTATCCGAACAGGTTGCGAAACTCCTGAACCTGAAATTAAATGATAAGGCGGTTTTTTATTTTATTAACGAAAAAGAAGTGATTCCGCGCATGCTGCAATTAACCGTTTGCGGCATTTACCGCACCGGTTTCGAAGAATTCGACAAGCTGTTTATTGTTGGCGACATTAAACAAATACAGCGGCTAAATAACTGGCGCGAGAACCAGGTTACCGGTTTTGAAATTACCGTCGACGATTTCTTTCAAATCGATAATATAGAACAACAAATCAGGAATACGGTGATTCAATTTCGCGACGAAGACAGCGAAATATTGCGCACCCAGAACATTACACGGCAGTACCCGCAAATTTTCGACTGGCTCTCGATTCTCGACATGAATGTTTGGATTATACTGATATTGATGGTGATGGTTGCCGGATTTAACATGGTTTCGGGGCTGCTGGTGCTTATACTCGACCGCAGTACCATGATTGGTGTTTTAAAAGCCATGGGAAGCCCCAACTGGAGCATTCGAAAAGTATTTATTTATTTGTCGGTGTTTCTTACAGGCCGCGGAATGTTGTGGGGAAATGTAATTGGTGTAAGCATTATTATCATTCAGAAATTATTCCATATTATAAAACTCGATCCGGCATCGTATTACATGGAGTTTGTTCCCATGAATTTTTCGCTGCTGCACCTGCTTTTTCTGAACCTCGGCACCATAACGGTTACCTCGTTAATACTGATTATTCCGAGCTGGTTTATCGCAAAAATATCGCCCGAAAAAGTTATTCGCTTTGATTAACGGTTGAGTACATGTTGCGGAGCTGATCTAGAGAGCATCCCGGTCAGGCAACAGACTGTCTGTACGTCGATGCGAGAATCCGCAGTTGGAGAACTACCGCCCCCCTCCATTATGGCACTTTGTTGTGCGTATGTGCTTTTTATTCTGTCAGTTTATTAATATTCAATCCAAGTTTTACTCCCCAACAATTATCTTTAATGCTCAATCCTGTGTCGTCAAAATTCTTTGTGAAATTTGGATTGTACTCTAACTCAAGATATATTAAACTTTTCATGTCAATACCCAATCCGAGTAATCCGCCTAAGTTAGATTTATTAAAATCCTTAATTGTTGATTCATACATATTGAATTTCAGTCCAGAATCTGGCTCTTCAAATTCGATGTCCTTATACGAAATCAAATAGTCACCTCGTAATCCAACCAAAAGATAGGGAGAGTAAGCAGATTTTAATGGTTTTATTTTTAATCCAAGATTTAATGCCAAGTCATGCAAAATCACATTATCATTTTTTGTTTCTACTGAAGTACCGTCGGCAGATATAAGTTCTAAAGTGTTTTTAAACCCCTTTTGTATATATCCGAACTCGGTACGAAAAGAAAAAATATTTCCAAAATCTTTTTCGGCCTGAAGAAAGGCTTGAAGTCCAGATTTGTATTTGTTATCGGAATCAACAGGAACTAATTTATAATCCCAAATCTGAGAAGAATATGAAGTCCCGACATTAATTCCATATCTATCAATTATCTGACAGTGTGAGAACTTTGCTATTAAAGTTAAGGCAAGAATAAATACTAATTTCTGTTTCATAATTTCGAATTATCAGTAAATCTGTTTGGGTTATCTCTCTCTGGTCTGCATTATGCACAACAGTTGTGGTATGAGGTCGTGACGGTCAGACGAGAGTCTGATTGTCCTACCGAAACTGAGACAGGCACGAGCTTCGACGGCGTCGAATCGAGCCAAACCCGGTCATTCCTTATACGACACTATTATCAGAAGTTTTTTTATAAGATTGTTAATTTATACTTGTCTAAAATTTTAGACGCTTTCAAAAATTCTTTTGTTCCAGTTTCCCATGAATCAAATTGATTATTAAAATGCTTAATCATATTTAAGAATCGTCTACCTCGTTGTAGTTGATTTTTATCTTTATCATTTAAATCAAAGGATTCACTAACAACAATGATGACTGTTTCAAAGTTATCCCTAGGCTCAAGTAACTTTCTATTGTTTGCATGAACTCTCAAACTGAGCTCAAAAATTGCAACTTCATAAAAAATTTTGTCTGATATATCAGAATCATTGATACCACCGTATTCTTGGAAGCAAAGTTTTTGGAATTTGTTCAATGAAGGCCCTGCTTTGACAATTTGAATCATGTCAATATCATTATTTTTTAGTGGAGGGTTAACTTCAATTTTGCCTCTTTCATGAACCACCATCTCTGGAATCGGTTCATTTATAAGATTAATAAATTCAACATAATCTCCGTGTCGAATGGCAGCAAATTCTTCTTTGAATTTGGAGATAGTTTTTTTCGATTTCATTACTTTAAGCATGTAACCGACTGTTAATCCTACTATTAAATATTCTTTTTCCATTTATAATCTAGAACAAGTTAATTGCTGTAACTCCTGTACATCCCCATTTCTTTCCATTTTTCTTTTACCCATAGTTAAAAGTGTTGCACGACAGTTAAATAAGCCATATAACACCAGCTATTGGCTTGAACCCGAAAAAAAAGTTGATCGGGGCATCTTGTAAATCCGTCGGGAAATTCTATTTGAGGCAAGTTGTTCAAGTAATTTTGGTTTTTGTTGCTATAAATGTAACATAATTTTAAAAATAGAAAAAGTTGTTTTGTGGTGTTTCAAACGAAAATTCAAAAAAATATTTTTTGGCGTTTATGTATCTAAAAAGCTTAAAAGGGAGCCAGCCGTGGTTTTTATGTATCTAAAAAGCTTAAAAGGGAGCCAGCCGTGGTTTTTATGTATCTAAAAAGCTTAAAAGGGAGCTAGCCGTAGTTTTTATGTATCTAAAATACTTAAAAGGGAGCTAGCCGTCGTTTTTATGTATCTAAAAAGCTCAAAAGGGAGCTAGCTGCAGTTTTTACGTATCAACGAAGCTAAAAAGGTGAGTTGACAGGTGTTTGCGGGTACATGCAAGACAAATAATTGGTGCATGGCAGCCTTCGGTAAACTAAAACCCGCAATATGCATTAAAAAGTCTATTGTGCATAATCAGGGTTAAAGTAAAACGCAGATAAAATAAGAAATAACAATAGCAGGTAGGTACGAGCAGGGTCCACTTCGCACAAATACGGGTATTTTTAATTTCCAAAGTACAAACCTGCTGTAGTTAGTAATGGCTGCAGGCGGTATCCAACGGGGATTTCTATTCAATTAAATCACATTTATGCTCAATAACATATTGTTAAACTCTTTTATTTTTATTTTAACTGTTGTAACTTGTAGCTACCAAGTGCCCCGGGCTGTTCAACAAAAAAAATCAGAAAAAAAGCTCAGCACCCAAATTAAAAACAACTAACATTATGATGGAAAAAATTATTGTAACCAGCAAAGCTACCGAAATTCATGGTACATCACGTTTATTGTCTAACGCTTTCCAGCATTCGGGTTTAAGCACCGATGCTACACTTGCGCCCCTATTTACAACTCTCGATACTGCAACCACCCGGTTGAGCGAGGCCATCGACCGTTCGAAAGCACAAAGTATTTTGGCCGGTAAAGACAGTGACCGCGACTACACCGTTCGTGCCGTGGGCTACCTGGTAAAAGGGTACACCTATTACCCCGATAACGAGGTGCGTAATGCCGCATTTCTGGTTGAACAGGTATTCGAAAAATACGGTTTTGCCGTTACCGAAGAAAGTTATGTAAACGAATCGTCGCACATTGTTTCGATGCTGGGCGATTTTGCAGCACCCAAAATACAGGCAGCCATAGCACTGCTTCCGGGTGTTGCCGAAAATATCGCTTTGGAGCAGGCCGCACAAAACGATTTTGAAAACACACAAACCGAGTATGCCAAAGAACTGGCCGAAGAAAATACTTTACTAAATGCCACTACCTTAAAAAAAGAAGTGGCCACCCTGATTAACGACGAACTGGTGGTGTTCCTGCGTTATTCCGAACGCTTTCAGGCCGCTATTTACGGTACTTTTGCCGCTACCGTTGCCAAAATTATTACCGACAATAACATACAGGTAAAAAAACGTTGGAAAAAAGAAACACAAGAAGAGTAGCCAACTGTAACTCTCTTTTTTGGATTTGAGTTTGTAGTTTTTGGTAGAAGGGTAGCAACATGGGGGTGCTGCCCTTTTTTATGAAAAGAACTTTGATGCACATATGGTTTGATTGCACATTTCCGAAAATCTTATTTCCGTTATTTAATCCTGGCAGAAAAAAATTTCTGACATAAACGCGCAAAAGCTGTACCTGTATTTTAAACGGAACTCATGTTTTTAGTTATTTTTATGCCATGATGATTTTGCAGGAGAAAATAAAACACATTTTACAAACCGACCTTCCGGGTGCAGGTTCGCACCGCAAAATGTTGCCGCCGGGGCGTGTGTTAACAGCGGCTCCTTCGCACAAAAACCGTGTAAAAAAAAGCAGTGTATTGTTGCTTTTGTTTCACGAAAAAAACGAATTAATGGCCTGCCTGATAAAACGCCCAAAACATATGAAACACCATGCCGGGCAAATTGCATTGCCGGGTGGGCGAATGGAAGATGGAGAAACTGCAGAAGAAACAGCTCTGCGCGAAACATTTGAAGAAATAGGTGTGGACCGCACAAAAATTACGATCATCGGTCAGCTCTCAAAATTTTATGTAGAGGTAAGTCGTTTCGAAATTCAGCCCATAGTAGGTTGGCTCGACCAGCGTCCCACTGTAAAACTGTGTTGCGATGAAGTGGAAAAGGTGTTGTATTTTCCGGTTCGTAAATTTGGCTTACCCCACGATACTATAGAATTACATACCATTACCGGTAAACTGGAAGTTCCTTGCGTAAAATACGATGGAGAAATAATTTGGGGAGCAACCGCCATGATTTTATCCGAATTCTACGATGTTGTGAAAGATAGTATCGAAACAATCCCTTCGCCCGGGCACAGCCGTATTCAAAAGTAATTGGTTAGTCGTAAAAAGCCCACGAAACTCCCAAGCGGAAGGTAGATCTGTTCATCGGGTAATGCGGCGATGTCATATATTCCCCGTTTAAAAAGTTGGTTCCAATGTTCACCCATTTAAAAAATACGCGGGTACGCTTAAGCCGAAGGTTTGCGTACACATCTATATAGGGGTAATTCCCGTATTGCTTATCGTTTTGCAAATAAAACAAGCCAGTTGCCGGCGAGTACGCATCGGCATAATACTTCGTATTGTAGCGTACATCGGTTCCAATCTGGGTAAACATTACCTTCGATATGGTAAACTGGTAATAGGCCGAAACAAAGGTCGATAAATCGGGTAAATGAATGAATTCCTTATTCGATGCTTTTTGCCAAAGTACGCGGGTTCTAAAATGCAAATTCCGGTAATTAAAATCCTTATCGAAATAAGCCGAGAGTACTAATATTTGCGTATTGGCCTGGTTCGGAATTCCAAGTGTATCGTTATAAATGTAATTGTTAAGAATGGAATAGGTAGCGCCCATGTCCAGTTTACGCTCAGGCAGGCGAATGTTTCCACCAATGGTCATGCGTTGTTCCATACTCAAACTTTGATCCCAGCGAAAATGATTGGAATAAAATTTATCCTGAAAATAATCGGGCACCAGGTTTTCAATACTACCCGTAAAGTTTATTGAAGCAGTTGAATCGCCCCAGAATTTAAATGGTTTTGAAATATCACCGTTTAATTCAACCTGTCCCGAATTTCTTCCGGCTAAATAAAACTTTCCGTCAAAATTCCAGGTCCAGAATCTGCCTGTTTCGCGAAAAATACCCCCTCCTACAAAAACATTCGAATATTGAATATCCTTTCTGATATGAGTCGAATCATTTAGCTGTGTTCCCGGCATCGATCCATGATTATACTCGTGCCCCAGGTAGGCCCTTTTTCCAAAGGTGTATTTTTTACTGATACTTTCGTACTGTTTTAGCTGAAACACATTGGTTACCCGGTTAAATCGGATTGAATCGATGGTATAATCCTCCGGATAATATGTATTGGCAAAAAAGTCGTTTGTGGTGTCTTCCTCTTCCTTAAACTCCTGTTTGTTTCTGTCGTACTGAAACGAATATAAAAACCCTACCACCGGAATAAAGATCTCTGTCTCGTCTTCAGCTTCAACATACTTACCAACCCGGTACTCGCTGTTTGCAAAATACGATGAAGTGGCAAATTTAGATGCCGACTTGCTTAATCTCATGTTCCAAAACTCAGCGTCCTGCCCGTTATAAATCGATGAATCTGATTTTAAACCACCATTCTCCTGGTTCTGAATCAAATTAGAGATCAACCCGCCGTATATATTCCAGGCATCTCTGTTGTAGCTTGTGTAAAGTGCCACAAAATTATTTTTTGCCTGTTGCGATGTAAACTGTCCATCTGATTTCTCCTGGTTTGTTCTAAAAGTAAAATTCCAGAAAGGACTTATATTCTGCGAGTGTACAACATTAAAACGTGTTTCGTTATTTTTCGATTTGTTCTCACTCTGGCTATAATCCATCCGGGTATAGGGAGTTGTAGCATTATAATACTCCAGGTTCCCGGGGTTTAATAAATAAGCCTCCCTCGATTGAGCAAAAAAGTAACTGGTCGAATAGTTTCGGTTAAAGAAATTATTATCGATGGCAGGAGTTCCGTAATTGCCAACATAGGTTGCTGTAAGTGCCTTTTTATATACCGGGTGAAATATATGAGTATAGTCGTGTAAGGTATCCAGTTTAGTAGAATCCTGAAATGCACCATAACCGTCAATATTCCACAGCTTGGTATGAGATACAACTTCCTTTTTGGGAGTATCCTTTTCCACGGCATCCTCGTCCATCTCCCCTCCAACCTCCAATCCTTGGTCGTATTGCGCTAATGAAATAAGTGGGACTAGCAGAATAAACAGGAATGTAATAAAACTAAAACGTGCTTTATACATACATTTTCAACTTTACAGCACAAAACTAAAAAAAGCATTTAACTGAGAACTACTTCCGAAGTACTTTTTCACCAGAAAATAGTTAATAAAAAAAAGCCCGTGCTCAAAAGAACACGGGCTTAGGATTTAAATTGGCAGCGACCTACTCTCCCACTTTTACGCAGTACCATCGGCGCTGACGGGCTTAACTTCTCTGTTCGGAATGGGAAGAGGTG
>JAPOHD010000055.1 GCA_026671195.1 Draconibacterium aestuarii | reverse complement strand
TAACAGAACATAGAAAAAAGCAGTAATTAAAATCTTAGTAGATTTGTAAACCAGTAAATGAGAAAATAATCGTTTACATTCTATCAGATTAAGTATAAATCTGTCAAGCTATTTTAGGAAAAGTCATGTCGGTCCGTTAAGGATTCATTTCCGCTTTTGCAGGTAGCATTTCCGCTTGGTAAGGTTGTACGGCTACCCCAATAGGTAGAGTTTCGGTCTGCAAAGAATAAGGCTCCGCTTTATCAGTTAAACCTTCCGCCTGTTGATAATTAGCTTCCGCCTGTTCAGCTAAAACTTCCGTAAAATGCGGCAGAGTTTCCGCCTGGTAAGTATTCGGGCAGGTAGTTATACAATATTACATTAAAATGAATCTTATAAATTTGACAGACGCATTCGGAATAAGGTTAATAAGGTAGTTGTTTTGCCGTCACTTTGGGCTACCAAGGTTGCGGAAAGTTGAACAAAGATATAATATGTATCAAAATGTCCAATAACCAATACTCAATGCAGAATATCCAATCGTTTTATATTGAGTAGTGTATATTTTACATTGCTTATTTGTTGTATGAATATCCATTTTCGGGCCTATTCTTTATTTACACGTAATACAGGACTTGCTTCAGGGTGACGTTCGCTTTTTGATGCGCAACAGGCACTCAACAAACACATAATCAATAAAATACTATTCATGTACTCATTGTACTTATTTAGAAATATTTGTGGAAAAAACAGGGGTATTCGATCAAAGTAAAGTACAACATCGGCAAGCAGGTTTGGGGTTTTGAAACAAAAAACCCCGGATGCTCCTTTATGGCAGAACCCGGGGTGAAATATAAATTTAATGTGCCAAAACTCTACACAGGTGTTTCTGCATCTGTTTTAGGGGTAACACTCATGTTTTCGATCACCTTTTTAAAGGTAAATTGTCCTTTTCGCAAGGGGTCGTTATTGTAGTAATTGGCAGCGATTTTACAGATCCCGATAATTTCCTTATAAATTCGGTTAAAAACCTCCACGGCCTCTTCCGCAACCATTTTACTTGTTTCTTTTAACGATTCCTGGTTAACATTTGCCTGGCTCAACTGGCTGCCATACCCAACAATACGTTCGATAAGAGCGGGGTTGGTACCTTTTGCCACTATTTCGGCCTTCAATGTATCGGTCATCCCCTTGGCAAAGGCATATAATAATTGCGTAAGTGCTTCCTGGTCGCCTTTACGTGCATCTTTCAGGTAGGTATTGTAGCCTAATGTTTTAACAATTTCTTTGGCATCGTTTCCAAAATCTACTTCAATTTGTGTTTTGAGAAAAGACAGGTCGTGTAAAGCCGGCTCTTGTATAGCCATTAAAATAGCCGTTGCACTTCTTAGTTGTTTCTTTTTGTCTAAACCCAGGTAAGTGTCGATGGCTGCATCCACTTCTTCCTCCAGCGCGCTGGCGTATTCGGGCGTCCAGTTGGTGCGTACCATGGAAAGGTCGGTAAGGTTTGTACTAAACGATTTCAGTATGGTTTTTGATGCCATAAGCATCTCCACATCTTTACATTTGAATGTTCTTGGAGTAGTCATAATAAATAAATTTTTAGATTAAAATATAAACTTGTGTTTGTTATGTCATTCAATTTACAACATTCTAACGAATTGATCTTATGTTTTATAACAGCATACTCTTTTTCGCCTTTCGATCCACGTACTCCTGCACATGCATTGGAACAAACAGGACTTAACTCTTACCCGGGGTAACGCTCGTTTTTGATCATTACCCCAGGCTGAAATGTAATTCCGATACAGGGCGCTTTTTGTGATTCCGAGTGGTCACCCATGTTTTTGAATGGGCATAATAAGGAAATAACGGAGATGCTGAAACAGAAATCTGTCATTAGCAGCGTAATGCAGTGAAGCGAAACCTGTCAGCCGGCAGGCAGGAAATCTTTTCCACAATTCGTTTATTAGTCGGTTACTACTGATAACGATACATCGATTCTCAATCTTTTTCAATCCATTCACTAACCTTCATTCGCAAAAAGTGCACCTGCAGTGGCTGTAATACTCGCAGTCTATTTTGTTAGAATCGCTGTTTTGAATCACATATTTCATTAAATTCGCATTGCGAATGTGGCAATTAATACCATTGCACATATTTGTATGCGATGAATATAAAACTAAATTTATCAAGACTTTCGGAAGCGTTATTCCACCGAAAACGCCTGTTAATATTCTTGTACATATTTTCTGAACTCTGATTCTTTTCTGCTCTTATTCTCCCCCATCTAAATAGTCTTTTAGTTATTAGCAATCATGTTATTAAAATTATGGAAGCGTATCATACGTGGCTAAATTCACTGGTAAATGCCAACCGCGATAAATTTCGTGAATACCATGAATTAAAATGGTTAAATTCATTTAATGCAAAGGAATTTCAGAAAATCAGAGATAAATATACCCAGAGTTTAAGTGAAAGCAGCATATTTAAAAACACAAAACCATATCACTACCAGCTCTCACGCGGATGCAAATTATGCGGCATGGGGGTTTGGAGTTGTCTTTTTATTACCGGAAAATGTAATGCCAAATGTTTTTACTGCCCCACAGCGCAAACCACCGACGATTTACCAACTACCCAGGGGTTAAGTTTCCCAACGGCTGAGGCTTACGCCGAATACATTAATTATTTTAAATTTAAGGGTGTAAGTTTTAGCGGAGGCGAACCCCTGCTGTTTTTCGATCGAACCCTGAACTTTTTAAAACAAATCCGAAAAAAATGTGATCCGGATATTTATATATGGATGTACACTAATGGAATACTTGGCGATGAGCAAAAATTCAAAAAATTAGCCAAAGCGGGATTAAACGAAGTACGTTTTGACATTGGTGCTACCGGATTTTCGCTGGATAAAGTGAAAACCGCAACAGGTATTATTCCAATCGTAACAATAGAAATACCCGCTGTTCACGAGGAAACGGAGAAGTTAAAACTACTTCTTCCTGAAATGGTAAAGCTGGGTGTTAATAACATCAATCTTCATCAACTGCGATTGACAAAATATAATGCGCATCAGCTTATAAAGCGAAAATACACGTTTATACATGCCGAACAGCCCATCGTTCTGGAGTCGGAACTGGCTGCACTTGAACTTATAACCTACGCAAAAAAACACCACATAAACATCGGCATTAACTATTGCTCCTTTCATTTTAAAAACCGTTTTCAAAAAGTCGGATATAGAAAGATGGTAAACAACAGACTGGCCCGGCCGGAAGAAATTATTAGCTCAAAAGGTTACATCGAAGAATTCAATACCGATTCAATTGCGTTCAAAAACATCAGTCTGAAAGATACACCACCTAATTCGAACGATTATGCCGAATTAAAACTGAAGCATAAAACCTACTTTTTATTAAAAGAAACTGTTCTTAAAAAAACAGCTTTGGATACCGATGAGAAATCACGCGTAAACAGCCTGTTATTAAAAGAGCCGGATGAAATTCCTTCAGATCCGCTTCTGTTTGACATCTGGCAATGTAAATACATTGAAAAGGGACTCCGGGAATATTAATAACGATTAATAGCACTGGGCTATCTGATCCGTTCACTCATGGTATCCCTCGTTTGTTGCCCATCCGGTAGCTATTTGTCAGGCTTTGTAAACCCGTTGAAAAACAAGTAGGTTATGGAGATTGTACATTCGACAGACCCCGTCCTCTGCCCGTTTCCAATTCCGGCTTACAAGTAAAAATTCTAAAAAAATGCCATCCGCAGGTTTTCCCGATAACGGATGGCATTCTTTTTAACCTCAATCTCCTTTCAATCCAAACAACCACTAATCCACACCTTTCACTTTCATTTGCAGCGTATAAACTCCTTTACGGGCGGTTACAAACAAGGTTTTTCTGTTCTTTCCTCCAAAACAAACATTGGCCGGTTTTTCGGAGAATTCTATCTCTTCGAGCAATTCGCCTTGAGGTGAGTACACCCAAACTTTGCCCGATGTAAGATAAATGTTGCCTTTATTGTCGATGGTCATTCCGTCGCTGCCATTGGGTGCAAAAAAGGTTTTGTTGGCCAGCGTTCCATCGGACTGAATAGCGTATTTCCAGGTTTTGCCGGCTTGTATATCGGCCACGTACAGGGTTTTTCCGTCGGGGGTGCCAATTAACCCGTTGGGCGTTTCAAAATCGTCGATAACGCGGATTACACTTCCATGTGGAGCCACATAATAAACGCCACGTGTATCCTGAATTTCGGTATGTCCTTCAGGCCACCACTTGCGGTGATAATACGGATCGGAGAAATAAATTCCGCCATTGGGTGCAATCCACAAATCGTTGGGGGCATTCAGGTGTTTGCCGTTGTAGCCTTCTTGTATTACCTGCAGCCTTTTATTTTCGTCGAAATAAGCCAGCTGGTTTTTTTCGTCGGCGCAGGTTACCAATTGTTGTTTGGCATTAAAATACATTCCGTTTGAGCGGCCGGTGCCTTCCAGCCACAGCGAAATACCTTTATTCTCGTCCCACACATGAATACGGTCGTTGGGCTGATCGGTGAAATACACGCGACCGTCGGCAGCCACGGCAGGGCCCTCGGTAAAAGCAAAATCTTTGCCTGCCTGCTGCACTGTAGCACCTTTGGCAATTCGTTTCGATTTGGTTTGTGCACTTGAAATGCCGGCTGCCAGCAGACAGATCAGGAATACGTGTAGTTGTAATTTTTGCATATTTTTTTTGATTGGCGCAAAATGCTGTTTTTATACGACTTAAAAGTAGTAAAGATTTGGAAAAAGCAAGTTGCACTCTCAGTCTCAATGAACTTTGGCTTGAGGTTCGTAGCTTGTAGCTGTAGTTCTAACCTTGATGCCAACCAAAACGGAGACAGGATACTCCTTACTTCCCGTACTCAGCAACCGTATTTCCCATCTCCAATACCGGTAACAATGTTTTCATTACTTCGGGTTGTTCAGCGGCAATATTTACGGTTTCATTCCCGTCGGTATTATGATTGTACAATTCAAATTCAGGTGCTTCTTTTCTGTAATACCGCATCAACCGGTACTCCGGTGTGCGTACCGAAAAACCGTTATTCCAGTACGAATAAGCCGTATTGCGCCAGTTATTGTCTTCCGGATTTTGAAACAAGGGTTTTAAACTTTCCCCATCAAGATGATGCTGAACGGGTGTATTGCACAAATCGATTAAAGTTGGATAAATATCTGCAGTACTTACCACCTTGTTAATTTGTTTACCGTTTTCCATGCCCGGAACGCGCATAAAAAAAGCGCTGTGCAAGGCACGATCAAAAACCGTGTGTTTCCCCCACACCAAATGATCGCCCAAATGCCAGCCATGATCGCCCCAAACCACCACAATGGTGTTTTCGGCCAGGCCTTGTCTTTCCAGTTCATCGAGCACTTTTCCAATCTGTGCATCAATATAACTTACACAGGCAAAATAACCGTGACGCACTTTTCGTGCATAAGCATCGGAAACCGGACCATCCAGCGAAGCTTTTTCTTCGCCCAGTTTATACTGGTTAAACTCGCCGCTTCCATGCAAACTGGCTTTGCTCGAGTTTTCAGGAATGCCGGCAAAAGGAGCCAGCGGAATTTCATCGCGATTGTACAAATCCCAGTATTTTTTTGGGGCGGTAAAAGGTAGGTGCGGCTTAAAAAATCCCAGTCCTAAAAAGAAAGGCTGGTTTTTGCCTTTTAATTCTTTTAATTTTTCGATGGCCAGATTTGCAGTTAATCCATCGGGATACCCCTCGTCGGGTACATCTGCCATTTCGTACGGATACACCTCTTTGTTCAGGGTATTCCGGTTAGATCCATCGGCATAACCAAAAAAAGCATTGTGACCACTCCCCCACTTTTTATCGTCCAACAACATCTCGTCCCAGCTGTGTGGCAATTCTAACTGCTCGCTTCGTGGTTCCATATAACCATACACATATCCGTCGGGATGATGCGAAATTTTTCCGATACCAACGGTGTAATACCCATTGCGTTTTAAATGGTGGATAAAGGTTTCCGGCACTTCTTTTTCGGGTTGACCGGCAATAACCTGCGATGTGATTCCATTCTTCAGATACGCTTTTGAAACCGGCAACTGCCCGGTTAACAGACTATGGCGCGAAGCCCCGCATGTGGGAACCGTTACATAATGCCGGGTAAACAAAAATCCCGAACCGGCCAGTTTGTCCAGGTTTGGCGATTTTATGTGCTTGTTGCCGTAACACCCCAATTCGGTGCGCAAATCGTCGACACATATAAAAAGCACATTGGGTTGACTGGGCTT
This sequence comes from Draconibacterium aestuarii, assembly GCA_026671195.1. GTDB lineage: Bacteria > Bacteroidota > Bacteroidia > Bacteroidales > Prolixibacteraceae > Draconibacterium > Draconibacterium aestuarii. The sequence continues at coordinate 25,809 of JAPOHD010000055.1, read as the reverse complement.
TTCCTCTTTTGGTACACAAGAAGTTAGCAGAACAAATAAGAGAAAAATACCGGACAGATGGTTTATTGGATTCATAGTTTTATTGATTTTGGTTCTCAAAAATAGAAAAGTTTTGGAGAATGGCAGATAAACCCAAACGTTATAAATCCCGAACGTTGAACCAGAAACTTTGAACTTTAAAACTTAAACTTATTTCAACGGCGAATCGGGCTCATTTTTAAATACCGCGTAAAGAATCTGATCGACCAACCAGGCCCACAATTTAGCCACTAAAACAATTACTTTTCCATCCCAGAAAGAAACGATCATTTTTCGACGGCGATTTTTAATGGCACGGTACATAATACTGGCGCATCGTTCAGCCGACATCATTTTACTTTCGTTCCGTGGTGTTTCGCCTTGCTGGCTTCCATCCTGTACCAGAGCTGTTTTGCGAATTTCGGAAGCCGTAAATCCCGGAGCTACAACCAAAACGTGTAAGCCGGCACGCAAATATTCAATTCTAACCGTATCCAGGAACCCGCGAATGGCAAACTTCGATCCTGAATATCCTGTTCGGCCCGGTAAGCCAATATATCCTCCTGTTGAAATAACGCCTACAATTGAACCTTTTTGCTCGAGCACATACGGGAGTGCATATTTTGTACAATAAACCGTTCCCCAATAATTCACATCCATTAATCGACGCAAAACATCGGTCTCTACATCGATAAATGCTGCACGCATCGAAATTCCGGCATTGTTTATCAGGATATCAATTTTCCCAAACTTCTCAACAGCTTTTTCAATCAGCGCTTTGCAATCTTCTTCTTTCGAAACATCGGTTTCTACCGGAAGAACTTCAACATTATTAAGTTTCTGTTTTAATTCCTGCAACCGTTCCAACCGTCGGGCTGCCAATACTAAATTAAAGCCTTCTGCTGCATATTTTTCAGCCAAAGCTTTCCCTATTCCTGATGAAGCCCCGGTTATTACAACTACTTTTTTTTGCATAGAATTAAATTGAAGCTACGATTCTGTGTCTGTTAAAATTCACGGCCGAAATTACGCATTTTTTAATTGAAATCTATTCTTCTATCAAGATTCTGTAACATAATTTAAGGCTTCTGCTAATTAAACAGTTTTTTTAAACCCTGTCCCAGTTTATCGATCGTCTTTTTTAAATCGTCTTTTGTGGCCTCGGTAACTGCCTTTTGCGTGGCACTCAGGTCCATACTCACCTTGGGGCCTCCAACAGGTCCTTTTATCAATACTCCTGCCGGAAGCATGCTTATATTCTGGTTGCCCGGAATTACGGAAAGTATTTTCTGAATATCGGAACCAAAAAGTTCGCGTTCCACATTAAAATCAAATCGCATATCCAAAAGGCTTTCGGCACTTAAACTTCCTGTTATTTGGGTTTCCTGACCAATTACCCGGGTTGTAAAAGGTTTTAAAACAAGGTTTCCGTCCTGAACCGTAAAATTGGCCTTAAAATCATCCACCTTTACATTTCTGAGTTTTTCCTTTTTCAGAATCCCTCCCAGTTGGTTAAATATTGGCGAATCTTTTAATTCCAGGTTTTTTGTATTCAACATTCCGGTACCGTTTGCTGTTGACGGAATCAACTTAAACTGCGGACTTAGGCGCCCTTTCATCCCGAGGGTTGAACTTAACTGGCCGGTACTGTTCGATGCTACCGGCATTATACTGCGCACACCCGACAGCGTTTGGTACATTAACGGAATATCGAAACTTGAAATATCAAATCCAAGATCGAACAGAGGTTGGTTATTTGGTGTATTCTGATACGAACCGTTCATTTTCAGTTCTCCATCCAACATATTCATATTCATATTATCCAGCAACAATTTTTTGTTAACTGCCCTGATTGAACCTTTAATATTGGTAATTGGCAGGCGATCGAAAACAGCCATTTTTATATCGGAATTAAATGTAATATCAACATGGTCAGGAACGTCGAAAGCCAGTACCGCCTCCTCCACTGTTTCTCCTTCTGTTGCTGTGTTCTGAGCAGCTGAACTTGCTGCAATTTCCTCATCCTTTTCAACCTGAAGTCGCAACAATTCATTCAAATTTACCATTTGCGAGTTTAACTGCAGATTACCTTTTAACACACCATCCTTCAAAAAGTAGTTCAAATAATTGCTAACCTTTCCGGTTAGGCGGAAATCGCTTCTTCCAATGTTCATGTTAAAGGCACGAAGATTTATGCTTTCGGGAGAAAAATCGAGTTGCCCTTTCGGTACAATAATTTTTTGCGTCAAATCCGGCGATTCATAAATAAAATTATCGAGTAACACTATTCCGTCCGACTTGATTTTATCATAAGCCTCGGCTTCCACATCAGAATAATTTCCTTTGGCAAACAAGTTGGCATCAATAACTCCCGAAATATCCACACTGTCGATGGGCAGTGCATCTTTTAAATGACTCAGATTTATTTTTCCAATAAAAACCCCATCAAAATACGGATCGGAAACAGGGTTAAGCACTTTTAAGGTTAAATCAACCGGATTATTTCTGATTTCAGCGTGTGCCTCGTTTACTTTTATTTGGGTCAGATCAAAATCGCCCTGAGGTTTTGTGACAGATACATCAGCTGTAATATTTTTAATTTTCTCAGGTAAATCGGCATATTGAAAATTCCCATCTGCCACCAGCATTTTAAGGTCGATTACAGGATAATTATCGCCAAAATAAAATCCGCTTACCCCACCCGAAATACTTGCAGAACCTGTTGTTACTATATCTTTTAAATACGATTCGTACACCGGAGGTACCAGCGCCAAAAAGTTTTCAAAATCCGATTCTTTTGTTTTTAGCTGCAAATCAATTCCAATTGTATCACCCGGCATTTCTATACTTCCCGAGAGTTCGAGAGGAAGGCGGTTTATCAGCAACTCATTTTCGGTAATGGTAAATTTTAACTGATCGAAATCAACATTAAGCATAGTATGAACGCCGAGTCGTGTTTTCGAGATATAATTTACATTGCCATACGTTAACGAAAAATCCTCAACCGATCCATCGGTCTTAAGTTGGGTTGAATTTCCGTACATGCTTCCCGAGACATCAAAATTTACGTCGGAAAACTCCATCTTCATTTGAGCCTCTTTATCGTTGTATTTTAAACGGGCATTTTTAATCTCAATTTTCTCTAACTGAAGCTGAAATTCATCGGTTTCCGAGCCTGATGATTTAACAGCAGCAGGTTTCGGTTCTTCTGCCGGAGCCACATCCCAGTTTACATTCCCCGATTCAGCAACAAGCAGGTTTACTATGGGCTTCTCCAGAATAATTTCTTCAATACTCATCTCCGACTTCTTAAACAGTGACGACAAATCCATTTTTGTACGAACCAAAGCCACATTTAATAAGGTATCGCTCTTAAATTCGCCTTTCCCTTTAATCAGAACATCTTTAAATTCAACCGTTGCCTGTGGGAAGTTTCGAAACAATGATATTTTTAGATCGGCAAACTCAACCTCAGCATTTAACTGTTGGTTCATTGTGTTTTTGGCCACATCAATTAAATTTTGTTTAAAGAAGATTGGAATGGCCAACAAGGCACCAATCAGAATAACTAAAATTACAAGGATTATTACGATTATTTTCTTCATTGTTTTGCTATTTTCTGAAATCAAATGTACAGTAATGAAACGTTTTACCAGAACAGAAATTGTTAAAAAAAGTTGGAAGTAATTTTATAACTCACCTAACACCATTCGGCGTAGAATTTGTAAGGCAGTTTGGCTCGAACGAACAATATTACGTTCGCGGTGGTCGCCTACAAAGATGAATTTTTTAACCCATGTTTTGTTTGGTCCCGAAACTGCAATCCATACTGTTCCCACAGGTTTTTCTTCTGTTCCCCCGGTTGGGCCGGCAATTCCGGTGGTTGCAATGGCGTAATCTGCGTTCATTACGCGTTTTACACCCTCCACCATTTCGGTGGCAACCTGTTCGCTAACTGCCCCAAATTGCTTCAACAATTCCGCACTAACACCCAAAACCTTCTCTTTTATTTGGTTTGAATACGCAGTTACCGAGCCGTTGTAATATTCCGAACATCCGGCAACCGATGTAATTAAATGCGAAATATAACCACCGGTACAACTTTCGGCAACAGCCAGCTTTTTATTTTTTTGTGCCAGCATGCGTCCAATTACCTCTGAAAGCGTTTCGCTGTCGTAACCAAAAATGCTCTCCGGAATAATTTGCTGCAGCTTTTCAATTTCTTTTTCAACCTCAGTTTTTAGTTTTTCAACATCGTTGTCCATGGCCGACAAACGCAAACGCACCAACATTGGATTGGGCAAATACGCCAGCTTAATGTGCTCCGGCAATGCATCTTCCCAGGTTTCCAGTTTATCGGCCAGCATCGACTCGGGTACACCTTGCGTTAATACCGTTTTATGGAAAATAGCTTTGGTTTTGCCGGTTGCACGTAGTTTTGGCAACAGTTCAAACTCCACCAAATATTTCATTTCGAAGGGTACTCCCGGCATCGACACAAAAATGGTATCGTTTTTTTCGAACCACATTCCCGGGGCGGTTCCCAATTTATTGGTTAAAATAGTGCAGTTTTCCGGAAGCATGGCCTGGTCGCGGTTTAATTTATTCATATCGATACCACGCTTGTAAAATCGTTTGATTATTGCATCGAGTGTGGGCTGGTGCAAAACCAGTTGAGTGTTGAAATATTCGCACAAAGCATGTTTGGTAATATCATCTTTGGTTGGGCCAAGTCCGCCGGTAATAATTACCAGGTCTACATTCTTTTCAGCATTTTTAATAGCTTCCAGAATATGATCGTGATCGTCGTGAACCGATGTTATCTGGTAAATTTCTATGCCATTCAGATTAAATTGTTCTCCAATCCATGCCGAATTGGTATCCACAATCTGCCCGATTAATATTTCGTCGCCAATGGTAATTATTTCTGCTTTCATGTTTTTTTTATTGGAAGTACAGCATTTATATTTCAAAGCCCAAATTTAATATTATCCGTGTACCGGTGCTACAAAAGTTTTTATTTTACCAGGGTTCGGAAATCACACTTTCTATTAAATGTGATTATTAATTCTAATTTTACCAAAAAATTGGAAAGTATGAACAGGTTTACAAAACAGAACAAGATTATTCATCTGGTGGAAGCAAACTATCACCTATTACCTGTATTGAACCGTTTTGGCATTAATCTGGGCAATAAGGATAAAAGTCTGGAAAAAATCTGTGCTGCCCAAAACATTAATATCGATTTCTTACTGGCTATTGTAAACACATTTCATAATGAAGAGTATTTTCCCGAAACAGAATTGAAGTCGTTCTCTCCCTTATTGATTATCGACTACCTAAAAAAAACCCATCAACATTACATCGAGTACGTTTTGCCAAAATTGGAATCATTATTAGAACTGCTGATTGATAGCAATATCACAGAAATTCACCAACTCAATATTATTGAACAGTTCTACCAGAAATACAAAAAAGAGTTGTTATTGCATATTAAGGAGGAGGAACAGGAAGTGTTTCCATACATATTGAATTTGGTAAACAACAACCAGGTGAACAACCAGTTCACCATCCATTCGTTTGAAAAAGAACACTCCAATGTTGACGATAAATTGAACGATTTAAAAAACCTGATTGTAAAGTATATCGAACCGGTTTACGATAATAACATTTGTAACGAATTTCTGATTACCTTATTTCGTTTTGAGAAGGACATAAAAGACCATGCCCGCATTGAAGATAAAATATTACTGCCGCAGTTGATTACATTGGAAAAGCATATAAATGGATAATAAAGTTTACATAGTGCATGGTTCAGCAATTGTTCAACAGGGTTTGTCAGAAGTTTTACTCAAAAATTTTAAGTGCACCATCCAGTGTTACTACGACTTTAAAAGTTTGTCCGAATCGGATGACAATTGCGCTTCAAAGTCGATAATTTTTGTGGAAGATAAAATTGCCAACAGCACAGAATTCCTGCAGTTTATTGATCAATCGCATGAAGTAAAATCGTTTAGCATAGTAAACGACTGTGCCGGAAATTTACCAGTTAACAACGACTATACGCTATCTTTATACAACTCTCCGGATGAAATTTACGAAGGTATAAAACATGCTTTTAATACTCAGGGGCTTGCTGATGAAGAATCGGAAGGTCTGTCAAACAGGGAGTTAGACGTGCTCAAACTTGTGGCACTTGGTTATGCCAATAAAGAAATTGCCGAGAAGTTATTTATTAGCACACATACGGTTATGTCGCACCGGAAAAACATAACCGAAAAACTTGGAATCAAGTCAATATCAGGGTTAACGGTATATGCCATCATCAACAACTACATCGATACTACCAACCTCGATATAAAAGACCTCATTTAAAATTCACTACTTTTAGGGATTACACACCTCATTTCATCATTATAGTTTTGCAATGTGAAATTGTAAAACACTTAAAACTATATAATGATGAAAAAAATTCTTTTCTTTTCGGCAATGCTACTAGGTTACTTAACGGTCTGGTCGCAAAATACAGACAGTATTGCAAACCTCTATACAAACACTGCCGGAAATCTTTTACTGAAAGACAATAAGCTGGTTATTGGCGGTTATGGCGAAGTGCATTTAAATCAACCCATGGATGGTTCGACATTTAACAACGGAACTTTAGACGTACATCGGGTGGTTATGTTGTTTGGGTACAACTTTAACGAAAAAACACAATTTATTACCGAACTCGAGTTTGAGCATGTAAAAGAAGTTTACATCGAACAGGCATTTTTACAGCACAAACTAAACAATTTCGTGAATTTAAGAGCCGGACTGATGCTTGTTCCCATGGGAATTATTAATGAATACCACGAACCAACTACATTTAATGGTGTTGAACGCCCGCTTATCGACAAATATATTACCCCAACCACCTGGCGCGAAATTGGTATCGGGGTAACCGGAAATGTTCTGCCGGCTTCGTTAAAATACCAGGCTTATTTAATGAACGGTTTTAACGGATACGATGGTTCTGCCAAACTAAATGGTAAAAACGGACTGCGAAGTGGCCGACAGAAAGGAGCCGAGTCGTACATCAGTTCACCTAATTTTGCAGGAAAAGTTGAGTATTTTGGCATACGAGGATTAAATATTGGATTATCCGGTTATTTTGGAAAAACCCAAAGTACACTTTACGATGGTATTGACAAGAATGACAATACTGCAATAGCAACCGCTGATTCTTCGGTGGTTAGTATTTCGATGGTTGGGTTAGATACACGTTACAACTTAAGAGGCTTGCAACTGCGAGGCCAACTATATTATACCGGTTTATCAAACACAGAACAGTATAATAGATTTACGGCAAATGACAACGGCGATTTAAATGATGTTGGTAGTGCAATGTTAGGTTACTATGCCGAAGCTGCATATAATGTTCTGCGTAAGACTAAAACAGAAATGCAATTGGTACCATTCATTCGTTACGAGTTTTTAAATACTCATAATTCGGTAGACACCAATAGCACTAAAAATTTATCATACGAAAAAACAGCAATTACAACAGGTTTTACTTTAGCATTAACGCAGGGAGCAGTAGTAAAAGCCGATGTACAGTTCTTAAAAAATGCTGCAACCGATAAATATGCCAAAACCTTTAATGCCGGCATTGGTGTGATGTTTTAAGAAATTATAAAAATGAAATGACCGTGTGCAGAAGTAAAAACACAAAACCTGCCAGAACGAAAAAACAAGATTGTAAAGTAATTATTTAAACATGAAATTAAGATTAGGAATATTGCTTTTGTTTGGAATATTAAGTGTTGCTTTTATCCCGGCTCAAAATGAGATCAATTATAAGCATAAAGCTCTTATAAAAACATTACAGAAAGCTGGCGTAAAAAATTTGGCAGCAATTGAAGAAATTGCCCTGCCCGATTCGGTAAACACTGCAAACTTGATACAAGGAAAGTATTTCCTGATTAATGAGAATAATGCAAACGAGTATCGATATATATATGTAGGAAGAGTAAATAGCTGTCGTGCTGATGGTTGTTCAATTACCACTAGTCTTCCTGCCGATGGCAACTCCGAATATTTTGATTATTACATTCTTTTCGACGCTAAAAAAACCGTACAGGCTGTAAAAGTATTCAATTACCAGGCAACACACGGACAGGAAATAACTGCCAAAGGTTGGCTTAAACAATTTATTGGTCACAATGGATCTGAACCTTTGCAAGTTGATAAAAATATAGATACAATATCAGGCGCAACTATATCGGTTTATGCCATAACCTTTGATGTAGAAATGAAAACAGAAATTTTGAAGGAAATCTAAGCGTAAAAAATTGTATTTGTTAAAAGCTCCCGGTTAAAGTTGCAACCGGGGGCTTTTTTTCTGCCAGAGTATGTTGCGGTCTGTACTTCAGTTTTTGTTGAATAACAAAGTTTTAGGCTCGAACACTGATTAATACCATGTGATTACCCGAACTGTTAAAACACTTTTCAAGATTTGATGGAGACCAGAAAAAAAGCAGCGGTTTTGAGTATCGCTGACTACTTTTCGAACTCTTTTAAAAACTCCAAACGTTGTAAAAGTGTTGGGTGCGAATAATGAAAAAACACATAGGTTTTATGTGGTGTAAGATTGCTGAGGTTATTTACCGACAGCTTTTTTAGTGCCCCGGCCAACGCTTCGGGTTTGTAATTTTCGGCGGCAAAACGATCGGCCTGGTATTCGTTTTTGCGCGAAAGCATATTCATAAAAATGCCTGTAAAAAACGACACAGGCGAATACAATACGCCAAAAGCCACCAAGCCGATGTGGAAGTTGGGTTCGTCGACACCCAGCGCCTGGCTAAGATTCGAATTGTTGATCAGTAAACCAAAAATAAACAACATTACCCCTGTTTGCAGCAAGCCGATCAGCAGTCCCTGAACAACGTGTTTCTTTTTGTTGTGGCCAATTTCGTGTGCCAGAACGGCCACCAGCTCTTCGGTGCTTAAATCGTTAATTAAAGTATCGTATAATACAATTCGTTTTTTGGCCCCCAACCCTGTAAAATAGGCATTAGCTTTTGTTGAGCGTTTCGAACCGTCGATTACAAAAATATTGTCGAGTTTAAATCCCACCTTTTTTGAAAATGCACTGATGGCATCGCGTAATTCCCCTTCTTCAAGCGGGGTTTGTTTATTAAACAGAGGCACAATCAGGTTAGAATAAAACATGGCCATAAAAATTGAAAAGGCCGAAACAACCACCCATGCATAAATCCAGAACATGCTCCCGGTTTTCTGGTAAATAAAAATAATAAGTGCCAGTAAACCACCGCCGATCAAAGCACCTACCAGCCAACCTTTAATTTTATCAAGCACGAAGGTTTTGGGTGTGGTTTTGTTAAACCCGTATTTCTCTTCAATTTTAAATGTGTCGTACACATCAAACGGCGTGGTAATTATATCAGATGCGAACATCAGTATTCCAAAGAAAATCAACGCTGCCAATATTGCATTTCCGGTAAAACTCCAAGCCCAGCCATCAACCAGTGCAAAGCCATAAAAAACAAACATACCAAGTGTAATGGTGGTACTGAAACTGCTTGTGAGTATACCAAACCGATGATTCTCCTTATCGTATGCCTGCTGTTTTTTATATTTCTGTTCGTCGTAAATTCCCTTTGCCTCGTCCGGAATGGTGTCACTCCATTTAGTAGTATTTAAATAATCGAGGTATTTCTCAAACAAAAAATCGAGTACCAAAATCCCGATAATGATCCAAAACAATATTTCGTACATGTATATTTTTTTTATGTGGGAACAAATATAGCAGAACTCAGTTCAATGTTCAATGTTTAAAGTTCAAAGTTTTGTTTGGTTAGCGGATGCTGCGTACACAGCGCACAAAATTATACACACACCGCACATCGCCCTGCGGCCCAAAATATTGCGGATAATCGTCGCGGTTTCCACTCTTTGGATCGCTGCGCTGACAACCGGCACCATGCACATCCATCAAAGTCCCGTTCATTTCTCCAAGTCCTTCGCCAAAAGCAAGATACACTGCAATACTATAAGGATTTGGCCCGTCGAGATGCGTGGTACTGGTCCAGTAATACGGATAATGTTCGGTATTTCCTTCCGGATCGTTTATTTCTGTGCACACAAAAACCGGATCGATTGCCGGGGAGTTGGTGGTTTACGGCGACCGGGTATAATCGACAATACTTTGCAGCTCTTTGGCATCGGGTAAACGCCAGTCTGAGTATCCGGCCAGTTCAAGGTTCCAGGCATAATCTAGTGCCTCTTCCCAGTTGTACGAATTTCCATCATCGGCCTTTTGCCACATCAATCCTGTTGCCAGATCACTTACGGTTCCATCGCCGTTATCCACCAGATTGTTTTTTCCGTAATCGGGATTTCCACGCACCATTCTAAAATACATTTTATTAGTGCTGCCGTCAAAAGGTTTGTATTTTGGATAGCCTTTAATACGACCATCCACAAAGTTCACCCCAAATACCGTTTCATCGTTATTCATGGTTTTTCCCACATATTCGGTTGCCGACCAGGTTTGCGCATCAATTTCGCGCTCGCCGACTGATGTATTTCCCAGCGGCTGATTAAAATAGCCGGTATCGATAAACAAGGTCACAGCTTTTTGCCCGCTTGCCTGTCCTGTAAACAGAATAAGCGAATACAATTCTTTTATGGAGGGAACCCGCCAGTCGATATAACCGGCAAGATTTGATTGTTGAGCCTTTCTAAATGCCTCGTCAAAACTTAACTTCTCCCCCATCGATTGTTCCCACATCAACCCGGTAACATTGTCGGTAATAGTACCATCGCTGTTATTGGTATACGAAGCTTTGTTTCCCTGATAACCGGCGTCCTGTCCGTAAAACGGTGTTCCGATCGAGGGAGATTCAATCTCATCAGTATTACTGTAAAATTTAACCTGCCCCGTTTCCACAATGGAATATGGAAAATTACTGTCCGCCGCGTTAGAATCGTTGTTATCCTGCGCACACGAGCTAAAACAGGCCAAAATCAAAAATGCAGCCATCCTGCTGCTTTTTACGAAAGTATGCATCGATGTAACCATTGTTGTAATTTTCAGGAATTTATTATCAATTGGTTTGACTGAAATAAAACAAAAGGTTTAATTGATTTTTTTTCCCATTTTTGCCTTGCGAAAATAAGATTATGGAGAAGTATATTGATTTATTAAAAGCACTGATATCTCAACAGTCGTTTAGTAAAGAAGAAGAGAATGCAGCTGCAGTGATGCGCGATTTTTTGAAAAAAGAAGGAATTGTATTTCAAACCAAAGAAAACAATACCTGGGCATTTTGTAAACATTTCGACAGCGGCAAACCCACTATTATGCTCGATTCGCATATCGACACCGTACGACCGGCAAAGGGTTATACAAAAGATCCGTTTGCTCCAATTGTAGAAGGCGACCGGCTTTATGGTTTGGGAAGCAATGACGCCGGAGGACCGTTGGTTTCGCTGCTGGCCACTTTTGTTCATTTCTACGATCGGGAAGATCTGCCTTATAATCTTGTTTTTGCAGCCACTGCCGAAGAAGAAATCTCAGGTCGCCGTGGACTAGAAATCGTTTTGCCCCAAATTACTCCTATTGCTTTTGCCATAATTGGAGAGCCCACTAAAATGGAACTCGCCATGGCAGAAAAAGGGTTGCTTGTGCTTGATTGTTATGCACATGGGAAATCGGGTCATGCCGCGCGGGAAGAAGGCGACAATGCACTATACAAAGCTATTCTGGACATTGAAAAACTAAGAAACTTTGAGTTTGAACAGGTTTCAAAAGTGCTTGGGAAAGTAAAAATTTCGGTCACTCAGATTGAAGCCGGAACACAACACAATGTAGTGCCTGACATTTGCCACTTTGTTGCCGATGTGCGCACCAACGAACATTATACCAACAAAGAAGCCGCACGAATCATCAACGAATTAATAGAGTCGGATGTAAAACCCCGCTCGGTTCGTTTAAACTCTTCGGGCATTAGTGAAGAACATCCATTTGCACAACTTGTAAAAAAACGGGGAATCCATATTTATGGTTCGCCTACTACATCCGACCAAGCCATAATTTCATTTCCATCGGTAAAAATGGGTCCAGGCGATTCGGCCCGCTCGCACACTGCCGACGAATACATATACATAAGCGAGATATACGCCGGGATTGAACGCTTTATTGATTTACTTGAAGAACTTAAGCTTTAGTTTGCAGTTCTGGTTACAGGATATGTTTTCGTAACTACATAACCGCTTACATTATTTCAAAATAACTTCGCCCTGGTTGCGCCAAACTGTTATACTGTTCACTTTGGTCCCGTTTTCGAAAAGATTGGTGGCTTCTGAAAGAAAGAAACTTACATTCCTGACTTCGTGGTTGTTTACCTTTAAAATTACATCGCCTTTGTGCAGGTCGAAGTCCGGAACTTTACCAAAAGTTGGAGTTACAACCACCAAAACACCTGTTTTATCGTGCATCCCGGTTGCCGAAACTTCGCCATCGGTTTCCAGATTTTTTATCTGACCTCCGTAAAAATCGTATGTATTCTGTTTGTCTTTTTTAGTTACAATAACTTCAGGAATCTCGGGTGTTTTTGCCAATTCTTTTAATTCGACTTTTTGCACTCCAAATTCATCCATCGGAAAATTTTTCCATCCCAGCATAAACACATCGCTTTCCGGGAGGACTCTAAAGTCGCCTTTGGAAGCGTTGGCAAATAACGGATCTCCTGCCCGGCTGTTTTTATCCAGTCCAAGCATTTGGTTTTCAGCAAGCGCCTCATCCGACAGAAACCAGTTGTAATCTATTTCTGTACCCCAGTGCTCCACGCGAATCGGGAAAAAACGGGTACCAAAAATATTTCCACGAATAATGTCACCGTTGTTTTTTAGCCAAACATGAGGATGCATTGCATTGTTGATACAGATGTTATTCTCCACTTTTCGCAAATAACCTTCTCGTAACTTAATCCCCTTATTCAGACAAAGATTGTTGTAGATGTAATAATACGACGAACCATCATCCAGATCAATGTCCCAGCCATGATCGCAACGCATGCGGTTGTTGCGAATAATCGTTGGTGCCAACAGATCCAGAAAAATCAGAGAACGATCGGCTTCCACACGTGCTTCTGTTTGGGCATTGGCCACCATCCAGAACCGATCGCGTCCCCAGCTGTTAAAACTGCCATGATCGGAGGTTTCGAGTACGGTATTGAACACATCGTTAAATTCGATGGTGTGCCCTCCCCAGGCTCCTTCGCTAATGTTTATTCCTGATCGTGGACAGTCGTAAATACTGTTGTGGCTAACCGTTATAAAAGCCGCCATGCTAATTTGTACTCCTGCCACCTGTTTTTCAACTCTGCCAAAATCGTGTAGCAGGTTGTTTGCTGCGACACAGTAGGCAGGGTATTTATTGTTTTTAGGGCCGCGGGTTCGATCCAGTTCCGCATCAGAAACTGGTGGTCCGTAAGGAATGAATTTAGGATTTCGTACAGCCGAAGTATCGCCAACAAAACAAATGGCGCTGGCCCCAATGTCATGAATATGACAACCTTCCACTTTCGAATAACGATTATACGCATTCATAAAAACGGCGTTTCCACCAATCTGACTGAACCCACAATTTTCAATACTGCAATTTTCTGTTCCTTCAAAATAAACAGCCCCGCCCCGATAAATGGCCCAGTCACTTCTAAGCAGTTTATCCTTTGTTTTCATGAACGTACGTATGGTACGATTAAAATGAAATCCATCGAACGAAAGATATTTTACCGGCTCAGTTTCTGTCCCGGTCAAGGTTATAAAATTCTCAAGGTATGCCACTTCTATATTTGCTCTTTGTAAATCAACACCGGCTGCCGGTTTAAAATAAAGAATGCTTTCATTGCGGTCTAAATACCATTCCCGTTCGGCATCCAGTTCCTCAAAAATATTTTCAACAAAACGCAACTTCGGATGAATTCCATTTTCGGGCCGGTTATTTTGAAAGCCTCCTTCCATTTGCAATTCACCATTTTCGTTTGTCCCTGTAATTTTATAATGAAAATCTCCCCACAAAGCTTTATGTATTACATGAAAATAACCATCGGCTGGATTTACCCAGTCTTTCACTTTTTCCTCTGAAATACAATCCTCTGCCGTTCCGTTAAAGATCCTAACCTCCGCATCATAGTTAGGGTAACGTGCCAAAACCTGTTCTTCATCGTTTACAAACAACGATTCAAAAATCAATCCTTTGGAAACTTCGGCTTTAAAAATTCCATCCTTGTGCTTTTTCCAGTTTAGCTGAAGCTGTTTTCCTCCCAAAACAAGCGGTACCTCGCCGGGGAAAGCCATATATTTTACAGGGCCTGCTTCTGTTCCACTGTCTTCGGATGTAAAAATTGCCGATTGCGCCCGATAGTATTTTCCTCCTCTGAAGTAAACAGTTACAGAAACATTCGCATTTTCTGTTTTGAAATTGTGAACTAGTTTTTGTGCGCCTTCAAAAGTTGCCACGGGTTTATCAATTGTACCCGGATTATTAGCATCGGAACCGCTGGGAGACACATAAAAAAACTGCTGAGGTAACGTTATTTTCTGGCCGAAAGAAACTTGTACATAAAGGACAAAAATGAGTAATAGGCTTATTTTATACATGCTTTAGATTTAAAAACTCAAATATGCATATTTAATTAATTTAGGGAGTCCTGTTTTATGCTGTTTTTAAAAATAGAATGCACTAAACTCCTTTTAGTATTATTCGTTCTATCCGTGCATCCAATTCTGCCTGATCGGCGGTAAAACTGGCAAGCCCGGCAAGATTGAGCAGCGTATCAATAGCAAGTTCTTCACTTTCAATACGCTTGGCCCAGCGCTCGTGCTTCGGAATTTTTCCATCAGAAGTAATAAACTCCAAATCAGCTAGACTTAAATACGGGAATAAATCGCCACAACCTGCTTCGTGAACACGATTAATCAGCTCATTTCCATCTTTGGGGCAATTTTTGTCCAGACTTTTAGCCAGCGCCAATTCTTTTTCAGTAACATCCCACAATTTCTCAGGAAAGTATTTTACAGCGTCTTCTATTAAATCAACCGGGTAAACAACCTTCAGTTTCGATTTAAAATTCCCATCCATATTCTCTTTCCCTTCAGCTGCCACTTTTGTTGGCATTGTATAAACATCGGTTCCGGCAAGTGCATCTAACTGCGGATAGTTTCGTAAACTGGCAGCAATTAATTTTGTAGGCACTGTATTATCTTTTGTGAGACGCGAAACAATGTTTTGAGTTGCTATAACTGTACGCTCCCCTGCTCCGGAGCCATTTCCCAAGCCACTATTTGAAATATATGCGCCAATTCGTCCCAAAAACACGTTACAATAATTGGGTTTGGTTATCATAGCTACCATCATATTCTGACGGGCCGAGAACTCAAGTGTGAAATTGATTTTTACACCCAATTCGCGCAGTTTACGGGCTCCCAATAAACCAACAGCTGTATACGGAACTTTCACAATAAACTGGTCAGGACAAATTTCGAAATAACGTTTACCATACTCTACAATGGCATCAAAATCGTGAGCAGTATTGGTATGAAGTTCCACACTCACAAATCCTCCGAATTTATGCGCCAGTCGCAGTCCGTGGCGGGCATTTAGTATAAATGCAATCTCCACAATTTGCTCTTGCAGCGGCAACTCTTTTACAATTTCGCGGGCTTCTGCAATAAACGAATCATAAATACCTTTCTGAATTTCTTTGTTAACCAACGTATTATTGGTGGTAAGTGCAGTCATTTCAGCCGACCAGTTTTTCTCAGCTTCTTCCATATCTCCGGTATCAAGCCACAATTCGGTACCGGTATTTTTTAATCCCTGCCAAAACGGGTCAGGTTCTCCAACTACCTTTTCCTCATTAATACCAGCCAAAACAAATAGTTTGATTTTTTCTTTTAACAGTTCGTTCATTGTTTCAAAATTTAGTTATTTGCCTTTAAGTTACAACAAACGAACAAGTTAATTCTATTTATTTGAAGATGAATTACTAACTGGTTTTTAACATTTTTCGATAAGTAAGAGGTGATTTTCCGATCCATTTCGAGAAGGTTGACGAAAAATGTTGCGACGAATAGAAACCACAATCGTAGGCAATATCGGTTAGTTTCTTCGACGAAGTTTTAAGCAGTTCTTTTGCTTTTTCAAGCCGAAGAAAAATTAAATAATTAGCCGGAGTATATCCTGTACTCTCTTTTACCAGCCGAATTAAAGTAGTTATTCCAATATTTTCAAGTGAAGCCATCTCATCCAGAGTCCATTTTTTTGAAAGGTCTGCTTTTAGCATTAAATCGAACTCTGAAAACCAGTTTTGATTCTTCAGGTTTCGGCTTTCCCTGTTTTTTATGTGCCGAACAACTGCAATTAAAAACTCCTCAGCCAAATTCGAAACTCTTTGCCTGTAACCAAACTCCCGATGTTCAAGTTCATTTTTCAGTTCAACAAAAAGCGACTTTAAAATATGTGCTTTTATAAGTTTATGATTCTCATTTCTGGAAAGAATACCACCAATAAATTCATTCTCAGTATCACTTAACCTTGACCAATTCCCTGCATTAAAGTTACCATCCGAAGAAAAGTATGCGGGTTTAATAACTACCCAGTAAATTTCACCTAAATCAACAACTTCACGCGGACTGCCGTGTTCTTGCCAGGGACAAGTCACAAATCCATCGCCGGGAAAAAGCAAATAACTTTTATCACCAACCACCCATTCATAGCGCCCTTTTGTAACGTAACAAATCTCTATCCCTTCATTCAAATGCAAGCTCAAAGGTTTTTGACGAATATCCTTGTACTCTTCGAAACCAAAATCATTGATAAATTCAAATTCATCAATGGGTTTGGAGTCGGAAGCTGCCGGATGATTTTTGGAATAAAAAAAATGCATTTTTATAAAATCTTTCAATGCAAAATTATAGTATCTTTCTATTTTGCAAAAATATTTCTTTGTTAATAAGATACCGTAGTGATGAAAAACTTAAACATTGAACTAAATTCTTATCGAAAACTTTTTGAAAACGAACTTCATACCAACATTCTTGGTTTTTGGATAAAGTTCGGAATTGAAAAAAGCGGTGACGGATTTTATGGTGCTACTGATTTACAAGGAAAGCCTGTATTGGATGCTCCGAAATCGTGTGTATTGAACGCCAGGATTCTGTGGACATTTGCAAAAGCCGCAAAAGAATATAAAAACACCAGGTATGCCGAAGTTGCCGAACGGGCCTTTTCTGTTTTGCAAAATCATTTTGAAGACAAAGAGTTTGGAGGTTATTTTATGAGCATTGCTGCCAATAACCAACCACTTGACACCGTAAAACACACATACGCTCAGGCTTTTGTTTTATACGCACTTAGCAAGTATTACGAATTCAATCCATCGGAGAAACTTAGGTTAAAATTAAATTCCTACTTTTTATTTCTGGAAGAAAAAACGAAGGATGTTACCAATCCCGGTTATTTTGAGGCATTTACACGCAAATGGGAATTGTATTCTGAAAATCGGATGGCCGACAACAACGAGCCAAGGTCGATGAACACGCATTTGCATATTTTGGAAGCATACGCAGCATACTACAAAGTTTCAAAGGATGAGCTTGCCGGAATACGTCTGAAGGAGTTACTCAATCTTTTTATTGAAAAGATTATTCGTCCGACCGGTCATTTGGGGATTTTTTTTGATGAACAATTTGCCGAAACAGAAACTTCAAAAGCCATATGTTCTTTTGGTCACGATATTGAAGCATCGTGGTTACTTTGGGAAGCAGCAGAAATTTTGGGTGATGAAAATTGTATAAACCAGATGAAACCGCTTTCCATAAAAATGTTAGATGCAGTTGACCGCGCAGGTGTTGATAAAGACGGTGGCTTGTTTTTAGAATCGACCCGTTTTGGAAGCCACGTACGAACCAACAAACATTGGTGGCCGCAAGCAGAAACTCTGGTTGCGTTTATGAATGGGCTGCAACTTTCCTCAAATCCCGAATACTGGGAAAAGCTAAAATTATCGTGGAATTTTATCGATAAATATGTAATCGACCATAAAAACGGTGAATGGTTTACAAAAGTTAACCGTCTGGGAGTTCCTTATTTAACTGAACCGGAAAACGATCCTTCGCCGTATTACCGCAATGATTGGAAGATTGATCCCTGGAAATGTCCCTATCACAACGGACGTGCAATGATGGAATTGATACAAAGAATTGATAAATTGACATCTTAGAAATCTATAATTTCAACTAATGAAACTGAAACAACTACTTATAGCAGCACTATTCTTTTTAGCCGGCTCAACCGTCCTGGCACAAAGCGACCAAACCAGGGAACTTTTCGATTTGGCTGCAAAGTCGAAAAACTGGTTAGAAGGTTTTCAAAAGAATATTGGCAAAAATGAATTTTCATATCACAGTTTTCGGAACGATGTGTCGGAGTCGTTGATTACCCGATGTAAAGACGGCAAAATGACAATAGAGTGGGCAACCGAAATTGTACCTGAAAACTTTTCAGAATCGAAAGCCGGATTTTTATGGATTGCTTCGTTCGACCTCACACCAGAAAATCTAATTTTCGATGTGTATATTAACGGTGAAAAACGATTCGAACTACCAACCACAGTTCTTCAAAACTGGACCATCGATTCCAATGGCGGGCAGCTTTCATACCTTACCATGGAAACCGACCAACACGGAGACGTTACGGGTTATATGGCAATGGAAATTCCGAAAAGCTGGTTGCGTAAAGGGGAAAGTCAAATCATAAAAATTGTTGGACGAGCCAACGATAGCAATGTTTGGCTGATTGTTTTTCAGGCCGACGATGCTTTAAAATTCTTGCACAACTCCATTGAACAGGATGTTTGGATGGAACTGGTTTTGGAAAAAACCGGGAATAAACTAAATGCAAGCATACTTGCACCTTTTCATTTGGCAGATAAAACGCTGGACTATTCGTCGGGGAATAAAACAGGTAAAATTGAATTATATAAAGAGGGCGATTTCGCCACCGGTTCTTTTACGCTTCCCGCTTCTGCCTTAACAAAATCGTTTGAATTAACCGATCCGAAAGGTTCGGTTTTTATTGCCGATTTGTTGGGCGAGCCTTATAAATCGACTAAACTTCTTGCAAAAACAATCCTCCTGAATGAAAGTAGTCGTATTGGCGATAAGGTACAAATGAAAGCAAGGCGCAACTACAAACCCAAAACCGTAAGTAGCATGCTGGCCTTGTCAGATTCGCATCTCGCCAAAGGAAAAATATTTTTAATGAACTCAAGTCACCAGGACATTGCATGGATGGACTCTCCCGAAAAATGTGTGGTTGAACGCGACACCATGTTATTAACCCCGCTATTTGAGATGGCACAAAAAAATCCGAAGTACAGATTTGACGTAGAAGATGCACTGATGATTAAAGAATTTATTGAACGTCATCCGGATAAAAAAGAACTTGTGAAGCAACTGTTGAATGATGGCCGGATTTCCTGCGGCTCGACGTACACCCAACCTTACGAAGAAATGCACTCGGGTGAATCGCTGGCTCGACAGTTTTATTTTGGTGCCAAATGGTTAAAAGATGAATTTGATTACGATGCCAATGTTTACTGGAATGAAGATGTTCCCGGACGTACGCTTCAAATGATGCAAATTATGCGTAAAGCCGGAACAAAATATATGATGATCAGCCGGCACGAACGCGGATTGTACAACTGGTACAGCCCTGACGGTTCTTTTATTACTGCCTTTACTCCGGGGCACTACGCCAATGCATTTACACCACTTCAAAAAAAAATCCACGAGGCTGCACAATTTCTGGCTTCCAGTTCATTGGATTGGGCAGAATATTATGCCCCTGAAAATAATACGCCCGTTATTCCGCTGCTGTCCGACTGGGATATGTCACCCGCAAAAGATTACAGTCATTTAATCCGTCAATGGGAAAACATAGACGAATTACAAAAAGAAGATGGCAGCTACGTATCGGCCAAACTGCCAAAGTTTGAGATAGCTTCAACTCCGGAGTTTTTCAATGCACTTTCAGCTGCCAATCCCAATTTAGTTGAAATAAAAGGAGAACGTCCCGCCGTTTGGTTATATATTCATGGGCCATCGCACCAAAAAGCATTAAAAGCCAAACGCGCTTCCGATATTTTGTTAACGCAAGCCGAAAAATTTGCAACGGCTAATGCTATGGTTGATGGTTCGTTTAACAACTATCCGACACAACAGATTAACGCAGCCTGGGAAGCTAATATTTATCCCGACCATGGTTGGGGAGGAAAACATGGCGACATAACAGATGCACTGTTTCTGAGTAAATACGAGTTTGCCAAAACAGAGGCCGAAAAAGTTTTGAACCAAAGTCTTTATGAACTAAGTGCAAAAGTAAAAACTGACTCAGAAAAAGGACGTCCGCTGATCGTTTTTAATAGTTTGAACTGGATTCGAAACGATGTAGTTTCAACTGATGTTCAATTCGCTGAATCGGACGCTTTCTCTCTTAATCTGTACAATACAGAAGGAACAGCAACCAACATCCAGTTAACAGATATTGAAAGATACTCCAACGGCTCAATCAAAAGAGCGACCATTAATTTTATTGCTGAAAATGTTCCGTCAATTGGATACAAAACCTATTATTTAAAACCTTCTCAACAAGAGATTTCAAAAAAAGAAATCCCATTTATTGATGAAGTTGAGAATGATTTTTACAAACTAAAATTTTCAAATGGCGGACTCTCATCAATCTTTGATAAAAAACTAAAACAAGAATTGGTGGATGGCAGTAAATTTGTTGCCGGCGAGGTTTTTACCATGCGCTCGGAAGGAAACGGGGCAGGCGAATTTGATGCCATTCAACAACCCCACATGCAGGGTTTCGATAAAACCGGGAACTACAAAACCAGGTGGAGTGTAGAAGAAAACGGTCCGGTATTTTCCACTTATAAATACCGTCAGCAATTGAAAAATGCAGTAGTTGAACAACGCGTAATACTCTATCATACCGAAAAAAGGATTGATTTTGAAACGGCTCTTTTAAACTGGGAAGGAGAATTGTACCGTGAGTTTAGATTGGCACTTCCGTTAAATATGACTGATGGACAGGTAGTTTACGAAGTTCCGTTTGGTGTTGTTGAAGTGGGAAAGGATGAATTGGAAGGTGCAGCCGGAGAACGTTACACCATGCCTTGTAAAGATTTTCATCCCCGGGGAATTGAAAACTGGATAAGTTCAAGCAACAGTGATTTTGGGATTACCATGAGTTCATCAGTTGTTGCTGCCGATTGGATTGACCCTACCGATAATCCTGTTGACAATCAGATTTTACAACCCATTCTTTTGGCATCGCGAAAAAGCTGTCACTGGGAAGGGAATGATTACCTGCAAACCGGAAATCACTATTTTAAGTTTTCAGTTACTTCGCACCAACCCGGCTGGAAAAATGGAGCAGAATTTGGTCGTGCTGCCAACGAAAAATTGCATGCTGTTTGGACCGACAATACATTTACCAACGCATCTTTACCCGAATCGCAAAGTTTTTTCAACGTCAACCAAAAACACGTATTGGTTTCAACAGTAAAAAAAGCAGAAGATAGCGAAGACATTGTAGTACGCCTGACCGACCTCGAAGGAAAAGATAAAATGCTAAACTTTAGCAGTTATAAAACCATCAAACAAGCCAAACAAACCAATCTGATTGAATACGAATTATTACCTTTAGACGTTATAAACGGAGGTGTCAGATGTAAATTAGGGCACCATTCCATAGAAACCATAAAACTTAATATCAACTAAAATGAAACGACGAGATTTTATTAAAAGAACTGCAATTGCTTCAGGTGCTATCGCTATACCAATCATAATTCCACCCGGGTGCCGTGGTAAAAACGGAACCACTCCGCCCAGCGACCGGATTATAATGGGAGGAATCGGACTCGGAGGAATGGGTACCGGCGACATGAAAAACTTCCTTAACAATAAAGCAGTTCAGTATGTGGCAGTTTGCGACGTTGACAAATCGCACAGAGATGCGTCAACCGAGATTATCAATAAAGTTTACGAGAATACAGATTCACGCAGCTATAACGATTACCGCGAATTTCTGGACAAAGAAAAACTGGATGCAGTTCATATGGCATTACCTGATCACTGGCATGCCATTCCGGCAATTGAGGCAGCCAACAAAGGATTAAATATTTATGGCCAGAAACCTTTGGCCAGGTCGATTGCAGAAGGTCGTGCAATTGTGAATGCAGTAACAAAAAATAAAATCACCTGGCAAACCGGAAGCCAGCAACGTTCGGAAGCGCGGTTTTTACGTGCCTGCGAGTTGGTAAGAAATGGTCGGATAGGGAAAGTTCATCGTGTGGAAGTAGGGCTACCCGATGGAGGACATAAAGCAGGGCAACCCGAACCACAGCCTGTCCCCAATGGTGTGGATTGGGATATGTGGTTAGGACCGGCACCCAAAGTACCATACCGGGGTGTTTTACATGGGAACTGGAGATGGATGCTGGATTACTCCGGCGGCCAATTAACCGACTGGGCCGGACATCATATTGATATTGCACATTGGGGGCTCGATCTGGAGAGAACCGGACCTGTTGAAATTGAGGGAGTTGGCGAGTACAATATAAATGACATGTTTAATGTACCTTATGCATACGATATTAAATGCAAATATGCCAACGGTATTGAAATGCGTATTGCCAACCAAAGTAAATACAACAGTCGTTCGGGAATAGGTTGGGACGAAAGAGAGAAAACCGGAAGTTTTGGGATGGGTGCTGTTTGGTATGGCGACGAAGGCTGGTTACAAGTAAACCGTAGTGGTATGTGGTCAGACAATCCAAGCGTTTTGGAATCTGAGATAAAACCAAATGAAATACGCTTGTACAAAAGTGAAAACCACTACAATAATTTTATTGATTGCGTAAAATCGGGAAAAGAGACGATTGCACCTGCTGAAGTTGGACTTCGTTCAATTAGCGTGGCTTTATTGGGTGAAATAGCCATGACTACCGGAGAAAAGCTACAATGGAATCCAAAAACCGAAAAATTTCTGAATAGCGACAGGGCAAACCAACTATTGATGAAACCCTATACAAAACCCTGGAAATTGCCAAGAATATAATCTAAAACCATAACGACCAAAGTAATAAACGCTATGCCCAAAAACCTGTTTCTTTACACAATAGTAGCCGCCCTAGGCGGCTTTCTTTTCGGTTTCGACACAGCAGTGATTAATGGTGCACTACCATTTTTCCGCGATCATTTTGAACTGGATAAAGTAATGGAAGGATGGGCAATGAGTTCAGCTATATTTGGCTGTATTATTGGCGCTATCGGGGTTGGTCGACTCGGCGACAAATACGGTCGTCGTGCAATGTTAAAAATTACCGCCCTCCTATTTTTAATTTCTGCCCTTGGAACGGGTCTGGCAGGCAATATTTCGTTTTTTATTATTTTCAGGATAATTGGTGGTTTAGCCGTTGGTGGCGCTTCCGTACTTTCACCCATGTATATCTCGGAAGTTGCTCCACCAAAATACCGGGGGCGTTTTACCATTCTTTTCCAATTGTCGTTAGTAATAGGTATTCTGGTTGCTTTTGCCACCGATTTGGCTCTTATAAATTCCGGAATTAATAACTGGCGTTGGATGTTTATTTCAGAAGCTGCTCCTGCAACTCTGTTTTTTGTATTGTTATTTTTTGTTGGCAGGAGTCCCCGCTGGCTGGTAAAAAAAGGATTAAACGAAGAAGCACAATTGGTAATTGACCAAACCAATGCTGGAAACAACAATGTTCATCTTCTTGAAGAAATTCAAAATTCGATCGATAATGAAGTAGTAGAACACATAAAATACTTATTTAAAAAACCATTCTTACGTCTGGTTATCATTGGTGTTTTAATTGGAATGTTTAACCAGTTTACCGGAATTGCTGTGGTAATGATTTATTCGAGTGATATTTTCCGAGCTGCAGGATTTGGCACAGAATCAGCTATTTTACAAACGGTAATTGTTGGCTTTACCAACCTTGGTTTTACGATTCTCGCCATGGCATTTATCGATAAAATTGGTCGGAAAATTATGTTGTTACTTGGTTCTGTTGGAATGACAATCTTCCTTGGAATATTCTCGTACATCTTCTTATTCAATGTTGGTGGTTTTATGCCACTGGTATTTATGATCGCCTTTGTAGCTTGTTTTGCGTTTTCGCAAGGGGCTGTAGTTTGGGTTCTTTTTGCAGAAATGTTTCCAAACAACATTCGTTCGAGAGGCGTTTCCATTGGCTCATTTTCTCATTGGGTATTTTATGCCATACTCCTTTTCCTTTTCCCTGTTATTCAAAAATCATTCAACGATAACCGGGGAATCGGATATGTATTTGCCTTCTTTGCTGTATTCACCTTTATCAGTTTTTTCTTTTTCAAAAAATACATTGTTGAAACAAAAGGTAAAACGTTGGAAGAACTTGAAAGAGATACATTAAAACAATAAAATTGCGGGCAAGAAACAAAGGATGGTAATCCAAACGTTTAAATAAATCAGGAATTAATCAAAGCTCAGGGCTAAAAATAAAAACCATGAACGGATACCAAAGAATTCAAGCCGCCCTTAAAGGCGAAAAGTCGGACAAAATTCCGATCATGCTACATAATTTTATGATGGCAGCAGAAGAAGCAGGTATAAGTATGGCAACTTACCGCAATAATCCCAAAATGATTGCCGAAGTATTTATTAAATCAATTGAGAAATATGAATACGATGGAGTTTTGGTGGATTTGGATACAGTTACACTGGCAGGAGCTGTTGGTGTTCCCGTCGATTTCCCGGAACATGAACCGGCACGTTCGGCAATGGGCAATATGCAACTTTTGGAAGACGTAAAAAAACTAAAAAAAGTAAATATTGAGCATTATAAATACGTTGAAAACTGGCTGGAAGCAACACGTTTATTAAAAGATCGTTTTAAAAACGAAGTATTTGTGCGTGGTAATTGCGACCAGGCGCCATTTTCGTTGGCAAGCATGATGCGCGGCAGCCAGGAATGGATGCTCGATTTAATAATGGGTGACTCCAGTCTGGTTCTGGAACTTCTTGAATATTGTACCGATATTACTTGTCAGTTTATAGAATTAATGGCACAAACCGGCTGCGATATGGTTTCAAATGGCGACAGTCCGGCCGGACCGGAAATGATATCACCTGACATGTATGAAATGTTTGCTCTTCAGTATGAAAAAAAAGTGGTTGAAACTGCACACAATAACCATTTGCCTTATCTACTGCACATTTGTGGTAACACCGATACAATTCTGGAATTGATGCTGCAAACAGATTCCGATGCTTTTGAATTGGATTATAAAACCAACGCACAGAAAGCATTCGATGTATTTCATAACAAGGCTTGTTTTGTTGGGAATGTCGATCCCAGCGGTGTATTGGCACTGGGAACACCAGCGATGGTAGAAAAAAAAACGTTAGAATTACTGGAGGTATTTTCAAAAACCAATCGTTTTATTTTAAATGCAGGTTGTGCACTCCCCTCTTCAACTCCTGAAGAAAACCTGCGAATGATGATAAAAACTGCACGCAACAATTAAGCGTTCGGGCGGTCGGCACGGCCAAGCCTGAACCGGGTGTTGACGATACCGGGTTCGAAGCGGGGATGTATACTATGGTTTTTTCGATGTTTGGATGTTTGGTTTTCAGTGGTGCGT
>JAPOHD010000054.1 GCA_026671195.1 Draconibacterium aestuarii | reverse complement strand
CCACTGAAAACCAAACATCCAAACATCGAAAAAACCATAGTATACATCCCCGCTTCGAACCCGGTATCGTCAACACCCGGTTCAGGCTTGGCCGTGCCGACCGCCCGAACGCTTAATTGTTAGGTGTGGGTATTTTTTTATTTTTTTAATCGAACTTATGTGAACTTAAGAGAATATTGTGCCATACTTTCAAAACTCTTTTGTTTAAGCATAAAGTAAGAAATCCACTCTATCCTTTTATGAAAATCATAAAGTTATTCTTGCAATTTTTCGACTATATGTCATGGCTGTCATGTGTTTTCCTTTTAGTCTGTTAATCTGTCTGAAATTCAATCAGATTTTTATTTGGCACAATTATTAGTAATAAGTAATTCAATAGTTTTTTTAGCCTGTACATTTAATTAAATTTGCGCTGGTTATAAATTTTGAAATAAACACATTATAAGATATGGCTTTTGTTAGCAAATTATTAGGGAAGATACTTGGAAACAAATCGGAACGCGATATAAAAGAAGTAAGTCCCATTGTTGAAAAGATTAAGGAGGAATATGATCGGATTATTAAGCTTTCTAATGACGGTTTACGCGAAGAATCAGAAAAGCTGAAGAAAATAATTGACGATCATATTAAACCGGAAAAGGATGAAATTGCTGCTTTAAAAATAAAAGCAGAAGAGGCCGACATTCAGGACAGTGAAAAATTCTATGAGCAGATTGATAAACTGGAGGAAAGGATTGATGAAAAACTCGAAGAAATTTTATCTGTAATTCTGCCAACAGCTTTTGCAGTAGTAAAAGATACTGCACGAAGGTTTAGCGAAAATGAAACTATTGAGGTTACGGCCAATGACTTCGACCGGGATTTATCGACAACGCGCGATAGTATTAATATTAAAGGCGATAAAGCGATCTGGAACAATACGTGGATTGCCGGAGGGGCTGAAGTTACCTGGAATATGATACATTACGATGTGCAGCTGATTGGTGGTATTGTGTTGCACCAGGGCAATATTGCCGAGATGGCAACCGGAGAAGGAAAAACGTTGGTAGCGACTTTGCCGGTATTCTTAAATGCGTTAACACGTAAGGGAGTGCATATAGTTACAGTAAACGATTACCTTTCGAAACGTGATGCCGAGTGGATGGGACCTATATATGAGTTTCACGGACTTTCAGTTGATTGTATCGATAAACATCAACCCAACTCGGAAGCCAGAAGGAAAGCATACAATTCGGATATTACCTTTGGTACAAATAACGAATTCGGTTTTGACTATTTGCGTGACAATATGTCAATAAATCCGGAAGATTTGGTACAACGTAAACATCATTATGCTATTGTCGATGAGGTGGACTCGGTATTGGTTGATGATGCTCGTACTCCGCTTATTATTTCTGGCCCGGTGCCAAAAGGTGAAAACCAGCAGTTTGAAGAACTTAAAGGCTACGTTGAAAAATTATATAGGGTTCAGCGTGAGATGGTAAATAAAATATTTATCGATGCTAAGAAGCTGTTGACCAAAGCTGATGCAACTAATGACGAGAAGAAAGAGGGTGGTTTGTTATTGCTTCGTGCACACAAAGGATTACCAAAAAATAAATCAATAATAAAATTCCTGAGTGAAGAGGGAATGAGGGCAATTCTTCAAAAAACGGAGAATTTATATATGCAGGAGAATAGCAAAAACATGCATATTGTTACCGATCCGCTTTATTTCATTATTGACGAAAAACAGAACTCAGTTGAATTAACTGATAAAGGAATTGATCTGATATCGAAAGGTTTTGAAGATTCTGAATTTTTCGTATTACCAGACATGGGGGGTAAAATTGCGGAGTTGGAGAATTCCGGTCTTACACCTGATGAAATTCAGGAAGAAAAAGACCGTTTATTGCAGGATTATTCGGTTAAATCAGAACGTGTTCATACCATTAACCAGTTGTTTAAGGCCTACACCATGTTCGAAAAAGATGTGGAATATGTGGTTATCGACAATAAAGTTAAAATTGTGGATGAACAAACCGGACGTATTATGGAAGGCCGCCGTTATTCTGATGGTTTGCATCAGGCAATTGAAGCCAAAGAGAATGTGAAAGTTGAAGCTGCAACACAAACTTTTGCAACCATTACCCTGCAAAACTACTTCAGAATGTACCATAAACTTGCAGGTATGACCGGTACGGCAGAAACTGAAGCTGGTGAATTATGGGACATTTACAAATTAGAGGTGGTTGTAATTCCAACTAACCGTCCCATTGTAAGAGACGACAGACAGGATTTGGTTTACAAAACCAAACGCGAAAAATACAATGCCGTTAGTGATGAAATTGTAAAACTTCACAATGCTGGTCGCCCGGTTTTGGTGGGTACAACTTCTGTTGAAATTTCGGAATTACTTAGCCGGATGCTAAAAATTAAAGGCATAAAGCATAACGTACTGAATGCGAAATTACATGCTCGCGAGGCAGACATTGTAGCTGAAGCAGGTAGGGCTGGAACCGTTACTATAGCAACCAATATGGCAGGTCGTGGTACCGATATTAAACTTACTGACGAGGTGAAGAAAGCCGGCGGTTTGGCAATTATTGGTACCGAACGTCACGACTCCAGACGCGTTGACAGGCAGTTGAGAGGTCGTGCCGGACGGCAGGGAGATCCGGGATCATCACAATTCTATGTTTCGTTGGAGGACGACTTGATGCGATTATTCGGCTCCGATCGTATTTCAGGAGTAATGGATAGATTAGGTCTGGAAGATGGAGAAGTTATTCAGCACTCGATGATTTCCAAATCGATTGAACGGGCGCAGAAAAAAGTTGAAGAGAACAACTTTGGTATTCGTAAACGACTACTGGAATACGATGATGTGATGAACTCGCAACGTGAGGTGATTTACAAAAAACGCAGACATGCCTTATTCGGAGAACGTTTGGAAGTGGATGTTCTGAATATGATGTACGATTCGGTTGAAGAATTGGTAAGTGAATACCATGGCTCTGATATGTTTGAAGATTTCAACATGGAGTTGATGCGTTTACTTTCGATGGAATCACCGGTTGGTGCAGAGGAATTCAAAAAACTTAGCCAAACTGAGATTACAGAACGTCTTTACGAAAAAATGATTCATGGTTACAATAGAAAAGTTGAGGCCATTTCAAAACAAGCATATCCTGTAATTAAAAACGTATACGAAACAAAAAAAGAGGTTTACAAAAATATTGTAGTTCCTATTACAGATGGAAAGCGAGTGTTCCAAATTGTATGTAATCTTGAAAAAGCATACGAAAACAAGGGGAAAGAACTGGTAAAATCGTATCAAAAACAAATTGTTCTGAATACCATTGATGAAGCATGGAAAGAACAATTGCGGGAAATGGACGATTTGAAACAGTCGGTTCAGAATGCTACTTACGAACAAAAGGATCCACTGCTAATTTATAAGTTCGAGTCATTTAACCTTTTCAAAGTGTTGGTGAACAAAGTGAATAAGGATGTGGTTTCTACCTTGATGAAGGGTCAGATACCAATTCAAAGTCCTGATCAGGTGCGCGAAGCAGAGGTTCGAAGAAAAATTGACATGAGTCGGTATAAAACACAAAAATCAGAATTACCGAGTGCTGAAAATGCGATGGAAAGGGCCAATTCACAAACTCAGGAACGATCTAAACCGCAGCCTGTTACTGTTGAAAAGCATGTAGGTCGAAACGAACCATGTCCGTGTGGAAGCGGTAAAAAATACAAACATTGCCACGGAAGAAGTGGCGCATAATTAAATAAGAGTAATAAGTATGCTGAACTTACTTAGTTTTATTCACTGGAATGTTGATCCTGAAATTTTCAATATAGGTTTCCTATCCGTTCGCTGGTACGGTTTGTTATTCGCCTCCGGTTTTTTAATCGGTTATTATATTGGCGAGTACATGTTGAAATCGGAAAATGTTAACACCAAATGGATTGAGAGTTTATTTTTTTACTTGATTATTGCAACAGTGCTGGGAGCACGTTTAGGACATGTTTTCTTTTATGGTTGGGAATATTATTCACAACACCCTTCGGAAATATTAAAGGTATGGCATGGTGGACTGGCCAGTCACGGTGGTGCCATTGGTATTTTAATAGCCATGTTTATCCATTCGAAAGTGGTTACTAAACGAACTATGCTTTGGACACTCGACAGGATTGTAGTTCCAACGGCTTTGGTGGCAGCCTTTATTCGTACAGGAAACCTGATGAATTCAGAAATATATGGTATTGAAACTACATTGCCTTGGGGATTTGTTTTTGAGCGCAACAGTGAGGTTGTAGCAAAACATCCTACCCAAATTTATGAAGCCTTATCCTATCTGGTTTCATTTGGTGTTTTAACTTTTCTTTACTGGCGCACCAGCTCGAAAAATAGACCAGGTTTACTAATGGGTGCCTTTTTTATTCTCCTTTTTACAGCTCGTTTTTTCGTCGAGTTTATAAAAGAAGATCAGGAAGCATTTGAAGCCGGAATGTTATTAAATATGGGCCAATGGCTGAGTATCCCGTTTGTTTTAGTAGGAATATTACTGGTTGTTCGTGCAATTAAGAAACCGGAAGTTATTTTTAAAAATCGATAATTTTAATACATCGAATTAAACCCTGTTTGGAAATTTTTGTTAACATTGGGAAAAGGAGTTCAAAGTATTTTGTTGATTGATTAAAACCACTTATAATTGTAAAGGATTCAGAAATAAAATAGTATGTTAGAAATAGGAAAATATAAAATGGTAAAGTTGACGTATGATTTACGCGTTGACGACGAGAAAGGTGAAATGGTAGAACAGGCAACTATAGAGCGCCCACTGGAGTTTCTATACGGCGCCGGTATGATGTTGCCAAAGTTCGAATCTGAACTAGCCGGTCTGAAACAAGACCAAGACTTTCAGATTAAATTAGCTAAAAATGATGCATACGGTGAAGTAAATAACGATGCAATTGTTGAGCTTCCTAAAAGTGTGTTTTTAGTTGATGGTAAAATCGATGATGAATTAATTAAAGTTGGAAATACTGTACCGATGATGAGCAGTAATGGACAACGGATGAATGGTTTGGTACTTGAAATTACTGACGAAGCAGTAAAAATGGATTTTAACCATCCGCTAGCCGGAGAAGATTTATTTTTTACAGGTAAAGTAGTAGAAGTACGCGAAGCTTCAGACGAGGAAGTGGCCCAGATACTTTCAGGCGGAGCTGGTGGTTGCGGCTGTGGAGACGGCGGCTGCTCAACTGATGACTGTGGTGATGGTTCATGCGGTTCAGATAGCAGTGGAGGTTGCGGCTGTGGCTGCTAATAAATTTTGATAATAAGTTCAATTTAATTATTTTAACCCTGTTTTCTATACAATCGGAAACGGGGTTTTTTGTTTATACTTTATGAATACTTTTGGAAAGATATTTCGCCTAACCTCTTTTGGCGAATCACACGGTCGTGGAATTGGAGGAATTATAGATGGTTGTCCTGCAGGTTTAGAATTGGACATTGATCTCATTCAAAAAGACCTGACAAGAAGAAAACCCGGACAATCAAAAATAACTACTCAGCGCATGGAGCCTGACCAGGTGGAATTTCTTTCCGGTGTTTTCGAAGGAAAAACTCAGGGGACACCTATTGCATTTGCTATTTGGAATAAAAATCAACATTCAAACGATTATAATGACCTGAAGGATGTTTTTCGTCCTTCACATGCCGATTATACCTATATAAAGAAATATGGTACACGTGATCATCGTGGTGGGGGGCGTTCTTCAGCCCGCGAAACCATTGCGCGTGTGGTTGCAGGTGCAATTGCAAAACAGATTTTAGCTCAGGTGGGTGTTTCTATTCAGGCTTATGTATCGCAGGTTGGCGAAATAAAACTTGGAAAGAGTTATCCGGAACTGGATTTATCTAAAACCGAAGATACTATTGTGCGTTGTCCTGATTTGGAAGTGGCAGAACAAATGATTGCCCGTATTGAAAAAGCCGGCCGTGAAAACGATACAGTAGGTGGAGTTATTACCGGTGTTGCTCAGGGAGTGCCTGCCGGGTGGGGCGAACCAGTCTTTAATAAACTACACGCCGATCTTGGTTTTGCCATGTTGGGAATAAATGCAGTAAAAGGTTTTGAATATGGTTCCGGATTTGAGGGAACAAAATTAAGTGGCTCGGAACACAACGATGTATTTGTAAAAACCGAAAGTGGAGTTCACACAACTACAAATAACTCGGGAGGAATTCAAGGGGGAATTTCAAACGGCGAGGACATTTATTTTAATGTAGCCTTTAAACCTATTGCAACCTTGTTAAAAGAGCAAAATACTATCGATAAAAACGAAAATAATATCACAATAAATCCAAAAGGGAGACATGATCCATGTGTTTTGCCGCGAGCGGTTCCAATTGTTGAAGCAATGGCTGCTTTGGTTCTCATCGACCATTATTTACTAAATAAACTTAACGCAATTTAATATGCCTAGAAGAAAAAGAAACAGAAGAATTCAGGTGCCTCCGGTAATTAAGGGAATGTCAGTGTTTGGTGTTCGTGGTCGAAAATCAAACGAAGTGATTCTTCATCTGGAAGAATACGAAGCAATTCGCTTACTCGACTATCAAAACCTTACACAAGAGGAAGCTGCTGTATTTATGGATGTATCGCGTCCAACGCTAACCCGTATATACGAGGAAGCCAGAAACAAAGTGGCAACCGCGTTTGTTGAAGGACGCGATTTAATTTTCAGGGGTGGTGATATTTATTTCGATAAAAACTGGTATAAATGCAATGATTGTAAAGCCAGCTTTAGTGATTATGCTGAAGAAAATATAAAGTGCCCGGTATGCCAATCTGATAACCTGATTTCATTAAATGATTATTACACATCTGAATAAAAGAAAACCACCGGCTCAATAGCCGGTGGTACCCAATTAAGTTGTGATAAAACCAGAGCCCTAGTACACTAGGATGCTGCAATTTACAACTATTCCCAATTAAAGACAATACTTGATATCGCGTATTTTATTTCGATTAAATTAAGGTCATTGGCTTATTTGATTGATTGTGTGTTTGTTAGATGCTAAATGTTGGTAAAAATTTAAATATTACTTAACATGGAGAATAAAGTTTTTGTGTTGTTCACATACAAAATTCCACATTAAATTAAATATAAGATTAAAACATGTCTGTATTATTTGATATTGCACAATCATAAAATGGAATAATGGTTACGATTGATTACTCTATAAATAAATGAAGGTAAATTAATGCTCGCGTTTAGCTTTTTTCTCGTTACTCGTTGGAACAAAAATCAGCGAAACTGAATTTACACAATGTCGTGTATTTTTGTCGGTAAAACCCTCGCCATAAAAAACATGCCCCAAATGGCCTCCACAACGGTTGCAGGTTATTTCTGTCCTTCTGCCATCCGAGTCAACCGATTTAAGAACGGCACCTTCAATT
This sequence comes from Draconibacterium aestuarii, assembly GCA_026671195.1. Taxonomy (GTDB): domain Bacteria; phylum Bacteroidota; class Bacteroidia; order Bacteroidales; family Prolixibacteraceae; genus Draconibacterium; species Draconibacterium aestuarii. Next base: position 16,574 of record JAPOHD010000054.1, on the reverse strand, counting down.
TCATCGTCGAAACTTGGCCAACCGCAATTCGATTCAAATTTATCTGATGAGTGATACAAGGCGACTCCACATTGTTTACAAACGTAGGTACCCTTTGCTTTGTTCGTTGTGTATTCTCCGGTAAAAGGGCGTTCAGTTCCTTTGTCTATAATTACAAATTTTTCAAAATCGGTCAACTCTCTATAATTCATCTCTATTTTGCTTTTATCGTTATCAATATTACTATTCTGCGCATGTAATTGAAATGCGAATAAAGTAAATCCTATTAAAATGAGTATTTTCATGTACTTTAAAACAAATGAATTGAAGTCTGGTTTACCCTAAATTGTTAAGAATTACAAAATCTAAAAACGTTTTGCCAGATGAAGATTGTTAACTTTGAATCTTAATAAAGACGAAAATGGATATACCAATATTATACCAGGATGAACATTTGATTGTGGTTGACAAACCCATTGATTTACCAGTTCATAAAAATGATTTTATGCCTAACGATGCGCCTTATCTTACTAAGTTGGTGGGCGATATTACAGGGAAATGGATTTACAACGTACATCGTTTAGACTCAAAAACCTCGGGAGTTATTGTTTTGGCTTTATCTTCAGAAATAGCTAAAGAACTCACACTCCAGTTTGAGAGAAAAGAAGTGCAGAAAACTTATTTTGCTTTGGTGCTTGGGAATCCCGGAGAAGGCACTTTTGACCAAAAGGTTTTAGTAAAAAAGAAATCGAAATTTAAAAAACCAGCGGTCACGCATTATAAAACAATAGAAACGGTTCAAACCAAAATTTCATACAAAGACAAGGAGGATATTGAATTCAGTTTGGTGAAAATTACACCTGAAACCGGTCGCTGGCACCAGCTGCGGCAACATTTTGCCAAAAATAAATTTGATATCATAGGCGATACTCATCATGGAGATTTTACATTAAATAAAATAATTTTAGCCGATACAGAAGTACGCAGATTATTTTTACATGCAGCTAAATTGGAGTTTACACACCCTGTAAATAAATTAAAACAAGAGTTTGAATCTCCACTACCTGAAGAATTTCAAAATGTTTTAAATCATTACAAATCTTAATTGGAAATGGTTCAATCAACCTATTTTCTTTTTGAGCTGGTTTTATCCAGGTATTTTTTTGAATGTTGTTAATGGTCAATAGTAAATAAAGAATGAAACAGAAATTTGTCGTTTTTATAGCTCTGATTTGTATATCTTCCATGGCCATCTGCCAACCGATGGCAAAAAAAAAGCTAAGTACAGACGACTTTGCTTCGTGGAATACAATTCCAAATAAAGCCATATCAAACAATGGAAAAATAGTGATTTACGAACAAAATCCACTGAAAGGGGATGGAAAATTAGTTATTTACAACAATGGTGGTTCAAAAACGATTTTGCGCGGTTATAATGCAAAAATAGGGAGTAATAGCGACTTTGTAGCTTTTTATATAAAACAACCCGCCGATTCAATTCGAAAGGCAAAACTCGACAAGGTTAAAAAGGAGGAAATGCCCAAAGACAGTTTAGGTGTTTATCTCGTTGATCGAAATGAATTGATAACTTACCCGAAAGTTAAATCGTTTAACGCTCCTGACGAAAATGCAAACTGGTTGGCTTTTTTGTTGGAAGAAGGTGAAGAAAAAACAGATACTGCTAAAAAGGAGAATCACGTAGGTGATAATTTGATCATGTTGAACGTGCAAAAAAATGACACGTTACAACTTCACAATATTACTGAATATTCGTGGGCAAAGAAGGGGAGAAGCCTGGTTTGCGTTCAACAGAAAAAAGATTCGGTAAATACTTATTCAACTTTAAAATGGTTTGATGCATCGTCGGGTTTATTTAACGATCTGTATAAAACACAGGGGTGGATAAAAAAAGCAACGCTTAATGAATCCGGTGAACAATGCGTTTTTCTGATGTCGAAAGATACAGTTGATGAAAAAGCATATACCATGTTTTTCGCTACAAATGGAAAAGATGCAAAAGAGATTATTGCAGAATCAACGCAGGGAATGCCTCTTGGTTGGTCGCCAAGCGAATTTGGAAAAATAAGTTTCTCGGAAGATGGTTCAAAGATTTATCTGGGAACAGCAGAAACAGTGATTCCGGAACCCAAAGACACACTTTTACATGAAGAGAAACCTAAAGTAGATGTTTGGAACTGGAAAGATATAAAACTTCAACCACAGCAACTTGTGGAAGTCAAGAAGGAAAAGGAAAGAACGTATTTGGCGGTGTATCATATTGATGAAGAAAGTTTTATTCAATTGGCTGATTTATTGATTCAGCAGGTTTCTACGATTCAAAAAGGTAATGGCGGAATTTGTTTAGGTTTCAGTGATTTACCATATAAAAGAGCTTCCAGTTGGACAGGTGGGGGATTCCGTGATTATTACCTAATTGACCAGGAAACTGGCATTAAACGACAGATTATAGAAAAAAAATCAAATGCAAGATTGTCGCCAAAAGGGAATTTTATAGTTTGGTGGGAACCTTCGGATAGCAGTTATTACGCGGTTTCAAGTGATATAAATAATTTGGAAATCGTGTCGTTAACAAAGAAAATTCCCGTTAGTTTTTATGACGAGCAGGATGACCTGCCAATGGATGTACGCCCGTATGGAATCGCGGGATGGGCTGACGATGACCGTTTTGTGTTTATTTACGACAGGTACGATATTTGGAAATTGGATGTTACAGATGAAAGAGTTCCGGTGTGTATAACCAAAGCCTTTGGCCGGCGGAACCAAACTCGTTTGCGTTACGAAAAACTTGATAAAGAACTTGATTATATTCCTGTAAATCAAACGGTACTGTTGAGCGCATTTGACGAACGAACCATGTCGCAAGGATATTTCGATACAAAATTGAATTCGGTAAAAGATCCGGGTCTTTTGGATATGGACAAATACAAATTCAGCAAGCCGATAAAAGCCAAAAACGCTGATAAAATAATTTGGACAAAAGAAAATACTAAAACATTTCCCGATGTTTGGTATAGCAATATGAAGTTTGAAAGTTCCAAAAAGATTTCGGATGCAAATCCGCAACAAAAGGATTTTGTATGGCCGGAAGTCGAATTAGTACAATGGACGTCTTTTGCAAGCGAACCATTAAAAGGGCTCCTTTACAAACCAGATAACTTTAATCCCAATCACGAATATCCGATGATCGTTTATTTTTACGAACGAAGTTCTGAAACTATGCATTCGCATACTTATCCAAAACCAAGTCAATCTACAATAAACAAAAGCTTTTATACAAGTAACGGTTACCTGGTTTTCGTACCCGACATTACTTATAAAATTGGTTATCCGGGCGAAAGTGCCTACAATGGTGTAGTTAGTGGAACCCAGTATTTGATTAATACGTATTCGTTTGTTGATAGAAATAGAATTGGCTTGCAAGGGCAAAGCTGGGGAGGGTATCAAATTGCATGGCTGGTAACTCAAACTGATATTTTTGCAGCCGCAATGGCTGGTGCTCCGGTAAGCAACATGACCAGCGCTTACGGAGGAATCCGCTGGGGAACCGGATTAAGCCGCATGTTTCAATACGAGCATACACAAAGTCGCATTGGTGGTTCATTGTGGGATAAACCTTTATTGTATATCGAAAACTCTCCCGTGTTTCATGCGCCAAAAGTGAACACACCTTTATTAATAATGCACAATGACCATGACGGGGCAGTTCCGTGGTATCAGGGCATTGAAATGTTTGTGGCTTTGCGCAGACTCGACAAACCGGTTTGGCTGTTGAATTACAATGGCGAAGAACATAATCTTCCGGTAAAAAGCTGGGCTAATCGTATGGATTTGACTAAACGAATGTTTCAATTTTTTAATCATTACTTAAAAGACAAACCTGCTCCGGAGTGGATGGAAAAAGGAATTCCAGCTGTTGAAAAAGGTAAGAATCTGGGCTATGAATAGAATAATCTCTATTGTTTTGAATTCATAATTCGTATAGTTTAACCAGAAAATTTAGATGTTTATCGATTAAATTGTATTGTGGTTTAATTTATTTTCAACTTTGAAGTAACGAAGTAGGATTCTTCACGTCTTAACAGAAACAAATTCAGAGTTATGAAGATTTTAGCACTTTTATCGGTTGCCATTTTATTCGTGTTTACATCGTGCAGTTATGAGCCCGGTGTTTCAGAGGCATTTACAAAATATCGTTTTAAAGATGGTGTTACAACGGTTACGGTTCCCGGGTGGGTAATTAGTCTGGCAGCCGGTATAGGAGACCTTGACGAATCGGAACGCGAAATACTGGATTGTATTGATAAGGTAAAAGTTATTTCGATCGACAATGATGATTTAAATTCTCGTACGAATTTACACGAAGAGTTTTACGAGCAAATTAATAGGAATAAAGCTTATGAAGAACTTTTAGTGGTTCGCGAAGAAGATGAAAGTGTTACTGTATTTGGGCGAATGGATGAATCGGTCATAAAAGAAATGGTCATTCTTGTAGGAGGTGAAGACAATGCAATGATCTACATTAAAGGCGAAATTAGCCCTGAATTGATTAATAAAAACATTAATTTTTCACATCCAGATAAGCTTTTGAGTTTTGATTTTTAGAAATTTATAAGCGTGTAATTGCCCAAAAGAAAGCCCCGGTTCTACATCAAAACCGGGGCTTTCTTTTTTGTATTTAACTTTTATTCCGAAAAGAATTTGGCTTTATGCATTTGGGCAAAATCCATTAATTTTTCGGCAACTTCAGGATGTTTGTTAATCACGTTTGTCGTTTCATACGAATCGTTTACCATATCGAAAAGCGAAAGTTCAATTTTTGCTGAATAATCATATTTCCCCGGCATTCCGTCTTTGCCTATTATATCGGTCATGGTTCGATAATTGTGAGGTAAATGTAATTTCCATTTCCCATCACTGCTCATCACTGCCTCAAAATTTTTGTCGTTGGTAAATGCATAATAATCATGTGGATTTACTGCACCTTTTTTATCTGTAATTATATCCCAAACATTTTTTCCGTCAATTTCTGATTCTGGAAGCGGAACCCCGCAAATATGGCACAGGGTGGGCAATAAATCAATCGTCATAATGGCATGTTCCGATTCTTGTTTCCCTTTTAATTGGGTAGGATATTTTATAATGGTTGCCGATCTGGTACCTCCATCAAAGGTTGTTCCTTTTGCTTCACGATAAGGAGTAGTTCCGGCGTGGTTTCCGTACGAAATCCATGGCCCGTTATCCGAAGAAAATATAACGATGGTGTTTTCATCAATGCCATTTTGTTTTAATGCTTTGTTGATTTCTCCAACCGACCAGTCTAATTCCAGCATTACATCGCCATACAAACCAACTCCTGATTTGCCTTCAAACTCGGGGCTGCAAAAAATCGGTACATGTGGCATGGAGTGGGGAACATACAATAAGAATGGTTCATCTTTATGGCGGTTTATAAAATCAACGGCATGCTCGGTGTACCATTTTGTCAGCATTTCCTGGTGTTCATAATCCACATCATCAATAATTATTTTCCCGTTCTCCCAGAATTTGATTGGAAACTTGCCCCAGTAATCCGGATTTTCAGGATGATGTTTCCACATGTCGTTAGAATACATTAAACCACAACTTTCGCTAAATCCGCGGTTATGAGGGCGTGTTTCATCCAGGTCGCCACAATGCCACTTGCCAAAAATGGCCGTTTGATAACCCGCTTTTTGAAATACTTCGCCCATGGTCGGAAATTTGGGATCTAAACCTTTTTCGTTAGGACCATGTGCTCCAAAAACTTTTGTTCTTCCCGGATAACATCCTGAAAGTAAAGCGCTGCGTGAAGCTGAACAAACCGCCTGAGGAACGTAAAAATTTCTGAACATTACTCCTTCGTCGGCTAAACTTTGAACATTGGGGGTTTGAATTTTTTTCTGACCAAAAGGTGAAAAATCGGAGTAGCCCGAATCATCAAGAAAAATAATGACGATGTTCGGCCTTTTTGGTGTTTCTTCTTTTTTAGAAATACTTGTGCACGAAACCCATAAAATGGATGTAACACTAAAAATTAGAAGTAGTTGTTTTAGATTCATTTTAATTAAAATTAAATATGGTTCAAATATAGAATATTACAAAGAATCTGAGGAGAACGAACAAATATTTCTAAATTAGTGTAAAAGATTTTACATGAACTGGTGGACTTTTACAATTTTACTTCTGGGTGGGCTGGCCATTTTTCTTCATGGCATGAATGTAATGACAGACGGTTTAAAAGCTGCAGCAGGATCGCGAATGAAATTGTTTTTGAAATCGATGACCCGTAATCGCTGGACATCACTTTTGGCAGGAACATGTGTCACGGCTGTTATCCAATCTTCATCAGTTACAACGGTTTTGGCAGTAGGATTTGTATCTGCCGGATTACTATCGTTTCAAAGTACTTTGGGTCTGATCCTTGGAGCAAATATTGGAACTACAATAACCGCTCAAATAATTGCCTTTAAAATAACCAAAGCCTCTTGGTTGATGGTTGCTTTTGGGTATCTTTTTAGCGTAGTATTTGCAAAAAAATCGTACAAAGATTTTGGTACAATAATACTGGGACTTGGTTTGGTGTTTCTTGGAATGAATGTGATGAGTGAAGCAACTACTCCATTGAAAACATATCTACCCTTCATCGAATTAATGGAGGGGCTCGACAATTATTTATGGGGAATTTTAATTGGAACGGTTTTTACAGCCGCTGTACAAAGTTCATCTGCAACTACCGGAGTTGTAATTGTACTGGCATCGCAGGGATTGATTAGTGTTGAGGCAGGAATTGCTATTATTTTGGGGGCTAATGTTGGAACCTGCATAACCGCAGTTTTATCGGCGATAGGAAAACCTAGGGCAGCAATGCGAGTAGCTATTTCGCATGTTTTTTTTAAAGTAGCGGGCGTTTTACTTTGGTATGCCTTTATCGATCAGCTTGCAACTTTGGTTGGGCTTATTTCAGAGGGCAACAATGCCAGACAAATTGCAAATGCACATACTATTTTTAATGTTGGTAACACTTTGCTTTTTATTTGGTTGGTGAATCCAGTTTCAAAATTGATCTTGTGGATTTTGCCTGTAAGAAAGGATACCAAAAAACTTTTTCCCGAGTTACACAGTTATTATCTGGAAGACACATCAATGGCAATTGATCTGGCTAATTCGTCTATTTCAAAATTGGGAAAAATGTTACTAAAGCTGATTGAGAATGGATTAAATGTGGCGTTAACAGGAAATGCTTCGCAGCTTTTAGAACTAAGGAAAAATGATGCAGTTATAGACCGGGGGCAGAAAGAAATTCTGGCTTTTTTACAACAGATTCAAAGCCAGTCAATTTTAAAAAAAGAAACAAAACGTTTAGAACAGGATATTGAAGCCGTAAATGTGTTGGAAACAGCTGCTGATTTGATTACAACTAATTTGGTTGAAGCCGCAGAACATCGCATTAAAAATGGTTTTGAAGTGAGTGCAGAAACAATTGAAAAGTTGTCAGCTTTATACGCAGTAGCTTTTGATGCTTTATCTACTGGATTAAAAGAATTTAGTGGTCAATCTTTGGAGAAAGGTGAGAAGCTTTCAAAAATGGAGTTCAAAGAGCAGCTTCAGGATGTACGTTCCTATTTAATACGGCGTTTATCGGAACCCGATGAGATGCGAATTTCTATTTATCGTTTCGAATCAGAAGTTTTGGAGGTTATTCGCCGTCTTCACTCGCTGGCACGACGTTTAGAAAGAAAAGCTGGATAATAAAATATAATTATCCTGCTTTTTCTTTATCAGATCATTATTCTCTACAACATCAATCTTTTTTAATAATTTTTTTATTCAGAATTTGCTCACTATTTTTTACTCTTATCAGGTAAACTCCAGATGGATAATCAGAAAGATCGACCTGAGTATTTGAACTTGTAATTTGATTCTGTATCAGCATCGATCCACTCAAATTAAATAAGGTATAGGTATCTTCAAGTTTAACCACATCCAGATTGATTGTGATAAAATCGCTGGTTGGATTTGGATAAACACGAATTTCAGGCTGAGTTCCAATTTCGTCGAGTGGATTTGAAACAGAAGCTTTCATTTGAGGTAGTGCTTCGTTAATGGTAATGGAATAATCTTCCACTTCACCCACAAAATTATCTTCACAACTTAACGGGGCACTTCCAACTTTCATGGCAACACGCATTCTTGTAGTACCACTAACCTCAATAGGAATCACGATATCACCAGTCACCGTTCCTTTTTTGTTGTTCAATGCCAGTACTGTTTCAGTGGCATCATCAAAAATACCATCCTTATTAAAATCAATCCAAATTCGCCAGAAATTACGGGTAGTGACCGACCATGGAGATAACTCGACCGGGTAAACCTGTCCGGCATCAATGTTATCAAACGCAATATCTGAAAGTGAGTATTCATTGGCTCCGGAATTAACTTCGGAACCGGCAAATACCATCCGGCGAATGTAGTTAACTAAGGCGCTAATATTTATAGGAGTGCAGTATATGGTTGTATTGCCATCAACAACCGAAATGGTTATTGTCTTTTCATCTGATCCAAGCTCGTTTGAAACAAGTAGCGTAACAGTTTGCTCACCTACAGTGTTGTAAGTTACTGTTGGATTATCGGCGAAACTTTCGTCAATATCACCCCCCGTAAACGTCCATTTTACGATGGTTGGATTATACATGGAAGTATTTGTAAACTGTATAGTTTCTCCAACAGATACTGTTGTACTGCTCGCTGTAAAATCAGCTTTCAGGGCAGGTTCAACTAGCAGAACGGTATAATCCTCAACTTCTCCAGTTATATTATCACAGGCTGATGTTGGAATCGTGGGACTCATGACCACCCTCATCCTGGTGGTTATGTTTAATTCTGCAGGAATATCAATTGATCCGGAGACAGTTGATTTTGATTTGGAAGAGCTAAATACTTTTTCATTGTCTGAAAAGGCCATGTCCTCATTAAAGTCGATCCAAACTGCCCAATATTCAAATTTACTTCTGGAATTAAATCCGGGAGTGAGTTCAATATTGTGACTTGTACCGCTTTCCATTTCAAAAGCAAAGGATGTGAGATCGGCATAACCACTGGCACTGGTTGTATTTGCCTGTCCATCAATATAAACGCCTGCAATCCATTCGCTGGAAGCAATTGCTGTGGGAGTGCAGTAGGCAGGATCAGGTGCCTGAACCTGTATGTAATTATCCACAATTTTTATGTCCTCACCTGCATCATTAGTAACAACTAAAGTCACGCGATAATTATTTGTCAGATTGTATTTTACCATCGGATTTTTAAGGTTCGATGTTGATGGTGTTCCTCCCTCAAATTCCCAGTTCCAGGTTTTTGGATTATTTTGGGATTTGTCGTTAAATGCTACTTCCTGTCCTTCGGAAATCAGAGTGTTGTTTGCATCAAAATCTGCAATAGGAGTAATATCTGGTTCACTAACTTCAATATAATCATTAATTGATATAGTATCTGATCCAAAATTATTTGTGGCCATTAAAATTACACTATACAGTCCAGGAGTACTATAAGTTACTGATGGATTCTGTACGCTTGAATAGGTTTCATCAGCTCCTTCAAAAGTCCAGTTCCATGAAATAGGATCATTACTTGTTAAATCAGTGAATGATACTGTGTCGCCAGCTTTAATATTTCTAGTGTCGGCAGAAAACGCAGCTTCCGGAAAAAGAACTGGTTCAGTAACTTCAATATAATTTGCCTTACTTATACTTTGCGATCCGGCTGCATTTGTAGCAACCAATGTTACCAGATAACTACCTGCTGTTGTATAAGTAATAGTAGGATTCTGCTCTGTAGAAGTACCCGGATCTGCTCCCTCAAAAGTCCATTCCCAGGAAGTAGGTGTATTCGCAGATAAATCAGAGAAAGAAACGGTTTCTCCTTCTAGAACAACTCTCGGACTTGCAGAAAAATCAGCCACCGGAATAACAGCGGGTTCAAGCACCTGAATATATTCAACTGCTGTTTTTGTGTTTGTTCCATCAGCGTTTGCTGCTATCAGAGTTACATTATAGGTTCCGCTTGTGTTATAAGTAATGGTTGGATTCAGTTCTGTTGAGTTTTCAGGAGTACCCCCTTCAAAAGTCCAGCTCCAGGAGGTGGCATCTAATGATAGGTTTGAGTATGTAACTGATTCGCCGATTGTGATCTTGCTAATATCAGATGTGAAGTTAGCAACAGGCATTTGAATTTCTGGGGATTTTATTTCTATCAAATAATCCTTTACTTCTCCAAATGAGAATATTTCACAAGGTGATGGGGAATTGTCCCTATTCATAGAGATACGCATTCTGGTAACAAGGTTCAGATTTGGTGGAAAAGTAATCATTCCTGATGCCATACCTTGAGTTAAAGAACTATTCAGTACTAATTCTCCATCATCATCAAAATCTAAATCACCATTAAAGTCTATCCAAACTTTCCAGTACTCTTGAAATTCATTTCCGTTAAATCCCGGGACTAAGTATATATTCTCATTGGTTCCGCCCGTAGCTTGAAAGGTATAAACATTTGTCATGTCTTTATAACCACTTGTACCGGAAGATTGAGATCCGATAGGAATTCCAAGCTGCACTATATTTATCCATTCATCAGTAGCATCTCCATGTGAATTGCAATACACCTTATCTACAGAAATATAATCCGAAACAATTTTTGTGTCGCTTCCATAAGCATTAGTCACCGTTAGGCTTACATTATAAGTGCCAGACATACTATATGTTACTTGCGGATTTCTTTCCGATGAAGTTGATGGATAACCTCCTTCAAACACCCATGACCATGAAGAAACATTACTGCTTGATAGGTCAGAAAAAGAAATACTCTCATTTTGAATTATGGAAGTATTATCTGAAGAGAAATTCGCAGAAGGAGAATTTTGAAGTTCAACGCAATAACCATATTCATCAAGTGGCCCAAGTGTTGGATCGGAATCATTTCCGTCTGGTTGATCAGGTCCTGTACAAGTTGTTGGCTTAGATCCTAATCCCCACCAATAATAGCCATCTCCATCATCGTCTTCGCATATAACGTTGTAATTATTTATTTTACTTGCAATTGGAGTTTTTAATGCATGTGTCCAGCCAAAATTAGTAATATCAGATTCTACGTATACGTATCCTTTATCTCCGAAATTAGCACCCCAACTGTTTTTAAAAATCCATACCGTTTTTTCTATCAATGGGTCGCCAGATGCTATAGTTACCCAGGACCAGTTTGTATTAGGATCCTGATAATAAAATATATCTCCTTCTTTAACTACTTTATATCCAACTAAAACCAATGCATGACTCCAGCTGTAAAGTCCTCCGCTTACTGGGCCCATTTCAATCAGCATTCGTTTCAGATCATCTTCCGTTTTGGGATAAGTAACAGAGCCGAAATCAACTTTACCGGCAATTTGAATTAATTCAGCCGGATTATTTGATTTATTATTACATGATATATCTGAAGCCTCATATGGGAAGGCAACTTCATCTACTACTCCCTTATTTGTTATATAATTAAGAGCAATGCTGGGATAGCCACCAGAACAATCTCCGGCACCGCTGCAGGATAATACATCCTGCTCTGCCAAATTGAGATTTAACTGTTGATTAAAAAAGAGATTTACCATGGCTTCTGTTGCACCTGTTGATGCAAAGGCCCAACAAGATCCGCAAGCACCTTGGTTGGTAACCGGGCTAATCCAATTTTTACCATGTCGGTCACGCCAGTCCCAATTATCAATATATGGACTTGTGGCTGTTGCTGATTTTAAAGTTGATGATTCATCACTGCTTTCCGTTGAAATGACACCACCTGCATAATATTCAAACCCTGGAGGGAATGTGCTTTGCCCGTAGAGTTTCTTTTTATCAGCATAGCTTAGCTCAGAAACACTGGTCGGACCTGCAACCCAATGTTTCCCTTTTACTTTAATATTCTTATTTATCTGTTCAATTTTATATGCATTTTGGACTTGTTTCCGTTCTTTTTTGAGTTTGGCATAATCTCCTTTTAATTCTGACCTCGTTGTATAACTCAGACTTTTTAAAAGAACAGAGGCTTCATCACTTATTTCAATCCGAATGGAATGTACTTTTACATCATCCAGATACCATGTCTCCTCACACAGAGTATCAATTGTAACAGAATTGCTTTGCTCAGCAAGTTCATAACTTTCATAGATCAAATATTCCTCAAAATTCTGATCTGTAAGAATAATACTGACTTTACTGCTTGAACTGTTAAGGATTATTTCCGCACTTGCAGCCAGACCATAGATTTTATTGACATTGTTTTCAAATGGAGTTATTTCTGTGGTTTCAGAAAGTGGTAGATTGATTTCAATGGTTTGAGTTGGTTTCCCTTCCATCTTAAAAGCCTTGTTCGAATTTTGTCCAAACGCAGCTGTTATGCCAATATACATCGTTATCAGCAATACAACAAGATGCTCTGATTTTTTCATAACTTCTTCTTAATTGATTTAATGGTCCATAAATTTTGTACCTGATTGATTTTTAATTCAATCAGTGGGTTTGCAATAAAATTTATAAACTCATATATTGAGTTTCTTCACAACTTAATTTAAATAAGGCTGATATTTTCTTTAGGAAGAATGATTGGAAAATAACAGCGTCCGTTTTAATATGTTAATACTTATAGGTTTGCAGGGACAAGGTAGAACGGCGGTTTGTAAAAAGCAAGAATTTTTATTAAACTACTTTGCATGAGCGAAAATATTGATTGTTAATATCTTATTGAAACATCAGTGTTTGCAACAGATGCATGAATATTTCAAACGAACTATTTTTATTTGAAATTAATAATTTTTTCGATAGAATTTAATTAGCTGATAAACAGATGGTTACTTATGTAAAGTGTTTTTGGAGTGTATTCTCAAGAAAAGATACTTTTTTTGTGCCATCATTTGGTATAATTTCATTCATGTTTTTCTCAATCTGTTGTACATCTTAAAATGGACTATTTTATTATTCCATCAAATTTGTTAAATTGTCAAGCAATTGGGAAAATATAAAATAATCCTCTGAGGCATAATTATCTATAAGAATTCCATGTGTTAGTAAATTATATTTTAATAATGCATGAAGAAAAAAATTTTCATAGTTGATGACTACAATATTTACAGGGAAGGGTTAAAATTACTACTTGAAACAAAAGCTAAATTTGAAGTAATAGGAGAAGCTTCCACTCCGCAGTATCTATTTCTTCAATTAGAAGAAAAAAAACCTGATGTAATTATTTTAAATCTGTTGCTTCCTAAGGATTCGGTAATTAACATTTGTCATAAACTGTATAAAGAATTTCCAAATATTTACTTTATTATCATTGCTGTATCGTTAACTGAGCATGCAGTTTTGGAATGCGTTATTAATGGAGCACGTGGAATTTTATCGAAAGATAGTACATCTGAGCAACTCATTGAAGCAATAAATGTAGTGGCTTCGGGTGAACGGTATTTGAATATCCCGGAACCTGAAATAACAAAACAGGTAATTCAGCATGCTTATATCAAGCACTCCGAGGATCATGATTTCAGAGATTTAAGTAGTAGAGAGCAAGAAGTTCTTAAACTTTTTGCCAAAGGTTTATCATATAAGGAGATTGGGGAAAATCTAAATATAAGTCCACGTACAGTTGAATCGCATAAAAATAATATTCTGGCAAAACTTAATTTGAACTCTGTAAATGAAATGATTAAATATGCAATCAAGCATAATTTAATTAATCTCGAATAAAATCATTGACTTATAATAAGGCAAACATCATCTTCTTAAACGAGGTTTCGTATTAATGAGTAGAGGCCTACATTGTGAAAAGATGACTAGTATATTGAATACAACTCTATTTTTTTAAACTATTCCTCTGTTAAATGAAGTGATATAAGAATTTATGCGTAATGTTGAATTCTAATATTATTGCTTCGTGGTAGGTAATTTTACGGATATAGATTACGGAATTTTACGGATTGGAAAAGTAAGTAATAAGTAGTAACTTGTTTGTCCTTACAATTCCCTACGTTTAACCAAATAGAAATGACTCTTTTTATGATTGATAATGTTTTTAAAGAAGGCGTTAACGAATGGACGTTTTCTTTAAATGGTTAAAATGATAAATTTAAGGGTTATGTGCAAGCTTGCTATATTGGAAAACTATGCTTTGTTTTATTCTGGAATAAAACCGGTATTAGAGAAGGTTGATGGATTTGAAATTGTTGCCGAGGCAAAAACTGTGATTGACCTGCTGCCACAGTTAAAAGAAAATAAACCTGATGTTATAATTATCGATGTTCTGCATTGCGAGAAAGAAGGGATTATTCCCATAAAAAAGATTAAACGAAGATATGCTAAAATTCCTATTCTTTTAATTGTAAATAAAGACTATATTAACCACTTTGAGGATTATATTTCGTTAGGCGTAAATGGTTTGGTTTTTAATAATTCAACTACTACCGAGCTGATTACAGCATTAAAAAAACTGAAAAATAATGAAGATTTTTTCCCTCAAAAAGTCTGGCTCTTGATGAAAAACCTTTTTCGGACACGATCAAAAGAAGTTCGTACCGATGTTAGCAGTAACAATACACTTACCCATCGTGAAATTTCTGTTTTAAAATTATTTTGTAAAGGATACACTTATAAAGAGATTGGTTCTACTTTAAATATCAGTCCACGAACAGTAGAAACACACAAAAAAAATATTGCTTCCAAATTAGGGGTGCGGTCAACTGCAGAAATGGTCGAATATGCCATACAAAATCAGATTAATTAGTATTTATTTTCCTCGGAATAATTCCTCATACATATCAAAAAAAAATCCGTAATAATCCCGATTGTATTAAGATTTGGCTTATCGTAACTTTTCCTTACGAATTAGTAATGTCCTTTTACGGATAATAAACAAGGGTAGATATTGGACCTTACCCCAGGTTCAATGTTGAAGAAATCAAAAAAATAGTTTGGACGTTTGGAGGTAGTATGCCTTTTGCTTTTGAAGATAATTGATAGTGAATTACGAATTATGTAATTGTGAATAGTATACCTATTCTACTGTTATCTTCAAATCAAAATTATGAAAGAAAAATTTTTACTCTGTAAGAGAATCTTTCTCTTTATTTCAGCGTTTGTATTGCTATGTAATATAGACACTCAGGCGCAGTCTATCGACAAACTGGAACAATTTGCCAATGGCGCATTAAAGGATGCTTTAATGGCCCCATCGATGGTCGCCACAAATGTAGATTGGGTGACCGGTAACGTTAATGCAGCCAAAGCGCATTATGCCTGTGGAATGACGATACCTTACCGCCTTCAGGCTAGTGGGTTAGAAACTGGCGTAAAGTATCAGGTAACGATAGGCTACGACATAACTAAAGGTGGCAAGCATGCCATCGATTTTTTAACCTCTTTTAATCGTGATACTAATCATGATAAATTTGGACATTTTATAGATGGATCAATAGAAGATGTTGAAACTCAAATTCTACTGGGTACTGCATTGGAAGGTACTGGACCTTTATATAATAACTACGAATTACCACCACCAGATAGTAATATGGTAACACCAGAAACACCAGAAGCACCACTTGACGGATTTAATGCTTCTAAACTCGAAGGATTCGATTCTATTAGAATTTACAATGGTACAATTACAGATTTATATAACATTGAAGGCAGTCCTGGTGGTGATACAGAATCTTCTTATTTGGTCGTAGAATTCCAGGTAGATCCGGGTCAATCAATTATTCTTTTAGCATGGGGTGGAAACATTGCATGCGAAGAATTGTGGGGACCAGGTAGCTCAGCTGCTGATATAAATGGAAGCCCTTATCACATGTATGTTGAGGCCTGTAGTGGACTTGGCGGTTGCGGAAACAAAGAGGTTCAATTATCTGCAACTGCGATTGTGGCTCCACCTGCAATTGGTTGCGAAGTATCTGCTACTCCTCAATCTTGCTGTTATTTGGAAGATGGAACGGCCTCTGCTCAAGGAACTGAGGGAACAGAATATTCTTATTCATGGACTGGCCCTGATGGTTTTACTGCTTTTACACAAACAATCACGGGATTGGCCCCGGGACGTTATTACGTCACAGTTTGTGATCTAAACGATAATACAAATTGTTCTCAATGTGACACATTGGTACTTGCAGCCAATCCAGAAGCACCTGTATTAGTAGGAGTTCCAACAGGAGGAGATTTAGGCTGTAATCCAGTTGAATTACCCGAATGTGATCCGAATGTAACGGCAACGGTATGTGGGGTTCCTGTACTCGCTGAAGATGTTACGTGTGTCACTGTTGGCCCAACTGGAGATGGTTGTGAGAAACAACAGGTATTTACCTATGAGGCAACGGCTTGTGGATTAATAACTAGAGAAATTGTCACCTATACCTGGATTGAGGCCGAAGTACCGGTAATCAGTACAACTGATGTCGATACAGATTTGGGTTGTAATCCACAATCAATACCTGTCCCAAGTTTCAGTGTAACAGATGAGTGCAACCCATCGGCAGT
>JAPOHD010000053.1 GCA_026671195.1 Draconibacterium aestuarii | reverse complement strand
GAGTGCAACCCATCGGCAGTAGCTGTTGTTAGCACGGATGGCCCAACCAACGATGGATGTTCATTCAGCCAGACTTGGACCGCGACTTATCAGGGAGTATGCGATGCTGCTGCATCTGTAAGTATCATGCATAGCTGGAAAGAAGATCTGGAAAGGCCAGTAATTGTAATAGTTGAACATGCTGATTCCGTATGTAATGCAACGCCGTATCCTTTAATTGCTAGTTGGACAGATAATTGCTCTGAAGGTGATGAATTAAGTGAAATGCCTGTTGTAGTTCCTGCAGATCCAACAGATCCAAATCAATGTGTAGACTATTGGGTATATACATTTACGGCTATGGATGATTGTGGAAATGACACAATTGTAATGGATACAATTATCAAGTTCACTGAATCGGAAGGGGATTGTGAAACTGCATTTGCAATGAATGATAAAGATGCATTATGTTTCCTTTATGATGTTGAAAATGACTTTAGCAGATGGGGATGGACCAATAAAATTACTGTGGGTATTACTGATACTCTTGATGTTTATGCTGGTGCTGGTCAGTGCGACCTGAGTAAAGGAACATGGGTCGGAACCGTTGAGTTATCATTTGGTGATGATACGATGTATGTCAACTATGATTTAATGGATGGATACGTTATGAGCGAAGCACATATATATGCTGGTGTTGAAAAGTATCCAGGAATTAAAAACGGTAAACATAAGGGTGAACCAACTGTTGCTCCAGGTCAATATACCGTGGTTTGGGAACAAGGTGATCCTGCAACTGAATTAAAAGTAGCATTAACTAATCTTCCTGAAGGTACTACTGAAATCTATGTGATTGTACATTCAGTTGTTTGCGTGCCTACTTGTGACTGTCCAGAAACCATACGAACAGGTGTAGAATTAGCCTCAGCTAGCATTTTGACGATTAAGGGCAATAAGAACAAAGCAGCTGTAATTCAACCTGAAGCTTCCTTCGATGAAAGCGAACTCAAAGTTTATCCAAATCCGTTTAGTGAAAAGGTAACTTTCGAGTTTGTATCCAGAGTAAATGCTTATGGAGTGCTCGAACTTTACAATGTAACTGGTCAACGTGTTGCCAGATTGCTGGATCGTCCTGTTCAGGCAGGTGAAAATAATAAAGTTGAATACATACCTGCTGAAGCTGTTTCAGGTGTTTATATCTACAGATTAGACCTGGATGGCGAAGTTAAGGTAGGTAGAGTTATTTATCGTGAATAGTAGTATGGGAGTTAAGGAGACCCTTATTTTTTATCAGTATAACTATATCAGGGCAACCTGCCCTGGTTGAGAATTTTTCTCAATGGTATTCATGAAGAGGCTGAACTAAAAGAGTTCGGCCTCTTTCCATTTCCTGCTACTTATTAAACTTTTCGTTGTACTTTTTAATTATGGCAAGTTGTGCTTCATTTAGTGAGTTGATGGTGAAAAAAGTAATTCCCCGGGCGCCGTTTTTATGAGCCTGAACAATTGCTTGTTCAAAATCTTGCAGGTTATCACCATAATCGCCTACTAAAATTCCAACAAAAAGATGTTTGCCTTCTTTCATTTCGCGAACTCCTTCTTTTGTTGCAAACTCAACCCAACCCATATTTCCGTCATGATCTTCTTTGTAAATCATCGGAAAAAAGTAGTCTAGATTCCAATGAGCCCAGTCCTGACGCACATATTCGCGAGCCAACTGTGGAAAAGGAAAAACAGCAGCAGATGAAGCAGTTCCTTCTTCGTGGCAAATTTCAACACATTCGTTCACCAACGATGATATGGCATTCATACGAAATTGTTGCCAAGCCGGATTTTCAGCCCGGTCTTCTATATCCATCGGATCAATTCCAAAAGCCTCCTCAAACTGTTTCCGTGCATTGGGATGATAGCCAAAATCATAGTCAGGAAGTATTCTGTCTTGTTTTAATTTACCTCCTTTGTAAGGATATTTCTTCTGTAAATTATTCCCTAAAATTACATCTACGTAACGGATATAATCAAAATGTACTGAAGCCAACCCTTTTATTTTTGCCTTCTCGCGTACGCCTTTCTTTATATACTCACGGGCACCTTCCGAAAAAGGACTTAAAAAATTGTAATAGTTGACATAAGGATGGAAATCGCGGCAGCTTTGTCCCAGGGCATTAACCGAATACCATTCAGGGTGTGCTCTACATTCTTCACTTCCTCCAACATTCATCATCCAGTGCCAGGCATGAATTTTAATGTTCTGTTTCGAACCAAGTTCTATTAATTCTTTCAGCCTGTCGATTCCAACGCTTGGCAGTAAATCAGTAATTCCGGCTTCGGCCCATTTGCCCAGGGTTGTAAGTTGTTCTTCTTTAGTTGTTTTTCTGTTGGGTTCGCCCCAACCTGAAAAATAAAATTTCTTTTCACTGTAAACTTTTGAGAAGTCTTTCGTTTTTGAAGTTTGTGCAAAAAGAGGTACAGTAATTAATGTTGCTATCAAAAGCGTAATCAATCGGTTCATATGTATATTCTTTGGTTAATGTAATACAAAATTGCCATAAAAATATAAAAAATTTAAATTCCATCTTGGGATAAATAAAATAATTTAAAAAGTTGGTTGTGCAATATATTGGTGGTTAATCAATAGAATTATCAGTATCAAATGGAATATCATTGTTTGGATCTTTGTCGTGCGGCCCAATTCCAGGTGGATTAAATAGCCCCCAGCGGTCAATAATGTAATTCCATTGATCAAATCCTGCTACCCAATCAATAAACAATAAACGAAAATCTTCAAGTAAGCCGTAAACAATATCAAAGTACTCAACTTCTTTAAAACCAAATATCTTGAGTGAGTGGCTGGTGAGCATCAAATCACGAGCTGCCTTACGAATTATTGCTGCGTTTTCCATCCGAATATCATAAATATCTCCACCTTCCGCACCGGCAATTTTTGCTTGAATCATCATTGCATCTTCAAGCATTTGTGCTTTTATTTGAGAGAGAGGAGTGTTATCTTTATCTGGAATTAAATCGGCAATTTGTTGTACTACCTCAAAAATCTCTTCTGATTTTTTATAGATCGCAAAGTTTTCATGAGCTCTTACAGGGTTTGTTTCGTAATTCATATTTTGGGCTAATTAACGTTTAACCTAATCAAAATTACAAAAAAAATAGGATATATTAATCACTACGATTTTCGAATAACCACCGGGCTTTTCATAATTCTATCGAAGAGGTCATCAATTTTTTCGTGCCACTTATTTGCAAAAATTAAAAATTGCAGTTTTTTGGTTCGGTCGGCAATTCGATAAACCACCGGATGATTTTGGCCGGGGAATAAGGTTTCTGCATCGTCAACTGCTAAAATTTTAAGCAGGGTGGTTGGAATTCCGGTAATACTTAATAGCTCATTTATTCGAATTGGAGTACCAATTAAAACATCGAGCCCTTCGTAAATCATATTTTTCTGATATTGAATATTACCCTTGTCGAAAACCGTAAAAACCCGCAAATTTGTATGACTTCCAAGCAATTCAAATTGCTCTTCAAGTTGAAATGCTTTTTCTTTTGAAGCAGCCATTATAATTGCACGAGGCGCCTCTTCAAAAGCTTCTTTTAGCTGCTGAATAATCCCAATAATAATAGCAGTTGATTTTCCTGAATCTTCGGGAGCAATAACAAAAAGATCGGCGCCTGATTTAATTACAGGAATACTTTCAGTTTGTATTTCTCTGGGATTTATATCGTAACCAGCATCAATAATACCCGATACTAACTCTGGTAATAATTTTTTAAGCTTCATGGTAAAAATTACTCAGTTTTGTTCAAATCTAAAACTTATATTCCATTTATGCAGATTTGCCGTAAAATGTTTGACAGTCATTTACGAAGTGTAACAAATAATTAGCAAAGGCAGTTAATATTAATGTTTCAAGAGAGATTTTGAAAGTTAAAACCAAGAAGGATTTGACGAGTAGAAAATAGATTACGTGTCAGAAAACATGACATTTACCCATGTTTTTATTTGTTTTTTTATCGGATTATTGACCCAAGAAATAACGCTAATACAATTAGCATAAAATAAAGTTTTGAGTTTTATTTTTTATTCCGTTAGACAATGAAAAGAATGGATTTTTTTAGGGCTCATGGGACAGAAAACATGAAGAGTATTGAGAGCATAATGTTTAACTCTTCTTTTAGTCAGGGACACATCAAATAAGGAAGTTATTTAATTCTCGTTTTGCTTTTCAGAAAGGCAAACGACCGGCACTTATCTTCAAAGTGGAGGAATGAAGATTTTTTAAAATATAATAATCATTCAATTCGGAATTTAACAGTTGGATGCTGTCTTCAACAGGAGAACCGGGTCTTTTTATCCTACAAAATTATTACCACAGCAAAAATGACAAAAAAACAGGAACAAAAAGATCAACTTTTAAGACATCATAAATAACAACTTACTACTCTCTTTTATGTGAGATTTTGTCTGTTTATCAGCTGGTTTAAAAGAGTACAAAAGCACCCATCATTTCCGGAATTGATTAAAAAAGAAAATTAAATTAATGCTACACATTTTGAATAACTGGACTAGAAAATATCCAAATATTTCACAAGGAGTTTATGTTTGGTTTATTTTGCAAAAGTGATGCAAATCATCTCTTTCAATCTAAAAATAAAAGCTGATTGCGACAAAAAATATAAGAATGAAAAACACTTATTTCGATTTAATTGAACAAAGTTTTTACTTCCCCCAGGAAGGCTTTGATTTACAAAATGACAATTTGACGTTTCATGGCGTTTCGTTAAAACATTTAATTGAAAAACATGGTACCCCGTTCAGGTTTATTTATTTACCCAAAATAGGAGCTCAAATAAAAAAGACAAGAAACCTTTTTAACCGCGCCATAAAAAACAGTGGTTACCAGGGGAAATACCATTTTTGTTATTGTACCAAATGTAACCACTTTTACCATGTAATACAGGAAGCACTAAAACATAAGGTAAATCTTGAAACGTCGTCTGAGTTCGATATTGACCTGATTTTAAAACTGTACCAGAAGAAAAAGATTGACAAGAAAAGAATAATTGTACATAACGGGTATAAAACCAATGAGTACTTGCAAAAAATTATTCAGTTACAGGAAGCGGGTTTTGAGAATTCAATCATCATTCTCGATAGTATATATGAATACCATCGGCTTGCAAAGTTGAGAACAAAACATGTGGTAAAAATAGGTTTGCGAATGGCTATAAACGAGGAGGCACAATCGGCGTATTATACTTCGAGACTTGGAATTTCGCCCAATGCAATTATCGACTTTTTTAAAGCTGAAATTAAAGACAATAAAAAGTTTGAATTAAAAATGCTACACTTTTTTGTCGATTCGGGAATAAAGGATACGCTTTACTACTGGGGGGAATTTCAGAAGGCATTGAAACTGTATGTTGAGCTGAAAAAGGAAAGTGAAAAACTTGATTCTTTTAACCTTGGCGGAGGTTTTCCTATTCGAAATCATTTGGGTTTCGAGTACAATTATGAGTACATGATTAATGAAATAATCAAAAACATTAAAGATGCCTGTACCAGAGAGAATGTAATTGAACCGAATATTTTCACCGAGTTTGGAAAATATACTGTTGGGGAGTCGGGGGCAATTATTTTTGAAGTTTTAGAGCAGAAACAACAAAATGACACGGAAACCTGGTACATTATAAACAACAGTTTAATGAATACCATTCCTGATGCCTGGTCGATTCACGAGAAGTTTATTTTACTTCCGATAAACAAATGGAACAACGAATACGGTCGTGTAAATATTGGCGGAATAAGTTGTGATCATTCAGACTACTACAACTCGGAGGATTTAAACCAGGAAGTTTTGTTGCCAAAATTCAGCGATGACGACAAAGAACCGCTCTACCTGGGATTCTTTCATACGGGCGCGTATCAGGACTCAATCAGCGGTTACGGCGGTATAAAACATTGCCTGATTCCGTCGCCAAAACATGTGATTATCGACCGGGATGAAAAAGGAAATATTGTTGACCATGTGTACCGCGAAGAGCAGTCGGCAAACGAAATGTTTAACATTTTAGGCTATAACATTAAATAATGATTTCCGGTAAAAGTTAGAATGAAAAAGAAAGGGCACATTACTGCTTTTATGCTGGAGCATTTCAAACACTTTAACTAGGCGGCAAGATAAACACTCGGATGTAGAATACTTATCTGAAAACGAAAGTCTGGCATAAATCCATCAAATATTCTGTTAAATGAATTTTTTGGTTTAAATTAACAAGAAAAATAGAGCATGGCACGATTTATTAAAGACCGTATAAAAGCACAGGGTCAGGTTCCTGGTTCACTTGTTTTTATCGGTAACCAAAAAATGGAGGCCCCCATCATTCAGATTATGCAGTATGATGCTGATAAACTGGTTGAAAAAAATGTAGATTCTATTGAGGAGGCCTATTCTCTGATAAATCCATCGGGTGTAAACTGGATTAATATTTACGGTTTGCACGATATGGAACTGGTGGCCAAGCTTGGAAAACTTTCAGGATTTTCGACTTTATTGCTGGAAGATATGGTAAATACTGACCAGCGTCCGAAATATGAAGATGAAGAGAATGTTGATGCCTTTATTCTAAAAATGCTCAGGTATGAAAAGAAAGATAACAGGATACACGCCGAGCAAATATCGATAATACTGGGCGAAAACTATGTGTTAACCTTACAGGAGCGGGTAGGAGATGTTTTTTTGCCGGTGCGCGAACGAATCAGGCAAAAACGAGGAAGGATACGAACCCGCAAAAACGATTATCTTGCCTATGCTTTAATGGATATCATTGTCGATAATTATACGTTTCTGATTGAAAACATCGGTAGTAGAGTAGAGGAATTGGAAGACAGGATTTTTGCCATGGGCGATGCTAAAATTGTGGAGGAAATATATTTATACAAAACCGAATTAAATTATTTGAGGAAAACAGTGCGGCCTGTCAAAGATTTAATGACAGCATTGTTAAGATCCGAAAGTTCGTATTTTGAAGAGGGCAATAAAAAGTTTTTAGGTGACTTAAATGACCTGGTAATTCAATCAACCGACGCCATTGAATTGTACAATAACCTCGTTTCGGAACAACTAAATATTTACAATTCCAACATTAGTAACCGAATGAACGAGGTGATGAAGGTACTTACCATATTTGCGTCCATCTTCATTCCTTTAACTTTTTTGGCCGGTATTTACGGAATGAATTTCGATTACATTCCCGAGCTGGGATTTAAATATTCGTATTTAATTTTCTGGATGGTGGTGTTAGCAATGGTAGGCGGCATGTTGTATTATTTTAAACGGAAAAATTGGTTCTAACTCAGCAGAAAAAGGATAGAAAATGCAGGAAATAGAAAACATTGAACTTAAATATCTAAGTATTGAGGATTACGAGGATTTGAAGCAGGCAATGATTGAGGCGTATTCGAATATGCCCAATGCATATTGGAAAAAGCATCACATCCAATCCTTAATCGATCGGTTTCCGGAAGGACAGGTTGTTCTGAAGGTGAACGGGCAGTTTGCAGGTTGTGCGCTCTCGATTGTAGTGGATTACGACCGTTTTGAAGACAACCATAAATACAAAGAAATAACCGGGAATTACACCTTTAATACGCATTCGCCCGATGGCGATATGTTGTATGGAATCGATGTTTTTATTAAACCGGCTTTTAGAGGCTTACGTTTGGGCCGACGTTTGTATGATTACCGCAAAGAACTTTGTGAACGACTAAATTTGAAAGGAATTGCATTTGGTGGAAGAATACCAAATTACCACAAATACCAAAACGAACTCAGCCCCAAAGAATACATTCAAAAAGTACGAAAAAAGGAGATAAACGATCCGGTACTGAATTTTCAGATCTCAAACGATTTTCATCCTGCAAAAATTATTACCGGTTACCTGGAAGGCGACAAGGAATCGAAAGAGTATGCCGTTTTGCTCGAATGGGATAATATTTATTACGAAAAACCGAGTAAGCGACCGGCTACCATTAAAAAAGTGGTTCGTATTGGTTTAATACAGTGGCAAATGCGCCCCTATAAAAACCTGGATGAAGTAATGCAGCAAGCCGAGTTTTTTATCGATGCCGTGTCGGGATATCGCTGCGATTTTGCCTTGTTTCCCGAGTTTTTTAATGCGCCGTTAATGGCCGAGAACAATCACCTTACCGAGCCCGAAGCTATTCGCGAACTGGCAAAACATACCGAAAATGTGGTCTCAAAATTCTCTGAACTGGCCATTTCTTACAACATTAATATTATAACCGGCAGTATGCCCGAAATTGTAAACGACCAGCTTTATAATGCCGGGTATTTGTGTCGCCGGGATGGCACCAGTGATCGTTACGAAAAACTGCATGTTACACCCGATGAAGTGAAAATTTGGGGAATGCAGGGGGGAAAAGAACTGAAAGCTTTTGATACCGATTGTGGAAAGATTGGGATTTTAATTTGTTACGATGCCGAGTTTCCTGAGCTGAGTCGTATACTTGCCGATGAAGGCGTGGATATTTTGTTTGTTCCTTTTTTAACCGATACACAAAACGGTTATTCGAGGGTACGGAACTGTTCGCAGGCCCGGGCCATTGAAAACGAATGTTACGTGGCTATTGCAGGAAGTGTTGGAAACTTACCAAAGGTGCACAACATGGATATTCAATATGCGCAGTCGATGGTATTTACACCATGCGATTTTGCTTTCCCGGCAAACGGAATAAAAGCGGAAGCAACGCCAAATACCGAGATGATCCTGATTGCCGATGTTGATATCGGTTTACTTCGCGAATTAAATCAGTTCGGAAGCGTGAGGAATTTACGAGACAGGCGTAAGGACTTATTTGAATTAAAAAAACAAATTTAAATGTTACTCATTATTGATAATCAGAGTGCGTTTATAAAGAAATTTAAACGTCAGTTTCTTGCCGAGCAGGATTTTGATTATGTTTTTTTTGATCATAATCAACCCATTACTCTTTCGGCAAAAACAGAAATAAAAGGTATCATTTTATCAGGCGGCAGGGGCAATCCGTTTGAACCACTAAATCTTACCTCTAATTTTGTGGCATTAATGAACTTTGATGTGCCGATTGTCGGGTTTTGTTTGGGGCACGAAATAATTGCAGCGGCCTATCGCGGTCGTATTAAAAAACTACCCGAGTACCACGGTAAAAAAGAGCTGGTTACCATTACACAGCCCGACGATCCTATTTTTGAAGGATTAAATAAAACGGAAGTAATATTACAAAAGAAGCATTCGTTTCATGTTTCTGAGTTACCCGAAAGTTTTATTTCGTTGGCCTATTCCGAAACAACTGCAACCGAAATTATACGTCATAAAGAAAAGCCGATTTATGGTTTTCAGGCACATCCCGAGGTTGCCAGTCCCGATGGTTTATTGATGGTGCAGAACTTTTTAAAGATTTGTAAAATAGTATAAAATGGAAAACAAAATCCTTTATTGGGGAATTGTAGCAGGTATCGTTCTTATCGCATATATAGCATCGCTGGTAGCACGCAGGTTATTAAACAGGATAATCAAACGGAAATCGGAGAATTTAAGGGAAGATCCAACCAAGTTTGTATTTCTAAAAAACAGTACCTCGTTTATCATCTATTCGGTGGCGCTTATCATTATTTTTATGATAACACCTGCATTAAACGATATTGGGAAAGGCTTATTTGCCGGAGCCGGTATTTTGGCTGCAACCATCGGTTTTGCTTCTCAGAAAGCATTTTCAAATATCCTGAGCGGAATATTTATTCTGATTTTTAAACCTTTCAGTGTGCAGGATACTATTGAGATAAAATCGGATATGTTAAAAGGAGTAGTGGAAGAAATAACCTTACGGCACACGGTAATCCGCGATTACGAGAACCGCCGCATTATTATTCCGAACAGTTTAATAAGTGAAACGACTTTGGTGAACAGTACCATAGTGGAAGAGCGCATTAAAAAACACATTGAATTTGGAATCAGTTACGATTCTGATATCGACCACGCCAAAGCAATTATTCAGGATGAAATTTGCAAACACCCGTTGTTTGTGGATTCCCGCGAGGAAGCAGAGAAGAACGAAAGTAGCCCGCAAATTACCATGCGCGTAATCGCATTGTCCGATTTTTCGGTGGATATACGCGCTTATGTTTGGACCAATTCAAACGATGATGCTTTTGTATTACAATGCGATGTTTTTGAAAGCGTGAAGAAGCGGTTCGACAGAGAAGGTATCGAAATTCCGTTCCCGTATCGCACACTTGTTTTTAAAAACAAACCAGAGAGTAATAAGTAAACATTAACACACAATTTGAGTATACTCCTACACGATACTCAATTCTTTTAAAATGAAAGTAGCAATCATTTATAATAAGGACATTCAGGGGGTTATAAATACCTTTGGAATGCAAAATAAAGAGTTTTACAACGAAAAAACGGTAAAAAAAGTAGCATCCAGCCTCGAAAATGCAGGCCATAATGTGGCCATCCTCGATGGGAATAAACAAATTATAGAGCGGCTTGAGAATTTCATGCCCCGTGTTTTGGAAGGTGAACAAATGGGTATGGTTTTTAATATGGCCTATGGAATTCAGGGCGAAAGCCGTTATACGCACATCCCTTCCATGCTCGAAATGCTGGGCTTGCCATACGTTGGCTCCTCACCATCGGGGCACGCATTGGCGCTTGATAAAGTACTTACCAAAATAATCTGGAAGAATAACAATTTGCCAACTCCCGATTTTTGGGTTTTTAATTCGGCTGATGAAGACTTGTCAACGGTAGAATATCCGGTAATTGTGAAGCCTAAAATGGAAAGTGTTTCGTTTGGACTAAAAGTAGTTTACAACGACAACGACCTGCGCGAAGCCATCGATTTTATCGTTAATGAATTTGATCAGCAGGCATTGGTCGAACAGTTTATAAGGGGCAGGGAGTTTTGTGTTGGATTACTCGGTAATTCACCTGTTGAAACATTTCCTGTACTGGAAATCGATTTGGAAGGTGATCCGGATGGTATTCAAACCGTTGATGATAAAAAACACAAACCAAGACGAAAAATATGTCCTGCAAAGCTATCGCCCGAGCTTGCTGAAAAAATGCAGAAAATAAGTATTGAGGCCTTTAAAGCATTAAACTTGCGCGATTTTGCCCGGGTTGATATCCGTCTGGATGAAGATGAAAATATTTACCTGTTGGAAATAAATTCGATGGCCAGCATGGGGCAAACCGGATCGTATCCGGCTGCAGCAAAGGTAGCTGGTTACTCGTACGAAAGTATGGTAACCCGGATGTTAGATGTTGCGTCAGTCAGATATTTTGCAAATTCGCTTATGACCCAATTGCCTGATGAATTAAATGGGGGAAAGGTATCACAACCGGTTCGGATACGTTCGTTTCTGAAAACCAGGCAGCAGCAAAGTGAGAAATTTTTAAAAAAACTGGTGGATACGAATACACATGTACGAAATGTTGATGGTGTAAATATGTGCAGCGAATTAATCAGTAAAGAGCTGAGCCATTTGGGATTTACGCATGAAGTTTATCCTCAGCTGGAAGTGGGTAATATATTATATTTTACCAATTCGTTCAGTAAAGAAATTGACTATTTAATTCTTATGCCGATCGATAATCACGTAAAACTGGCCGAGCAGGAGAATTATTCGGAGCATGAACAATACCTTGCCGGGACAGGAATATGGGAAAATAAAGGAGGAATTTCCACGGTTATTTCAGCACTTCAGGCTCTGCGGTTTATTCGGTCGCTCAAAAAAGTTAAGATTGGAATTCTGTTGACAACCGATTCAACGATTGATGGGAAATATGCAAAAAGTATTATTCAACAAAAGGCCGGGCAGGCAAAAAAAATTGTTGGATTAAGTGGCTCTACAAAAGATGGCGGATTAATACTATCCCGCTCCGGATCTGCCATTTACCGGATCGATACAAAACTGGTAAAAAAGGATGTGTCTGAAAATATTTCGTTAACGGCACTGAACTTTAATAAAACACTGGTCAATGTTACCGACATTTCGCGAAACGACTCTGAAAGCCTGATTGCCCCCTTCGATATCCTGTTCAAGAGTAATATTTTTAAACGTTATGCCTATGGTTCTGCTGGAATTAGCGTGCGTTACAATTCGCAGGAGGAGCTGGAACTTATCGAACAAAAGATAAAGAAAATAGTTATACAACAAAAGAGAAGCAAAATTTACCAGATACAGTTTGAAGGCGGACAGAAGCGGCCGGCAATGGCACAAACGCCGGATATTGAAAACTTCTACCACGAAATAAGTAAGTTAGCAAAGAAAATTGATGTCAGAGTTTCGAAAAATCACAGGTGGAGTTCGTCGGATATTTGTCATATCCACAAAAGCATGCCCAAAATTGACGGGCTGGGACCTAACGGAGAATTTATGCCCTCGAATAACGAACGAATTTTACGACACAGTTTAATTGAACGAGCTCTGCTTTTGGCATTAATATTAAATACCTAAATTTTCAAGATGGACAATAAGGCAAACTCTAGATATCTGGTTGTTGCAATCAGACGATTTTTACGATCAATATTAAGTATTCATGACGGTACTGATATTCCGGCAACGATTGAAGGTATTAAACGAGACATTGGTTTTAGAGGGCCAACGGCATGGATTCTGATTTTTTCAATATTCATTGCATCAATCGGATTGAATATTAACTCAACGGCAGTAATAATCGGAGCCATGTTAATATCACCTTTAATGGGACCAATTCTTGGAATCGGACTATCCATTGGTACAAACGATTTTGAAACACTGCTTCGTTCGTTAAAAAACCTTGGAATTGCAGTTTCTATTGCTTTGGTTACTTCTACTTTGTATTTTTTAATTACGCCACTAACTATCGAACAATCGGAGTTGTTGGCACGCACAAAACCCACAATTTTAGATGTGATGGTAGCTCTGTTTGGCGGATTTGCCGGAATTGTGGCAGGCTCGCGAAAGGAAAAAACCAGTGTTATTCCGGGTGTGGCAATTGCAACTGCTTTAATGCCACCGTTGTGCACGGCAGGATATGGTTTAGCCACACTTAAACTAAGCTATTTTTTTGGTGCATTCTATCTCTTCTTTATTAATTCAGTTTTTATTAGCCTGGCTACTTTTTTAGTAGTAAAATATTTAAAATTTCCGTTGGTATCGTTTCTTAATCCGGTGCGGGCTAAAAGGTATCGGTTTGTTTTAATTGGTTTTCTGATTATTACAATAATCCCAAGTGCGGTAATTTTTTACAATGTAATTCAGGAAACACGTTTTACCATTGCCAGCGAAAGTTTTATAAATGATGAGTGCGTTTTTGACGGATCGGAATTAATCAGCAAAAAAGTAACCTTTTCGGACACTCTATCGACCATTGATTTGTATTACATTGGAAATGATATTACCGACGATAAAAAATTAGTTTTACAAGATAGAGTAGCAAAATATGGTTTAGCTGGCGATAAACGTTTCCCGATAACAAAAAGAACGTTTGTACGGGTGCACCAGGAAACCGATAACAGCATTGATTTTGAACGCAAAATGGTTGATTTTAACAGCGATTTACGATTAAAGATATTGGAAGATATTTATACGAAAAATGAACAAACCATTCAGGACAAAGAGTTGAAAATTAAATTGCTGGAGCAAGAAATCATGCGTTTGCGTGTAAACGATACAATCCCTTTTAAACAGATCAGTCAGGAAATAAAATTTCATTTCAATGAGGTTGAAAAATATTCGTTTGCAAAAGCTACACAAATTAATACGCAAAACGATTCAGTGAGAATGGATACAATTCCTGTATTTCTTATGAATTTTAATCCTGAAATGCTGGCAGAAGCAAAGCTGGAGAAACGTTTGAAAATTGAAGATTGGTTGAAAGTTAGACTTAATTTGAACAACTTAAAAGTAATTGAGTATTAACAGCAACAAAATATTTTGGCCGGGATATGAATTTACAAGAGCTACTGAATAAAGAGATATTAAAAACTGACAATTTCGATATTACCATTTTTGAAATCATGGTTGTTGCAATCATTGTTCTGATTACAATCATCATTATAAAAGTTCTGAAATTTCTGTTTAAAAAAATAGAACAGCGCAACCGGGAAGAAGCGGGTAGAAGGCAGGCCCTATTTCAAATTCTGAAATATTTAATTTGGGTATTATCAATTACACTTGCATTTGAAGCACTTGAAATAAAAATAACACTGATTCTGGCCGGTTCTGCTGCTTTATTGGTAGGTGTGGGGCTGGGTTTACAACACATCTTTCAGGATATTTTGTCAGGGGTGGCCATGTTATTCGAAGGCAATCTGAAAAGAGGTGATATTGTTGAAATTAAAGATGGTACGATAGGAAAAGTACGCGAAATAAATCTGCGAACCTCAAAAATTGAAACGCGCGACAACATTATCATGGTTGTGCCAAATTCACGCTTTATAACCGAAAACGTAATCAACTGGAGCCACATTAATAAATATACCCGATTTTCGGTAAAGGTTGGAGTGGCTTATGGCTCGGATGTTGAATTGGTTTCGAAACTACTATATGAGTGTGCAAAAAAACACAAACTTGTGGTTGCCAAACCCGAACCTTTTGTGCGATTTTTAGATTTTGGAGAGTCCTCGCTCGATTTTCAGGTGTTTTTTTGGAGCCACGAAAATTTTCTGGCCGAAAATATTAAAAGCGATATTCGTTATTCCATCAACAAAGCTTTTAATGAGAATCACATACGTATCCCGTTCCCGCAGCGAGATGTGTATGTAAATCCTCACGAAACCAAAAAGTAGCTGATGTTGGGATCGTTTACTTTAGTTTCTATAAACTTGTTTGTTTTTGACCGAAGTCAGAAGACCGGAGACCGAAGTAAATTGATGAATGTTTTTCTGCGGTCTTCCGACTTCTGTTTTCCGTCCATACTCTTTTTTCTTTTTTCGAATTTCATTCGTGGATTAAACCTAATATTTCCAATGTACAGTGGTTTAGATTGCGTAACTTGCTGATTGAATGTCGTTTGAGTTCGTCGCGATATTCTCGGTACAAACTGCGGAGTCCTTCGCACTACTTCCGGAGTCCTCTGCACTGATTGCGGAGTCCTTTGCATTGCCTTCGACTGTCAATGTAGCAGTCGGCTACTTAAATGCATAACCCGCCGGGTTCTTCGAACTGGCTTTCGTGTTCTTCGAATTAATTCTTGTATTGGCCGCACTAAGCTGTGTCTGTTTGTTTCTAATCACTTCGGGGTTAGTTCCCCGCTGCTTGCAGCGTTAATTTAGTAAATTTGTGTATGCGTGAAAGTTCATACATTCATAAATCACATAATGTATCAGTGTTGTTATACCATTTTGTTTGT
>JAPOHD010000052.1 GCA_026671195.1 Draconibacterium aestuarii | reverse complement strand
TAACAGAACATAGAAAAAAGCAGTAATTAAAATCTTAGTAGATTTGTAAACCAGTAAATGAGAAAATAATCGTTTACATTCTATCAGATTAAGTATAAATCTGTCAAGCTATTTTAGGAAAAGTCACAACCTAAGTGGTTTCTTATCCTACCTTAGTTGATTAGCAATCAACCTAAGTGGTTTTTCTTCCTACTATAGTTGATTCGTTATCAACCTAAGTTGTTCTATTTCCTACCATGGTTGATCCGTTATCGACCTAAGTTGTTCTATATCCAACCATGGTTGATTCATTATCAACCTAAGTTGTTTTATATCCTACCATGGTTGATTTGCTAACAACCTATGTTGTTTCTGATCCTACCATGGTTGATGGACATTCAACTAAGGTTGACGGACTTCCGACTTCGATTTACAATCATCCGGCTTCGGTATTCTTCTTTTCCCGGAATCCTGACATTTCTCACTGCTATTTAACACCATGCCTGTCATTGTTTTTTCTGTTCAAAAATTGTAATTCTGCATTAAATTCAAACGTATAGAAATGACACAATTGACAACAAACGATTACATCGCCAAAGAAGATAAATTTGGCGCGCATAATTATCACCCGCTGCCTGTGGTTTTATCAAAAGGCGAAGGCGTTTTTGTATGGGATGTTGAGGGGAAAAAATATTTCGATTTTCTGGCTGCCTACTCAGCTGTAAACCAGGGCCATTGTCACCCGAAAATTTTTAAGGCACTCGCCGACCAGGCGCAAAAGCTGGCACTTACTTCGCGTGCATTTTACAACGATGTGTTGGGCGAGTGGGAAGAATACATGACCAAATTATTTGGCTACGATAAAATGTTACCCATGAACTCGGGTGCCGAAGCCGATGAAACTGCGCTTAAACTCATTCGAAAATGGGGCTACAAAGTAAAAGGTATTCCTGCCAACGAAGCTAAAATAGTGGTTTGCGACGGCAACTTTCATGGCCGCACCATTACCATCATTTCCATGTCGTCCGATCCGGATGCCTACAACCACTACGGGCCTTACACTCCCGGCTTTGTAAATATTCCGTACAATGATTTGGAAAGTCTTGAAACAGCGCTAAAAGACCCAAATGTGGCCGGTTTTCTGGTTGAACCTATTCAGGCTGAAGCGGGTGTTTATGTTCCTCAGGACGGTTACCTGAAAAAAGCAGCGGAGCTGTGTAAAAAATACAACGTACTTTTTGTGGCCGACGAAGTACAAACCGGTGTGGGGCGAACCGGCAAAATGCTTGCCTGCGACCACGAAGATGTTCGTCCGGATATTCTAATACTCGGGAAAGCGATCTCCGGAGGATTTTACCCCGTTTCGTGTGTACTGGCTGACGACGAGATTATGCTGACCATAAAACCCGGAGAACACGGAAGTACTTACGGAGGAAATCCGATTGCAGGGAAAGTTGCCATGGCTGCCCTTGATGTAATTATTGATGAAAATCTGATTGAAAACTCCAACCGTTTGGGAGAAATTTTCCGAATGGAGATGAAAGCCATCGACTCGCCAATGGTTGAAATCGTGCGCGGGAAAGGCCTACTAAATGCTGTTGCCATAAAACCCACCAACGGTAAAACGGCCTGGGATGTATGTCTGGCCCTGAAAGAAAACGGGTTAATTGCCAAACCTACCCACGAACACATTATCCGTTTTACACCGCCGCTGGTAATTACCGAAGAGCAGTTAATGGATGCTATCGGGATTATTAAAACAACCCTTAAACAATTTGAAGGTTAAACAATAATCGCTAAAATATTTACAATGCCATCTGAATTTACAGGTGGCATTTTTTTTGAATTCCACACGTGGTATTGTTCTCTCCTAGATGAAATAAAACAAGATTCAATAAGATGAATTTATGCATTTAATAGCACTGTTGTGCGGTAAAAGTATCCATTATGAACAGATCCGTCACTTCATTTCATTACACTACCAATTACAGACTTCATTAAAGCATTCAATATGAACAAAGTAAAAAAACAGACATCAAATGTCATTTTGACGAAGAATAAGAATAAATCTTAAACTCAAACAGATTTCTCACCTTCGTTCCTCAGATTCGAAATGACAGCTTCGGAGTTCTGCCATTGCCTCATTAATCCAGATATTTTTGGGTAAGATCTCAGCATAGCAAGGGGTTACGACTGACAGGGCTTTTGGGAGGGGTTCAATACAATTTGTTTTAGAGAATAAACCAGACCGCATTAAATAACATCAGGCGATACAAAATCCCTATTGGTCGATAAAAAGTGCCAGTTCTTCCATTTCGTTTTCAAAAATGACGTACAGCCTCTAGCTTTGATTCAGAATATAAAAAGTAAACGTTATGAAAACAACAATGAAACAAGTAGCAGCAGCAACAATTATTGCAATTTTAGTTCTGGCAGGAAATGTAAAAGCTGACGGAACAGAAGTAAAAGGTTCAGGTCACAGATGTATTGAAACCACACTTCAGTTAGAAAACTGGATGACGGATGAAACAATCTGGAACACACTATCAATAGAGATGAATGAATTTACCACTGAAGCTGAAATGGATCTGGAAATCGAAAACTGGATGACAAACAACGAATGCTGGAACGTTAACAGCAGCTTAACCGAAGAAACAGAACCAGAAATGACACTTGAAGATTGGATGACAAATGAAAAAATATGGAATACACCCAGAATTTCGTATGAATCAGAATTGGAATTGGAAGCATGGATGATAAACGACGAGTACTGGAATTAACAGACAGGACAAAAAGCAGAAAATCAGATAAATAAAATCGGGGTTGTAATTTCTTACAGCCCCTTTTTATGCTTAACAATTCAGAGTTGTACTTGAGTAAATAAACGCAAACAACCATCCGCTGCCTGGTGGCTATTCAATTCAACTATTTTAACAGGTTCAACTAAATATGGATTGAATAAGGCACCCACAATAACATTAGCAACCAGTTCTTCCCGAAATATACCTTCGTTAGCAATTTTAAAATCAGCCCCGGCCCAGCTTAACGAATAAAAACAACCCGCTTACAATTGAAAAAATTGTTATTCTTTCAGATAGTGCTCTTCCGGTGAAAAGATATTTTATCCTATTTTTGAGTTCCAAAATCATTAAGTTTTACATCCATGAAGTATCTTTTTCTTACCCTGTTTGTTTTTTCTATTGCTATTCGTTCCGGAATGGCTCAAAATACAAGTATCGAAACCGCCCTGTTCGAATTGCCTGATGTTATTTTTCAGGAGATTACAAACGGGGGCAACTTTGAAAAAACGTATGAGTTACGAATCAAACAACCGCTCGACCACTCCAACCCGGGGAAAGGATATTTCTACCAACGTGCATTTTTATCGCACAAAGATTTTGACCAACCCACGGTAATGTATATTTCGGGTTACAGCCAGCGCGGGGTTTACGAAACCGAAGTAACCCAGCTACTAAATGCCAACCAGATTAGCATTGAACACCGTTTTTTTGGCGAAAGCCTACCCGATACAATGGATTACAACTATCTCACACTTGAGCAGGCCACAGCCGATTTGCATTATATCAACCAATTGTTTCGAAGAATTTATTCAGGGAAATGGTTAAGTACCGGAATTAGCAAAGGGGGTGCTACTACTGTTTTCTACAAATACTTCTACCCCGGTGACGTGGATGCAGGAATTCCTTATGTTGCGCCAATCAACAGGGAGTTTGAAGAGAAACGACTAACTACATTTTTGGATACAATTGGCAGCGATGCGTGTCGTGCAAAGATTCTCGCCTTTCAAAAACGAATGTTTAAACACCGTGATGAAGTTATACCACTTCTTAAAATGTACGCCAAAGGAGCGCAACTAAAATTTGCTTATTTATCGTTTGAAGAAGCGTTTGAATACAGTGTATTGGAATATCCTTTTGCGTTTTGGCAATACGGTGCCTCGTGCGACGAAATTCCTTCAAAAAATAGTTCAATGGCTGAAGCGGCGGAGTATTTAATGAAAATCAGCGACATCCGTTTGTTTAGCGATAACGACATTGATTACTATTTGCCACATTACTATCAATCTGCATCGCAAATGGGATATTATGGTTACGACACCGATAATTTCAAAAAAGATTTAAAAGCCCTGCCACTACAACCACATCCGCATGCGGCCATTGTCCCCGACAGAGTACCGGTAAAATTTGATGGTTCGTTGTTGACCAAAGTGAACAAGTGGGTGGAAACTGACGGAAACCAACTAATGTATCTTTACGGTGCAATAGATACATGGACTGCGGCAGGAGTACCTCCTTCAGAAAAGGTAGATGCCGTTTGGTTTTTTATGAAAGGGAAAGACCATGCCACGGCGCGGTATTCACAAATGACACCAGACGAAATGGCGAAATTTATTACAACTCTTGAAAGATGGCTGGACATTAAAATTGAAAATACGGAGATAAAATAGGCCGACAGGAAGCATCAACCTTCAAGCTTTGTTAAAACCGCTTCTTTGTAACTACGGCTGATGGGGATTTGTTTTTTGCCAATCTCAACCAGCTCGGTGGTAAATGAGGTTATCGATTTTAAGGCCACCACATAAGAACGGTGCACACGAATAAAATCCTGTTGAGGTAATTTGGCTTCAATACTTGAAATGGTTTCGCGCGTAACCACGTTGCTGCCCTTTAGATGTATTTTAATGTAATCGGCAAGGCTTTCGATAAAAAGTATTTCGGCGAAATTAATTTTTATCATTTTCCGGTCCGATCGCACAAATATCGATTCGCTTTTTTCGTTTACAATTTCAACCGATTCTGCCGCTAAAGCGGGCGTGGTTTCGTTGAGGTATTTGTTTACCCCCTGCAGCAGCCGTTCAAAGGAAATGGGTTTTAGCAGGTAATCAACCGCCTGTAAATCAAAGCCGTCGACGGCATATTCGCGGTAGGCAGTGGTAAAAATAATTTTTATGTTTTTGTTGATCGATTTGGCAAACGACAACCCCGAAATCTCAGGCATATTAATATCAAGAAAGATCAGATCTACTTTCCGGGTGCTGACCACATTAAATGCCTCAATGGCACTTTTGCAGCTGGCCAACACATCTATGGTATCAATTTTCGAAAGATGGTTTTCAAGAATTTCACGGGCCACCGGTTCGTCGTCAACAATTATACAGCGTATTTTATTTGTCATTTATAACCGCGTTAAAATCATTAATTCTTAACTCTGCAAAATACCAATTATCCTGCAAATAATTCTCCAGTTTGTAGTTGTTGGGATAATTTAAATCAAGGCGTTTTTTAATATTCCCCAAACCAATCCCATTGTCATTCTCTTTTTCATTGTGATTGATAAAAGAGTTGCCAATGTTAAAACGAAGTTGGTTATTTACTACTTCCACTTCAATTTTTATGCGTAAAAAACCATCTACCAAATTCCCGTGTTTGAAAGCATTTTCAACAAAAGGGATCAATAGCATTGGCGCCACCTGAATAGTTGAATCAATTTCGTTCGACCTAAACTCTACTTTTAGCGTATCCTGAAAACGGATTTTTTCCAATTCGATGTATTCCTGAATATGCATCACTTCTTCTTTTAAACTCACCAATGGTTTGTTTACCTGGTACAAGATATAATCAAGCAAATTCGATAGTTTCAGAATAATATCGGGAGTTTGCTGCGATTGTTTCAACGCAAAACCATAAATGGTATTTAGCGTGTTAAACAAAAAGTGCGGGTGAATCTGGCGTTTCAGATAATGCAATTCCTGGTCTTTTAGCTGCAACTGGGTTTCCAGAATTTTAGTCTGCAGCTCTTTGTTTCGCGAGGCCGTTTTAAAACTCTGGTTAAGTACACTCACAAAGCTGATAATACCCACCACAAGAATCACCAATAACAATATAAAAAAGTAGTTTTTGCTCATGGGAGGCATTTCATTCACGTTAAATTTCAGAATAAAAATCAGGCAGGTATAAATCAGCAGCGTTATGATGTACGAGATATAAATAAAAGTGTAAAAGGTGTAAAGCGCGAATTTCCAGTACCGTTTTGTAAGCAGGTAATTCGGGATCAGCCGGTAATTGATAAAATACGTAACTGCAATGGTGAGGGGCAGCAAACCGCTCGAAAACCAGAGCGCATAATCTATTTTGTCAGAATTGTAGCTAAAAAAGAAAAAAAAGAAAAACCAAACCGCCACCCAGAACAGGGTGTGGTACAAAATAACTTTTGGTTCTATTTTTTTTAGCAGATTCATTTTTACAATACTAATTAAAATTTGCCGGAGAACATTTTTTTAGCGACGAATTACTACTTTCATGAGGTTTGTTGCATACAGAACATATCAATTCCCTTTTATAAGCTTATTTTTGTTGAAACACGTGCAGAACTTTCCATCTGTCGCAATATAGAATATGGAATGGATTTCTGGTTTACATTTGATTCAATATTAATTCAAAAAATCTAAAACTCATGAATCAATTACTTGACAAATTTAACGAGGGCGGACCGGCTTTTACCTTCATCATTTTAATCACTCTCTTTGTATTAATCGGATTATTTGTACGTGCAATTCTTTCTAAAGCCGACAAATACAAAACCATTGAGCTAATGAAATCGATTAGCTGGTTTGCAGTAGCATGGGGATTTTTGGGCCGGACTTTTGGTTTGATTATGATTTTTGACAAAGTACAGGCTGCCGGAGATATCGCCCCTTCTGTTTTTGCAGATGGTTTAAAAATAGCACTGATCTCTCCTTTGTTTGGAATACTGGTTTTTGCTCTGGCTCGTCTTGGAATCGTGTTCCTGATTAGCGTACAAAAAGATTTTAAACCACAGGAAAACAATTAAACAAATTCAAGGATTGTCATTTCGATAAGGAATGACAACTTCCCTTTGTGAAACTTTGTGATGTACTTCGTGTTCTTTGTGGTTAGAAAAGAATTTAACCGCAAAGATTCACTAAGGATTACACAAAGTTACTCAAAGATGACCGGGTTTTTCGTATACTAACCTTCAATTTTCTGATGTACAACTTTCAAAATTGCCGCTTCTTTTTCTTTAGCCGATTTTAGCAAGTCTTCTGCTCTTGCCAATGCCGTTTTAAGAAAATCAACATCATTAAAACCGGCTGCATTTATTTTCACATTCAGGTAAGCTCCTTCAACCGCTGTTCGGACACAAAGCGCACCAACTCCGGCATCCGAAACCGAATTGGGATTACCAAATTCTGCCATGGCCTGCATCACTTCCATCGAATCGAAAGCCAGCTGCATGACTTTTAACGGTACTTCAATGGCATTTTTTGTGGCATCGTGAATGGACTGTTTGCGCTCTGCTATTTCCTGTTCGCTTCCTTTGGGCAAACCAAAAGCCGTCATAATCTGGTTAAACGCATCGGTATCTTCATCCACACAATTTAAAAGAGCCGTGTGGTAGTATTTGCCCTTTTCAGCCCAATCGGAGAACTCTTGCCAGCGACTGTCCCAACCCCGTTTGTGCGCCGATAGATTAGCGACCATTGTTCCCAAAGCTGCTCCCATAGAACCGACATAGGCAGAAATAGATCCTCCACCCGGAGCTGGCGATTCAGATGCTGTTTCTTCCTTAAACTGCGTTAAAGTCATGTCGACCAGCTTTTTGACGGACTGATCTTCAATTACATATTCAATGATTTTCTTTTTCGGATCAAAAGGTGCCAGCTCGTCCAGCCCCAGTGATTTCACTGCGATTTTAATTATCTCCTCATCGGAAATACCGGTTGAACGTTCCTGTTTTTTCAGAAAGTATTTTCCGGCATCAAGCACAGCCTGAAGCGGAATTAATCCCACCAACTCCGATCCTGTTACCCGAATTCCCCGGTCGCGGGCTCTTTCACATACTTCGTCGAAAGCCACATGAACCGGAGTAACGGTAATATCAGTCAGGTTAATCGAGATTTGGGCAATCCCGTATTCTTCGATGTACCAGCCAATGGCACGTGTTTTTTTCAAAGTTCCGGGGATACGAACCGGCTCACCCTTTTCATCGGTCACTATTTTCCCCCTTACCGGATCACCTTCACGTTTTACACGACCTGCTTCACGCACATCAAAAGCAATGGCATTGGCACGGCGTGTTGATGTGGTGTTTAAATTCACATTGTAGGCAATTAGGAAATTACGGGCACTAATAGCAGTTGCGCCACTACCGGCCACTTTTTCGTTCCATTTATCAGGGCCAAAATCGGGTTTCCATTCTACGCTGGCAATACGTTCTTTTAACGCTTCGTACTCGCCTGAACGGCAGTTTGCCAGACTCTGACGCACCAATTTAAAAGCTGCAAACTCGTAACAGAATACCGGGATCTCCAGTTCTTCACCTACTCTTTGAGCCAGCTTGCGCGCATATTCTACGGCTTCTTCCATGCTCACATTTGCAACAGGTACCAGCGGACAAACATCAGTAGCTCCAAACCGCGGGTGTTCTCCATGGTGTTTGCTCATATCGATCAGCTCGGCCGCCTTTTTTATTCCTCTAAAAGCGGCTTCTACAACATGGTCGGGTTCGCCAACAAAAGTTACCACTGTTCGGTTGGTAGCTTTCCCCGGATCAACATCCAGCAAACTTATTTCTGCCACACTTTCAATGGCATTCGTAATTTCTTTAATGATGCTCATATCGCGCCCTTCCGAAAAATTAGGTACGCATTCGATGATTTTTTTCATAGTTCAGGTTTTCTAACCACAAAGAAACGCAAAGGATTTCTCAAAGTTCCTCAATGGTTTTTTATTACTCGTATTATTCTTTTCTTTTATTGTTCTATTCCTGGTTATACTTCGTGAGAAACTTAGTGTGACTTTGTGGTTAACCTTTTGTTTTTCCAGTAAGACTCACGAAGATATTCCCAAAGTGCCTCAAAGGTTATATTATTACTCGTTTAATTCCGTCTTTTAGTCTTTTCACATTAAAATTCACCAACAAACCCAACTTGCAATCTGATAGTTTTTGATAGGTTAGAATCTGTGCTAAATGCACTTCATTTAATGCTTCCACTGATTTTATTTCAATCACAATTCTATTTTCAACCAACAAATCAATTCTGTAACCAACTTCCAGATGCACCTCCTTATACACTAATGGTAAACCCTTTTGCTGCTCAACTTTTAATCCGGCCTGAATCAACTCATACTTCAAACATTCTTCATAGGCACTTTCCAATAATCCAGGACCTAATTCAGTGTGTACCTTAAATGCACAATCCAATACTTGTTTGTATATCTTTTCAATGTCCATATTCTTGGTATTAATTGATATTAAAGCCTTTTTTAACCACTAAGTTTCTCTAAGTTCTGCACAAAGTTCCTCTAAGGTTTTTATTACTCCTATTGTTCTTTCTTTTTATTGTTCTATTCTTGGTGATACTTCGTGCTAACCTTAGCGTTACTTTGTGGTTAATTTCTTCCAATTTTATTACGAAAATAGAAATCGTTTTAATAGTAGTTTATGATTTTCCACAGTGACTTTTAAAAGCTTTGTACTTCTCCATTTAAAATAACCGTTTCCACCAGGTTGGTGCCATACGAATAAGGCAAATAGTCAATGCCCGGCATTTCGCGGGTAATAAACAGGTTGGCTATTTTCCCCCGTGCAATACTTCCGCAATTGTCACTGATACCCATTGCATAGGCCGTATTTAGTGTCGTTGCGTTAATCACCTCTTCGGGTATCATGTTGTATTTTATGCAGCCCATAGCCGAAATAAAACTCATGTTTCCGCTGGGCGACGACCCCGGATTATAATCCGATGCCAGTGCCACCGGCAATCCGGCTTCGATCATTTTACGCACCGGCGAAAACGGCATATTTAAAAAGAAAGCCGCACCCGGCAAAACCGTTGGCATAGTTTCCGAGTCTTTTAAAGCCGCTATTTCAGCGTCACCTACAAATTCGAGATGATCAACCGAAAGCGCATTGTATTTTACTCCTGCCTGGATACCACCGGTTAAACCCAGCTCGTTGGCATGTATTTTTGCCCGCAGACCGTATTTCATTCCGGCCATCAGAATCCGCTCGGTATCTTCCACTGAGAAAAATCCACGGTCGCAAAACACATCGATATAATCTGCCAGTTCTTCGGCAGCCACCTGCGGAATCATTTCGTTAATCACCACATCAGCATATTCAGCCGGATTGCTTTTATACTCTTGTGGAATTGCATGAGCGCCGAGAAAAGTGGCCTTTATACAAATAGGCACGGTTTCTTTTATGCGACGAATTACCCGAAGCATTTTTAACTCATCTTCGGTATTTAAACCATAACCACTTTTAATTTCAACGGCGCCCGTTCCCATTTTTACAATCTCTGTAATCCGGTCCATCGCATGGTTGAACAGGTCTTCTTCCGACGTTTCGTGCAGACGTTTGGCAGAATTTAAAATGCCCCCTCCCCTGCGTGCAATCTCTTCGTACGACAGGCCTTTAATACGGTCGACAAACTCCTTTTCACGCGGAGCCGGATACACCAAATGCGTGTGCGAATCGCAAAAAGAAGGATAAACCAAACGGTTCGAACAATCTATTTCAAGCCGCAAATCATCGTCGATATACGCGTCTTTTAGCTGATACATCGGACCAAATGCCTCGATCACCTCATCGCGAATAATCAGAAAAGCATTTTTAATGGTATTCACTTTTGCCATTTCTTTTCCGGCCCTGAACGGAACGGGTTGCTCTTCTACCTGAACCAGTTCTTTTATATTTTCGAGTAATAATTTCATTTTTATGCTGTATTCTGTTTGATCAATTAAGTTACAATAATGCGGTCATAAATCAACCCTTTGCAACACGATTATAAAATGATGGAAGTCAGGTTAGCCACATTTAGCGCAAAAAAGACAAATAAACTATTTTGTTATTATTTCGTAAGAGCTTAAAATAAAAATCATTACGTTATGAAAAAAATAATTTTGTTCGTTTTTCTTATGGCAACAATTACTGCCTGCCAAACCGTTGATCCGGCACTGGAACAGACAGCCGTTGAAACAACGCTCCACGATTTTTATGCGGCTATGGAAGATTTTAACTACGATGCTATGCGAGACCTGTGCACGCAGGATTTTAGTCTTTACGAAACAGGATTCGATCATACTGATCTGGATGGTTTTGTTGAATCGGTAAAATCGATGGAAGGAGCAACCATAAATTTTGACATCGACATTGAAAAAACTGAAGTATCCGGCAACATGGCCTTTTCGGTGGTTCACTTTTCTGCCGACATTTTAAATGGCGAGGCAAATATGAATGTGGAAGCCTACGAAAATTATGTCTTCAAAAAAACAGATAATAAATGGCTGCTTCATTATTGTCACAGTACGCACTTACCCGATAAAAACAATACAAATTTTGCCAGCCTCCATTTGTTGAAGGTTGCTGAAGACCTTTCGGTTGAAGGACTTCAGGATGCACTGAGTAAATTTAACCAGGTAATTGCAGAAATGGGCTTTTGGGATTGCGGATACACTTTAATGCAGGTAGTGCAGGGCAGCAACGATACGTATAACTACTTTATAAAAGGAAACTGGAAAAACCAGCAAACCTACGACATAATTCACGAAAGTGAAGCCTGGAAAAAGATTTCCGACAATTTACCTGAAGAGGTTTCGAAGTTTTTTAAAAATCAGGTTTATCTGAAGATTTCTGATTTATAGATAAGGAATAACAATTCGAATAAAAAGGAGCTTGTAGCTCCTTTTTATTGCTTTAATCTCTTTCTTGCAGTTTTTGTATAATCTCTGTTAATCCATGGCTTTTGCAATCCAAAGACCGGAAATAACCTCCGTTTCTATATCTCTATCAGTTTGCCAATAATTTCATCGGGGGTAGTGGTGGCACCTGAGACATTCTCCTGGTGAAAGTAAGTGTACCATTCGGCTTCCATCATTACTGCTTCAAATTCCTTTTTCATATCCAGTGTCGGGAATTTCCAGATTGCAAAAAAATCGAAATTGCCCCGGTGCGAAGTGGTTTTATCATTCTTGCCCCAGGCCACTACTTCAACTCCCTTTTCAATCAAACTTTGTA
Source organism: Draconibacterium aestuarii (assembly GCA_026671195.1). Taxonomy (GTDB): domain Bacteria; phylum Bacteroidota; class Bacteroidia; order Bacteroidales; family Prolixibacteraceae; genus Draconibacterium; species Draconibacterium aestuarii. The sequence goes on along the minus strand of JAPOHD010000052.1, from coordinate 2,197 downwards.
TATGCGGACCGATCTGTCCGAGATAACTGACACGCTCTTCTTCCGATAAAATTTTCCAGGTGTCTTTGGCACTCCATAATTCTATATAACATTCCATAATTATTTGGTTTTTATTCGACTATCAAAAATTCCACCTCTAAATGCCCTAGTCTAAAAACCCTGATTTTGAATACTATAAGTTACAAAATATGTGCATAAAAAACAATGTAGGTTCCCTTCTATCGGTTCTGGATTTGGGGTTTGGATATTGGTTGTTGGTTATTAGTTGTTGGTTGTTCATCATTTCTTGTTTCTTATCCAAAGTAGGCTCTGCTCCTGTCCTGCCCCATAAACAAAAAAAAAGGATGCATCCGGTCGGATACACCCTCACTTTTATTAAATAGTCCCAAAGGTATAAACCTTCTCCCCATCCAATAACGGTATAAATCTGAGTTTATTCTTCTTCTTTTTCCGGAGTGTTTTTTTCGAATCGTTTGCGCAGGTCTTCGTAAATTGATTTGGCACCCGGAATATCCATTTTAGCAGCCATTTTTACCGAATTGTAATAGGTTAAAGTACATACATAACTTTCGGCGCCGGCTTCCATGGTCGTATCGTCGAGGTTGTCGTAAATCATACGGATTTCGCGCAACAGTGGCGTAAGTTGTTCATGCACTTTCATATCGTTGGCCAATCCTGCAGTGTCCATATAAGGAGGTGCAAACTGCGGTGCCGAAGCAGAATACGCCAGGGCTTTCTCCACAAAGGGCTGGGTTTTGTCACTCATTTTTGGCAATTCGCGGCGTTCGTCGGGCGATAGTGCAATTAGATAAGGTTTTAACTCTGTTTGAATTTCGCTGATCTTTTGTGAAACCGAAGCAATCACGTCTTCCGGAATAATAAAATCAATTTTGTTCTCCATAATTTTGTGCTTGTTTTAATTATATTGTGAATTATGTTTGTTGTTATTTCGAAATTACGGCAGAAAACAAAGAATGTCAATCCCAGACGAAACAATCATTTATGCTATTCAGCATCTTTTTGACTTACTGCTGATTACAGCGTTTAATTAAATCTTTTTATAAGAATAAAGGGGGTACTTCAGATGTACTAATTCCGAGTTCGGAAGTTATATTTTGAAGTTCAGAGCATCTAATCTGTAGCTCAGATGATATAGCTTGAGGCCTTTTGCTCTTAATTCGATGTTCTTTTGTTCAGTTTAGTACTTTTTTGCATCAAATACGGAGTTTAAAAGGTATCGTTTAATGATAAAAAGTACTCGTTTTGACCTGCGAACTACTAATTTGAAGTTAATTTCTGCTTGTTTTATGTTCTGATGCGTTTAGTTGTACTTCCGATGTTATAATGAAACCAATAAAACATCTTGAATGCACCTTTTAAACATTAAAAAGGGGAACACGAGTATTCGTTTTCCCCAATTAAGAATTATTCCTGTTATACAAATTAAGAATTATATCTGCTGATCCGTTGTGTTTTGGGTTTCTTCTCTTTCTGTACGGTTTTTGCTAAAACGTTTGCTCAAATCTTCGTGAATGCCTTTGGCGCCGGGTACACCCATTTTTGCGGCCTGTTTTACCGAGTTGTAATAACTCAGGGCTCTTGTGAATCCATTTGCACCGGCCTGCATGGCCGAGTCGTCGAGACCGCTGGTAAGTTGTTTACTAATACGTAACAGTCCAGTTAAATCTTCAAAAACCGCAAGATCGGTTTGCAGTTGCTCTGCATCCATGTACAGCGGAATAAACTGCGGCGATGCTTGTGTATAATCGCGGGTTTTTTCGACAAAAGGAAGCGATTTGTCGCTCATTTTTGGCATCGACCGGAGTTCGTGAGGTGTTAAAGCAATTAAATATGGTTGTAATAAATTAATGGAATTGTTTAACAGTTCTGTAACCTCATGAATTACCGTTTCGGGAATAGCTAATGCTGATTTGGGTACCATAATTTGTGGGTTTTAAGTTAAAATTGATTGTTGTTATGTATTATTTGCTTAATAGGTATACAAATTATGAAAAACTAAAAAGTTAAACAAATTTATTTTGTCTATACCATTCAGATTAATTGTGTTTTTTCACTAGTGGGTATTAAAAATTAATAAGCGTTCTTTGAAATTCTTTGTTAGTCGTACTTGTAGCGATTTTTGATAGCGTGACGATTTGAATTGAAAATACGGATTTTTGCATGCAAACAAGCAATT
>JAPOHD010000051.1 GCA_026671195.1 Draconibacterium aestuarii | reverse complement strand
TACCCAGGCAGTTGTCCGAATAATTTCCAGCAACTGTTGCCGCATTAAAAGTGTATGTTGAAATGGCATCCGCAGCACACAGGTCAACACCTGATACTCCGGCAGGAGCTGTTCCAACAGGAGCTGTTGAGTCAATTACGTTTATAACTGAATCACATGTGGAACTACACCCATTTTCCCAAATTGTTAAGCTTATTGTATAAGAACTATCGCAAATTATTCCCGCATCCACATAAATAGTATCATTTGTTTTATTACCGTTAAAGATTACATTCCCGGTTACGCTCCATAATACTGAATCCACTCCTATTGGAGCTATGAATTTATCAGAAGAACCTGGACAAACAGATCCTGAGATTCCTAATATCTGACAGACAGGAAGCTCCGTAATATTGATAACTACAGGTTTGGATTTCAGTTCAAGTGCGTCATCACAAATACCTTCGGCACCCGCTACCAATGCTCTAAAATAAGTTGTGTCGGTTAACACCCCAATATCTTCAGGCAAAAGAAAGGTTGTATCTTTAATAATAGTAATAGGAGAACTAAAACTGGGGTCTGTAGATTTTTCCCACCTGATAACAGATCCTTTCTGACCTGATAGTTTTAGCGTATCAGCAAATTCTCCACTACATATTGTTTGATCTGCCAACACTTCACCTCCAAGACCAATTTCAAAATTAATAGTAGCTGTATCGCATGGAGCAGATGTTAAACTACCTCCTGAAAACGAAATGTAATAAGCTAAATTAATTACACCATTTGATGAAGGATTGCAAATATCAAATATATTAAGTGGTAACAACATCTCAAAAAACTCGCCATCAATACCGGAATAATTTCCAATTGCACCTTGAATGCCTGTTGTATCATCAAGGTTTAAGAGTGAATCATAAACTAAAATGGTACCATCTGCCACATTTATTTGAACAATAAGTTCGGCTCCTCCAACAGGATAGTTTACATTTTTAAATTCATCAGATTTTAATCCAGTCTCGGCATTTTGATCAGTATCAATGTAAAACCGAAATATGGCATTCCCGTTATTACCATTCCGAACACCAATTAAAAGACTGTCATTGGTGGGTAAAAGAGTTGCCCATATTGTATTAACTTCACATGTTCCCGAAGCACTGGCATCTATGGTGTCGCTTTGTATTCCTAATAGATCATCGTATTCATAATTTCCATCAAATACTTGTCCAAAACTCTCACTAAGTCCTAATAACAAAAACACCAACCCCATCAGTAGAGTTCGTGTAAAAAATCGCTTGGGTAAAAATGTTTTCATATCGTTTGATTTAAATATTTACATATTTTAACACTTAAAATTTGAAGCACCACATACCATACAGCCATATGCATATACATATGGGTTTTTGCATGATTGCTAATAAATGTTTGATATGAAATTCTCGGAAAGACTTAAATAACCCCTTATTTTTTATCCTCGTTAAATTTCAGAATCAATAAATTACGTTATGCAAATTATGACTTAATAACATAAAATCCAAATTTAACTTTGTTTTGCATTTTGTCCATGTTGCACCTTTTTAATGTTTAGTACGTTCTTGTAAATGTATACAATTGTTATGCCTTGTTTTGTAAGTGTCATAAAAACAGCGAGGTATATGTTGTTATGTTGTTGTTGTGTTGTTTCATAGTGGGACAAATGTCCTGCAGTGAAAAAATAAATACTTATAAGTATTATTCTATGAATAGTGAACTTTTTATTGATTTTGATTGGTATTTGTAAAGGTTTTAGGCAGTAAACTGAGAATGTATGACCATACATTTATCATAGTTAACTTATGTTTATTATGTTTGGGGTGGGAAATAGTAGATTTTAGATCACCTGATATTGAATAAGGTTTTTTGTTGGAAAAGTAGTGAATCTTGAATCGGATTGTAGAGATATTTGAGCTCAAAAAAAATACATTTATAAAAAATCGTTTTATATTTACAGAGTTATTAAAATAATCACAAACTATAAAGATATGATAAATCGAATACTGTCGCTACTAATTGTTTTAATCACTTTTTCGTGCACTCAGGTTGCACCACCCGAACCTGTTATGCCGTTGCCGTCGGAACGCCAACTGGCCTGGCACGAGATGGAGTTTTATGCTTTTGTGCATTTTAACATGAACACCTTTTCAGATATGGAGTGGGGAATGGGTGACGAGAGTCCCGAGTTGTTTAATCCAACAGAACTGGATTGCCGGCAATGGGCACGTGTTTGTAAAGAAGCCGGTATGAAAGGAATAATTATAACCGCGAAGCATCACGACGGATTTTGTTTATGGCCTTCGGAATATACCGAACATTCGGTGAAAAACTCACCCTGGAAAGATGGGAAGGGCGATGTTGTCCAGGAACTGTCCGATGCTTGCAAGGAGTATGGATTAAAGCTTGGCATTTATCTTTCGCCATGGGATCGTAATCACGCAGAATATGGAAATGGAAAGTACATTGAATATCTCAGAAACCAGTTAAGTGAGTTAATGACCAACTATGGTGATGTTTTCGAAGTTTGGTTTGATGGAGCAAATGGAGGTACCGGTTACTACGGGGGGGCCAACGAAGAGCGTCGTGTGGATAAACTAACTTATTACGATTGGGAAAATACGTACAAAATAATTCGTGAATTACAGCCCAACGCAGTAATTTTTTCTGATGCGGGCCCTGATGTTCGCTGGGTGGGTAACGAGCACGGTTTTGCTTATCCAACAACCTGGTCGAACTTAATGCGCGACGAGATTTATGGCGGAATGCCGGAATATTCAGGGAAGTACAGCATGGGGCAAGAGAACGGCACGCATTGGGTGGCTCCCGAGGCAGATGTTTCTATCCGCCCGGGGTGGTACTACCACAAATACGAAGATCACAAAGTTAAAACACTACCGCAACTTCTAGATATCTATTATAATAGTATAGGACAAAATTCTTCGTTACTGATTAATTTTCCGGTTGATACCCGAGGTTTAATTCACGAGAAAGATGAAGAGCAGATTTTAAAACTGGCGGCAGCAATAAAAGCCGATTTCGCAAACAATCTGGCAGCGGGTAAAAAGGCTGAGGCTACAAACATTCGAGGAAATGCAAAAAAATACAAAGCTGAAAATGTAACCGATGGAAATGCTGACACTTATTGGACAACTGATGATGGAGTTGTGAAAGCCTCAATAAGTATCGATCTTGGTGCAGAAACGGAAATGAATCGTCTGCTTGTTCAGGAGGATATTCGGTTGGGGCAGCGTGTGAAAAAATTCACTGTTGAAGCCTATACGAATAATGTATGGAAAGAAGTGGCATCGGAAACTACAATCGGGGGAAAACGAATTCTGCGTTTACCGGAATTTAAAGCAACCAAGATTCGTTTAAATGTTCTTGATGCAAAAGCATGTCCGGTTATTTCTAACATTGAATTATACAAAGCTCCTAAAGTTATTGTTGAACCACAAATTATCCGTAGCAAGGATGGTATGGTTTCTATCCAAGCTTTTGATCAAGGACTGGATATACATTATACGCTCGATGGAACAGAACCAACTTCAAAATCGAATAAATATACGGGAGAATTTAAATTGCAAACTAAAGCAACTGTTAAAGCAATTGTTGTTGATGTTGAAGAAAACAAACTAAGCCCGGTTACCTTGGCTGAATTTGATGTGCCCAAAACAAATTGGGGAATGGCCGGTGAGTATAAGAATGAGGAACGTTCGGATGTTATTTTCGACGGAGATCCTCAAACGGCGTGGAGTGTATCTAAACAGAAACCCGTTGATTTTATAGTCGATTTAGGCGAGATATTAAATTTAACTGGCTTCAAATATTTACCAGATCAGGGGCGTTGGGATCCGGATATTATAATCAATTACGAGCTGTATGTTAGTCAAAATGGTAAAAGCTGGGGGAAACCTGTATCTTCAGGCGAATTTTCAAATATAAAAAACAGTCCTGTTTGGCAGAAAAAAGAATTTAACACAACAACAGGACGATTTATTAAATTCAGAGCTTTAACTTCGACCAGCGAAAATGACAGAGTTGGAATCGCTGAATTTGATATAATTACTGAATAAAGAATAACCTAAATCAATAAAAATGAAAAAACTATTAGTAGTTGTTTTAGTAATGACTTTAATAAGTCAAACTTCTTTTTCACAAAAGAAAATCTGGAGCGAAACGGAAGAGGAAAAAACAGAACGATTGGCATGGTGGACCGAAGCCCGATTTGGCATGTTTATTCATTGGGGAATATATGCGCAGGCTGCACGCCACGAATGGGTGAAAAAACGCGAGCGGATTTCAGATGAAGATTATCAAAAGTATTTTGATGTGTTCGATCCTGATATGTTCGATCCGGCTGACTGGGCAAAAAAGGCAAAAGCCGCAGGAATGAAATATGCGGTTATTACAACCAAGCACCACGATGGTTTTAATATGTTTGCCTCGGAGTTTAATGACTATAATGTAATGAATACTCCCTACGGAAAGGATATTATTAAAGAGTGGGTAGATGCTTTCCGTGCCGAAGGATTGGGGATTGGTTTTTATTATTCATTAATAGACTGGCACCATCCCGAATATACGATCGATCGTGTTCATCCGCAAAGTGCAAATACACAGGAAGAATACGATGAGCTAAACAAAGGACGCGATATGAGTATTTATCGTGAATACCTGAAAAACCAGGTGCGCGAGATATTAACAAATTATGGCAAGGTTGATGTGCTGTGGCTCGATTATTCTTTCCCGGGCAAGTTTGGCAAAGATCATGACGATTGGGGGTCGGAAGAGCTCATTAAAATGGTTCGCAGACTTCAACCTGGGATATTGGTAAACGACCGTTTGGATTTAAAAGATTATCAGGGTGGATGGGATTTCACAACACCCGAACAATTTAAAGTGCAAAAGTGGCCCGAAGAAAATGGGGTTCGTATCCCATGGGAAACCTGTCAGACTTTTTCTGGTTCGTGGGGGTATTACCGCGACGAACATACCTGGAAAGACAACAAACAACTTTTAGTATTATTGATAGAGTCGGTAAGTAAAGGGGGTAACCTGTTGTTGAATGTAGGCCCTACCGCCCGCGGAACTTTTGATCATCGTGCCGACAAAGCTCTGGCAGAAATGGGAGAGTGGATGAAATTTAATGGCCGGTCTGTTTATGGATGCACTCAAGCGCCCGACGAGTTTGTGGCTCCCGACAATACATTATTAACATACAATCCTAAAACCAATCGTTTGTATGTACATCTTCTCGACTACCCGATGCAAAATTTTTTAATGCGTGATTTTGGTGATAAGGTGAAATATGCACAGTTTCTGCACGACGCTTCCGAAATAAAAATTGGTAAACCTTATGGTCACTGGGTGGCGCAGGAAACCAGCGAAAATGATATAAATTTGCTTTTGCCGGTAAATAAGCCAAATGTTGAGATTCCGGTAATTGAATTATTCTTAAAATAGGAATGTATTACTTAATGTCGAAAGGGAAATTTGAATTCTACCTAATGTTATAATAACAGGTTTCCTATGACAGAAATAAAAGCTTCTCGTATTGTAACGAGAGGCTTTTATTATTTTAAGTCACTGGCAACCGATTAATAAACGATTTATGAAAAAGATTCCCTGTCTGTCGGTAGACAGGTTGCGTTTCATTGCATTATGCTCAGAATGACAACGAACGCCTCCTAAAGCCTGTCATTCCGATCCGTCGACTAACAGGGAGGAATCTTTCAAATTTTACTCGGACACTACTGAGTTTAAGGAGTAACTAGAATGCAACAAATGGGGGAATTTATGAAATAACGAAATCCATTTTGGGTGATTCAATATTTTGCTTTACTTTTTAATCTGAATAATTCCCCGTGGCTTTGCCTCGGGGTTCCGCTTTTTCTCCCTTGTCGAGGGGAGATGGCAGCCTTTAAGGCTGCCAGAGGGGTGAAATAAAGAAAATTCGGTTTTCAGCATTTTAGCTGAAATGAAGTTGGTGTAATACCCCTTGGCTCTGCCACGGGGATAGTCAACTTCAAGAATTTTATTTATTATTTGGGGGGAAATTTGGAATTATACAAATAGCCGATTTTATTATTCAAATCAACAATTTTAATTTATGTTTGCGTTCGTATTTGTATGATATATTATATTGAAACCGCAAAAATTAGGAACGAATGGAAATAAAAAACGATGCAGTTATTTTTGGTCTTTTAATGCTTATACTGGCCATGATTTTCGTAACATCTTCAAGTTCAAATAAATATCTGAAGAAGTTTTATACCTATGTTCCACCTCTGTTGCTATGTTATTTTATTCCAGGTTTTCTAAACTGGCCATTAAACCTGGTGTCACCCGAAGAATCGCAACTTTATTTTGTGGCGTCGCGTTACCTGCTTCCGGCAAGTTTGGTATTATTTTGTCTAAGTATCGATTTAAAAGGGGTTTTAAATCTTGGTCCCAAAGCATTAATCATGTTTTTAACGGCAACCGTAGGAATTGTAATTGGTGCTCCCGTTGCTTTATGGCTCTCGGCTTTAATGTTTCCGGAAATAAAGGAAGCATTGCCCGGCGAAGAAATATGGCGGGGCTTGTCAACCATTGCCGGAAGTTGGATTGGTGGCGGTGCCAACCAAACAGCAATGAAAGAAATATACAATTGTAGCGACAGTTTATTCTCTTCCTTTATTATTATTGATGTTGTGGTGGCAAATATATGGATGGGAGTATTATTATATGGTGCAGGAAGGTATCATCAGATAGATAAAAGACTAAAGGCAGACAATTCTTCCATCGATGAATTAAAGACTCGTGTGGAGACTTACAGGGCGTCAATTGCTAAAATTTCATCAACTACAGATTTGTTTGTGATTCTTGCCATCGGTTTTGGTGCCACCGCAATTGCTCATTTATTTGCCGACTTTATTGCGCCTCGAATGGAAATGCACCACGAATTTCTAACTAAATACAATTTGAATTCGCTTACATCCGGCTTTTTCTGGCTCATTGTAATTGCAACAACAATAGGTCTTGTCCTCTCGTTTACAAAACTGAAACGTTATGAAGGAGCAGGTGCCTCCAGGTTTGGAAGTATCTTTATATATGTACTGGTTGCTACCATTGGAATGAAGATGAATCTTCTTGAGGCATTTTCCAATTTACACTTCTTTATGATTGGGGTGATTTGGATGATAGTGCACATTTCAATACTATTGTTAGTTGCCAAACTCATAAAAGCTCCCTTCTTTTTTGTGGCTGTAGGAAGCCAGGCAAATATTGGGGGTGCGGCTTCTGCTCCCATTGTTGCTTCTGCATTCAGTACCGCGCTAGCTCCGGTTGGAGTTCTGCTTGCCGTTTTAGGATATGCACTCGGAACTTATGCCGCTATTGCAAGCACCCAATTAATGCAATGGACGTATTAGTTTTGCTGAACCCGGCTATTTACTATCGAGAATCATATTTAATGAGTAACCAAACTACTTATATATATAGTAATAACTCAGCTATATTTCACCCATCCGCCCGGCGTAACTCCGTTGTGTTTTTTACTACTGTCAAAGCTGTTTATTCGTGTCTGAACCATTCTTTTCATAAGGGTGTAAAAAACTTGCCTGTTTTTCCTTAT
>JAPOHD010000050.1 GCA_026671195.1 Draconibacterium aestuarii | reverse complement strand
GCAATGAAGACACTATCTCCAAATATGTCAGAGAACAAGGGATCGAAAAGGAATATAAGACTTTGCACAAAGCTCAGCAGTTGGCACTCTTCTGATACCCCGTCTGCTTGCAGCGGGGTAGTTCATTCCTGTGATGTAAACGATTACATGCATGATTTATGCTTTGTTGGTTTCGCTTTTTTTGTAAATATTTGGAGAGTGTATAAATGTGTATGGGCTGCAAGTTAGGGTGTAAGCACTGTTTGGTAAGATGTGTTGTTTTAGTGTTTAGCTGTGGGGGCTTCTAAAATAGCAGAATATAGAATTCAATATCGCATTTGTTCTATCATGATGATAACTTTTTAACTCGAATATCTGTAAAAGAAGAGAACCAAATCATATTGATTAATTGGGTATTGTATAATGTGTTGATAGGTAGTGTTGTAGGGCGATTTTTGAATGTGATGTGTTCTAATGGAAACAAAATTATATACATTATATGTTGGATATTTTTCTATTATTATCTACTTATGTAAACGATTACAATATTGAGAACGAAAAATATGAAACAATGATACGAAGCACAGTAAGATTCAATTCAGCAAAAATATACAGAAAACTCTTTATCCTGGGATTACTACTTGTGAGTAGTTTTATGACTTTTGCTCAAACTCCTGCTTTCCCAACTGCCGAAGGTTATGGAATGTGGGCAACAGGTGGGAGAGGTGGAAAAGTAGTGGCAGTTACGAACCTTGAAGATGACACCGACGGAACCATCGAAGGCAGTTTTCGGTGGGCTTTGAAACAATATTCCAATGAGCCCTTAACCATTGTTTTCCGTGTTTCCGGAGTGATTAATCTGGTTACCCAATTACGCAGTAGTCGTACGCGAGGATTAACCATTGCCGGACAAACTGCGCCTGGTGACGGGATTTGTGTCAGAGGTGCAAAATGTAATTTCGGTGGAAGTAAAAACCTGGTTATACGGCACCTTCGTTTTCGAATCGGGTTAAAGGAGCTGGAAAATGACAGCACTGAATTTATCGAAGGTGGTTCGATCGGAATTGAAAACGGCAGCAACTGGATTATCGACCACTGTACTTTTGGTTGGTCGGGTGAAGAAAATATGACCATTTACGATAATACCCTGACAACAGTTCAGTGGTGCCTGGTGCACGAAGGACTTTATGATGCAGGGCATGGTAAAGGGCAAAGAGGTTATGGCAGTCAGTGGGGAGGGCAAACCTGTACCTATCATCACAATTTATTGGCCAATAATTATAACCGCACTCCACGTTTTAACGGGGCTCGCAGCAACGATATAAATGTGCTATCGGATTATGTAAATAATGTGAATTATAACTGGGGTAAGGAAAATTCTGCTTATGGCGGGGATTTGGATCATTCGGGGCAGTCTCATCATTGTAATATGATCAATAACTATTATAAACCCGGGCCTGCTCGTCCGGGAACTAAGTCTTCCTATTTTGTACAATCATCGTTTCATTCCGAACAAACAACCTCAAAGATTGCCAAATGGTACATGAGTGGAAACTACATGGAAGGAGTAGCAAATGCGGATAAAAATGAAGACAATACAATTGGCCTCGACGCTCATTATTACGAGGATAAGGGCATTGATAAATCAGAATTAATAGCCACTGAACCGTTTGAAGTGCCATATGATCTGAAGATAGAAACTGCACAGGAAGCCTATGAAAGTGTGTTGTCAGGCGTCGGTGCTTTTCCGCGCGACACAGTTGGCAGAAGGATTATTTATGAGGTAACGAATGGCGTAGCTACCTACGGCGGCAGTCTTGGCGAAGGACTGGGAATAATCGACAAACCATCGGATGTAGGCGGGTATCCGGAGTACAATACCTACGATACAATTACCGATGCCGATAATGATGGAATGGATGATGAATGGGAAACAACAAATGGTCTGGATCCAACCGATCCTGATGACCGCAATAAAAAAACACAATCGGGATATACCTGTCTGGAAGTGTATCTGAATAGTTTGGTAGGCGAAGATATTGATCTTGATTTTACCATTTCTGTTCTGAAAGTGCACGATTTTGTGGTTGCCAAAGACGGAACCGGCGACTTTACCACCATTAACGAGGCCATTGAAGCAGCTTCTGAAGATCTGGCACGAACTACTATTTTCATAAAAAAAGGAGTGTATGAAGAAAAGGTATTTGTTGGTTCTGAATACCAGTCTACTGACAAGGTAGTCAGTTTGATTGGCGAAAATGTAGACAGTGTAATTATTACCTGGGATGATTATGTTGGCAAAGAAATTACCTATCCGGGGAAAGGAACAATAACTGCCGGTGGAACAACCTGCCCGACCATGACTGTTACTTCGCCCGGGTTTTATATGGAAAATATTACCATAAAAAATCCATACACCGATGCACAGGCTGTTGCCTTGTATCAAAGTCGTGACGGGCAGGTGATTAAAAATTGTAAAATACTGGGTAACCAGGATACACATCGTACTAAAAAAGGACGGCGGTACTTTTATTTCAGAAGCGATATTGAAGGTGGTGTTGATTTTATTTATGCCGGCGGAACCTGTTATTTCTACCAGTGTAATCTCATAAGCAATCGCAGCGGACATATTACAGCCCCTGAAGATGTTCCATACATCGCAACCCTGTCTTCCGGGAAAACGCTTCGTTATGGTTTTGTATTTAAAGATTGTGATATTCTTGCTGCCGATGATATAGCCAACGGAAGTGTTTATCTGGGGCGCCCGTGGCAGCCCGAATGTGGCTCGGTGTTTCTGAATTGCCGCCTCGGCGATCACATCAATTCAAAAGGATGGGACGAATGGGGTGGTAACGAATCAAGCGCCAGCTTTGCCGAATACAAAAGTGTGAATGCAGATGGCTCGGAACTTGTTGATGTTAGCGGCCGGGCAGACTGGAGTATGCAGTTAACCACTTCTGATGTAAACAATAATTTACTGCTTTCTAAAATTTACAGAAAGGTTTCAAGTTCCGCTTTCGATCCGGTTTCTATGGTTGTTGCACCGGCTGCTCCAGGTTGGCAGCATCTGGATGGAAATTATCTGTACTGGAAAGTGATTGATGATGCAGTTGGTTATGTTATTTATGCCAATGGTTCGGCCATTGGTTTTAATACGCTCGCCCATTTTACCGATACGTTAACCTATGATACCACTCCGGGTTATACAATTCGTAGCGTGGGGCCGCATGGAAACCTGAGCGTAGAGTCCGGAGAAACACAGGATTTTAGCGAAGAAAGCATTACCGAAGCGATCGATTCACCAATTGTGGTTGTCGGAATCAATGAGAAATTGGATAAAAAGCAATTTGTTCCTAAAATAGAAAACGGAACTATTTATTTTGATCAGCCAGTAAGATGCCGGGTTTTTTCCATTACAGGGCAGGAAATTATACAAAAAAATTACATCTCAAGTTTTAATATGGATGTGTTAAAATCCGGAGTTTATGTTTTTTGGATATCCGATGATAAAAATATTAACTACTCATTTAAAGTAAACAAACTTTAGAAAGCAGAGTTCTGTGCTTTGTCCTTCTGTTTTAATCTGAAGCATCTGTGAATTTAGTCTATGACCGGATTTTGTATTTGGCAGATCATTCTGCAATGGCTAATTTCGCGGCATGAGAATGGAAAATAAGTTGGGGAAGAATCCCTTTTTCGATGTGAAGATGGGTACAGCCGGGGCATTCTTTCTGGGAGCCATTGTTTTTGCCGTTAACTATAGTTACGGCTGGCAACTTGCACTAATTGCCGCTTCCAAACAAGCTGTATACACTTTTTTTATTGGCGGTGTAATGACCAAAATTGCCGAGAATCTGGCGCTGAAATTTTTGAACAGAAACCAGTCGCTGATTCTGGCTGTTTTTGTTCCAACAATTTTAACATCGCTGCTTACTTATGGAATGCATTCGTTAAAAGGAACTCCTGAACCTTTCATTTCTACTGTACCAACCTTTGTTTTTGCACCTCCCGGTTTTTATTGGTGGGCTCTACGCAAACGGAGGCAGTATGAGAAGGTTCAACAAAATAAATAAAAAGAGAGGCTGTTCAACATTTGCAGAACAGCCTCTTACTATATATTGTAGTAATTAAAAACTAGCGGTTTCTATAAAAGAACCGGAACATAATCGGGAAAACGAACAGGGTTAAAATAGTTCCTGAAATTACTCCCCAAACAATTACTGTTGCCAGTGGTTTTTGCGATTCCGAGCCAATCCCGGTAGCCATCATCGCCGGAATTAAACCAACAAAGTCGGTTGAAGCGGTCATCAACACAGGGCGAATCCGCTCTTTTACACCATCTTTTATGGCATCGTCTAATTTCATTTTTTCCTGCAGGTTTTGCTTGAATTTGGAAATCAGAATCACGCCATTCTGAACGCAAATACCAAAAAGTGCAATAAAGCCAACTCCAGCCGAGATACTAAAATTAATGCCCATCAGGTGTAATCCAAATATTCCGCCAATCAAGGCAAAAGGAACGTTTAAAATTACAATTCCGGCATCGCGCATGTTGCTGAATGTTGCATACAATACCAGGAATATTAGTAAAAATACGATAGGTACAACCTGTGCCAAACGCTTCTGTGCGCGTTCGAGGTTTTCAAATTCGCCGGCCCATTCCTCGTGCATACCTTGACCAAGCTGAACCTGCTCGTTGAATTTTTGTTGCGCCTCTTTTATGGTACTTCCCAAGTCGCGTCCGCGCACCGAAAAAGTTACGGCAATGTTGCGTTCGCCGTCCGAGCGATGAATAAAAGCCGGACCGGTTGTGGTGCTTATGGTGGCAATTTCTTTTAAGGCCACATGTGTATTATTCAGGGTTGGCACCATAATGTCGCCAATGTCGTTTTCGTCCTTGCGATAATCTTCCTGGTAACGAATACGCACATCAAATTTACGTTCGCCTTCGTACAACTCGGTGGCAACTTTTCCGCCAATGGCCATTTCAATTACAGAGTTGGCATCGGCAGTGGTAACGCCGTGTAGCGCCATTTTCTGCTCGTCGAGCTTTATTCTGATTTCCGGTTGCCCCATCAACTGAACAATTGCCAAATCGGTAACACCTTCAATACCATTTAAAATTTTAAAGGATTGAAGTGCGTAATCTTCCAGTTCTTCCAGATCGTTGCCATAAATTTTTAAGGCAAGTGCACCTTTTACTCCCGAAACCGCTTCTTCCACATTGTCCATAATCGGTTGCGAGAAGTTGAACCCGATTCCCTGGTATTGTGTCAGTAAATCGTCCATTTCTTCCACCAGTTCATCTTTTGTAATTTTTCGCTCCCAGGTATTATGAGGATGCAACTCCACATGAAATTCGATATTGAAAAATCCTGTTGGATCGGTTCCGTCGTTCGGCCGACCGGTTTGCGATAGTACGCTTTTTACTTCGGGGAAGCTGCGCAGATCTTTGCGGATTTTTTGTGTAAGTTCGTATGATTGTTCGAGGCTCGAACTCATGGGCATCATGGCGCGAACATAAAGCGCTCCTTCGTTTAATTGCGGCAAAAATTCCGATCCCATTTTGGCAACACCCACAATCGATGCCACCAACATGAGTCCGGCCATTATGATGGTTTGTGTTTTATTCCTGAAAGCCAGCAAAAAAGTGTTGTACGTGCTTTTCTGCACAAAACGCACAAAACGGTTGTCTTTGTCCTGTACATTTACCCGGAGCAGGATACTTGCTAAAACGGGGATCAGCGTAAGCGAAAGAATGAGCGCGCCCAGTAACGCAAATCCAAAAGTGTAGGCGAGTGGTGAGAACATTTTTCCTTCTACTTCCTGGAAAGCGAAAATAGGTACCAGTGCCAGAATCGTAATCAGCTGCGAAGCAAACAAACTTTTCCCCAATTCAGAACCTTTGCGTTTGATAAGACCCATTTTGGCCAGCTTGTTAAAGCGCTCCATGCCCAGTTTTTTTGCCTGCTTGTCGAGCATCACAAAAATGCCTTCGATCATTACCACTGCACCGTTTACAATTATTCCAAAGTCGATGGCTCCCAACGAAAGCAGGTTGGCCGACATTCCCTTCGCACGCATCATTACAAATGCAAACAGTAACGAAAGTGGAATAACAATAACAACCATTAGCGTAGTTCGCCAGTTGGCCATAAATAGCAACACGAAAATCACCACAAAGAAAATTCCTTCTGCAAGGTTGGTGAGAACCGTTTTGGTGGTGAAGTTGATCAGTTCCTCCCGGTCATAAAAAGTCTCAATTTGCACGTCGTCTTCCAGAACTCGGGTGTTCAGGTCATCAATCTTGACTTTTAGCCGATCGATCACTTCTCCCGGATTTTCGTTTTTGCGCATCACAACAATTCCCTGAACAAGGTCGGGCTGGTCATCCAACCCAACAATCCCCAGTCGCGGAGCAAAAGTTTCGTGTACGTCGGCTACGTCTTTTACAAGAATTGGCGTGCCGTCGATGTTGTCGATAATTACATTTTCAATTTCGTCGATGTTTTCCAGCCATCCGAGTCCGCGAACCACAAAAGCCTGGTCGTTTTTACGGATGATATCGCCTCCAACATTGATGTTGCTGTTTTCCATGGCCTCAAACAATTCGAGGGCGGTGATGTCGTATTTGCGCATCAAAACCGGGTTGGCAGCAATTTCGTAAACCTTTACTTCGCCGCCAAAACTTACGATGTCGGCCACACCACTTACCGATCGCAGTTGACGGTCGACCACCCAGTCCTGAATGGTTTTTAACTCGCGAACCGACTTGGTGTTTGATCGCAGAATGTAACGGAAAATCTCTCCGGTAGGCCCGCTGGAGGGTTCCATTTCCACGTCAACATCTTCAGGAAGATCGAGGTTGGCCATGCCGTTCATTACCAGCTGTCGGGCTTTAAATTCGTCCATGTCGTCGCCAAACGAAACGGTAACCACCGACAATCCAAAAAGCGAAATCGACCGAATATTTGTTTTCCCGGGAACCGAGTTTAGTTCCACTTCAATCGGGAGCGAAACAAACTTTTCAATTTCTTCGGCACTGCGGCCCTGCCACTGCGAGATAATTCTCACTTTCGAGTTGGTTACATCGGGAAACGCCTCAATGGGCGTGTTTGTGTAACTGATGATTCCTGCTGCTATCAGCACTCCTGTCATAAGCAAAACAAAGAGTCTGTTTTTGAGCGAGAATCCTATAATTGTACTAACAAAATTCTTCATTGTTTTTGATCTGAATTCATGAATAAAAAAGCTCTACTTTCCAAACTGCGCGATGTTCTCTATTTCGTTGAAAATAAGAAGCGCGTACCGACTCACTACTTTGTCGCCCGATTCAACCTAAAATCCGCAAGTATTGTTGAAAAAAAGCTGTAAAACTATTCAAATGAATGCTTTACAGCTTCGGTACTTTCACCTAAATTGGTGTTGCTACAAAATACCAGTTATGAAAGTAATAAATTCTA
>JAPOHD010000005.1 GCA_026671195.1 Draconibacterium aestuarii | reverse complement strand
TGTGGGCGAGCTGAACGAACGGATCGATAAATACAATACCCGCCTCAGCCAGCGCAACGGCCGCAATCAAAAGGATAAAGAGGAGGAATAGTGGTCAGTGGTCAGTGGTCAGTGGTCAGTGGTCAGTTGGTCAGTTGGTCGTAAAAAAAAGGCTCCGATCCCTTCGAGGGATCGGAGCCTTTTCAATTCCGAAAAACCAGAATATCCTGTTTCGTATCTGTAAGTTCAGGCTTCACATTCAGAAGACGACCCTGGGCTGAAGCTGCAAAGATTTGCAGAACTGACTTAAAAGCAGCCTTGATCTTTCTGATTCGTCTTTGGATCAAACCAAAGATGAATGCCCCCGGCAGGGAAAGGAAACTTGAAACTAATCCGTACTTTCATTCTGAATTAACCTACTTCTTCACAATAAAAGAAAGAAGCAAAAAACTATCCTAAAATTGTAAATCCACCAGATTTTACGGGTGATCCACTAATTGTAAATGACTGTTTCAAAAACGAGAATAACGCAGTATCTGGCGTTTTTTTGCAAAGACTATTTGTTGGTTTTAAAATCTTTAATCAAACCGGCGTTTAACCAGTTGGCAACCGCCTGGCGGTTCTCGGGAAGCACCAGGCGTTTTACATCGCGTTGGTGGTTCATGTTGCCCAGCTCAATAAAAAGTGCAGTGGGGTAGGTATTTCTTACCACGTATAAATTACGGTCCGATACCGTTCCTGTATATCCCCGGTTGGGTTGATGTTCGCGGTATTTGGCTTCAATGGTTTCGCGCAGTATGTTTCCGGCTTTTTTCCCTGTTTTGCTGCGTTTGTCGTGGTAAAAAAAGATATCGATATTTTCACGCACGGGTCTTGAATCCACATGGATGGCAATCATCCGCTGAAACGAGCCCCTGTGTTTTGCATGGAGTTTATTTACCGCATCCGTGCGTTGGCGTAAACGCCTGGTAGGGTTTAGCGGTATTTTCAGGTTGGGGTAGCACACCTCGTCTTTATCGGCTTTTAAATACATATCGTCCCTTATTCCGTCTTTCGGATCGCGGGTAATCACGTACACCGTTGCGCCTTCCGAAATCAGGTTACGTGCCAGCCGCAAGGTAACATCGTAGGCGTATTCATCTTCGCAAATCTGGTGTCCGTTGTATTTTCCAACAGCTCCCGGATCGGGGCCGCCGTGTCCGCTCATTAAATAATACACCGCGCCTTTAAGCTCGCTGCTGGTAATTTCAACATTGGCAAATTCTTCTCCAAAAATCTCGTAACGTACCACTTTGCCTTTGCCCTTTGCCGGGGGAGCTTTCTCAGTTGTCGCGGGTGTTGTTTTTTCGGTTTCGGGCAGCTTGTATTTTTTACCGGCAATAAGCGAGTTATTTTTGCCCAGAGCATTTTCGTTTAATTTTATAAAATCGTCCATGGTTTCCGAAACCGAATAGCCATGCCGGGTTAACAGCCGGTAAATTCCATCGCCTTTCTGCGCCACTACTTCCTGGGTTTGCGCCGCCAGTAAAAAGGGTAATATAATAAATGCCAAAAAAAACATAAATTTTACTTTGGCAACTAATTTTATATGTAGTTTTGAAACAAACATAAAGGCTCCTATTTCTGTTAATAAACAACTGTGGTGCTAAAATAAATGTAACTTTTAAAACATTATTTCATTCATGCGACAATCTTTCAGCTATACGTTGTTGATAACTTGGGTTTTAATTGCGGTTTCGTGTAAAAACCATTTTGTTCAAAAAAGTTATGAAATTCAGAACATTTCTGTGACAGAAGAACAGAATGTGCTGGATAGCAGTATTGTTCGGCTTTATTTGCCCTATAAAAATATACTGGAAAAGGATATGAATCGGGTGATTTCGTTCTCTGAAGTTGAGATGACAAAGGGAAAACCGGAGAGTTTTTTAACAAATTTTCTGGGTGATTTATTGCTGAATGAAGGAGGAAATGTTGCAAAGGCACAAGAGATGGGAATTGTTCCCGACCTTTCGTTTTTTAATTATGGCGGAATTCGCACATCATTGCCCGAAGGTGAAATTACCGTTGGAAAGATATTTGAGCTGATGCCTTTTGAAAACGAGATGGTTTTTCTGGAACTGGATGGTAAACAAACGCAGGAGTTTCTGGATTATGTGGCCGCAAAGGGCGGCGATAGTCTGGGCGGAGCACGTTTTAAAATATCGGAAGGAAAAGCAAAAGATGCAACCATTGGAGGCAAGCCTATCAGCGAACAGGAAAAATACTGGCTGGTAACCAACGATTATGTAGCCAATGGCGGAGATGGTCTGGACGTACTAAAAGGTAGAAAGCAATTTATAAATAGCAAGTTTAAAATACGTGACGCCATAATTTCCAGTCTCGAAGAGAAACAGAAAAACAACGAGAAACTGACTGCAAAAATCGATGGGCGGTTTATCGTTGAATAGAAGCAGACCTCGAGAATAATTGTTACAATTTTGAATTGAATTAGTAAGGGTTTGAGCATGAATACAAAAAAAATAAACAGAAGGATTTTCATCCGGAATGTTGCAACTGGTACTGCCGGAATTGCCTTGGGGGCGGTTCCCTTTTCGGTTTTGGCAAACAACGATTACACCACAATCACCATCTTGCACACCAACGACATGCATTGTCATATCGAACCCTTTACAGGCACCAACGAACGTTATGCCAACAAAGGTGGATTGGCCCGGATAGCCCGGTTGGCAAAAATTCAACGCGAAAAAAATCCAAATACTTTGTTGCTTGATGCAGGAGACATGTTTCAGGGAACGCCTTATTTCAACTATTTTAAGGGCGAGCTGATGTTGAAGGTAATGAGTGCCGCCGGATACGATGCCGGAACCATTGGAAACCACGAGTTTGACAATGGTTTGCAGGGAATTCTCGATCCATTGCCAAACGCACAGTTCCCGTTAATAAATTCGAATTACGATTTTTCAGATACCATTCTTGATGGGAAATTTCCGGGGTATAAAGTTTTTAAACGTTCGGGCATTACTATCGGGATTTATGGAGTAGGTATTGAATTAAAAGGTTTGGTGGGCCAAATGCACTACGAAAATACGGTTTACAACGAACCTGTAGCTGTAGCACAAAAAATGGAAAACTTTTTGAAAAACGAGAAGAACTGCGACCTGGTTATTTGTCTTTCTCACCTGGGATTAAAGTACCGGAATAGTACCGTAAGCGATATGGTTCTGGCTGCAGAAACTTCGATGACTGACCTGATAATTGGCGGACATACACATACGTACCTTGAAAAACCCATTGAAACAAAAAACAAAGCCGGAAAGCCGGTAATTGTAAATCAGGCCTGGTGGGGTGGTTTGGTGGTTGGAAAAATCGATTTTGTTTTCGAACGTACGAAGAAAAAGAAAATAGGTACGTATTCGCAGGTTCTGGAGTCATAAATTTAAGGTGATTTGAAACAGATACATCGTTTACTGCTTTCTCTGCTTTCGGGCATTCTGCTCAGTTTTCCCTGGTTGGGGCTTCCCGGGTGGGTGTTATTTGTTGCTTTTGTACCACTGCTTATCCTCGATAATTACTTTTTAAAATACAAAACCACTTTCCCCGTGGCTTCGTTTTGGGGGTATACTTTTCTTACTTTTTTAGTCTGGAACATAGCATCATCCTGGTGGATGGCTAAAGTATCCGTTTCCGGAGTTGGAACGGCAATGGTGCTGAATGCATTTGTTATGTCGCTGGTTTGGTGGGCGGCACACTCCATTCGCCGGAACCATTCTTCACGGCTGGGCTATATTGCGTTGGTTGTTTTCTGGATCTCGCTGGAGTATTTTCAGTTCAACTGGGATATTGAATGGCCATGTCTGCAACTGGGAAGTGGGTTGGCCTGGCATGTAGAAATTATTCAATGGTACGAATATACCGGAACATTTGGCGGGACGTTTTGGATTTTAGCCCTGAATATTTTGGCATTCCGCCTTGCTTTAACAATCCGGCAAAAACAATATAACAGAGTGTATCGGATCAACCTGGTTATTTTTCTGATTTTGCTGGTTGTTCCGTTGTTCTTTTCCATGGTTATGTATTCATCTTATAAAGAAGCTGCAAATCCAAAAACCATTGCTATTGTTCAGCCCAATGTCGATCCGTATGGTGAACAATTCGATATGGATGCCGAAACCGATAAACTGGAGAACTTTCTTCGTTTGGCAGGTGAAGTAACAACTGATGAAACGGATATTATTGTTGGCCCGGAAACCGTGTTTGAAAATCAGTGGTACTGGAACGAAGACAGTTTTAAAACAAATGGCTTTTTGCAAAGAATTAATGTCTTTCAAAACAAGTTTAAGAAGGCGGAGACTGTTTTTGGAGTCTCTTCGTTTAAAGTTTATCCGAACAAAGAGAAGGCAACCATTACGGCACGAAATAAAGACGGTGTAATTTATGACCGGTTTAATACGGCCTTGTATCTGAACAGGGAGGGGCAAACGCAGGTCTATCATAAAACAAAGCTGGTTTCGGGCGTTGAAAAAACACCTTTTTTGCGCCACCTTCCTTTTGCAAAAGATTTTGTGATTGATTTGGGTGGTGCATACGGAACGCTGGGACAGCAAAAGGAAGCCTCAAATTTTACTTTGGAAGGCGGAACACGGGTTGCACCGGTTATTTGTTTTGAGTCGGTATTTGGAGCGTATGTAACTGAATACGTTAAAAAAGGTGCCGAACTGATAGTTATTATTACCAACGATGGCTGGTGGAAGAATTCACGGGGGTACAAGCAACATTTGTTATTCTCGCAATTACGAGCCATTGAAACACGCCGGAGTATCGCCCGGGCTGCCAACACCGGAACCTCGTGTTTTATAAACCAGCGTGGCGATGTAATTCAGCCAACTGCCTGGTGGAAGGAAGCAGCGATAAAAGGTACAGTAAATGCCAATAATGAGCTTACTTTCTATGTGAAACATGGCGATTATTTAGGGCGTGGAGCTGTGTTTATTAGTGTGTTGTTGGTGTTGTTCTTTCTGGTAAAACGTTTCAAATAAGACAAAAAAAATCCGCACCGATCTAGTTTGTGTAAAACCCCTGTATAACAGGATTTGAGCGCCCGGCTGATCAAACTTCCACCGGTCCGAAGACTCATCCGTCAAATGACGGACTACAAGGCCTGTTTTAGCAACCATAAAAGAGCTTACTCGGTTTAATTTTTTCTGTTGAGTTTACCAACTTAAAATCAATGCGGACAATATCTTTTTCTATTTAAATGAACTCGTATTGTATAGTCAAATGTAGCTGTAACCTTTGGTATATGCAAATTTTAGAAGATTTTTATTTGTCCCTCAACAGGTAATTCATTGTTTGATAGTAGATTAATTAAGGGAGAATTTTTGTGGAATAAGTACCAAAATAAGCCTTTGTTTTACTAAGGATAATTTTATGATAGAAAATGGTACACTCATCAATGAGAATTTTAATTTCTGTACAAATTTTGTATCTTATTAAGGTAAAAATAGTTCAATCAAATCCTAATAAATCAACCATGGAAAAGAAATTCGGATTTTTGAAGATGGAGAGCAATGAATTCAGAGAATGGATTACCGGTGAAACCATTAACCGAACGGTGTTTTTTATTCAACAACATCATACGTATAGCCCAAACTATTCAAACTTTAACGGGAATAACCATTTTCAACTTCAGCGTAACATGAAAAATTATCATGTTACTCACAATGGCTGGAACGATATTGGCCAGCATTTCACCATTTTCCCGGATGGAATGATTTTAACCGGGCGGAGTATAGAGCGATCGCCGGCTTGTATGAAAGGCAAAAATGCAAACTCGGTATGTATTGAAAGTATTGGAAATTTTGATGTTGGAGGTGATGAAATGACCACAGTGCAAAGGGAAGCCATTGTTCAGGTAACCGGAACACTGTGTATCCGGTTTGGGATCAGTCCGAATACAAACACGATTTTGTACCACCACTGGTTTAACCTGAGTACGGGAAAACGTAACAATGGAACCGGCGGAAATAAAAGTTGCCCGGGATCTGCTTTTTTCGGAGGCAACAAGGTTGATGCCTGTGAAGCAAACTTTATTCCCTTGCTTCGCGAAATTACAGGCGATGCGGATGATCATCTGTTGATCGACGATTTTGACAAGTACATTTGTGTTACAGCCACTCGCTTAAATGTTCGAAGCGGACCGGGAATAAGCTATAATCTGGCTGGTGGGGTGAAGCCGGTAAAATTTGGATCGGTGTTAAAATCGTTCCGTGAAGAAAATGGTTGGTGTAAAATTAATGCAAGTGATGAACTTTGGATTTCGGCAAAATATACCAGAGACGTAACAAAAGGAAAAATTACTGCCAATGTGCTGAATATAAGGACTGGGCCGGGTACGAACAATAATGTTGTTGATACGCTAACCCGCGGTTCAGAAATTATTATAGAGGAGGAACGAAATGGTTGGTATAAGCTTAACCTGGAAGAAAAGTGGGTGAGCAAAACGTATGTAGATGTGGTTTAAAAACTTAGTATTGCGATTGTTCGTTTTCCCGGACTTGAAATAATTTTTAAGCTTCCTCCATGCATTTGCATAATTTGACGCGAAATACTTAATCCAATTCCCGAGCCGGCTTCTTTTGTAGTAAAAAACGGCACAAATATTTTATCCATCAAGTCTGCTGAAATTCCCGGGCCATTGTCGGAAACTTTTATTTCCGCTCTGCCTTCGGGATTCATGCTTGCCTTTATTGTAACCTGTGCATTTTCATTATTGTCGTTGGCCTGGTATGCATTTTTTACCAGGTTGATCAGCACCTGCGAAATTTGTTTTTCGTCGGCTACAATTTCCAATTCTTGCGGATGAACTTCACAGTTCATTTTTATTTTTTCTGCATTCTCAAAAGAACCGGAAAGAATTCGAATATTGTCAACCAGGTTTTTAATCGGGAAAACTTTTTTATTGGGTTGCGGCAGTCGTGTTAGTTTTCGGTACGATTCAACAAAAGAAATCAGCCCTTTGCCTTGTTCGCGAATTACTTCCAGTCCACGGATGGTTGTCGAGATGGTTTTTTCGTTTATGTCTTCCGGTTTTTTAAGGTTGCCATCAGCATAAAAATAACCGGCAAGACTTTCCGACAATGACGTAATGGGAGTGATGGAATTCATTATTTCGTGCATCATTACCCGAATCAATTTTCTCCATGAATCAAGCTCTTGTTCATCCAGTTGGTTTTTTATGTCGTGCACCGAAATCAGCATCAGTTCTTCCTGATCGGAAATAAACGAGTTCGATTTAATTAAAAGCTGAATAACACCTTGATTGTTATGCACTGTTACCAAACGTTGTTCCGAAGGCTGAATGTATTTTATGGTATGATAAAGTTTTTTGTCGATGCGTTCCAGTTGGTTGAGATGTGTTAAAACGTCTACCGAAAAAAGTCTTTTCATATGGTGGTTCGAGTGAAGAATAAACCCCTTTTTGTTGAAGGTGAACATACCCGTTGCTGCATGTTCCAGCAAAGCCTGAAAGTACTGCTCCTGCTGGCGGTTCTCAATATGGATTTGCTGAATTTGCTGGTTGACCTTTTCGAGGCTTTTATTAAGGTCCTTGATAATTTTGTTATTCAGGTTATTTGGGAACGAGAGCGTGGAGTCTTCGTTTTTTATGGCATCGAAAAAATAAAAGATACGGCGGTTTATCCGGTTCAGAAAATGGATAAGATTAATGGTTGCGATTAATAAAATAATTGCCGGTATAAAAGATAAAATGTAGGCTTTCTGTTCAAATATGGTCCAGCCCAAAAATAATGCAGCAACCAGTATCAGTAAAACCCGGAGAACAATTTTCAGATATAGGCTTTTGCTGATCATATTCCGTATTTTTTAATTTTATTGTACAAGGTTTGTCGCGTTATTCCCAGTTTTTCAGCGGCCGTACTCATGTTTCCTGCAGTTTTTTCGATGGCTGAAAGTATCATGCGTTTTTCCATTTCTTCGATGGTCAGATGATCGTCATCAAATTTAGCAGATAGTATTTGTTTGAAGAAAAAATCTTCGGGTTTTAAAACAGAAGCATCGCTTAAGATAACCGCCTTTTCAACGGTATGTTGTAATTCGCGTATATTCCCTGGCCACGAATAATTAAGCAACTTGTCTTGTGCGGCCTGGTTTATTTTTAATCCGTGCTTTTCATATTTCGATGCAAATTTTTTCAGGAAGAAATCGGCCAATACAATAATGTCGTCACCTCTGTCGCGCAGTGGTGGCACTTCAATTTGAATGGTGTTAATGCGGTATAACAAATCTTCGCGGAAAAGCCCGTCGGCAACCATCTGTTCCAGATTTTTGTTGGTGGCACACACCAGTCGGATATTTACCGGAATAGGCTTGTCAGATCCCAAACGCATAAACTCCCTGTTTTGAATGGCGGCCAACAATTTTGCCTGTAAATGAAACGAAAGGTTTCCAATTTCATCGAGGAAAAGTGTGCCTTTATTTGCGGTTTCAAATTTACCGGCCCGATTTTCACGCGCATCGGTAAATGCACCTTTTACATGGCCAAAAAGTTCACTTTCAAAAAGCGTTTCGCTAATGGCGCCCATGTCCACATCAACCATCACCTCTTGATAACGTAAAGATTGTCGGTGGATTTCACGGGCTATTAACTCTTTACCGGTTCCGTTTTCTCCGGTAATTAAAATATTGGCGTTGGTTTTGGCTACTTTTCGCACCAACTTCATAACTTTCATCAACTGGGGCGATGAGCCAATAATATATTTTTGCTCACGGTTTAGCTCCAGTTTTAATCCTTTTTCTTTTTGTTTTAATTGTCCAACTTCCTTTTTGGAGAAATTGAGTTGGATGGCAGCTTTTACAGTGGCCAAAAGTTTACTGTTGTCCCAGGGTTTGGAAATAAAATCAGTGGCCCCTTGTTTTAATGCATTCACCGCTAACTCAACATCGCTGTAGGCAGTAATCAATACTACCGAGATATCAGGATGACTCTTCTTTATTTGGTTAAGCCAGTATAAACCTTCGTTGCCCGTGTTAATTCCGGCCTGAAAATTCATATCCAGAATTACCAGGTTATAATCACCGGTGCGAAGTTCGGTTGGAATCTGGTTCGGATTTGTTATCCCTTTTACCACATCAAACTCCGGTCCCAATAAAATTTCCAGGGTGCTGATAATGCTTTTGTTGTCGTCTACTATTAGAATATTTCCTTTTGGCATAACTTGTAATATTGTTGTCATTTCGAATCAGGTTTGAACTGGAAATCTTTTCCTTCAAAATAGATTTTTCATTTCGTTCGAAATAACAATTTGATTTGGAATTGACTTTTCAAATTTAGACCAGACTGCAACCATTTCCAATATGCTGTAAAAATATTTTACAATTATCTGTAAATAAAATTAACAAGAGTGGGCTTGGGTGTTCTTTAAAATGCATTGTAGTAGTGGGTTATGATTTTGGCATTGGATTGGCATGTGTTTAAATGAATAAGAATAAGAAGAACAGAAAACAAAAACAATGCACGAACGTAATTTATAATTGAGTTGAAAATGGCAGGATTTGAAAACAATGTTGTTCTTGCTGTTTCATACCAATTGATCCACCCTTTTTAAGAAAGATAAAACCGGAAAAATTAAGAGATCGAATAACAAAGACGGAGGTATTCTCCTGATTGAATTTGCTGGCATAGCCTTATTTTTTAATCTTAATTTTTTCAATCATGTTTTGGAATTTTATAAAAATTGCCTGGCGACACCTTACAAAAAATCCGGTAATTACTTTTATTCAGATATTTGGATTGACCGCCGGGCTAACAGTATTTCTGTTACTATCACTCTGGGTGAACAATCAAATCAGTTTCGATAAATTCGGGGGGCATGAAAACCGTGTGTGCAGGGTTGAATTTTATTCGCCTGAATACAGCGGGTGGACTGAACATGCTCTGGCTTTAGGTCCGATACTACAGGAACAAATACCAGAAGTTGAAAAGGTAGTGCGATTAAAATTCATGAATTATCAGGGAAAATTAATTTATGCGAAAGAGCAGAATCCAGATAAGTTAATAGAAGTAACACACAATTACGCCTTCTGGGGCGACAGTACTTTTTTCGAAGTCTTTCCGTTTGAGTTTATTTATGGCAATCCTAAAACTGCATTGCTCGAATCTCACTCCATTGTTTTACAGGAATCAGTTTCAAAAAAACTGTTTAATGATGAGTATCCCATAGGCAAACAAGTTACAGATCATAATAATAATGTATTGACTGTAACCGGGATTATAAAGGATGTAAATAACTTCCATATTCCTTTCCAAACAATTAAGCCAATAAGTTTATTAAAACAGCACTATAAAAATTCCAATATTGAATGGGATACGTGGAAGGGATATTTTCATCCTACCTATGTGCTGCTAAAACCCAACACAGATGTTTCTGTTGTTGAATCCAAAATTACCTCCACTGTTGTGGAGATAATGAAAAGGAGCCTTCCGCAACTGGATTCAAATCAAATGGAATACAAGTTACGCCCACTAAAAAACATATACTTCTTCGGGAAAACAGAGAAAGAATTTTCATATGTATTGCACGGAAATATCAGGTTGATAACAGGCCTTACGTTTGTTGCACTTCTTATCTTGCTGTTGGCAGGAATTAATTTTATCAACCTAAATACCACACGGACATTTTTCCGTACAAAAGAAACAGGTATCCGCAAAATTGCCGGATCAGACAGAAAACATATTTTTATCCAGTTTACAGGAGAGGTCGCGGCCATCTGCCTTTTTGTACTGGCCTTGTCAGTAGCATTGGTTTATATCGCTCTTCCTTATTACAACAACCTTATAGGTACACAACTGTTTTTCCGGGAACTTTTATCCTCCTATAATCTGATTACCATTGCCGCGTGTCTCCTTTTGCTTATTATCTTTACAGGAATTGTTCCTTCCTGGTTGTTATCAGCATACAGCCCTGCTGCCGTTTTAAGAAATCTTGCATTATATACTTCGAAAAGGGGAAACTTTACGCGCAAAGCACTGCTTGTTTTACAATACAGTATAACCATAATTGTACTTTCCGTTACACTTCTTGTGGTCAAGCAAACACATTTTATGAAAAACAGCGATATTGGAATGAATCTCTCAAATGTGCTCAGGTATGAATACCCATATCTCCGTCAAAAAGAAAAAATGAATACATGGATAGAACGTTTACTGGAGTGCCCCTCTATTACCCATGTGTCTTATAGTATGACTGTTCCCGGAATTAATTTTGAACCAGGCTTTGTTACGTATGCCTTTGAAGGCAAGACTGTTGAAACCTATGGAATTTATTGCTATCCTGAACTCTTAGACTTATTGGAGATCCCGGTTATTGAGGGGCGTGGATTTATACCCGGGAATAAAGCAGACGAATCAACAGGCGACCATACTTTACGGGTTATTTTAAACGAAGCGGCCGTTAAAGCTTATGGATTGAAAAACCCGGTAGGCACAATGGGAACTGTTAACAACAGAAGGGTTGAAATCATTGGAGTTGCCAGGGATTCCCATTTCTCCTCATTAAAACTACCTATACCACCTACAATAATTACAAATTGGCCCGAAGGAGGATATAATGTACTCATTCGGTTTATACCGGGTAATATTAAAGATGTAAAGGCCCATATGACCAAAATTGCGAAAGAGGTCTTTAACGTTGATTGGGAGCCAAAAGAAATTTATTTGGAGGATTTGTATAACAGCCAATACGAAAGCGAAGAAAAACTAGGCGAAATGTTTATCTGGTTCTCCCTTTTATCTGTGTTGATTGCTGCCCTCGGAATGTATGGTATTTCTGCAAATGCCATCCATCGCAGGGTGAGGGAAATAGGCTTGAGAAAGGCAAATGGCGCTTCGGTTTGGGATATTATGGCATTGATTCAAACTTATTTCGGAAAAATAGTTATTTGGTCTGGCATTTTAGCCGTTCCTATCGCCTGGTTCCTGGCATTACGGTGGATAAGGGATTACCCATACAGAACCAATATAAGCTGGTGGATTTTTGCCGGATCCCTTTTACTCGCAATCTTAGTTGCTATTGCTACAACAAGTTGGAAAACCTGGCGGGCAGCAAACGGAAATCCGGTGGATGCACTCAGGTATGAATAATATTAAAAACAAATTAAAATGATACGTACAGCAGATTTAATAAAAGTATTTCGCACTGACGAGGTTGAAACCACTGCTTTGAGCAGGGTAAATCTGGAGGTTAAAAATGGCGAATTTGTGGCAATCATGGGCCCGTCAGGATGTGGTAAGTCAACTCTGCTTAATATTATTGGATTATTGGATAATCCGAGTGAAGGAGAATATTATTTTGACGGACAGGAAGTTGGCAGTTTAAAAGAAAGAAGCAGAACCTTGCTTCGAAAGGGAAGAATTGGTTTTGTTTTCCAGAGTTTTAATTTGATTGATGAACTCAACGTTTACGAAAATGTTGAACTTCCGCTTATTTATCTTAAGCTGAAGTCCAGTGAACGTAAAGAAATGGTGGAGAAAGTGTTAACCCGAATGGAAATCAATCACCGTAAAAATCACTTCCCACAGCAACTTTCAGGAGGGCAGCAGCAGCGTGTTGCCATTGCCCGGGCAGTTGTAGCCAATCCAAAACTGATTCTTGCCGATGAGCCTACCGGTAACCTCGATTCAAAAAACGGGAAAGAGGTAATGAATCTTTTAACCGAGTTAAATCGGGAAGGTACAACAATCGTTATGGTCACTCACTCGCACCATGATTCTGAATATGCACATCGTGTGATTAATTTATTCGATGGGCAGATTATCTCCGAAAAGATAAAAGAAGAAATGGGTGAAATTTATTGTGATATTTAATACTACATGAAAAACTTGATTCAGAAATCCCATCGAAATAATATGGTTTGAATACTATACGTACTGTAAAAATATTTTACAAAACGATGTAAATAATTTTAACGAGATTTTATTGTCGTTAATTGTAAGTGGCACATTATTAGTGTGATGAGTTTGTGGCACTATTCTGGCATGAAAAAGTCAAACAAAATTCAGAAAATGTTTAGAATACAAATCTATTTAATCATCTTTTTAAGTTTAGTTGTTGGAAATTCAGTTTGGGCACAAAAAAACTGGACACTGACTCAATGTATTTCCTATGCTATTGAAAACAACATTAATTTGAAGGAATATGAAATTCTGGAAAAAATTTCGCTGGAGGATGTCAGGCAATCACGGCGAAATATGCTCCCCGGAATTAGTGCGTCAACAAGTGCAGGACTGAATTTTGGACGTTCCATCGATCCGAATACCAATGCGTATGTCGACACCGAGTTTTTTAACAATTCTTACGGTTTGAGTTCGTCCATTGCTGTTTTTAATGGGTTTCGTATTCAAAACAGAATTCAGTATCAGAAATTTAAACAACAGGCGTCGGAATACCTAAGAACGAATGCCACCGACAATCTGGCATTTGAGATTACAATTGCTTTTTTTGATGTGGTGTATTACAAGGGAATGTTGGAAATTGCCAAAGAACAAGTTGAAGCCTCGGAGCTTAATTTGAAAACAACAGAAAGAAAAACAGAACTCGGTTTAAAAGCAAAAACAGATTTATTGGAAATGCGGGCTAACCTGGAGCAGGAAGAATTGAATAAAATTCAGATTGAAAACGCAGTGCAAACAGCTACGTTACGGCTTAAACAATTAATGAATTACGTTTCCCGTGATGAAATGAATTTGGTGGATGAAGCCCCGCTGGTTTATAGTGAGGAAGTTAACCAACCTCAACAGCTTTTCGATCAGTTTACAACCTGGTCGCCATATTATCGGTCAATTGAAGCCAATCTGAAAGCGACTGAAAAAGTTTTATCCCTGAGTCGATCGGAACTGTATCCGTCTGTTTGGGCCAGTGGATCTTTTAATACCGGATTTTACGAAACCAATACCGACGAATTGGGAAACACCATTCGATTTAGCGAACAGTTTAAAAATAACCGCAACCAGTACCTGGGAGCTTCGCTGAGTATTCCGATATTTAACAGGTGGGCCGGGCGATCGGATGTAAAAAAAGCCAAACTTGAGATTGAACGTGCTAAAACAAATCTGGAAGACGAAAAACAAAAAATGTTTTTCGAAATGGTAAATAATCTTACTGAACTGGAAGCGATGCACAAAGAATACAAGCAATATGTAAAACGCAGCGAAGTGGACGAACTGGCCTATCGGGCCGCAGACCGGAAATTTCAGCAGGGATTGATAGATATAAATGATTATTACATTGCCAAAAACCGGTTGGCAAATACACAGAGTCAGGTTTTACGATCGCGCACTCAGTGGGAAATAAAAATGAAAATTCTGGAATTTTATAAGGGCCAGCGATTTTGGGAAGAAGAAGAAAGTGTTCAGTAATCAGTACCCAGAGAACAGGGGGCAAGTGTTTAGAAATAACAGAATGATTTAATTCAATAAAAGAAAAAACAAAATAAGACCATATATATGGGAATGGATAGAAAGATAGAAAAGAAAAAAGGCTTAAGACCAAAGCATATTCTTTGGATTGCCGGAGGATTGGCATTTGCCTTTTTGTTGTACAAAGTAGTGCTTGGGAGCAGTGGAACGGTTTATCGCGCCGATCGCGATAAGTTGACGATTAGCACGGTTGAAGCAGGTGCTTTTAACGATTATATCACCGCAATTGGGCAGGTTGAACCCATTACCACCATTTACCTCGATGTGGAAGAAGGCGGCAAAGTGGAAGAGATTTTTATTGAAGAAGGCGAAATGATTAAGAAGGGAGATGTGATTCTTCGTTTAAAAAACAACGATTTAAACACGACCATCATGAACAGCGAATCTCAGCTTGCCTATCATGCCAACGAACTTAGAAACACGCAAATAAATATCGATCAGCAGCAGATTTATAACAAGCGATCGAAACTTGAAGTAGATTTAAAGATTAAGCAGGCCCAACGGAAGTACAAACAATACGAAGCACTGTATAACGAAGATCTGATTGCCAGGGAAGAGTATTTGCAGGCAAAAGAAGATTACGAGCTTTCTGAACAGGAAAAACAACTTACTTACCTCAAATTTGAACAGGATTCGGTTTTTCGTTCAAACCAGAAAAAGAACATGGATGAAAGTCTGGAAAATATGAAACAAAACCTGGCCATGGCTCGCCTTCGGTTGGATAACCTGAATGTAAAAGCACCGGCCGACGGGCAACTGGGATTGTTGAATGCTAAAATTGGTGAGTCGATTTCGCGCGGACAACGAATTGGGATGGTGAATATTCTAACCGACTTTAAAATTAAAGCTTTGTTGGATGAACATTACATCGACAGGGTGAGGAGAGAACTCACTGCTTCCTTTGAACGAAATGGCACAAATTACACCCTACAAGTTAAAAAGGTATATCCTGAGGTTCGCGAAGGTCAGTTTGAAATTGACATGGTATTTACCGGTGAAAAACCTGATAATATACGTACCGGGCAAACTTATCATACCAAACTGGAATTGGGGCAACCCGAGCAGGCCATACTCGTACCCAAGGGAAGTTTCTTTCAAAGTACAGGTGGCCAGTGGGTTTATGTTCTAAACGAAAATGAAACCGAAGCCGTGAAAAGGAGTATCAGAATTGGAAAACAAAATCCGCAGTATTATGAAGTGCTGGAAGGATTAGAGGCAGGCGAAAAAGTAATTACTTCGAGTTATGATCTGTTTGGCGACAACGATAAAATTGTATTCAAGTAGAAAGGAAATTTAGTTGTCATTTCGACGACGAAGGAGGAGAAATCCCTAACTTTTAAAAAAGATTTCTCAGTCGTTCCTTTTTCGAAATGACAGGGATAGAAAGTAACAACAAAGCAAAAATATCATGATTAAAACAACAGAATTAACAAAAGTATTTCGCACTGAAGAGATTGAAACCAGTGCTTTAAACAAAGTTGACCTTCATATTCAGAAAGGTGAATTTGTAGCTATCATGGGACCGTCGGGTTGTGGAAAATCAACCTTGTTGAATATTATCGGCTTGCTGGATAATCCAAGTGGCGGACAATATCATTTTGATGGAGAAGAAGTGGGGAATTTAAAAGAACGTAACCGCACCCTTTTACGCAAGGGAAACGTTGGTTTTGTATTTCAGAGTTTTAACCTAATTGACGAACTGAATGTGTACGAAAATGTGGAACTTCCGCTAATCTACCTGAAACTAAAAGCCCGTGAGCGTAAGGAAATGGTCGAAAAAGTGCTCGAACGTATGAAAATTGCACATCGTAAAAAGCACTTCCCGCAGCAACTTTCCGGAGGTCAACAGCAGCGTGTGGCCATTGCCCGCGCCGTAGTTGCCAACCCAAAATTAATACTTGCCGATGAGCCTACAGGTAACCTCGATTCTAAAAACGGATTGGAAGTTATGAACCTTTTAACAGAATTAAATCGCGAGGGAACCACCATTGTAATGGTTACTCACTCCTTACACGACTCCGAATTTGCGCACCGCGTAGTAAACCTGTTCGACGGACAGATAATTACCGAGGAAGTGAAAAAGCAAATGGGCGAGGTGCTGCTATAATCTTATTTGCGTAGTGCAATAAGGTGATAGGAGATGCGAAACATGTAATATGTTCACCATAAAAATCAGAATCATGTTCAGATCTTATCTAAAAACCACCTTCAGAAATTTGATGCGGAACAAATTCTATTCTGCAATTAATGTTGTGGGGCTGGCAATTGGTATTATGGCTTGTGTTCTGATCTTGCTCTATGTTCTGTCGGAATTGAGTTACGATAAATTTCACGAACGGGAAGACCGGATTTACCGGGTGAATTTATTTGCTGTTTTAAGCGACGACAATATCAACCAACCGGTAACCAACCCCCCGCTGGCAGCTGCTATGCAAGGCGAAATTCCGGAAGTGGAAGAAGCCGTTCGGATTAGCAATTTTGAACAACCCGTTATACGTCACAATAATGATGTGTTTAATGAGACAAAATGGTTTTTTGCAGATCCCGGTTTTTTCAAAGTCTTTTCGGCTTCATTTATATATGGTAGTCCTGAAAATGCTTTAACACAGCCCAATACAGTGGTTTTAACTGAGACAACTGCCAACCGGTATTTTGGTAATATAAATCCTGTTGGCAAATATTTAACCTGGGAAAACGATCGCGACTTTTTGGTTACGGGTGTAATTGAAGACTACCCCGAGAATTCGCATATTAAACCTGATTTTTTAGCATCGTTTAAGGGAAGTGCTCTGGATAAAAATATGGAGTGGATAAACAATATGGTTTATACCTATTTTTTATTAGAAGATGGATATACGAAAGACGATGTTGATGCGAAGTTGGAAGGATTAGTTACAAAATATGTGGGGCCTGCAGTAAAACAAGCCATGGGAGTGTCGTTTGAGGAAATGCTTGCACAGGGGCTAAAATATCGCTGGTACGCACAACCGTTAAG
Organism: Draconibacterium aestuarii; assembly: GCA_026671195.1. Lineage (GTDB taxonomy): Bacteria > Bacteroidota > Bacteroidia > Bacteroidales > Prolixibacteraceae > Draconibacterium > Draconibacterium aestuarii. The sequence continues at coordinate 432,688 of JAPOHD010000005.1, read as the reverse complement.
TGAAATTCATTTCGATCGTGAAGTTTCTTCAGGACCAGAACCATTAGGCAATAGAAATTATATGTTCATATTTTCCATTATTGCCGTATTTATTCTTTTAATTGCCTGTATCAATTACATGAATATGTCCACTGCACGATCCTCCAATCGTGCAAAAGAAGTAGGAATAAAAAAATCGTTGGGATCAAACCGAAATTCTTTGATTGCTCAGTTTCTATCTGAATCGATAATAATTACGTTTATCGCCTTAATACTTGCACTTGTGTTTGTGAAATTATTTCTTCCGGTGTTTAATAATTTAATCGAAAAACAACTGCTTCTTCATTACTTCGATAATTTTAAAACGATTCCATTACTGGTGGCTTTTGGAATTGCGATTGGTATAATTGCCGGGAGTTATCCTGCCTTCTTTTTAGCATCGTTTAATCCGGTAAAAGTGATGAAAGGAGTGCACAAATCCGAAGGTTCGCATGGGAAATTACGAAGTGCACTGGTCATTTTTCAGCTAATAGTTTCCATTGGGTTATTCTCGGGAACTTTCGTGATTAGCAAACAATTAAATTTTATTCAGAATAAAGAACTTGGTTTTAACAAAGAAAATCTGGTGGTGATCAACAAAGCCGATTACCTGGGAAACCGGATATCGTCATTCAAAAATGAGTTACTGGCTCAGTCGGGTATTGTCCAAATTACAAACACTTCATCAATCCCCGGCCGAATTTTAACAAGCAGTACTTTTTATCATCAAACGGCCAACGACTCAAGAGGTATGAATTATTTATATACGGATGATGACTTTTTAAAAACCTACCAGGTCGAATTAAAAGAAGGTCGTTTTTTTGAAGAGGGCAATCAATCCAATGTCAGGTCTGTAGTTCTTAACGAATCGGCCATTAAACGTTTGAATATTGAAGATCCGATTGGCAAAAAAGTATACGAGGGGAAAAAGACGGATGAAACAGCTTTTACAATTATTGGAGTTGTAAAAGATTTTCATTGCGAATCGTTACACCAGGAAATGAGTGCATTGGTATTATTTAATGGAAGAGGACAAAACTTAACCGTGAGAATATCGGGTGATATTCAACAAAATATGAAAACAATTGAAAATACCTGGGATAAATTTGCCAACGGACAAAAACTCGATTATGTGTTTTTCGATGAAGATTTCGGGCGACTGTACAAAGCCGAAGTACAAACCCGTAAGATCGTTTCCATTTTCTCTGCCTTGGCAATTTTAATTGCGTGTTTAGGACTTCTTGCTTTGGCTGCTTTTGTAGCCGAGCAACGTACTAAAGAAATTGGCATACGAAAGGTGAATGGTGCAACTATATCAGAAGTGCTTTATTCATTAAACAAAGACTTTATAAAATGGGTAGCCATTGCATTTGTAATTGCGGTTCCCGGCGCCTGGTATCTGATGAATAACTGGCTCGAAAATTTTGCCTACAAAACCACTTTAAGCTGGTGGATTTTTGCCTTGGCAGGAGTTTTGGCACTGGGAATTGCTTTGTTGACTGTAAGTTGGCAGAGTTGGCGGGCGGCTACACGGAACCCGGTTGAAGCGCTGCGCTATGAGTGAGCAGACAAAAGCTATATCAACTAGATTAATGAAATAAAGTTATAAAATGGGACTGGTAAAAATAAGTTTTAGGAATTTGTGGAAGAATAAAAGTACGTCGCTTATCAACCTGCTGGGATTGACAATTGCACTGACTTCTTTCGTTTTTATATTTATGTGGGTTTACCACGAGGTCACATTCGACCGCTTCCATAAAAATTTTAAAACTATTTACATGGTTGCTTCCGAATGGAAATACGCTGATGGCAAGTCGGATTTTATTATGGAAACACCAACTCCGCTGGGGCCATATTTGAAGGACAATTTTCCTGAAGTGACTCAAAGTACAAGGTTTGCAAAACAGTTTGGCGGGAGGTTTCTTGAATCAGGTGATAAAAAATTTAAAGAGCAGGGACTGGCTGTTGAACCTTCTTTTTTCGATATTTTTACGATTGACTTTGTAAGTGGCGATTCCAAAACCATTGAGAATAATCCGAATTCCATTTTTATCTCGCAGCGTTTGGCCGATAAATTTTTCGGGGAAGATGATCCGGGCAATCAGATGATTACATTTTTTGTAAATGAGAAATCCACAAAACAGTATGAAATTGCCGGAGTTTATAAAGATTTGCCTGACAATTCATCAATCCAGTTCGACTTTTTAATCCCCGTTGCCATTGAGGATGCCGACAACTGGTTTGCATTTGGGTATTCCACATTTGTATTATTACCTAACCAGATAGACAGGGCACAGTTGAACAACAAAATAGCTCAGTTTTATGATTATAAAAGACTGGGTTTCGATATCGATTGGTATTTACACCCAATAAAAGATATCCATTTTAAAAGCGATTACCAGCTGTTTGTTTATCACCCGGGAGATATTCAGTATGTGTATATATTTTCCATTGCAGGTGTTTTTATATTGCTAATTGCCATGCTGAATTTTATGAGTCTAATCGGTGTGTTGAGCACAAACCGTATGAAAGAATCAGGAATAAGAAAGATTTCAGGAGCTCAAAAAAATAAACTGGCTTTTTCATTTTTAGGAGAACCGCTTCTTCTGGTTTCCTTTTCTTTGATATTTACTTTCGCACTGGTAGAAACCTTGCAACCTGCATTCAATTCTTTTTCAGGAAATAACTTACCTGAATTGCATCAAAATACAGTTATTCTTGTCATCCTTTTTATTCTGGCTCTTGTTATCGGAACATTATCCGGAATCCTTCCCGGAGTATTTATTGCTTCGTTAAAACCGATCGAATCCATCAAACAACAAAAAACAGTCGGAAACGGAACGTTTCGAAAATATTTCATCGCCTTTCAGTTTACACTGGCCATTGTTTTATTAAGTTCCACTTTTTTGATTAATAAACAGTTGAATTATATTTTTCGAAAAGACCTGGGATTTCAAAAGGAAAACATCGTTCATATTCCATTAAAAGGGAAAATTACTGAAGAATATGCGTTGATAAAACACGAGCTTCTCAGTAATCCTGCCATTTCAGATGTTACGAATGCTTCTCCTTTGTTGAGTTCCGGTATTGAACTCCCCGGTTGGACCTGGGATGGAATTAGTGCTGATGAAAAACATTCCATTGCCCGGATTTATGCAGACACGGATTTTTTGAAAACCTTTGGTATTCATCTAATCCTGGGAAATAATTTTTCAGAAGGAAATTCCAACCAGGTAATTATTAACGAAGAAGCGGCAAAGGTGATGAGTCTGAAGAATCCTTTGCATCAGTATATTCAATTAAAAGGAGTGGATTACGAAATTGTGGGGGTAGTAAATAACTTTCACAGCCGCCATCTTTCTCACCAGATAAGGCCTTTGGTAATTATACCCGACAACAACGCACGGAATTTGTATGTTCAATATAAAAGTGGCATTGATCAAGCAAGTCTTATCACTAATATCAACCGGGTGTATACTCAGTTTAATCCTGAACTGCCTTTTGAATATCATTTTTTTACCGATGAATTTATTGCGACCTATCGCGACGAGCACCGAATGCTGGAGCTATTATCCTATTTTGTGATTGTTGCTTTCCTTATTTTGAGTTTTGGTCTTTACGCTTTATCAAAACAAGTTGCATTGAGCAAAACAAAGGAAATCGGAATACGCAAAGTGAACGGCGCCAAAGTTTCAGAAATACTAACCATGCTCAACAAAGACTTTGTAAAATGGGTTGCCATCGCAATTGTGATTGCCGTACCCCTTGCCTGGTATGCCATGAATAAATGGCTCGAAAACTTCGCGTACAAAACCAGTTTAAGTTGGTGGATTTTTGCGGTGGCCGGTGTGTTGGCATTGGGAATAGCACTATTAACGGTGAGTTGGCAGAGCTGGCGGGCAGCCACAAGGAATCCGGTGGAAGCACTCAGATACGAATAGAAATCATAATAAAATCGCATGAAAACTACTAACATAAAACTTGCAATTCGTTCAATTAGAAAGAATAAAGTGCACTCAGGCATCAGTATACTTGGTCTTGGTATTGGATTAGGATGTATTATGCTGCTGGCATTGTTGTACATTCACGATACTTCATTTGATCGGTTTATTCCTCAGCACAAAAATGTGTATCGTATAACACGGGGCAATTCGTGCCAGACTGCCTATCCACTTGCCGAAATGTTAAACGACGAAAATCCGCTGGTAGACAAGACATTTCGGTATTATCAGAAAGCCGAAATCGAAATCAAAAAAGGATCGAACGAAATTGTTGCCGACGAACGCTGTGCTTTCGCCGATGCTTCCATGTTCGACGTCCTTGGAATAGAATTTAAAGTGGGAGTACCTTGTGCTTCCCGGACAGAAATCGTTATTTCAGAAAAAATGGCCAGGAAGTATTTTGCAAAACAAAATGCCATTGGCAAAGAACTACTGGTGCGCTTAAACGAAGATTTTATTCCGCTCACCGTTTGTGGTGTGTATACGAATTTTCCATCGAATTCGACCCTGGCGCCCGAATTTGTGGCAGATGTTGAATTAAGTGGAGAAGCATTGGGATTCAGTCAGAAAATGTTTGGTGACTTTAATAAAGGGTACGATGCGTTTAAAAACTGGGATCGTAGCCTGTTTTATACGTATGTAAGACTTTTACCTGACGCGAAACCTGCCGAACTTCCCCAATTTCTGGAGAAATATAAAATGCTGACAAGCAACGAAAAACGCCGGGAAATGGATTTTGGTTTGCAGGCAGTGAAGGACATTTATCTGAAATCGGATAACCTTGGAGGTTCATTTTATTCCCGCTTAGGTAATGCAAAAGACCTGAAATACTATTTGGGTATTGCCTTGTTGATACTTTTGATTGCTGTAATCAACTACATTTTTCTGACCAGGGCAAAAATTGAATCGAGGTTAAAAGAAATAGGATCGCAAAAGGCTTTGGGAGCTTCACAATCGGTACTCGGAAAACAAATTGTGATGGAATCGAACATAGTAGCGCTTTTAAGTTTGATTCCCGCCTTGGGCGTAATTACTCTGGGTATTCCGTTCGTGAATAAAACCATGAACCAAACCATAAACTTAGATGAAATTCTGATGTGGAAAACAGGCTTGGTTTTTATAGCTACTGTATTATTAACCGGTACTTTGTCTGGAATTTTTATTGCAAGTGGTACCATTCAAATTCCGTCGGTATTGCTCTTAAAAGGGAAAAAGTCTGCAACACCTAAAACCACGGTTTGGAACAGTGCCATTCTAAGTGTGCACTTTACCATTTTTATTGTTCTCATTTCCAGTGTTTTTACATTGCAAAAACAACTTCATTTTGCCTTAACCAACTTTAAAGGAATTAATCCCGAAAATGTACTGGTATTTGAACTTAACTCCGATGAATTGAGCAAACAATATCAGTATATCGAAAACGAAGTGGATAAAATTCCGGGAGTGTTGGTTTCTGCAGGTTCGTCGTTTATTCCTCCGTTTAATAATTTTTTACCGCTTAGTCTGGCCGATAAAAACGGAGAAAAAATTCGTTTCGATGGGCTTATTATGGGGAAAGGAATGATTGAGCTTTTGGAAATTGACGTTATTGATGGCGAAACTTTTGGCGACTATAATCCTGAAAATAGATCGATTATTTTTAATGAATCGGCTGCCAAACAGTACAATCTTAAGGCAGGAGAACTATTTAGCGGACTTCGGGTAGGGGCCATTGTTAAAGATTTTAATGCTCATTCGCTACGCGACCTGATTCAGCCCATGGCAATTATTCAGCAACATCCCGAAAAGATGCGCTTGTTTGTCATAAAAACCAATGGTTTAAACAATGCTTCCATTTTAACTTCAGTAACTGAAATTTTTAAAACTATTTCGCCCGACAAAATTGTGAATAGTTATATGCTCACTGATCAGATCAACCAGTTTTATACGCAGGAACAAAATCAGGCTCAACTAATCAGCGCTTTTTCACTGTTGGCCATTCTTTTATCAGTTATGGGATTATTGGGAATGACCTTAATTAGCATTACCCGTAAAACAAAAGAAATTGGAGTTCGTAAAGTAAACGGCGCAAAAATTTCGGAAGTAATGGTAATGCTTAATATCGATTTGGTAAAATGGGTTGTTGTAGCCATAGTAATTGCCACCCCATTAGCGTTTTACGTTATGAATAAATGGCTCGAAAGCTTTGCCTATAAAACCACGTTAAGCTGGTGGATATTTGCCCTGTCCGGATTACTGGCGTTGGGAATTACGTTGTTAACAGTGAGCTGGCAAAGCTGGCGGGCAGCTACACGAAATCCGGTTGAGGCTTTACGTTATGAGTAAGACGAAGATCCCGATCGAAGCAGTGGAATGGAGGCGCAGAGGTCTGAGTAAAGAGTAAGTCGCATAGCGACTTATGGTATAAGAAATTAACGGGTGAAACAAAAATCTCGTAACGATGGTGTTATGGTGTTAAGCCTGGGCAAAATATTTTTCATCCGGTTTCAGTTTGAAATGATTGAACCTGCAATATGCATTAAAAAGGCTATTGCGCATTGAAACTACTTCAAAACAAGGCCCTTCTCTCACTTGCTTCAACTCACCAGAACGGTGCTATGCCTTGTCTCAGCAAGTGCTTGTTTTATTGTGTTTTCAATGCTCATAACAACTCCTTAATGCATATCCATCTAACTTGACCCTACAAAGCCTGATAAATCAGTGATTGACATATTGGATCTGATAATCATTTATATGTATAGGCTTGACTGCTGCATACAGCAAGTTAGCTATTTGGTTTTACTTTTTTGACGTATTAGGAATCCGGGTTGAAGGGATTGATGAAGCTTGAATTATCAACCTTCATCAATCTTTTCTAACATTCTAATAAAACGCTATTCTCTTGAAAATTCGCTTTGATCATGCTCCTGATCCCGGAGTATTACATCTGATTTGTAATAAGAGAATTTAACCATATTGGTACTTCCTTTTTTATTTAAAGGCAAGGTGCCAACACTAACAACTAATTCTCCAGCTTCAATTTTTTTCTGATAAAAAAGTGTGGTAAGAGTATATTCCACGGCATCGTTGGTAAACATAAAATCCTGGCAAGGATAAGACTGTACGCCCCAAATTAAGGACATCTGACGCAGCAGGTGTTTGTTTGGCGTAAAACCGTAAATATTGGCTTTTGGACGATAACTCGCAATTTTTCTTACACTATCTCCCGAATACGTCAACACGACAATATTATTTACTTTCGATTGAATGGCCATAATTGATGCCGTGTGGCAGGTCGAATCCAAAATAAATGATTCCTGATCAATTTGTGGTTCCTGGTGTCGGTAATATTTGTAGCCATACTTTTCTGCATCGCGAACAATCGAGGACATTGCCTGTATAACTTCAACGGGAAATTTGCCTACACTTGTTTCACCACTCAACATCACGGCCGAAGTTCCATCAATAACAGCATTAGCCACATCGTTTGCTTCGGCGCGCGTCGGACTAAAATTGGTAATCATGCTTTCCATCATTTGCGTGGCAATAATAACGGGTTTAGCATGTTTTATACATTTGTCGACAATCATCTTTTGTTTGATCGGAACTTCAGAAAAGTGCAACTCAACACCCAGATCGCCTCGTGCAACCATTATCCCATCGCTTACATTGATAATATCATCGATAACATCAAGTGCTTCCGGCTTCTCAATTTTGGCAATAATGCCGGTATGTTTTTCTTTGGCTTCTACAATCTTTCTTAAATCAAGAATATCTTCCGCTTTTCGAACAAAGGATAAAGCAATCCAGTCTACATTATTTTCCAGTGCAAATTCTGCATCTTTAATATCTTTCTCGGTTAAGCTGGGAAGCGAAATCTTTGTTCTTGGCAGGTTAACGCCCTTTTTCGATGACAAAATTCCACCAAATATCACTTTTGCAGTAACACAATCTTTATGGTTTGTTTCGGTAACTTCCAGTTTTAGTTTACCGTCGTCAATTAAAATGGTATCACCAATTTTCACATCTTTTGCAAACCGGATGTAACTCATGTACACACGCTCGAGGTTTCCAACGCAAGGTGTATTTACAAATTTTATTGTTGCGCCTTTCGTCAACTCAATGCCGTTATTTTCAACTTCGCCAATGCGCAACTTGGGACCTTGTAAATCCGCCAGTATGGCAACATGAACGCGCAATTCGTCGTTGAGTTCCAATATGCGGTTAATCACTTCCAGGTGATCTTCGTGTGAACCATGGCTAAAATTTAATCGGCAAACATTTACGCCGGCTTCAAAAAGCTTTTTTAATTGTTCTTTTGAAGAGCTTGCAGGACCTATGGTTGCAATAATTTTTGTTTTCGTTGTGTAGTTTATCATTTATATACTTTGCTAATCTTGTTGTAATGCTATTTTTCTGTTTCTTAATTTACGTTGATTTTATATCTCTGCACTAACAAAAAATATTGGTTAAAGAGATTTATTGTTTCAATAAAAAATCAAATTAATTGTCAGTGTTATAGTTGATTAGGATGGTGTGTAATGTCTAATAAAACTATAATAATGCAGAAAACTGCTATAATTTCAAGCACAAAGGTATGAAATAGTGATGCAGAATCTGCTTTTATGATTCAGAAGGTAATGCTTGTTAACAATTATGAAATGGATATGTAGATACTAAAGTAATTTGGCATACTAAAATCGTACTTATGAGAAAGTGGTAAGTGAATCTGAAACTTAGTATATTGCTTTGTTCTGAAGAAGTTTTATGGGCAATTGACTTATGAATGCATGTGGCGGATTAAAGGTTCTGGAAGCGTTAAAAATATTTACTATGTCTGTCTAAAAAATTGACAGTTTTTTGTTGTTTTGTTTTTCTAAGATTCACATTATCAGTATGGTTGGTGTGTGGCATAGGCTTTGGTTTATAAGAATAAATTTTAAATAATTCAATTCAATATATAATTTAGTTATTCCAAAGCCATTAAACAACAATGATGCACACTTTAAACATAGTATTTTGGCGACTATTCAGAAGTGGAGAATACACCATTACACGTATTATTTCATTAACAGCCGGCCTGGCACGGAAAATAGCCTTGTTAATCGTTAGCAGGTAAAGTTGGCGGGCAGCTACCAGAAATCCTGCAGAGGCGTTACGTTATGAATAGCTTAAAATAAACCTTACAATGAATAATATATTAAAACCAATAATCAGAAATTTTCTTCGCAAACCGGTAATCAGCCTGATTAACTTGTTTGGATTAGCAACAAGTCTGGTATTTGTAATAATCCTATCGGTTTATTGTTACAACGAATTAACAACCGACACACACCACGCTAAAGCAGAACGGATTTATCTTATAGGTAAACCCGGAGCAGGGATGAATACTCCGGCTGTTTTAAAACCGCATATCGACATGGAGGTTCCGGGTGTAGAGGCGGCTATTCGAGTAGCCGGCACCTGGCAGGCTCCTGTTTTTCAAGCCGAAGATGGTCAGCCAATTACTTCCGACCTGATTTTCTCTGATTCTGAATTTTTTAGCTTTTTCAATTACAAAACACTTGAAGGAGATTGCGCTACGGCACTTATTAATCCATTATCGGTTGTAATTACCAAACCACTGGCCAATAAACTCTTTGGGCGCAATTCTGCCGTAGGGAAAACAATAAAATATAACAATGAAAAACTATTAACCGTTTCCGCAGTTATTGAAAAACCAGCCGGAAATTCGTTTCTCGATTTTAGTGCGGTTACATCTATCGAAACCCGAAAAATACTTCAACCCAGCGAGGGAGAATTTAAAGAGTGGGGCTGGTCTAATTTTCAAACATTCTTACTATTGGGCGAGAATGCAGATCCTGCACAGTTAGCGCAAACCATCTTTTTGGTATTTCCTGAAAAATTTCAAAAATGGATTGAAGAGATTCACTTGATAAAATTGAAAGATGTTTATTTCTCAAATTTGCAAACATTCGGAGCTCATCATGTTCGGATGGGTGATAAATACAAGGCCTTAATTTTATTATTTGTGGCGGGCCTTATTTTAACTATTGCATTGGTCAATTTTATAAACATCTCTTCGTCGCAATGGATGGAGAAGATAAAACAAACAGGTGTATTAAAGGTAATTGGGGCCACACGAATTATTATTTTTTGTAACGTGTTGAGCGAAACTTTTCTCCTTTTTATTTCAGCTGTAATTTTAGCCGTAATTATTATGGCCGGCGTTACGCCAATTATTCAAAATTATACGGGTATTCAATTTAGTACAAAGCTCATTTCCAGGCCAATACTTTTTCTTGTTTTATTTGCTTCTACCCTGGTGTTTAGCCTGGTTCTAAGTTTGATTCCCGGCTTACGCATTTCATCATCAAAGGCAGTTAACAATCTTAGAAAATCAATCGACCAAAATTCAAAGAAATCGTATTTGCGAAACGGATTGATTACCCTGCAATATGTGATTGCTATTGTATTGATTGCTTTTACTACATTGATTTACAAACAGGTCGAATTTGGAAGTAACAATCTTGTTTTTAATCAGGAGAATACGATTGCAGTTAAACTTACCCCACAACTTAAAAAAGATATTATAAAACAGGAGTTTGAGAAAATTCCCGGAGTGCAAAATGTTTCACTTTCTCAATTCTATCCGGGTAAACAATTGTCGAGTTGGGGAACCAAGTTAAATCTGAATGGAGAAGAGCAGGAGGTACATTTCACCACCTTTAGTGCCGATGCCGAATTTTTTTCGCTCATGGATTTAGAATTAGTTATGGGAAAATTCTATTCTGACGGTTCAGGGAACGACAAGGATAAGGTAATTGTGAATGAAAAGTTTTTGAAAGAATTTAATCTGGAGAATCCAATTGGAGGAACTTTTGAAATGCAGAAGGGCACTGACTTTGAAATAATTGGAGTAGTGAGAGATTTTAATTTTAAAACAGTTGAAAAACCAATTGAACCACTGGCTATTATTAATCAGGGTTATGCATCCTACTGTTTGACAAGTATTCAGTCTGGCGATTTTAAATCCCTTTCTTCAACACTGAAACATATTCAGGCGGTTACTTCAAAACTCTCTCCTTCATTTCCTGTTGAAGTAAGTTTCCTTGATTCGGCTGTTATAAATATGTATGAATCAGAGGTTCGGTTTCGGCGAACCTTTTCATTATTTTCTATTAGTGCAATAATTATTTGTGCAATGGGTATTCTTGCCATGTCAATTTTCGCAACTCAACGAAGGGTTAAAGAAATTGGCATCCGTAAAGTAAACGGCGCTAAAGTAGCAGAAGTACTGGCTCTGCTCAACAAAGACTTTGTTAGGTGGGTGGTGATTGCTTTTGTAATAGCCACACCAATTGCGTACTACGCCATGAGTAAATGGCTCGAAAACTTTGCCTATAAAACGAACTTGAGTTGGTGGATTTTTGCGCTGGCCGGAGTGCTGGCTTTGGGAATTGCATTGCTAACGGTTAGCTGGCAAAGCTGGCGGGCTGCAACGCGGAATCCTGTCGAAGCCTTACGGTATGAGTAAGGCGAAGATCCTGACAAACGAAGTTTCGACAGTATTGAGGCACCGCGATATGAATAGTTAAGAGACTCAATAGCAAAACTTGTCGTGAAATAATTAATTGAGAGTTTACAGGCAAGAAAACATTACGAATTAAACACACAAAGAAAGAATTTGAAAGATGAAGAAATTTCGCACAAATATTATCCGCTTTATAAAACGAAATCCTTTGTACACCTCCATTAATTTTACAGGGCTGGTAATTGGTTTTGTTTGTGTAGTTTTTATTGGCCTTTGGATAAAGAATGAATTAAGTTACGACAGGTTTCACAAAAATGCTGAGCAGGTTTACCGCGTTCACCGGTATTTTTACGATAATAACGGGACAGAAAATCTTCATTTACCTTATGTTGCACCACCCATTGCACCATTGTTGAAGGACGAATTATCGGAGATTGAAAATATAGCACGGGTATCTCATACCGGAATGCTTTTTCGCATGAACGATCAAAAGGTAACTGAACCGGATGTTTGTTTTGCCGAACCCGATATTCTGAGTATTTTCTCTTTTGAAGGGCTTTCTGCTGAAAACAACTTGTTAAACGAACCACTAACCGCAGTGGTCTCAGCATCTATCGCCAATAAGTATTTTAATAACGAATATGCCGTTGGAAAAATAATGGAATTCTTTGATGAAGATGGCAGTAGTTATAATTTAAAAGTTACCGGAGTCTTCAAAGATTGGGGACAAAACAACCATTTCCGACCTGAAATACTTATTTCTTTTTCTACCTATGCAAGTGCAGTTGGCGAAAGTGAGTTAAAAGACTGGGGTAGCAATAATTACGAAACATTTGTTTTGATGAGGAATAAACCTCAGCAACTGAATTCCCGCCTCGATGAATTCATCAACAAACAGTTTGAAAACGGAACCAGTTGGACAAAAATAAGGATGGAAAAATTATCAGATATCCATTTCAACTGGTATGGAAGCCGCTCAAGTATTTATGTGTTGTTATCGATAGCCATATTGATTCTGGTTTTGGGAAGCATCAACTACATCAACCTGAATACTGCTATTTACACCAAACGAATTAAAGAAATTCAGATCAAAAAAGTTATTGGGGCAACAGCTAAACAGATTTTGTCCTTACTAATGCTTGAATCAGTTTTGTTCTGTATTGTGTCGTTAATTGTTGCGCTGCTTATTGTTAGTGTGGCCATTCCTTATCTCGCTTATCTTTTTAACAATAACCTGGCATTTTCAGTTGGCCAAAACCTAAATATGCTAGCCTTATTTTTCATACTATCAATTTTTATCGGAGTTATATCAGGAGTGTACCCGGCTAAAATATTGCTTTCGGGTAAAAAGTATATGGCCACAAACGGAAAAATGTCGTTTCAGAACGGGATGGTTGTTTTCCAGTTTTTCGTTTCAATTGCCCTGATTATGTCATTCCTGACAGTCAATAAACAATTAAACTATTTGCAGACAAAAAATCTGGGGCTCAATCAGGAGAATGTGATTACCGTAAGTGCATCGCCCAACCATATTGAAAAGCTGGATGTATTTCGGGAACAGTTAACTAAAAACCCGAATATTATTGATGTATCCGGTTCTAAAAGAATACCGTCGCAACGTCTTGATGACAGTAACGAAATGAAAGCTTCCAATAATGGAAAAATGGAACCTCTTGGTTTTAGGGTGGCCAATATTCGGGGCGACGAACATTTTATTTCAACCTATGAAATGAAACTGATTGCGGGTAATAACTTGAGCAGTCAAACAAAAGAAGAGAAGGAATATTTGGTGAACCGTTCTGCTGTAGAGAAAATTGGATGGGAATCACCCGAAGCAGCAATCGGGCAGTTTGTTGAATATGGAAATGAAAAGGGCAGAATCGTTGGCGTGTTGGAAAACTTTAATTACGAATCGTTGCATAATGCCATATTCCCGATCATTCTTTACAAAGACGCTTCGAGCTACAACCGCATTTCAATACGAATAAATCCGGCCGACTTAACCAATACTATTGGGTTTATAAAAAATACGTGGCAGGAATTTAACTTGTCAGGTTCTCCATTCTCCTATCAGTTTATTGATGAACGGTTTGAACGATTATACCAATCGGAAAAATATACCAAAACGATATTCACCTGTTTTATGGTACTGGCTATATCCATTGCTATTTTGGGATTAATAGGATTATCTCTTTTTGTAATGGAGCGACGTACTAAAGAAATCGGCGTTCGGAAGGTAAATGGGGCGAAAATTTCGGAAATACTTACCATGCTGAATAAAGATTTTGTGAAGTGGGTGGTGATTGCTTTTGTAATAGCCACACCAATTGCATACTACGCTATGAATAAATGGCTCGAAAACTTTGCCTACAAAACGAACTTGAGTTGGTGGATTTTTGCGCTGGCCGGAGTGCTGGCTTTGGGAATTGCACTGTTAACTGTTAGCTGGCAAAGCTGGCGGGCGGCTACCAGAAATCCGGTTGAGGCTTTGAGGTATGAATAATCATACTATCATTTTGAATGATGGTATAACAATTAAGAATTAACTTAAATCAATTGTGGTAAAAATTTAGATATGATAAAAAAGAGTATTAAGAGTTTTATGATCAACCTATACAAAAACAAGTTATTTACTATAGTTACCTTAATTGGTTTCTCCACAGCATTAATGTTTGTGCTGTTAATTAGTGTTTATATTAAAAGGGAGTTGTCTGTCGACCAGTTTCACGTTAAAAAAGAAAGGATTTTCCGCCTTGTAAATGAAGGAAATTCAAATTATGGATCTACCATTGCTCAAAAAATTCATAACCTGATTCCAGAGGTTGAAAGCCATACACGGGCATATTATAATAACAATAATTTTAGCTTTAGCGAATCAAAGTTTAAGATGAATTACCTTATGGCCGATTCCACTTTTTTTAAGATGTTTTCTTTTAAATTGTTGGAAGGAAATCCTGATAATGTATTAATTCAGCGAAATTCAGCCGTATTGGCAGAAAGTTTTGCACGGAAAATATTCGGGAATGATTCTCCGGTTGGAAAAATATTAACACAGGAAAATGAAGTTCAGATTACCATAACCGGGGTATTTGAAGATTTTAAAGACAATACACATTTTAATCCTTCCGATGCAATTATTAATTACCAGTCGCAGGCCGATTTCTGGGGATATCCCGGTTTTTTAACTTCCGATGGAGCAAGTAATGCAACTTTGTATTTCCTTGCAAAAGAAAATACAAATCTACCTGGTAAAAGTACCCAGGTGCTTGAAATGCTGAAAAAAGATTTTTGGCTGTATCAGAACGAAAGGGTAAAAACTGTTGAATTTGAACCAATAACCGAGACTTATTTTAGTAGCCATAGAGGAGAATTCAGACAAAACAGCAAAACACTGATAACTGTTCTTTCAACTATTGTAATTGTTATACTATTACTTGCAATAATAAATTATATCAATTTGGCTGTTGCTCAATCAGGATTTAGAGTTAAACAAATAGCAATAAAAAAACTTTTAGGAAGTTCACGGTTCGGTATTATAACACAGCATGTTTTTGAATCGGTATTACTTTGTTTTATTGCACTCGGCTTGGGTGGGTTGCTATGTATTATTGTAGAACCAGTATTTAATAATTTGCTTGAAACAAAAATAAACTTAATTGAAAATATTGGACTTGCCGAGATTTTATATTTAAGTATTGGAATCATTATCATCGGAATAGTTTCAGGATTATTCCCTGCTCTTCATATGACAAACTCTAATCCTGTTGAAATAGTTAAAGGGAGTTTTAAAACAAAAAATAAGAATTCATATTCCAAAGTACTGGTTTCCTTTCAATTCGTTGCAACAATTGTACTTATTGTTGGTGCGTGGACTATAGTCAGGCAAATAAATTTTATAAGCAATTACGATATTGGTTATAATAAGAACAACCTGATTCAAATAGAAGGAAGTATGAAAGGGAGCAAGAAACAGGCTTTTAAAGATATACTAAAACAAATACCTGGAGTCGCAAATGTTTCGTTTGTTGCAGGTTCGCCTTTGGATGGTGGCAATAATCAATCGTTTAATCATGAGGGGAGTCCTGTTAGTTTTCAGGAATTCCTTGTCGATTCAAGTTTTTTTTCGCTGTTAGATTTGAAAACTATGCTAACCGGAGTAGCAAAATCAGATAATGTATTATGGTTAAATGAAACTGCCGTTAAACAATTAAACCTTGAATCGTTGCCAACATCTTTTAAAAGATATGAAGAAAAATTACCCGTATATGGAGTAGTAAACGATTTTCATTTTAATAATTTGCATCAGACAGTTGGTCCTGCCATGTTGCGTATTTTAAAAGAAGATGAAAGTTCCTGGAGTATCCTGGTGAAGTTTTCAGGGGTGGGTGTTCAAAATACGATGAGTAGAATAAAGTCGGAATATGAAAAATTTACCGGCGGGTTGCCTTTTGAGTACCAGTTTGCAGATTTAACCATTGAACAATGGTATAAAAAAGATGCCAACACCGCAAAAATTATAGGGTATTTTGCAATTCTGGCCATACTCATTTCGGTATTGGGGATACTAGCATTGGTTACATACTACAATCAACTTCGCATCAAAGAAATTGGCATCCGCAAAGTAAACGGTGCCAAAATTTCAGAAATAATGACAATGCTCAACAAAGACTTTGTAAAATGGGTAGCCATAGCCTTTGTAATTGCCTGCCCAATTGCATACTACGCCATGAATAAATGGCTCGAAAACTTTGCCTACAAAGCCACATTAAGCTGGTGGATATTTGCCTTGGCCGGGTTACTAGCTCTGGGAATTGCTTTGTTAACAGTTAGCTGGCAAAGCTGGCGGGCAGCGACCAGGAATCCTGTAGAAGCACTACGATATGAATAAAAGACTGAAATTTAATTTGTAATGATACTTTTCAACTTAAAACTGGCAATTCGGAACCTTCTGAAAAACAGAATCTACTCTGTTTTAATTGTTGGTGGTTTTGCGATTGGTTTTGCAACCGTTATTCTTATCGGATTATATTATCACAACGAAACCACTGTAAATAACGATTTCCCGAATCACAAAAACATTTACAGAATTTACGATGTAAAAATGAATCGCTGCAATCTAAACTGGGATTTATTTCCGGTTTTGACCAACGATTATGCCAGTGTTGAAAATGCTTGCCCACTCGATTATTCATGCGGAATGAAGTTTCCGGTAAAAAACGATCTTGCACAAACTTCAACCGAAGTTGAATACCTGTTGTCAACAACCAATAATTTCTTTTCACTTTTTTCTGTTGAAATGGAAGAAAGCGTTTCTTCTGAACCATTCAAAGACAAAGAATCGGTAGTTATTTCGCGTGAAGTTGCGCAGGCTCTTTTCGGAAAGGAAAATCCGCTGGGGCAACAAATAAATGTTGGCAATTATTTTTTGGGAACTGTTTCCGGGATTTTCAAAAAGCTCCCCGAAAATTCAAGCTTTCAGGCTGAAGTTATTTTAAACAGCGAAAACGAGAAATTCCGCATGTCGCATACGGTTAGCAATGGCAAACGGTACGATCCGACCAACCTTTTTGTCATGTTAAAAAACGGCACCGGTGCTAAAGCTTTTGCAAACGAACTAAATAGATCGACCACACTGAAAGCACTCGATGTCGACAGTCTGTCGTTACAAAAACTCGACGATATTTATTTATCGAAACTAACCGTTAAAAGCCGGCACGCCAAAGGGAATACTACTCTTTTAAAAATATTTTTAGCTATTGCAGTCTTGATTCTGCTACTTTCGAGCATCAATTTCCTGAACTATTCAATTTCAATGCAATATGCAAAACTGAAAGAAATTGGTATCAGCAAATCAAACGGAGCCAGCCGCAGAGATTTAATTTCCTACACTTTTACTGAAGTTTCATTGGGAATTTTAATAGCACTGATAATATCGTTTTTGATCACAATTTTAGCTCTTCCGTATTCCGAAATGCTATTTGGAAAAACTCTTTTGGTGCATTGGCACGACTGGCTTGCCGTTCTTCCATTTTTTGGAACCGCGGTTATTTTTACTATCCTTTTAAACAGTCTCGCACCAATTTACGTTTTGTCGAAATTCGAAATCACGGAGTTTCTTTCAGGTTTTAAAGGAAAACGCAACCGGAGGCAATTGGGGAAACAGGCCTTGCTGTCGTTTCAGCTCATCGTATCAATCGCTTTGATTGCCGTTGTAATGATCATTTTCAAACAACTGAATTTTGTAAAACACTCTGATTTGGGATTTAACCGCGAAAAGCTGGTTCGGCTTGATATTCCATACAAATTCGAACGTTCGGAAACGCTTAGTCAGGAAATCGCAAAACTTTCATTTGTTGAGGAAAGCTCGCTGAGTTACGGGTGTCCGGGAATGATAAACCACAAAATGGGAAGTAACACAGGGGAAAAAAGTTTCCCTGTAAATTGTATTCCTGTTGATAATAATTTTGTTAAGACCATTGGAGTTGAACTGCTGGAAGGAAGGAATTTTTTGGGAGGCGAAAAAAATAAGGCTTGTCTGATTAATGAGGAGGCGTTTAAACAATTCGGGTGGGATACCTATGAAGGGAAAAAATTTGACAACGGCCAGGATGGAGGTTACAATGTAGTGGGAATCATCGAGGATTTCAAATTCGAATCGTTCCACCAAACCGTTGAACCTTTGGCGCTACTTTATACCGGGGCAACCGATGGCAATGTACTTTCGGCAAGGCTTTCTCCCGGAAATATCGGTCAACAAATCGATCAGATAAAGCAAATTTGGGAAACCCTTTCTCCATACGAACCGTTCAGTTTTACGTTTTACGACGTTTTTTTTCAGTCGCTTTACGAGAAAGAAGAGAGACTTGCAGGTTCAATTACATTGTTTTCCATCATTGCCATCGTTTTAACCTGCATGGGTATTCTGGGGCAAATTTTCTTAATCAGTCTGAACCGGACCAAGGAAATAGGCGTGCGGAAAGTGAATGGTGCAAAAGTATCTGAAATACTGGTATTGCTTAATGTAGATTTTTTGACCTGGGTTGTAGTTGCCTTTGTAATTGCCACTCCCATTGCCTGGTATGCTACGCACAAATGGCTCGAAAATTTTGCTTACCAAACTACTTTAAGTTGGTGGATTTTTGCCTTAGCCGGTTTGCTGGCACTGGGAATTGCACTATTAACCGTTAGTTGGCAAAGCTGGAAGGCGGCAACGCGAAATCCGGTAGAGGCGCTGAGGTATGAATAACGAAATCCCCGACTAAAAATTGGGATGGAAGCATTGAGAAATGAATAACTGAAAGTAAAAAATCTTTAAAGCGAAAACGACATAGACAAACGATTAAAACAAAGTCAAAATGAAACAATTTTATCATCTTAAAATAGCATTCCGAATCTTAAGCAGGGATATTAAAAATTCGGCGTTTCTATTAACATCCATTAGTGTTGGTTTGATTACGTTTATTCTTGTGTCGGGCTATGTTTTTTATGAAAAAGGGTTCGACCGTGTTTTTCCCGACAACAAACAAATATACCGGGTAAGCACTGATATTCACAGCGGAAATGAATTGAGTATTTCCATTCCGCAATGCGAACGCGGTGTTGCGGCCACATTAAAAGAAATATATCCCCAGGTAACGGCAGCGGGTTACCTCACTGCAACAAACAATCCGCAATATAAAATTGGCGACGAGATATTTACGAATAATCATATTTATCATGCCTCTGCAGGTTTCCTCGATGTGTTTTCAATCGCATTAATGCAGGGTAATAAGTCCGAAGTTTTAACCCGGCCGTACATGGCAATTATTTCGGAGAGTACCGCCAAAAGATATTTTGGAGACGCCAATCCTGTCGGGCAGATTTTATTCAAATACCCGGCTTATGAGTATACTATAGAAGGCGTTTTCAAAGATATTCCTACACAGGCACATTTTAATGCCGAGGTTTTACTTTCGTATCACGACGATATGCACCTTCCGCCGCCGGCAAAAGCCCAATGGGGTGAAACCGGATTTTATACCTACCTGAAACTGGATGAAAATACAGATGTAACGCAGATTGAATCAGCAATAAATACTATCGTTACTGAAAATAAAAAGATACAATTCGAAAAAAGCAATGTTAGTCATTTGTATCTTCTCCAGCCACTGAATGAGATTCACCTTTATTCTCAAATGAAAAACGAACTGGAAACAAATTCGCGGGCACAATATGTTACCCTCATTTTTATTATCGGGATACTGATTTTCTGTGCATCGGGATTTAATTATATCCAATTTGCTTTTTCGAGATTGATTAACTCGGCCAAAAAAAACGGGATTAAAAAAATAAACGGGGCAACACGTTCCGAGATTCTGTGGTCGTCTCTTGCCGAGTCGATAATCATTCATTTCTTCGCAGTCCTTATTTCGCTGGGTATTGGATGGATGCTTATTCCGGTTATGAAAAACCAGTTTGGTATCTTTTTGACACCGGTTTTTTCCAGCCCGCTTTTTCTGGCAACCTTGTTCTCAATAATTTCATTCAGCATTGTAATCGGCGGAATAATTCCTGCATTATTGATTAACCGTTTTAATAGTCTCGAATTGTTAAAATTAAGATACAAACCTGTTTCCAAAGGACTTTCGTTCCGACAGGTAATTGTTGTGGCTCAGTTTGTAATCATTATTGCCATTATGGCTGGTATTGCCGGAGTGAATAAGCAGGTAAATTTTTTGGTCGACAAAGACAAAGGTTTTGATGTGAAAAATACGATAGTTGTCAAAGTTCCTATGAATCTTCGAAAAACTTCGCAACGAATAAATAATCTTCAGGCTTTTGAAGAAGAGTTGCTTAGTCATAATTCTATTTTAGGATTTTCGAGTTCAAATGTGATTCCCGGAGATATATCGGCCTACAACTTTAATTTTACTGAAACACTTTCGGGAAAGGGAGGGAAGGCCGCGCTTATTGTTGCCGATGACAATTTTATAACAAACTATAATATTCCTCTTTTAGCCGGAACGAATTTCCGGGGGAAAGGCAGTTCATCCGATAATAATTCGTGTATTATCAATCGCGCCGGATTACAATACCTCGGTTTCCAAAATCCGTATGAGGCCATCGGAAGGAAAATTAAAATGGAAGATGAAAGTGGCATGCAAAAGTTCGAAGTGGCTGTTATTGGAGTTGCCGAAAATGTGGATTTTAGCGATGCAAAAGAAAGTCATAAACCCATGGTTCTTATCAACTGGACCGAAAATATGATCTGGGGGAAGTACTCCGTAAAACTTTCCAGTGCTGATTTTGCTTCAGTAATCCCCTTTATTAAGGCGAAATTTAGCGGCACTTTTCCAAATTATCCTTTCGAATATTTAATTGTTGAGGATTATTACAACAGGCAATTTGACAAGGAAATTCAGCTTGTAAAAATATTCCAACTGTTTATCGTAGTTGCCATTTTTATCAGTGTTATCAACCTGTTTTCTATTGCCTGGCTGATTTCGTTGGCCCGCGTGAAGGAAATTGGTGTACGAAAAGTAAACGGCGCTAAAATTTCTGAAATTCTTACTATGCTGAATAAAGACTTTGTAAAATGGGTAGCCATTGCCTTTGTAATAGCCACACCAATTGCGTATTACGCGATAAATAAATGGCTCGAAAATTTTGCCTATAAAACCACTTTGAGTTGGTGGATTTTTGTTCTGGCCGGCGTGCTGGCTTTGGGAATTGCATTACTGACAGTGAGTTGGCAAAGCTGGCGGGCAGCTACGCGAAACCCTGTTGAGGCACTTCGGTACGAATAAAAAGATAATCACCCGTGAGTAACACCATGAAAAAATTGTGCTATGTTCAAACTAATATTCAAAACAGCAATCAGAAGTATTCTTAAAGACAAATACCAGTCGGCATTAAATATTTTTGGATTGATACTGGGATTTGCAGCTTTCCTATTTATTGCGTCTTACTTTTTTCATGAGTACAGTTTCGACCGTTTTAACACAAAGGCAGACCGAATATATCGTTGCGTAACAAAGGTGAGAATGGGGGATACCCAGGAAGCACTATCGACCTCCGAAACTCCACTTGCCATTACCACTAAAGAAAACCTCCCGGAGGTGGAAGATGCTACCCGGATTTATTTCAGGAAAAATGTGCTGGTAACGGTTGGAGAACATAAATACGTGGAAAAGAACTTCTGGTATGCCGACGCCAATGTATTTCGGATTTTTGATTTTCCGTTGTTAAAAGGAAATCAGTACGAGGTTTTGGCGAAGCCCAATACGGTTGTAATAACCCTGAATTTTAGTGAGAAGTATTTTGGCAATGCTGATGCAATTGGCAAATCAATTGAATTGAATGATGGAGAATTGTACGAGGTAACTGGTATTCTGGACAAAATTCCGGGTAATTCGCATCTTCAGTTCGATATGTTAGCTTCATTTTCGAGTGTTGGTTTTAGTTCGGATTACGACTTGATGCGCTGGGGGAACTTCCGGGATATGTTTACTTATGTTCTTTTACAGGAGAATACCGACCTCAACAAAATGAACAACAAGCTGCAGGAATTAATTATGCCTTATTATATTCCAATGATGGAACGAAATGGGATGTCGTATGACGATTTTACAAGTGCAGGTAATTTTGTTGAACATAGTTTACAACCTTTAAAACAGGTTCACTTGAATACAACTTTTACCGACAGTGCTGCCATTTATGGGAACAAACAACTTCTTTACGCACTCGGATTCATAGGCATAATGATCATTCTAATTGCCTGCTTCAATTTCATAAATTTAACCACAGCTCGGGCTTCATTACGTGCAAAAGAAATTGGGATAAAAAAAATAGTAGGTTCGGGAAAAGGAAAGATCATTGTACAGGTTTTATTCGAAACCTTTCTTCAATGTTTCGTTGCCCTGCTTGGAGCTGTTGTTATGCTTTCATTCGGATTGTCGGTTCTTAATTCATACGTGGAATTAAATATTCAGTTCTCGCAGTTTTTTGCATGGCAGGGTATGGCAATCATGCTGGCTATACTATTATTCGTTGTTGCAATGGCAGGAATCTTCCCGTCGTTTGTTATTGCCCGCTTTAATCCAAATGAAATTATTAAAGGCCTTGCCATGCGGTGGAATACAAAATCGGGATACCGGAATGTTCTGGTGTCGTTTCAATTTGTGATCTTTATTGCCTTGATAGCCTGTACTATAATTGTAAAAAAACAGGTTAGTTTGTTACACCATCAAAACCCGGGATTTCATAAAGAAAATATTTTGGTGGTAAAAAATGCAGAGAAGCTGGGAACCAGCCGGCAGGCATTTAAACAGGAAATAGAGAAAAACCCGGATGTAATCGGCGCCTCCTATACTAATTCATTGCCTTCTATGTTCGATGGATCATCGAATCCCTTTAGCAAGACGGATAAAAAGAACCAGATATTTTTGTATAGAGTAGATTGCGATACCGACTTCCTGAATACCCTGCAAATTAAATTACTCGACGGGAGGAATTTTAAGGTCGATGCCGGTGGCGAACGTTTTAATGCCATTATTAACAAAAAGGCTGCAGAAGCTTTTGGATGGACCGACTGCGACAATAAGGTTATTTACGATTTCAACAACGGCGGTAATAATTTTAATGTTATCGGCATTGTGGAAGATTTTCATATCGAGTCGCTGCGTGAAACAATCGAACCTATGATTATCAGGTACCAGGAAACCGGCAGTTACCTCGCGGTCAGGATACGTCCTGAAAGTGCACATGATGCCATAGAAAAAGCAAAATCAATTTGGGGAAGTTTGAATAATAAGACCCCTTTCGAGTTTTCTTTTCTCGATGAATCTTTCGATAACCAATACAAGCAGGAAGTAAGGTTTGGGAAACTGGTAAGCCTGTTTTCAATTATTTCGATTGTAATTGCCTGCCTGGGATTGTTGGGCCTGGTTTCGTTTACCTTGCTTCGAAAACAAAAGGAGATCGGTATTCGGAAAGTAAATGGAGCAAATGTTGCCGAGGTTTTGGCAATGCTGAACAAAGATTTTGTAAGATGGGTTGCTGTTGCTTTTATGGTTGCAATTCCTATTTCTTACTACACCATGCACCTTTGGCTCGAAAACTTTGCCTACAAAACCAAGCTGAGCTGGTGGATTTTTGCACTGGCCGGTATGTTGGCATTGGGAATTGCCTTGTTAACTGTTAGTTGGCAAAGCTGGCGGGCAGCTACCAGGAATCCTGTTGAAGCACTCAGGTACGAATAATTATAGATTGATGTTAATCGAGAGTTTTTAATAATTGACAATTTAAGGCTGGTGGCTAACCAATAAAAAGTAAAACGATGTTAAAACATTCATTAAAATTAATAGCAAGGCAACTGTTTAAAGGTAATCGTCAGTTATTGCTCAATGTATTGGGACTAAGTGTTGCTTTTGCAATAGTACTTTTTCTTAGCACATTCATTCTCACCGAGATGAGAAGAGGGAAAACAGTAGCCAATTTCGAGAATATATATCGTTTAAAATCGATGGAAGGTACGTACTGGTCGTCGAGAAGTTTAAAGGAATTCGAAAATAAATTCCCGGAAATTAGAAGTATGACCAAACTACATCCAAATTGGTCAAAAACAAGTTTTTATGAAGTGGGGCAGCAACAATACCAAGCCGGAAAAATAATTGTTGCAGATACACATTTCTTTGATGTTTTCAATCACGAAACTATTGTTGGAAATTTGAGTAATGTTTTGGCTGTAAAAGATAACATTGTAATTACGGAAGCTGAAGCTAAAAAGGTTTTTGGTAAAACCGATGTGGTAGGTAAAGGAATACGCTTTATGACAGCTGATTTTGGGGTGATGGATTTAACTGTAGCTGCTGTTATTAAAGATTTACCTCAGGAAGCTATGATGAAGTTTGATGCTATCATTCCGGTTGAAGCTTTAAATAATAACGTTTCCTGGTATGATTCTGATCATTGGGGAAATTCGAGGTACGAGGTTTTTATTTCACTTCAACCCAATAACCCGATAGCCGAACTTGAGGAAAAATTGAACTCAGCCTTTCTGGCGGCAGCACCTGACTGGGCAAAAACCGACAAAGGAGAGATTTTTCTAAAATCCTATTCTTCGTTGTATTTTTCTGAATCGGGAGAAGATAAAGTTGTGTCGCACGGAAGTTCTAATCAGATTAGAACTCTGGGAACCATAATGTTAATCGTTTTTTTATTGGCCATTATCAATTTTATTAACCTGAACACGGCTCAAAAAATTAAACAGACCAAAAATATAGGTATACATAAAACGCTGGGAGCCAATGGGTGGGATTCATTTGTTCGTATGATTTCGGAAGTGCTTCCTGTACTGATTATTACATTCGGAATGGCCATTGTTTTAGTTGGTTTGTCATTGCCCTGGTTAAATAATTTATTTGGTACAGAGTTTAGTATTTCCGGGTTACTCGATATAAATACATTGGTTGTTGGTACAATCATAATTGCTCTGGGACTTTTTCTCTCTACTATTTTTATTAGCCTGTATTTTCAGCGGGTAAAACCATATGAGGCATTAAAGAACAGCATGATGACCGGGAAAAAGGAGTACCTGCGTAATGCTTTGTTAGTGGTTCAGTTTACGCTTTCTATTGTTTTGGTGATTGGTTCAATGGTTGTATATAAACAAAATATGTACATGCAGAACCAAACAATGGGTTTTAAAAAGGATAACATTTTGTACCTGCCTTTGCGCAATGATATGAACAAACAAACTAAGGCAATAAAACAGGAATTGGCTTCCATTTCTGAAGTGTCGGCAATAACATTGGCCTCGCACCCCCTTGGCAAATCGGATATGGGATGGGGCATGTCGTTAAACAATGCCGGAGAAGATAAACGAATCAGTTATGAAGCGATGATGGTTGAGGAAAATTTCTTTGATTTCTTCGGGCTTGATATTGTGGAAGGTGAAGGTTTTAGCTCGTCTTCCATTCGCGAACACGAACACATTTTTAACCAGTTTGCAGTAAAAGAGTTTGGTATTAAAAACATAACAGAAGCCCGCATAACGTCCTACGACAACGCATCAGGACAAATAATCGGAGTTGTGAAAGACTTCAATTTCCAGTCGCTGCACCACCCCATAAGCCCGATAGGATTTATTTGTTCCGAACCTGAGAATTTAAGTATTGCCTACCTGAATTTAAATGTGTCGGATAAAAAACAGTTACAAACAGCAATGAATAAAATTGAAACGGTTTGGGATAATTTTAGTGGTGACTGGCCTTTTGAATACCATTTTCTGGATCAAACTTTGGATGACCTCTATAACGAAGACCAAAAGTTTAGTAAGATATTTCTATTAGCCACTATTCTATCGGTGTTTATTGGTTGCCTGGGATTATTAAGTACAGTCATTTTTATAGCTGAAATGCGAATCAAAGAAATCGGCATCCGAAAAGTGAATGGTGCAAAAATCACCGAAATACTAACCATGCTTAATAAAGACTTTATAAAATGGGTAGCCATTGCTTTTGTAATTGCTACTCCGCTTGCCTGGTTCGCCATGAATAAATGGCTCGAAAATTTTGCCTACAAAACCACTTTAAGCTGGTGGATTTTTGCCCTGGCCGGAGTACTGGCTTTGGGAATTGCGCTGCTAACCGTTAGTTGGCAAAGCTGGCGGGCGGCAACGCGAAATCCTGTGGAAGCGTTGAGATATGAATAACAGTTAATTAAATCATGATAAAATACTTCGTAAAAACCGCCTTTAGGAACTTGTTAAGACACCGGTTTTATTCAACCATAAATATTCTTGGGCTGGCCATTGGAATTACAGCATGTATTTTGATTATGCTGTTTGTTCAATTCGAATTGAGCTACGATAAGTTTCATGAAAAATCGGAACGGATTTACCGGGTGAATTTGTTTTCTGTTCGGGATGATAACACAAATAGATGGCCGGGTTCAAGTCCTCCACTGAGGAATACCATACAAGATGAAATCCCTGAAGTTGAAGAAGCAGTTCGTGTATCGCAGTATTGGCAACCGGTAATGCATTACAAAGACAAGGTGTTTAACGAAACCAAGTGGTGTTTTGCCGACGACAATTTCTTTAAAATCTTTTCGGCATCGTTTATTTACGGCGATCCAAATACCGCTTTAGTTGAGCCTTACACGGTGGTTTTAACCGAATCAACAGCCAAACGTTATTTCGGAAATGAAAATCCTCTGGGGAAAACGCTTTCACGAAAATATAATTACGATTGGACGGTTACCGGAGTAATTCAAGATTTTCCTGAAAACTCGCATTTGAAGCCTGATTTTCTGGGATCAATAAAAAGCCGGCCATCCAATAATAGCCTGAATTGGCTCAATAATATACTTTATACCTATGTACTTTTAAAAGAAGGAGCTTTTAACAGCGAGGTAGATTCAAAGTTGGAAGATGTGGTGAAGAAACATGTCGGACCTTTTATGACACAGGAAAGAGGTGAATCACTCGAAGAATTCGCGGCAAAGGGAAATCAGTACAAGTATTATACACAGCCTTTAACGGATATTCATTTAAACACAGAAGTCATAGCAGGGCCAGAACTTTCAGTAAATACAAGTTATCTTATCATTTTTTCGCTGATTGCCGTTTTTATATTGATCATTGCCTGTATTAATTACATGAATATGTCCACAGCCAGGTCTGCAAACCGTGCCAAAGAAGTAGGATTGAAAAAATCATTGGGTTCAAACCGCAATAAGCTTGTTCTACAGTTTTTATCCGAATCGGTTTTTGTTACTTTAATTGCATTGGTTCTTGCAATAGTCTTAATTAAATTATTACTCCCGGCCTTTAATAATTTAATGGATAAACAACTTGTTTTTAGTTCTGTCAGTAACCTTTACACCATTCCTTTGCTACTTATCTTTGGAATTGTAGTCGGAGTAGTTGCAGGAAGTTATCCCGCTTTCTTTCTGGCGTCGTTTAATCCTTTAACAGTTATTAACGGGATTCATAAATCAGAAGGCTCGCATGGTAATTTGCGAAGCGGATTGGTTGTTTTTCAGTTAATTGTAACCATTATACTTTTTTCCGGAACCTTTTTTATCAGCAAACAGCTCAATTTTCTTCAGAAACACGAGTTGGGTTTTAACAAAGAAAACCTGGTAATCATAAAAAATGCAGCTTACCTGTGGACTAAAAAGCCTTCGTTTAAAAGTGAGTTACTCGAACAACCTGGGATTTTGGAAGTAAGTAACTCTGTAGATATTCCCGGACGAAGCAAATATAATAGTACATTTTTTCATGAATTACCAAGTGAAGCCAGGTTGCTGAGTCAACTGTGGATAGATGAGGACTTTTTAAAAGCTTATGAAATTAAGCTTCTGCAAGGTCGTTTTTTTGAGAAAGGGAATCCTTCAAATGCTAACTCGATTGTGTTGAGTGAAAAGGCTTTAAAAGATTTAAATATAAAAGAACCGATTGGGAAGAAACTATATAAAAAGCAGAAATCAGAAGAGACTACTTTTACCATTATTGGGATCATAAAGGATTTTCATCTCAATTCGTTACATCAGGAAATCTGGCCCTTGGTTCTGTTTGATGATGATGACGCAATAAAATCTGCCGGAGCATTCTTTAGTGTCCGAATAGCAGGCGATATTCAACAAAACCTGAAAAATATCGAGCAAACATGGAATAAGTATGCCGACGGGCAGCCCTTGGATTATGTATTTTTTGATGAAGATTTTGGCCGTTTATATGTTGCCGATGTGCAAACCAGAAAGATCGTTTCAATCTTTTCTGTATTGGCAATTTTTATTGCCTGTTTGGGCTTGCTTGCTCTGGCAGCCTTTGTAGCAGAACAGCGTACCAAAGAAATTGGAATACGAAAAGTTAATGGTGCCCGTATTGGTCAGATTCTGTATTCGTTGAACCAAAATTTTATAAAATGGGTAGTCATTGCCTTTGTAATCGCCACACCCATTGCATACTATGCCATGAATAAATGGCTCGAAAATTTTGCTTACAAAACCAGTTTAAGCTGGTGGATTTTTGCGGTGGCCGGATTACTGGCGCTGGGAATTGCCTTGCTGACGGTGAGTTGGCAAAGCTGGAGGGCAGCTACACGAAATCCGGTTGAGGCGTTGAGGTATGAATAGTTTTCTTCCCAAAATTTTTAAGAGCGAGAAATGAAATACATATTCTAATTGGAAATGCAAACAAGTCCCCTTTAGAGGATTTAAGGTGGACTTTTAAGTCGATTAGGTAAATGTTTTGACACTTAGTGTAAATATTTTTAACAGTCTGTGTTATTGGATTTATGGCAAGTGTCAGTAAATTAGATTTTTAGTAATGAGGGCACTGTAATTGTATAGGGATTTTAGCGATGAGAATTTTATCCTTGTTTTAATAGAAAACCAATCTTGTGTTATGAATTCACTCATGTTGAAATTGTCGTACCGGAAGTTAATGCGAAATAAAATATTTTCCGTTGCCAATATTCTGGGATTGACAGTTGGCTTTGCTTCGTTTATTTTAATAGCCCTGTTTATTCAATATGAACTTAACTGGGACAAAAGCAACGACAATTACAAACAAATTTATCGTTTACAGCGTTACGTTACAAATGCTCTTTATGCTACTGCCGGAAACAATATATCCCCGCATACCCGTGCAATAACTGCCCAGCTTATTGAAGGGAAGTATCCTGAATTTGAAAAACTTACTGTTATTTTCGAGCATAATTCTGGCTATCTGGGAACCGATTATGAACATCTTGTAAATGAAGTAGGTGGAATTGCAGCCGATACATGTTATTTCGATGTATTTTCTTATCATTTTACCGAAGGCGATAAAACAACAGCTTTAAACCAGCCATATTCAATTGCTTTATCGGAAACTCTGGCAAAAAAGTTATTCAACAGAACCGATGTGTTGAACGAAACGGTGATGCTCGAAAAAAAGGTTCCGTTAAAGGTTACCGGCGTGTACAAAGATTTGCCTTTCAACATTTCTCTAAGGCCACCTTATATTTTGTCGTTCTCAACCTTAAAACCGCTGTATAATATCGAAAGGTCGTCTCTGTGGGCAGGCAATTGTATGACCTTTGCCAAGCTAAAACCGGAATCAGATGCAAAAGTGGCTGAAAATAAAATAAAGAATCTTTTTGCCGGATATGACGACATTAAACACATTGAAATGCAGCTTTGTCCGCTATCAAAAGTGTACCTCAATTTTAACGACCGGAATGATTACCTGATTGTACTCCGACTTTTCGGTTTAATTGGTGTTTTTATTCTGGTAATGTCTGGTTTTAATTATATCAATTTATCGTTGGCACAGGCTTCAATGCGAGGAAAGGAAGTTGCGCTAAAAAAAGTGATAGGGAGCAGGAAAAATACATTGGTTGCACAGTTCCTGAGCGAAACGCTCAGTATTTCTGTGATTTCCCTACTGTTGGCATTAACGTTAGCCTATCTCTTTTTGCCCGTGTTTAATCGTATCGTTGATAAACAATTGACGTTTAACCTGCTAAACAATTGGAAATTTGCTTTGCTTCTGATTTCAGTTGCTGTGTTAACAGGTGTGTTATCGGGTATTTATCCGGCGGTGTTTATGGCATCCAATAAAATCTCCACTTTATTTAAAGAGAATTTCCTGGGGAAAGAGCGTCATTCGTTTAGTCTGAAAAAAGCTTTAATCACCTTTCAGTTTGCCATTTCTTTGTTTCTTATTGTACTTACCGTTGCTTTTTCGATGCAAATAAAATACATCAGTAACAAGGATATTGGTTTTGAAAAACAAGGCCTGTTTTATTCGCGTATTAACATTTCAGACAATAATGTTTCTTTCGACCAGTTGCGCGACAGGTTGTTAAAACACCCTGATGTGTTTGATGTTTCCCTGTCTGAAAATTTCCCTTTCGTTCGGCAGGGAGGAGGAACTACCAATTGGGAAGGTGGAAATCAGGATGAAAAAATTACCTGCCGTTTTAATCATATCAGCTATAATTATTTGTCGATGTTGGGCACCCACCTGGTAGCCGGAAGAAATTTTAACTCAACGTTTAAGGGCGATGTTGGGAAGAATTGTATTATCAACGAAACTGCAGCAAAATGTTTTGGATGGGATAATCCCATTGGGAAACGCGTAAAAGATAACCGCCTCACCATTGTTGGAGTTGTAAAGGACTTTGTATATAAAGACATGCATAATCCGGTTGAACCGGGTGTTTATATACTTGCGCCCGATATGGTTTCGGGCGACTGGATATTTTCGTTTCGAATTAATGAGAAGAATGAAGCAGCGGTAAAAGCCATGTTAAGCAATGAATTGAAAACAACATTCCCCAACGATCCGTTTGAAATCACTGATTTTTCGTTCGCGTTTACAGGCGAGAATGCTTACCGTATTTATCAGTCCTTAAACAATTCTCTGTTGTTTTTCACCTTACTGAATGTTCTGTTAGCTATTGTTGGTGTTTTTGGCCTGGTTGCTTTTACTGTTGCACGGCGGACAAAAGAAATTGGAATTCGAAAAATTAACGGTAGTTCGGCTGTTTCAATTTTTACCCTGCTTAATCGCGAATACCACTTTCTTATAATTTTTAGTGCCGTAATTGCGTTTCCTGCAGCCTGGCTGGCTTATATGGCAATACCAAGTGCCAACAAGTATCCTGTTCAACCCTGGATATTTATGCTGAGCATCTTTACCTTGCTGGTTATTGTTCTGGCAAGTACCAGTTTTCTAACAATTAAAGCAGCTACCCGTAATCCGGTAGAAGCACTTCGATACGAATAGGGATTTGGAATAAAATGAAAAAAACAACTGAATACATGAGTAAAAAACTAAAACAATAAAAATTGATTATGAAAACAACGAAATTTAGAATGTACACAGTGGTTGTAATGACATTGGCTTTGCTTTCGTTCAACGGATTTTCGAAAGACAATCAACCAACCATTACAAAAACGTTTGAAATGAACCAGGCCGGAACACTCAATGCTTCATCGTCGGGCGGAGGTGTGAATGTAACAACACACAACCTGCCACAGGTAATAATACAGGCATTTGTGCGTAAAAACGGTAACGTTTTAGCTCCGTCCGATAGAAATTTGGATGAGATTCTGGAAAACTTCGATCTGGAATTTTCAAAAAGCGGATCGGAAATTACAGCTGTTGTTAAACGTAAAAATCGTTTTAGTTTTCTCAACAACGTAGGTATTTCATTAAGCATAATTGTTCCCCGCGAAATGTCGTGCAATGTTTCATCAAGTGGCGGTGGTTTAAAAATAAACGGAGTAGAAGGAACGCACGAATTTTCAAGCAGCGGCGGCGGTGTGAAACTGGAAAATACTTCCGGAAATACCAAAGCAAGATCGTCCGGTGGCGGCGTTAAGGCAAACAACCACAAAGGCAATATCCGTTTAAGTTCGAGCGGTGGCGGAGTAAGTGCCGACGAAGTACAAGGCAGCGTTTACGCACGGAGCTCGGGTGGTGGCGTAAGTGTTAGCAATGTTCAGGGAGATGTGGATGCTTCAAGCAGTGGCGGAGGAGTGAGTGTTAGCGGCGAGGCTGCCTCAGTAAAAGCTACATCCAGCGGCGGATCGGTACGTGTTGATATTCGTGGCTTATCCGATGAATTATACCTGCAGTCAAGTGGCGGTGGAGTTGATGCGCTTATTCACGGTGGCAAAAACCTTGGCCTCGACCTGGATCTGCGCTCAGGAAGAGTGAATATTGAACTGCATAACTTTAATGGTAGTTCAGAAAAAGACCGGGTAAAAGGAAAAATGAACGGAGGTGGAATTCCGGCTTATATGCATGCATCAGGTGGCAATGTGAATGTACGATTCGACGAATAGACAGGAAATAGTACATACAAATGAAATATGTCCGGATGAAAAGAAAGCCGGGCTTTTGGGAATATTCTAAGGGAGCAAACAAACACGAATTAGGCTGAGGATTTGATAAAAACTAAAACAGGAATAAAATCAGAATGAAACGGTATTTATTAAGCTTTGTAAGGCGTCATTTTTTTAAGAATAAGATAAGCACAGCAATTAATTTGTCTAGCCTGGTGCTTGCATTTACTTCTTGTTTGCTTATCTATTCTTACATTTTAAATGAATTTAAATACGATACATCTTTTGCTAAACACGATCAGCTTTACCGTGTTGCTTCAAAAGTGAGAATGGGCGGTGTTGATTTTAGCTCTTCAATGGCAGCTCCTCCTTTGGCAAAAACATTGGTACGCGAAATACCCGAAGTACAAAAGGCTACGCGGCTTTGGCAATGGCCAATTCTTTCGGTAAAAAAGGAAAACGAAAACGGTGAATCCATTTCATACAACGAGCAATTGGTAACCGAAGCTGATTCGAATTTCTTTGATGTTTTTGATTTTAAACTTTTGCAGGGCGACATTCAAACCTGTCTTAAAAATCCGAATGCAATTGTAGTAACAGAGGAAACTGCCATCAAATATTTTGGAGCAGAAGCTTATTCCAAAGGTGAAGTAATGGGGCAAAATCTTCAGCTCAAGATCTTTGGACGATACAGGCCCTATCAGATTATGGGAATTTGTGAAAATCCACCAAAACAACTTCATTTTGGATTCAGCCTCTTGTTCTCGAGCAATGCCGATCCTGACAGTAATACCGATCACTGGTTAAACAACACCTACTATACATACGCACTTTTGGCTCCATCAACCGGTGCTTCGGCAGTGGAAGAGAAACTGGGAACTATTGTGAAAAAGCACATCAACCAGGGGTATGGAAAACAATTTGCACTGAGCGATGAAACCGCAGGCGATTATTGGAAATTTATTCTTCAGCCCATTACAAGTATTCATTTAACCTCCAATTTCGAACGTGAATTAAAAGCAAACGGCAGCATTCGAAACATAAAAATTTCAGGAGGAATTGCCTTAATGATTTTGCTCATCGCCATTTTGAATTACATGAACCTTTTTATGGTTGGTAATTTTCGTCGGGCAAAAGAAATCGCTGTGCGAAAAATTTCAGGGATGAAAAAGAGCACTGTCTTTTGGGGATTTATTTCGGAGTCGGTTCTTTTTGTAAGTATTGCCATGCTACTTGCGCTTTGTATCACTTTTTTATCCTTTGGATTTTTGGAACCGATTTCAACGGGAATCCGCGATCTGGCAATTCTTCAGGAACCACTGACCTATCTTTTAATATCGATTTTAATTCTTTTGTCAGGAGTTGCCGGAGGTATTTACCCGGCTCTAAAAATGGTGGAAGTAAAAAATATTACCTTGTTAAAATCTGCTTTTGGCGAGAGCAAAGGCGGAAATACTTTCCGGCAGGTTTTGGTGATTTCGCAGTTTGTGATCGCCATTACACTAATCGTTTCGTCCATAGTCGTTTCACGGCAGCTGAATTTTTTGGTCAATAAAAACCCGGGATTCGACAAAGAGCATGTAGTAGTGTGCGATGCCCCGGTTTTTGCATTACGCCAGAATTTTGAAAATTTTAAAACCAGGCTTTTAAACCATCCTGATATTACCGCTGTCTCCACAGCTAACACGGTACCGGGAGATGGAGATTTCAACTTTCCTTTGTACCTGAAAAAGGAGGGAGAAACTGCGCACCAGGTAGTCATTCCGTATGAAGGAAGCTACGATTTTATTGCCACTTTGGGCTTGAAAATATTGGAAGGCCGGGATTTTGCAAAAAACTACGAAGATCAGAACAGTATCATTCTGAACGAAACAGCAGTTCGTGCTTTAGGTCTTAAAGATCCGGTTGGTACATTTATTTACAACAGCGAAGTTAGAGCAAACAAGGAAGAACTAACACGCTTGAAAATAGTGGGAGTGGTGAAGGACATTCATTTTGAATCGTACCATAAACAAATACGTCCGTTTGCCATTCAGCTTCGTAATTTTCATAACTATTTAATTCTGCGAACCAAACCCGGGAATCTTTCCAAAACCCTGGCATTTGTAGAAGAAAGCTGGAACGAAACCTACCCGGATGCTCCATTTCAATCTACATTTCTGGATAAAAAATTTGAAATGCAATACCAAAAGGAAGCAGGCATGAAACTATTTTTTCTTCTGTTTACCGGAATGGCAATTTTTATTGCGCTGATCGGGTTGTTTGCATTATCGGTGTTTATTACAAACCAGCGTACCAAAGAAATTGGAATCAGAAAAGTGAATGGTGCCAGAGTAATGGAAGTACTTGCTTTGCTAAACAAAGATTTTATAAAATGGGTGAGTGTAGCCTTTGTTGTTTCGTGCCCGATTGCCTGGTATGCAATGGATTATTGGCTCGGTAATTTTGCCTACAAAACCAGTTTAAGCTGGTGGATATTTGCGCTGGCAGGTATGCTGGCTTTGGGAATTGCTCTGTTGACGGTTTCGTTTCAATCGTGGAAAGCAGCAAGCAGAAATCCGGTAGAAGCACTTCGTTACGAATAAAAAAATCAATTGAAAATGAAAAACCTAAAAATTATAATCAGGAGCTTATTGAGGCAGAGGTTATTTACCGTACTCAACTTTTTAGGGCTATCAATTGGTCTAATCTGTGTTTTTATTTTATTGGCATGGATATACAATGAAACAGGCTATGATAAGTTTAACGATAACTATGCCGATATCTACCAGATTAATTTTAAAAATCAAAAAGGCGAAATGTCCATGGCGGGAACTCCCAATCCGCTGGCACCCATAATCGAAAATGATATTGCAAATGTAAAATTGGCTGTGCGCCTAAGAAATGCTCCGGAGTTTGCTTTCAAATACAAAGAAAATATGTATTTCGAGGAGAACGGACTTACCGCTGATCCACAACTCTTCCAAATGTTTAGTTTTCGAACTTTATATGGTAATCCGGTTAAAGCGTTGGAGCAGATTAATGGAATCGTGATTACCGAATCGTTTGCCAAACGTTATTTTGGTAATGAAGATCCCCTCGATAAAGAAATTCAGATTGAAGGACGGGATTTTGTTGCCGTTAAGGCAGTAATTAGGGATTTGCCGGCACAGTCGCACATCCAGTTCGACTATGTTTTGCCGCAAAAACTGTTGGAGCAATATCGCTTCTGCGGATTGGATTGGGGAGATCCAAATTTTCGTACTTATGTGTTATTAACTCCTGGTAGTAATGCTGCTAACGCTGAAGAAGAAATTACAAGCGTTGCAAAGTCTAGTGGAATGCCACACCTGCAATCAGGTGAAATTTTCGCATCTCTCCGACCATTGGGAAGTATTTATCTCGATTACACGGTCAACAACCGTTTGGGTGAAACCGGAGACTTTCGCTATTTGTATATTTTTGGCTCTGTTGCTTTGCTTATTCTCATGCTGGCCTGCATTAACTTTGTAAATCTTACTGTTTCGATGTTTGCAAAAAGACAAAAAAGTACTTCAGTGGCAAAAGTATGCGGGGCAAGTCGTAAAACAGTATTCCTCAACCATGTTTCTGAAAATGCTGTGCTTGTCATTTTTTCATTCATCTTTGCATTAGCTGTTTTTAGATTCATTCGCCAACCGTTTCAAACCATGGTAGGAAAAACTTTCGAAGTAAATTTTTTAAGCACTGATTTTACAAGTATTTTAATGATCATTCTGTTGTTCACACTACTTCTCTGTACCGTTTATCCTGCATTGCTTTTTTCGGGCGCAAAAGCCATTGATTTGATGAACCGATACAGCAAACGAAAGTCTGGAGTTCTGAAAAGTATGGTCGTTTTTCAGAATGTGATTGCAGTTCTGCTTATTATTGCTGCTGTTGGTGTAAACAAACAAATGCAATACATCAACCACAAAAAACTCGGATTCGAAACCGACCAAGTTGTTTACACTCATTTAAGGGGGAATATCAATCAAAAAATTTCAGTTGTCAGGCATTTATTAAACGAGAATCCAAATATTACTGACATTAGTTTAAAAGACTGTCCCCCGTTTAAGCAGGTAAACGGAACCGTAGGTATTTCGTGGAAACAAAACGGGGAATGGCAGAACCAAAAAACTTCGCATCCGGTGGGAATGGAAACTACCCGAATTGATGATCATTACCTTGCAATGATGAATGTTGAGTTTAGTGACGGTCGTAATTTTTCAAAAGAAATATCAACCGATAAACAAAATTATATTGTAAATGAGGAAGCTGCCAGGTTAATGGGATTGGAAAATCCTGTTGGTACGGAATTTTCACTATACGGAAACAAGGGTGTGATTGTGGGGGTGATTAAGGACACCTATTTTAAATCACTTCATCAAAAAGTTAATCCGCAGGTATTTCATTTGTATAACAATGAAGCGTCTGAATCTTATTTCAGCGCCCTGTTTTTTAAAATCAAAAAAGATATCCCGGCAACAATTAAATACATTGAAAATATCTGGAGAGAAAATAATCCGGGTATACCATTTGAATTTCATTTTCTAAATCAAGATTATGAAGAATTGTATAAAAAGGATAATCAAATTGCGGGTATTCTGAATCTATTTACCATGTTGGCTGTGTTTATTGCTTGTTTGGGTCTCTTCGGACAAGCTGCAATTTCAAGTGAAAATAAGATCAAAGAAATCGGCATTAGAAAAGTGAATGGTGCCAACATTACAGAAATACTTACGATGCTTAATCGCGATTTCGTAAAATGGGTAGGTATTGCTTTTGTAATTGCCACACCTGTTGCGTACTACGTTATGAATAAATGGCTCGAAAATTTTGCATACAAAACAACATTAAGCTGGTGGATATTTGCCTCTGCCGGTGCACTGGCTTTGGGAATGGCACTACTGACGGTGTCGTTTCAATCGTGGAAGGCTGCCACCCGAAATCCGGTAGAAAGTTTAAGGTATGAATAATATTGAACAGAAATAAACAGATAACCATTCTCAAAAATTGGTGAAAGATGATAAAACATTTTATTCTAATCGCATTCAGAAACTTACGGAGAAGGAAAACACTTTCTTTTATTCAGATCATGTGTCTTTCTGTAGGTTTGGCAGCTTTTATTCTGGTTGCCCGATACGTACAGTACGAAAGGGATTACGATAAGTTTAACGCTAATTTTGATCGGATATACAAGGTGCAATCGTATAAAAAGAACGATCGCTTAAACGATTCCGGACAATCAGTTGTCCCAATTGCCAAATACTTAAGTCAGAATATTCCGGAAGTGGAACTGGCAATTGCTACCAACGAGTGTTGGGACGAATACCTCTCTTCTGACGACGAGCACGTTTCCCTTGAGCATTTTGGAATAATTGCACCTTCCGGAATATTTGATATGTTTTCGTTTGAATTAATCAGGGGAGATAAAGCAACTGTACTTGATGAACCAAACTCAATTGTGTTAAGTGAAAAAATGGCTGAAAAATATTTTCCGGGTGAGGATGCCATGGGGAAAAACCTGTTTGACGAGCGAAAAAGGAAGTTAACGGTTACCGGAATAATGAAAGATGTACCGGAACAATCATCTTTGAATGCTTCTTATTTTTTATCGAATGCCAATTTATTAAAAAGCAGGGGAGACAACTGGGGAAACAGTTCGTACGAAATTTTTGTGATGTTAAAACCCAATAGTGATCCGGAAGTTGTTTCCGGTAAATTTGAAAATCTGCTGCAACAGCACGACAAAGAATCGAAGCGTGTACTTTATTTACATCCGCTTAGCAAATTGCATTTAAAAGAACGTGCCCGGGACGATCGCGGATCAGTTATTTATTTCTTTTCATTTATTGGGATTCTGACTCTTTTGCTGGCTTGTGTAAGTTTTATGAACATCACTACTTCGTTTTCTACCATGCGATCGGTTGAAATCGGAATCCGCAAAGTATCAGGCAGTAACCGCAATATTATTCGCGTGCAGTTTTTTACCGAAGCCATTGTAATTGCCTTGCTGGCTTTTCTTTTGGCCATTTTAATCGCTCATTTAATTTTACCCTTTTTTAATAGTGTAGTTAACCGAAACATAGAACTTCAGTTGATACAAAATCCAATGTTTATATTGTTTTTACTGGCCGTGGTTCTGGTAAGCGGTTTTATTGGTGGCAGTTATCCGGCGCTTATTATTTCGGGCTTTAAGCCGGTAAGTGTTTTAAAGGGAAAAAGTCCGCTAAAAAAGGGAAAATTAACCGGATTAAATGCAATGGTTTATTTGCAGTTTATTCTGTCGGTGGTATTAATAACTTCGAGTATATGGATGTACAAACAGGTAAATTTCCTAAAAAATAAGGACTTGGGTTATAACAAAGAGAACCTTTTGCATTGTACTCTTCCAAGTATAAAAACAAATGTTTCGTACACACAGGTGCGAGAGCGTATATTGGAAAATCCGGGAATTGAGGATATGACACTTTCAATAAATGCGCCGCTGCATTCAACCTGGGGAACCGACTTAAAATACGAAGACGGTCCGGTTGACGATCGTATTTATGCAAGGTGGAACGAGGCTTGTGCCGGATTTATTAGCACCATGGGCATGACACTTGTACAGGGACGCAATTTCTCAGACAATTTTTCGGCAGATGGGTATACATGCCTGATAAATGAAACCGCGGCGAAACAATTTGCATGGGACAATGCCATTGGAAAATGGATAAACCACAATAACCGGGAATACACTGTAATTGGTGTAATAAAAGATTTTAATAACGATGATGTGCATAATCCGATCATACCCTATTTTTTAAAATTGCGCGAAGAAGGATTTGCCAGCTACAACGACCTTACTTTTAAAGTGAATCCAAATACAACTGAAAGTAGTCTGGTATACATCAATTCTGTTTTAAAAGAAACTTTTCCCGACGTTCTATTTGAAGTAAATGGCTACGATGTTGGAACCTACAGAGTGGCTCTTCAGATTTGGACTAGTGCAAAAAATACCTTCGCATTTTTTACTGTAATGGCCGTATTGATTGCGGCCATGGGTTTATTTGGATTGGTTGTTTTTGCTTCGCAGAGGCGAGTGAAAGAAATTGGAATTCGCAAAGTTCAGGGAGCAAAAGCAGAGCAGATTTTACCTTTGGTTACCAAACAGTTTTTGATATTGGTTCTGGCTTCGAATATAATTGTTTATCCTTTGGCAAAGTTGCTTGCCAATGTAACACCGGGGCATTTTAAGTACCAGTTTACAGTGGTTGATCTGTTTATTGTTCTGGGGATTTCTGTTATTGTTACTTTGTTGTCGAGTGGTTACCAGGCACTAAGGGCCTCGAAGCTAAATCCGGTGGAAGCATTACGTTACGAATAAATATCAATCCCAAAAATCAATAAAACTATAATTCAAGACTATGTTTTTGTATAATCTAAAAATTACAATCCGACGCCTGTTAAAAGAAAAAGTCTTTTCCGGTATCAATGTATTCGGTTTGGTAATTGGTATAACTTCATTTCTTGTTCTGTTTCTGTATGTTTCAAACGAAAAAAGTTTTGACAAACACTTTTCGGATCACGAAAACATTTATCGGGTAACCTCTGTGCCCGGAGGTCTCGATAATGCATCCTGGGCACGTAGTCTTGGAATTGTACACAAAGCTTCGGCTGAAATTCCGGAAGTTGAACTGGCAACGCAGTTTTCTCATTGCGATGTTGGTACCATTAAATTGGACGAAAATTCGATACAACAAAAAAACATTATGTCGGTTGACGAGGCTTTTTTAAAAATGTTTGAGGTCAAATCAACGATCGGTGATTTATCTGAAATCAGAAAGCCAAATACTGTTTTTATTTCAGAGGATTTTGCCCGCAAACATTTTGGGAATTTAAATCCGATTGGGCAAACTATTAAAATAGAAGAACTTCAGTATTCGCGTAACGTTGGCGATTACGAAATTCGCGGAATTGTAAAAAATACGCATCCTAAAACGCATTTTAAATTCGAGTTGTTGTTATCGCAAAAAGGTGGCTTACAAGAGAGGTTTGAATCGCTTCCTGACCGAAAAATACAGTGGATATATAACTATTTCAAACTAAAAAAAGGGACATTGCCAAAAGTAGTTGCCGATAAAGTGATGGCATTCTACGATGCAAGCAGCCTAAAACAAACAAGAGGGCCACAGGACTATAGTTTTGACTTATTCCCGATGGATGACATTCATTTAAAGTCGGATTACCGGTTTGAGTTGAGAGAGAGTTCGAGCAAAATAAATATCGGGTTATTTGTTGTTATTTCATTTGTAATTCTTCTGGTTTCGTTGTTGAATTTTACAAACCTTACCATTGCAAAATTGATAAAACGATCAAAAGAGCTGGGATTAAAAAAATCGATCGGTGCAAATCAAAGTCAAATAATCCGACAGGTTTTGGCCGAGGTTCTGTTCTTGTGTTTGTTTGCCGTGGGAATTTCGCTGCTTGCTATTGAAGCTTTTAAACCTCTTGTAAATCGCTTTTTTGAGATTGAATTTGATATTTATTATTCCGAGCCGGTAGTTTATTTAAGCATTCTTGCTGTTCTGTTTATTTGTTTGGTTTTAACCGCACTGTTTGTTGGAGTATTTCTCTTAGGATCTAGTTCAACTATCGATATTTTGGCAGGAAAGAGTAATTACTCGGGTAATTATGTTCTAAAAACACTGCTTGTGGGGCAGGTGGCCATTGTAGTAATTCTAATGTCGGGCACTTTTCTGGTCAATAAACAAATCAATTTTGTATTAAATAAACCCCTTGGTTTTGAAAAGGATAATATTGTGGTTCTTCATATAAAAGATTTGTCAAAAGATCCGGCCATTTTGGCGCGCGAATTAAAAAAACAAAGTCAGGTGGCCGAAGTGGGAATGACGGCCATGCATTTTGGTTATCCATCGCAAGGATTTTCTTTAGATGGTTTGGGAATTGATGGAACGGCTGAATTTGTTTTTGCCAACTACGACTATCTGAAAACCATGAAGATAAAACTTATAGAAAATTGGATTAGTCCTTCGGCAGATACGGTTAGGGGAATGGTAATTAACAACCATTTGTACAAACGTTTAATGGACAGGCATGGCAGTATGGATGCATTAAATGCTTACGGAGATTCCAAGCCGCTGCAACCTGGACAGATGCGGATTAATTTTATTGGGGTTGCTGAAGATTTTAATTATAGTTCGGCGCACGAGGCTATTGGTGATTTTGCTTTTTGGCTGGATGAAGGAGGGAACAGGGCACGTTTTACCCACGTGCGTATTAATAACCTGCATGCGGGTATGGAAGCGATAAAAAACACCTGGAACCAGTATTACCCAAACCAGGAACTCGACTACTTTTTTATTGATGAAAAAATAGCACAACAATACCAGGCCGAAACCATTTTAAGCCGTATTCTTTTTGCTTTTTCAATAATCGGAATTGTGATAAGTATGATTGGAATTAGTGCACTGGCTTTGTTTATTTCGCAGCAACGCACAAAAGAAATTGGTATTCGTAAAGTGAATGGAGCTACCATTTCCGAAATATTGGGACTGTTGAATATAGCCTTTATTAAATGGGTTGTTATTGCTTTTGTAATTGCAACTCCGTTTGGCTGGTATGCTATGAAAAAGTGGCTCGAAAATTTTGCCTATAAAACAGAACTTAGCTGGTGGTTATTTGCACTGGCTGGTGTTTTGGCTTTGGCAATTGCACTGCTAACGGTTTCATTCCAATCGTGGAAATCAGCAACTAAAAATCCGGTAGAAGCATTACGATACGAATAATCTGGAATAAAAAACAATACAAAAATCAATCACCGAATTTTTTAATATGTATCAACACTATCTGAACCAAATTTTTAGAAACTTTGTAAAACACAAGCGCTTTTTTGTAATAAATATTATTGGCTTATCAGTGGGCATAGCAACCTTTGCAATGCTCTGGATGTATGTTCAATACGAAAAAAGTTACGATTCGTTTTACCCACAGGCCGATAATTTGTACCGCGTAAACTATCATGCGAGCAAAGACGGGAATCAACTTACAAACAGCTGTCGTTCGCATTCAGCATTAAATCAGGTTTTGCAAACAGAGTCGGACCTGATTGCTGCCAGTTGCCGGGCATTTTACGAGTCGTGCTACATGTATACAGAAAATGTTCAACTTTATTTTCAGGATGTGCTTTGGGCCGACAGTGCCTTTTTTAATGTCTTTCAAAACGAATTGATACATGGCGATGCCACAACTGCTCTTGAGAACAAATACTCGGTTGCAATTTCTGAAAAAGTGGCTAAAATATATTTTGGTAAAAATGAAGCCGTTGGAAATGTGATAAAGTTGAACGAAGGGATCCCGTTTACAGTAACTGCCGTTTTTAAAACCTTGCCACAGAATACTCATTTACACTACGATTTTGTAGTAAGTTTTAGTACGCTTGAAGATTACGGAGTCAACCGCGATGGAAACTGGAATTCATTGTTTGTTTCTACC
Source organism: Draconibacterium aestuarii (assembly GCA_026671195.1). GTDB lineage: Bacteria > Bacteroidota > Bacteroidia > Bacteroidales > Prolixibacteraceae > Draconibacterium > Draconibacterium aestuarii. The sequence goes on along the minus strand of JAPOHD010000005.1, from coordinate 389,836 downwards.
TATTTCCGAAAAATACCTACGGCAACCGATAAGGCCATTCTAAATTTACTGACCAATCTGGCTGATAAATACATTGTAAACAACGGGAAAGATGGATTTGAAGCCACTTATACCATATTGCCGCTCACTGATATTTATTTAAAGTCGAATTCTGAAGGTGAGTTTACACCCCAGGGAAATCTCACAAAGGTAAATTTGTTGGTTGTAATTGCCTTTTTTGTAATTTTTATTGCGTGGACCAACAACATTAATATTTCAACTGCTTTGTCTTTCGAGCGGGCAAAGGCAAATGGTATTCGAAAACTGAACGGAGCAAATAACCAGTCCATCGTAAAACTTTATTTTACCGAACTGCTTGCCATCAACCTGCTTGCCATATTTTTTTCGGTACTCCTTATACTTTTGGCTTTTCCTTTTTTTAAGTCGTACATTAACAACAATATTTCCAATTTGTTCTTTACGTCTCCCGGATTTTGGCTTATGTTGGCCGGTATTCTTGTAGCCGGTATTCTTTTTACCGGAACAGTTTCGGCCTTGTTGCAATCTTCGGTTACTCCGCTTCAGTTGCTGAGTAACAAAATAAGCAGCACCAAAAGTTTTGGATCTCTTCGTTACGGATTAACCGTTTTTCAGTTTATGTTGGCCATCATTTTAATTGGCTCTACCACTTTAATTTTTAAACAGATTAGTTTTCTTGAAAAAAGCAATTTGGGGATGAATGCCAGCCAGGTTTTGGTCATGCGGGGACCGGCAACAAATAATACCTCGGGCGACCGGCGTTACCATGAGTTTTGTGCTTTTCGTGAAGAGTTATTACAATCACCGTTTATTGAAAAAGTGACTGCCACCATGAATATTCCCGGACAAACAAATAAATACAACAATGTAATGGTTAATTTCAGAGGGAAACAAATAAATACCCGTTTTAATATCTCTTTTTCCGACGAAAATTACTTCGAAACGTACCAGGTTCCAATAGTTGCCGGCCGCAATTTTTATCAGGTGATGGCAAACGAAGCTCAGGCTGTTATAATCAACGAAAAATCGGCAGAGATATTGGGTTTTGAGTCTCCGTCCGCTGCCGTTGGCGAGAAAATCAGTCTTGGAAACCGCGAGGCTGAAATTGTTGGAGTGGCGCAGAATTTTCATCACGAATCGCTTCAAAAAGAACTCGAACCTTATATTTATCAGTTCAGACATCCGCATGAATTTGGTTATTACCCGGCGCTTGTAAATACCTCAAATATTCCGGAGCTAATGAAAACAACAAAACAAATTTGGGAGAAACATTATCCGGGCGCACAGGCCGATTTCTTTTTTCTCGACGCTTTTTTTAACCGGCAATATATTTCGTATAAACAACTGGGCGAACTGGCAGGCTTCAGTTCCATGCTGGCCATTCTTATTGCCTGTTTGGGTTTGTACGCACTGGTTTCGCACACTGTAAACCGAAAGATAAAAGAAATTGGTGTACGTAAAGTGAATGGGGCAACAATTTCCGAAATAGTGACCATGTTAAACAAAGACTTTGTAAAGTGGGTTGCTGTAGCTTTTGGTCTGGCTACCCCGCTTGCTTATTTTGCCATGCGCACCTGGCTCGAAACTTTTGCATACAAAACCATATTAAACTGGTGGATTTTTGTTACAGCCGGTGTGGTAACTTTAAGTATTGCGTTGTTAACTGTTTCCTATCAATCGTGGCACGCCGCAACTAAAAATCCGGTGGAAAGTTTGCGTTACGAGTAAACTGAAATTAACTGGACCCAAAAAGTGTTAGACGTTGAGTTGACAAATATTTATGCATGCCTGTAAAAAATATTTACACTGCTTGTATTGGGTGAAAAGTTAGTTGCTTGAATTTCTGTAACTTGTAAAAAAGGCATCGGATTTGGTAACAAAAGCAATAGAAATTAATGCCTGGAACAATTGGGACGAAAAGTGATAAATTAAGAACTTTCTGGGTAAAGAAGAAAATTAGAAAATAGTTTAGTTCATAATTAATTTGACTTTAGTAAGAAGGTTTCACCTCCCTCAACAGAGAGGTGGAACTGTTACTTTACAAGAACCTGCCCGGCAGGATAGAAATACCGGAATTTATATGATTAAAAACTACTTAAAGATTGCCCTCCGAAATTTGTTAAAAAACAAGCTGTTTACCTTAATTAATATTACCGGTTTGGTTATAAGTATGGTAGTTGCCCTGCTTATTTTAAATTATGTAAGTTTTGAACGAAGTTACGATACAATGCACAGTAATGCTGATCGTATTTATCGTGTTGAAAGTCGTTTTTTTGAAGGTAATAATTTAACCGATGACTGGGGTACTGCATCGTTTGGATATGCAAGTGCCATGAAAGAAAACATTCCGGGTATTGAAAACTATGTGCGGATCGCCATTAATGCCACCGAACAAATGGTACGAAACGGCGAAACTATTTCGCGCGAAAATTCAGTAGTAGTTACCGAGCCTTCTTTTTTCTCGCTTTTTTCGTTCAAGCTTGTAAAGGGCGATGAAAGCACTGCACTGAGCAGTCCGAACAAGGTTGTAATTTCGCAACTGGCAGCACACAAATTCTTCAAAAATGAGAATCCAATCGGTAAAATATTAAAATTTGCCACGCAAAATAACACGGTCGAATGCGAAATAACAGGAGTACTTGAAGACATTCCGGCCAACAGTCATTTTAGTTACGACTATTTTATATCGTGGAGTACTTTACCCAACTGGATTAAAAACTTCTGGTATTTACATGAAACGTATTCGTATGTGCAGCTCCAACCGGGAGTAAGCCCCGAAAGTATTGAAGAGGCTTTTCCGGCCATGTCGGAGAAGTACAAAACTTCTGATGCACTAAAGAACAAAACCTGGGCGGTAAATCTTGTGCCTTTAAAAGACATTCATCTTAATCCGCAAAAGCAATACGAACGCGAAGCCAAGGGAAATGCCAAAGCCATAAACGCATTAATTTTAATCGCCTTTGCTATTTTGCTGATTGCGTGGATCAATTACATCAATCTTACTACCTCACGGTCGCTGGAGCGTGCCCGCGAAGTAGGAGTTCGTAAAGTTTCAGGAGCCCTGAAAAAACAGCTGATCGCGCAGTTTTTGACCGAATCGACCATTGTTAACCTGGTGTCGCTGGTGATGGCGGTTGCTTTGTTTATTACCCTTATCCCTGCCTTTAACAACTTCATTGGGAAAAATGTGGGATTCTCGCTTTTTTTTATGCCGCGTTTCTGGATTATAATTTCCGTTTTTCTTGTATCCGGGATCGTACTTTCGGGTATTTATCCGTCGTTTGTATTGTCGAAAGTTAATCCTGCAGTAATTTTAAAAGGCAAATACCTGAATTCGAAACGGGCCGGGATGGTTCGGAAAGGATTGGTTATTTTTCAGTTTGTGGCGTCGTTGGTATTAATATTTGGAACAGTAATCGTTTACGCCCAGTTAAAGTACATGCAAAACCAGCCGCTTGGAGTTAATATCGATAAAACACTGGTGTTAGAATTTCCGGCTCAGACTGAAAATCTGATGGAAAAGATTTTGAGTTTTAAGCAGGAAGTAAAAGACTTGCCCGAGATAAAAAATGTAGCTATTTCAAATGCAGTTCCCGGAATGGAAATAGCCTTTTTTGCTTCCAATCGTTTGTTTGAAGATGCTTCGGGGCAATATCGTTTGTACGAAATGCAAACGGTTGATTACGATTTTATTGATACTTATCAGTTGAAATTATTGGAAGGTCGTGGTTTTGATAAGAGTTTTACAAACGATGTTAGGAATTTGGTGTTGAATGAGGAAGCCGCTCGTCAATTGGGATTTGCAAACAATGCTGAAGCAATTGGACAGAAAGTGCTTTTAGAAGGAGAGCAGGATGCACATAAAATAATCGGCGTGATTGAAAACTATCATCAACAATCGCTGGATAAAGCATACACACCTATAATGATGTTAATGTACAACAGCATTGGATGGTTGGGCCCCAGGTATTTATCCGTGAAAATTTCGGGTGAAAATCTGGCAACGGCATCACAAAAAATAAACGGGTTATGGAGTGGTTTCTTCCCACAATCTACTTTTGATTATTTCTTTACCGATCAGTTTTATGATGCGCAATACAGCCTCGACCGAAAATTTGCAACCATTTTTGGACTGTTTGCTTTACTGGCAATTTTTATCGCCTGTCTTGGATTGTGGGCACTCGCACTTTTTGCGGGTTTGGTCCGTCGCAAAGAAATGGGAGTACGAAAAGCACTCGGTGCATCCAACTCAAGTTTGTTATACAACCTCTCGCAGGAGTTTATTTACCTCACTTTGTATTCGGCAATAATTGGTATTCCGCTCGCCTTCTTCATAATGAAAGAGTGGATTAGTTCATACGCATTTCGAACCGACATAAAGTGGTGGTTTTTTGTTATCCCGGTTTTGGTACTGGTTATAATCGCTACCTTTACTATTAGCTACCAAACGTTGAAAACTGCTCACTCGAGCGCTGTTGAAAGTTTAAAATATGAATAAAAAAATATGACGATTCAAAGTCCATCAATTAATCAAATTAATCAAATTAATCAAATTAATCAAAGTTCAGAACAATTATTATGATACAACTAAAAAACATTGACAAGTATTACGACGCAAAATTTCAGCGGACATTTGTTTTAAAAGGAGTAAACCTTGACATTGAACAAGGAGAATTTGTGTCGATTATGGGGCCGAGTGGAGCCGGAAAATCGACACTTCTGAACATTATCGGTTTTCTGGATGAACCAAGCCAAGGTGAATACTTGTTTTTGGGCGATCCGGCCAACCAATTAAAGGAAAAACAAAAAGTACAATACCACCGCAGTCACATCGGTTTTATTTTTCAGGCCTTTCATTTAATCGACGAAATGAATGTGTACGAAAACATTGAAACTCCGTTGGTGTACAGAGGCGTAAAAAGTAAAGAGCGCAAGGCAATGGTTGCTGACATGTTGGACCGCTTTAATATGGTGGCTAAAAAGGATCTGTTTCCGAGCCAGCTCTCGGGCGGACAGCAACAATTGGTGGCCATTGCAAGGGCCATTGTTGGTAGTCCTAAATTGCTGCTTGCCGACGAGCCAACCGGTAATTTGCATAGCGAGCAAGGCGAAATGATTATGAAACTCCTGAAAAAACTAAACGATGAGGGAATGACCATTATTCAAGTAACACATTCGAAAGAAAATGCACAGTATGGAAACCGGATTATTACATTAAAAGATGGATATGTAAAAGAAGAAAATTAATTTTCGGCAACTAAAAATTACATTTTATGAACTATTTGCTCAAAATTGGATTCGTACTGTTTTTTTTTCTAACCGCTTTGTCAAATACCGTTGATGCTCAAAAAACAAAAGAACATCCGCTTTGGGAAACAGGGATTCCCAACAATCCGGTACAATACAAACAGGAAAAAGTAAGAGAAGAGCAGGTAAATGAAAGCTCTCTTTCGCAAAAGAACAGAGTGTTTAGCCAGGTTTCTGAACCAACGTATACTTTGTATAAAGCAAAAAAAGACGTGGCAAACGGAGTAGCCATTGTAATTTGTCCGGGTGGTGGATTTCGCGATGTGTGGTTCGACCGTGAAGGAGCTGATTTTGCACTTTGGCTGGCAGACCGGGGAATTACTTCACTGGTATTAAAATACCGTACTTTTAATGCCGATGCCGACGGTTTTACCCTGCAACGGGAGGTGTATAATCCCGAAGTTTATGCCGATGCAAAACAAGCCATTCATATTCTGCGCAGTCAGTCAGAGAAATTAAACATCGACAAAAACAAAATCGGAATAAGCGGTTTTTCTGCCGGAGGAGCACTGTCGCTTTACGCTGCGTTAGCTATTTTTGAAAGTCAGCTGCCTGAATATGCCAGTTTTGAAGAAAATACCGAACCCGATTTTGTCGCTCCCATTTATCCGGGAATAAATAATGCCATTTACCACACCGTAAAACACAAACAAAAAATTCCACCCATGTTTTTGGTAAACGGTGCACAGGACGATGTTACTCCACCCGATAAATGTATTCAACTTTACACCGCCTTGCTGGAGCGAAAAATCCCCGCCGAATTACATATTTATGCCAAAGGAACACATGGTTTCGATTCAGGGATCGGACGTGGAAGCAGTGTGGCAACCTGGCAAAACAGTCTGATTAACTGGTTAGAAGATATGAATTTTATTGAGGATTAAAGTACAAGAATAATGATAGTAAAAGTTGTAGTCCGTAATTTAATCAAACGACCTTTTCTTCATTTAGTAAAGGTTATTGGATTGAGCCTTGCGCTGGTTGGTATTTTATTTATCACGCTTTTTCTGAAAAATGAATTAAGTTACGATAGCTATCATACAAACGCAGAAAATATATATCGTTACACCATTACCGATCCCGATTTTTTGGGTGGTAAACATTTTGCACGTATGATAAATCCGGGATATGTACCTGAATTAAAAGAGCAGATTCCGGAGATTACCAATTTTGTCAGACTCAGACCGGTTAGTGGCGGCGTGATGAAATTCAACAACCGGTTTTATACGATTAACCAGGCCTTTGAATGCGACAGTACTTTTTTTCAGTTTTTCGAAGCAGAACTTCGTGTAGGTAATAAAGAAACGATACTCGAAAATCCGGCCTCGATGGTAGTTGCCGAGAGTTTTGCCGGGAAAGTATTTGGAAATGAAAATCCGATAGGGAAAATTTTAACGATACCCACCGGTCAGTTTTATGGCGAGGAGCAAAGTTTTACAATTAATGGCGTGATGAAGGATTTTCCATCCAACAGTCATTTTCATCCCGATTTTATTGCTACACCGGTTCAAGACCGCTTTACTTATGGCTGGGCATGGACCTATTTGGCACTGGCTGAAAATGCAAATCCTGATAATGTCAGAGCCGGAATTCACAATTTTCTTGTTGAAAGGACGGATACCGAAACGCAAGAGATGGATAGCCGGGTTTATCTGCAAAAATTAACCGACATACATTTACATTCGAACAAACTACGCGAAATTGAAGCTAATGGAAATATCCGAAACATATATGTGCTGGCTATTGCTGCTTTAATTCTACTGTTAATTTCCATTAGTAATTATGCCAACCTGAATATCGGAATGGCTGGTTTTAGTGCGAAGTATTTGTTTGTAAATAAATTACTTGGCTCCTCGAAGCGACAAATTATTCGCTACTTTTTTACGGAAGGATTATTTATTGCAATGGCAACTTTAATGCTTGCTTTACTTGTAGTTCCTCCTGTTAATGCAATCATCCAGCGCGGGTATCAACTAAACCTGCTGGCCGGTAATCTTTCTTTGGCTTTTATCGTTTTTTTGGTATTTATTCTGTTGAGTGTAAGTTTTGGAATGCTGCCGGTACTTAAACCTGTATTCTCGGCGATAAAAGGTGTGCGAAACAATTCAAAAACAAATCAGAAGCAAGGAGGAATAAACCGTGGAATCCTTGTTTTTCAGTACGCCTTTTCCATTGCACTGATTATTTCGGTAATTGTGATCAGCAGGCAAACCAATTTTGCTTTCAAAAGCGGGATGGGGGTAGAGGAAGATAACGTAATTGTTTTTGAATCGGTGCATGCCAGTATTCAGCAAAAATTTGAAACACTAAAAGAGGAGTTGTTAAAATACAACAGCATACAATCTGTTTCGGCAATGATGGAACCACCAGGTGGTGAGGCAAACGATATGTTTGAATTTGAACTGGAAGGATACACTCCCGATGAACAGAATGAGCAATACGAGCGTATAGGAGTTTTCCCTTGCGACTACTCATTTGCCTCCTTGTTTAATTTGTCGTTTTTAAGCGGAACAAATTTTACCAAAAATAACCTCGACAACGAAGGCTCCGGCGAGTACATCATAAATGAAGCCGCCATGAAACGTCTGAATTATTCAAACGCAGAAGAAATAGTTGGGAAAGAATTTAAGCTGAATTTTGAGCAACTTGAAACTACGGGGATAAAATTGTCTCGAGGGAAAATTATTGGAGTGGTAAAAGATTTTCATCTTTCGAGCCTTAAAAAGGAAGTGGAACCACTGGTACTGTTTAAACGCGACAAATTGTGGTTAATTAATTTTATTGTCGCGTTTCAGCCCGGAAAAAAGATGGAAGCTCTTGCTGATATGAAAACAGTCTGGACTTTACTTTTTCCGGAATATCCTTTTCAGTACGAATCGGTGGGATCGATGTATCAAAAGGTCTACAAAGCCGAATTACTGCAGGCAAAACTACTGTCTGTTTTTACATTTATTGCCTTGTTTATTTGTTCGATGGGATTGTTTGGGCTGGCACTTATTGTTACGCAACAACGCACAAAAGAAATTGGTGTGCGAAAAGTTAATGGTGCGCGGGTAACTGAAATTATCCAGTTGTTAAACCGAGATTTTATAAGATGGGTCGTTTTGGCCTTTGTTTTTGCATGTCCGGTGGCATGGTTTGCAATGGATAAATGGCTTGAGAATTTTGCATACAAAATTTCGTTAAGTTGGTGGATATTTGTTTTGGCGGGTATTTTGGCAGTGGGAATTGCACTTCTAACTGTGTCGTTTCAAAGTTGGAAAGCTGCCACGCAGAATCCGGTTGAAGCACTCAGATATGAATAGTGAGGATTTTACTCAAAGTGTTGTCCTCAATAAAAAAACGTATTGAATTAAACCGCATCGATGAATTTTGAAGGAATAACACCAAACTCTTCTTTAAAACTTTTTCGGAAATGAGACAGGCTTTGAAAGCCCGCTTCTGTGCAAATTTCGTTAATCGTTTTTCCTCCTTCTTTAATTAAACCGGCAGCCTTTTTTAACCGGTATTTACGAATGAATTCACCCGGATTTTCCTGGTTGAGTTGTTTCATCCTTCCGTAAAAAGTAACCCGGTTCATGCCTGCCAAATTACTAAGAGTATTGGCGTTAATCTCAGAATCAGAATAGTTGTTGGCCTTACTTAACTGCAATGCTTCGTACAGTGAATTATTCAGGTGTGGTTAGTCTGGAGCATGAAACAAATATGGATAATCCATTTATGGCGATTGCAGAATCAATTGATTATATTCGTGGAGTGCTTGCTGCTACACAAAAATAGACTGGGTTAATTAATTGTAATGAATGAACTTATTCTTCAGCAAATTTATAATTTCAATTATTATTAATTCAAAGTGAGCTAAATTGCTTTTATTAAAACCAACTGAAAAATTACAAATATGAAACTTAAATTATTAGCCATTATTGTTGCATTTATGGCTGCTTGTTCAGTGCAACAACAAGATGGATCAACAGTGAGTAAACAACCTGTTGATTATGTAAATCCGTACATGGGAAATATTAGCCATTTATTGGTGCCAACTTTTCCAACCATTCATTTGCCCAATAGTTTACTGCGTGTATATCCCGAACGTGGTGATTATACCCGTATCGAACTAAATGCCCTGCCTTTGGTTGTAACCAGTCACCGTGGAAGTTCAGCGTTCCGCTTAAGCCCGTTTCAGGGAAATGAAAGTGATTTAAAGCCAGTAATAAATTTCCGCTACGACCAGGAAAAGATTACACCCTATTCGTATTCGGTTTACCTCGATGAACAAGAAATTCAGGTTGATTTTGGTTTGTCACACCAGTCGGCTGTTTACGAAATTGAGTTTGAAAAAGATGGGCCTGCCTATTTGGTGTTGAGTTCACGAAACGGTGGTTTAAAGTGGGATGGGAAAGCGCTTAGCGGTTACCAGTTGATCGAGAATAATACAAAAGTTTATATGTATCTGGTTCCTGATCAAGTGCCCGAAACGGTTTCAGAGTTAAATAATCAAGCGCTTACTGAAGCAACCGAGGCAAAAGGCCGTGATGCAACTCTTGTGTTGCGATATGAACAGGGTACCAATGCTTTAAATGTTCATTATGGAATTTCTTTTATCGATGAAGAACAGGCTAAAGTAAATATGGAACGCGAAGTTGCCGGTAAAACGGTTGACGAACTTCAGCAAATCGGGAAAAAGATTTGGAATGAAGCACTTGGGAAAATAAAAATTGGCGGCGGAACAGAAAATGAACGTACCGTTTTTTATACCTCATTATACCGCTGTTTTGAGCGCCCTGTATGCATTTCCGAAGATGGTCGCTATTTCAGTGCTTTCGATGGACAGGTTCACGAAGATAATGGTCGCCCGTTTTATACCGATGACTGGATTTGGGATTCGTATCGGGCGCATCACCCGTTGAACGTGTTAATCGATTCAAAAAAGGAAGAAGATATTCTGAATTCATTTATTTTAATGTCGGAACAAATGGATAATTTCTGGTGGCCAACTTTCCCTGAAATTACCGGCGATAGCCGACGTATGAATTCCAACCACGGTGTGGCTTCAGTAATTGATGCTTACCGAAAAGGTTTAACAAATTTTGATTTGGAAAAAGCTTACGCAGCCTGTAAAGGTGCCATTACCGAAAAAACCTTGGCACCCTGGTCAGGAATGCCTGCTGGCAAATTGGATCAATTCTATAAAGAACACGGTTATATTCCGGCTTTGTATGATGGCGAAAAGGAAACGATTCCCGAAGTTCATTCATTTGAAAGTCGCCAGCCTGTTGCTGTTACTTTAGGAACTTCGTATGATGAATGGTGTTTGTCGCAAATTGCCCGGGAGTTGGGTGAAAAAGAAGACGCTGACTATTTTCTGAAAGCCTCTTTTAATTACCGAAATCTGTTTAACAACGAAACCAAGTTCTTTCATCCCAAAGACAATAACGGCAAATTCATTCATCCTTTTGATTATAAGTTTTCCGGAGGAATGGGAGCACGACAATACTATGGTGAGAATAATGGCTGGGTTTATCGTTGGGATGTTCAGCATAATATTCCTGATTTGATTGACTTGATGGGAGGTAACGAAAATTTCATTAAAAACATAGATGGCATGTTTACCGAATCATTGGGCCGCAGTAAATATGCTTTTTATGCGCAGTTGCCCGATCATACAGGAAATGTTGGACAGTTCTCGATGGCAAACGAACCTTCGTTACACGTTCCTTATTTGTACAATTACGGAGGTCAACCCTGGAAAACCCAAAAACGGTTGCGTAAACTGCTAAAAGAGTGGTTCCGAAACGATTTAATGGGGGTGCCCGGAGATGAAGACGGTGGTGGAATGTCGGCATTTGTTGTATTCTCATCTATGGGATTTTATCCTGTAATTCCCGGATTACCGGAATACTCAATTGGAAGCCCGATGTTCGAAAATGTGGAGGTAAAATTGGAGAACGGTAAAACATTTACAATTGAAGCCCGCAATGCTTCTCACGAAAACAAATACATCCAGTCTGCCAGCCTGAATGGAAAAGAGCTCAATACTGCGTCGATTTCGCACGAAGCGATCGAAAATGGAGGTAAGCTTGTTTTTGAAATGGGGCCAAAAGCAAATAAATCCTGGGGAACCAAATAGGTCTGTAAACATGCTTTCTCATAGTGGAAAACAAGTATATTCTGAACTAAAAATAAATTCAGATATTTTATAAAGCAGGGTGGGGGAAATGGTGCTCTTGCCCTGTTTTTTTATGAATGAACCGCAACCTAACACTGTATCGGTATTCAGATGTAATATGAAAATATCCCGGCTCGTGCAAACCGGGATATCCACCTAACCAAACTAGGATTTATTATACTATGAAAAAAATTACTCATCAGTCCTCCTGACTGAAAAGCTAAGTATTTATACGTATACGATGGATGTGTTGTTACTTTTTTGTGATATTATTTAGAATAGTTCTATTGTGAAGTCTTATTTTCTGGTTAAGGGTTAAAATCCTGCAATTTGCTTACAGCGATTTTCAAATCATTACAGCCACTTTCGTTTTTCGAAATATCTAATACATAAAACCGGAAGTCAGATGTATTATAAATGAATTTAGTATTGAATACTTGACTCTTTACTTGACTCTTCTGACTTCAACCCAACATGTATTTTTTTCGAATTTCATTAGAAATATTTAAACCTATGTATTTTCAATGCATAGTGTTTTAGTTACTTACTATTTGGCGTATTTAAATAGAACTATGGTCTGATAATTCATATTGGAAACGAGGGGCAATTATTTGTTTTTAAGAGAACCCGAAAGCCAAAACAATGGAAAGACATCTAAAATGACTGGAAAGGTTGGCTGTTTATTTGGAAAGAGAGCCCAAAGCCTGTGGAAAGACGGTCTCACCCCTTGGAAAGAATGCTCAAAACCATTGGAAACAAAGGCAAAACCTATGGAATGGTACCTAAATATTGTGAGCTTGACAGATTTTTACTTCATTTGATATGACAGGGATAAAATAAAAATGAGTTACAATATTATTGTAACTCATTGATTGATTATTGTCGGGATGACAATATTTGAGCAAAAATTACATAATAAGCAGTAAATCAAATACATATGGTTGTTTTTAATTAAAAAGTATGACTTTTTTTAATTAAAAAATGTTTAACATTGATAATCAGGAAGATATACGTTCATATTGAGTACATAAAACGGTACATAAATTCGATTTCGGTACATAAATGGTACATAAAATTCTTATCTTTAGGGACTCAGTTAATTATTACCGTTTATGATTGTAAAAAGTCATTCTGAATTAAAGGTTTTCGAAAACAATGGATACAAATACATCTATGTCTATTATAAACAAAAGGGGGTAATACTTCGATATAACACCAAATACATATATCAGAAATCGTACTGTACCACGGAAAATCTCTTTAACTCAAAATATCCAGATTATAAAAAGTGTAATGAAAATATTCTTGAACTGAAAAGAAAGGTTAATGAATACATTACCTATAAACAGGGTTTTATTTTGCATAAACTGAACCAGAAGGAACTTAATGATTGGGTTACTGAAAAAGCAACTAAAGGTGTTTTAGGACATTACAATTTCCCAAGTGAGACCAAGGTTGTTGACAAAAAGAAAAAATTATTGGATTACTATGATGATTTCTATGAATTCAAAAAGAAAGAATTAAATAATAGACCGAGTTATAAAGATTATTTAAGCCTTTACAATGCATTGAAGGATTGGGAGAAAATGTACAACAAGTCTTTGGTTTTTCGTGATATAAACTCGGAAGAATTCATGGTGGACTTTTGTCATTTTTTAAGTGAATCGAGAAATCCAGATATTTACTTAACAGGGGGTGGTTTAAATGATAATACCATTCACAAACGAATTTCAAGTTTGAAAACCTTTCTTAACTGGGTGGAGCAAAAAGACTATTTCTTGTTTAAACGTTCTGTCACAAAATTTAAAGTAGCGAAATATGACAATGATATTATCGCTCTTGATAAAGCAGACCTTCAAACTTTACTTGATTTAAACGTGAAAAATGACAACCACCAAAAACTAATAGATTTATTTGTGTTTAACTGCTTCTGTGGTCTGCGCTTTAGCGATTTAGTTAGATTAAAACCTATTCATTTTAAACAGGATGAAGATGGTGATTATTATGTGCTTCAGGAAAATAAAAAGACGAATATAACTGTCAATATTCCTCTACAAAAAACTGCATTAAGTATTCTCCAAAAATATGATTTCAAACTTCCAAAATTTTCTTCGCAACACTTTAATAGGGAGTTTAAAAATGTACTTGAGGAATATGAATTGTTCGAAGAACCAATAATCAAGAAAAGGAGAGTATTGAAACAAAATATGGATTACGAATCCATCAGACGTAAACATATATCCTCACACACTTGCCGTAGGACTTTTATTACACTTGCTTTAAATGCGAATGTGCCAACACCAAATATAATGGCTGCCAGTGGGCATAAAAAATTACAGACTTTGAAGAAGTATGGGAAAATATCGCAGAATAAAAATGCATTTCGTGGCATGGAGTTAGGAGATAAAACTGGTTCGAATTAACGAGAAGTAATAGACTATTAACCAAACTCATATGCGAATAGATATAACATCGAAAGAAACAATAGTCGAATCACTTGAATTATTAGCGAATGATTTGATTCTAAACAAGGTTATTTCCATCAATGATTCTTTGTTTTCAATGATTGATTTGGAAGTGTATTACTGGTTTGATTTACATCAGGATGATTATGCGAGAGGCGTAAAACATTTAAAACCTTTTGGTGAATTTGAAGCACATCGATATGGGATTGACCTGTCTTTAGGAAACCAAGTTGGTTTTGAATTTGGCGGGATATTAATTTGTGGATTATATGATATAACTAATGCTCAAGTATTACCGAAATCGGAGGTAAAGAATGCTCTGCTTAATCAATTAAACATGGGTTATAACAGGGTTGAATTAGTTTCACATAAAACACCTTGGAGTGGCACGTTTAAATCCCAGAGAATGAAATTAGGTGTGGCAGAATCAGATAATCAAAAACAATTTGAAAAGTCGTATTACAAGTTCTTAGCAAAGGATAGTAATATCTTTAAAAGCTATAAAGGTAAAGAGACAATATTTCGGAATTCCGATTTAACTGATGATGAAATTGAAATGATGTTGGGATATAAATTAAAACGATGATTTCAGACAGAGAAACAAATAAGATTTTTTTTTCGAATCAACTAAAAATTGATTTTCCATATACATGTACTGAAATCGAACATGTCTTAAATTCTTTTGGAATCCAACCTTATTTTCTACCTGAAACCAAAGATATCTGGGCACGAGATTACATGCCAATCCAAATTGCTAAAGATGTGTTTGTTGAATACAGATATGACCCTGATTATTTGCAGGGAACAACGAAGAACAGGCGTGAGTTGAAGACATATCCTGATATCGTTTGTGATGCGATAAAACTGCCAACTAAAAAGACGGATATAATTTTGGATGGTGGCAATGTAGTTAAATCAAAAAATGCAATAATTCTAACCGATAAAGTTGTTGTTGAAAATAAGAGAACTTACAATAAGCATCAACTCTTGGACAAATTGCATGAGATTTTTCAAGTTGATAAAGTGGTTTTAATTCCATGGGACGATAAATGTGAGTTCGGTCATTCTGATGGTATGCTAAGATTCATCAATGACGATACAGTATTGATTAGTGGTTTCTACGATACTGCTGATTTAGAGTTTAAAGAATTCTTATTAAAATCACTAAAGAAAGCAAAGTTAAACTGGGAGTGGTTAAGGTGTTCCAATAAGGAGAAAGAGAGAAATATAGCATACATCAACTTTCTGCAAACCAAAGACTTGATTTTAATTCCAAAGTTGTACGCCATAGAAGATGAAATAGCGTTTGAACAAGTGTCAAAATATTATAATGATTATTCTAACAACAAAAGGATTACACAGGTCGACATGTCTGAAACTGTTAAATTGGGGGGAGCATTAAACTGTGTTACTTGGACTATCATGGAATGATTAATATCCGACTTGTTAGCAGGATAGTTTAATCTTTAAAATTGAAAAACTAAAGCAACATAGGATTTTATTAAGATTATGATTGAAGAAATAAGAACGGCAATCTTTCCACTTTATGAGAAGTTGTTAACACAAGAATCATTTGAAGATGTTTGTACATTTTGTCTTCAATGGGGGAATAATTTTCCTATTAAAGCTGGGGAAGGAATTTTGGTTGTTGGAAAAGCTGTTAATGGATGGCAGTCTAATGAAACGAATCCAAACAAAATATTTGATATAAATAATAATAATAGAATTTTTGCCAGAGATGACCAAATGGTGTGGGTTAATAATCTTTGGGAGCATCCAGAGTATTACAACACTAAAAAATCTGCTTTCTGGAGGGTCACAAAGAGAATTTCAGAGAAATATTATCACGAACAATGGTATTCGAACATTGCTTGGACAAATCTTTACAAAATAGCTCCTTATGTTGGCGGTAATCCCAATAGTCATATGCAATCGATACAGCTTGATTCTGCAAGAGAAATTTTAAGAACTGAACTTGAAATTCTTAAACCTCGTTTTGTGATAATGCTCACCTCTGGCTGGGAACAGAACTTTTTAGATTATTTAAATGCATATAACCAAGTAATAAAATTATCTATCAAGAATTGGAAAAAATACTCTACTTACCTTACAAAAATTAACGGCATTAAATTTATTATATCCCAGCACCCTCAAGGTAAAAATGAAAATTTGCACTATCAAGCAATAACTGAACTTATTGATGAAAACTGGGATAGATAGTAAATCTATCGAAATAAATTCTATTCAGACTTATTAAGCTGAAAATTAGGATTATTGGTTTTAATTAAATTCTCCATTATCCTCGACTGCACGTAAATACCACCCCAGTTAAATGTTTTGAAATAGCTATTTGAAGAAAAATATTGAAGAAATCGTCTTCGTAGAGTTTTGATAGTTTTAATGTATTTCCAGTATTTCGGATAGAAAAAATAAAGCCACTTGATAAAAACCTCAATGTTTACATCAATTCTGGAAGATTTATCATCACTTAAATCCAAGAATAGTCTGCAAAAATCTTTTGGTAATGCAGGTTTGCCAACAACTGAAAATACATGCAGTTTAAGTTCCATAAATGGAGTATGAAACACAATAGACTTATCGCTTCTGATTAGCTTAATATTATAAGGAAATTGATAGTAAATTTTTTCAAAATATCTGATTGGTTCACTATTTTCATTCTTAACAACCACAATTCGTTTGATAGATGATTTGTCTTTTTCAGTGAATCCTGTTCGTTCATGCATTGGACTACTGAAAAACTTCAAAAAGTAATTCGTTTGAACAAGGCTATCAAGTTGGTTTCGTGTTAGCGTGTATTTACACTTTTTACGAGGATTCCAACGTGTAAATTCATCAAGAATTTCATTGATGAAGTAATACTCAGTTGCTTGCTTAATAAATACACTTTTTTGAACCTGATTTTCTTCCCAGTCATGTCTAAAAGCAGGATGTTCAGCTAAGAAAGTTTGTAAGTAGAAGTTCAGTTCTCTGCTAAAAGGATAACCGTATAAGTGAATTGGAAGGTCTCTTTTATTCTTCTGAACATACATACCTTGAAGATAATCCGATTGTTTAATTTGAAACAAGCGTTTGATTTTTGTACTAATTTTACTTAGTAATTTTGTATTTTCTAACCGCTGTAATATTTCCAATTCTTTATCTCGATATAATGTTGCCGCTTCAAAGTTTTGATTCTTCACTTCCTCAACTTTTGCTTCTTTGACTTCCTTCAATTGTTTCTTTAATCGTTTTTTCTTGAACATGGTACGTGATTTCTGTGAATGTACTTTTAGAGGGAGTCAAATATTGTCGTAGGATGCAAATAACTATTTATTTAGGTATTAAAACCAGACTGTGACACACTTTGTCGTAGGTGGTATTTAATTTTATATCTTTAAAAATGGAAAAATTATAAAAATTCAAGCATGAATAATCAGATAACTCAAAGGGTTCAAAATCATTATAATAGTATTTACCCTAAATGTGACTTTTATGATTCTTGTAAAGGAAAAACAATAAATTTTCCAGATAATCCCAAAATGTCATACATAGGTAGAGATTACGGGAATAATCCTAATATCCCTAATGTATTATTCTTGTCACTTGATTCAGGAGAAACTCAACCAAAGTATTCAACAATTGATGAAATTCGATATAACACAGAAATCGAAACAAACTTTAACAATACAACGGGTAAGAATAAAGGAAAACATTGGTTTCAGACTTTTAATATGGCTATGGAATTATTAAAACCATTTGTTGATGTTAATAGAGAGAATGATGTAAAACCTTATATCGTTCATGCCAATTCTGCGAAATGTAATCAAGGCAAAGAAAAAAGAAGACAGGCGGATGATGTCCTTTTTAGTAATTGTATC
This sequence comes from Draconibacterium aestuarii, assembly GCA_026671195.1. Classification (GTDB taxonomy): domain Bacteria; phylum Bacteroidota; class Bacteroidia; order Bacteroidales; family Prolixibacteraceae; genus Draconibacterium; species Draconibacterium aestuarii. The sequence goes on along the minus strand of JAPOHD010000005.1, from coordinate 372,002 downwards.
GGATTCGTTCAAGACGAGATTCCACTTTATGAGCCAAATCTTGTTGTTAGTCAGGGCAAAAGAGCAGAGTATGTGCTTGATAAGTTTCCTATAAATGAAACTATTACTATTGGATGCGAATATAAGGGGAAGAATAAAAGAATGAACCTTTTCATTCGAAGTATTAACGGAAAGGATATTTTACATATTCCAATGTATCATCCCAGTTATTATGGAGGATATTGGTGGAAAAGGTCATGTATTATTGATAATATTCCAATTATAACAGAAAAACTAAATAACATTTTGATCGAAAATCGCACGGACTAAAATCTATCCCAATTATGTCGATGACCGAAACAATAATGAGGTATCACCTCATTATAAGCAAACTGAAAAGAAAGTCTGTATCATTAAGAGAAATGAATGAGTTTCTTGAAAGTGAATCTGATTTTCGAGGGTATAACCTCGTTCGTGATAAACGAACATTTAAGAGGGATTTAGATGCTATACGGTCGATATATGATATTAATATCCAGTATAATTTTAAAACAAAAGTGTATGAAATTATTCAGGACGAGCAGAACGATAAGAACCTACGAATGGTGGAAGCACTTGATATGTTTAATGCGTTAAAGATTTCGGAGAATATTTCAAATGTTATCCATTTTGAAAAACGTAGACCTAATGGTTCAGAACACTTGAACGGTCTTTTGCATGCAATTCAGAACCGTGTGCAAATAAAATTTTCTTATCAGAAATACTGGGAAGATTCACCAAAACTTCGAGAAGTTGAACCACACGCCCTGAAGGAATTTAAAAACCGATGGTACTTGCTGGGAATTAATGTTAGTGATGGAAATATAAGAATATTTGCACTCGACAGAATGAGAGGGTTAGTTATTCCCAACTTAAAATTTCAGCATAACACAAACTTAGATGTTAACGTGTTTTTCAAGAATTGTTTTGGAATTATTGCACCTGAGGAACTACAAGTGGAAGAAATAATATTATCATTTGATGCGTTTCAGGGGAAGTACATTAAATCTTTACCACTTCATGAAACACAGGAGATTCTTGTAGATGATAAAGAAGAAGTTCGGGTAAAATTGAATGTTTATCTAACGTTTGATTTCATCATGGAAGTTCTATCGCATGGTGACAAAGTGAAAGTTATTAAGCCAAAGAAATTGATTGAACATGTGCAGAATATATATACTTCATCCCTAAATAGATATTAATACGTTATATTTTAAACATCAACTATCTCTGATAAATTTACCTTTAAAACATCTGCAATCTTCTTTAATGTAATAATGGTAGGGTTGGTTCTTCCACTCTCTATCCTTCGTAGTGATGAATCATCAATATTAAGTTCAATAGCAAGGTCTATTTGTCTAAGTCCTTTCTCCTCTCTCAATCGTATAATATTTTCACCTATTTTTTTAAGAAAGTCCTCTTTTTCCATTCGGATTGTATTGTAAATACACAAAATCCGAAATCCTGCTAAATTATTCAGAGCATATATGCCCTGCTGGGATTTATTTGTTTATCTTTATCACTCTATAGTATTGTTAAAACATATTATACTATTAACCACCATGAAAGAAGAATCAATCTCAACTAAACTTCAGGAATTATTCGATTTATATAAATCAGCAGCATTAGAGAAGCAAGAATATGATTTATTAAAGGCTGAACTTTTAAACAAGAGTGAAAACTCGTTACCAACACAAACCGAAACTAAAAAAAGACATGAAATTGATGAAGTAAATTCTGATAAGGAAAAACCGAAAATTCAGGACGAAACAAATGAACCCAAGTACACGGAGAAGTTAGCCGAAGTCCAAACAATATATAAAACGTACAAACGAAAAAGAAATCGTAATAGAATAATACTCATTGCTTCTGCCTTTGCTATAATAGTTTTTGTAGTGCTTTCAATTTTTGTCGATAAAAACAGCGAAAAGAAATTGGCATTAGAGAAAGAAAAAACTGCATATGAATTAATTAAACAAAAACAACTGGTAAGTCCCTGCATGGAATATCTACATGATTATCCCAATGGGTTATATGTTGCAGAAGTTAAAGCACTGCAGGAAGATTTTCAATGGAAGGAAGCAAAAACATCGAATACAGTAAACAGCTATGAAAAATACATATCGTTGTATCCTAATGGGAGATATGTAGAAGAAGCAAATGATGCCAAGAGCGTAATCATTGATAAAATTGAACGCAAGAAGCAGGATTTAAATACAACTTCTAATAAGTCCAATGCTGTAATTGAAAAAGAGACTAATATTCTTGCAAACGAGAAAAGAGACCAAATAGCCAAGAACCAAGGTTTTTTTACGGATAACCGAGATAATATAACCTATAAAACAATAAAAATTGGAAACCAAATCTGGATGGCAGAAAACCTTGCGTACAATGCTGGTGATGGCTGTTGGGCATATGAAAACAATGAGAGTAATGTGAAAACTTATGGCAGGTTATATACTTGGGAAACTGCTAAAGTAGCTTGTCCTTCGGGATGGCATTTACCTACCGATGAAGAATGGAAACAGTTGGAAATGTTAATAGGTCTGAGCCAAAGTGAAGCAGACGATTTTAGCTGGCGAGGTACAAGCGAAGGAGCTAAATTAAAAACAACAAGTGGCTGGAAAAATAATGGTAATGGAAGCGATGAATACGGTTTTTCTGCACTTCCAAGTGGTTTTCGCTTCCCAAATGGAGATTTCATCAACATTGGATACAATGGTTACTGGTGGAGTGCTACTGAGAATTATTCGGAAAGTGCTTGGGCACGGAATCTACTTGTAGATACTCCTACCATCGTCCGTGACGATTGCGGTAAGGGTAGAGGATGTAGTGTTCGTTGTGTCAAAGATTAGCGAACGAAAAAATTGACTATGGTTAATCCCGAAAAATTTATTGCCATTATATCGTGTCGTTTAAATATTACCTACTTATTAAACAAATTTTGCAATGAATAAAATTGAAGAAATAAAAAGACTAAAAACACTTTTCGATGAAGGTGCGATAAGTGAAGATGAATTTCAAATGCTTAAAAAGAAAGTTATTTCAGAAAATATTAATTCGAATAAAAACGAGGTTACCGATGAATCAAAAACGCAAACAATAATTTCAGAACAAGCAACGAAAAAAAAGGAGTTTGTACATGAAAATACTAACGGCAAAAATCCCAATTCTTCAAATTGGTTAGGAGAAGCTATAGTTAGTTTTTTATCATCAAAAATTGTTCGGTTTGTGCTGTTTATAGGGTTTATTGCAATAATTGTTCAAGTATGTTCATTTTTTGCTGTGGATATTTCTGACGAAAAAGCAGTATTAAAAGATATGCAGGGCACTTGGATTGGCTATGACCATGAAGCTGGTGTTTATACCCACTATAAGTTAAATATCTCTGGTAAAAATTTTAGAGGATGGATAAGTTCAAGCTATACTGACGATGAACCATCATGGTCTTCTAAACCTGATGTGTCTGGCACATTTAAACTAAGTCCCGTTCAAGGTTATTCTAACGCTTCTGGGAAATACAGAAATATTAATTTTGACGATAATGATGGCAATTTATTAGAGGCGAGAAGCCTTCAAAATATGATAATCTACGATGATGGACAGGGTTTATATGTCGTTGGCTGGGCATCAATGAATAAAAAATAAAATGGTGTTTTAGCTATTGATAACAACTCATGCCAGTTGATGTGCAATGGTAATCCAAATGGCTTTACCAGAGATAGAATCTCTGGATTTAGCTCAAAGAATTGTTAAGGAAGACCCTCATGAAATTCTACATACCTAATTCTTACTGCTGTTATCCCATTTTGTGCCTTGCCAGTCGGTTATATAGCCTTTCGTTTTGCATATTGGACATACCCAATATATTTCCTCTGTGTCATGGGTAATAAACGCCACAATTAAACCCTCACATCCTTTTTCGATGCATCTTATTGATGGTTCGGCATCATAATCTCCTGTTGAAGCATCATCGATTAATAATGCAAGAAAATTAGCTAATTCTCTTGCCTCTTTGGGTATATCAGTTGGGATATTACCGTTTTCATCCAAAAAATGTTGAAAATTGGTTAAATGCATTGTTTAAATATTGTGGCTCGAATTTAAAGGATTTAAAACGTTCTATAGGTTAATAATTCTCATAGATATTGGTAAGTAGTCTGAATTACTATGAAGAATTTTCCTATGCCATGTTATTTAGGGCATAAGGAGTCCTTTTAACATTGGTGTTGCTACTTCAGAGATAGTACCTGCCCACTTTTTAGTGAACCTTTCCAATTTACTTTCTTTTTCTTCTTTTGATAATTCATTAAGAATTTCATTAAGTTCTTTTTCAAGACTTGATTTATCCTTTGATGAAATCTGTTTGTTTCCTTCAAAAAAATTATCAGCATTAATTAGTTGCTTTACATCTCCGTGTATATGTTGTTCTCCTATTTTCATAACCAATTTAATTTTAGGTATTAAAGTGGGTGTTTTTATTCCGTTTAATATGATATCATATAGTTCTTTTGTTTCAATAATTGATTCTCCTTGATGTATGTTTATGGTTAGTCCTTTGGTCGAATCAATATGGATTCTTTCCTTTGCGGAAATTGAATTCAATACTTTCTGGACATCTTCCTTGTAGGTAATTCCATTTTGATAATAGTTACCAAGTTTCAAGAAAAGACCACCAATATCAACAAGCAAATTTTTCTTTTCAATTTCGGCAACAGTGTTAGAACTGTATGTTGACAAGCTTGAAAAGGTTTCCCAAAGATTGTATTCCGTTTCATTTATTTTTTTCAGAAATTCGTTCTTAGTTATATCTTCATCGGTGAAATAAAAATATCGAATGAGATTTCTGTTTCTTTCGATTATCTCTACCCCAAGATTAGTGCTTTCTTGTAATTCAAAATAGTTACAAAATACTTTTACAATATCTAAAATTAATGTTTGGGTTGCTTTATTTGCTTCTATGGTGTATACCTCTGTTTCGCAATTATACTTACGGCATCCATCACCAATTTTAACAATACCTTCTTTTTCAAATTCAGGAATCTTAGATTTAAATGATGGACGAATTTTATTAAGGTTAAAATTCTCAAACAGAATAAGACCCTCTGGTTTGTTTTTGAAATGAAGTGTCATTTCATTTTTTATCATATCATCTTGCGGAATCCTGCCTTTAAAAATTATCCTTCCAAGATTACTTAGGCTATTATTTTCAAAGTGGGTACTACTATTAAACGGATTTGGATTCTCCTTTAAGGTAAATTCTGTTTCAATAAAACTTAATGTGCCGTTGATTTCATTTTGTTCGAATAAAAATTCATTTTCAATGGTGCAATTATCAAAATTTAACTCTAATTCTACTGAAGAATCACGTACAAAAACTCTGGATAAGATAGTGGATGAACTAAAACTTAGATAATGAATATTCTTACACTCTTTAATACCTATTTCGCAACTATATATAGATTTTAGATTATTGAAGTTGCAGTTATTAAAGAGTAAATTCCGTTGAATATTGCATCTAAAAAATGTTAGACCATTTTGGAACACCGCATTATCCGAGTACAAAGAATTTTTAAAATTTACATCTTTAAAACTCAGTGTTTCATTAAAAATTGAGCCAAGAAGATTTAATGAAGAAAACTCTATGTTGGAAAAGAGAAAAGGGGAATCAAAAGTAGCATAAGAAAGGTCAACCGAACCGTATAGGTCAATATTCTCAATGATAAATGATTCGTAATCAGGAAAATGAAAGCCTGAAAAGCAATAATCTCTTTTTAGAAAATCCAGTGTTGAATTTATTGAAGTGATAGTTGAAATTAACCTTCGAAAACGACTTTCAAAATCATTCTCAATCTTCCATTTATTATTTGTACTATGAAAGATGCAATATCCTTCACCATCAATAAGGAGTTTATCATCCAAATCCTCAGAATAGTGAGAATAAAGTTCAGGGTAAATGCATGCTTTACCATATCTGCTTGAACCACTGTTCTCATAAGTATATTTACACATCGTTTCTCTCCTTTCGTTTACTGGTTATCAGCTATTTCTTTTCTACTATCAATATGAGTGAATTGAATACTTGTGTGAATAACTAATTATTTCGTTTCTGAAAAAACATATTTTTCAGCCTTTTTACCACCTTTTTAATCCAGTTAATTACGTCTTTGACTAATTATACATTCTCTCAAATACTTCATAGGAAATGGCATTACCGTTAGGTCTCCATTCTTAACAAAATCGACATTCATTAAAGGCAGTAATTTATCAAAGATGAATGTAGAGTTATTGATGACTTCAATCTCTCTTATTATCGAGGCTCTGGATATCTGTTGTTGAATTCCCGCCCCTTTAACTCCAACAAAATAATAGTATTTATCTTTCTCTTGAAATTGATGAATATCTAACTGACTATCTAAAATTTCATATCGTGTCTTGTCTCGTAAATATGATTTTAGGATTTCACCTGTTCGGATTTTAACCAAGTCAGTTAGCTGCTTTTTTTCTGTACGTGAAAGACAATTCAGTAAGGAGCGTTTATTCCATGTTTCCAATAAGTTTAAGCTGTGCAAAACTTGATTTAATCTTTCATCACTATCTATTATTTCTTTAACATACGTTTCAGCTTCTTCTTTTGATAATTTGATAGACTCCGATTCGTTCGAAAGTATTTCGTGAATTTCATCAAACTCTGGTAATGTATAATCCTGAGTTCTCTTTATGCTATTAACATTGCTGTTATTGTCTTTTACAATAAATTCAATGTTTGTGCTATTATCGAAGATATCACACAAATCGTCAAATTCGCTTTGATTAAATAAATCACGAATAAATTTCTCGAACGTAAAATGACCATTAGGCTTAATAGTCATAAAATAAAACTCATCCTCATACTTTGTTCCAAAAATCCAATCGTTGCTATAGTTAAACTCTTTCCAGTCAACAATGGTAACTTCATTATTAGCTATATCATTTTTAATGACTAACTCCTTTAAAATTGCTTTAATCGATGCTTTAGAGTCTGTACTGAAGTCTTGCGAAGTTATATGTTGAACATTAACACTTGCTTTATGGGGGTCTGTTAGTTTGTATTTTTCATAGTAGTTCCTGTTGTGAAGTAGCTTTATATTAAATCCATTTTTTTTCACCTTATTCGAGATTTTAACATGACACAAGGGTGCAATATTCTCTATATTCTGTTTTAACTCCCTTATAAATTCAGTAGATTCTTCTTCTTGTATAGAATCAATCAATGTTATGTTTTGCCCAAAGTCCTCAATCTTAAATGTATTTTTATACCTTATGGTATTATCTGATTCCACTATTTGAAAGGAAATATTCAGGTAATCAGCAAGTTTATCTTCAATAGTTTTTAATGTTTCTTTTAGAATTCCAACCTTGCTAGCATTGAAACTTTCTAAGTCTTTAAAGTCCAAAAAATCAATACTATTCTTTTCTAATGTGCCATTTCTGTATGTTTGTTTTAATATAAATTGATTTTCTGATTTACCATCTGGGGTCAAAATTCGTTTTAACGAATTAGTTGAATGAACAAAAGTATATTTAGAATATTCACTAAACTTTTTCAATCCAAAATCCATTTTCTTAGACAGTAAAACATTTGAAAATGTTTTTACATTCAGTTCCAAGGAAAGAGTATTGTTGATTTTAAATTCTAAAGCAATGATTTTAAAAATCAACTCCTTTTCTTTTGTTTTACTTGTTTTAAAATGCTTTGGATTAAACAAGTATAACTTACCAGTTAGATTATTAAACGATAACCTTTTGTGCTGTGGAGTGGAAATTGAATTTACAAGCAACTGCGCAAGCAAATAAGGGGGAATCATTTTACAATCCTTTGAAGTTTCTATAACATTAAAGATTAATGCATTTGTATCATTTAAACTATGCAATTGTTTTGCTATGTCTATAGCCTCAAATTCTTTTTTTAGATACAAAGCATAAAACGAACTTCCCTGTTCAAAAACTATACTTTGGGCATTTGTTTTCAGATTAATTTCATCTAAAAATACTGCACCGTATTTGATATAATTCTCAGTCGTTGAGAACTGAATAATTGTAAAATCTCTTAATATATTTTCATAATTGAAATCGATTAGCAGCCTATTAGTTTTGCAAGCGTTCATCACTATCTATATTTGTTAAAATGTTTTGATTTAGTTGCTTAGTTTTAGAATTCCAGAGGTATGGTATTTCAACAATTTTTCCATCTGATGACGTTAGATTATTCATTGTTGAAGAACTTAAAATGTTTATAATGCATGCTTTATCCCCATTTACTTTTTCAAGTTTTTTTCTGATTTTTTCTAACTGTTTTTGCGAGTCAATCGTTGTTTCTTCTTTCCAATGCTTAAAATCAATATATACATTCTCATTTTTGATTTTGAAATCAAATAATTCAAAATGTTCTAATGGAAGTTCTTCTAATTTTAGTTTGAAATGATTCTCAAGGATAAATCTACCGACTTGCTCTCCAATTGCACCCTTGTAGATATTGTTAAAAAGCTCAGGAGGTAATATGTATTTGTTTTCTTTAAAATCGGTTGCCCACTTATTATCTTCAAAGACGTTCTTAACACCTTTGATTTCTAATAATTCTCTAAGTCTGATGGATTCTTGTGATACCTTGTATGGTAGTTTATCTCCAAAATCAATTTCAACATTTGCATAGTCTCCTTCCTGTTCATACGAATAGCAATTGTTACATGAAGGTTGCTCAATATATAAATCCAGAATTCGGTTTAGTTTAAAGTCTTCAATTTCTTTAGTTGAAATTGTAGGAAACCTTAAACACATTTCTCGCAAATTCTCCCATTCCTTTTTTTGGCTTTCCTTCCATTTCCATTCTGAATTTACGAACTTTTTTATGTATGCATTAATCTTGAGGTTGGTTAAGTTCGCCAGATTTAAGAGTGTTCTTTCCGTATCATCCAGTTTAAATCCACTATGGGTTGAAGATTTTACAAGTGTTTTGAACTCTTTAAGTACAATATTATTTTCAACATCAAAATCGCAAATCAGCTTGTCTAACTCTGCATCCGCATATATAAATATGTTTTTTGATTTTAAGTTAGTCCGACAAATTCGACCTAATGCCTGAATAATAAATTTTGCAAAATGTTGCTTTATATTTTCATCATTATATAAAAAACCATTATTTGGACTTTCTAACTTACTTGTCGTATTAAAAGATGCTAATAAATGCTTAAAAGCAATTGTGACCTGCTTATTTAGTTGATTAATTGAAATCTTACCTGCCTGCACAAGAAATTCCAATTGAAATAGATATTTGATAAAACCTTCTTCATTCAAATCTTTACTAATCTGTTGAATTAAGTGTGTTGGTTTGTCCAAGTATATCGCATTTATATCAGTCTTGTTTTCTTTATTCCAATTAGGGAGAGTTTCATCTTTAACATCAACTAACTTATCGGGATTAGGGGCAATATATTGTAAGTTTTGTCCTGCTCCCATGGTTTGATACATCGAGATGATAAAAACCTTTTCATTGCGCTCTAAACGTGATATAAATGATTGTTTCTTATTATCAAAATCACTGCTGTTAATGATAGTATAAGAGTTTTTTACTGAGTATTTCTTTTCTCCTTTTTTATTTAAGTTTTCGAATAATTCTTTCCTTTTGGTTGTTTCTTCGATTAGGTATGAAAATATCTTTTCTAAAATCTTTAGATTAAGGTTCTTATCATTCCACTTGGGTTCTTTGTTTAGAAGACATAGGAATCCCATAATTGCGTCTTCTTTTAAAAACTGTTTAAAACAATAACCTAATTTCAGATATCTATTAAGCAGATAGTCTGTGATTTGTGGATTGTCGCTTCTAAGTTCCCCGATGATATCACTTGCTAATTCTTTGTGTTCAAATAGTTGGATGAAATCCTGTTCATAATTTGAAAAGTTCAGCCATTTAGTGGAGATAGCAACCTTCTTATAATTCTTATTCTGCTGTTCAAATAATAAAGAGAGATATTCTTTTTCACTTTGGGTTAATTCAATGAAACTTTGCCCCAGTTGTCTTTTGAAATATGAGATGTCGTAATTACCAGTTACGGTTTTTACTAATGCTGTTGCTGAGATACCAATTACTTTTGCTTTTTCTGCGAGTTTTATGATGAATTTTTCTGGTGTGTTTTGAAAGTTATAAATGAAGGATTTTGTTTTGGATTGATGGAATTCATTATCTACGAAATCAAAATATCTAAAACCATTTTCATAAATGCTAAAATCATAGTTAAGTTCAATATTTCTTTTTTTAGGTTTCTCCCTTGCACTTAAAATCGTTTCAATGATATAATTCTTATACCTGCTTTCTAATCCAAATTCCTCAATGACAGAACTAAGAGCAAGGTCGAAAGTGAAGTCTAATCGATTCGGATTTTTTAATCTTTCCTGCATTTCAAGCTGCTGATAATTTTCAGCAATACTCTTTATAATTCCACTAAAATAATGTACAAAACCTTTGATTTGATTGAGTAGAGAAACAATATTTTCACCAGAACTTGGTCGCTCTGTTTCGAAAATTATTTCATTAACTTTAGTGTGATGATTTGTATTTATGCGAATGAAATTCTTATTATTCCTATAAACAGAATGATATTGAAAATCGTGAAAAAGTAGATTTCTTTGATTCTCATTTTCATCATTTAAAGCTGTTGATTTAAAGCTATAATTAGTATAATATCTGTCAACAATTTCTTTGGCTTTATCCTTTAAAGTTTCTTGAATCTTTTCAAGATTTAAGTTGTATCCTTTGTCCAATAACTCTTTTCGTTTCTTGGAGTGAGTGGTGAACTTTTGCGGGAAAACGTTATTTGATAGTGCCCAATATATTTCAGTAAAAAGATGTATGAAGTCAATTCGTTGCTTCTTCCCCTTTTCGATAATATTATTCAATAGGTTGTCTTTGGTTGCATCGAATTCGTCAATAAATATTATAGCATCTTTTGTAATGTCACTGTCGAGAAATGAGTAGGATGGTTCAACTAATGTGCTGTTTTTGTAATAAAATTTATCGATGCTTAAAAAGAATACTTTTCTTTTAGAGGAAAATACTGCTGGGTATAAGTCGCCTATCCATTTCAGTTCCTTATTTGTTTCAATCGCTTTTATCCGTTCTTTTCTATCACGATAGTTTTCCCTTAGAAACTTTTCAATAATTTGCCTAAATTGTGGTTCTAATTCATTCCTGAGTTTATCTTTCAGGTCTTCAATTATTCCTTTTAAATCAGGATTTTTCTTATGCTTATTTATTTGAGTTACGCAGTGTTTAATTGCAAAGAAAACAGAATGATTTTTAAAATATTTATTGATTGAATCCTCAACAATATCAAATCTTTTTAAGAGACATTCAGAATTTGAATCTAAAAAAGTAACGTGCTTATCAAAAGCATGTTCTTTATTCATATGTTTGAAAAAATCTTCTCTTAGCTCATCATAAGGCAGATTCTTCTTTAGGTTAGTTAGAAAGAATATCTTTTTATTTTCTTTGCAATAACCCTCGTAATTTTCATAAATCCATTTTAAAACATTATGTGTTTTTCCTGAACCTGTAGGAGGATTAAACAATAATAACCCATTTTCTTGTGTACAGTAGTTGTTAAGTATTTTAATCATTTATTATTCATTTGTTTCGGAGGTTAGTGATTTTCTTAGTTTATCGAATTTTTGGTTAATTTCATTTAACTCCATTTCAATCTTGTCAAAGATGACTTGTTGTTTTTCATTAGGAGAAAGTTCATCAAGGTGTATAGTTTCGTCTTCCTCTTCTGTAAAAGTTTTTATGTCTCTACTTCTATTTACAAGATATTCAAGATGTTCCAACATCTTTTTCTCATCTTCTTTTATAAAAGATTTATACTCATTCAGCCATCCCTTTTTCTTTTTTAGTAAATCGCCATTAACTGATGTGTAAAGGCATAGTTCAAAAATATTTTCGCTGTTTTCCTTTACTAGGGTTATCCATGTTTTCCATGTTGGATTTTTATAATCATCTGTAAAATTCCGCCAAAAAGGATATCTATAATCTTCTTTTTTTAGAGCATCAAGTAACTCAAGTAAAGGTTCTAATTCGGTCAATGGTTTTGTGACAGTAGGAAGGTGCTCCATATTTTGCCAAAGTTTTAGAATCGTATCAAAACATTCACGTTCTAGTATCACCTTTTCTTCACTAGATTCACAATTCTCTGATTTATGAATTAGTTCCGCAACATAATGCGACATCCACCTTCCAAGGGTATTTGCACTTGGCTCTAGTTTTAACTCTTCAACTATCTTTTTACCCAATTTTATAATTGATTCCTCTGATGGTTTTAACTTCTCCATTTGTTTTTATTAGAAATAATTTAGTTTCATTTTTTCTCTTTAATCCAGAATCATAATCTCGTTCTTTAAGTCTTCGAGAGATGGTACATCCTAAAATCAAATCCATACTTCTCTTCTTTAAGAATTCTAATAAAAAATTGACTTTAATTTTAGCCATTGCACCCGAACTTTCAAATGAATCATAATGCTTTCTATCATTTTCGTCGCTCCAATTTTGGTATTCAAATACATTTTCATTTTTATAAAAAGCATGCTTATAATCCATGGAGTATTCTATCTGGTGTAATTTTTCCACTTCATTTCCTAAGACAATAAAACTTTTACTTTCTCCCCTTGAAAATGGGTCTTTCTGGTCTAATCCATCATGTTCAGAATGATTCTCCTTTAACCATCCTATTAATTTAAATTTGTCTTCTTCTGTTTTTAACTCATCATCCTCCAAGGGTATTGTAAAATCTAAATTATCCTTTGCTGTCTGCAATGCTCGCAAAAGCGACTCGGAAGTTTGAGGCGTTACAATAGCTGAACGAATTGAGATACTTTCATTATTCTCACCAAAGTATCTAGTATAACCACCATAAACAGGTATAACAATTGGTTCAGATTCTGCCTTATATCCTACAATCTTATCATAATAGTTGTCATCAATATTGTTTTTCCAGTCTTCATCGAAATTGTCAAATTCTTTAACCCAGAATTTTCTTTCCAACGGAATAGGGTCTCTTAAATCTGCAAGCCAGAATTCTTCTAAAGTCAACGTTTGGGAATCAAGCCAATAATCCCATGTACCCCAATAATCCTCTTCTCTTTCTAATAGTGGTTCTTTTTCCAGCAATTTACTCGCTACACAGAACATTGCATGGTATTCATAATAACTTCTCATATTCTCGATGGTAGGTAAACTACCATGTCGATTACTTGTGAGATGCCAATCTCCCTGTACATGGTCATTATTGCAATTGCCTGAATATCCCCACTCTTCACTGATAATTTTATCTGCTAAATCAGCTACATCATATTCTGATAGATTAAAACATCTTGCCAGACCATCATACCAATATGGAAGAGTATCCATAGTATCAAAGTCAAATTTCCATGTATTTTGTTGAGAATTATATTTGCGCTGTTTTCGCTGATATCTTTCTTCTTTTATTGATTTCATTTGACTCATCAACAACTGATTAATCGTGGTAATTTCCCCTTCTGTAAAGAGAGTTTTATTATTTTCTATAAGATTTAGACAAGTTTGTTTGATGAAATATAATATCAAAACATGAGGCAAATCTTTATTGTGTAATTCTTCGTATATTTCATCTTTAAATTGGCTTATCAAGGATGGTTTTTCCAATGAAAGCCTTTCGATACATATCCATAAATATAATTTTGCGGAAATCCAGAAAAACATGTAGCTGTTATGTTGATGAGGCAAACAACTTTTCTTATTTTGATTATTTAAAAAAACACCTAAAATTGAAGAATTATCAGAGTTTACTATTCTCCTAAGACTATGCATTCCTCTCCATCTAATTCTCTTATCAGGATGACCTAAACAAAATCTTAAGGTTTGTGCGACCACTTCTTCAGGATTTCGGGAAGGCATATAATTATCTGTCCATATTCCGTCTGCAAACGTATCTTTGATTTTAGAATTCCATTTAGGTAGTATCCATGCAATTAAATCTTCGTTTTCTTCACTGTTGAGATATGTTTTTAAAAATGAAATGGTTTCGTATATTGCCGTTGCTGATAACTCTTCTATCTTTTCGGGCAATATTGTAAAAATAATTGTCCCCAGTTCTGAATCTTCAATCGAAAAAATATCAGCAAATTTGCGTATACCAGCATAATAAATTCCTTCATTCCAATTAAAGTTTGAAAACCAAATTTTTAATGCTTTTTCAAAATTATCTTTCTTCCATTGTTTAACTAAAGGGTGAAAACTCCACTCTTCTAATCTATCTTTAAGGGCATCTTCAAATGTATAGAAACTAAGTAACTCAGGATTGACATCTAAAAAAGCATCTAAATGATGAACGTAGTTTTGTGGAGTGCAGGTTTGTTTTACATCATTCAAAAACTGTGAAATTTCGGCTCTTACATAAAAATATTCATTTGTTGATTTAATTTTTGAAATGGCTGAGTTTAAGCTAGAAGTTGAATAAATATCGATTTTACTTAAATCAACTTTTTCAAGTTCTTGATTTGTAGCATCTTTTTTATAGATTTTTTTTATAGAATCGTTCTCATCATCTTTCTCTTCGTTCAAATTAGAAATAAATTGATGATACTTTTTAAAATTCTGTAACACCTCTCTATCAATTAAACGTCCATCTTTAATAGTTTCAAAAATTGTCTCTACAGTTTCACGTTTTTCAAAAGGACTGCAGTTTATCGAGATATCTCTTAATATGTTTTGTACGAAAATACTTTTTTGTTTACTATCACCAGTGTCATCAAATCTTTGAATTAATGCTTTAATGTACTTTGTATAACTTTTCCAGTAATAAATATTTAAAGGCAATAAAGAAGCTCCAATGTTAGGGGATATAAAGTCTTTCTCAATAGAAACTTGCAAAACTGAAAGGATATGCTCGGTTATTTTTATTTTGTTTCTATGAGTCCATCTACATAAGATTGCAAATGATGAAGCACAGTCTAGGTTCGATATTCCTTTAATTCCTTCTTCAATTGGAAAGTTATCATAGCCACTTAAACGACCTTCACAGAATTCTACAAACCTAGCAAATTCGAAAGCCAATCGGGGATTCGTTTTAGGTAATCCCGACTGAGATAGATTGTACAAACATTTTATTTGCTCTTGTGCCTCAATGTCAATCTCAGCAACAGCATCAATAGCTTTGTCCAAATAATACTTACTAGCATCTTTGTCAATGTTTCGAATAATCTTTGCCGAGCGGATATAGAAATCAACCATTTCACTGGAAGTAAGTGTTGAGTTTTCAATCAATTCATCAACCTCGTTAAGTAATTGATAAATGCTTTTAATATGCACTTTCAATTTAGATAGCTTTTGTGCGATACTAATTCTTAATGAAATTCGATTTTGATTTTTGTTTTCAAAAGACTGAACGATAGAATTAATAAGTTTTTCATCATGTTTGAAGAATGGAAGAATATCGATAATAACTAAGGCAAGAAAGTTTAGCTTATACTGAGCCCAATGATTGTCATAATGCCTTAATTCCCAGTCGCCTTTAATCTTTTCACATATTTCTTGAAATCTTTGTAATGCATCGCCTTCATTATTATTTTCGAGTACATCAGTTCTCAGTTTATAAATAGACAGCGCATGACTATAAAATTGATTAAATTTTCTTTTTTCATCTTCCCTATAGCGTCTTGAATCATAGCTTTCTTCCTTGTCGGGTTTTTTATATCTCTCAGGATAGATGTCTTCCAGTTCTAAATGCGATTTAGAAAGTAAAGCATTTAAGGAATATTTTCTAAGAGATGAATCAATTGACACTTTTTCTTTATCATCTCGATATGAGCTATCCATCAATGTTGGTACATGGTCAGGAAGTTGAACGTCAATAAATTTTAGCAATTCAATTACCTTATCATTATTTGATGGACTTTTTCTTAAATAAATTTCACAAAACGATAGTATTAGAGGCATCATATAAATCTTGAACTTGATACCTTTTGATAGCAAATGGGAAACAGAATCATAAACAATATCCAAGTCAAATGGAATATTTTCACTAAATTTTAATTTATCTAATAAAATCAACTTTGCGTGGATTGGTAATCTTAATGGTTTTATCCATTCCTGAATTTGTTTTTCTTTCGAGTAACGTAAAATGTTATTGAGTAAAACACTGGTAGCACGAAAAACTGCTTCCTTGGGACGCCATCCATTTAACCAGTCAAAAGCAGCTTGTGAACCAAATACTCGAAGATGTGCTTCTGCACCATTAGCTATGTCACTGTCAGTTATTTGATAATGTCTAGGTTCATCAATATCTTTTTGCCTATTTCGCCACTCCAACCACTTTGATGCTGTTTTTAAATATCTTGTAGCAAGTTCTGCTGAATTTACTTGTCTTGAATATATAGCAGCTAATTGATAATAAAAAGAGCCAGACCATGTTTTTTCTTCAGATTCTGCATAGAGTCTTTGCAATGAGTCTGACTCGCCAAAAGAAGCTACCAAGTCCGCATTCTCAATAAGGAGACCATTCAATGCAGCATCAGTTTTAGCAGCATCAGCAGCAATAAAAGCAAGTTTAAAAAATGTGAGATTGTCATCTTCCTCACTACAAACTTTCATTGCTAATTTGGTTCGTTTAATATAGACCTCCTTATTCCTAATTGGGTCTTTCGGAAGACTCTTATATTCTTCGTCAAGTACAACATTTTTTAGTCTCTCATGATATCTAGCATCAAACAAGCTAATCCCAAGATTTATTGAGGCATAATCATCCTCGTTAGCTTTATGTAAAAATAAATCTGCGATTCTCTGAAGTATTACTTCATCTGTCTTATATCTCTCCCTAATATAGTTTTCGAAATCTTCATCTCGAAATGAAAATTGGTTGTCATTTAGAACTAGCCCATGCCAAATATCGGTTGATAAATCGAGAAGCACATCCTCGCTTAGGTCTGATAATGCCGAAATATAAGCCAGTGGAACTGGTCTCGGTAAAGAGATGAGGCTGGAAAAAAATGTGTCTATAATAGTTTCACCATTGTTTCCTAACCTTCTTGCGGACTCATTAATTCTTTCCTGAATTAAATCCTCGACCTGTTTTCCATTGGGTTTTAAATAGTTGATGACCTGCTTAATTCCTTTCCGTTTTAATTCTAAAGCATAAGATTGAACTCTTGGAATTCCATTCGTTAAATGATGAAAGTCCATTGTTTCCTTTTTGGTACTATCAGGATAAGAGAACTTTAAATGTTTTTCAGTTTCTTCTATATCGAAAGGGTCAATAGGAATTTTTTTACATCCTTCAGGAAGACCGAGAGAATCAACTCTATGACTTCGGGAAGTTACAACCAGTCTAAAACCATCAGAATAACTTTCATTAACTAAGTCACGAATGAAGCTCCTAGTCTTATCTTTTTGTGCCGCTGTGACACTATTATCAGCTGCATCAATAATTAAGACTAAAAGAGAAGTCGAGTTTCTTTTCCTTAAAATGCTAATTGCGTCTTCTACTCTACGTTTAAATTCTCGAACTAAAATATATGATTCACTTTCATTGGATAATAAATAAGGAGAGCCTATTTTTTTTGCAATTTCATTGGAAATTTGCAGTATGGCTTCTCTATGTAAATGCCTACTATCAGATGTGTTTAGGTATGAACCAGAACCATAACAGTCAAACAGTATTACTTCAGATTCATTGGAAAAGTTTTGTTTAATTAATTGTGTTATTGTAGACTTTCCAATACCCGCCCCGCCATGCAGACATATTGGTTTACCAGTTTCATTGGAATTGATGTCCTTTATTAAATTAGGTATTTGTTTTCGGTCTACAATTTTTTCAATTTTTTCAAACTTTTGAGAAACGGGAAAGAGTCTTTCCATACTCATATTAAGACAATGAAGAAGGTCTATTTCAGTTATCTTGTTCTTCTTTAAAGAAATCGCTTCAGGTAACATTTTTCTCCATACCATCCGAAATAAAGAATCGCTTTGATTCACATTTTGGACTCCAACATTTCTTAAAGCCTCTATTATTTCAAGTTCTTGATAGTAACTTGATTCCGTTCCACAATCCTCAAAATCGAGCAATCTGAGGAAATCCGTAAATTCGGTAGAGGATAATTTTGTTGCAGCGTATATCTTTTTCAAAACCTCTTCTTTGGAGGAGAAATTAAAGACCGTTTTTGCATTGGTTCTAGCTTCTCGCCCCTTTAGAAAATCTTGAACATCCAGAATTAGTTTTTTTTGGTCGGAATTAATATTCCTGTTACTAATAAACTTTAACCGTAATTTTTTTAATACTAAATCACGACCATATTCATCCAAAAACGTCTTGAAGATTTGAGCAAGTCGATGAAGAACTGAGCCATCCGTTGAGCCACTTTTTTTACCTGCATATAGCTTTGCTAGAGTCCAATTTTCCGTTACCCTTCTTGTGCTATACTTCAATTGTGATATAATAACCTTTTGAGAATCCTTGAAACTTTCCCCACCAAAATATTCTGCAATATCAACCCCTAATAACTTGTTTCCATAAGGGTCTATTTTTACTGCATTCTTAGGGTCTATTCCTTCGATTGTAATAGCTTTTAACCCATTGTCTTCAAAATTAAGTAAATCAAAGGTTTTCTTAATTGTCCACAATACGTGAAAATCATCTCCTGCGTTTGATTCAGGTGCTTCTGATACTTGCTTTTGCATAAGAATTAATATCGTTTTGCATTCTTTTAATAGCTAAATGGTTGACCAAACCAAAGCATCGGGTTATTATTAGTTATTAAACGTCAATCTGCAGCGAAGCAAATTGACTAAATCTCAATGCTATTTTTAACAAACACTTTTTTTACAAATGATTGTTCGTAATTGGGATTGACATAGCCATTTGTCTTAATTCGACTTTTGCTCTACAAGATATACATAATATTAATTAGAAAGGACTCAAAATTTATATTTTAGGCATAGAACTCAACATTATATTGTTTTATGGATAAAACAACTGCCATGCTTGCAGATAGCTAAAAAACCGTAAATGTTCCAAAATAATTTGGAAGAAATACTATCAATAATTATTCTAAATAAATTATAACACACTGATAGTCAATCTCTCAAGCTATTCTTAATTAAAAACTATGATTCTTAATTAAAAACCCTTGAAATCAGCATGTTAGTGACTTTGGATTTGTAACAATTAAAAAGCCCAAACGTATATTTTTCGGTAATACGTTCCTAAATATATTGATATTGTATAATTATCTAAAAGGTGAGCAGTACGAAAGTATAACTCACCTTTTATCGTTTTTGGACGGATATACAGTTTTTAATTAAAAATGAATAATAAATGATTGTGTAAAGCTATCATCACATTAAAACAAAAATTTTAAATAATACGTGAATCATGAAAACATTAGAAGAAGATTATAAAAGTTGGTTAATACAGAAAGGTTACGACTACGAAATTTACGCAGATACTCTCTCTCTTTGGATAGATTTTTGGGAAGCACAAAGCGATGAAGCCCTTGATTCTGTTAATACAGTTAATCGGTTTGAAACCAAAGAAGAAATAGATGAAGCAATTCGTCAGCAAGACAGAGATATTGCGTCTCTAAGAAGTGAATATATGATGTGGAAAATGGAGAATATACAAAAATATAACAGCGGTGCAGGAGAAGTTGAACTATTCTATCATTTCTTACAATACCGAGATGCTAATAATAACCAATAATGGAAGTTAAGGTCGAGTAAAGTTGTCAGTTAAGGTCTTTTAATTCTAAGGAAATAAATTGGATGTCTTCAGGCGAAAAATGTATTAAAAAAAGCGAAGGAATGATTCAAATGATTTCTGCACAAGCATATCGTCATAAGAATCAGTATATGAGACTGATATACAACATGAGGTCTTGTGGATTGTCAAGAGTAAGTCAATAATAAACATAACTAAAACTTGTTGTTTTTATGAATACGAAAAAAAATAGAAAAGATTATACCAAGAAAGAATATCTACCTGATAAACTAATTAAAAGAATTAATGAAGATATATTAAATCAAAGCTATGAATACAGGACAAAGAATAACTTTCTTCAGTGTATAGCTATTATCTATCATCATCAGGTTTGGGATGGAATTGGATTAAATGATTATGTACCTCTGGGTAGTGAATACTGGAAGACGATTTATGGTAATAATTACCACCAAAGAGTTATAGCGCCATTGCTAAAGAAACAAATAATTGAAAGTTTTGATTTTGGTTTTCGCACATTCCCTGATTCAAAAAAAAGTAAAATTGTTATTAAACGAAATGGCTCAGTTGGTATCAGGTACAGAATAAATCCAGACCTATTGGACAGTCAATTTAATTCAATGCCGTACATTGAAAAAGGTAAAGTACATACTGCCATAGAAAGAATTTACCTTAACAAATTAGAATTCATCACTGATGGCATACCAGACCTAAATTTTCGTATATCAATCGACCAAGACAAAGCAAATGATTGGATTGAAAATAATGCTGAAGAAATAATCCATAAGTATCTAAATCGTGATTTCATCCTTGACCTTCCTGATGATTTAAACATTCACTACAAGGAGTATCTGGATAATCGTTCATATAACTCCAAATATTCAACAGTAAAAGCAGCACAATTAATCGCATCCAAAAAGCACAAGGAACTATTTTATTTCAAGAATAGATTTTATATTGCTGATGTTGATTTTTTTATTTGCCAACGAATACCAGCACTCATATACCATTATAAGAGGGAAATTGCTCAAATTGGCAGTCAACCTGTTGAAGAAAAACGTAGTCCTTTGACATTAAGACTATACAGCCATTTAACGAACTTCCCAAGCAATATTTTGCAGTTCATCCGAATAAACAATAAAACTGTTCACCAGCTCGACCTTCGGACTTCGCAGTTTCTGATTTTTGCTAATTTATTAAATGTATATATCACCAAAGGAGAACAGCATTTGCTTTCTTTATTTAAGCATGAAAAGACATTGACATTTTTACAGCGATTGGTGGAAATATTGAATGAATATAAAAAGCAGTTACCTACCGTTGGTGTTGATATTAATAATTCCAATTCAGGGGAAGCCAGTTCGTCCGATGTAATCAAATTTATCAGGGATGTGTTTTTTGATGATTTCTATTCTGTCGTTCAAGTTGAAATGGGATTTAAAGATAGGATATTAGCTAAGTATCTATTGTTTAAACTACTTTTTAAAAGAACCAATAAACGAGATGCTTTGCTGGATAAATTAAATGTTCGTTATCCAGTTTTGATGGATATTATTGCTGCATTTAAAAAACAAAAGAATAGCAAAAATGAATTAGGGAATAAAGATGAAGAAAGTAATTTCTCGGTGTTCCTACAATGTGTTGAGGGCGAAATTTATGTTGATAATATTCTAAAGCAGTTAAGAGAAAATGATATCCCATGCTTTACCAGACATGATTCTGTGGTCGTTGCACATGGGTATGAAAAAAAGACAGAAGAAATTATCATAAGTATATTCACAGATTTTAGCTTTAAGTACAACCATAAGCCTGAAGATAAATTCTATGAAGTTATAGACTATGATGAACTGGAACAGAGTGAATATTTCCAATTTATTATTGATGAAAACGAATTGCATCAGGATTTTTATTTTGATGAAAGTGACAAAGATTCGAATGAGGATGAAACAGAAAATGTTTATGAACTGGATGAAGCACAAAAGGTCGCTTTTTATAAGCTGTTAGAAATTGGAATTTGTGAAGATTATGCGGAATACGTTAGTATCGACTTGCTTTCAAATTTAGCAGTTCTCCCATTTTTGACAGACCAGCAAATCCGTTTTATCGAATTGGGCATAATTGATTTGCAAAGTGGAATTAGTTTCTTACCCAAAGAAGCTAACGATGTTTTACGATACATTATTTCAAAGGAGAATGATATATTGGATGCATCCGAATAAAAAAACGGGCATTATTCAATATCCATGAATATTTGATTTATATCAAGTTCTAAAGCATCAGCAATTTTGAAGATGGTTACAAGGGTCAAATTCTTTGGGCAATTGGACTCATATTGTACAATGGTATTTCTGTGCACACCAGAATACTCACTCAATTCCTGTTGGCTAAACTGATTATTAATACGATACCATTTTAAAAAGTGTGTGATGGCTTCAATTCGATTTTTGTTATGCTCTTGGATTTCTTTAGATTTCATCGTATTCTTTTGCCAATAAATACTTCGGCACAATAAATAGTACAATTAATGCACATTAAAATATTCTTTTTGATGTACGATAACACGATTTTAGATACTCGATAACTGCATTTAATTGGGCTTCATTGGAGCGAAATTGGTTTGAAAAAGATAGGATAATTAAGGGGTTCAACGCTGAAACATTAATGTTTTAATAGTGACAAAGGTAAATTGTACGTCCTGCACGCATGTTTGCACTCTAAATTTAGAAAATTATAGCAGAAACTTACTTCTTTGACAAGTCTTCAAAGAACTTGTGTATGGAAACTCCATGATAGTCCAATACCTGAAGTAAAGTGCTCAACTGGAAGTTAATTTTACCAAGTTCCATTGAATTATATGTGTTACGTGAAATTCCAATTTCTTCAGCCAACTGTGTATAAGATTTAGTTTTCTTTGTTCTTAATCGTTTAAGTTCTATTCCAACATCTTCCAAAATCTTTTTGTGTTCGAATGAAATTTTGTCAAAATTTTTCATCAGGAATAATTTTCAGTAAATATAAAATAAAATGAATGCCCTCTTGAATAGGCAAGTATTAAATTATTATATTTGCCTATTCAAATAGGCAAATTATGAAAAAACGTAGGAAATTACGACACGAGTATTTTCAAATCGATTTTGAACCTGTCGAGGATTATTTAATCATTGTTGATATGACAGACGATGCAGAGAAAACCATCAAGGATATAATCATCGTGAAAAAACCAAAACCAGATATGAGGTTTCCAAGGAATCCATATCTAATGAATTAAAAATTGGTTTTAAAATGCCAGCTTGGTGTTCGTTGAAAAAAACTGTATCAATTTTAGAGTATACTTCATGTTGATACAAAATTCAGGTTCAAAATAACTGATAAAAAGTAGTGATGTATTAAAAATAGGGTCACACTAAAAATGATAAATATGGAAGCTATAATTTGGAGCAGAGTCTCAAGCCAATCTCAGGATAACAATCGACAGGTATCTAATCTGAAACAAGCTGCTTCAGAGAAAGGATGGAAAGTTAAAAGGGTGTTTGAAGAAAAAGTAAGTGGAACGGTTAAATCAACCGAAAGAAAGGAATTTAGCAAAATATTGGATTACACCGAGCAATATGGTATCAGGTTAATTCTTATCAGTGAAATCAGTCGTATCGGTAGAAAAGTTGTTGATGTATTAAATGTGGTTGATACCTTTCATCGAAAAGGTATTGCAATATATGTGCAACAATTCAATATGGTCTCGATGGAGAACGGCAAAGAAAATCCAATGGTTATGCTTTTACTACAGATGATGTCCATTGGTGCGGAGATGGAGAATAACCTAAGAAAAAACAGGCAAGCTGAGGGGATTGCACTTGCTAAACTTCAACAGAAATATACAGGACGTGCAGTTGGAAGCAAGGCAAACAGAGAAAACCAATTAGTTAAATATGCTGATGTGGTTGATTTGATTCAAAAAAGCGATTTGAGTATCAGGCGTATTTCCAGCATCACTGGAAGAAGCATCAATACTGTTCGTAAGGTTAAACAACTGCTGGTTGCATGAAGATTGTCTAATACATCTATGCTATAATTTAACTGCATTATTTTCCTGTGTCCCCAGAGCAATAGTCATATACTTCTAATTGGTCAGCAACTTTATCCGTTACCATTTTCAAACTCGATTCATCCAGCAAAATCCATGGACATTGGTTTTCTAATTCATTAAAGTCTATCTGGACATTCAAAATTTCTTTTGAATGGATATCTAAGATAAAGATATGTAATAGGACATTATCGTGATAACAATCAATGAACTTTACCACTGAATAGTACATTCCTTTTGGAGTAAAACCAGTGATGAGCAGATAGGTTTTATCTGGTATTAAAGTGTGGTCATGAATTAGAACGCATGGATGGTTAACGAAAAAAGAACCGTCATTACTTGCTATGTATTGGTTATTTAAACCCAGAATAGTAGAATCGTAGTTGTATTTATCTTGTAACTTCATTAGATGAACTTTTATACATAAATACTAAATGTACAGGAAAAATTTTTGTATCCTCCCCCGGTCCCCCCGCTAAGATGCCCCCCTCTGGACTGGCGGGGTATTTCGTCAACATCTTTTTCCCAATTTCCTGAACGATTTAAAATCTTCTAAAAACCAAGAGAAGAAAAAATTTTAAAAAATAAAATCCTGAAATGGTGAATCAGTGTTTGAATTCTATTATTGCTACATTTTTTATAAAAAAATGAGATTATATAGAAAAGTGTTTTAAATCAAATGGCTAAAAAATCCAAATATAAAAATTGCGTTTTCATGAAAGTTAGACTTAAAAATTCTTGGTAAAAAAAAATTGAAAAACACTAAACAGACCTTATGATATTAGCTTATGCTTATTTAAATATTTTTTCTACTTTTAAACAAAACATAAAACTGATGTCAATTTGCCTAATCAAAAGCTATCCTATGCTACAAAATCGAGAGTTTTCATCTTTGGAAATACAAAACAGGCTTCTGTTGTAATGTGTTCATTAGCAATGTATTTGCTGGGGTAGTTGCTGTAATATGTTGGAATTAAATTTAATATGACATGAATCAACTAAATCAACAGGGATTTATAAAAGAATACCTGATAAATCTCATGCAAGAAGAAATATCTGATTAATGTATTTTTTGAACCATAAATACATTAATAGCAATAACTTACAAATGTGGTATGTAATATAATGTTAGTGCAATTTTAAAACAAGAACGTAATCATTTGAAAACCAACGAAACATTATTAGACTTATTATCTTCAAACAATTTTCTCTATGACGCATGGAATCAATTAAAAAAGGAAGATGAAACTTCTCATGGACTATCAGGAATAACAATTGAACAGTTCAAAAAGGATTTGAATAACAACATCGATAACATTAGTAAATCGCTTAAAAATAAGACATATAGATTTTCTCCGACAAGAGCAGCAATTATAAAAAAAGATAATGGGAAATATAGACCATTGCAAATTCCAGAAATAGCAGACAGAGTTGTTTTAAAAGCAATCTCATGTTTATTGAGTAATGAATTACAAATTTTTTTACAAAAAAGCGAGGATATAAGTTTTGCATATCAGAAAGGCAAAGGAGTTAGAGAAGCTGTATTAAAAATGAAATCTACTTATAAAAAAGGAGATGTTATTTTAAAGGCAGACATAATCAATTTCTTTGAAGAAGTAAAGAAAGATGATTTGTTAAATAAGCAGATTTTTCCAAATTTAAAAGATGATTCTATTAATAAACTCATTAAAAATTCAATATCTCAAAAATTAGGTGGTTTAAGAAGAATAAAAAGAGAATATAGAGTATTATTTAAAAATGCCAAAAGTGGCATTCCTCAGGGAAATCCATTATCGCCATTATTATCAAATATATATTTATCTGATTTTGATTTATACATAAAAAATCAAGGATATACTATTATTAGATATGCTGATGATTTTATAGTAATATTCAATTCAGAAAAAGAGGCTAAAGAGGGTTATAAAAAAATTCGTATTTATTTAAATGAAAAATTCTCTTTAAATATTCATCCTCTTGATTCAAAAAATGATAAAACAAAAATTATAAATCCCGAGAAAAGTGAGATTTCATTTCTTTCTATAAAATTTGATGGAATTAATATTTATCCATCGAAAGACACGATAGGGATTTTAAAAAACAGAATAAGAAAAATAATAAAAACAGGCGAACTAAATTCACAATTATTTACAGATATTTATAAAGAGATTAAAAAATGGATTGCAATTTATTCATATCTTGATATTGATAGATATTTCTCAGACATAGATAATTATTTAATATCACAGCTAAATAAAACATTTGGGCAAAAAAAATATAAAACAACTAAATGCAATAAACTTGCTCATAATGTTAGAAATAAGCAATTTGAAAAAAGCAGTAAAAGTTTTTGGAGAAATCAGGAATTGAAAAATATACTTCCAAATTTTATTAGAAGGAAAAAACTGCAACAGACACAGTTGGTATAAGCCACGACCTCATGCCATTATCTTTGTGGGACATACTAAAAACCAATGCACGCTGAATTAATTAAACCTGATGGAAAAGAAAAAAAACATAAAAATTGAATTTGACTTACTCGAAAATGGTTTAGACTTTATTGATAATGCGTTACATGCTATTATAAGTACAGAAGAACCTCATAAATTAAAATATGCAATCTTGCATATATCTGCTGGTATAGAATTAATCCTAAAGGAAATATTAAGGTTGGAACATTGGTCATTATTATTTGAGAATATAAACAATGCAAACTACAATCATTTGCAAAGTGGAGATTTTCAAAGTGTATCTTTCCCCTCCATCATAAAAAGACTTGAAGGAATTACTAATGGGAATATTTCAGAAAACCAAAAGAAGCATTTTAATATCGTACGAAAGAAGCGTAATAAAATTGAACATTTTTCCTTCAAGGAATCTTCAAATGCTTTAAAAAGTACTATTTCCAAAGCACTGACTGATATTATTGAAATCATTGATGAAAATATTGAAATTCAAAACACCTCAGATGAATCAAAGAGACTATACAAATCAATTAGAAGAGAATCATCTAAATTTATTGAATTTGTTGACTTAGTTAGAGCGAAATTGAAACATGATTTAAAAACATTGGAAGAAAGGAATATTAAATTAATTGATTGTCCAGAATGCTTTCAACACTTATTTCCTTTAGACGGAAGTTATACTTGTCTTTTTTGCGGTTATACGGACACTCCAGAGAATATTACAGCATTATATGCAGATACAATTTTAGATTATAACTCATATTATGCATATAAAAATGGAGAGGAATGTCCCATTAAACAATGTCTTAGTTGCAAAAATGAGACATTAATTCTCCATGAAAATTCGGCTTTTTGTATTACGTGTGATTCAAATTGGGAAATTGAGGACTTAGCGCTTTGTAGTGACTGTGATGAATTTTATGAAAAGCCTGAAGATGAACGTTCCGATTATGGAGTTTGTCCAGATTGTTGGCAAAACAAATTAGATAGTTATGACTAATAATAAATAAAGCATGACCATGCAACAAAGAACCAAGGTCAAAACCAAGTTTTTGGGACATGAATGCTCTCAAAATCCGCTCCGCAACAATTATAACGTAGTGGCAAGGTAGAAACAGTGCTACATGAATTGAAAAATGAAAGACTTGTTATTTAAGGATATTGTCAGATGGTTAACGAATGATTTAAGACAAGAATCATGGACTACTGTATATAAAGACTTAGATTTAGAAACTGATTGGTTTCGTATCTGCGGTATACTTGTTCCTAAAGATTTAAAATCAAAATTTTTAGAACATGGAGAATGGTCTTTAAATACTACTCAATTTAAGCCTGATTTTGTTCATTACGCTGACGAAGACCCAAAATATTTTAGGTGGGGAATTGACCTCGGTTATGAGCCTTTGATATATCAGCGATTTTATAATAATATATATCCAACAACTTACGAAATAATAGAAGAATTTAAGTTGTATTTCAATCTATATTTTGACTCAAAATCAAATACCTATATTGCAGTTGATGATTATTCCAATGAGAATACAATTATTGTAAAAACTCCGAACGAGATAAAAATCAGAACAAGTTCGCTTCGAGAATTTTTATCGGCTAAAAAAATGAGTTTGGGACTTCAACTTGATTATTTCAGATTTTCTTCTCTCGAATTTGAAACGCATAACTTAAATGAGGATGACTATTTTGAAAATGTTGGCAAGGATTTTTGCTATAACATTACCTTCCAGAAAAGCGACTATTTCAATGAAGAAGCAAAAAAGATAAACTCAAGATTGTTAGCTAAAAAAATAATAAGTGACTTTTCAAAATTCAAACCTAAACATTGGACTGATAAATTTGAAAATAAAGAATATTGCGACTTTATCATTTCGGAAGATATTGATACGGGACAAGTCATAACTAATACATGCAATCCTGATAAACTTGCAGACTTTTTCGGTAAAAACCCAGACTCTCCCCAGTTCTTAACATCAATTTTCTTTAAACGAGAAGTTCTTTTAAAATACTATCAAGACACAAAGAAATATACTGTTTCAGACGGAACGTTATTTTATAAAGGTTCTTGGCATTTAGAAATTGATAATAATCATCCAAATGCAATACTTGTATACTTAGGAGACCTTGGGAGAAATTTACCCTATGAAGAACAGCTATATTGGCGTAGTTTCAATATTCCACCCAATGGGTATATGAGTGAAGTTAAATTCAATCGAGATTTTTTGTCAATCTCTAATCCGCCACGGAGTCTCGATTTGATTTTTAAGAGCAAGTTTAAAACATTTAAAATTAACTGGTTAGAGAAATTTGGATTTTCATTATTTAACGAGCTGGCTGAGAAGGATTATCATTGTCTAAAATCAATAAGACTTCCTTTATATGAGGATAATTCAGAATTTGACAACCTTATTCTAAACCTGACAAAGATTCTTATTGATTATATCAACGAAAAAGAACTAAATAAGCGAATAAAGACAACGGATAAAAATGTTCAGGGTATTGGGAAACTGGAATTGTTCCTAAAAGAAACATACCCTTCTCCCCAAAATGTTATTCCTTTTCTAAGACAACTTCAAAGATTGAGGTCTAAAGGTTCTGCACATAGAAAAGGGAAAGATTACTTGACGATTCTTAAAGAACTTGGCATTGAAAATAAAACGTATTTGGAATCGTTCGAGATAATTTTGAAAAAGGCAATAAAAGCAATAGATGAACTGAATGAAATAGAACACGATGTATAGTAAAAGCTATATGTAATGAGGGATTTGGCAGGTAATTCAATCGCAGTTCTTAGTTGCAATATCGCCAATTCGTCTTTGACTATTTGATTTTAAAAACTAAAATATGAAAAAACGAATTCTCTCTGACCATCAGAAAAGAAAAAAGAGACTTATTACTCCCATTAATCAAAGCCTTGATATAAATGAAACAAATCATGCTAATGATATTATCCCTGAAATTATTTGGCTTGATATACTTTATTGCCAATATGGATTAAGAGAAACCGTTGAAATTATTACCGAATTAACGCATCAAATTGAAAAGAAAAATATCGATTCTGGATTGTTTAATTGTTGTGTTTTATCTTGCTATGACAAACTTGATGACAATCAAAAATCAGTTATAAAAAACGACAAAACAATTCGGGCAATTTTTTCAAAAATAGATGATGCTGTAGCGGGTTTTAAAAATTATTTTCCCAATTCTCCAATAGATTTTCTTTTAACTGAAAATGATGCTAATGATGTTCTATTTGTAGAAAAATTAAAGAATTCTATTACTAATTTATTTGACAGAACATCTATAAATTCAACTTATGCGCTTACGACTGTATTTCATGCCCAAAATTGTGCAGGTCATTTACGTATAAGTTCGAAAATTGAAAAGTTTGATGTGAATGAAATACTAAAATATCCAGACACTGATGAATCAAGAAGAGTCGCAGCATTTATAAGAGCGTCTTCAAAACCTTTTATTCTTCAATTACAAGGTGAGAGTAATTCTTTATGGAAGAATAGGTTTTGGAATAATTGTTATCAAATAGAACCTTGTTATTTAGAACATCTTACAGATTTAGAGCCATGAATAAAACAATAGATGCAGGTGATTTCAATCGAATACTTAATAAATATCTCGCAAATATCAATGCCGAATTTCTGGAGAGATGGAACTTACTTGTGCCAACAATTGAAGATAAAGAATTTATTGAAGTTATTATTGGTTTATTATCACGACAAATATCTATAACTCATTATTATTTGAGTTCACCAAATACATGGAATGGAGATATTGGAACAATCATATTAAGAAGTATTTGCGAGAATGTAATAAATATAAGCTGGATTCTTAAAGATGATTCCATTAATCGAGCAAGAATGTTTATTGTGTATGGCTTGGGTCAAGAAAAACTGCAATTAGAACATCGAAAGAACGAAATGAATAATGGAGAAGTTTCTGAAGAAGAAATTCAAATGGTTGAATATATGGAAAATTCACTCAATCAAGAGAAATATACATTCTTAACAGATGTAAATATTGGCAGTTGGAGTGATAAATCTATACTTAAAATCGCAGAAGAAGCGGATTGTTTAGATTTTTATCATTTAGCTTTTACTCCATTTAGTAATTCGGCTCATGGGACATGGAATCATCTAATCAAATACTCTTTAAGGAAATCCTCAAATCCTTTGCACAATTTATTAAGACGACCGATATTTTATAATTTAGAACCCGACATAACTTTTGCAGAGCTTGCAATGAAATATCTATCAAAATCATTACGAAAATTTGACAATTATTTTAATCAAAAGATTGTTTCAAAGGACTCATATGAAATATACTTAGAAGATTTAGAAAATCTTTTAATTAATAAAGATGACAATAACACCAGCCAATAAATTATGTATTACAGGAGTGAATTATAACGGTCTGACTTATCCGAACTACTGATTCCACTCCTGCTGGTTTGATAGTCCGCAAGTCCTCGGAAACGCTCTACAACATAGAAGCAACCGCTGTGCTTAATTTGAAAAACAAAATTGATATGAAAGGTGGAGTATTAATAATAGGTTCTCTTTTATGGGATAAAGACACCAATAATAGAGATGAATGGTGGCACAGACTTGATTTGAAAAGAAAACAAAAAGTATTATTGCCAATTAGATATGGAAGAACATCTACCAAAAATAGAAAAGGAACTTATTCTATGGTTTTTTCAACTTCTTTGGAAAAATCAAATAAGTTGGGGGTTGGGTATTTTGTCCCATTTGCTAAAGAAATAAATTCACGAGAAGATTTCAGGGAAGAAGTATTGGATTTTGCAATGGCAGAAGGATTTCACCAAAATCGTATAGCTGCCAATTGGGGGGCAGTATGCTTAAAGATTAATCAAGAGATTAGTCAATCGAATTCAGAATTTCTTCTCAATGCATGGAGTCAATTAGTTAATGACAACATAAACAACAGAAATATAAAGCAGACAATTCCGAATTTAAAAGAATTTGGAGAGTCAACGGAAAACAAATCAATTACAGATAATTGGATATTGAATATTAATGATAATATTTTCGCAGAAATACCTGATGTAGATTTTATTCTTGCAACTTCGAATGCACTGAAACATAGAAAGACAAACGAAATAAAATATCCAAGCAAATTAGAAATTGCCAAAGCAATGATTGAAGGAGATTATTATGAGTATTTTTTACGAAATCGATTAAGCGGAATTAAAACAAATGAAGACAAAATTATTCTGAAGATTTTAAAAAAACGATTTAAGGTAAAATTGAAGGATAAAAGAAAAAACTGGGGATAACTGTACTTTCAATTCACGTTACCAAGTACTATCACACTATGACAAAATCCAGATTCAATAATATCGCAGAAGAATATGTGAATTTTGTGAATGATAATATATTTCTGAAAGAGTTCACCTATTCAGATAATGAAATTAGGATAGACAATGGTGAAATCGAATTAGCTGATAATATTGTTTGGGTAGACAATTTCCTTTTTTTAATCCAGATAAAACATAGAAATACATCCGAAGCCAAAGATGAACAAAATGAAATTAGGTGGTTTAAAAACAAAATTGAAAGAATTGCGAAAAGGCAGATAAAACAATCAATCAGAAATATTTTAGAAAATCCTGATTTTAAAATAATAAGCAATTCTGGAAATGAGGTCGGGATTTCAAATATGCCAATTGAAAATGCAAAAAAAATAATTATATACTTATCAAGCGAAAATTTACCAGACAAGCAAAAAGCCATAAAGTTTTATGAAAGTAAGGATGTTGGATTAATACATCTTCTTCATATGAATGAATACAAATGGCTATGTGAATATATAATTACAATCACTGAAATCGACAGATACTTAGAGTTTCGGGAAGGTATGTTTCGGCTATTTGGAAATCAGATTAATGAGATTCCTGAACAGCTTATTTTTGGGAAATATGTAAGTGGTGATGAAATTTCTACCATTGACTTGAAATACATAAAATTTTACGAAGATTTTGACGAAAACATTTACGACTTTAATTTCCTACCTTACCTTTCAATTTTTAAAGAAAAAATTATTGGGCAAAAGCATGAGTCTGATTATTTATTCATACTCCGAAATATTATAAAACTTACTCGACATGAACTTAAAGAATTTAAAATAAGATTTGATAAGTCTATTGAGATAAGTAAAGCAAAAATTTACCATAAGCCTTTCAGATTTTCTGTTCCAAGGATTGATTGCACTTTTCTATTTGTTCCAATTGATTTAGAGAATACAAGGTTTAGAGGAAATTGTGTCAACTTGCTTGATAATCTTTCGGATTATAACATGTACGACCAAGCCATGTCCAAAAGTGTGTCTGTTGCAATTTATCGGAATCCTGAATCAATTGAATTTATCGAGATTGTTTGGAATTATAAAGAAAAAGAGTGGCAACGAGACAAAGAAATGGAAAAGCACTTAGATGATTATTATCCATTTCGTGAAACAAAAATAAATGTAACAGGTGGATATAAGACGAAATAAAAATAAGTGTGAATTTCAAATTACGAACAAGGTGAAATCCAGCTTGAAACATCGCAGATATGGAAAAGGAATATTTCTTATTAGAGGATAAAATAAAAGAAATTGAATCAAAATTTTTAATCAAAAATGGTTGGTTGAAGATTTATGAAAATGATTCAAAAACTCTTGATGATACTTCTGGATTATATTGTTGCTTAGTTTCAGATGATAAACTTGAAAAATATAGTGAGGATTACAGCTGGCCGCTTTCAAAGGGTAGTGAAGGTAAGCCAACTGTTTATGGAGACAATACGTATAAAACTTATGATGAGGATGGATTAGAACCTTTTTTATTCTACAAATATTTTTCATTTCAAGAAACATCAGAAAAGTACATTGACGTTGCAGAAGAATTTGTACTCTACTATCGACTTTATGAGAAAGGTATTAATAAGCAAAACCGCACATTTTATTACGTTAGCGATTATGGAGAATTAGACGAAGTTTTAATTATCGAGCCTGACCTAATTAAAGTAAAAATCAAATATCTCAAAGAATATATAACAATGCGGGATATGTACTTTGTGGTATGTTATGATTTTATGAGATTACTAAAGAAAGTACCTTCTGAATGGCAAATACAATTCAAGGATGATATAATCAGGGAGAGTGACTACATCTATAGCCATCTAATAAGATATGTTTCAGGGGAAATGCAAAGTTGGATTATGGGTAAAGTATTTATTAAACCCAATGCAGTAAAAAAATCCCATTTTGACTCTGAAGAAACACAAAACCAAAGTTTTATTGTTGATGTTGACGATGAGGGAGAGTTGGTATTTGAAGATTGTGGAAAAACGGAAGGCAATCACTTTAAACTCACATACTTCAAGAAAGAAGTATTGAATAAATACTATAACGAACCAGACATCTATCAAGTTGATGGATTCAGTATTAAGTCGAAGTTCTTTTCTGTCAAGATTGACAATAATGTAGATGATTATGTACCAGTGTTTCTTAATGATTTAAGGATGCTTCCTGAAAAGGAACAGCTACATTGGAAACAATATAATATACCTCCAAAAGAAGGGATGAATATTAGTCGAACTTATTTCAGAACAATGATTGAAGGTAATTGGGCGGAAGAACCTGAAACTGTTGATTTGTTTTTCAAATCAAAATATAAGAGTTTCTGTAAGAAATGGGAGAAAAAATTTGGTTGGCAATTATATAAGCCTCTGTCAACTAAAGATGAATATTTGTTTACGTCTTTGCATAAAATTACAACCAATAATGTAAAGGCTTTCTGTGAACAAACTTTGACGATTGTAAAACTGATAATTGATAGGCTAAATGAGAAAGAGTTGGCAAAAGGTTTAGAGTTGGAAGCAAAAATTAGAGGAATTGGAAAATTTGAGAAGTTCTTAGAATCAAAAGGGTTACGTATTCCTGATATGTTTGAGTTTTTAAGGAATTTACAAAACTTGAGGTCAGGTTTAATTGCTCACTCATTCAGCGACTCCAACAAGGATTGTAAAAAGGCTATTGATTTCTTCGGTATAGGAAATGAAAGCTATATTAATGTGCTTGATGATATTTTTGTGAAATCAATATATACGTTTAATGCATTGGAAAAACACTTTAAACTTGATGAATAAAGTCCAGTGGCTATTGAAGCCTTTTTGGGGTAGAATTGTTGGACAATTTTTATTTTAAAACGTGTTTATTGGTTCGGCTATGAATTTTCTTTGATATTGACACTGAATGAGACAGTGGTATAAATTAGAAGACCTACAACTGTTAAAAATGCAGGTCTTTTGTTTGTCAGTGGAGAGAAGCGTAACATTCATCTTATCTGAATCATTCATTATTTTCATATTTCATGATTATTATAACGCTTAGTTTTTATTGTGCAAACAATTCATTTAAATCTATTTCTTCAACTTTTTGGATTTTTGAAGGTGATTTTTTATCTAAACAAATCAACTTGAAGTTGAAATTGATTCCTTCATTTAAAACATTGGTTATGCCGTTTCTAAACTTAATATGAAACTTCGAAAAGATGATAACATAAACCTCCTTTGACAAACTTCCAAGTAACTCTAATCTTTTATGGTAGATATCTACCTGTATTTTTCCACTTCTTATTTTATCAATTGAATCTTTTTTTGTTTCTCTTTTACTCCCAAATCCTATTTGTTTATGCTCAAATAAAAATGCATTGTTTTCGTCTAAGACTAAATTATCATATCGACCATTTCCAATTTTTCCCTCAGATAGTGCATAATAGCCATTATTAAACATAAATAACTCAAATTCTCTTTGGAAATATGATTCATCAGCAGTTGACACATTATTCATTTGAAATATTTCCATATAGTGCTTGAATCTATCAACATAGTAATCGATTGAGAATTTTGTTACGAGTTTTTGATTTAAGTATTCTCTTATTCTTTTACAATGAAATAACAATTCGTCTACATCGAACATTTTTTCACCAGATTGAATGAGATTGAGAATTAAATATATAACATCATTTGACGAAATAATAGTAGGATGCATCGCATCATATATTCTCTTTATTGCAAAAGCAGAGTCAACACCCAAATAATCACCTTCGAACTTTGAATGTAAAGTAATAGTTTTTAAATCATTATTGTAGTTTTCCAGATGATTTATAATTTCGGGAACAGTAGATTTTGAAAATGAAAAGAAACGATTCAGAATGCCATTTAACCCATCGTTATTATAGAATAGTGAGTAAATATCACCATAATGCATATTCAATTTATTGTTGTCTAAATCTGTGAATTTTTCTAATAACGGTCTAATTTTGATACTCATATTAGTATCAGCAAATGGATTCTTCCATCCATTGTTTTCTGCAATTTCAAATTCATTAAATTTCTCGTGAGAAAGAAGTAAACTTGAAATAGACTTAATTGATTCTTTAATATTTATAATTGCTTCAGTATAATCTTTATTTAACGTTAGTTTTGAACTATAAGAAAGCAATTCATTAAATAAAAAAGACAATTTATCATTGTGATAGATAGTATAAACAAAGTAGGCAATTTCAGAATTAATCTTCTTATTAATCTCTTTATATTTTGAATCGTCATCAACAGATAGTAATTTTTTCAATTCTGTAATTGTCTCAATTCTGTAATCAAGTGCTGAAAGAATTTCAAATTTCATATAGTAAATTCGTTTATGTTTGTTGATATCAAAATTTAAAATAATTATTAAATAGGCTATCCTCTTTATTAGGTTTTATAATTCATCTTAATTAACCGTCAAAGTTGGAGAATAAAAATTGATTATAATAACAACTCTTGATATAATGATTTAATTGAGTTTTTTTATTACATCTTGACCCCAGCTATCTTGCCATCGAATCCCTGTCTCTATGGATATTAAATAACCCAAATGCCAGCTTTCATGTGTATTTTAGGCAAGTGTGGACTTGTATTTTATTTTGGTTTTAATGGACGTTAGAGATAGCAGAAATTGGGTGTTTTGAAATTATATAATCCAATTGAAAAGATTTATTGGTGAGAAAATTTATTTATTTAATCCATAGCCTTCAATAAAATTAAGAACAAGTTTCGCAATAACTTAAAGAGATGGTGGTGTTATATTTATTTAAAAAAATGGAAGGGGAGTGGTTGAAATGGATTTTAGGTGATTTTAACCGCAATTTATTTAAAAGAAAAAAGGTAGCCAATTTGACTACCTTTTCTTTTTCGGTTCATAAAGTGGTACATAAATTTGTAAAACATTGAAATTCAGTACCTATATGTCGGGATGACAAGATTTGAACTTGCGACCCCTCGCCCCCCAGACGAGTACGCTACCAGACTGCGCCACATCCCGAATTTTTGTGAATGCAAAAGTAATGCTAGATTCTTTTTTTGCAAACTTTGGAGGGTATAAAAATCAGACAACATTCATTTTTATGTATAGATTATAGCTATCGTAACTTCATTATTATCGATTGAATTTATTGTGCTGGCTTCAAGATGTTTTGTATTTTTGCTCAAAATAAAAATTAAAAATATGTTTAAACCACTTGATATTAACGAAAACGAAGAAAAAAAAACAGTTAAACCTACTGATATAGAACAGGTAAAATGTTTAATTATTGGTTCTGGTCCTGCTGGATATACAGCTGCTATTTATGCTGCTCGTGCCAATTTATGTCCCGTAATGTACGAAGGTTTGCAGCCAGGCGGTCAGCTAACTACAACTACTGAAGTTGAAAATTATCCGGGTTACCCTGAGGGAGTTACAGGCCCGGTAATGATGGAGGATTTGAAGAAACAGGCAACACGATTTGGAACAGATGTTCGTTGGGGAATGGCAACGAAAGTTGATTTTTCAGGGGAAATACATAAAGTTTGGATCGACGATTCGAAATTAATTGAAGCAGAAACTGTAATTATAGCCACTGGAGCTACTGCCAAATATTTGGGATTAGAAGATGAGAAAAAATATGCCGGAGGTGGAGTTTCTGCCTGTGCAACTTGCGATGGATTTTTCTACAGAGGAAAAGATGTGGCTGTAGTTGGTGGTGGCGACACAGCTACCGAAGAAGCCATGTACCTTGCAGGACTGTGTAATAAGGTATATCTGATTGTTCGTCGCGACGAGTTACGAGCATCTAAAGTTATGGCGGAACGTACCATGAACACTAAAAATATTGAGATTCTTTGGAAGCACCAAACCAAAGGTTTATTTGGCGACGGTGTTGTAGAAGGTGCAACTTTGGTTAAAAATAAAGGAGAAGAAAACGAGGAAGAAGTTACAATTAAAATTGACGGTTTCTTCCTTGGAATAGGGCACAAACCAAATTCTGAAATTTTTGCGGAATATATAGACACGAATGAGATTGGTTATATTAAAACAATTCCGGGAACATCGAAAACCAAGGTGCCTGGTGTGTTCGCATGTGGCGATGTCCAGGATGATCAGTACAGGCAAGCAGTTACTGCAGCTGGTTCAGGTTGTATGGCGGCCATCGATGCAGAACGTTATCTATCAGAAAAACATGCTTAAAAAATTATAAAGATTAGGAGAAAGCAGGGCATTGTGTCCTGCTTTTTTTTTGTCTAAAAAAGGACAGTGCAGGATAGTTGACCTTTCAACATCGTTTTATTTTGTAGCTTTGTAATTCAACCTGAATAATAATGAACAAAAATAAATTTTTAGCATTCGACCTTGGGGCATCGAGTGGAAGGGCAATACTTGGAACTTTAGAGAACGGGAAACTGGAATTAACCGAGGTGCACCGTTTCAAAAATCAAATGATTCGTATTCACGGAAGCTACTACTGGAATATATACAGTCTTTTTGATGAACTGAAAACAGGGCTGAAAAAATGCATTACCGAGTTGAATATCCAGCCCGACTCAATTGGCATTGATACCTGGGGTGTCGACTATTCGCTGGTTTCAGCTTCCGGTCAGTTAGTTGGATTGCCTTTTGCCTATCGAGACCACCGAACCGACACTGCGATCGAAGAGTTTTTTTCGGTGTTATCAAAAAAGGAAACTTATTTATTATCCGGTATTCAGTTTATGCAGTTTAACACACTGTTTCAGTTGTATGCATCGAAAAAAGAAAAACACTCGCGCCTCAATATTGCCGAAAGTTTACTTTTTACACCCGATACACTAAATTATCTGTTTACTGGTGTTAAGAAAAATGAATATACTATTGCGAGTACATCGCAGCTGTTAAAACCCGGTAAAGCAGAATGGGAGAAGAAGCTTTTTAAGGCAGCTAATATTTCGGAAGATCTGGTAGGCGAAATTGTACAACCAGGTACAAGTGTTGGAAACATATTGGATGAAATTCAGGATGATACCGGTTCGAAACAAATTCCGTGTATTGCAGTAGCTTCGCATGATACTGCATCTGCTATTGCATCGGTTCCGACAGATGGTGGCAACTGGGCTTACCTAAGTTCCGGAACCTGGTCGTTGCTGGGGATTGAAAGTCCGGAGCCGATGGTGTCGGAAGAAACGCTTGCAATGAATTTTACCAATGAAGGTGGAGTGGAAGGAACCACCCGCTTCCTGAAAAA
Source organism: Draconibacterium aestuarii (assembly GCA_026671195.1). Classification (GTDB taxonomy): domain Bacteria; phylum Bacteroidota; class Bacteroidia; order Bacteroidales; family Prolixibacteraceae; genus Draconibacterium; species Draconibacterium aestuarii. Next base: position 333,056 of record JAPOHD010000005.1, on the reverse strand, counting down.
TATTATGGGAATGTGGTTGATTCAGGAATGCAAACGGAATTGGGATGAAGAAAAAGTAATGGAATGGCAGGAAATTGTGGATTTAAGCATGGAAGCCAAACACTTTAAGTGTTTTATCAATCCTGATAATTCAGTTTTTTTGAATCCAGGAAATATGCCAAAAGCAATTCAGGAATATTGTAGGGAGACAAACCAGCCTGTGCCCGAAACAAAAGGTGAAATTGCCCGCTGCATTTACGATAGTCTGGTGTTGAAATATAAATTTACCATAAAACAAATTGAATCAGTAACAGGAAAACAGATAGATAAACTTCATATTATTGGAGGCGGTGCAAATAATAAAATGATGAACCAACTTACTGCCGATGCAATCGGAATTCCTGTTTTTGCGGGGCCAACCGAGGCAACTGCAATTGGTAATTTAATGATGCAGGCAAAGGCTGCCGGCACTGTTCGGTCGTTAGCTGAAATACGAGATGTAATAAAAAACTCGTTTGAAATTGGAGTATATACACCATCTCCGAAATTAGACTGGGAAGCTGCATATAAAAAGTTTGAAGAGCTGAATTGATAAAAGGCCGGAATATAAGCAGGGGCGTAATTGATAAATTGCGCCCCTGCTTTTTTACTCGTTTATCGAATATTTAATCTAAACTGTAAATTACCGAAAAGAAATGCATTATACTACCGGCCAGCACAAACAAATGCCAAATACCATGTCCATATTTTAGATTTCGCCAGGCATAAAAAATAACACCGATTGAATACATTAATCCGCCCAGAAACAAAAACAGCACACTAATTCCGGGTAAGTTTTTCATCATCGGCCCAATGGCCACAACAAATAACCAACCCATAATTAAATAAATTGCTACCATTAATTTTCTGAACCGGGTAAGATAAATACAACGGATTACTACTCCGGCAATGGCCACTGTCCAGATTATTCCAAACAAGGTCCACCCCAAGGCCCCGCGCAGTGCCGTTAACAGGAAAGGCGTGTAAGTTCCGGCTATCAGTAAAAATATGGCAGCGTGGTCGAAACGTACAAATATGTTTTTAATTTTTTCTTTCGTAAAACTGTGGTAGAGTGTAGATGAGAGGTAGAGTAAAACCAGTGTACTTCCGAATATACTAAAACTTACAACGTGCCATACATTTCCTTTTATTGCAGCAAATACAATTAAAAGCACAAGCCCTGCAACACTTAATAGTGTGCCAATTCCGTGTGTAACACTGTTGAAAATTTCTTCACCAATCGACAACCTTCTATATCCAACCTCAATATTTTTCTTCATGGCAGAATTATGTTATTCGAATTTGTTTAAATTTTGTTCGAAAATACAGATTATTTCTTTATAAAAACTGGAAGAAATGCATTCTAAATAAACACATTGGATAATGTTAATATCCTGAGATATTTAGTGTGTTTCGGATTCCTGTATTTAGAAAAATATTTATTCCCGGACAAAGAAATTAAGTTATATTGGGCAGATGTTTTCTATCGTTGGCCAATCATCTCAATAAAAGTCCCATCCGGATCCTGTACCAGGATAAAAGATCGGCCATCGCCTAAACCGGACGGTATTCCACTTAATATTTTAACATTGTGTTTTTTACATCTTTCAATAATCGGATCAATATGATTAACCAGAATTGTAATGTATTGCATTCCGGTGTCGTCGGTCATCCATTTTTGTTTGGGATGTTTGGCCTTTGTTCCCACACTCATTAATTTCCATTCGGTTGCATTGGGGCTGTCTTCTAGTTTTAATATGGTAACGTCTAGCTGGTATTGGTTGGTTAATCCAAGTTCAGTGGCTTTTTCTTTGTCAACCGAAAACTCTCCTGTTTTTGTCATCCCAATTACTTCGGTATAAAATTTTACCGATTTGTCGAGGTCTTCAACCACATTTCCCACAAAAATACCCGGGTGGCTGAAATTGCTTTGTGCCATCGAAAACAGAACTGCAAAAATAAAAACGAGAGTTGCTAAACTTTTTTTCATAATGTTATAATTTAATTGATTTATAGGTATTGTAAAGTTAATCAATTTGAGATAAGAGTAAGGTTTCAGCATAAAAAATGAGTTTCTGTTTGCCATTTAATTGTATCTTTCGAAAAAGTAAAAAATGACTTTTCCACAAATAAATAATAGCAATGTTTCGCGTCACCTAAACCAGGCCGATATTGTTCAGCAAACTGCCGAGCAAATTATGAAAGATTTTGGGATGTTTGGTGTAGAAATAACTTTTTCAGGTAATACTGAGAATGCCTACGCGGAGCTTCATAATCAATTAATCGATCAAATAACTTTATTGGTTGAACGTAATTACGATCTTTTACTTTCAGTTTTATACCAGGTTGATATTACCGACCGAGAGATTTATAAAGCACAACAAGAATTGACGCATTATTCGCACATTGAAATTATTGCCCATCAGGTAATTGTTCGCGATTTAAAAAAGGTACTGCTCCGAAGGTATTTCAAACAGAAAGATGAGGCTGAAAAGGGTGGCGAAAATCAATTGGGTACCACATAACTGTTGGTTGGAGTAAAAGCCACTAAATTTTTCAGGATAAAAAAATCACTGATGTATTTTCGAAAATCAGGTTGTCCCAAATAATTGAATTAATACTCCCTGATATCTTTTAACAATGATTTCAGTTTACTAACTTTTTCCGGTTCTGCTAAATATCGGTTTTCTTTTTCCTGTGGATCAATTTTCATATTGTACAGTTGTCCGTCAGGTTCTCCTTCTTTTGGTTCCGGAAATTTTGGTTCGGTAAAACCACCTGAGCCCAGTCCTTCAATCATTTTCCAATCTCCTTGTCTGATCGCAAATTTTCCACTACCAGAATGATGAATTACAGGTGGTCTGGTGAAACTCGAGTCATTATTTTCTAAAATCGATAGAAAAGAAAAACTGTCAGTGGGTTTGGGTAGTGTAGTATTAAAAAGGTTCTGAACTGTTGCAAAAAAGTCGGTAAGTGAAATGGTTTGGTTTGAAGTGCTGCCTGCTTTTACTTTTCCGGGCCACTTTACAATAAACGGGATATGATGCCCCCCGTCCCAAACGTCGCCTTTCATACCACGAAAATTAAAATTGGAACGATGATTGTATTTTTTTATGAGTTCAGGTCGCCAGTAAGCACCGTTGTCGCTTGTAAACACAACAAGCGTATTTTCGTCCAACCCATTGTCTTTTATACTTTGTATGATTTTCCCAACTTGTGCATCAGCCATTTGCACATAATCTCCATATTGGCCGGCCTGAGAACTTCCCTTAAATTCGTTGGTCGGCAGCCATGGAGTATGCGGTGCATTCATTGGGAAGTAGAGGAAAAAGGGTTTTTCGGCATTCTTTTGTTGGGCCAGAAATTCAATGGCCTTGTTGGTAAATGTTGGTAAAACATCTTCGAAACTAAATGACGGCGCCATGAGTCCTTTGCGCCAAAAAGCTCCGGTTGCCCAAGGAACGGCATTTAAATCATTGCCGGGAGTTGAATCTGTAGGAGCTTCAACAGCCAGATTATTTTGCAAATACATATAGGGTTCAAAATCGAGCGATGCGGGTAAAACATAGGAAAAATCAAATCCGGCTCCTTGTGGGCCACCTTTGGCAGGTTGCGTAAAATCTATTTGTTCGGGTTTGTTATAACCGATTAATTCGCTTGTAAAGTTTACACCTGGTTCGCCGGTAATATATGATCCGTCTTTTAACTTGAAATCGATTCCCAGATGCCACTTTCCGATACAAGCGGTAGTATAGCCTTGTTTTTGCAGAAACTCTGCTACAGTAGGAGTGGTTTCTTCAATTAAACTTGGACTGTAGCCTAAAAGTACGCCCTTCTTGATACGGCTACGCCAGCAATATTGGCCTGTTAAAATTCCGTAGCGTGTTGGTGTACATACAGCCGAATTTGAATGTACATCGGTAAAAGTCATTCCACCTTGTGAAAGTTTATCAATATGGGGCGTTTTTATTTTTGATTCTGAGTTCAGGGCTGAAATATCGCCATACCCCAGGTCATCAGCTAAAATGTAAACTATATTTGGCTGGTTCCTGAATTTGTTGGGTGTAACTGATTTGCTTTTTTTATTCTGACAGGCATTCAAGACCAGAATTGATGCTACAAGTAGTATGGTTGCAGTTGATATTGTTCTCATTTTTATAGTTTTAGATGGGGCGTACGATCATGATACCGGTTGCCAATTTGTTTTCGGCTAAATATTCTTCAAGTGTATTCTTTGAAATAATCACTTTTTCAGCTGCCGACGAAGCGTGCATTAAATGAATTCTTCCGTTTTTTGTCACTAAGATTCCTACATGTATAATATCCAGTCCTTTAACGGAGGTGCATATTCCAATAATGTCACCCTCCTGCATTTTTGATTCAAATTCAGAAATCCGGTTTTGGGGGACATAAAACATCTCTCGGGTATTGATTTCTTTTTCTCTTTGCGAAATCGCCGGAATCAGATCAGAATTGTTTTTTAGTTGTTTGTAACTATGGTGGTGGGTGCTCATGAAATCGACTGCAAGCGGGTAGGGAGTATTTGCAATTTCTTTTGATACTTTCTTGATTAATCCTTTTTTGTCGTTTTCATAAATCCAGTCGCTGAAATAATGCAAGCGTGAGGGATAGCCTTTTATAATTCCGTTGCAATATCGAATTGCGGTCAATTCGTTTGTGAATTTGTTAAAGGAAAGGTTTCCGCTTTTTATGGTTCGTGCAAGAGCAAGACAATTTTCTGCATAAGTTGTACAATCCAGTTCGCGAAGATTAATCACCATTTGTTCCGGCTCTGTTTCGAGGGTGTGCGCAACATAAGGTGTTTCCATAAAAAACTTGCCGGCAAGAACTATCAATTCTGATGTGCTATTTCTTTGATAATCATTTAGTTGATTAAATATTTCATTCAATATTTCTTTGTCTTGTTGCTCGTATTTAATTTGGGTACGGCCTGCATATGAACAAAAAAGAAAAAGAACCAGTACAATAGTTTTTGCTAGTTTCATGAATATTTAAAAATTAATGTTGATGAAAAGTGTCGGAAATAAAGCTGAGTACAACGGGCAATGAGTCTCGCCAATAGGTCCAGTTATGTGCTCCCTCGCGAACACGGTACTCGTGAGGAATATTTCGCTTTCTCAATTCTATATGCACCAAAGAATTACCTTCATAAAGAAAATCATCGTCGCCACAATCAATAAACCAGTGTACCGACGAAAGGTCTTTTTCCGGCAAGGTTTTCACCAACTCAAGCACACTGTAATTCTTAAACCATTCATCTTTTTCCGATTCTGTTGTTTCACCCATTCCTCTTCGTTGCATTTGTCGGTCTACATCTTCGCGGGTTAATGGTCCGGTTGATGCACTTAACGGACAGGCCGACGAAAATAAATCGGGTCGGTGCAAAGCATAGTAGAAAGTTCCGCCGCCACCCATCGAGAGTCCGGCAACAGCGCGATAACGTTTTTCTTTGCGTATCCGGTATTTATTCTCAATTTGTGGTATCAATTCCTCAAAAAAGAAATTCTCGAAATTCCAACCGTTTGGAGTGTTGGTATAGCCCATTTGTTTGGTGTCTGCATCGGGCATAACAATAATCATGGCAGTTGCCGATCCGTTATTAATAGCTTTGTCGGCAATGTGTTGTATTTCGCCAAATTGCACCCACCCGGTATGATTGTCGGTGGCGCCGTGTAGTAGATAAAGTACGGGGTAACTTCTTTCCGAAGTTTCGTAACCTGGTGGAAGATAAATAGCATAGTTGCGTTCCATTCCAAGTATTTCACTTTTTACAGTGAGATTATCAAATACTTTACTGTCTTGTGCAAATAGGGTGGTTGCAAAAAGCAGCGCCAAAAAGAGGAAAGATAATTTATTCATTTTTATTGGTTTAGATAATAGGAATAAAAATATTATTTTCTGATCTAATTTTCATTACGAAATCAGGATATTGCAAAGTTCACTGCTAAAATATTTCTTCTTCATACTTTCTGCAAATTTGCCGCTTTGTTTCTCTTGCGATAGCATACAATATTTATGGTGTTTACGCAATATGCTGGCCGCGGGAAAAGAGTAGGAGAGGCGCTGTTAATCAGGTTTATTGAGAACAAGGATTTTATTTTACATCCGTTTGTTACACTTTACTTCATTTTGTTTTCGCGATATTTCATTTGCAAACCTTTTAAATAATTCCGAAGTACCTGGTCTTTGCATTCCCGATACTGGCTTTGACCTGGTTTTCTAAAAAAAGCGCTGAGCTCGTGTTTACTTATTTTTAGTCCGGCAAGGTCAAGAATTTGCAGAACATCGGTGTCATTTAAATTCAGGGCAATGCGCAGTTTTCGGAGTATAATATTATTGTTAAGTATATTTTCCGGAATTGGTTTTGGCCCCTCACGGCTTCCACGTTTGTCGGTAATTAATCCGTTAAGAAAAGCTGCCAGTTGAAAATCGGGCAGGGCAATGTAATCCGGATCAATATCTTTTTTTAGCCAGCTGCTTACTTGTGCCCGATTGGTTTTAACTTCGCCCAGAGCAAACGTTTCAATCATTTTTGTATCGGCAATATTAAAAGCGTAACGTATTCTTCTTAAAATATCGTTGTTGTTCATTCGTTGTTTTTGTCTGCAATTTAGTAAAACCCCAAGTTTATATGTGCTGTCTGGCATTGATTTTTATAGGGTGGCCATTCTTTATACTGGAGTAGCATCCTAAAAAGACAGGTTGTTATTGAATTTCACCAGTGAATTTGGCAGAAGGTGGTAACGTATTTGTTTTGTTCTGAAGTCTGGTGCAACTAAATTAAATCGATACCTAATAGGCGCATACCGAAATATAAAGTTAGAAACAGTAGAATTATAGCTAGAATAGCATAGAAAACAATTCTGAGGATTTTCGTTGATTTGTTTCCGGAAGAGCCCATAAAGCTAATGTAAAAATAAATTTTCAAACTTAAAATTTACAGCTCTGTATTGCTTGCAGTTAAACGAAAAGTTTACATTCCGCCCGGTAAATGAGTGATCATAAGTGATTTTTTAATAAGCGTTTGAATAGATCGTGGTTTTGTTCTCTTTTTGTGAGTTAGCACGATTATTCAAATCTTGAATTTATTTTTTTAGTAATGAGTAGGGAAATTAACAGGATGTTGAATATTTTAATCTATTTTAGAGGTGAAAAAAATCGATGCAACAGAAGATATTTATACTGTTTTTATTCGTTTGGATACTGGCTGCTAAAAGCTGGGGACAGATGTTTCTGGCTGATGTTCAGTTTGATAAGGTGAACGAGGTAGCGGTTGAAGCGTATGTAAACAGGCAGATGCAAAATGATAAACAAACCTTTTGGGATGTAAAACCCTCTTTAACCCCTACATCGAGTACTGATGGATTTTGTTTTCACGAGCGTGAATATGTAATCAAGGATAGTTTGTACAAGGTTTGGGATTATTATGTGCATACTAATCCCGGAGATGCCTGGAATGCAGGAAAATTAGGATTTGGAATGTTGTTTTCGAAAGAAAGAGATGAGATGATTTATGCCGATGATAAAGTGGATCGAATAGAACCCGGACAGGTGGTTTATCTGAACCTACATCTTTTGAAGATAAAAAATATTGCCACAGCATTTGAAATCATCAAAGTTGATGGCAAAGACGGAGTTATTGAGTTTAGTTATCTTGACGATAACGTTACGCTGGGAAAACAGCAGTTAAATTTTGTGAAAACTCCAAAAGGATATACCAAAATTGTTCACCGCAGTTTCTTTAAAAGCGAATCGGTACTTCGCGATCATTTTTTATATCCGTATTTTCATACGCGTATGACAAATACTTACCATCGAAATATGAAACGGATGTATAAAAGCCAGAGTAATTAAACACTCACAGAATTACTCTAAAGTGTTAATTATATGATATGCAGAATTTTAAACGGTCTGGTTGCAGCCCGTAAATCCAGTAAATATTTTTATTAAGATAAGTAAAATTAACTGAGATGCTTCTTTGATTTTTGGTTTGAAGCTGCAGTTATAAAGTGACATCCACCCTGAATAAGGTGGATGTATATAGAGTTGAAAATCTGATTATTTGTCGATTTTGACGTTGACTGCTGTTGGGCCTCGTTGTCCCATCTCAACTTCATAAGTAACTTTGTTTCCTTCTTTTATATCGTCGATAACATTGTTAATATGAACAAAAACATCTTGTTTGGTATCTGAATTTTTAATGAATCCAAACCCTTTTGAATCATTGAAAAATGAAACAATGCCTTTTTTTATTGGATCTTCATCGGCTACCGAACCTCCTTTTGGCACGCTAATCTCAATATCTTCCAATTTAATTTCATCTTTTTTTGTTCTCTCAGGAGGAGGAGTTGATACTATATTTCCATTGGCATCAACGTAGGCAATCATATCGTCCAGACTTGATTTCTTTTCACCATCTCTGCGAGCGTTCCTTTTTTCAGCCTTCTCTTTTCTTTTCTTCTCTTTTTTATTTCTAACTTCTTTTTTGTTAAATGTTTCTTGCGATCTACCCATAAATTCTTTTATACTAATTATTATGTGAATAAATAAGATCTAAAAAAAAGGCAGTTAAAAACTAAGTTGAAAGGAATTAGCCGGTAAAAGCACAAATTCTCAAATCTGATATTTTTGCAAAGATAAGGTTTCTTTTAGATTTTTCGGTGTTAATTTTTAGTAGTTAAGGAATTAGCATCTATATTTTATAGTAATTATGGATTTTTAGCCCCGAAATCTATTTTTTTTAATTGCCGTACGAAATTAATTCAAGGTAAAACTGATGCTAAATATCGTTTCCTAAAATGTTTTTATAGATCGCATAATTCTCATCATCAAAAACACAAAAAATCACCTTTTTAATGGTTGCTGAAGTTTTTAAAAAATCGGTCACCGTTTTTACGGCAATTTTAGCGGCTTCCTGTTTCGGATAGCCATAAATTCCGGTACTTATATTCGGAAATGCAATGGTTTCCAGCTTATTTTCAATAGCTACTTCCAGACTTCGCTTATAGCAAGAGGCCAGCTTTTTTGCTTCATTGTATTTGCCACCGTTGTAAACGGGGCCAACCGTGTGAATTACAAATGCTGCATGAAGCAGGTAGCCTTGAGTCTTTTTTGCATTGCCGGTTTCGCAGCCATTAAGCGTTCTGCACTCTGTCAGAAGTTCTTTACCCGCTGCACGATGAATGGCTCCGTCAACACCTCCACCTCCCAAAAGCGTTTTATTGGCCGCGTTTACAATGGCATCAACCTGTAATTTTGTAATATCGCCTTTGTAAAGTTCAATCCGGTTCATAATAACAATGTATTAATTTTATAAATAATAACCTTTTACCAGTTGTCCAAATTCCAGGAGTTGTTGTTCTATCCAGGCTTCGTTTTTCTCCAGTTCAACAGCCATAATACGGGCTACTTCAGGAGCCATTTCTTCGGCAGCGCGTGCATCCAGATATAATGCCCGGACACGGCGGGCAAGCACATCATCTAGCGTAACAGCCATTTCTTCACGACAGGCCCAAACAACCTCGGCCTTTGTAAAATCAAGGCGTTCGTGAAGTTTCTCTCCCAGTTCAGGATTTTTCTCAATCATTGTTTTAATCGCTTTGGCTTCTGAGCCATATACATAGAAATGATCATCCAAATCGACATTTTTTGTATAGCCATGTATCGAAAGATTTTCAGTAATACATGGTCTTTCCTTTAACCCTGCCAGTATTGCGGCTTTATCAACGGTATCCTGACCCATTTTACGATAGGTTGTCCATTTGCCACCGGTTATTGTAATCAAGCCCGAAAGACTCATAATAACCTTATGGCTGCGCGAAATTTCTTTGGTTTTCTTACTATCGTCTTCGGGTGCTGCCAACGGACGAAGACCTGCGAATATGCTACGTACATCGCTTCGTTTGGGTGGGCGGGTGAGATAACGACCGGCCGTATTCAAAACAAATTTGATTTCTTCTTCGAGTGCACGAGGTTCTAAACTGGCTTCTTCTATTAATGTATCGGTGGTTCCAACAACAACTTTACCTCGCCAGGGAACGGCAAAAAGAACCCGGCCGTCATCGGTTTTGGGAATCATAATGGCATGGTCCCCTTGTAAGAAATCGTGGTCTAACACAAGGTGTATTCCCTGGCTGGGTACCACTTTCTTTGCCGATCCCGGCTCGTCCATCTGTAATATTTCATCTGTAAAAACTCCGGTCGCGTTAATTACTGCTTTGGCTTTAAATTCATATTCATTGCCTGAAAGTTGATCTTTGGCTTTTACACCTTTTATCAGTCCATTGTCTCCTTTAATTAAGCCGGTAACTTTTAGGTAATTTACGGCTACTCCATCGTAGTCAATAATTGTTTGCGCCAGGTTAACCGATAAACGCGCATCGTCGAATTGCCCATCATGATAAATTACTCCACCAGTCAGGCCATCTTTGCGAATAGTGGGTAAAGCTTCCAGTGTTTCTTGTTTCGAAAGATGGATGGAAGGACCCAATCCCAATTTACCTGCCATTAAATCGTAAACTTTCAGTCCAATGGTATAAAACGGGCCATCCCACCATTCGTAGTTCGGAATAATAAACGATTGATTTTTTACCAGATGAGGTGCATTCTGACGTAATAATCCCCGCTCGCGCAAGGCTTCTAAAACCAGCGAAATATCTCCCTGACCAAGATAACGTACACCCCCGTGTACCAGTTTTGTACTTCGGCTTGATGTCCCTTTCGCAAAATCGGCTCCTTCTAACAGCAGGGTTTTGTATTTTCTTGTTGCCGACTCCAACGCAACACCAAGTCCGCTTGCGCCTCCGCCAATAACAATTAAATCCCATTCCTGAGGAATAATGGCTTTATTTAGTTGAACGTCTCTTTTCATTTTAATTGGTTTATGTAGTGTTATTCATCATCGTCATCATCAATCCAATCTTTGGCTTTTTCGAGTGCCTTTCCCCATTTTCGAATCATTTTTGCCATAATTTTGGGATCTTTTTCAGGAGTAAAGGTTTTATCTTTTGCCCATTGAGACTGTAATTGTTCCAGGTCTTTCCAGTAGCCAACTGCTAATCCGGCAAGGTAGGCAGCGCCCAAAGCGGTGGTTTCAAGTTGGCGAGGTCGGATTACCGGCGATTGCAGTGTTTCGGACTGAAACTGTAATAATAGGTTGTTGGCAGCTGCACCACCATCTACGCGTAATTCTTTTATATGAATCCCTGAATCGGCTTCCATCGATTTTAACACATCCATCACCTGAAATGCAATTCCTTCCAATGTGGCACGAGCAAAATGTCCGTGGGAAGTGCCGCGTGTTATGCCCACAACAATCCCGCGTGCGTACTGATCCCAATGAGGAGCTCCCAATCCGGTTAATGCAGGAACAAAATAAACGCCTCCGTTATCTTCAACGGTTTTAGCCAGTTTTTCAATATCGGCTGCATTGTTTATCAGGCCCAGTTGATCGCGAAACCATTGAACTGCAGCTCCTGCAATAAAGATAGAGCCTTCGAGTGCATAAGTAACTTCTCCGTTAATTTTCCAGGCAATGGTTGTAAGCAAATTATTTTTTGAAGTAATTGCTTTGTTCCCGGTATTCATTAGCATAAAACAACCGGTGCCATAAGTATTTTTTGCCATCCCTTCCTGTGTGCATTGCTGACCGAAAAGTGCTGCTTGTTGATCGCCTGCAATACCGGCAATTGGAATTTCATGTGCAAAAATGGTGGTTTTGGTGTGTCCCACAATTTCGCTTGATGCAGTAACCTTAGGTAACATGCTCTCCGGAATTGTAAAAAGCTCGAGCAATTCTTTGTCCCAGCAACAATCCTTAATGTTGTACAGTAGTGTCCGGCATGCATTGCTCACATCCGTAACGTGTTTGTCTCCTCGCGTAAGTTTCCATATCAGCCACGAATCAACTGTCCCAAAAGCCAGTTTTCCGGCCTTTGCTTTCTCGCGTGCTCCATCCACATTATCCAGAATCCATTTCACTTTTGTGCCGGAGAAATAGGCATCGATTACAAGGCCTGTTTTTTTCCGGATCATTTCCTGTAAATTTTGTTCTTTTAAGGAATCGCAATATTTTGCCGTTCTGCGGTCTTGCCAGACAATTGCGTTATATACCGGTTCTCCTGTTTCTTTATCCCAAACAATGGTTGTTTCGCGTTGGTTGGTAATACCAATGGCAGCAATGTTTTTTCCGTTAATACCAATTTTTGTAATAGCTTCGGCTGCAACTGCAGCCTGCGACGACCAGATTTCGTTTGGATCATGCTCAACCCATCCTGGTTTTGGAAATATTTGTTCAAATTCTTTTTGTGCCACCGATTTTATTGTACCCTGGTGGTCGAAAACAATGGCTCTCGAACTTGTCGTTCCCTGGTCGAATGATAAAATAAATTGTTCCATTTAGTTTTATTGGTTTTAGATATAATTTACGAAAAATAGTTTGACCGTTTTTCTGTACTTTATTTATTACGAAGATCCGAATTGACAAATATTTCCGATTTTCGTAGCTCATTGAAATCGCGGTTCAACGTATTTCAGGTATGTTTAACTGTTGTGAAATTTCCTGTAAGATACGAGTATAAATTTACTACTTAGTTAATAGTATAGCAATGAATGGGCCTAAATAGTAAATTGTTTTATAACATAATGTATTGGATGCAGAAATTAGAAGTTAATGATTTTCTGCTGACTTGACCTGTATCTGGGGGGAAACAAAGGACAGTATAAATTTCTTTATTATTCAAACTCCACTTTCCCAAAAAACTGTGGACAGTGATAGTCCGGATTTTCGGTTTTAATGGGATTCCAGCTTACAAAATGCGGATCAGAAGTTTCGTCGCCACATTTATAAAAATTAGCGGTGGCTTTTAACCCGTCTAACGATTTAATACTATCGAAAGCAAAACATGTTATTGGAATACGAATGGTCATTTCCCATTCAAAATTTCCCGATTTTTCGTCAAAAGGTTGGTTTCCTAATGTCGATTTAATTTGAATGGTTTGAACGGTTTCAGGTTTTACAAAAGTACGATTTCCACGGCCGGGCCCATGTGCAACATGTGGTGTGCCTATGCAGTTAAACTCAAAATTGTAATAGTTCTTTCCATCAACCGAGATAAAAAATTCAACGGTACTATCTTTATAAACATCTCCATTTATTCGTGTTTCTTTGGCCAGAATATTTTTTTCTTTTACATAATATGTCAGCCATATTTCATCTCCTGTGTGGCCTATTCTGAACTTTAAATCGGGTTTGTAAGGAAATGCTTTTTCCCAGTTCAGAACATCAATAGGAATGGTAACTGTTTTGGTGGTCAGCAAATGTGCAACTTCTTCGATTGAAACCGGTTTTTTACACTCTAATTTTTTTATAAATAAGTTTTTCATACTATTAAGGTTGTTTATTTCAGAAGGAATAGTGTGGAACTCACATGATTTTAATTATGCTTGTTTGTGGCAAATTTTTGTCATGGTCGTTTCATAATTCTATTAATTATTACAAATATATAAAGTTTGTCGGTTGATTCTAAAAAATTTAAAAAGATTACAGCTGGATGCTTTTTTTGTTACCTCTCACAAATAACCCCTGGGGCCATTACTTTATATTTTCTTTAATCTTTCCACACTAAACGCCGAACTCAGAAGTTTAGCTTTTGTATATTTGAGGTTCTTTTGAGCCGATTGTTTTTTGTTTAGTAAGAAAAAATTTAATAGAGGTTTCTTTTTCAGAGAGATAGATGAATGAATTTGAATTTATTATTGTTTTAACCGAGCACCGTTTTCTTGGAATGGTGTTTCAACCTTTTTTTATTAAGAAACAGGAACGCTTTTTTTCTGTGGTACGAATGCTAAAACCGCGTGACCTGAAAGATTCTAACTACAATTGGCAGCCTTATGAAAAGGAGTTAGTGAACTTGATTGATAAATACAGCGATGAAGTTTTGGTGAAAAAATTCTCGCGGGCAAAAAGTGTTTCCGAGTTTTTTTCTACGCTAAAAAGCACCTTTTTTGAAAAACAGGTGATTCCTTATATTGAAAAATGTATGATGGAAGTGGCTTCGATATTGATGTTAAGTCCGGTACGTTTGTTTAAAAAGGAAGCCAAATATTCGAATTTGTACGATGAGGATGAGATTTTGGTATATCCTTTATTTGCACGTCCGGAGTTTCATTTTAAACGTACCGAAGAACAAACACGATACCAGTTAAAAGTTTTTTTGAAAGAGCAGGAATTGCTGTTGTCGAATAGGACATGCAAAGTTGTTACAAACGATCCCTGTTTAGTTGTGTATAAAAATCAACTGGTGGCATTTGAAAAGCTTAATGCAAAAAAATTAATGCCATTTTTTGAAAAAGATTATGTGGCAGTTCCAAATACAATAGAGGAAAAATATTATTCAGGATTTGTGTTAAATACCATTCGCGATTACGATGTGAAAGCTGCCGGATTTGAGATTGTAAAAGCGGATACAAAAAAACATGCCGTACTTTCGTTGGAAATGAACTTACAGTATAAACCGTGCCTGGTATTAACCTTTGCATATGGTAGTGAAAAGTTCTTGCCTAATTCAGTACGAAAAATTGCGGTTAGTTTACAAAAGAAAAACGGATCGTTTGTATTCAGTAAAACGGTACGCGATTTTGGCTGGGAACAGGAAATTGTTAACGCCATTTTTAACGTGGGATTGATTGAAGATAATGGATCATTTGTTTTAAAAGGAATATCACTGCTTGAGCAGGAGAATGCGCTTTATTTTTTTGTGAATTGGCTGAACAAGAACCGGCCGGAACTGGAGAGAAATGGAATTCAAGTAAAACAAAAGCAACTCGAAAAGAAATATTACACCGGAAGCCAGCAGCTGGAATTAAAAACACAAACCAAAGGCGACTGGTTCGATGTGTATGCTGTAGTTCGCTTTGGTGAGTTCAGCATTCCTTTTATTCAACTTAAAAAATATATTCTGAACGACATTCGCGAGTTTGAATTGCCCAATGGGGAAGTGGCTGTTTTGCCCGAAGAATGGTTTGCCCGTTACAAAGGATTACTGCCGTTTGGAAAGAGCCATGGTGAGCGTATTCAGTTTGAAAAACACCACTTTACGCTCTTACAGGATTCCATTCAGGCTACTGATAAACTTGTAAAACAGAAATACGAACAGCTGGTAAATGCCGAACAGGAAGTAGTGGTGCTGCCTGCCAATATAAAAGCCACCTTACGAAGTTATCAGGAAGAAGGTTTTAACTGGATGTATGGTTTGTATAAAAACAGTTTGGGTGGTTGTTTGGCAGATGATATGGGGCTTGGAAAAACTTTGCAAACCTTAACTCTTTTGCTGAAGTTGAAACGAATGAAACGGGATATTCAGGTTCAAAATCCTGTTACAGAAAAGAGACAACTGGATCTGTTTGCCAACAATTCGGAGGTTGAACACGATTTACAACCGGCCAGTTTAATTGTGGTGCCCACATCGCTTGTGCACAACTGGAGCAACGAAATTAAAAAATTTACACCTGCCCTGAAAGTTTATAAATACGTAGGCACACAGCGTAAAAAAGTAGAGGATATTGAAAAGATTGCCCGCTTTTATGATGTAATAATAACCACTTACGGTACGGTGCGAAACGATGTGGACCTGCTTTCTGGAATCAAATTTTTTTATCTGATTTTAGACGAAAGCCAGTCGATAAAAAACTCAACCTCGAAAACCTATAAGGCGGTTATGAAAATGCTGGCGCAACATAAACTGGTTATTACCGGAACGCCCATTGAAAATTCGCTTTCAGATTTATGGTCGCAAATGAATTTTCTGAATCCGGGAATTTTGGGAAATCTTGCATTTTTCAGGCGCTCGTTTATTACGCCCATTGAAAAGCATGCCAACCAGGAGCAAATGGAAAAGCTACAATTGATGATTCGCCCCTTTGTTTTGCGTCGGAAAAAGGATGAAGTAGCAAGAGATTTGCCTCCGCTGATGGAGGAAATTCGTGTATGCCCGATGGAGGGCAAGCAGCACAAAATGTACGAACACGAGAAATCGATTATCCGAAATACCATTTTAACGGCTATTGAGCAGGAAGGAGTTAAAAAATCGTCGTTTGTGGTATTGCAAGGACTTACTAAATTACGTCAGCTGGCTAACCATCCTTCGTTGGTTGAAGATGGTTTAGACGAAGCATCAGGTAAGTTTAACGTGATTTTCAGAATGCTGGGAAACCTGGTGGCCGAAAAACACAAGGTACTTATTTTTTCTTCGTTTGTAAGTCATCTCGAATTACTTCAGGAAAAAATTGAAGAGGAAAACTGGAAATACAGTAAACTAACGGGGCAAACCACAAAACGCGAAGAGGTAATCAGGGAGTTTCAGGAAGATCCGGAGAACCGAATTTTCCTGATATCGCTTAAAGCAGGTGGTGTCGGCCTCAACTTAACCGAGGCCGATTATGTTTTTATCATTGATCCATGGTGGAACCCTGCAGCCGAAAATCAGGCGATTAATCGTGCACACCGGATTGGACAGAATAAACATGTTTTTGTGTACCGTTTTATTACAGAAAATTCAATTGAAGAAAAAATTCAGAAATTGAAGGACCGAAAAAGCTCGCTGGCCGATAAATTTATCAATTCAAATAATCCGTTTCAGGAAATTACCAAAGAAGAAATTGTGGATTTGTTTAAGTAATTACAAGCTACAAGCCGCAAGCTTCGAGTAACGAGTCACTAACAAGTAAAGATTGATTGAGATTGAGTAAGATTGAAAAAAAACGAACAATCAGTAACTATCAACCTTATTCACGGATCGTCATCTTTAACTATTAAACCTTGAACTTTCCACTTTTACGCTGTCAAAATTTCACTGAAAATGCCAAAAAAACATAGATTAAAATACTTCATATGTCATTATTGCACAGTGGGTTAAAGTGTTTTGTTTTTCTTTTTTATTGCTGTTTCTGATAAATATTTGTCTTTCAAAAAGTTAAAGAATCTGTTGTCGAAAATCCGGTGAAAATGGCATTTTGTTTGCGCAAAAAGTAGTGAGAACTTAATAAATGTCGAATTTAAAAATGGAGGATTTAATCATGACACTACCAAGATTGTTAAACAGCGATTATTCATCATTTCCTTCGTTACTGGACAAATTCTTTGAAGGAAACCTGATGGATTGGAACACTAAAAATTTTGCAGGCAGCAATTCAACCTTGCCAGCTGTTAATGTCAAAGAAAACCAAGATGAATATATAATTGACGTTGCAGCACCCGGTTTAAGTAAAAACGATTTTAAACTGAATTACGACAATGGCAGGTTAACGATTTCTTCAGAGAAGAAAGAAGAAAAAGAAGAAAAAGAGGGAGAAGTAATTACCCGAAAAGAGTTTTGTTATCAATCGTTCCAACGTTCTTTTACGGTGCCTGAAACGGTTGTAAATGCTGATAAAATTTCGGCTAAATACAACAACGGTATTCTTCAGGTTACTTTACCAAAACGTGAAGAGATAAAACCAAAACCTGCAAAAGAGATCAAAATTTCATAAGTAAATAAGGGCATAGTAACAGGGAGCTATGCCCTTAATTTTTTCTTATCTCCTTAACGGATTAACCCCTCCCCAAAGCAACGGCCGCCAAAAGTTTGTCATTCCGACCCCTCGGCTGACGGCGAGGAATCTGTTCAATGTTAACCGGACAGTAGTGATTTTTATCATTAAAATTAAATCTTTTACATCTTAAGAATCGTAATCATATTATCACTTTACTTATTGAAGAAGGAAAAACAAAATCGCAAATTAAACTGATAATCATGACTGAAAATACTGTTCAAAATTCGGGACTGGTATTGATTAGCGACATTTATCCGGATAATTTAATTGTTTTACCGCTGGAAAATCGTCCAATTTTTCCGGGTTTAGCCTTGCCGCTAACTTTTGGTACATCCGAAATGGTAAAAAAAGTAGAACATTCCATTAAAAAGGAGAATGGTTTTATAGGCGTTTCGTTTATTAAAGAAATAAATACCAGCACTTATTTACATTCTGATTTATATGAAACCGGTACGTTATTGAAAATAATCAAAGTATTAAATAAGTCAGACAATGCGATTCATTTTTATGCCCAGGCAATAACACGTTTTCATTACGTTCGAAAAAGGACTAAAAACGATATTGAATTCTGGCAGGTAAAATATGATTATGATGATTCAAAACCTGTAACCGACGAAATCAAGGCTTTTACCATGACCATTATCAATTCGGTAAAAGAACTGATAAAACTAAACTCCATGTTTCAGGAGCAAATGCGGCTGGCGTTAAACCAGGTTGGACTGGAGAAACCCGGGCTTCTTATGGACTTGGTGGCTTCGTTTCTTTCTGCTGAAGGGGTAAAACTGCAGGCAATACTCGATGCAGTTGGTTTATTCGAAAGAAGTGAAAAACTGTTGCTGTTGTTAAAAGAAGAAATTGAGCTGAGTAAACTCCAACTGGACATACAAACTCAAATTGAAGAAAAGGTCTCGAAACATCAACGTGAATTTTTTTTACGCGAACAATTAAAGGTAATAAAAAAAGAACTGGGCATTGAAAAGGACGATAAAACCACCGAACTGGAAATAATTCAGAACAAAATAAAAAAACTGGTTTTACCGGAAGAAACTTATACGGTAATACAGGAAGAGTTGAATAAACTGAAAACACTGGAAATAGGTTCGTCTGAGTTTAATGTAACACGAACTTACCTGAATTGGCTTACTGATTTGCCCTGGGGCATTTTTTCGGACGATAATAAAGATTTGAAAGTTGCACGCAAAATACTCGATGAACAACATTATGGTCTTCAGGATGTAAAACAAAGGATTTTGGAGTTCATGAGTACCATCCTAAAACGAGGGAAAGTATCAGGCTCTATTATCTGTTTGGTAGGGCCTCCGGGAGTTGGTAAAACCTCGGTTGGAAAATCAATTGCCGATGCTATGGGGCGTAAATTCTATCGTTTTTCGGTTGGTGGAATGCGCGATGAGGCAGAAATAAAAGGGCACCGGAGAACCTACATAGGAGCTTTGCCCGGCAAATTGATACAAAGTTTGAAAAGAACGGAAGTGGCCAATCCGGTAATTATGCTCGACGAAATAGATAAGATTGGAGTGAGTTATCAGGGCGATCCGGCGGCAGCTTTGCTGGAGGTGCTCGATCCGGAACAAAATGCTGAATTTCTTGATCATTATCTCGATGTTCGATTCGACTTGTCAAATATACTGTTTGTTACCACGGCCAACCAGCTCGATACCATTCCACAGCCCTTACTCGATCGTATGGAGATCATAAAACTTTCAGGTTATATTCTGGAGGAAAAGGTTGAAATTGCCAAACGTTACCTGGTCCCAAAACAGCGAAAAGAACATGGTTTAAAAGCAAAAGAGATTAGTATTTCGGAGAGTGCCTTAAAGAATATGATTAACGGATATGCCCGGGAGGCCGGAATACGGGGACTGGAGAACCAGATAAAAAAAATAATGCGAAAAGTAACCTTGTTACAAGCCGAGAGTGAAAATGAAAACGGAAACATTATTATTACTTCTAAAAATCTAACTGAATTTTTGGGGCAGCCTATTTTTACTACAGAAGAACTTTACAAAAAATCGATACCGGGCGTAACGCTGGGATTGGCATGGACTGCTATGGGTGGGGTTACATTATATATCGAGGCAAATGCCATAAAAGTAGGTGGCAGTGGATTCCAACAAACCGGGCAACTGGGAAATGTAATGCAGGAATCTTCCGAAATTGCGTATTCATATATTCGCTCGCTGCTTTCGAATAATCCAAAGCTGAAACACTTTTTTAACGAACACTTTATTCATTTGCATGTTCCGGCAGGTGCAACACCAAAAGATGGTCCTTCGGCAGGAATAACAATGGCACTGGCCTTGTATTCGTTGGCTGTGGGGAAAGCCATTAAAAAAGGACTTGCAATGACCGGCGAACTCACTCTCACCGGTAAAGTTTTACCCATCGGCGGTGTACGCGAAAAAACCATTGCTGCTCGCCGTGTGAAGGTGTTTGAGATTATTTTTCCGGCTGACAATAAAAAGGATTTTGAAGAATTACCCGACTACATAAAAGAAGGAGTAACAGCTCATTTTGTACATTATTTTAACGAAGTGATTGATATTGCTTTCAGAAAATAAAGGGGATAAAACGTTTGGTTCTTTTGGTGTATTCAGCATAAGCATTTCCAAAATACCTGATACACTCTTTCTCGTCGGCCAGGGCTGTGAAATATAAAAATATGTTGGATAGAATTACTACAGGTAAAAATATCCAGTCGGTATTTTTAAGAAATGTTCCCCAACTTAAAAACAAGAGTGAGGAATATAACGGATGCCTGATATATCTATAGATTCCCGTGTCGACAAGCTTCGAACTCTTTTCAAAAGTAAATAATTCGGGACTGTTTCGTTGGCTGGTCGGTTTGCCTTGTTTTTTCAATTCAGAAGTTCCGGCCAGCGCAAACCAAAGCGAAATAATAAGAAACAACCACGATACAATTTGATGGAACGCAAATGGATTGGTGAACCAATATTCTATTTTGAAGATAATTAATAAAAGTATGGCTTCCCAGCTGAAAAAACGGTAGAATCCATGACTCATTTTATTTTTCAGCGATTTCCATGAAATCAGAATAACAGGAATACTTAATAGAATAAAGGTAGCAGCATAGATCATTTGATAAAGACTTGTTACTTTTCTGTTTATCGCAATTTACTTCTTCTTATTCCGCACATAAATTAATTTGAATTTACCCCGGTGGCTTTCGCGTAAGTCGATTTCATATTTTCCAATGGAATCGATTAGTGGCGTAAGTTTTTCAAAACCATAATTTCTTGAATCGAAATTGGGTTGTTTTTTTTGCAGCAGACTGCCCACATCGCCCAAAAATGCCCAGCCGTCGTCGTCGGCCAGATCGGAAATGGTTTTAGAAATAAGCCGGATAACTTTTGGGGTAATTTTGTCAACACCGCTTTTCTTTTCCGTTTTATCGGGTGCAGTGTTGCTTTCGCTTTCACTTTCTTTCGAACGGTTCCGAAGTATTTCAATATAGATAAAACGGTCGCAGGCCACAATAAACGGTTCGGGTGTTTTCTTTTCACCAATACCGATCACATGCATTCCTGCTTCACGCAAACGTGTTGCCAGACGTGTAAAATCGCTGTCGCTCGAAACCAGGCAGAATCCATTTACTTTTTCGCTGTACAATATGTCCATGGCATCAATAATCATGGCCGAGTCGGTGGCATTTTTTCCGGTGGTGTAACCGTATTGCTGAATTGGTGTAATGGCATTTTCAAGCAAAAGGTTTTTCCATTTCGAGAGTGTGGGTTTGGTCCAATCGCCATATATACGTTTTATGGTGGGATTTCCATACTTTGCAATTTCCTCCATCATTTCTTTTACATAAGCCGATGGAATATTATCGCCGTCGATTAACACTGCTAACTTTAAATCTTTGTCCATAATTTTTAAATCTACGATTAAAGGTACTCGATATGGTTGAAGCAACAAACGGATGGCAGCATATTTTCGGGTTTTAGTATTTGTTTTCGTCTTGCAGATTGAAAAAGGGTAATCCTTCTTATTTCTGATTTATATCGATTCAAGGAAAAAATTCTTTATTAAAGGAAATGGATTCCGGTTTTAATCATCAGGAATTTAACAGGATCTGATTGGTTTTCATGTTGTTATATTCTAATGTTAATTTATTAATGTTATTAAATTATTAATACGTATTTGTCTTAATCTAATTAGGGTTACTTTAACCGGTTATTTGACAGGTGGTTGTATGATAAGAAAGAAATAATTCTTTATTTGTGCTTACAAATCATTGTTAAATCTCATGGTTTAATTTCAATTTGTAAGTCAAAAAGGTTTGTGATTAACGGACAATTATATATTTGCATCCTTTTTTTAAGGGGAAATTTTTAAAACAAATCATATGACAGAAGCTTTAAAACTAATGTTAACAGGAATGAGCACCGTGTTCTTTATATTGATTATGGTGGTTGTTCTGGGCAATTTAATTATACGTTTGACCAATAAATTTGCACCGGTTCCGGTAGCGTCCACGGTTGGTGCAGGAAAGTCAACTCAAGAAATAAGTCCCTCAAAATTAGCTGCTATAATTTCGGCAGTTGAGATCACAACAAAAGGACAGGGAAAAGTTACTTCAATAGAAAAACTGAAGAACAAATAAATAAGTAATAATCCAGGTAGAACTAAAAATAAGACCGAAATGAGTAGAGAGATTAAATTTAGTTTGCTGTATAGAGATATGTGGCAGTCGTCGGGAAAATATGTTCCCAAAGTAGAACAATTAGAAAAAGTTGCGCCGGCAATAATCGATATGGGGTGTTTCGACAGGGTTGAAACCAACGGTGGCGGATTTGAACAGATTAACTTGCTTTTTGGTGAAAATCCGAACGTGGCCAATCGCCGCTGGACACAACCATTTAACGATGCAGGTATTCAAACGCATATGCTTGAGCGTGCTTTGAACGGAATCAGGATGAGCCCGGTTCCTGCCGATGTTCGTAAATTAATGTACAAAGTAAAAAAACTTCAGGGTACCGATATCGCTCGTTCGTTTTGCGGATTGAACGACCCACGCAACCTTGAAAACTCAATAAAATTTGCCAAAGAAGGTGGAATGATCTCACAGGCTGCATTGAGTTTAACCATTTCGAAAGTACATACCGTAGAATATTATACAAAGCTTGCCAATACTTTAATTGAGATGGGTGCCGACGAGATTTGTGTAAAAGATATGGCGGGTATTGGCCGTCCGGCTTTTATCGGTAAAATCATCAAAAACATTAAAACCAAACATCCGGAAACCATTGTTCAGTATCATGGTCACGCCGGTCCTGGTTTCTCGATGGCAAGTATTTTGGAAGCTGCACGTGCAGGTGTTGATTATGTCGACGTGGCAATGGAACCCCTTTCGTGGGGAACAGGTCATGCCGATGTATTGGCAGTTCACGGTATGTTAAAAGATGCCGGTTTTAAAGTGAAAGACATCAACATGAAAGCCTACATGGAGGTGCGTTCGATGACTCAGGATTTTATGAACGATTTCCTTGGGTACTGGATTAGTTCGAAAAACAGACAAATGAACTCGCTGTTAATTGGTTCAGGTCTGCCGGGCGGAATGATGGGAAGTTTGATGGCTGACCTTGATACGAACCTGAAAAGTGTAAACAAGTGGCTGGAAAAAAGAAATAAACCTGTATTAACTCAAGATGATCTTCTGATAAAATTATTTGAGGAAGTGGAATACATCTGGCCAATGTTAGGTTATCCGCCGCTGGTAACTCCTTTTAGCCAGTATGTAAAAAACCTTGCATTAATGAATGTAACCCAGTTGATCAAAGGACGCGAACGCTGGAGTATGATTGCCGACAACATCTGGGATATGATTATTGGCAAATCGGGTAAACTTCCGGGAGAATTGGCTCCTGAAATCATTCACCTGGCCGAAACGCATGGTAAGCAGTTTTACACCGGTGTGCCACAGGATCTGTATCCTGATGATTTGGACCACTACAGGAAAGAAATGAAAGACAATAACTGGGACTTTGGACAGGACGATGAAGAATTGTTCGAACTGGCTATGCACCCTGAACAATACCGAGCCTACAAATCGGGTAAAGCAAAACAAGATTTCGAAGAAGAACTGGCACGCAAAAAAGAGGCGAAAATGAAAAAGGACTGCAAAGAAGTTCCTGCCGCTGTTGCCGGTGCTTACGAGCCTAAATCGATGATTATCGACATAAATGGCGAGAAATTTAATGTGGGTATTTCGTACGGCGATGTTGCTCCTGCAGCTTCAACAAACGGAGCTGCTGCCCCAGCTGCTCCTGCCGCCGCTCCTGCACCGGCTGCTACCGGAGCTGTTTCGGAAGTGGTTGCACCGCTCGAAGGTAAATTTATGCTTACCAAGGATAATACCGAAACCGCATTAAAAGTTGGCGACGCAGTGAAAGAAGGTGATTTGATTTGTTACATCGAATCGATGAAAACCTACAATGCAATTGTTTCTGAAAGCGCAGGTACAGTAACTGCAATTTTAAAAGCAAATGGCGACAACGTTGACGAAGATGATGTTTTAGTTCAATTAGGATAAGCCGAGTTTATGGATATTTTATCAGAATTGTTTAATATGACGGCACTGGGCAATATCACCTGGCAAACATTGATAATGTGGGCGATATCGTTTGTGCTGCTCTATTTGGGAATCAAGAAAAAGTACGAACCACTTTTGCTGGTTCCCATTGCATTTGGTGTGTTGCTTGCCAATTTCCCGGGAGGGCAAATGGGTATTGTCGACCCCGAATTGATTCAACTGGACGACCATCGTTACATGAACCTGTTTGAAATTGCACACGAATACGGGATTATGAATTATCTCTATTATTCGTTAATTAAAACCGGTTTGTTGCCTCCTGTTATTTTTATGGGGGTGGGTGTTTTAACCGACTTTGGCCCCATGCTTCGTAACCTGAAACTGGCACTTTTTGGTGCGGCTGCCCAAATCGGAATTTTTTCGATTTTACTGGCTGCCATTGCCGTAGGTTTTACTCCTCAGGAAGCGGCTTCGCTTGGTATAATTGGTGGTGCCGATGGCCCAACAGCCATTTATACAACCATAAAACTGGCTCCGCATTTATTGGGACCTATTGCTATTGCCGCTTATTCGTACATGGCACTGGTGCCCGTAATTGTGCCTTTGGTTTCTAATCTGTTGATCTCGAAAAAAGAATTCAGAATCAACATGAAAGAGATGGAGAAAAAATATCCGGCAAAAACGCAGATCAAGGATATGAAAACAGCTAAAATTATTTTCCCAATTGCTTTGGGTACATTAACTGCTGTTTTGGTGCCATCGTCGGTGCCACTATTAGGAATGCTTTTGTTTGGTAACTTAATCAAGGAAATTGGCTCAACTACCAGCCGTTTGGCCGATGCAGCACAAGGTCCGATTATGAATACAGCAACCATCTTTTTAGGATTAACGGTTGGTGCAACCATGACTGCCGAAGTTTTTCTTTCGACAAAAACGCTGGGAATTATTGTGGGAGGTTTTGTTGCCTTTGCCATTTCAATTGCCGGTGGAATTTTTGCCGTGAAGATTTACAATACGTTTGCGAAAAAGAAAATCAATCCGCTTATTGGAGCAACGGGTTTAAGTGCTGTGCCAATGGCATCGCGCGTTGCCAACGAACTGGCGCTTAAATACGACAAGCAAAACCATATTCTTCAATACTGTATGGCTAGTAATATTTCAGGAGTAATTGGTTCTGCCGTTGCTGCCGGGGTACTTATTTCGTTTCTGCAGTAGAAGAGATATATAGAATTATGATTTGTATACTAAAAGAGGGGAGACTTACGGGTTTCCCCTTTTTTGTTGCCGGTGATTTCCCAGTGCCAACCTACGATAAGTGCTTTGTTTATAATGATTGTAGATGTGCGAATGGCAATTTTGCGCCAGCGGTTTTTTATGTTGTCGACGGCTGTCGAAATGAAAACTGACGGTTTTTTATGTTGTCGACAGCTGTCGTGATGAAAATTGATGATTTTTTATGTTGTCGACGGCTGTCGTGATGAAAACTGACGGTTTTTTTTGTTGTCGACAGCTGTCGAAATGAAAATTGATGGTTTTTTATGTTGTCGACGGCTGTCGAAATGAAAATTGATGGTTTTTTATGTTGTCGACGGCTGTCGAGATGAAAACTGATGGTTTTTTTTGTTGTCGACGGCTGTCGAGATGAAAACTGATGATTTTTTTGGGTGTCGACGGCTGTCGAAATGAAAATTGATGGTTTTTTTTGATCTCGCGGCTGCGGAAAATGGAAACTGACGGTTTTTTGCGGACGATTCACCTGCTGTGGATGATTGTTAATGGGTTGGAATGAAGCGGGTTTCGGAGTGCGTTTATGTCAGTAGGACGAAGACGGTCAGGAAAGGACGAAGACAACGCACTGCATGAATCCCGCAATGCAATATGCAAAATATTGGCAGCAGTTTTTATTCAATAATATTTTTCAATTCCTCCAAATCCTTTTATCATTTTGTTCGCTTTGGTTTTGGCTATAAAATTGTTCAGGCGTTTCTCAAATTCCTCCGGTCTTTTTCTTGCACTTTCGATGTACGCAATCCTGATTCGTTTATAGGATTCAGACATTTTCTGAAAATTTTCCCAGGTATTTTTATCCGTTTTTAATTTCTCAACAATATCTCCTGAAAACACAAATTTTTCTTTTGTTACTTTTTCTATTTCTTCAAATACCGACTTGTGAATCAGACCATTTTCAAGCAGCCATTTAAGGCGTTCCTTATTAGGCTGCGAATAGGATGAGTTTTTTCTTCTTTTACAAAAGCGTTGTATGGTCGATTCCTTGTTGAGTGATTTCACCGTCGTGTCAATCCATCCAAAACACAGCGCTTCCTCCACTGCGTCGTTGTACAAAATCCTCTTTTTCCCGGTTTCTTTTTTGGGATATTCCAACCAAATATCATCCCTTGTCTCAAAATTGTTTTCGAGCCATTTTCTCCAATCCTCTCTGTTTGTAAAATATTTGGTTTCTATCTCTGTCATTTTTTTAATTGCTGCCAATGGTTGGTATAAAAATAGTCCTCTGCTGGCGCGGATTTGTAATCCGTGCCTCCGCCACAGGCTGACATTGTTATTTTCAATCCTTGCGGATTGCACACCGATTGCAAATCGGCGCGAGCGGAGCACTGTACAAACCCCGCTTTACAATATATACTGTTTTAGCGATAGTTATTTTCTTTTAATTTGATAATTAAGCATGTCAAAATAGTTTGCTCTCATTTCACTTGAACATTGAACTAGAGAAAATCGAGCAATATTTGAATCAAATTTTTCTATATTATCTTCTACAATCAAATCCTCTTTAAGATGAGATGTAAATGCAAGGACATAGATAATCTTTTTCTCAAAAAGCTTTTTAAAGTCATCGAAGCTTAAACCATCGACTGTTCCTCGCTTATCAGATATTTTTTTGTACAATTCTTCCAAAAAGGTTGAATCCTGAGAAGAGAGAATCTCTCTTAGTCGTCGTGCGGAAATTGTAATCTGATTTGTTAGTTCTCTAACTTTGGCTGTAAATCCGTATTTAACATGAATTAAATATAGATTAAAGTCATCATAATAAAGTAAGTCGCACAATTCAACTCCATCATTAATTATTGTATCAATAACAATATAGTTTGGTATATTGAGATAAGATTCATTGTAAGCTTTCTCAGTCCTTATTGTCAATTTGTCCCATGGATTAATCAATATGTTTTCAGGAGCTTTGTACGCTTTTAGTACATGAACCGAATTTGTTTTTAAATCTTTTACAAATGAATCTCTAAGACTATACCATTTCGTATCTATTAAAAAATAGGGCTTGTTTTTATATGGTATTTCTGTTGTTATATGATAAAGAAAGCTGGAACCTATTGTTCTCTTGTTATTCTGATAACAAACGACTCTGACTCCTTGTAAAAAGACTTTAAATTTGAACTTATCATCTGTTCCATAAAGCTGCATGGCGTGGGATAAAACACTTCTATAAATTTCATTTCTATCATTTACAGTCTTAAAAACTATATATTGATTTTTATCAATACGTTTTTTAAGTCGATATTCATCAGCTTCATAGAAGATTTCAATGTTGTTTGGGTTGCAGAAATCATGTTCAAATATTTTGTTTGGGTCTGTTATGTTTTTTTCAATGTTGTGCCTATCATCAAATATTTTATTAATCAATGTAGGTTTTAATTCATCTTCAATAAATTGCTTATTTGAAATTTCTATATAGGAACTTAAATCCTCGGATGGTTCAATTCCTGATATTATACAAAGTTCCTCAATTATTTTATGC
The DNA here is from genome assembly GCA_026671195.1 of Draconibacterium aestuarii. GTDB lineage: Bacteria > Bacteroidota > Bacteroidia > Bacteroidales > Prolixibacteraceae > Draconibacterium > Draconibacterium aestuarii. The sequence goes on along the minus strand of JAPOHD010000005.1, from coordinate 305,088 downwards.
AGATTCTGAAAGTCGATTCCCATTTTTATTTTAAATGCTTTTCCAACAAAAATCTGTATTCTTTCATTCACATTTTTTTGTAAAAACCTAAAATGTGTTTTTGAAGTTTCTTCACTTAATTTTAAATGGATTTCTTGTGGAATTTTACCAAACCTTACGAAATCAATTATTTTATAATTGTCTCTAAATTGTTCATTTATTCCTGCTCTTGAACCAGTTATGCCTCTTGATTTTATAGATGCAAGTTCGTCAGACGCCGGCTGCATAATGCGAGCATATGTATTTAAACCAAATGAATGGTCGATAAATGGAACTATAATTCGATATGCATTGCCACCAACAACACAATAAAAGTCAATATCTGTTTCAATGAATAGTAGCAATGAAAATTTTTGTTGAGAGAAGTCTTCATCTTTAGTCAGATTGGTAGGTAAAAATTCTTTCCAATCAGAAACCGTCTCATATGAGGAAAAAACGTGTAAATAGTAGGTAATTTCATTAAGCGAAAATAAATTTAGACTTTTAACATCAAACTTCCTTTTAAGATTATTATGCTTATATGAAGTCTCAACGATTGTTTTTATTATCGCTTCAGAATTGTTCGAATCTACCAGTAGTCTGTGTTTGGTATCAATTCTGTATATTTTAAGAGTCTGATTCATAATCGTTTTTTATTGAAGGCTTTATAGTAATAGCCAAGCAACCCGCTTGCCATATGCAATTTGTTAACGCCTGGTTTTTGTTGCCTAATCATTTTTTAATTGTGATACTAACAATGAAAGCATATGCTTCTTTCCATAAATTAGAATCTCTTTATCTAAGAATTTTACCTTTATGTTTTCCCTAATAAATAAGTTAAAAAATCTGCCCAACTTAGTCTTTTTCCCATAATTCTCAAACCCTGATTCTTTGTCTATTTTTATTAATCCTTTTTTCAGAATTAACATGTCAATCTTGTTTTTAACAATGTCAATATCACTTATATTCTTAAGTTTTAGTTCTCCATTGCGATTGTTAGATTTATGCACTAGTGTAAACATAACTGGAAAAACAATCTGATAAATCCACGATGAATCAGATAGCATAAACCTTGGATTGCCTTGAAAAATCGTATATATAAATAATGTACAGTTAATTAAAACGAACGATAAAATGAAATACAAAAATGTCTCTGGTATTGAAATATTAAAAAGTTGTCTTTCTATTTTCATGGTTTTTATTTCTTGATATTTAGCATACTTAACTTATCCTATTAAACGTATTATGTTTTCTGTTTTTAATTCAAACTTGCCCATAACTCCTATATATCATCAATTGTCGCTCTATCGCTTATAGCTGCTACTTGTTTACATTTGCTATCCGCTTGCAAATAAGCTGTGCATCCGTTTTAAGCAGTTGGAAATCCTTACAAGCGTACCTGTTTTTCACCTGGTTTTTATTTCTCCGCATGTTCAATAGCCGAGTTATATCCATCTAAAAAGGCTTGTTTGTTTTCTTCCCAGGACACAACAGCATCAATTAAAAAAGCAATAAAAAGGCCGATGAATAAAAACAGGATATCGCGTTTGGTAATTTTAAGTTTCATGCCAAAAGGGTATTTGTTATTGGTATATGTTTGTTATTAAGTGGCTTAAAAATAGCGAACACTATTTAGAATGGCAAATGTTATGTAAATGAAATTTGCTGCTTAGTTGCGGTTTAGTTGGCAGTTGTTGCTTGCAGGCTGTAATCGTACCCCTTTGTTTGTTGTGTATTATCCTGATTATTGTTTTATGTGTACTTCCAATGTAAAGTGCCTTGGTATCAATTTTTTAATTTAGGTCTTTATCCAAACATTAGAGTACCTTTGCAACGGTTTATACCATTTTTGATTTCAATCAGTCATTACTCCATTTTGCTGCTTTACATTCCAACTCTTCTTCAACAGCAAATTATTTCTTTTTGAATTACGGATTGTCGAGCCGACATGAATTTGTTTTAGTACAAAATTAACAGCAAAGTAGTTATGGAAAAATTTAGCTTAGGAGTTGTAGGAACTTCAAGAAAAGAAGATGAAAAACGTGTACCCATACATCCCGAACATCTGTCGCGTATTCCGGAAGATATTCGAAAACAATTAATTTTTGAAAAAGGATATGGTGCTCCTTTTGGTATCAGCGACGATTTCTTTGAGGCTCAAACCGGAGGAGTTGCTTCTCGTGGTGAATTATTAGCCGATATTGGTTCGGTTATTATTGCCAAACCGGTGTTGGCCGATTTACAGGAAATACGCGAAGGAGGATTTATTTGGGGCTATCCGCATTGTGCCCAGCAAAACGATATTACACAAACTGCAATCGATCGGAAATTAACATTAATTGCCTTTGAAGATATGTTTGTTTGGTACGCAAATGGTCAGGCCGGGCGGCATACTTTTTATAAGAACAACGAGATGGCAGGTTATTGCGCCGTTATTCATGCCTTGCAGTTAAGGGGTATCGACGGCCATTACGGGAACCAGCGAAAAGTAATAATTTTTAGTTTCGGAGCAGTTAGCCGCGGCGCCATTTATGCCCTTAAGGCGCATGGATTCCGCGATATTACCATCTGTATTCAGCGCTATGATTACGAGGTACGCGAAGAAGTGCTGGATGTTGATTATGTGCGCATTCGTGAAGGCAATGCCGGTGAAGCCAGAATGGTAACTGTAGAACACGATGGTACCGTGAAACCTTTATCCGATTTAATTGGTGCCTCTGAAATCATTATTAACGGTACGTATCAGGATACCGACTATCCGGTTGATTTTGTAACCGAAGAAGAAAAAGACTTCTTAAAACCGGGAACCTTAATTGTTGATGTGAGTTGCGACGAGGGGATGGGATTTTATTTTGCCAAGCCTACCACTTTTAAGGCACCCATTCTGCATATCCATAACATCGATTATTACGCGGTAGATCATACACCTAGTTATTTGTGGGAAAGTGCTTCACGGTCGATATCGGCTGCATTAATCGTTTATTTACCCACCATTTTAGAAAACCATCCGGGCTGGATGAAAAATAATACAATTCAGAAGGCAATAAATATCGATGCGGGTGTGATTAAAAAAGAGTCGGTCTTAACTTTTCAGAATCGTTTGCCCGATTATCCGCATCATTTTAGAAAAAGTTAAAGGCCGACAGTTGCAATATAACGGTTAAGTTCTGTTGCAACTGCAACCGGGTTTTGTATTAAATGCGCCAGGCAATTACAACGTTTGTGCGTATTTCAGTTTTCGGTGGATGTAAGGTATGGGTTAAATCTACATTCGGTACTCCATACTGAAGTTCCGGTTAGTAAGGCAATTGTTATGTAAAAGGAGGAGGGGGGAGTGAGATTTTTGATAGTGGGTGAGGTTGTAATAATAATTCAAAATGGTTGTAGCTTTATTTCAATAGACTTAATTTTGGGATAAATTCTACTTCAATAATCTTGACAAGATATAAAGTATATATCGCAATAGTAGTTACATTTTTAACCGCTTTTCAATTAAAGGCACAAGAAACAACTCTTGCCGTAAAAACAAAACCAAAGGAATGTTTTTATAGCGACAGCAGGCATTGGGCGATTGAAATTCCGGTTTGGATACCCGGATACCGTGGATATTATCAGTATGGCGATGTTGAAATTGAAGGCGAAGATGGAGTAATACCGGAACAACCAATACAGCCACCGGATCCCTGGGATATTTTTCGTCGTTTTTTTAAATCAACAGCTCATTTAAACTTCTTTTTTGTAAGCAGTATTACCTATCAGAACAAGCGTTTTTATGGCGAGTTGGATATGTTTTCCGGAACCGTAGGCTCTTCACTTTATTATCGTCAGAATAACGCAAGGCTGGTTAAAGCAAAGTTTCGGGCCGATTTATACCGGATTCATGCGGGCTATCAATTGTTTACTACACCCATTTTTTCAGAAAAAGGGAATTACAAAGCCTATGGTTATGCAGGGGTAAGGTTGCATAATTTTAAAATAAGCAGCCAGTTGAGTAGCCTGGGAGTTGAACTCCGTATTAAACCCAACTGGGTTGATCCAGTACTGGGATTAAGAAATGAATTTGAATTCAGAAAATTTGAAATTATTGCTCAGGCTGATATAGGAAGCCTACAGAACAGAAATTTCTAAACCACAGTTAGTTTACATACTTACTACCGTGTCAGTAATCTTCTTTCGTTAAAATTGGGATGGAACGATTGGGATATAAAATACAGGAAAAAGTATGCAGGCGACGATTTAGCCATGAATATCCATTTGTCGGGGCCGGTAACTGCCGTCGTTTTTCACTTCTGATGTAAACTCAAATATTCCAGGCAATCACAACGCTTGTGCGCATTTCAATTTCCGAAGGATTTAAAGTATTGGTTATTCCTCCTGAAGCAGCAACGCCGCGAATTGAGATGCTTTCTTTTTGAAGATTATAATCTGGTCGGTTGTGCATTCCAATCAGTTGCGGTTCGCCGTATTGAACATTGCGGATTCTGTAGGTTTTTATATTGGCATGCTCCTTTATTATATCCGCTTTTTGCTTCGCATCTTCAATGGCCATGGCAATCAGTTTTTCTTTGGCCTCTTCTTTTTGTTCGGGTGTCAGCGCAAAATTCAGATTAAAATCAGCATTAAAATTGTTTTTAATGATTTCAAAAATCACGTCGTTCTTCGGATTGTTAAACAGTGTTTTTATTACCACCGGTATTTCGGCTTTGTAGCCTTTAAAAACCGATTTTCGTGTAACATTGTCGTATTCGCGTATTTCCCTGATCGAATAATTCATGGTTTTAATCAGGTCTTTATCAATACCGTTTTTAAGAAATTCATCGGTAATCTGTTGTGCTTTCTCAATGGCCAGATCGGTGCAACGCGTGTAGTTCAAGTCGGTAGCCGAAATTCGCACATTAAAAATAAGCTGCTCAGGAATGAGTTTTATCGACGATTTGCCTTCGACCACCAGTTCGGTAGGATACTCTGTCTGGGCCATAGAACTTACTGCAAATGTTGCTAAAATGAAAAAAATGATGAGTTGCTTCATACTATTAAAATTGTTTGTTTTCAAAGGTATAGTATGGAACTCGCTAATTTTAATTATTCTCTTGTGTGTAACTATTGTACATGCTCGTTTCATGACGTTAATTTTTAATGATTTTTCTAATACATCTGTTTATCTGGTTGCTAAGTAGTACAAAATAAGTGCCAGACGAAAAATAGTTTAGGTTGGTTGTATTTTTGTTCACAATCCATTTGCTGAAGGAATGACCTTTTGGAGAACGCCCAATCTGCATTTACTTTGCGGCGCATAAAACAACAATTCTCTGAACTGCGGGAAGATTGTACCTTTTTTGTTTGTGATCATTACCCCGCAATATGCATTAAAAATTCTGTTGCGCATTGAAACTGCTTCAAAATAAGAAGGCGTTTCACTCACTTGCTTCAACTCACCAAAACGTTGCTATACTTCGTCTCAACAAGTCCTTGTATTATTGTATTTTCAATGCTCATAACAACTCCTTAATGTATAATCCGGGTTAAATGAGGTATTGGGCTGCTGTTATCAAAAGGCGGCCCTTTCTGTTTATTTCCCAGTTTAATGGTTAAAACCCTTCAATTTATTGTAGCTACTTTTTTTCTATAAACTTGTTTTTTTCGACCGAAGCTCGAAGACCGGAGTATGAAAGTAAATGACTAATCCTAGATCGTTGAATGTTTTTCTTCCGTCTTCTAACTTCTGTCTTCCGTCTAAGTCTATTTTTTTTTGAACTTCATTCGAGATTAAACCTATACATCTTCAATGCATAGTGGTTTATTTTATCGGTAATGTTCTGCTTATTTCCCTGCCGTAGGCTTCAATTTGTATGGTTTCATCGGAAAAGGAAATCTTTGAGAAAGCATTTTCTGATTCTGTATCAACCATTCCTCTCATTGTAATAAAATGGATCTGATCTTGCAGTGCATAATTTCCGGCATGGTTATGACCGTTAATCCATGCTTTTACACTGTTGTATTTTTTTAGAATTTCAATTACCTCTGCTGCGTCCCACAGCGTATGTGCTTCGAGGGGCAGGAGTGGATAGTGACAAAAGATAGCCACTTTTTGGCCTTTTTGTTCTGCGTTTATTAGTTGTTCTTCCAGCCATTTAATCTGATCTTGTCCTAATCCTCCATTCCACTCTTTGTTGTTTGGCTGCTTGTGTGCTGTTAATTCTGCAAGCATTTTGTTTGCGATGTTAACGGTTTCCTTGTTATTTGAGCTGACCGAAATTCTGTTGCCATCCAGAAAAATAAACTGCCAACCTTTATTCTTTACCGAATAATATGTTTTTTTAAGCTGAAGTGCTTTGGGAACGTCCTCTTTTTGTGCACTATCCACTGCGAAATCGTGGTTGCCCGTAACCTGACAGATTTTTGTATTCGATTTTGCAAGAACGGCATTCACCTGCTTGTAACTTTCGTAATCCCGATCAATTAAATCTCCCAGACCAACAATTAAGTCAAGCTGTTTGTCTTTATTAAATTCCATAAGACAATCGGATAGTTTTAACAGGGAGTTGCGATAATAACGATTTCCCGCAGGCTCACAATCGCAGTACTGACAATCGGCAAAAACACCGATTTTAATTTGAGCTTTTAAAGTATGGGACATTCCAGTTCCAAAAATAAATAAAGTAATTAATGCGATAAGTTTTACCCTTAATTTGTGTTTTTTCATCTGAGCTGCTTTTTGAATTTTACTAAATTAGACGAAATATTAATACTTAAAATCATGCGTTTACTTTTTGTTGGCTTTTTTGTTGCTTTGTTCTCCATTACTTCCCATGCAAAAACGGAACTGAAGGAAGCTGAAAAAAGGGAAATCCTTTCGTTACTCCACAAGCAGGCAGAAGCCTGGAACGAAGGCAATCTGGAAAAGTTTATGGAAACGTACCTGAATTCTGAAAAGCTTGTTTTTATTGGGGGAAACGGCCCTACATATGGATGGCAGGCCACACTCGACCGATACAAAAAAAACTACCCAAACAAAGCAGCAATAGGCAAACTGGAATTTAAAATTCTGAACATTTCAAAGATTGATACCAGGACCGTTTTTCTGATTGGCAGATTCGAACTTACCCGCGAAATCGGTAATTTGGCCGGGCATTTTACTTTGGTAATTCAAAAAATAGATGGCAAATGGCTCATTGTAAGCGATCATTCCAGCGCCGAAGGTTGACCACTATCAATCGTTATTTTAAAGCCAGCACAAACACCGGGTTCGGCTAAATAAGTTTCTCTTTTAACGCTTGCCCTGTATAGGAGCCGTCTACTTTTATCAGCTCTTCAGGTGTTCCTTCAAAAACGATTTCTCCACCGTTTGATCCGCCTTCAGGACCTAAATCGATAATCCAGTCGGCCGATTTAATAATCTCCATGTTGTGTTCGATTATAATAATGGAATGGCCGCGTGCGATTAAAGCATTAAACGAATCGAGCAGCTTTTTAATGTCGTGAAAATGAAGACCGGTGGTTGGCTCATCAAAAATAAACAGGGTAGGAGAGTCCTTTTCTTTGGCCAGGAAAGAAGCCAGTTTTACACGTTGGCTTTCTCCACCCGACAGTGTGCTCGACGACTGACCAAGTTTTATATAACCCAACCCTACATCCTGTAATGGTTTCAGGCGTTTGGTGATTTTCTTTTCGGTAGAACTTTTCCCAACTGCAAATAACTCAATCGCCTGGTTAACGGTTAGATTCAAAATATCGTCGATGTTTAATTCGCGGTAACGCACATCCAGAATATCTTCCTTAAAACGTTTGCCGTTGCAACTTTCGCAAACCAAAAACACATCGGCCAGGAACTGCATCTCCACTTTTATGGTGCCTTCTCCCTGGCATTCGTCGCAGCGGCCACCATCCACGTTAAACGAAAAATGCGATGGTTTTAATCCCTGTATTTTTGAAGCTTGTTGTTCCGAAAACAGTTTACGTATTTCGTCGTATGCTTTCAGGTAAGTTACCGGGTTTGAGCGTGATGATTTCCCAATCGGATTTTGGTCGATAAACTCCACTGCGTCCAGCATTTTGTAATCGCCTAAAAGTGCATCGTGATGACCTGTTTTTTCGCCATAACCACCCAGTATTTTGGTGAGTGCCGGCGTTAAAATTTTTGATACCAGCGACGATTTTCCGGAGCCGCTGACACCGGTTACAACAGTCATCGAATTTAAAGGGAACTTAACTCTTACATTTTTCAGGTTGTTTTCGCGTGCGCCAACAACTTCAATCGAGTTCATCCATTTTCTGCGCTGTTTGGGCACTTCAATTTTTTCAACACCGCTGAGGTATTTTGTGGTCAGACTTTCCGGTTTTTTTATCAGTTCCTCATGATTTCCCTGGAATACAACTTCTCCTCCATGTTGTCCGGCCAGTGGACCAATATCAATCACTTCATCTGCAGCACGAATTATTTCTTCGTCGTGTTCAACCACTAAAACGGTGTTCCCGATTTTCTGCAGGCGGCGTAACACTTTAATCAGTTTCTCGGTATCGCGCGAATGCAGTCCAATACTGGGTTCATCCAGAATATATAACGATCCCACCAAACTACTTCCCAGAGAAGTAGCCAGGTTAATTCGTTGCGATTCTCCTCCCGAAAGTGTTGCAGAGAGTCGGTTCAGTGTTAAGTAGCCTAATCCAACGTCACATAAAAACTCCAGACGATTGGTAATTTCAATCAATATTCGTTTGGCAACCGCAGTGTCGTGAGTATCTAACTTCAGCTGCTCGAAGAAAGTTCTTAGTTCAGAAACAGGCAGCAGCACCAACTCCTGTAACGATCTATTGGCAACTTTAACATAACCGGCCTCTTTTTTCAGGCGGCTGCCTTTGCACTCAGGGCAAATGGTTTTTCCCCGATAGCGTGAAAGCATCACACGATATTGAATTTTATAACTGCTTTCTTCCAGATGTTTGAAAAAGCTGTTTAAGCCTTCAAAATATTTATTCCCTGTCCAGATCAGGAATTTCTGTTCTTCGGTTAGCTCATAGAATGGTTTGTGAATGGGGAAGTTGAATTTTTCGGCAGAGTAGATCAACTCTTTTTTCCACTCACTCATTTTTTCTCCTTTCCAACAGGCTACTGCATCCTGATACACAGATAGCGACTTGTTCGGAATTACAAGGTCTTCATCAATGCCAATCACTTTTCCGTAGCCTTCGCAAGTAGGGCAGGCACCAATTGGGTTGTTAAAACTGAACATGTGAACCGTCGGCTCTTCAAATTCCATTCCGTCGGCTTCAAAAAGATTCGAAAAAGTTTGAGTTACGGTTTCTTCCTTTTTGTAGATTTTTACCACGCACTCTCCATGACCTTCAAAAAATGCGGTTTGAACAGAGTCGGCAATTCTGCTCTGCGAGTCTTCATCAAGCTGAACGGAAACGCGGTCGATTACAAGGTTGCAGCTGCCCTTACAGAAATCTTCAGCCTTGTCTTTCAGCAGCTCGTCAATCTTTTTAATTTCGTTGTTGGTTTCCAAACGCGAAAAACCTTGCTGCATTAAAAGTTCTGCTTCTTCAAGAATTGTCCGGCCATTTTTAGCCTGAAGAGGTGCGGCAATTATCAAACGCGTTCCTTTGTCAAAAGTATTGATGTAGTCCACCACATCGGTTACGCTGTTTCGGGTAACAACTTCCCCCGATACGGGTGAAATGGTTTTTCCTACCCTGGCAAAGAGCAGTTTCAGGTAGTCGTAAATTTCAGTTGAAGTACCCACTGTTGAGCGTGGATTTCGGGTGTTTACTTTTTGCTCAATGGCAATGGCCGGTGGAATCCCGTTTATAAAGTCAACTTCAGGTTTATTTATTCGCCCTAAAAACTGGCGGGCATACGACGACAAACTTTCTACGTAGCGGCGTTGACCCTCAGCAAAAAGTGTATCAAAGGCCAAAGATGATTTGCCAGATCCGGAAACACCGGTAACCACGATAAATTTATTCCGCGGGATTTTTAAGCTTACGTTTTTTAAATTGTGAACCCTTGCATTCTGGATTTCTATATATTTTGTTTTGTTACTAATGGACATAATTTGTTAAATAATTACAATAAAATGTTAAAAAAGCTTGTATTTGTCGGTAAATTATTTCATTTTTGATACTTACAAAATTAGAATAATAGTTTTACTTCACTAAAAAATTATCGCCTATAGAGAAAATTTACTTTTTGTTATTTAAAAATAGGAAGTAATGTTCAGACTCAATTCACTGAACGACAATGAACTCGTTCAACGATTTATCAAAGGCGATCAGGAAGCTCTTGAGATATTAATTGTCAGACATAAAAGCAGAGTATTCTCGTATATTTTGCTTATTGTCAAAAATCAAGAGTTAGCGGAAGACATATTTCAGGAAACCTTTATCAAGGTAATACGCTCTTTAAAAAGAGAGAAGTACATTGAAAATGGAAAATTTGTTTCCTGGGTATTGCGTATTTCGCATAACCTGATTATCGATCATTTTCGAAAAGAAAAGTTAAAAGGCACTATTTCAAACGATAGTACCGATGTGGATATCTTTAATTCGCAGCGATTTTCGGAAGACACCATTGAGGATAAAATGGTTACTTCTCAAATTTTGCTTGAAGTAAAAAATCTTATCGGAGAACTACCGGAGGATCAGCAGCAGGTAATACAGATGCGGCATTATATGGGGCTAAGTTTTAAAGAAATAGCGGAACAAACTGATGTTAGTATTAATACTGCGTTGGGGCGTATGCGTTATGCTTTAATAAATCTAAGAAAACTTATAGATGAAAAGAATTTGACTTTGACCAAGATTTAATTATTGTTCACACAATATTATTTCAGGCATACCGTTTTTAAAAGAAAATATAATGAAAACGTATATGCCTATGCAAGATTACTCTACTTTGATGTATTTTGTTAACAATTTTCAAAAAAAATTAGGCTCAAAAACAAATGATTTTGATCTGAATGTTGAAGATTCGCTAGCAACTGTGGCCTTTGAGCCATCAGAACGTTCAATAAAAAACATTCTTGACTTCGCGCGGTCATATGATACGCTGGAAACTGAGTCGGCGGGTTATGTGGAAATGAATTTGAACTAAAATAAAGGCACTCAACAGGTGCCTTTTTTTATATCAAAAAATCAAAAAAAAATCTGACAATTTTCAATATTAAAGTTTCAGCGAACCATTGTTGATACTTTAAAAAATCGTAACGATTTGTATGGCAATCCAATTCCTCCAATTTCATGTTATATAGTGTGGTGGAAAAGGCTCCGCTGACTCCATTGAGACCTTAGCCAGCAAAATAATTTTTATTGAAAAACCTGATATTTATTGGGAGAACTTTATAACCACCTCATAAGGGTGGTTATTTTTTTATTAGGTATTGACTTTTATTAAAAAATGTTTTAAATTTGTGATATCAAAATAATATCAAAATACTTAATATTTAATGTCATGGAAAAACAATATTCAGGAATGTCAGGTTACATGTTCCTTTTTCTGGAACTGATCCTTTTGGTTTTGATCGTATTCGGTTTTATGCGTGGAATGATAGTTCCTGCAGTTATTTTAATTCCGGTTTTTATTTTAATTGCCATTGGTTTTACGGTGGTCGATCCAAACCAGAGTTGTGTTATGGTTCTTTTTGGTGCCTACAAGGGGACCATTAAAACAAACGGTTTTTATTGGGTGAATCCGTTTTTTGTTCGGAAGAAAATTTCGTTGCGTGCACGGAACTTCGACAGCGAAACCATCAAGGTAAACGATAAGTTGGGTAACCCGATTATGATTGGACTTGTGTTGGTTTGGAGAGTGGCCGAAACGTACAAAGCTGCTTTTGGTGTGGATGAATACGAACATTTTGTGGTAGTACAGAGTGAAGCAGCACTTCGAAAACTTGCCGGTCTTTATCCATACGATAACATTGAAGATGAATCGGCAAAAGTTACACTCCGCGATGGAACCGAGGAAGTTAATGATGAATTGGAGCGTGAAATTATTGAACGTTTGGATATTGCCGGGATCGAAGTAATTGAAGCACGGATTAACCACATTGCCTATGCACAGGAAATTGCCCAGGCCATGTTAAAACGTCAGCAGGCTACTGCAATAGTTGCAGCCCGATACAAAATTGTTGAAGGAGCGGTAAGTATGGTTGAAATGGCTCTTGAACAATTAAATGAAAAGGGAATTGTGGATCTGGACGAAGAGAAAAAGGCAACCATGGTAAGTAATTTGATGGTTGTATTATGCGGCGATAAAGATGCAACTCCGATTGTAAATACCGGATCACTCTATTAAAAACAAAATGGAAAAAGTTCTTTTTAAAGAAGAACAGCGCTTTACGCAGTGGTGGTTGTGGCTGATATTGGGGGCTGCCTTGCTGGCCATAGTAATTCCACTTGCCAACGAACTTTCGGCACAGTCGTGGGATACAAGTTCAGAAGATTTCTCACGTCTTATTCTTTATGGAAGTTTAGCCGTATTGTTTATTGTTACAGTACTAATAGTAATGGTATTAAGCAGGCTAAAAACAAAGATAACTTACGATGGAATTTTTATCACATTTCCTCCACTGAAGAGAAAAACGTACCGAATAAAAGTTCAGGAAATTGAGCGCTTTGAAATTCGGAAGTACAGAGCAAAGCGCGAATACGGGGGGTATGGATTTCGAAATAGACGAAAATCCGGACAGGCATATACTATTTCGGGAAATATGGGCTTGCAGCTTTATTTTAAAAACGGGAAAAAGTTGTTGATTGGAACACAAAAGAAGCAAGCCATAGAATTTGCTATGTGTAAAATTATGGGGGAGAATAAGAAGCTTTCAACAGGCGAAAAGACTAGTCAGGAAGTAGGTGGAGCCTTTGTAAAGAAGGCAAAAAAGATTCTGATAATTCTCGCAATTGAGATTGTAATAGTCATTCTGATATTTGGAATAATTCAGCTATTTAAATGAAACGTTAGAAAGGAAGGGAGTGGAAATGGCGAAGAAAAAATCATTTGTATTACGCGTAAATCCTGAAATGATGGAGGCGGTTGAACGATGGGCAGCCGACGATTTCAGGAGTATCAATGGCCAGTTGGAGTGGATTATTCATAACGCATTAAAAAATGCAAAACGGTTAAAAAAAGGAACTGAAAATGAGTAGATACGAACATTTAAAAAAGAAAAATAAAAAGGGATTTGCCCGGAAACTGACTTCTACCCAAAAACGATTTTTAATGGCAGTGGTGTTCGGACTTATTCTTTTTGCGGTGCAGCTGGTAATGCATTTTAAAAAGTAATACCTATATTCTAAACTATAATATTTAAAACAATGCAGAAACATTTTAGTTGCGCGAAATGCAACAGTTGGGAGTACGAAACAGACGAAATAAGAACCACCGGTTCGGGCTTTACAAGATTTTTCGATATTCAGAATCGTAAGTTTACAGTGGTGTCTTGTAAACGCTGTGGTTATTCAGAGTTATATAAAGCCGGAAGAGGAAGTACAGCAGGTAGTATTCTTGACTTTCTTACGAATTAGAATTTCGATTCCGGGTCTTCCTAAAGTGTTTGCAGCAAAGGACAGGAAAAAGTTCGCTTCATACGGCAAGAAAGCGTCTTGGCAATAACAGAAAATTATGAGTAAAAGGGAGTCTTGGGCGTCATAGCTGCCCCAAACTCCCTTTGAAACAACACCTTGTCATTGCGAACCGAACGCAGTGAGGTGACGCAATCTCCTTTCTCCATTAATACCTCATATCTACTAAATCCCCTTTTAACTTTACTTTAAATCGTTTGGCGAAAAAATGCTGGAGTAGGTTTACCTTATAAAATGCACTATTTTTGATTGTTATAAAAATAGAATTTCAACAAATAAACAGACAATGAATATTAGCGCATTACAAAAAGAAAGGGCTAAATACCAGCCAAAAGTTCCTAAGTCGTTAACCGGAGCAGTAAAACTGGTTGAAGGTGCAAAAACCGAATCAGTGGCCGATCAGGCAGAAATTGCAAAATTATTTCCTAACACTTACGGAATGCCATTAATTTCGTTTGAAGCAGGTGAAGTTAAAAAAGACAGACAGCCGCTTAACGTTGGTGTAATTCTTTCAGGTGGTCAGGCTCCTGGTGGGCACAACGTAATTTCAGGTATTTTCGATGGTATCAAAAAATTGAATCCTGAAAGTAAATTATATGGTTTCTTAGGTGGTCCTGGAGGATTAGTTGACCATAAATACATTGAATTAACTGCTGATATTATTGACGATTACCGCAATACAGGTGGTTTCGATATTATTGGTTCGGGACGTACTAAACTGGAAGAAGACTGGCAGTACGACAAAGGTTTGGAGATCGCAAAAGACCTTGATCTGAACTCATTGGTAATTATTGGTGGTGACGATTCAAACACAAACGCATGTGTTTTGGCCGAATACTATGCTGCTAAAGGAGAAAAACTTCAGGTAATCGGTTGTCCTAAAACAATCGATGGTGACCTGAAAAACGAAATGATTGAAACTTCATTTGGTTTCGATACTGCAACGAAAGTTTATTCAGAATTGATTGGTAACATTCAGCGTGATGCCAACTCAGCAAAAAAATACTGGCACTTTATTAAATTAATGGGACGTTCGGCGTCGCACATTGGATTAGAGTGTGCACTGAAAACACAGCCAAATATCACTTTAATTTCGGAAGAGGTTGAAGAAAAACAACAAACTTTGGATGAGGTAGTAACCTACATGGCCGAGATTGTTGCAAAACGTGCTGAGAATGGCGACAACTTTGGAGTGGCTTTAATTCCTGAAGGTTTGATCGAGTTTATTCCTGAAATGAAAATCTTAATTTCGGAATTGAACGACTTGTTGGCTGAAGGAACAGATTCTGAAAAAGAATTCAAACATCTGAAAAAAAGTCACCGTGTAGAGTGGGTTTCAGAACACATTACACCAGACTCTGCAAAGGTGCTGTTGTCGTTGCCAACCGGAATTGCAAATCAGTTGATGTTAGACCGCGATCCACACGGAAACGTTCAGGTTTCGTTAATTGAGACTGAAAAATTATTGGGAGAAATGGTTGATACCAAATTGGCTGAGATGAAAGAAGCCGGACAATATGTTGGGAAATTCGGAACTCAATATCACTTTTTTGGTTACGAAGGACGTTGTGCTGCTCCATCAAATTTCGACGCTGATTACTGTTACTCGTTGGGTTACACTGCATCAGTGCTTATTTCCGACGGTTTAACAGGTTATATGGCATCGGTACGTAACACAACTGCTCCTGCCGATGACTGGATTGCAGGCGGTGTTCCGGTAACCATGATGATGAACATGGAGAAACGTCACGGTCACATGAAACCGGTAATTCAAAAAGCTTTGGTTGAACTGGATGGCGCTCCTTACAAATATTTCAAATCAAAAAGAGGAGAGTGGGCCTACAACACTTGTTTCATTTATCCTGGTCCTATTCAGTACTTCGGACCAACTGAAGTTTGTGATGTGACTACCGAAACGTTAAAATTGGAGCAGGCGAAATAAGCTACTCTGATTCAAAATATTTAAAAGCCTTTCTGATTATTTCAGGAAGGCTTTTTTTGTAAAATACGGCAACTGAACACTTTTTACGACCGACTACCGGGCTCTCCACTCCAACTATTGTGTCAACTCGCAGTTTTATAATTACAAGCAAAGGGCTTATTTTCATAGCCCTTGTAGAACGAATAATACCGTGTCGTTGCAGGCAACAGGGTGCGGTTACAATCCCTGCTCGTTCATATGTCCACGCCTGTACAGTTAAATGCAAAGGGCACCATTTTTTTGGAAATCCATTGTCCTTTGCAGGTAAACAATGCTCCTTTTATAGATATAGGCTGCTTTGTCAGTAAAATACATGAAATAACAATTGATTAGAATAGGATGTATTTTTAAACTTTGTGTTGTACCTTTATTTAAATCCTAAAACATAAGAATATGAAACATCTAATAATTATTGGTCTTACGTTGCTGGTTTTTACATCATGCCATAATTACAAAAAAGATGCTGACCGTTTAAAAATGCAGCGTGATAGTATTCGTGATGAAGCAGCTTTTCGCGATTCGTTAATGGTGGATGCATTAAATGATTTTAACGAAATTCAGGCGACTCTCGACTCGATAAAAGTGATTGAAAAAGTAGTTAGCGCAAAAGCTGCCCGGGGAAATGAAATGAATAAAAAGCAAAAGCAACAGATTCTTGACGATATCGTATTGCTAAATCAGCTTATCGAAACAAATAAGGATAAAACAAGTGCACTTCAAAAGAAACTTAATAATGCGAATTATAAGGCGGGGAAGTTAAATTCAACGATTGCACAGTTGGAGAAAATGGTAAAAAGTCTTGAGAACCAGTTGGCGGAAAAGGATGTCGAGATATTGGCTTTAAAAGAAACGATTACTGATTTACATGGTGATATTTCAACCTTAAACGAAAAAATTGCAGAAATTGAATCAGAAAATGTTGAAAAGACGAATACGATTGAAGAACAAACCCTGGAGTTGAATAAAGCGTATTACGCCTACGGCAGCATTGCCGAATTAAAAGAAAACCAAGTGGTTGAACGAACGGGAGGACTTATTGGAATCGGTAAAACAAAAACCATAAAAGAAGATTTTAACCGCGATTATTTCACTGAAATAGATATTCGCGAATTTGATTTTATTCCGTTAATGGTAAAAAAGGCGGAGGTAGTTTCTGTACACTCTGCCGGTTCCTTTCATATTTCGGGCGAAAAAACAGCTGATACTTTATTTATTGATAATAAAACAGAATTTTGGAAAGCTTCAAAATTTCTTGTGATTGTAACTAAATAACAGCTTTAACAAATATTGAAAGAGACTCAAAATTAGGCATCTGTTTGTTGGAAGTTGTCATTTCGGGTGACGCGAGAAATCTGTTTCATAAAAGCGAGAGTTTTCTCAGTCATTCTTCCTTCGAAACGACAGGTTACTGTAACTTTTTCATTGTCCAGGCCATATTTTCAGCAAGAGTTTTTATCGTTCGCATTCCTTCTTCGTCATTCAGCACATCGCCGGGCTTACCACCAACGGCAAAGTTCCAGTAGCTCGAACCGGGCACAATCATTTGGTTAATCAGGAAAAAGTTATTCATTGTACCAAAAGAGTGTAAAGCTCCACCTCTGCGTACAGCCATTATTCCAACGCCAACTTTTCGCTTTAGAAGATGGCCATTGCCACGGGTTACATAACCGGCAACATCAATCAGCGCTTTAATTTCTGAAGTTACATCGGCAAAATACACCGGCGATCCCAGTATAATTCCGTCAGCCTCTACCATTTTTTCAATACAATAATTTAAATGGTCATTTTTAATATGGCACTTACCATCCTGAATTTCTCTGCATTTCCCGCATGCTGTACACCCATGAATCGGTTTGTTTCCCAACTGTATTTTTTCTGTTTCAATTCCTTCGGCATTCAGAATTTTAAACATTTCGTCAATTAAAATTGCTGTGTTTCCGTTTCTGTGCGGGCTTCCGTTAAAGGCTACTACTTTCATGATTTAAATTGATAAATTGATAAACTGATAAACTGAAAAATTGATAAACTGATCACTGTACACTCTCATCAGTGTTGGCTCTATGCTCTTTGTTCTATCTTCTAAATTGCCCAACTGCTATTGATTAAACACGAACGAAATAATATTGGCGCCCATTTTTAATGCTTTTTCACGTAGGTCTTCCGGATCGTGATGTACGTCGGCATCTTCCCAGCCATCGCCCAGATCGGTTTCGTAGGTGTAAAGAAAAACCATTTTGTCGTGGATAAATATTCCAAAAGCCTGTGGTGGTTTATTGTCGTGCTCGTGAATTTTCGGAATTCCTTCCTTAAACTCATATTTCTGATGAAAAATCGGGTGGGAGGGTGGAAGCTCTACCATTTCTTTGTTGGGAAATACCTTTTTCATCTCGCGACGGATGTATTCATCTAAACCATAGTTGTCGTCGACGTGTAAAAAACCACCTCCTTCAAGATAAATACGCAGGTTCATGGCATCGCTTTCCGAGAAAATGATGTTACCATGGCCGGTTAAATGCACAAAAGGAAAATTGAAAATCTCAGGGCTACCAACATCAATGGTCGATGGTTCTTCGAAAATGTTGGTTTTTAAATTCTGGTTACAGAATTCAATCAAATTAGGCAGTGCCGTGGGATCGGAATACCAGTCGCCGCCGCCATTGTATTTTAACAGGGCAATTTTAACTCCATTGTTTTGAGCAATTGCTGCAAAAGCGATAACAACCAATAAAAAAATAAGGCGAATGCGCATGTTTTAAATTTCCCGAAAAATACAATTACTGTTTGTAAAGAAAAAATCTACGGTGTTAAACTATGAATTAACTATTCGTTTGCCAGATTTACAATATGACACGCAACCACTCCTGCTGTTTCGGTGCGTAAACGAGCTGTTCCCAACGATATTTCGGTAAATCCGTGCTCTTTTGCCAACTCCACTTCTTCGGTGCTAAAATCTCCTTCAGGGCCAATTAAAATAAGTACATCCTTTTTTTCAGGAACCACGTTTTTCAGGTGTTCCTTTTCGCCGTCGTTACAGTGGGCAATGTATTTGTTTTTGGCGCCGGAACTGGCAACAAGGTTTTTAAAAGTTGTGAGTTCATTTAGCTTTGGTAAATAGGCTTTTACTGATTGTTTCATGGCCGAAACCAATATCCGTTCCAGTCGTTCGGGTTTGATTACTTTTCTCTCGGAGTGTTCCGAAATAAACGGGGTAATTTCATCGATTCCTATTTCAGTGCATTTTTCAAGAAACCATTCGGTGCGATCAATATTTTTTGTAGGTGCAATGGCCATGTGCAGATAAAAGTCCTTTTTCCCAAAACCTGCTATTGTTTTTAGAATTCTCAGCTTACATTTTTTTGGATTGGCAGCTGTTATTTCTGCTTCGTAAAAACCACCGGCACCATCAATTAACTGCACTGTGGTACCCTCCGAAAGGCGCAACACTTTTACGGCGTGTTTCGATTCAATATCATCTAAAATAACTTCGACACCCGATATCTTTGGGACATAAAACAATTGCATATTCACAAATTATTGATCAGGTGCCAAAGTTATAAAAAATGTTATTCTGATTTTTGGGATAGGAAATTATCTAATACAAACCAGATTACTAATGAAAGGAGAAATATAAGAATTCCATATATCGTTGGAATGGTTGAAACTTTAAGTCCTCCAGCCAGGAGAGATTGTGAAATGTTACCATGTTCCTCCAATACGGCAAATGCAGAAGTAAGTCCAATTAACTGCCCCAGGATACCGGTAACCGCAGCGAATGAGCCTAAGGTTTTAATGTGTTTTAGCCTCGACTTTGTTTTCGAAATGTTTTGTACTTTTCCTGTAAACAGAGGAAGTGCATGATATACACTCCAGGCCACCAGAGAAATAAGAACAAAGGTGAGGATTCCCATAAATAATGGCCCTCCCATATAAAAGTATTTCATAATTTAAATTTTTAATGATTTATTCGTTTTCAAATTTAAGGGGAAAAGGAGGTGGAATGCAAGGTCGAATCCGATTCTAAGTGTGTTGTTTACCGACTTTAGTTTTTGAATTTGAATTTTTTAGCGAAATTCGGACTTATTCAGAAAAAATACTGATGAAAAATTTATGAGATCAAAAATTTCAAATCCATTTTATCACATATTGTTTTGGCTTGTTGTAACTACCATTCTTATTTTGGTTTTCGGACGATCGTGGAATAATAATTTGCATGCTTTTTATTTTATCTCGCTGTTGCTTCCGGTGGTTATGGCAACTTCCTACTTTTTTAATTATTACCTGGTTCCTTATTTTTTATTGAAAAAGAGGTACTTCTTGTTCGGGCTGTATTTCTTTTACATGCTGGTTTTATCGCTCTACCTTCAAATGATAGTGGTATTTTTTTCGTACATCTACTTTGCCAATTTTAACCTGGAAGAAATACCTGTAAATATTATAGACCAAATAATTTTACTTGATTTTGTTATGTATGCTGTTGTTTTTGCCGGTTCGTTTTTTGTAATGATACAACAGTTGGCCGAACGCCAAAAAGAGTTGGAGCAATATAAAATTGAACAGGAAAAAAGAAAACATCAGGTTCTTGAGCTTGTTTCTAATCGCCAACAGGTGCACATTCCTTACGAGAGTATTATTTATATCGAAAGTCTGGCTGATTATATTAAAGTTCACACATCAAAGAAGGAAGAGATTACCAGTAAGGAGAAAATTAGTTCGCTTGAAGAAAGATTACCCGATTCATTTGTTCGTATTCACCGTTCGTTTATAGTTAATACAAGTACAATTACCCGTTTTTCATCTACCGAAATTGAAGTGGATGGAATTTCCTTAAACATTGGCCGGAGCTATAAATCGCGCGTTTTATCAAGATTGCAAGTACCTGAGAAAAGTAATTGAGTAAGCTCCCTTTCGTCCAAGATTTTACCATCTAAAAAAGATAAAACTAATAGGGTTCAGTACCGTTCTTTTCAAAATGGAAAGTTTTGTATAAATACACCATTGAAGGCAGAATAATAAGTACACCAACCACAAGAACAATAAATAAGTAAAACTGCGTTTGATAAGGAGCACTCGAATTTTGCACTGTAATATCTACATCGTCTTTTATTTTTACCAGTATTGGAGATTGAATGGCAAACCAGCCACTTACAATCATTGTGGTTTGGAAACCGGCCACCAGGCGAAGCAAGTTTCCTTTGTTTTTATTCAGAAGTACCCAAAGTAATGGTAATGCCAGTGTTGCCAGAACAATGCTGACATTACTTGCCGGCGAATGCAGAAAATCGGAAAACAAAGAATGGCCGCTAATTTGTGCCGAAAGAAACACAAGCGATCCAACCAAAACCAAAGCGATTATTAATCGTTTCGAAATGCGTGAAAAGTAAGCCACCTGTTTATCATCTTTTAGTTCTCCGATTGAAAATATGGCCGCTAAAAATGCAAAAAGTAAAACCATAAAGATTCCCATGGCAAACGAAAACCAATTTAACCAGGGGTGAATGTAAATCTGATAAAAACCAAGTTGGTAATTGGTAGAAATTTCTCCAAGAATAATTCCTCCCAGCGTTACTCCCAAAAAGAAAGTGGTAAATAAACTTGAATACTGAAAGATAGCCGAGTAAATGGCTTTTGGGCGAACTTCGTCAATATCGTAATGCCTGAAAGTAAATGCCGATCCCCGGAAAATAATGCCGATCAGAACCAGTAAAACAGGAATATGCAAGGTGGTTAGAACGGTTGAATATACCGATGGAAATCCAACAAACAGAATTACCACAACCAGAATCAGCCAAACATGATTTGCTTCCCAAACAGGCGCTATAGCACGCGATACAACACCTGAAGCTTTTCCTTTTGTGAGTAATTCAAGAATACCGCCTCCAAAGTCGGCCCCTCCTAATACAACATAAAGTAAGAGGCTAACAACCAGAATTAATAAATTTGCTTCAGCCATTTTATAAATAATTTTTGTGTAAAACTTTAATCTGACGGCTCAATAGCCAGGTAACAACAAAAGTAAGCAGCAGGTAAACTGCCGAGATGGTATAAAAGGTATATTGAATTCCCGGCATAGGTGTCAGCGAATCTTTGGTTTTCATAATTCCATAAATAATCCAGGGCTGCCGTCCCACTTCGGTAACAATCCAGCCGGCTTCAATGGCAACAAAGCCAAGAGGAGTGGCAATAATCAATAATTTTAACCACCATTTTTTAGTGAGCCAGTTTTTCCACTTAAAAGTACCTGCCCAAAAAATTACAGCCAGCAACATTAAAAACGAACCCAATGCCACCATCAGCTGAAAAGAATAGTGTGTAATGGGCACCGGCGGCCATTCTTCTTTCGGAAATTCTTCAAGTCCTTTTACTTCTGCATTAAAATCGCCATGTGCCAGAAAACTTAACATCCCGGGGATTTTAATGGCATATTTAATATCCTTGTTTTCAACATCCGGAATTCCGCCAATTACAAGTGGCGCTTTTTCCTGTGTTTCGAAATGCGATTCGAAAGCGGCCAGTTTGGCCGGTTGCAGTTTGGCTACATTTTTTGCAGCCAGATCGCCACTTATGGGCTGTAAAACAGCAGCTACTGAAGCAAATGCCAGAGCAATGGTTATCGCTTTGTAATGAATTTCGAGTTTGTTGCGTAGGTATAAAAAGGCATGTACACCAGCCACCGCAAAACCGGTTGCCGAAAATGCTGCAATGGTCATGTGGTGGGCTTGCGAAAACCAGGCTTTGTTGAACATGGCCGCTACAGGATCGATGTTCTCGGCCTGGCCATTTATCCAGTCAAATCCCGAAGGTGCATTCATCCATGCGTTGGCCGAAACTACAAAAATACCAGACAAAACACCGGAAATTCCAACAATCATCCCAATGTATAAATGCACTTTTTTATTCAAACGTTTCCATCCGTACAAAAATAGTCCAAGTGCAATCGCTTCAACAAAAAACGCAGTTCCTTCCCACGAAAAAGGCATGCCGAAAATCGGGCCGGCATGTTTCATAAAAGTTGGCCACAGCATACCCAGCTCAAATGATAAAACGGTACCCGAAACGGCACCAACTGCAAAAAATATGGCAACACCCTTCGACCAGGCTTTTGCCAATTCGAGATATACCGGGTTGTTTGTACGTTGCCATTTCCATTCGGCCACAAACATAAACCAGGGCATAACCATACCAATACATGCAAATACAATATGAAAACCTAATGAAACGCCCATTTGCATTCGGGCAGCCATAAATTCATCCATCTTTTCTTTCTAATTAATTCTGTTTTTCATTGTTTCTGTACAATCTCTTAACAACATTTTGGCAATGTGGTTTTAAACGATTTTTAAGATTCTGATATTCTATATAAGCTTTTGGTATGAACCATCTGACTGATTGCTTTATAGAACACAAATAGCGGTTTATTTTCCTGCTAATTTAGAAAATGAAAATGAATAATAATAAGAAAATAAGATGTTTTAAATAATCTTAAGTTTAAAATGGTACTTGTGTAAGGGGATTAAGAAAGTTTTATTTAAACATGCGTGGCACCAGTTGAAAAACCAGATCACCCGATCGTGTATCTACTTCGGGCCAGGTATTTACATCAAAATCGATTACAACTGTTGATGAAGTTGGCATATCGCCATGAAACTCTTTTAAGAGATTGCTAACGTAGTAGTAAAATCCGGGATTGTGGCCAAAAAAGAAAGCAGTATTTGATTCTGCAGGCAATTGTCTGATCATTTCTGCAAATTCACTGGTAGTAAGTCCGTCGTAAATTGCTTTTACTTTTTTGATCTTTTTGGGATTATAATTCAGGTTTTCAGCAAAAATCCGGGCCGTTTTTAGTGCTCGCTTTGCCGGACTCGATATAATTACATCCGGAAAAACGTCCCGAGCTTTTAATTCCTGTCCAATCCGGTTTGCATCGTTTTCACCTCTTTCACGAAGGTCGCGTTTGAAATCATTTTCGTAACCATATGGAACTGCTTTGCCGTGGCGAACTATAACTACTCTTTTCATTTTAAAAAAGTTTGAAGACCGAAGTCCGGAGACCACGGTCTGTATTGTTTTTATAGTGTTTCGTAAACGTCGATTTCGGCTTGTGCAATTTCTACAATTTTAGGAACTGCATTTGTAAAATGCGAGGTGTTGTTGTGGAAATCAACTGCCTCCTGGTCTTTCCATTTTTCAATCATACAGAAAGTTCGCGGCTCTTTTACATTTTTGTGTAGATCGTATTCAATACAACCGTCTTCAGCTTTTGATGCCGGGATTAAATCTTTAGTAAGTGTCAAAAAATTTTGCTCTTCGCCCTCGTTCACTTTAAATTTTGCTATTATCGAAATCATCTTTTATTTTGAATTATATGTTTTATGTGCAAACAAATTTAGCTTAATTTGTTCTTACAATTGTAATTCATGATTCCATAATTGGGAATATTATTGGGGGTTTAATTAATCTGGAATGCAACTTCGACTGTGAGGACCAGTTAAAAACTTTAGTCTTCCGACCTTGTACTTCCGACTTTCTTTATTAATGAAGCGAATAGGACTTTTATCAGATACTCACGGATTTTTGCACGAGCGCTTGTTTTCATTTTTTGAAAATGTAGATGAAATTTGGCACGCCGGCGATTTTGGTACTATTGAAACAGCCGATAAGCTGGCTGAGTTTAAATTACTAAGAGGCGTATACGGAAACATCGACGGGCAAGATGTTCGGGTTGTGCATCCTATGCATCAGCGGTTTAAATGTGAGGATGTTGATGTTTGGATGACGCACATTGGCGGTTATCCCGGACGATACGAACGTTATGTAAAACCCGATATTTATTCAAATTCGCCGAATTTATTTATAAGCGGGCACTCGCACATTTTAAAAGTGATTTACGATAAAAAGCTGGATTTTTTACATATGAATCCGGGAGCCGCCGGAATACACGGATTTCATAAAGTGTGTACGGCACTTCGTTTTGTGATAGATGGGAAGAACATTCGTGATCTGGAAATTTGGGAAATTCCAAGGTCAGAGTCTCTATTACAAATCAAATAGTTTTTGCCAGAGTTGTTCAAATTCTTCGCTGTACTGTTTTACAATTTCAAATTTCGAAGTGGCCAGTAAATTTTCCTGGTTGTGTTTGGTGGCTGTGTAGGTCCAGTTAAAACTTCCGGTAATGGCAAATTTGTTATCAATTATCCCAAACTTATTGTGCATATGATAATGCGAATGATCAATTTTAACCGGAATTTCGGTAGTACTTAAACGATAAATTTCTGATCCATTATCCTCTGTTTTTTCATCGTCGGTTATGATGCGTACGTTTACACCTCGTTTGTAGCAGGAGATAATTTCCCCGGCTAATTCGTTGTCGGTAATGGTAAATATGCACAAATCAACACTCGATTCGGCACGCCTCAACAGGTTTCGTATTTCGTCTTTAATTTCGTGGCCCGGGCTAAAAAATACCTGGTTAAAATGAAATGCATTTTTGTCAATTACGTTTAGACAGACTTGTATCCAGTCAATTGCAGAAAAGTCAATTTTGGTTTCAAACTCTTTTGCTTTTGTAAAAAGCTCCGATTTAAGTTTATCCCGGTCGTTTCTGTTTAACTTATGAATTCTGCCTGTAACCGACTTCGGAACAAATTTTTCATTTAGATTATGACGGTGATTTACAAAATAATTTAGAATATCCTGCATGGTTTTGTTTTATTAGGTTGATATTAGATTAAATGAGATTGATAGGATTGATTAAAGATAGAAAAGACGGATCTGGCAATCTTTACTCAATCTGTTTTCAATTTTATTCAATCTCTTTCAGAAACGAATGCGCAGTCCAGTTGTTTTTTTCTACATAACCGGCATCTTTCATACCCAGACTTTCTGCCTTGTTTTTAATATCAGGAATGTCTTCGGTGTAAAATCCGCTCATTATTAAAGTTCCGCCATCGTTGAGCACATTGTGATAGGCTTCCATGTCGTTCAGTAAAACATTTTTATGAATGTTGGCAAAAATCAAATCAAATTTCTCATCGCCAAGTAGAGCAGCATCGCCCAATTTTACTGAGATATTTTGAATGTTATTTAAGCTTGCATTTTCAAGGGTTCCTTCGTACGACCATTTGTCAATATCGATGGCAGTAATGTGTTTTGCTCCTTTCATCGATGCCAGAATACTAAGAATACCGGTTCCGCAGCCCATGTCGAGAATCGTTTTTCCGCTGAGGTCGTTTTGTAAAATAGATTCAACAATGGTTGCCGTAGTTTCGTGATTTCCGGTTCCAAATGCCATATTGGGCTCTATTATAATTTCGTATTTGGCATTCGGATATTCTGTGTGGAATGGTGCCCGAATCATACACTCGCCGCCAATTACAAGCGGTTTAAAGTAGTTCTTTTCCCATTCTTTATTCCAGTTCTGGTCTTCAATAATTTCCGAATTTATCAGAAAATCGTAATCGTCATCGTAGGCACTTACTACTTTGTCAAAATCGCGTAAACTAAAAAGTTGCGAAGGAATATATGCCTCAAATCCCTCTTCGATTTCTACAAAACTATCGAAGCCAATTTCAGCCAACTGTGATGTCAGAACATCGCGGAACCATTCCTGAAAAGGATCGATTTGTATGCTAATTTTACGGTATTCCATTATTTCTGATTTTGGCGCGAAGGTATAAAAAAACAGCCACTCATAATTCTGAATGGCTGTTTGTGCTGTGTTACTTTCCAATTACTTAAAAAATTTGTTCGGGAAAAAATTGACGGCAATAAATCCAAATATTCCGGTTACTGCAATAATCCCTAAATCAACCAGTTGATTTTTAATATTTTCTTTTCTTTTTCGTATAATCATAAACTGAGTAGCCATAAGTAACAGACTTAAAAATATCCAGTTAAACGATTTGTTCGCTTCAAAAAAGAAACGAACATAACTGGAGTTTGAATTTGTCATTTTTAGTTGTGCCGGGAACAACAATTGAGCTACTTTTCCTTCTTTTCGTTCGTCGCGAACCGGCCAGATTTCGTTGTATTCATTTACTTTATTGTAATCCTTGTCCAGAACCTGTGAAGTAATTTCACCTTCACCTGTGCTAATTACATTGTAGTTAAAAAGATCACCATAAATTCGAATTTCATTTTCTTCAGGATTTATGTTTTCCACATCTAACTTCACTAATTGATAGTCGTATTGTGTTAAAACATAGACGTGGTTATCGGTTGAAAATAAATAGGCATAGTAAAATTTGTCTTTAAAGTCGACACAATTAATGCTTCTGAATTTTAGTCCTTCAGGAAGTTCCGCTTTTTCAACAAAAGGTAAGCCTTTTACCAACTTTATATGAAATAACTGATCCGCAGAATCAATAACCAAATAACCTTCGTCGCACGATTTGCGGGTAGTTGGTAGTCCGTTTATCGATTTTGCAGGGAATTTAAAACCTCGCTTGTAAAGAACGGCTGAAAACATCCGGCTTTTTTCTTCATCTACTTTGTTCGATTCGGCATCGATAAACTCCATCCGCCATGTAATTCTGAAAAAATCTTTTGGCATTTCCAGATTAGCCCGTCCCGATTGCGACTCGAATAGTGGAAACAAGGTAGGCAGGGGAGCATGAATTTCTTTTGGCCGAACCCTAAAAGTTGACCGGTTGTTGCTTATATCGTGCATATCCATTTCTACGCCATCAATAGAATCGGGCATAGTATTGTTCATAAGTAACTGGCGCGTGTACATTAATGGAAGTTTGTTTTCGTACTCTTCGCGTGTAAATGTATCGCCTTTGGAATTTGTGCGTGTTACCTCGTCTCCAGACCGCAGGAGCATAAAATCGTGGTCGATACAACTGTATTGTATAAATGGTGCGCGAATGGGTTGTGCAAAAGCTACCCAATACAATTTTGGAAGTGCAATTCCAAATCCAATGATGGCTATAATTACTAAAAAATATCTGCTAAGTTTTACCATTTTACATTTCTCCTTTTCTAAATCGATATCCTGAAAATAACAATGAAATACTGATGATGATGACCAATAATGTCAGGGCTAAATTAGCCGGGGCATAGGCACCTGTTGGGGCTGATTGAACGTAGAGCGGCACAAAAGTACCTGCAACAACAAGGTAGGCTATGCGATATTTCCATACGGGTTCCAAGACAATTAATGCAGCCAGGTAATAACATGCCAAACCCGATAAAAACCAGGGAGTTATTGAAGCCAGCGCCGGAAAAATAATGTCCGATGGAAAAAAAAGAACACTCAATGCATAAAACATAGCCAGCTGAACGAAATAGCTCGCTACAAGACCAACTGTTCCGTATAACATCATCATTAACAGAACTCGGTTTTCGTTTAACGGAAGATGAAAGGTTAATTTTATTCTTTTGCTCACAGTTTCAGGAAAGAACTGGGCAACTGAAATTGCCAAAGCTCCAAACAACGGAACAAATTTAAGTGATCCAAAATACCGCACACCCATAAACATTATAGTGTACCAATAATTGTTGGCATCGTTAAATTTAAAATCGCGTTGCACATTTAAAAATATATAACCAACAACAGCCAATCCTAAAACGGCATAAAGAATAATAAACCATCTGGTTTTTATCCATTCTTTGTATATAACTGATTTCCACATAATTTTTTATAGTTGGAAGACCGAAGCCCGAAGATGTAAGACAAAAGTTTTGCTTCCGTCTTACATCTCACGACTTTCGACTTTTTTTAATATTTTCCTGTTAAGCCAATAAAAGCATCTTCTAATCCCATCTCAACTTTTTGGAAATTTTTAAAAGCTATTCCATTATTGTTGAGAAAACTTAAAACCACCTCGTCTGATTCGTAGGTATAGATTTCAACTTTGTTGTTTACTTTTTCGAAGTTGGCAACAAAGTCTTCTTTTGACAGATCAATGGATGGATTTTCAACCTCGAGATAAAATTGTTTGAACTCGCGCATAAACTCGTGCACATTGCGTTGTGTAAGAACCCGGTTGTAATCCATAATCAGTACATCGTCTATCAGGCGTTCCATATCCTGAATGATATGTGAAGTGGTAAAAATGGTTTTATTTTTAGCTTTGGCATATTCGCGCAAATAGTCGATAAACAAGCGGCGGTAACCAGGGTCGAGTCCCATCGAAAAATCGTCGAGGATCAGCAAATCCGGATCCTGGGCCAGTATTAAACCAAGCGCCACTTGCGAACGCTGACCACATGACATGGTTGATATTTTTTGTGTGGGTGTTACTTTTAATTTCGACATGAGTTCCCAGTAAGGCTTATTGTTCCACCTTTCGTAAAAGCCGGAATAAAATTTTTCAATCTGATGAATATTCATAAAAGCATACTGTACGTGGCCTTCAATCAGAAATCCTATCCGTGCTTTGTTTTGTGGCGTTAAATGCTGCGTATTTTCGCCATAAATTAAACACTCCCCACTGCGTGGCTGTAAAAATCCGTTCAGGATGTTTATGGTAGTTGTTTTACCAGCTCCGTTTTTTCCCAGCAAACCCAGTATACTTCCTTCCTTAACATGAATGTTAAGGTTCTCGTACACCAGTTTTTTCCCATAATAATGGGTAAGGTTGTTGCATTCTATTGCATTCATTTATTTACTTTTTAAAAATTCATCCCAAGTTTAATTTCAAGTATTTTGGATTTTGGATTATCGGCAAGATTCGAAAACAATGCTTTAAACCCGGCATCGATGAATACCTGCATGGGACTGTGATAAATGGATATGTTTTTCCCGATTTTTGCAGAGGCGCCAAATTGCATTAGACCGGAATTGTAATAATAAAAATCGTGATTAACCATTTCTGTTTGGACTGTAGATAATAATGATTCGTCCTCAACAAATTTTAAACTACTGTTGAAACCTTTTCTGTATCCGCTGGTAAGAGCAAATACGATATCGCCCGATGAATATTGAAATCCTTTTTCAATACTTGCATCAAGGTTGAAAATATTAAGTTTTTGTTGATTATATTCAGGTACAAAGTAGTAGGTAATTTCACTCGAGTTCAGTCGTCCGGCAAGAGTTGCCCCCCAGTTAAACCGGTTTTTATCGATTAAATTAAAAAAGGAATAATTAAACCCGTATTCATTCTCTTTGTGCCAGTATAAAGTATATTTTGCTGCGGTTGACCATTGGTAGTTTACAGCTTCAAGTTTAGGTTCAACAACAGGTTCGTGTCCATAATTGTGTTTGTCGGTAAAAAACAGTTCAAGGCGGTTAATTTTCTTTTCGGAAGGAGAATAAATAAATGTTGAATTTACCGAGGTATTAAATTTTTCCAGAAGAACCACTTGTAAAGGGAAAGTTGTACCCCGTTTAATGTCGGTGCTTTTTTTGTAAAAGTTTACTTCGGTAAGGTTGCTTATTTTATCTCCGTTAAAATTAAATTGTAACCCGCCTCCCAATAAATTCGAGATAAAAATCTGGTCATCTTCTTCGGGCGTGGAAGTGTAAACACCAAGTCCTTTAAAATGAAATGTATAAAAAGTGTTGTTTGTTATCGTCGATATTTCAATGTCTTCTTTACTACTTACATATCGAAAGTTAGCTCCTAGTTTTATTTTATTAAGAGATAAAAGTAGCGCAGGTGAGATATCAAACGAGGTGATTGTATTTTCGGGTCGCGGATCTTTTCGTTTTGCTCCAACTCCTGTTGAATATTTTACATCAAAGCCAAAAGTTAGCAAGTTGCTAAGCAGGTATGCACCTTTGCCTTCCATATTAAAATATTCTTTCGAATAATCTCCGCCAATGGAATCGCCAATGGTATAAGGATTATCGTCATAGGGATTCATTACTCCCACCCACTTTACATTATCTTCTTTTTTGCTGAAATAGTTGAAGTTTCCATAGAAATTCCATTTTTTGTATTGTACAAAACCATCGGTTACAAAACCGGCTTTGAAAATGTTATCTCCTTCGCGATATAATCGGTAATTTTTGTCTTGTAGTTCTGAGTATACCGACGCTGATCCAATTTTTTGATCGTAGCCAAAAAAGGATAGTGATGCTGCATTTTCGGAGAATGACCAGGGAGTTTGCAGCAACATTATTTTTTTTGTTGAAATAGATGTACCTTCCTGAATTGAATCGCCAGGCTCGGTAGCATTACAAAACCCTGCCAGAAGTAGCGAGAACAATATGGTTTCTATTATATTCTTCATTAATTTCATATACTAATAGGCTGATATCACACCGGGTTGCGGATCCTGATTGGTTGAAAAATCTTCAGTTGAATTATTTGTATCCATATAAACAACCCTTCCGTTTATTACTTCTTTCACTTTTCGCCGAATAGAAACTTTTTCCCCTGATCCACGGTGTTGTATATAACCCAGGTCGATAGAAGTTGGTAATCGTTTATAAACTCCAAGGTCATTGAGCTGAACGTTTTCAACACCATCAATTACCCAACTGTAAGGAACCATAAAACACCGTTCGGATCCACCGGGTTGAATCATAAAATTATCAGGATTGGTAAATTCTTCACCAATATTTGTTGATGGTAGCCTGAATAAAATTGAAACCTGTCCTTTTAAACTTAGCACCATCGCACGCACACCCATTAAGGATACTTTTTGCATTAATATATTTGGTACACCTGGCGCATCAACATAGTAACCGTTATCCTCAACACAAAACTCCCAATCTGCATTCGAAAGATCAATCGAGTTTGGATTTCCATTTGGGTCATCACGATGATTTATCCCGTTTAAAGCAATAACGAATGATTTTCCTGGTTGTATGGGATAGTCTGTTCCCGAACCCGGGACAATGGCAACAAACGCCCAGCAAGGAATTCGGTCGAGTAGATTTCCTTCGCTATCAACCCAGGGACTGGGACGAAATGTGGTTATAGGATGCACCGTACCAAAACATAAACCATCAGAGTATAATACCTTATCTGAATTATTGTAAATCTCAACAAAAGCATCTGCATTGTAATTTTTACCTTCAGGCGTTCTTGAACCCGAAACATATAACTCTTTAATTACAAATCCTTCATTTACTATAGAGAAACTGGTTTGCAGTTTAAGTTGGATATTTGCTTCATCAACAATTTGATTTGTTAAAGCCCCGTTAATCAGTAAGGTTTTTCTGGTTGTATATCCATCTATTTCAATTTCATGTTCTTCAGAAGTAGAAACCGTAATGTCATAATTTCCTCCGCGCAACTCAAAAAATGCCTGTCCGCTTGAATTTGTGGTGGCAGTATATGTTCTGCCAGTTTGTTTGTCTTCAATATTTACATTGGCGTTGGCAATAAAACCACCGTTGTTAATGGTTTCGGGATAAGTAACTTGTACTTCAACAGTGTACGCCGAAGGAACATCATACTGCGTGCAAGCCAGAAGAAAAAAGAAAAATAGTATGGTAATTAATTTTGTCATTGCGTGATGTTTCAAAATTTGTTTTACATTTAATTTGTTTCAATTACACCCGGTTGCGGTTGTTGGTTGGTTAAAAAGTCTTCGGCTGAATTATTTGTGTCTTTATAAACCACCCGCCCGTTTATTACTTCCTTTACTTTTCTGCGGATAGAGACACCTTCATAGCTGCCTCGAAATTGAATATACCCCACATCAATGCTTGAATGAAGCCGTTTGTATACTCCATCGTCATCAAGTCTTGCATTTTCAACACCATCAATTATCCAGCTCCAGGGCACCATAAAGCATTGTTTTACGCCTCCAGGCTCCACCATATAATTATCCACATCAGTAAATATAGTTTCTAAATTACTGGAAGGTAACCTAAATAGTATACTAACCTGACCTCTAACACTTAGAGAAATATTTCCTTTGTTAATGCGCTGCATAAGAACATTTGGTACAGATGGTACGTCAATGTACATGCTATTATCTGAGTGCAATTCCCAATCTGCAATCGAGAGGTCAATCGAATTTGGATTTCCGTTTGGATCATCTTTATGATTTAATGCTGAAAGAGCAAGAATAAATGATTTACCTGGTTGAATAGGATAATCAGTTCCTGAACCTGGAACTATTGAGACAAAACTCCAAACCGGGCATCGATCTAAAAGATCGCCATTTTTATCAATAAAAGTTGTAGGTTTTTCAGTAGAAATTGGATAAACTAATCCGTAACAAAGCCCGTCAGCATATAAAACCTGATCAGAATTGTTATAAATCTCAATAAATTTATCGGCTCCATATGCTTTCCCTTCCGGAGTTCTGGAGCCGGACACATAAAGCTCTTTAATTACAAATCCTTCATTTGCAATTGAATATTCCGTTTTAATGGTAAACGTTTCTTTATCAAATGTAACTAATTGCCCGGTTAAAGTGCCGCTAAAAAGTATCGTTTTTCGGATTGGATAACCGTCAATCTCTATTTCGTGTTCTTCGGATAGCGAAACTACTATATCGTAATTCCCGCCACGAACGTTAAGCGTAGCAATTCCCGAGTCGTTGGTAGTTGCACTGTATTCTCTTCCGGTTTGGATGTTTTGTACTTTTACCTCAGTGTTTGAAATTGGATTTCCATTGTTAAAAGCATCGGGGTATGTAACCAGAATATTTACTTCAAAAGCTGAAGGAATATCATAAGTGCTTGTGCATGAAAATGCAAAGACCAGAAGTAATATTTTCAACTTTTTTATCATTCTTATTGGATTAAAACTGCATTTTAATATCGGCACCAAAATATGGAACCTGGTTGCGGCGTTTATAAGTGCCCTCGCGGCTACTCAGGTACCATGGCCTGATATTTAGAAAGTTATTCGCATAAAACGAAAGTTTAAACCGATCGCCAATATCTTTTGATATTTTAATATCGCATTTAACTAAAACCGGCATAGTTTCTTCCGCAAACCGATAAGCTGCTATTTTCTCAATTGCATTTTGGTTTAGTGGCTCTTCAAAATCAGCAATAGTATATTCATGCTCTATATTGTCGTAACCTTTATAACTTACCGGTATGTAGTAATAAAAATCATCTTCATTTTCATAACTGAACAAATCAGCATTGTCAAGGTAATCACGTAATTCCGAAAGTGTATATAATTTGTGCGTTTCAGGGTAGAACTTTCTGCGGTCTTTTTGAAACCATACAACCTGCGTGTTTAACGAAATTAACATCCGCAATTCGGGAATGTGGTTGATAATACTAAAATTAGTATTTAGCCGCTCTGCAATTGTTCCATAACCATGTTCATCAGTAAATTTAACGGCAAAAGATTCCTGCGAACTAGAGTTCCCTGTATATTCGGTGTAATATTCGCGTTCCCAGTAAGGTGCATTGGCAGAATACGATTCGGTATAAAACCAGGCTCCGGTTATGTTGAAAGAAGTGCGAAGTGCTTCAATGGTTCCGGTATTTAAACTGTATTCCACTCCTTTTTTTATTCTGCGGTTGGCATTTCGATATACCGAATAGGTTCTGAAAGTTACGTCATCTTCGTATCCAACGGCAACTGCATTTCCTGTTGTTTCGTCGTTGTAATAAATTCCCTCTCCCGAAACATAATAAGGATTCAAACCGGCATCAATGGTATTGTAATCGCGGAATGCAATTGGATAATATGTCCGGTCAAGATCAAATCCACCGGTAAATTTTTCGTAAAAAAGAGTGACTCTTCCTTTTACTTTTTTTATTTGGAAATCCAGTCCTGTTTCATATTTATTGCCTTTTGACGGATTTAAGTTATAATTACGGGTGTCTTCTACCACATCAGTAGTGTAAACAATCAAATCGGGATAGTAATTAAAACTTTCTACATCGTTGTATTTTTTATCCGGATACAAATGGTTTAGTGTTGGAGCTTTTGTAGTTTGTCCGTATCCAAACCTAAAACTTAAATCTCTGAAAAGTGAGTTGTTTTTGCGGTTCAGAATTCCGTATTTGATATTAATCCTTGGATCAATGCCAATACTTCCATTTGTTTTAAACAAACCGTCAGGCTGTATATTATCCATTCGTAAACCAGCCATAATGTTTAATTCAGTTGTCCCCAAATCGAGGATTATTTTGTCTTCAGCAAAAAGTGAGAATTGATTTAGTGACGGAATATCAGTAAATGGGCGAGGGCGTGTACCACCTCCTGATGGTGGTTTTGTGGGATCAAATATTCTGCCGGCGCCATTGTTGCCAGTTGTTCTCCATTCGGCACCCAGCATAATATTATTGGTAAGTATTCCTGTCTTTTTAAACAGCTTTGCTTTAAGTTTTGAATAGACATTAAATGGTTTTCCGTCGTATGTAACCTCAGAATAATAGCCTGATGGGCCATATTGAATTTCGTATTCACCATCTTCGGTAGCGGTAGAGAAAAAATTAGGGCCACTTGATGATTGTTCCCATATTTTTTCGAATCCTTCCTGCCAGGTTTTATCAAAACCAAAATCAAATGAGAGGTTGGTTATGTACGGTTTGTCGAGCGACCAATTAGCTGTTAAATTAGATCTGAATTGTTGATCTTTAGAATGGTTTTCTTCTTCCAAAATCATATCTGGATCCCATTTTTTACCATCCAGACTATTTATAAAGTCCAGCTTAACATCGAGTTGCAGCGGTGATTTTCCTCTGAAAAATGTTTTTGAGTATTTTGTTGTGGCGTTTATTCGTTTATAAAGGTCTGTTTGTTCTACCAGGTTTTTATAGGATTGTGTGTACCCAAAATCGACATTAATTACGCCTAAATCTTTTTGTAAAAGATAACCTTTCCCTAAATAGGCTTGTTTTGTATGTGGATCGGTCTGCAGTTTTGCATTGTATGCTGATCCACCGGCTTTTGTTTTTATATGAACTGCTCCTGATGTAAGGTTTCCATGTTCGGCCGATGGAATTCCAACATCAACTGTTATGGATTCAATGTTATCAACGGATATGGATCGCAAATCAACACCTGTTCCTGCAACGGATTGAAAACCACCCTGAATACTTTGTTGCATGTTGCCATCATTGGATAGAGGAATATTATCGACAATTATTGATGTTCCCAAGGCGCTGTTAACATCGTCACCTATCTCGCGAATACTTATTTTCCCCGGTTTTGATAAATCAGGATTCTCAGAAATATTTCCGGGAATTAGCTGCATAACATCTTTTATACTTGACGCTTGCACATGACTGATGGCTTCGCTTCTTATTTTAGAAGATGTAGCTCCGCTTTTTGAACTTTCAGCAGTAACCAAAACTTCCTTTAATCCGAGAGATTGTTGCTGAAGTTTAATTTTTAAATCAACATCCTTATTTAAAGTGATATTGATTGAGTATTCTTTATAACCAATGTAAGTAACCGATAAGGTATAGTTGCCTACATTAACATTTTGTATTGTAAATTCTCCTTTTTCATCCGAAGAAGTACCAATGCCGAGATCGGGGAAAGCCACGTTGGCATAAACAATAGGTTCTTTTGTTTCTGCATCGGTTATTGTTCCGCTAACGGTTACTTTTTGCTGGGCAAGCACTGGCAGAACACATAGCAAACAAAAACACAGTGTGAAAATATATTGAATTGGCTTTCCGGACATGGAATACTGGCGTTGGTTTTGTAATTGATTTTTAATGCGTCATCCCGAATGGTTTTTCAACGGTCGGGATGACGCATTTAAGATACCCAAATTATTTGATTGATATTTTGTTTATATAACGTTTGCCTTTGACAATTGTATTTACAATGTAAATTCCGGTTGGAAATTCACTGGTGTTAAACTTTTTAGTTTGGCTATTGGGCTCGGTTAACGAGACCAACTTTCCGGTAATTGAATACATTGCACAACGTTCAATGTCACCCTCGGTTGAAACCAGTTTTACAGCTGTTGGTTCGTAAAAAACGTTAAGTCCGGGACGTACAAGAGCAAAGGAAAGACCAGTTTCCAAATCCAGGTCGGATAATGCTATTTTCATTACTTGGCCTTTTCCCAGAGCGTACAATGTATCACTTAATATCTCACCAATACTGTAGGCCGTTGTACCGGCCGATGCATTTTGCCACGTTGCTCCAGCATCATTTGTGAAGTAAGATTTGGACGTAAGTCCCATGCATAAGAATGAGTTTGCATCAAGCTTAATAATATCATTAGTTCCGGTAACTCCTTCAAATTTTGTAAATGTTTCGCCACCATTTGTTGTAATAAAAACTCCATCGCTTGTACTTGGAATGTAAAACTCTTGAGTGGAAATCATGTGTATAGTTTTTAAAAAAATACTGCTGTCACCATCATTTACTGCAACCATATTGGGGTAAAGATCAATTAAAGTTGCACCGGCATCAGTTGTTTTTACTAAAATCTTATTACCTGCAATATAACCGGTATCATTACTAAATTCAATATCGGTTATGTATGCATTGCCATAGTCAGGGGATATTCCTGTCCATGAATCTCCACTATCAACGGTTTTAAATACTCGGCTTCTGTCTTTCTTTTTCCCTTCTGTTACATCTTCGTACCAATTGCCCCAAACATAAGCTGTGTTAGCATCAACACATTCTACGGTATAGGGATTAAATCCCCAGCACTCATCAAGCTGTGGATTCATAGTAGGATCATCCCCTTCGTCAGCTCCTATTTTTGATGCATCAAGGATCGTTGATGTTTCCCAGTTGTCCTCAGTTTTTAAAAGTAATCCTTCCATGTATAAATCTTGTACTGAATCAATATCAGAAAGATCTGCTATTTTAAATCTGCGAACAGTAGAATAAGCATTATCACCGATTGAACTTAAGTCGTTGAAGTCGAAGTCAACGTCTTCCATATAATCATCAGGAAGTTGAGAATTATTCCATGTTAATCCTCCATCAGAAGTGTACATACTATTTTCTCCAAATCCGGCAATAACTGCATTGTTATCATCGCAAATGGCCATTTTTTGCAACCTTTCTCCATCAAACAATTTAACTGTTGTCCACGATGGAGTTTTTGTAATTAAATCAGCTACTGCACATTTATACGCCACTTCATTTGCCATTGCATAGAGCGTATCGCCTATGATGCCTCCAATTTTATAACAGGTAGCGCCCGGATAACAATCACTCCATGTTGCACCACTATCCGTAGATAATTTTGACTTTGCAGCACTACCCAGAACAAGAAGGGTTGAATCATTTATTACAATTAAATCGTTGGATCCACCGGTTACTCCCGGTAATTGGGCAAATGTTTTTCCTTCGTCTTCAGTCTTGAAAATACCGTCAGTTGTTGTGGTTACATAGAATTCTTTTGGAGAAACAAAAGTAATATTGTTGACGAATAAGTTACTGTCAGTACCAACAGCCAGGTTGGGGTAAATATTTGTTATCGAATCAGTAATTAAATTAGTAAAATACATACTTTTTAAACCTCCAAATGCAGCAACAGTATCTTTCACCTCAATACTACTGATAATACCTGATCCCAGATCAGGAGTTAATTTCCACCAAGTGATTCCACCATTGTTTGTTCTGAATACTGCTCCTCGGGAAACTTTGGATCCTGATGTTTGATCGTACCATCCTGCATATCCAATAATAGTATCTTTATTCATGGCAGCAATAGCATAAATATCTTTTGCATATCCACCATCGGCATTTGGATTTACAGTAACATCATCACCAAAACCTGCAGAATTGATATCGAGAGCTTCCCACGTTGCCCCCATATCAGTACTTTTTAGTAATACCCCAGAAACATAAACATCTGGATATCCACTCGAAGGGAAGTCAATAACTTTTGTTCTTCTGGAAGAAATAAATATAACGTCTTTGGCATTTGCCATTCCTATAAAATCATAATCCGGATCAAACATAGATTTGTTTTTCCAGCTTTTACCACTATCTGTCGATTTTAGGAATGTATTATCGTAGCCAATAATAACTGAGTTGCCGTCATCGGAATTGACTGTCATTGCTTGTAAATTATTCGTCGAAGCTATAGTATCGAGCTTCCAGTTGAATGTTGCTTGTTGGGCACTGCTAAAGAATGCCATCAAGCAAAAGATAATTAATAAAGTAAAATTTTTCATACGCACTTTTTATAGGTTATTTAAACTTTTAATCTTGTTGCTCTTGTTGTATAGCACTTTTGATTTCTTCCGAAAAATCAAACATATTTAGCACTTTTCCTTGTCGTCCGTTGGAGTAGGAGATTATAAGTGTATCGCTTAGCAAAGCCTGTTCTATGTTCCCCACATTCGTCATCGAATCGACATAAGCAATTTTGGCAATTTCCTGAAAACTTGAATCTAGTCCGGTTTCAAATTCAACAATGCCATCGTCATTTGACAGATGACTTACTATATACGAGAACCGGTTCCTTAATTGGCTATTATTTCCTAAAGGTAACGTGTAGGTCCTAATTACATTGTTGGTGTAGTCATTTCGGTAATTAAATGTTTTTATAAATGGTGTAAACAGGGAACCAATATATTCTTCTTTTGATATCGTAAAGTATTCAGGAGTGCCCGATATTTCATACTCCAATTTAATCGTACGCGGTCCCTGAGTGGTTTCAAATGTATATTCTTTCGATTCAATCAGGTTGGATAATTCTTTTATATTCTCAATTTCTTCAGGGAAATATATTTTTACCACAACCGGGCAGTCAAATTCTGAAATTAGTCCAATCGCATTTGTTTCTTTTCCCAGCATGGCTCCCAGATAACTGAAATCGTAACTGTCGAAAAAATTATTGAGCTTTAAACTCATTCCGTAAACGGTTTCAACATTTTTATCTAAAACCTTAAGTGCTTTCTTTTGTGGTGTGAAAAGTAATTCCTGTATTTTTTCTTCGGTCAGTCGGTCCGAATCGTAATACATTTTTACACGGTTGTGTTTTACATAGGTTGCAACTCCATAAACGCCATCAACGGTTTTCATCTTATTGGCAAAAGCCATCGAACTTCCGTAACACTTTATATTTTTTAATCCCGATTGGGTAAAAATTTCAGCACTTTCAATTTCTTCCGGTTCGCCCCATTTTATATCGATGGTTGGAACTTCCCATAGTTTACCTACAAATACTCCAAGTGTAACCAATACAACTGTTGCAACAATTGGAAGCCATTTAAATTCTTTACGTTTGTTTATGGTAAGTGTGTTTTTTTCAGGACAAACCAACAAACAATCGCCGCATAAGTTGCAATCAACGTGCTTTACTACTTTCAGAGAAGCAACATCAATTGCTTGCGGACATTTTTTTGAACACAATTGGCAGTCGATGCAACTTGATGTGTTTCTGGTAATTTTAGCCAGTGGGAAAAACTTGCTTTTTTGCCCAAACAGTTCAATGGCATATCCGCCGGCACAAGCAATAGCCAACGGCCAGACATAACTTATCTCAACACCAACTTTTAACAGAATTAGATAAATAGCGAGTGTGGCAACAAAAAACAGTGAGAACTTGAAAATATTTGAGATGGCTCCAAGCGGACAAAGGTATTTACACCAAAACAAGCGAATAAATACCGATCCAAATACAACCAGAACAATTGTAATAATGGCATAAATCACTACAACATCGGAGTTGAAACCCGATGCAAGAGCAAAATATGGGTCGAATTTTTTACAAAACAATTCGTTCGATTGCAGGGTGTAAAAAAGTGTTACGAAGAGTAAGATGTATTTTAACGAACGTAAAACTTTATCGAAAATACCAGAAATTGTAAACCTGATTTTTAATTTGTCGCCAAGTCGCCCCAGCCACTCACTAACCGTTCCTATCGGACAAATGTACGAGCAGAATAATTTGCTAAATAAAAGCACTCCTGCAAAAAGCAAAATACCCATTACTATTTGTGCACTTGTCATGGTGCACGAAAGTGCCTGACTTAAAAGATAACTTCCCA
This sequence comes from Draconibacterium aestuarii, assembly GCA_026671195.1. Classification (GTDB taxonomy): domain Bacteria; phylum Bacteroidota; class Bacteroidia; order Bacteroidales; family Prolixibacteraceae; genus Draconibacterium; species Draconibacterium aestuarii. The sequence continues at coordinate 264,709 of JAPOHD010000005.1, read as the reverse complement.
ACGCCTGCAAACCGCCGAAGGGACAATATGCCTCGAAATCGGGGGTGGTAATTTTGGTTAGTTTTGGCATAAAAGCCAAAATCAGAATAAACAGAATAACTCCCCACTGAACAGTAAGGCGCGGCCAGTTGGTACCTTTGGTTTTTAGTTTCATTTTGTATTTAATAATATCGGATTGAATAAGTAATTCAACCGGTTTGTATATTATAATCTTCCGAATGAGTCGTTGTTAGTTAGGTGGTACCTTTCTCGTAATTCGATCAAAGCCTTTTCTTTTTTGTCCTGACTTTTGCGAAATGAGGCAATGTCAGCATTCTTTCCCATCAGAATTCCAATAGAAATTGCAGCAGCAAATACAACGGCAATTTGAAGGTATTTGGAAAAATCAAAATTGAAATGGTTTTTTTCTATAAAGGTCTCTTTGCTATCAATAACTCTATCAACTAATCCATCAGGAATAACAGAATCAACATCTAAAACAGACAAAATCTCTTCTACCTGAATAGAAATGTTATTTTCTGAAAATTTATCAGATTGTTGGGACGAGCTATTATTTTCTAACTTATTGTAATTCATTCTTATTTTATAAGACGAAAATGAAATTAAAATCCGGCGCAAAAAGGAACATATTTTTAAAATTATTTTTTGTCAAGTTGATTTCTTCGCGAGCAAGAGGCCTTATTACAGTATTCGCACTGATCGCCAGCTTCCATCATTTCGAGCAATAATTTATCGAGTAAAAGTTTTTGATTGTCGTCGCAAACACTTTTTATGTTTTTAAAATGAGTTACGGTTTGTCGTTTTACAGCTGTATGGTATTTCCCAATTTTATCGGTAAGTCGTTTTAATTCTTCTTCTGAAGGATTTTCAGATGAAAGCTCTTTAACAAGTTCAAAATTTGTTTCGCATTGGATATCGATAAGTACCTGGTAGTTGCGAAATACTTTTTGATCGAGTTCCATGACCTCCTCATATTGTTTATCAGATAATTGTAATACTTCTTTTAAATATTCATCCGAATTAAAAGCTTCAGTATTTTCTGATTTTTGGGTTTGGTTCATATACAAAAAAGTGGCAAATGCAGATATGTTGATTATCAGCAAAAAAATATTCAGCCATTTTATGGTTTGTTTTTTCTTTTCCATTTTTTCAGGAATTAAGTTTTAAGTATTCTGTAAGCTTCTGTCGTAAGTTCTTTTTAGCTCTATAAATAAGGGATTCCACCGAGTCGATGGACAAGTTTAGTTTTTCACAAATCTCTTTTTGTGTTAATCCATCAAATTTATGTAAGAGTAAAACGGTTTTCTGTTTGTCGGGAAGTTGATCTATTAAACGGTAAAGGTGGGCAATGTTTTCTTTCTCTTCCAGCTGTTTTGAAGGAGTAGCGTTTTCAATAAATCTTTTATTGTTAGGTTCAGTTGTATTTTTTTCGTCGGGGGAGTTATTGGCTTTTGCCGGATTTTTTTTTCGTAAAAAGCTAATCGATTTATTGTACGATATCTTATAAATCCACATGGTAAGATCGTCGTCGTTTTGGATATATGCACACGACTTATAGATCTCCAGGAATACATCCTGAAAAATGTCTTCGGCATCCGAAGTGTTTTTTACAAGTCGGAATGCCGTATTAAAAACAAGTTTTTTGTATTTATTAATTAATGCCCGAAAGGCGAGGTTATTGTCTTTTTGTATTTCCTTTATTATCTGACTGTCAGTCATTGGAAATGGAATAGAAGATTAGTCAACGGTAACTTTCCCTGAATCTTTATACACCTTCATTTCTTTCAACCTGTTAATCGCTTCTTCGCGAGTAAGGTAGAAGTCACCATCATTTTCATCCCAGGTCTCACCTTTCGAAATACCCATTTTGCTGCAACCTTCCACTTCCATCAGGCTTACAGTTTCGAGAGCTTTCATTTTTACCGCATCTTCTCCAATTTGTACAACTTTTGCCTTTATAGCTTTTCCTTTTACCGGAACGTTATCTTCCGTTATCTGAACTACCAAACCGTAACAAATTTTGCCTTCCTCTACCCAGTCCGGCATTTTTGCCTTTAACTCAGCACTCATTTCAACTTTTTCTTCTTCGTAGGAATAGGATGCAACCTCATCTGTTTTTTTTGAAGAATTACAACCGGAAAGAAAGAGGGCTAAAACAAATGATACGATTAAAATTTGGTTTTTCATTGTACTGTTTTTTTTGAAGTTGGTTTATAAATTTCAGCAAAATAACGTCAGCCAGAAGACCAGAATTTTTGTTGCTTGCGTTAATTTGTCAGAAATTCCGAGTATAAAAGTAATAATTACTTCAAAATATTGTTTGATTACAGCAAAATGTTTAAATAAAATTAAAGCCACAATTTTGTTGTTAAACAAAAATGTGGCTTTAAAAGTATGTTTTTAAGCGTGTTGCTTAATTCCTAGTATGCATTAATGATTCCAATGAAATCTTCAGCTTTAAGAGATGCACCCCCAATTAAACCCCCATCAACATCTTTATTGGCGAATAATTCGTTTGCATTTTTAGGATTGCAGCTTCCTCCGTAAAGGATTGAAGTACCTTCAGCAACTTCTTCTCCAAATTTAGACGCGATTGCAGCACGGATGTTTGCGTGCATATCTTGAGCCTGGTCAGAACTTGCAGTAACACCGGTTCCGATTGCCCAGATTGGTTCGTAAGCAATCACAATTTTTTTGAAATCGTCAGCAGACAGTTGGAATACTGTTTCTTCCAATTGGTTAACTACAAAATCGTTGTGAGTTCCTGCTTCGCGAATATCCAAAGCTTCGCCACAACAGTAAATTGGAGTTAATCCGGCTTCCAGCGCCAAAGCTAATTTTTTATTTAAAGTCTCGCTTGTTTCGCCATAATACTCACGACGCTCTGAGTGACCTAAAATAACATATTTAGCACCGGTAGATTTGATCATGCTCACTGAAACTTCACCAGTGTAAGCACCTTTTGCTTCAGCAGCACAGTTTTGAGATGCAACACCAATACGTTCAGTGTTAACAGTTTCTGCAACTTTTGTAAGGTGAGTAAAAGGAACTCCTAATACTACTACTACATCTTCAGCACCTTGCTCTGCAACAATTGTATCAACTGCTTTTGCCAATTCAACACCTTCTTGAACAGTGGTGTTAAGTTTCCAGTTTCCTGCTACTATCTTTTGTCTCATATTATTGAATTTTAGATTATTAGATATTTCAAAATCGCACACAAATTTAGACGATTTGTTGAATATTCGGGTAGATGAAAATATAGTTTTTTTACAATTAACTATTTATTGATGTGTTTAGAGGCAGGAGTACCAGGCCCAAAGCTGTAAGTGGCCTCAGTCTCAACCTCATTTGCAATTTCTCAGTTTATCAAATTCTCTTTTCAGCGATTCGCCATTTATTCCGTCATAAATTCTGCCTCAAATTCTTCCGGAGTAGGGATGTCGTTGTAGTGCCATTTCCCCATTATAGTTCCGTCTTTTAACACTATCAATCCCGGATTGGAACGAATCATTGTTTTTAGTGTTATTTCGTCGCAGTTAAAAAACTCGTAAGGTGCACTATTAACTTCGGCAAAAGCCATTGCTTCGTCGTGTAACGATGAGGTGAGACAAATAAACGATAAACCTTGTTCCATTGCCCAACCGGCCAGTGTATTAATATTCTCCTGCGATTTTGTTTCCGATTTGGCCAAATCATAGGCAACCAGCATAAAAACATATTGTTCGTCGTAAATAAAGAAATCGCTAATGTTGTCACCTTCAGGGGTTTCAATGGTGAAATCATGAATAGGGGGTTCGTAACCTTTTTGAACCAAAATCGACTCCAGATTATCGTAAACCCAATTGGTGGTATCTTGCCACGGATAGTTTTCTTCCGTGAATTTTTGAACTTCTCCTGTATTTTTGTTTTTGTAATAGAAAATATTCTCGTAAACTTCTTTTTGAGCTCCCTCCGGAGTACTCATGGCATCAGGAATGTTGGTCCCGATTTTATAGGGTCTGAAATCAAACAGCGGCAAATGATTGTAGGAATGAAACACAATACCAAAATAAACGACAAAAGTAAGAATACTCAGTACTGCAGGTAGTTTGGTTTTTATCTGATTGGCAAACCAATTTCGGTTAAGCACCGCAATAATGGCAAGCCCAATAAATACAAGGTTTTTATAGAAAGTTTCCCAGTTTGAAATAACAAGTGCATCGCCAAAACATCCACAATCGGTTACCGGATTTTTTAGTGCAATCCAGAGGGTTAGTGGTGTGAAAAAGGCCATAAACAGTAAACCCAGCCACGAGAATAAACGCATCCACCAGTTAAACAGAAAAGCCACACCAATGGCAAACTCGCCAAATGCAAGCAACACACCCAGCGGGAATGCGGCCCAAATCAGCCACTCCATTCCAAGTGCATGAAAATAGTCGGTGAATTTATATGTCGATCCCAGCGGATCAATTCCTTTTACAAATCCTGAAAAGATAAAAACGATTCCAAATAGAATACGGGAAATATGCTTGACTATCTTCATACTAAAAGCTTAATTTTCGTTTTCGAATTCAATTTTAATCATAGCAAAAACGGCATAGTTTATCATGTCCATATAGTTGGCATCAATGCCCTCCGAAATAATAGTTTTACCCTGATTGTCTTCGATTTGTTTGGTACGTTTAATTTTCATCAGAATTAAATCGGTGTAGGAGCTAATTCGCATATTTCTCCAGGCCTCGCCGTAATCGTGGTTTTTGTCCATCATCAACTTTTTGGCCTTCTCAAAGTAAGAGTCGTAAAGTGCCTGTGTTTTTTCGTTGGGCATTTCTTCATCAGCAGGGCCCAGTTCCAGTTGAATTAAACCCATAATACAATAATTAATGATCCCAATAAATTCAGGTTTTACACCTTCGTCAACTTTAGTAACACCTTTCTCTTCTATGCTCCTAATACGCTGTGCTTTAATATATATCTGGTCGGTAAGCGATTGCGGACGAAGTATTCTCCACGCAGTTCCGTAGTCGGTCATCTTTTTTGAGAAAATGTTTCTGCAAATTGAGATTACCTGGTCATATTGTTTGTTTGTTTTTTCCATGCTGTTTAAAATGAGGGATAAAAGTATTAAAAAATGAGAAAATTGAGCCGTTTTATTTTACATTTGTAGTTAACGACTTGTTACAGGTTGTAAATAATTTGTTAAACATAAAAGCTTTTGACCTGATGTTGATTACGCAGTCGGCTGGCAAATTCCTAAAACGTAATAGTTCGATTCAGTTGGGGAACAGTATTATAGATCTTTCCATCCCAATTGTTATGGGAATTGTAAATATAACGCCTGATTCCTTTTACGACGGGGGAAAAATGGAAGATGAGAAAACGATGTTAACCGCTGTTGAGCAGATGGTTGCTGCCGGTGTTACAGTTATTGATGTTGGCGCCGTTTCAACCAAGCCGGGTGCCGAAAATATTTCAACAAAAATTGAACTGGGCCGGTTGCTTCCGGCAGTGCGGGCGATTCGAAACGAATTTCCCGAAATTCCAATTTCCATTGATACGTTCCGATCGTGGGTGGCCGTGCGCGTAATTGATGAAATCGGGCCGATAATTGTTAACGATGTGTCAGGAGGAACGCTCGATTCGAAAATGTTTGAAACCATCGGGAAACTGCAGATGCCCTATATTTTATCGCATATTCAGGGAACACCACGCGACATGCAGGATGATCCGCAGTATGATGATTTAATAAAAGATGTTTCGTCGTATTTTGCCGAAAAGGTAAAACGTTTAACAAAGTTTGGAGTAAAAGATATAATTCTTGATCCGGGATTTGGATTTGGTAAAAACCTGGATCATAATTACGAATTGCTGAACCGTTTGGATGCGTTTAAAGTATTCCAGTTGCCGGTGATGGTTGGATTAAGCAGAAAATCGATGATTTGGAAAGCTTTGGATATTACGCCGGAAGAGGCACTGAACGGAACCACAGTTGCCAACACGCTTGCCTTAATGGGCGGAGCGGATATTTTACGTGTTCACGACGTTAAAGAAGCGGTTGAGGCAGTAAAGATTTTTTGTGAAATTAAAGCAACACTGATATAATGCCGGCATTTATAACCGTACGTTTTCTTGATATTCTCGACATTTTGCTGGTGGCATTTTTGCTTTTCCAGCTCTACCGCTTGATAAAAGGAACGGTGGCATTTAATATTGTAATCGGGCTGTTTTCGCTGTACTTATTCTGGTTGATTGTAAGAGCACTAAATATGGAGCTGCTGGGTTCCATTATGGGGCAGTTTATTGGTGTAGGTGTACTGGCACTCATTGTTGTTTTTCATCCCGAAATACGCAAATTCCTGGTATTTATCGGTACCAATTACAATGTAAACAAGGTTCTTTCGCTCGATAAATTATTTGGAGCCGGTAAAGTAAAAACAATCAATCATCAGCAAATCGACAGCCTGGTTGATGCCTGTGTTTCCATGGGGAAATCGAAAACCGGGGCATTGATCGTTATTGCCGGAGATTTGGAGTTAGACGAACAAATTCATACAGGCGAGAAAATCAACGCCCGGATATCGTCTTCTTTGATTCGTACCATATTTTTTAAGAACTCGCCACTTCACGACGGGGCCATCATTATAAAAGGAAACCGAATTGTAGCGGCGGGGTGTATTTTACCACTTACGCAAAAGGAACTCGATCAGGCCTTGGGATTACGTCACCGGGCCGCAGTAGGAATGACAGAAAATTCAGATTCACTCTGTATTGTCGTTTCCGAAGAACGAGGTTCTATCTCGGTGTCGCAGAAAGGTGAGATAAAACGCCGCATTTCGAAAGAGGCACTCATTGAAATTCTAGAGAAGAACATCCTGGAAGAAGCCATCGATGACAAAAAATAATCGTTAACTATTTTTTCTGACCACCCGGTTATACTATTCCTGGATTTAGATTTGTCAACTTTGTAATCGTAGTTTCTAACGATCTTTAAAATTCGTGTTATGAATAGAATTTGTGAATTATTCAATATAAAATACCCCGTAATTCAGGGAGGTATGGTTTGGTGTTCGGGCTGGAAACTGGCTTCGGCAGTTAGCAATTGTGGCGGACTTGGGTTAATTGGTGCCGGATCGATGCATCCTGAAACCCTGGAAGAACACATTATTAAGTGCAAAGCGGCTACCGATAAACCTTTTGGTGTGAATGTGCCTTTGCTTTATCCCGAAACCGAACGTATTATGGACATTATTGCCAAACACAAAGTACCTGTGGTTTTTACTTCGGCAGGTAGCCCGAAAAAATGGACCGGCTGGTTAAAGGAAAAGGGAATTACAGTGGCGCATGTGGTGTCGAGTTCGTTTTTTGCGGCCAAATGTGAAGAGGCAGGAGTGGATGCCATTGTTGCCGAAGGTTTTGAAGCCGGCGGGCATAATGGGAGAGAGGAAACCACAACTCTGTCGTTGATTCCTTCAGTGCGGAAAGCCACTACTTTGCCGTTATTGGCAGCGGGTGGAATTGGCTCGGGCGAAGCCATGCTGGCAGCCATGGTTTTAGGAGCTGATGGCGTACAGATCGGTTCGGCATTTGCCATTGCAGAAGAATCGTCGGCACATCCCGATTTTAAAAAGCTGGTTGCTTCCCTGGGGGAAGGTGCTACAAAGCTGGCCTTAAAAAAACTGGCCCCCACGCGTTTAATAAAAAACAGCTTTTTCGAACAGGTGGATGAGGCCGAAAAGGCAGGGAAATCTCCGGATGAATTGCGTGAACTTTTAGGACGCGGACGCGCCAAAAAAGGAATTTTTGAAGGCGATTTAACCGAAGGCGAACTCGAAATCGGACAGGTTTCGGCTCAGATCAACGAAATCCTTCCGGTAAAACAGATTATGGAAAAGCTGATTGCAGATTACGAAACTGCCAAAGCCGAAACGCAAAAGGGGCGGTTTGTTTGGTAAACGAATTCTATTTTTCTGATACAAGAGATTTTTTGCCATAATCCGGGTTCAACGTAATTTTACAGGTACTTTCCGATTTGCGGCGGGCTTTCAAAACCGTTTGCCAGGTGCATTCTGAATCGCGGGGCGGTTTCAACATCATCCGATTGGTTCCCGCAAAGCTGCGGGGCACTTTCAGACGCATTTTTTTTTATCACGCAAAGCTGCGGCAAGCTTTCCGACTGATTTGAGAAGCCCTCGCCGTTTTGCAGTAGGGTTTCGGACGTGTTTTTTTTCGTCCCGCAAAGTTGCGGCAAGGTTTCGGAGCCGTCCGAAAACCACACTCTGAACTGCGGCGGCTGGTTATAATCAGCAGGTTAGGCATTTTGGGCTTGTTTGTCAGTAAACAGCAATCACCCATATCTACTCATACCTGAGCGCTTCAACCGGGTTTCGAACAGCTGCTTTGTACGATTGAAACGAAACGGTTAAAACAGCTATTACTATGGCAAGCACTCCGGCCAGCGCAAAAATCCACCAGTCGAGTGTTGTTTTGTAAGCAAAATTCTGAAGCCATTGGTTCATGGTATACCAGGCAATTGGCGATGCCAGTAAAAACGATATAACTACCCATTTTATAAAGTCTTTGTTTAACATGGCCAAAATCTGCGTTACCTTCGAGCCATTTACTTTTCGTATGCCTATTTCTTTCCGTTTGCGTTCAATCGCAAAAACCGATAGCCCGAACAAGCCAATGCAGGCAATAAAAATGGCCACAAACGAAAAGTAGCTAAACAGTCCGGATATTCTCTTTTCAGAATTATACATTCTTTCCAGTCGTTGATCGAAAAAGCCAATTTCGCAACTGGTATCCGGTATTATTTCTTCCCATTTTGAAGTTATGGAAGCCAGTGTTTTTGTGAAATTTTCGGGCTGTATGCGTAAAATCAGTACATCGGGATCCTGGGTTAAGGGCACCATTAACATGGGTTCTATCCCATTTTTTAGTGATTCAAAATGAAAGTCTTTGGCAACGCCAACAATGGGTAGTTTTTCTTGTCCGTTTCTACCAAAAGTTTTTCCGATGGGTTCTTCCATTTTCATTCGTTTAAGCGCTTCCTGGTTTAAGATTACTTCGCCGGTCATATCGCTGTCTTCGGTTTTCATGTTATCGTATATCGATGAGAAACTTCTTCCTTCGGCCAGTTGGATTCCCAGGGTTTCAAAATAATTCCGATCGACCCGCATAATACAAATCAAGACTTTGTTTTCCGGATCTTTGCCCTGCCAATCGTAGCCCCACGATGAGTTTCCTCCGTAAAACGGAAGTTTATCGGCTTTGCTCAGGTTTACCACACCCGTAATGTTTTTAAATTCGGCAGAAAGCGCTTCGTGTTTGGTTTGTGTGGCTTCATCTAAATTTATATAAATCAGATTATCCTGGTTGTAGCCAAGGTCGTAATCGTTTATAAAGTTAAGCTGTGTGGTAACTGCAATGGTGCAAATTACCAGAACAATTGAAAGTGTAAACTGAAGAACCACCAACATACTCCGGAAACTAAACCGGCTGCCGTTTCCCTTTGGGGCCTTTTTTAATACGCGTGCCGGAGCAAACGACGAGATATAAATGGAAGGGTAGGCCACCGATAACACCAAAATGCTGGCTACCATTACAAATAACATAAGTATCAGGTATTTATTCCCAAGCAAACTCAGGCTGATTTTTTTGTCGGCCAGCTGGCTGAAAAGTGGCATAAATGCAAAAACCAGGATGATGCCAAGTACCAGACTTATCGCAATCATTAATCCTTTTTCGTAAAAGAACTGATTGGTGAGGTTGGCTTTTGTAGCTCCCAGCACTTTTCGAATCCCAACTTCGGGACGCCGTGTTTCTGAACTGGCGGTCGACGAGTTTACAAAGTTTATGGAAGCGATAAGTACGATGATTAAGGCGATGGCTAAAAACTGGTAGATGTATTGAATCCGGTTGTTTTTGTCGGAGAAGTTATACAAATGCATTTTAGTATAAGGGAAAAGAAAGAGTGATGTATTTTCCTGTCCTTTTTCTTTTAATAAACCGGTTATTTTACTTTCCAGATTATCGGTATTTGTTCCTTCTTCCAACAGTAAACTTGTAAATGGCCAGTTGTTGCCCCAACGTGTCAGGTCGGCACCCAAGGCTTCGGCTACTTTAATCGACGCAAGTATGTCGAAAGTAATCGACGTGTTTTTTTCGGGGCAGGAAATTACTGCGCCAACTGTAAAGTTGTAACTTCCGTAAACGGTCAAAACTTTCCCGATAGGCGACTCCCCGTCAAAGAACAGGTCAACCACTTTCTGAGTTATCATTATTTGATCGGGTGATTCAAGCGCTTTGGCATCTCCTTCAGTAATTTCGAATGAAAACAGGTTTGTAAACTCTTTGTCGGCCAGCATTAAGCCAATATCCTTGTATTCTTTGTTTTGGTATTTTACAGGTTGGCCGCCCAGAAAAGTATAAGTACTTGCATTAATTACTTCCGGGTAAGTTGATTTCAACTCGGACGACAATGGGAACGGAGTACAACCGGTATGCAGGTCTTGCCCGTCGGAATACACCTGGTGTTCGTAAACCTGGTAAATCTGACTCAGGTTTTTATGGTATTTGTCGTAGTTGAGTTCGTCGACTACCCAAAACAGGATAAGCGTGGTAACGGCCATTCCGATTGCCACACCGCCAATATTCAGAAAGGAAAAGAATTTATTTTTGAGGATATTTCTCCAGCCCAGTTTTAGGTTTCGTTTAAATGTTGACATGGATTTGTGTTAAAAGTGTAAGGTTTAAAATTTAAAGTTCTGTGCTGTGTTGCGGTTATAAGAGCATTTCGCGAAGTTCTTTTTTTACCTCCTGGGTAATTACCATTCCGTCGAACAGATTAATAATGCGGTGGGCATATTCCGAATCGCGCAAGGAGTGAGTTACCATTACAATGGTTGTTCCTTCCTGGTTCAGTTCGGTTAAAAGGTTCATTACTTCGGTCCCGTTTTTTGAATCGAGATTTCCGGTTGGCTCATCGGCTAAAATAAGTTTTGGATGGGCTACAACTGCCCGGGCAATTGCCACACGCTGCTGTTGGCCACCTGAAAGTTGTTGCGGGAAATGTTTTTTGCGGTGGCTTATTTTCATCCGATCGAGCACTTTTTCCACCATTTCTTTCCGCTCGCGGGCCTTTAACTTTAAATAGATGAGCGGTAGCTCCACATTTTCGTACACGCTTAACTCGTCAATCAGGTTAAAACTCTGGAAAACAAATCCGATGTTTCCTTTACGAAGCAAAGTACGGTTGCGCTCTTTCAGGTGCCCAACCTGTTTACCATCGAAATAATATTCTCCACCCGAAGGATTGTCGAGCAGTCCGATGATGTTTAGCAGCGTTGATTTTCCGCATCCTGAAGGTCCCATGATTGCTACAAACTCACCTTTTTTTACATGAACATTTACTTTGTTTAAGGCACTGGTTTCAATCTCATCGGTACGGAATACTTTTGTGAGGTCGGTTGTTTTTATCATGTTTCTGGCTATAAGAAATGTTTAACTGATTGTTTGGAGTTAAGACGTACAAAAATGTATATCGTTACAACTTTTTGCAGAAACAGGTAAAAAAAGTAAGCGAGGGGGTAAAACTAAGAAGAAGTAACTGTTTTATTCAGTGATAGAATTGTCGTTTAAATTAATAGTAGGATTTTCCCGTTCTTCCAGATTGAAATATTGGAAAGCCTGAAATGTAAATGGAATTATCATAAGAAGTGTGCTCACGGCTGCTGTTATTCCCGTTACAATCCAGTACCACTGGGGATAGTCAACCGGATTGGTGAACTCTGAAGAGAAAAGGTTTTTTGAGATTCCCATAACCATTGTTGGTATAGAAATAAGCATACTTACCGCCCAAATCATCACAATTGCCAGAAGATTCAAAATCAAAGTGTTCCACCACTGTGTGTTTACGAGTTTCCACGAACGGGAGAGCGCGTCGCCCAGTCCTTTCTTTTCGTAAATAAAAATAATCAGAAGCAAGGAAAACGTGTTGGCAAAATAAATTCCGGGAAGAAAGCACATAATTATGCCAAAAAATACAATGACGGCGAATACAAGGTTGGCGCCCATAGCCAGTAAACTGTTGGCAAAGAATTTTGCGCTGATATCTGAAAGATTAAAATTGCCCTTGCCCAGTTTTAGGTAGGCTTCAATATAACTGTAATAGGTACCTACCAGCAAGGATTGTATAAACAATCCGAAAAACAAAAAAAGAAACATGTTTAAATAGAAGGGGCCAATATTTGCCATTAGTTTTTCCTGATCTGTTAAATCAATTGCACTAAGTACATTGCGTTGAAGGTAAACTTGCCCGAAGGCATACAATACAACAAATGGTAAAACATATATAAGTATAAGGCGCGAAATGGGTTTGATTTCCAGTTTTAGGAATTCAAATGAATCCGAAATGATAACGCCGAGTTCTCTTTTTTTACGAAACTGGATTTCTTTTTGCTCCATGGAGGTTTTTGTGCTATTCAAAAGTTTTTACTTCAATCTGATATTTGTTGCGCTCGCTCGAACTGCGTGAAACCAATTCGCCCAGAAAACCGCCCATAAAAAATTGCGCACCAATAATCATTGAGGTAAGCGCGATGTAGAAATAAGGGCTGTCGGTTATTAAATGCCCTGTAATTCCCTGGTTTAGTTGTATTATTTTTTGAACGCCAAGATATGCAGCCGAAGCAAATCCGATAATAAAGATGAGTGCTCCAAGAATTCCAAAAAAGTGCATTGGGCGTTTAACATACCTCGAAATAAAGGTTACCGACATTAAATCGAGTGGCCCACGTACAAATCGTTCAAGGCCAAATTTGGTAACACCGTATTTGCGTTCGGCATGCACAACCACTTTCTCTCCAATGTTTTTATAGCCTGCCCATTTTGCAAGTACCGGAATATACCGGTGCATTTCGCCGTAAACTTCAATACTTTTAATTACGTTTTTTCGATAGGCTTTTAACCCGCAGTTCATGTCGTGCAGTTTAATACCCGTCATTCGGCGAACCGTCCAGTTGTATAGTTTACTGGGTAAATTCTTGGTGAAAACCGGATCGAATCGTTTTTTCTTCCAGCCCGAAACCAGGTCGTAGCCATCTTCTGTAATCATCCTGTACAATTCAGGAATTTCATCGGGACTGTCTTGCAGGTCGGCATCCATTGTAATTACTACATCGCCCTTTACAGCTTCAAAACCACAGTAGAGTGCAGCCGATTTTCCGTAGTTACGCCTGAATTTAATTCCTTTAATAAAAGGATTCTCTTTTTGAAGGTTTTGGATAACCTCCCACGAATCGTCGCGGCTACCATCATCAATCATCATAATTTCATAACTGAAATTATTTTTCTCCATTACTCTTTTTAGCCAGGCAGTTAACTCTGGAATCGATTCTTCCTCGTTAAAAAGAGGCACAACTACGGAAATATCCATAAACGTTTGATCTATATGTTTTGAGGAACCTAAGCAGGTACCTCGTCACTTGGATTCTTTTTTGTAAATATGGCAGTAATTAAACTAATAACTAAACCAATTAATGCTCCCCCAAATATGCCCAAAACTGCCATAATCGCCGGCTTCTGGAATTTGGTCATCATATTCACCACTGCATCGAGTTGTTCTTCCGGAACTTTACCTTGCTCAACAATTTGTTGTTCGGTGGCCAATCTTAACTGATCAATTAAAGAAGGATCGATAACTGCATAAAGTAAATACGTGTAAACAGATGATAGTACAGATGAGAAAATGACTGTCATTACCCCAACACCAAAAGCTTGTCCGTATGTCATTTCTCCACCTAAGGTTTTACGATAACTAAGCTGGGCCAGAACAACCCCGGCAATAATGACCGGATAAGCGGCGTAGGCCACCCATTTTTCGAAACTGTAGCCAAGCACATAAATTACTACCGATAATAAAATTGATACAATACCTAAATAAATCCCGTAAGTAAGGGACGACTTCATTAATGAAACAGGTTTTTCTTCCATAATAGTTTTTTTTAGAAAAGGTTCGACAAATATAAATCTATTTTTTGTTGAATAACAGTTTTGAGCCCATGTTATTTAGGCTTTCTTACAGAATTGAGTACTGAATACGGATACAATTAATCAGAATCTATTTTTTGGGTTGTAGTCATCCGAAAATACATAATAACAACTGATCAGAACAAAATTGATAAAAAAAATACATCGTTTTATGTTCAGATATTCAGAAGGATAAGTAGGGAATTGACGTTTAAAATTACGTCATTTGAATTTTTTATTTGGAGGGAAAGAAAAAATATCTACTTTTGTCGCCGGGTAAGTCCTGTGCGATCAGCTCCTGCTGAATCCCCCCAGGGTCGGAAGGCAGCAAGGGTAGGCGGTTGTAGCGGTGCGACACAGGTAGCTTACCCACTTTTTTCGAAAAGAAAACGTTCTAAAAAAAAGTGGTGAAAAAGTTGCAAAAAAGTTTTGCAGAATTAAAAAATAATTCATTCCTTTGCAGCCGCTGAAATGAAAAAAGCAAACGTTCTAAAAAAAACTGATAACAATATTAAGCCGAATTAGCTCAGTTGGCCAGAGCACGTGATTTGTAATCTCGGGGTCCCCAGTTCGAATCTGGGATTCGGCTCACAAAAAAATATTGGGAAGATACCGAAGCGGTCAAACGGGGCAGACTGTAAATCTGTTGGCTCAGCCTTCGTAGGTTCGAATCCTGCTCTTCCCACCAGATGTTAAATATAAGGGGTTGATTTTCAACCCCTTTTTTTGTTTATATTCAAAATTGTAGCGAACTTTTGTAGCGGACTTCTTGATTGCAGGAGTTCAAAATTTTAATTTTTAAGCTTAATATTTCCTGTTTTTTTTCTGGTCATTTCGCCACCAAGTAATCCTTTTTCTAATAAACTTTACTTAGATTGTTTTATATAACCTCTTTTCTTTTAGGTTATCAATATTGCTGACAGTCTTTAATAGTGTTGTTCGTACAAGTCTCTATCTTATACCGTTTATATTCATTGCCATTTCATTGAGAAGAAGTTTTTATATTAAATGGTTTTTCGTTGAACTTAAATTATAGCTCGCCTTCCTTTGAATGAATTAATTTAACCAACACATCTTCGCAAATTTTCTAGAGACCTAATATATGCAACAGTTTCTAAGTTTGCGCACACTGTCCCGTATTTATGGTACAGGGTTCCTGAATAATGCCCGCTCTAATACTAATATTGCGTTACAACATGAGTTCTATTGTAAATAACAATAAAAAACAAAGTTATGGCATTTCAAAAAGGACAATCAGGCAATCCAATAGGTAGGAAACGAGGTATTTATAATAAAAGTACTCAGGAGTTTCGTGACTTTATAAAAGAGGTAATAGCAAGCAATTATACAAAAAACAAGGTTGCAAAAGATTTAAAAGAGTTATCACCAAAAACCAGGTTGGAAATATTGCTAAAGCTATTGGATTTTGTTTTACCCAAACTTTCACCAACGGAAGTAACGGAACAATCAAATAGTGGCGATTTCTTTGCAAATGTCGCGAATTTGATGAAGAGGGATAATAGCACTTCACAGATGCCATAAAAATCATGGTCTCGGTTGCCCGGTAGAATGTGGTAACAAATCTTTAGTGATGTTTGTTACTTTTCTCCTTTCAGACTTGTGGTGGGTTTCGTGGATTTATATACTATGTATTTGATATGAATGATGAAACTGTTAGATTGTTTAAATATTTCAAAGGGTAATGCTAATTAGAAAGCGCTCATAGTGCTGATGTACGATACTAATCTTGTATTCTTTTTTGCAATATAAATTGATCAGATCAGTAAATACTTATTCCGATAAAATGTTGTGCTGTTGACTATTGAAGTTAAGATTATAATTCAATTACATTTTCTGGTAAGTATGCAAAGTTGAAAGATAGAGTTGTGCAGGATGCTTATTCGTTTGGATAGATTTCATTAAAAATGCATAGGATTCTCCTAAAAGCTAGAAAAGTAAAAACCACACAATATTTATAACTATATTTTTCTTTATACGTAGTAATCATAAACCCAAAAATAATTAATATGAAAGTTGCAATGTTTTTCCCTGAGATTCTCGCATTTTTATTGGTAATTGCTCCTATTTTACTTCTCTATGTATTTCTGAAACCCATTATTACAAAAAACCTTCAAAGTAAGGGACTTGAAAATTTGCTTTCAGATACTGATTTAGTCCCTGGAACAAAAGAGGGTGATAACCCAAATGTTGATGTACCTAAAAGAAGTTCAAGCAGACTAATTATGCTTATGTCAGGTATAACTGCTATAATAATAGCAGCCTGTTTGGTGTCATATTATATTTATATGGACGTATATTCTGTCAAAAGTGTTTCAGGACTTAATTTAAATGAATTAGCCAATATTATATTGGCATTAGGTATTGGCATTATTCCTTATGCTGTGAACAAAATAAAAGGGAAACAATGAAATATCTTGTTATTCTGGTCTTATTATTTGCCTCAATTAATTCATTTGCAGATTATGTAAGAGTGCGTAAAAACACAAGTATTCGTGAATTTCCCAAAAGTAATTCAGAAAAACTAGAGCTTGTGTCTGTAAATCAGGAATTAGAGGTTCTTGACAGCGGCCAACAAAACAGAGGATATTACCATGTTAAAAATCCAACGACCAACATAGAAGGCTGGATATATAGGACTTTGTTGGAGTATATGATTGGGAATCTGCCAGTAGTGCTTAATGGCGTAAAAGGTATTGAAATTACCGTTATTGATGTCGGAGCCGGACTAAGTTGTTTGATAAAACTTTCCGAGAAGAGGTATATGGTTTATGATGCAGGGAATAGAGATTATGCTTTAAATTATATCAAACAAAATATCCCTGATGACTCTGAGATCGAATTTCTAATTTTAAGTCATACTGATTCGGATCACTGGGGATCGGCGGCAGAAATAATCAGAGGCTATAAAATAAACAGAATACTTTATACTGACTTTCGGCTAGGTAATTTTAATGAGAGTCTGGAGCAAGGCTTGGAAGAAATAAATGAAATTGATTACGATTATGAAGCACTCAACCTGTCTGAATCAAAAATCAAAGCTGGTGAAATGATCTTTGAAGAAGATGGTGTTAAGCTATATTTTCTTTCAGGCTTTGGTTCGCCTCCTGATTATTGGGAAGAGATAAGCTATATGGATAGTTATTTAAACAACGCTGTGAGTATTGGAGTAAAACTTGAATTTAGCAACCAATCAGTACTTTTTGAAGGAGATGCAGTGGGTAGAATAACTGGAGAAGACGGATGTATAGCCACCGAAAAATACCTCATAGATTCATTGGATCATGATTTTATAAATTCGGATGTTTTAATTGCAGCACATCATGGAGCCGATAATGCTTCCTGTAAAGAATTTGTTGAAATTGTTTCACCCAGATATGTAGTATTCTCAGCAGGAAATATACACAAGCACCCCAGAGAGAGTACAGCAAGAAGATTTACTAGTTCAGGAGTTTTGAAAAAAGACATTTTTAGAACTGACAAAGGATATTATCAAAATGGAGGAGAAAAAGAGTATCAGAGAGAATGGACTTATTTAAGTTCTTCTACTGGATATGACACCTATGGTGATGATAATATAAAAATTTTCATCCCTGAATATGGGAATTTAAGAATTGGTTATGAATAGTATAAAACAGAGTGAAAATTAAATTATGGATGATCAAAAAAAAATACAGGAACACCTTGAAAAATTTGCACATGTATATGCATTTTCTAAGGGGTTTAAATTTGGTGAAGGAGCCAAGAGCGGGATTCATGAAATGTCACGTCGGGCAGCCTTTAATATCTTAAATCCTCCTCCAGAATATGAGAGTATAGAAAAGCAGGCGCTTATCGGAATTGCAGAAAAGAAAATTTCAATTTATATCGATCACATGATAATTGCCCGAGGGAAGGTTTATCCCGATGATCGGATAAATGAACTAATAGGAGAACAAACCTGGGGATGGGCGCATGATATATTATGTCCAATGTGGCCTATTTGTTAATTGATTATTTGATACTTTTTAAAGTAGGATGCAATGTATGAATGTCAAAAAAAGGCTTTTGATTATGCCGCCGAAAGTACTAAACTATTGATTACACTTTCAACAGGAATTATAACGATAACAATAACGTTTTTAGGCGACTTAACGAGTGATTTTGCTGAATTGGTCACATGGCCTCTGTTTGTTTCGTGGATATTATTTTTTTTGTCAATTATTTTGGGTGTTGCTACTATGCTTTCTCTTACGGGAACATTACTCCCAAAGAATAAAAAACTAACGAATCTGGAGGAACATGAAAAGAATCTTTCAATAAATGATCGTAATATTACTTTTAAGTCATTCGCTCAAATTGTTACTTTCTTGTTTGCATTGTTTTTTACAGGTGTTTTTGGTGTTCTTTCTCTGTAAATGACATTAGAATTGATACAAATTTCTAATGTTATTAATGTTACAGGATTTGGTATGTGTAATATGCAAAAAAGACAGCATGGAAGATTTTTTAATTCCTTTTACCATTACAGTTTTTATGTTATCCCTGATAGCTGAGAGGGTTGCGAACTTTGTGAAATTGTATCTTCAAGGCAGAACACTATATATTATTTGGCCACATATACTTGAAAATAAATTTAAGTTGTGGTTAAAAATTCGAATTAAGATTTTAGCGGTTAAACAACCCACAAAGGAAGCTGAAAAGCAAAGAGAATATCGAATCTTGACTATAAATATCATTGTAGGGATATTAGTCGCTGTTTTATTAAATGCAAATCTATTTCAAATAATCGATCGTATTTTTGAAACCTCTACCCAGCAAAAAGGAGCCGTTTCGGTCATAATCGGATGGGATTTGAATAATTTAGGCATTCAGCAATGGCTAGGGTTGTTGTATTTTGTACTGATAATGTGGTGGTCAACACTTGTCTTCTTTAAACATTTGTATGAAAATAATTACAACAACTTACCGCGTTCGAAAGGACTTGTTTGGATTGCTATTGTCTTATTTGTTATAATACCCCTAGTTTTTATAGTTCTACCTTGGATAATCGAGACGTTTTCTGATTCTGAAAAGCTATACATGATTAGGGAAAGGTATTTTAATGTGGTTCAACATATTTTGGGCTATATCGGCATAGGATTGTTTCTCAGTCTTGGGTCTAAATTCTGGCACGATTTTCTGGATCTCCTATTAAAAGTAAAAAATACAAGGCAGCAATTAAGCGAAGAACAAACTTTTACCAATTACTCAACTGCGGATGAGATTAAACATCTGGCTGAAACCTCTCGCGATGGAGTAGTTGTTAAAATGTATGAAGCTTATAGGAGGGAAATTGGAAAAATTAAAGGGGTTGTTTCCCATGGGATTAATACCGTCTTTGATAAAAAGAGTCGTTTATATAAAAAAATGATAGAAGTTGAATTTGTCAGTAATGAGGCTCAAACAGCATTAATAAATTTGATAGATGAGGGTAACATTGTAGTTAATAATAATACTTTCTACTTAAAAGATTATACAAATATCCTATATACAGATACTTTGGATGCAATTATTCCTGATCAATCCATGGCAATCTCAGGAGAATGCAATGAAATTATTCAAGAACAATTTCCTGTTTGTTATGCTTACAACAATACCTCAAAATCTTCGCTTGGTTCATTTGGGGTAATAAAAAAAGATGAGGATAACTATTATGCCATTAGCAATCTTCATGTATTTGCAACCAGTCAAGATTTAAAAGAGATTAATGGTCGGAATAATTACAAGATTAAGGATGAAAACAGAAAAGTAAAACTTGTCATAAGGGGCGAAAACACTCGACGTGAAGAATTTGACTGTGAAATTTGTGATGATTATAATTTCGGGGACGTGGACGGAGATGGCTATGATTTTTGTAGATGCGCAATAACTAAAGAAGCTTATGAAAAATACTACCAGGTAATAAAAAGGGAAGTACTTACTCCAGATGAATCCAACCACATGGTCATGTTCGGTGCAACCAGCAAATTTGATGTAAAGTTTCACAGTTTCTGGTCGGGGACTTATTGTACAATAAGTTATCCAGACTTTTATAAAAAACTCTATTTATATAAAATTAAATCGCTCAATAAAAACATTCGAAAAGGTGATAGTGGATCCATAGTCTATTTAAAGGATGACAGTGATATGATAATTAATGGAATGCTGGTTGCCAAAAGCGATAACTATGCCTACATGCAAATCGTTAATATTTAGTACATATATCATGAAAAAATTAATTGTATTAACCTTAATATTTCTACCACTAATTTGCATTAGTCAGATCGAAATTTTTCTTAAAGAAGGTAAAAGTACATTATCCACGAATTATGAAAGCGCAGAGAATAAAGAACTAATTAAACTCTATTTTAATGGCGACAAACTGGACAGCATTAATTCAGTGGTGTTTTCAGTAAAGGAAGGAGTAATAGCCGATTATAAAGACTTATCAAAAGAAAGTCAGAACTCCTATAATATAAAATATAGTATTGGTTCCTTAGGGAAAAGTATTAATTTCTATAAAAAGAATCCAGATCAGGGCAATCGAATGTATTACGTTTGTGATGACGAATTTAGTAATAGTGAATGTGCAAATTTATCCTCACCAGATCCTACACAACTGTTGATTCCTATATTTAAACGTTATAAAAATGAGGATATAATATCAAAAAGGAATAAGCGTGATAGAATCTTAATTGTTGATGCTAATTCTAATTTCAAAGAAAAGATGAATAATAATATATATAAAATTAGAAATGATTCGTTACGAACCATGCATGGTCTCATCGTGGGATCAAGCTTATCTGTATATATTACAAACTATAATTTTAATTCACTAAAAAATATATCAGTATCAATAGAAGGTGAAGACTATACCTATTCAAAAGATATTAGCGATATTTTACAAATGTTAGGAAGTATGGATTCCTCCCAAACGGATACCGTAGATCAGGTTAGTTCTGGAGAATCAAAGACAGATCAATCAACCCGTAATAAAGATTATTTAGAAACAGTATTAAATACATTCTCAAATTATAAATACCTAAACATCAATGACTATATGGCTTTGAGTGTTTTCAAAGATTCTTTACAATTATTGTTTTCAAAAGTAAAGATGAAAGACAATGAGAGGATTCTATTATCAAATGTCGTGAATTGGATTCCTCAGTATATCTCATTAACACCAATAGCATTGACCGTCCCAGACAAAGATGAGATCTCTATTAAAATGGAAATTGAACATAAAAACGGGCAGGAATATAAATCGTTAACCAGGGATCTTGGTCCATATAAAACCAAAGGGGGACACGCTACTCATTTGAGTAGTGCATTTGTTGTTACTGGATTAGTTAATAACAAAGTATACACTGATAGTTCAGAAGTACAGATTAGTGATACTATAAGTATAAATGAACTTCATGCTTTTATTAAAGACGATAAAGTTTCGATTGGTGTGGGTGTAAATCTCGAAACTTCTTTTCGTACGGGAAGATATTTTAGACCAACGGTTAATGTTGGTGTATTTGTTCCATTTGAACAAGATATCACTCCCTTTTTAAGTCTAGGGGGAGGAGGAGCATTGGTATTAAAGGATGTCAAATTTAGTTTATCTGGAGGGCTTGCAGGTGGTTTTGTAAATCGAATAAATAAAAAATACGTTGATAGGGACTTGTCAAACATTACAAATTACGCAGAAGATCTTTCTGAAAAAGTACCTAAGATAAGCTGGCAGATTAGTTTTGGAGTAAGTTGGAAAATTAACTGATCAAAGATTCACCCTCTTTTAGGGGAATATACTAAAATGCATAAGTCGTTAGTTTCAAACTTTTATTGGTAATCGGAAGAAAATTTGGTTAGATCAGTTTGTAGTCAATGTTAGTTTAAAATAAAAATTATGTAACTTAGAGGGATGAAATTCAAGTACCCAAAATTATCTACTACTAGAAAAATAACGATGTTCTCGGATGGAAGTTCGTTAGAACAACAAATTGGGGGAATTTGTATTCTGACGAAAGTCAGAGTTAAATATTTATATAGTAGGCCACTGAGCGCCCCAAGCAAAACTCCTTGAAGTAGTTAAGCACACTTAAAATCAAAAAAAACACGCTTATGACTAAGAAGAAATTCAATAGGAAACAAGCAGACAAGTATTACAGAGAAACGCTCGAAATGATGAACCGAGCGCGGGAAATGGAGGAAAAGGAGAAGTGGTATAATCAACCATGGCCCGAAGAACCTTTGCATCCGAGTTCGAGTTCGGGGACGAAGTGAAAGGATTAAGCATTGATGAGGTATTGAAGAAAGATTGAATGGACAACAAATCAGAATAAATCGTAAATAATGTATGAGTTTGACCAAGACTTAGCAAATAGAATAGCCCAAACAGTGGATTTGAAATACCATCTCACTAAAAGATTATTTCAAGATACCGAGGAGGAGGCAGAGGAAATTGAGGAAAAAATCCGTCAACTGGTGCTTAAAAGAACCAATTCACATGATGTCGCAAGAGGAGTGATAGTTTATTTGCCATTGTTGATGGAGAATTAGTAGTGATGCGTTAACTTTTTAAAATATCATATAATTATTTAAATACAAGCAATATACAAGCGTTCTTTGATTTTTTGATTTGAATTGACTTATAGTTTTGCGGCATTTTAACGCAAGATTATGAACTCTGGGAAATATGTTTTTGCTCAACTATTGCAATTTGTCAACAAATACGAGTTTGATAAATTAGTAAAGCGTTACAATGGAGACTATCGTGTGAGGGAATTGAATTGCTGGAACTTGTTTGTTCAACTTTTCTTTGGACAATTAACTTCGCTCAATTCTTTACGGGATATTTGTACTTGTTTGAAAGCCCATAGACAAAAGCTTTACCATTTAGGAATAAAACAAAACGTAAACCAATCAACTTTATCTCGTGCGAAGGAGCGCCGTGATTGGAAAATATTTGCAGAATTTGGAGAACACCTAATACAAAAAGTCAGACCTCTGTATTCAGACAATCTCATTCCTAATGTCGATATCGACAATGAAGTTTTTGCCCTGGATTCAACAACAATATCTTTAAGTATAAAATTATTTAGTTGGGCACAAGGCAAATACTCACGAGGTGCAGTAAAAATCCATACACTGCTTGATTTGAGAGGTAGCATCCCAACTTTTATTCACATTCCCGATGGGAAATACCATGACAGCAATGTGCTGGATATCATGCCTCCAGCTCCTGACGCAATATACTAGATGGATAAAGCTTATATCGATTTACTTGCTTTATACAATATCCATAAGGTAGGGGCATTCTTTGTCATCAGAGCTAAAGTTAGTATGGCTTACGATGTTGTCGAACGTAATTTTAACGTTGACCAATCGATTGGCCTTAGAACATATAGGACAATACAACTCACAGGCTATAAATCAAGCAAGCTTTACCCCGATATACTTCGAATGGTGGAGTACTGCGATGATAAAAAAGAAATACTGCTTGTTTTCATAACCAACAATTTTGAAGTATCCGCACTCGAAGTTGCCAGTTTATACCGAAACCGATGGCAAATTGAAGTGTTCTTCAAATGGATGAAGCAGAATCTGACCATCAAGAAAATATGGGGACACTCTGAAAATGCAGTGAATATCCATATCTGGGTTGCAATTTGCACATATTTAATCGTCGCAGAAGTAAAACATGCTTTGAAAAGTGATTTGCCAATCTATGAAATTATGCAAATACTTTCCATATCAGCTTTTGATAAAACACCATTAGCTGAGCTTCTAACACAAACCCAAGTCAATCAAAATATCAAAGAACAATTAAATTTATTTAGTAATAATTTTTAACGCATCAGTAGTATTCTTTCTACGTAAATTCGTAAGTCAATCCCGAAAATGGAGTATACCACGTTCCAGAAATATCTATTATCTCCAAGGATGGTTTCTTTTTATCTTCTGAGGGATCAGTCCCAACAGTGTCCGGTTTTTTATTTTGAGGTGTTCCACAAATTTACTTACTTTGGTAGCAGTATTTTTTAAAAGAATACGCTGACCTGATACAATTAGACTCTTGAAAAATCAAATTAACATAACTGAAAAAAGCTATATCACTGCGTTAAAAAATGATGATGTGGCCGCCTTCGACAAGCTTTTTTCTGATTATGGAAAACGTTTATACCACTTTGCATTTGGTTATTTAAAATCGAAAGAAGACGCGGAAGGAGTTGTTCAGGAAGTTTTTCTGAAAATCTGGAGGAACCGGAAACAGCTTAATCCCGACTTATCATTTAAAGCCTACCTTTTTAAAATTGCATACCATCAAATACTGGAACTTTTTGATCAGCTTTACCGCCGGAACGAATACCAGCACCAGTTAATTGAAGAATCAATAGGTTTTAGCGACGAAACCAACGAACGCTTAAATTACCAAATACTACTTGAAAAGGTTGAATCGCTCATTCAGAAATTACCTTCTCGCCAAAAAGAAATTTTGCTGAAGAGAAAAAAAGAAGGCATACCCGTAAAAGAAATTGCACGCCAACTGGATATTTCTCCTAAAACCGTTGAAAATCACCTGACCGAAGCTCTCAAAAATATTAAAAAGGGTTTGGGAGAGGAAGAATTGTCTTCGATGTTATTTTTTCTCCTGTTTGTAAAAGACTGAATCTAAGCCCAATAAAAATAACTTAACTTTTTTCTGCCATTTCAACTGGGGGATTTTCGGATTTTTACCCTATTACATTCAAACGAACATCAAACCGTTATTTATGGGGCTAAATCCGAAAATACTTCAACGCTTTTTCGAGGGAAAATATTCAAGAAAAGACTTTTTGGAAATTAAAACTGCATTTCAACAAAAGCAGAATGAACCGGAATTGCAAACACTTTTGCAAAAACATTGGTTTGATTACAAGAGCGAAGGACTTCCTTTCGGCGATATTGATTCTATTTTAGATAAAATTCATGATCAAATTCAACTCGATAAACCGGTTAAAAAAACACGTTTTATAACTACCTTCCATCGGATTGCCGCCATTTTGATCGTTCCCTTACTTCTCTCCTTTTTGGCATTGGCTTATTTTCAATTAAAAACTCCAAAACAGGAAATTGCACTTGCCGAAATACAATGCCCGCTTGGAGTACGCACCAAATTTGTGCTTCCCGACGGAACAAGCGGATTTTTAAACAGCGGGTCGACTTTGGAATACCCGGTAATTTTTACCGATCAACGGAATGTAACTTTAAAAGGGGAAGCTTTTTTTAATGTAACACCCGACAAAGCGCATCCATTTATTGTTACTACTCCCCACCTGGCCACCAAGGTGCTGGGAACACAGTTTAATGTTATTGCTTACGACAACGAACAAACCGAAGAGATCATACTAAAAGAGGGTAAAGTTGAAGTTTATTCTGATCAGGGGCAATTACTGGAAACCCTGCAACCCGATCAGAAACTGGTACTTAATACCGAAACGCGGCAATACAATAAAAACAATGTAGAAGCCTTACAATACGTATCGTGGACCGAAGGGAAACTGGTATTTCGTAACGAAAACATGAAACAGGTAGCTGATCGCCTGGGCAGGTGGTACAACGTTGAAATTGAAATTGTAGACCAGGAATTGCTGAACTATGCCTTTCGTGCTACTTTTATTGATGAGCCACTGGAAGAAGTCCTTAAATTGCTGGCTATTACAGCACCACTTAGCTACACAGAACAAACCCGCGAAACAACAAGTAACAACACATATAAAACAAGAAAAATTAAGGTGTATATAGATAAGAAAAGGTTGGATGCCTTTTAAATAAAAACAGGAGAGTGTTACCAGCACTCTCCTATAAATCAAGCAGTGTGAATTAGTCCAATAATTGTTTTACTACTTAACGTCTTAAATTTATGAAAAAAAAATGGATTCGTGACGCCATTCATTTGGCTGTCAAAACTAAAATGTGGAAAATTATGCGATTAAGTGTCATTTTTCTTTTCCTGCTGATCTCACAAGTGTGGGCCGAATCAGGATACTCCCAACAAACTAAACTGACCCTGAAAATGGAGAATGCCAGGGTAATTGACGTACTTGATGAAATTGAAAACAAGAGTGAGTTCTTTTTCCTCTTAAACCAGAAACTGGTAGATGTAGAACGTAAAGTTGATGTAAATGCAAAAGAAAAAAGCATTGACAAAATACTTAACAACCTGTTTTACGAAACCGATGTTACTTACCAGGTTAACGACCGTTTGATTATTTTAACCACCGAAAAATCTGACTTTTACGATGGAGTTAGTTCCCAGCAAAAATCGATTTCAGGAAAGGTAAGCGACGAAGATGGAGAGCCATTGCCGGGTGTTACCGTTTTTCTGAAAGGAACGACACAAGGAACAATTACAAATGCCGACGGCAATTATACGATCACCAATATTCCTTCCGGAGCAACATTGGTATTTTCTTTTGTGGGAATGTTAACACAAGAAGTGAATGTTACCGAACAAAACGAAATACATGTTACAATGATTGTGGATGCCATCGGTCTGGAAGAGGTGGTTGTTACTGCACTTGGTATAAAAAGAGAACAAAAAGCACTGGGATATTCGGTGCAGCAGGTTGACGGCGAAAGCTTACAAAAAGTTTCGGGAGTTGATGTGGGAACTTCACTTACTGGAAAAGTAGCCGGGGTTCTGGTGCAGAATTCATCCGACTTTAACGTGGAGCCAACTTTTACCATTCGTGGAGAAACCGATCCATTGATTGTTATCGACGGAGTAGCTTATTCTAATAAAAAACTAAACGACATTGCTGCCGAAGATATCGAATCGATGACCGTACTTAAAGGAGCCACAGCTTCTGCTCTTTACGGATTTCGCGGCGAAAAAGGAGCCATTCTGATTACCACCAAAAACGGTAGTACAGGCGATACCGGTGTATCGGTTGATGTTACATCAAGCACCATGTTTAATGCAGGCTTTTTAGCGATTCCCGAAAAACAAAGTGTTTACGGACGTGGTACAGCTTACATTTACGATTTAAACTCTGACCAGTCGTGGGGAACTTTTATGGATGGATCCATGCAAACACAATGGGATCCGATCACAAAAGAATTCAGAGATTACGAGTACCTGCCTGTGGGAGCAAACAACTTTGAAAACTTTTTGGAAATCGGTTACATTACAAATAATAATGTTAGTGTAGCTTTTAAAGGCGAAAACGTAGCGCTTAGAACTTCGTTAAACTGGACACAAAACAAGGGGCGTTATCCAAATTCTAAACTGGATAAATATACCTACACATTAGGTGGTGATATTAACCTTGATAAATTTAAACTTACCTCGAACATGTCGTATACCAAACGCGAATCACCAAACATGGGTTCCAATGGTTACACTTCATACGATCCGATGTACACACTATTGATCTGGTCTTCTGCCGATTTTGATATCCGCCAGTACAAAGACAACTACTGGATTAAACCGGGGCAGCTTCAGAACAACCATTTTGGATACGATTATGAGGCCGACAAATACCGGGGTAAAAACCAAAATAATCCATATTACGACCGGTATGAAAGGACAAACGAAGTATCGCGCGATATTTTTAATGCCGACTTAACCATGAGCTATGACATTGCAGATTGGTTAAAAGCAACCGTTCGTTCGGGTCTCGACTTTTACATCGACCGCGGACAACTCAGAATCTCGCAAGGATCGTACACATCTTCGGGTAATACAGGTGTGCCGGGTAATCCGTACACATGGAACGGCAGCCGAACAGGAGCCTACCTAACCGGAAAAACGCAGGGTTTTAGTATCAACAGCGACATGTTGCTCACCGGAAACAAAAGCTTTCTTGAGAAATTTGATGTAGAATACCTCGCCGGTGGTACAATATTTTACGACCGGAATGACAATATAAATGCGAAAACAGTTGGGGGTATTTCTATTCCGGGATACTTCTCGCTCAATGCTTCTGTAAATCCGGCTACGGTTGCCGAAAGCACGGTAGCCCGACAAGTAAATTCATTGTACGGACGTATGGCTTTTTCGTGGAATAAGTTAATCTATCTGGATTTAACAGGACGTAACGACTGGGTTTCCATGTTGGCAAATCCAAATGTCGACGAGTCAGACAGGTCTTACTTCTATCCATCTGTTTCGGGCAGTTTTGTGGTATCCGAACTTTTACCTGAATCCACTCAGGATTGGTTGGATCTTTTGAAGCTTAGAGGCTCGTGGACACGTGCAAAAACAGCTCCTTCTCCATATGCCATCAACAGTGTTTTTTCGGTTTATCCGGGCACCTGGAATGACCAAAACGGAGCTTCGGCGCCATCAGCACTGTATTTAAATTCCTATAGTCCAAATTCGTATACAACAAAAGAAATCGGATTGCAGGGAATGATGTTC
This sequence comes from Draconibacterium aestuarii, assembly GCA_026671195.1. Taxonomy (GTDB): domain Bacteria; phylum Bacteroidota; class Bacteroidia; order Bacteroidales; family Prolixibacteraceae; genus Draconibacterium; species Draconibacterium aestuarii. Next base: position 236,286 of record JAPOHD010000005.1, on the reverse strand, counting down.
CAAAAACGATTAACAGTTGATTTAACCTATTATTCAAAGCATATTTTTGATATACTTAAGCAGGGACCACTATCCTCGGCTTCAGGTTATACAGGTATTTACTTAAATACCGATGAAGAACGTACCAACAAAGGATGGGAAGTTGCATTAACCGGTACACCTGTAAAAACAAAAGACTTGCAATGGGATATAAATGTGAACTGGTCGACCTATAAACAGGAATATACCAAACTCGATTCGCTTTATACTTCAAACTTTGGAAAACCATGGGTGAATGTTGGCGATCGTACGGACGCTTTCACACTAAAAGACTATCTGCGAGTTCCTTACGGAGAGTATGCCGGGCAACAAATTTACAATACCAGCGGACGTGTGGTTAGAAGTAGCTATACTACACTCTACGGATACAGTAATCCAGACTGGTTATGGGGTATCTCTTCCAGTCTTCGTTATAAAAACTTTAGCTTGTACATGTCGTTTGACGGTGTAGCTGGCGGCTTATTAAGCACCCGAACTGAAAGTTATATGTGGCAATCAGGAGTGCATCCCGAATCGGTAACCGAAGAAAGAGCGCTGGACGTTGCTGATCCAGGTTCGAAAAATTACGTTGGCGAAGGAGTTCAGGTGATATCGGGATCGGTTACCTACGATACAAATGGAAATATAACAAGCGATACACGCGAATATGCACCAAATGATGTGGCTTCAACCTACAAACAAGCTGCACAGGATTTGCACAATACCAGTGCATGGGGAGGCAGCCCCAATCCAAACGATGTATATTCCAGAACATTTCTGAAACTACGTGAATTATCGTTAACTTACACCATTCCGAACAGTGTGTTAAACAACTGGGCAGGCGGTTTTATAGAAAATGCGTCGGTTAGTTTTGTAGGTCAAAATGTATTGTTCTGGTCAAAAGACTGGAAATATTCAGACCCTGATGGTGGATATGAAGATTTTGCAGACCCTTCTGTGAGATACCTTGGAGCTAATATTAAACTCACATTTTAATAACAGATACCCATGAAAAATCTAAAATATATTTTACTCGCGATATTTTCTCTTTTTATTGCTTTTTCATGCGATAATTTTGAAGATATCAATACAGATCCAAATAAAACGAACCAGGTTACACCATCGATGCTTGCCACGCAAACATTAAAGGACACGTACCGGTTCTGGAACCCAAATTCTGCCGATTTTACTTCAGGAAACCTGTTTAATAAGCACATTGCAATGCTTGAAACAAATCCCAATCCCGGTCAGTATTACTACTCTTACTGGCCGTATGGCAGCTTTGGTTCATACACCCGATTAACCGACCTGAAATACATGTCGCAGTATGCTGAAGGATCGCAATACGAATCATCTTACAAAGGATTAGAACTATTCTTAAAGGCTAAATATGGATTTTCGGCTACGTTGGATATGGGCGATATTCCATACACAGAAGCAGGTCGAGCCTCGGATGGAATTACACAACCGAAATACGACAAACAAGCGGATGTTTTTGTGTCCATTCTTACTGATCTGCAACAGGCAGAAGCATATTTTTCGGAAGGTGTAAATTTTGACGGTGATATAATGCTGGGCGGCGACGTTGAAAAATGGCAAAAACTATGCAATGCCATGCAATTAAAGGTAATTCAAACCATCAGTAAAAAAGCCACTTCTGAACAAAAAGCACGATTTGCAGCAGTTGTAAATGCCGGCAATTTACTTGATGGAAATGCCGATAACTTTAAGTTGGTTTATTCTGAAAATCCAAACGCGACCTATCCGATGTGGAATGGAGAAGAGCGCAGGCAATTTACAGGTGTTTCAGAACTGGTAATTGATGCGCTTAGAAACTTCAACGATTACAGGCTCTTTTATTTTGCAGAACCTGCCCGGGCTAAGATCGAAGCTGGACTGGAAGAATCAGATTTTAATGCCTATGTGGGTGTACCTACCGAATTGTCGGCCGAGCAACTGGCACTGAATAATGCCAGCGGAACCTACTCATTAATCAACAAACGTTATGTTGAATTTATGGATAACGATCCGATGCTATATTTTACCTACTCGGAACAGTGTTTTATTATTGCTGAAGCCATTGAAGAAGGTTGGGTATCGGGTAATGCTCAGCAGTACTACGAAAACGGAGTTACTGCCATGTTAGAATATTACATGAATCTCCCTCATACGGCAGACTTTGTACACGGAATGCCGATAACACAAGACTATATTGACAACTATTTTACCGGGGCAGCAGCGTATGCAAGTGGCGGAACAAAAGAAGCTCGTTTACACCAAATCTGGATGCAAAGATGGTTAATCGATTTCTTCCAGGGGAATGGAGGTAATTATCCCCAGTTTTTACGTACAGGATATCCGGAATACCCGCTGGATCCTTCAACAAGTTTAAATCCTGAAGATCCAAATGTTTACCCGCAACGCTGGATGTATCCAACGGATGAACAAACAAAGAATCCTGAAAATTATCAAAAAGCTATTGATGAGCAGTACAACGGATACGATGGTATAAACCAGGTTCCATGGTGGTTGAAATAACAAATGTGTGGTACAAATTTTAATCAATCATTAATACTGTTGATCTTTTACCAGATCTTTAGTAGTTTAGTTTAGTTAAAAGGGGATGGGTTTTGTTCCCATTCCTTTTTTAATAGTACAAAAACAAAATGAGCAAAAAACAGTGATTCGTTTGATGAATAAAATGAACGAATTTTAGCTGTTCCCATTTAAAACGAACAAATTAAATCGGATGAGAACTATTTTTTTATACTTCATTGTGGTGTTCCTTTTCACCAACTGTACAAACAGAAAAAAAGAAAAAACTACAGATAACAGCAACAAATCGACAAACTGGGAATTGGTTTGGTCTGACGAATTTAATACCGATGGCCTGCCCGACACAAGCAAATGGAATTATGCCACCCGTGGGAATGCTTACGGTTGGGGAAACAACGAAAAACAGTGGTACACGGTAGCCGATAGCGATAATTGTTACATAAAAGACGGAAAACTTACAATTACTGCACTTAAAGAAGCGACATCGGGCAAGGATTACAGCTCAGCGAGATTAACAACAAAGGGGAAAGGAGATTGGAAATATTGCAAGGTTGAAGTGAAAGCCAAATTACCCACAGGGAATGGAACATGGCCTGCAATCTGGATGCTCCCGAGTGATAAATTGTATGGTAACTGGCCTAAAAGTGGCGAAATTGACATTATGGAACATGTTGGTTACGATCCCGACACGGTACATTCAACCGTTCACACCGAATTGTTTAACCACGTAATTGGCACACAGGTAGGAAAACCAAGCTATTTGCCTACCGCCACAACTGAATTTCACACTTACTCAATGGAATGGGATGAGAACGAAATCAGAAGTTATGTGGATGGTACAGAATATTTCAGCTTTAGCAATAATGGCGAAGGTTATGGTGACTGGCCTTTTGATCAGTCGTTTTATCTTATATTCAACCTTGCCATCGGTGGCGGATGGGGAGGCAAACATGGCATCGACGATTCTTTATTTCCCCACAACTTCGAGATAGACTATGTGAGGATTTATCAGAAAAAATGATCTTGTAAATCAATGAATTTTATAACCATTAAAATTGCAACTGTTAGTCTCGTTGCCTTGCTTACTGATTAGTTCCTATTTCTGGTATTTTCATGTCTTAAGTCGGATAAAATAAATTGTGGCATCCAACCTATTAAACGTTAAATATTGATACTGAGAGTAAATTACGAATTTGTTCACTAGCGCTCATATACAAATAACAGTCAACACAATAAATAACTACAAACTATGATTTATCATTACAAATTGACGCTTTAGGAATAGTAGTGATGCGTTAACTTTTTTAAATATCATATAATTATTTAAATACACGCAATATACAAGCGTTCTTTGATTTTTTGATTTGAATTGACTTATAGTTTTACGCCATTTTAACGCAAGACTATGAACTCTGGAAAATATGTTTTTGCTTAACTATTGCAATTTGTCAACAAATACGAGTTTGATAAATTAGTAAAGCGTTACAATGGAGACTATCGTGTGAGAGAATTGAATTGCTGGAACTTGTTTGTTCAACTTTTCTTTGGGCAATTAACTTCGCTCAATTCTTTACGGGATATTTGTACTTGTTTGAAAGCCCATAGACTGTGATATATCGACACATTCGTTACAATGATATTGGAATATTGATAACTCCGAGAGTTTTCAACATTCCAACATCACATTAAAAACATCACCATTGTAAGTCATTTTTTGTTTCTCAATTTCAAGTATTCATAACTTCTTGGCCAGATAGTTTCACAGGAATCCATAAATAATAAAGTTACTTCAGGCTGAATTGGAATGTCTTTTTCTACTGTCTTAAATTTTTGCATAGGAGTCTTACCGTCCAGCGAGGAATGTGGCCGCTTGTTATTATAAAAACCTTGCCAATTAGCGGCAAGGTTTCTGAGAACCTGCAAGGACTGAGTCAGATCAACATGTTGCCAAAATTCAATTTTATCAGTCTGCTGTGTCCTCTCTACTTTCCCATTCAGATGGGGACTTTTGGGCTTGATAGGTCTAAATTTCATAAAATGTTCATGTAGTTCATATTGAAAATCATAATTGAAAAATTCAGTGCCCCAATCTGTTTGAATACGCTGGATTGGAAAACCAAAATCATCGAGTAATTCTCCTAAAAAATGAATTGAACTTTCGCACTTTTTATTCTCGTAAAGCCTGATTGCTTTCAAGCGGGTACAATCATCAATCGCAGTAAACTGGTAAACTTTATTCCTAAGTTTTGTTACATCCAGCTGAATCCGCTCACCTGGTATTAGTTTATTATATCGCTTAAATTCCGCCTTCTTTTTTCTTTTTAAAATGGGCTTGACGTTGTTCCTATCTAAGACTCTCCATACAGTCATTGGTGATATTCGCAACCGTTTGGTACGCAACAAATAGTTTGAGATTCGTTGAGGTCCCCAACTAAACTTTCTTCTAATTTTAAGAATTGTCTTTTCTAATTCTTCATCAACCTTAGTATTTGCAAGGCTTTTAGGGCGTTGAGACTTATCTTACAATCCTGTAAAACCTTCTTTTTCATACCTTTTTATCCAACGATAAAGTGTTGGGCGAGAAATCCCACACCTAAGTGCAGCTTTTGTTATAGATCCCAGTTCAATATAGGTTTTTACCCATTTTTCACGGGCTTTAATTTTTCTTTCATCTTGCTTCATTCGACCAAGATAAAATACATCAGTCCAAAAATGAACTTAAATCTGTAACGAATCTATTGATACTTTACAAATCAGTAAACATGCTCACCAGAACGACCTTACATTTCTATGTGATTTAGAATCCTAAAATTTCCAGAATATATTTGTTACGTTATTAATCAATTTAAAAATATATTTCTTCCATTAGAAGATCAATAGTTTCGTTAAACTTTTCAAATTTATCCCGCATTTCCATAGGGATATCTTCAATATTTAAGTCTTTATATAATAAATAATAAACGGCGACTTTCAATACTTTCGCAATTTTTTTAAGAACGATAATAGATGGAATTCTCTTTCCTTTCTCTATTTCACTTAAATGTGAAACTGAAACAGTACTAGCCTCAGATAGTTCTACAAGCGTTAGACCCCTTCGTTTTCTGACTTCGCGAACAACCTGTCCAACTTTTGTCTTAACCTCTTGTGAGTCAACTTCTGTTCCAATAATGGGCACATCAACTTTTTTTGGACTATGTTCCATTTTATCCAAACAAGTATCATGTTCAGTCTTGGTGTCTGGCATAAAAAATGCAACTTTTTTCATAGAAATAATTTTTAATTAATAATTCACTAGCCTCAAGTGCGGTTACCTCTACCTCGTCAAAACCTACAAGTTCTTTTTCCAGAGTAACATTGTAGGATATAACAGAAGTTATCGTAACTTTCTTAGTTTTCATACCAACAAAACTGAAAACTAACGTTTTCGCATCATCTGGCACATTCAACTCTTACTCACCATCTATGTTGGTGATAGTACCAAGAGTTGTACCCTTTACTGCTACCGAAACTCCGGGAATAGCAGTACCATCTTCAGAGGTAGTAACCGTAGGTTCTTCGTCAATTTTGGGGAATCATCCTGACTGGGACAATAAGACTTTCCTGCGAAGCAGTTCAAAGCTTGCCCTCCCATACATCTGTCGTTTAATGCTTTTGATCCTATTAACATGACCTTCAACAGGGCCATTGCTCCATCTCAGTTGTATTGCATTCTGAACCGCTTTAATATCACGTTTTAATCCTTTTGCAAAAGTCTTTAACCCAGGTAGTTTATCTTTCGAGTCCTCGATTGATTTGATCCATTCCTGAATCTGCCCTTCACCTGTTCTTAGCATATTTTTGAACCGCTTAACAAGCTTGCGAACTCGTTTTAGTATGGGCATATTCTCGAAAAGTACTTGCATATAACTTCTGTCGTCAACATTCTCAATATGATTGAGAGAATGCCCAATATATTTTGCAAGCTTTCTGGAGCTCAATCGTTTGATGTAGGGAATTGGTTGTCTTCGCTGCTCAACATAATTTAATGCCGTTGTTCCATTTGTTTTTTTAAGGAAGGAAATATATTGGTTGGCCTGGGTGTTTCCGCCGGTATATCCCATTTTTCGAATATCATTTATGATTTCCATATTTGTATAACCATTTGTTTTCATTTTTGATAGGATGTAATTTGAGAACATCTCAATATTTGTTCGTTTTGAATGTGATTTAGGGACTAAAATATCTTGTTGAAAATATAGCTTCACCGTATTTCTACTAATACCAAGCTCTCTCCCAATTTTCCGTCTTGATAAGCCCTGGGCTTGTAATTTCTTTACCATATTGAAAACCTCCTGCCTGGAATCTGGTTTCTGAGCAGGGGCAGGTATCTCTACAATCTCCTTTTTAGTAGCTGAATCCTGTGTGCACTTTGATCAAGTCAGATTTTATGGTTTAAAGAATTCATAAAGCTTTCGACGATGTTGGTTCATCGTTTTTTCCAATCATCTTAAGTGATCCAGTAAAATAATCGTAAGTGATGTTTAGTCTGTGTAGTTGAAGCTGCCCTGTTACAGGGCAGCTTTTTTAATGGACAAATGCTTCTCTTTAATTTTTATTGGTTAATCACGGACGTACGATTAAATCGACACCTCCAATGACCAAACCATCTGGTTCCATTTGGATCAGACTAATCTTACCGCCACGAACACTGGTATGTACATCAGAGAGGTTTACGATTAATTTCATATTTAAAACACCTTTTTCCACTATCGGAACATTCAGCCCCACAAGTTCTTTGTCAGGGAGACGGTATAACATTCTGCCGTCTTTATAAATTTGAGTGAGTTTGTTTGTTCCTCTGCCTTTTGTTGATGGACTATGGATAAAGAAACAGGAACCTCGACCAATAGTAACAGCGATACATCCAAGATCATTTTTATTTTCACCTGAACCCAAAATTATTTCAGTATCTCTTGGGAAAGTCAGATTCAGCCCTCCCTGAAGCCTTGGATATAACTTACCGAGTTCTGCAATAACCCCTGAAGGCTTCACCAAATCTCCTGAAACCATATATTCCTTTTTTGGTAAAATTTTCTCATTGTCTACAAGATCAATTTCGATTCCGTCAGTATCAAGGTATAATTCCATACCGACCATATCTGCAACTCTTGCAACAGCAAGAATAGCAAGTTTATCTTTTATACGTGTAGCATGCCCGAATTTAAATTCCAATTCTCCAAATAGTGTTTCCGCAGGGGGGTCAATTATCGTGATGTTTTTCTGAGCCAACTTTCGATTTTCCCAGACATGGCTCCGCTCCTCAGGTACGACCTCCATTGGAATAATCTCCACTAAAAGACATGGGTGCCAGGAAGCATCAGGGATCATCGAAGCTTCCCACTGAATAAAAATCGTTGAACTTGAACCGGCAGGTACAGTAACAGTATCCTCACCAATGAGATCATCAGGATGCCAATTTTCAGGATAATAGAATTGAGTCCCGGCATAATTGGCACGATAAAGACGGATCGTTACATCATCATAGTCTGTACTCCCATTGTTCCATACACGAACACCCACAAAGTTATCACGACCACGAATAGTGTTCTGGTGAGCTGTTTGCCCATCATTAATGTTACGCACCCAAATATCAGGGCTGTTCCAAAATGCACCGGTAGAATTTGGAGCCCCTGAGTCACTGGCATTGTCTCTGATGTATACATCTTCAAAATTATCATGCAGCAGCGATCCATCGATCATCCCTCTTGACCAGGTTTCGCGTCTAAAAGCATTAAGCAGCCCTTTTCTATAAAGTTCCAGTTCCCCAAGTGGCGTAGTTGGATCAGTTAAACTTCCAATACCCGACATATCTTTCGTAATCAGTAAAAAAGCTTGATGAAACACTCTTTGTGTATTAGGATATGATGGGTTACGTAAACCTTCTTCGTCAGTAATGTTAGTAATATTTAAGTTAACCTGGGTGCCACTATAACTTCCATCACCGTTAGAATCTGTTGGATTTTGAATGTACCTGAATGTTCCTACCTCAGAAGAATCTATCAATCCCATAAGGTAAAGATCTAATGGATGAAAACCGAATTCGTCTACTCCAGGTTCGCCTGCGGTTAAATCGTCTATTTCGAACTCTCCGGCAACAATTGTGGAATCTACCCAGTCATCGTAGTCGTAATCCATACAGGAATTGTCATTGTCAAACCATGTTCCCCAATGAAATGGTCTTTGAGATGCATTATTCACTACTTCATGTAGATTTTCATTATGTACACCTCCTTCCTGGTGATACACATAGGCACCCCATCGATGCCCGGTTTCGTGCAAACAAGTTCTGACTTGACCCAGGAAACCCATTTTCTGAAGTGATTGGAGTTTTGTTGTACCCCAACCTGTTCTTCCATTATAGGAGTCGCCCTTATAATGGTTGATCCCCGAAATTTGATTGTAAATAGTTGGGCTGGAATTACCTCCACCGGCTACACCTGATGGTGTATCTGGTCGAAAAAAAACAAAGTCATAATGATCTCCAAACTGCGTTCTAAAAAGCTTATATGCTTCCAGATGGTCGATGGTATTGTCCGCATTAATTACAGAGTCACTGTCTGCATCTTCAATTACAAAAATTTCACCATGAATGGCCGTTGTTGGTGCGTCCCTGGGTTCATCTTTAGATGTTGTTTCCTTGGTCTTCCCCTCATCTCCCTTTTTTCTTCGCTTTTGATACATGTGATGTAGCTTCACATCATTTACCCAGAACAAATCCATATTTTCTTCTGCATCACGTTCTGAAAGGTCATTGTTTTTTATAAACTCAAAATGTGCCTCCGGTGTTAAACGAGGCTCCCTTACATCAACACGAACCCCACGATAAGACATTTCTACCTGTTGTCCTTTTTTGATCTGATTCTTGGAAAGTTTTTTTTCAACAAATACAATTATTGCCGTTTCACCAGTAAGTTTTCCGTCTTTTTCTGCTTCACCAAGTCCAACACCAAGAACACCTTCGTATTGGATTAGCTTATCCCGAATTTCAATATACCGGGATCTTAGTTCCTTTCTATTAAAAATTACCTTCATTTGTTTGTGTTTTTAAGAAATTACATTTGAAATACGCATGTTAACTTCACACATGCATGTTTGTTGTAGTTACCTGATTACTTATAAATAGATTCAATTAAAATATTCAGTTTAAAATTGTGTGCTAAATGCAAGAATCAAGATTGAGTGCTTCTATGGAGAATGGTTTGAGTACATTATACTTAGTTGATTATTATATATAATATCTTACTAATATAAAATAAGCAACATGTAAGTTACAACGAAATGCGCTGGAAAACAAGCAAATAGTCAAAAAAAAAAGTAGCTAATGATCTAATCACGTATACTCATATTTTTTGCATTCAGTTAACCTATCTCTAAGGTTCTCCAAACTAATTAAGAGATCATTATAAAAATAATATGATCAACGATACAGAATTGAGGATGTAGAATAGAGTGTTGATGATATTTTATCAAATATTCAGTTGTAGACCCCAACAGTGATTCTGTATAAATCAATGTTGAAGAAATTGTTTGAGAAAAATGACTACATAAGGTTGGATGAAATCAACAGAACACAAAAAGAAATTGGAAAGATAAAGAACGTATTATGATCTTTCAAGACCAGTTTATGTTTATTAACGAGATGAAATCTTTACTACATTACTTGCAAATTTTTTCCAATTCCACTTCAAGCGATTTTTCTATCATTACGCAGCTGATACCTCATTCAATCCGGTTGCAATTTCATTGCTTTGACTGTCAAAACAGCTAAATGTTGACTTCAAAATCTACTGAACCTGCCTGATTATAACCTTCAATAAAACCAGCCTTTCCAAGTTCATCGTACAAATAATTAATGGCTTTTTTCGAACCATAGGATGCTGCCCATTTTCGACCCAATCGCAGAATACCTCTCCCAATCCATTTGGGTATTGCTTTTAATGCCTTTCTCCAGCAACTTTGATTGTCCTTTTTTGATGAGGATAAAAGTATACTAATGATGGCATTAATTCGATTTTTCAACGGTTTTTTCAGCTTAAATAAATCTTCTTTTTTAATTTGTGGAGTATCTGGAATTGTATATTTTAAACTTTCGGCTTTACTATCCACATCATTTATAAGCATATTCATATCTGGTATTATTGGCAGATAAGTTTCACCGTTTAGTATTATTATAAATTTATCTACTTGGTTTTTTGTCCAGGAGCGATGAACTGGATGAATAATTTTTTCTTTACCATTAGAACCATCATTATAAGGTAAACTAAGGAATGCCCTAATAAAATTACGTGCATTGTTACGCCCTAGAAAGAAATCGTGGTGACGGAATTTTATGTCCAGAAATCCACTGAATCCTCCCATCATGCCTGTTGCAAGTGGTTCGTCATACAGCCCTATTGATTCACCATCTTTAACCATGTGTTTCATTGGGAAAATTACACCTCTGTATGCTTTGTCATTAAACTGCTCTATCATTTCAGATCGTTTGATTTTCGACTGATTCCAAAGGGTTTTAATAATAAGAGGGATAACACCCAGAAGGTCTTTGGGGGCTTTATATGCTTTGTTCTTTTGATGAAAATCAGGGAATGGGTCAATCATGACCATCCCGTATTTTTGATATTCCTGTCCATTTATTTTTACTGTTGACCTTTTTCGTTTATTTTTCAGAAGGCTAATCACTTCGCTGTATGGCTCATTGTTAATGGCACCTCCATCAACCGACATACTTTTATAGTTATTAAGCACACTGTCTTTCCACGCTATTTTATTCTTTATTTTTGGACTTTCTTCACCCATGTTTTTTGTAATCAGGCGGCTAAGCATAGTTTTTAAATACTCATTGCCAAAATGCTCATTATCAAATTCGAGATAATTTAATCCAATCGGAAATGCACCAGTTGCAATAGTGGCTTTCATTAATTTGTTTGCAGCAGCTTTGTTGTATGGGTTCAACCACATATAATTATTCTCATTAACAGGATTTCCATTATTCAATTTAAAATGAGACATTAAAAAATGCTCGTAAGATGAATGTGAAGGCGGTGTTTGAAGGGTAGAATTATTTGAAAAAGAAACTTCAAGAGGGATTCCTCTAAGCATAGTGTGCGATATAAGCAATTCCAAGTCTTTGGAAATATAACTTGGTAAGTTATCAACTGGATTAGTTGTTGGGGCTCCGTCAAGCTTAAATGCTTTACTGGCTATTTCATTAATAAAATCAGAATTTAAAAATGACCTTAAAGTTCCAGTACGTTTTATGTCATCGTTTGTTAGTGCTTTTTCAATCGTTGAGGAATCATTTTCATCGATAAGATTGACCCAACTGTCGTACAAAATATTGCCAGTTTCTTTTCCTAATTCTCTCTCTGCTTCATCATCTGTAATTGGATTAATCTCGTTCTTAATGGCGTATAATGTAGCCATTGATGTTGTCATCCCTCCTGCAGATGTTCCGCCCATGGCATCAATTACCACATTATGACTTGGGACATCTTCTTTATTTATTCCTTCCAGTTTTCCTTCTTTAGCTTTTTCCCATTTGTTAAGTACCTCGAATAAGTAATCTAAGATCCCACCAGTATAGCTTCCTGCGCTTACTGCTCCAGCCATAGTAAAACCCAGGTAAAACGTTTCTTCTTTTTTTGTGGTTGACATAACGAATAATTTTAGGTGAACTGATTGAATAATTAGATATAAGATAGAACATTTCTAGCAACTATTATCGATTCAAAAACAACTAAATAGTTAAGCCCCTAAACTTCATTTAACTCTTTTATTATTTCGCTGTCAAATAGTTGGTGCATGCGTCCATGAACACCTTGTAAATCAAACAGGGTATAATCAAGGCCGTCTAACTCGATATGGTAGTTGCTTACCATATCGTCTTTAATCATTCGTAATCAATCCAACTGTTCAGAAGTAAATAGCGGTTGTGCAGGCCTGTATTCTGTTTAGAATCCAGTGCTTAAAGTTTTTTATGATTTTGTCGATGGCTTTTAATTCGTGTCAATCCCGCATTCATAAGGGACTTGGGTCAACAAAAAGGACATTACCGGCTGGCCCTACACCGGTTTGATATTCTCTTACGGCAACACCTTTGTTTGCTGATAGGTCAACTTTTTTCTTCGATTGCACAACCCATCCTGCATCAGCCAGCATTTGGTCGATTTAATTTCGTGCAATTTGTTCAGGATTTTGGTTGATTTTGGGCATAAGTTGAGTTGCGATATATTTAGCAAGCGTGATTATGCTTTTTTATCATTTTATTTAACATTTAATTGTATAAAATATAATATTGGTTTTAATGAGTAGGGGTGATGAGGAAGGTAGACTGCCAGTTTTTCAAAAAGTGATTTCTGAGAAATTTGTCATATCGTTATTTGAGAAAATGCTTACCGCGCCCAGTTTTACGCCTCTGTTTTTTTAATCAACGATGAATAGTGGTTTGTGGTTAATTAATCAGCTTTCGCTGCATTTCCGTTGGTAATTTACGTAATATCAAACCGCGACTCTTGCGATACTTTTTTGCACCTTGGATGATTGTATGTAAGTTGAATTTATTGTAAAAGCTACCATAGTCGCCTTTAACTAGTTTGGTGAAAAATAGGGTTAGTTCAGCAATGTTAAGCATATAGAGTTCTTCGATTAAATAGAGCGCAGTTTCTTCTGCCTGAGATACAGTAATTGACAAATCCAGTTTATTGGCAAGCACGACCAACCAGGCCATAAGCCATGTTTGTACCGTGTTTGCACCATAGCAGGCAGTAATTTCCCTAACCTTGATAACGTTTTTCAGCAGGGCATCTTTTGGTGTTTTGATTTCCATATACAGATTCTTGCAATATGCCAAGTTGAACTAGGTGACAAACTTCTCTCCGTTAGGAAACATATCAATCATTTTTTCAGCTCTTTTGGGCAAGCCTTTTGTAGATATTTTCAATCGTGCATTTTGTGGAATCGCTTTCAAAGCGATTTCCGTTAGATTTCCGATTTGTTTCATATTTATTTTCATTAGATTTCCAGGTTGACAATCTCCGGGCGAGGCCGAAAGATTTTTCTTTTTCAAATCGCATTTTTTTATCATTATCGCCATGCTCTGTCCAGTAGTCGTAAAAACTGTTTAGCATATCCCTTCCGTATTTTTCTTCGTACTGGGAGAGGGATTGAGCGAAATCTTTTTTTCGCTCCTCTATATTCTTTACTTTCTTTAAGTTCTTTTCCTTCTTGTTAGAGCCTACCTTGCTGTTTGTTTTTAGCCTATCTTGCGGTTCGTTTTCATCCTCGTTTTCATCCTGTTTCTGTTTCGTGTTGGCCTGAAATTCCTCCCAGTTCTCCACTGTTAACAGGAGTTTTCTTCGGCTTCCCTGTCCGACCGTTTCTGTAATCACCATATTATCGCTTTTGAGTAAGTCAAAAAATCTGCTTGTGGTGCTGCGCGTACAGCCAAACAGCTTGCTCCAGGACTCAATAGAGCGAATTGATTGACCAGCCTTGCACGTAAATATCTTGCCTTGAACTGGAATTTTTTTGGGTGCGTGGTTTACATAGAGCAGAATGATGCTCCACCACTTGTAGTATCTATTGTCTTCAAAAATCCAGTGATCTACTATTTTTCTATGTGGTTTTATCCAACCTTCCATATTTGATATTATTTAAGATTACTTTCGTTTTTGCTTCAGTTAGTCACTTCTGCGAAAAGCTTCTCGACGGGCATTTGAATTACCTCGGCAATTAAGTTTTGAGTTGCTTTTTTGGGGAATCTTTCCCCGTGCATACATGCCCAAATTGTGCTTCTGGTTACAAAACACTTTTGCATTATTTTTTTTCTGAGAATTTTCCGTCCCTTATTGGGCAGGCTTTCCCAGTATTCTTGCAGTAGTTCTGTATTGGTTCGGTAGTATTTCATATAATTAAATTTTAAATTTTTTATTCAATAAAATGTATAATTAAATAATATATTGTATCTACATAAATGTGACAAAAGTATTCTATAGTTATTAAATAGTATTATATTTGTGTACAATGTAAAGATTTTTGCTGGGATTTGGGAACTGCACTAATGATCTAATGTAAACATGAAAGTGTTGAATTGCTGTTAGTTTGCTTGTAGGTAATATGTTATAAAATAAATGTTGTTAATAAGATATGGATTACAATAAACGGATAATCGACGTCGTGGAAGAAAAAAATATGACCGCATCGGCATTTGCCGATAAGATTGATGCAACGAGGCAGGCGGTGTATAACTGGAAGAAAGGTACACACAACATACCCATTAAGTATGTGATTGAATTTTTAAAGCAATTTGAAGATGTGGATGCCAGATGGGTGTTGACTGGTCTGCGAAAAGAAAATGCGGTAGAGGATGAGGCGCACACGAAGTTGCTGGAAGAGCATGAGCAGTTAATAGCTGAAGTTGCAGAATTGAAAAAGCAGATGTTTGAGTATATGAAGCAATTATTACAAGGCAAGGATGAATTATTGGTTGCTAAAGATGAGATATTACGTTTAAAAAGTTAACAATAATGGATTTTATTTGCGGGACGGAAGGAACGGAAAATCAAGTGTCTATTACAGGCTGGAGAAACAGAAACTTGGTAGTGTGCTAAGGGTGCAGTACGCCATGGGTATATTGATTCCTAAAGCTTTATGGAATAAAAATAAGGAAAGAATTAAAGCTACTAAAAATCTTCCGTTTCGTGAATATAACGACAATCTGAAAAAGGCTGAGGATACCATTCTGGATTTATTGCGCGATAATGCGGTTCAGGATTTAACAAATGCACGAATAAAAAAGGAACTGGATTATGCACTCGGAAGAAGCACCAAAAAGTCTGATAAAGTTAGGAAGAAGACTTTTTATGAGTTCTATAAGGATGAATTGGAAAAGTTAAAGCTTGCCCAGTTGGGAGTGGAAGGCCATGACAATCGCAGAAGGGCCTATCAAAAATATAGGGATATTGGGAATAAAATAAATGCCAGTAGGATGGATTGGGAGGATTTTGATTGGGAATGGCATGACGATTTTGTACAGAGAATGGAAGCCGTGCCGTATTCATTGAACTATGTTGGTAAATTGGTAGGTTATGTAAAAGCTATCTTGCGGAAAGGATTACGATATGGTCACCACAACTTTAGGATTTGGGAGGATTTTCCAGTAAGGGGGGAGGAGGTCGACTTTCCGTATTTAAACGAGGAGCAAATATTGGCTATTTACAACCAGGAGTTACCCCAAGATGGTCACTTGGATAAAGCACGAGATAATTTTCTAATCGGTTGCTGGCTTGGAATGCGAGTTGGCAATTATACAAGGCTTGATGGTGAGAAAAATTTTGATTGGAGTAATAAGGAGGTTCAAGTAGGGATGAATAAGAACGGTGGTCGTTTGGTTGTTCCGATTCATTGGATGGTGGAAGAGATTTGGCAGAAGAATGGCGGTTTGCCCAAGAAGATAAGCGACCAACGCTTAAATGAATACATTAAGATCGTGGCAGAAAAAGCAGGGTTAACAGATTTATATACATACACCAGGACGATTGGCGGGACGCAACAAAGTATTACCGGACGCTTGTGTGATATGGTGTGTACCCATACAGCCCGTAGGAGCCTCTGCACGAACCTTTATTTGAATGATGTTCCTGTCAGAACAATTATGGCTTGTTCTGGACATAGTAGCGAAAGACAGTGTTTAAAATATGTCAAAGCTGATTTTTTGGACTTATTGAAGAAGGCAAAGAAATTACCAGTATGGGAAAAGCCGAAAGAAGAGGCAGAGGAAACGGAGCAAGAATTGTAGCGGACTTTTGTAGCGGACTATTTTTAACATTTTTGTACATAATCTGTGACAAATGTCTAATTGAAAAATCAAAATACGTTGATAAGTCTATTGTTTGGAGTGTATATGGCAGTATATGAAATCATTAGTAAAATAGTATATTCGAATCCTGCTCTTCCCACATCCCGAAAGCCTTTCATCGATTGATGAGAGGCTTTTTTTTGTCTTTATTTTTGCCGTGAATTGTTTGGGATCACAGATCACATTGAAATTCCGGTGGAGTAAAAACAGATATTTAAAATTCTTGGGAAAGCCACTTCAAAAGACATTACCCAAACAATGCGTTCAACTAAATACCGACAAGCAGGCGTCAATCGAGCTAATTGGTCACTTTGAAAAACAACAAAGATTATTTTTGACAACCTCTGAAATGGCTATGGAGTAATTTCTTTTCATCGACCGGAAATGAAAGAGGGCGTCTGGCTGGAAGACAAAAGTTACACAATCAATCTGGTCGGTGCAAATAATGGCGAAGTTTCCTACATACTGAAGCGTAGAACTAACTTTACATGCTCCCCTGAAATAGCATCGAAGTAAAATGAGTCCTTTATAAAACAAAAAAACACCCCGAGGAGTGTTTTTTTAGAGTAGAAAGAATTAAACTGATTTAACTTTTTGTTACCTGAAAGCCTGTTTGAGAGACTTCAAAATCGACAAACCTGCCTCTTTTATTTACAGGACTATTTACAAGCTCACTTTTAAGCAGAATAGCAGCATTTTCATCTTTGGCCAACATGAGCATAAAACCACCGCCTCCGGCACCCAATAGTTTCTGAGCTAAAATGAAAGGCTGAATACGGTCTATTAATTGCTGGATTTCGGGAGTGTTTGTGCCTGCATCAATTTTCTGATTCAGTTGCCAGCTGCGGTCGGTCATTTTTGCCAACTGCATAAAATCCTTTTGTTGAAGTGCTTCATAGGTATTGGCTGCATGAAGTTTCAGATCTTCTAAAATGGCTAAATGTTCCTGCGAGTTTAAAAACATACCGCGCACGATTTCTCCAAGAATACTTTTGGCCACTCTGGTAATTCCGGTATAATACAACAAAATTCGATTTTTATATTCGGGTTTGGTAAATAACGAATCGGGCAGCCATTTTACAGAAGGTTCCTGAAGTTTTCCGGCGCTGGTTGTAAACAACTTAATTCCTTCATGTAAGCCTCCAAACTGATCTTGCCAACCGCCACCGGTGGTTAGTAATTGTTCGAGGGCGAGTGTACGTTTCCCTATTTCCTGTTTATCCCATTTAAAGCAACACACTTCAGCCAGGGTACCTAAAACGGTTGCTGCTAAAATAGAGCTGGTTCCCAGCCCCGATCCTTTGGGAACAGCCGACAGGATAGTAAGTTCCAATCCGCCCCCCATCGATTCCAGCTGTTGCCTGAGCGATGAATAGTGTTTGCCTGCAAATTCGGGTAAAAATCCACTCAGGGCCAAAGCTGCTTTGGGGATTGAAAATGCTGATTGTATATTTTCAAAAGAGCGAATATCCTCAAACGTTGTTAGTACTTCGCGGGCTCCTAAATCGATCGAACGCAGCACAATTTCATTTGTAGTTGTACCTTTTATATAACAATGTAATGGAGGTTGCCCGTTTAGTTCAACGGCAATATTTACCACTTTGCCTCCGTACAAAAAACAATACGGCGGGGTATCGGTCCATCCACCGGCTAAATCAAGGCGAACAGGGCTTCTGCCCCAGGCTATTTGATCGGGGAGAAGGTTGATGCGTGGTTCAACACGATTGTTTTTATATATATCAACGATTCTTTTCTGAAGGTAGGAAAATGCAGCTGTTTCTTCATTTTGCCATTCTTTATTTGTTGATCTTAAATAAGACGAGCGGAACATGTGATCGTGAATAGGCAGCAAATCATTCATTTCGTTTGAAATGACAGGAGGAAGTTCCAGTTTATTTTCAAAAAAGTCGTTGGCCGTTTTTTTCAAATCGAGCTGATAGAAAACAGAATGCCGGTAATTGGCTGCCAACGCCGGATAATTTTTTAAACGCAGGTTTTTACGTTGTTTTTCAACCTCATTTATTGCACACAAGGTGGCAATTTCGTTGCAATTAACGCGTTTGCTACTCTTCCAGAGTTCGGTGAAATTCTGATTTGTTTTGGGTGTTTCCTGCAACAACCACTTAATAAATTCCACATCCAGGTTGTTTTTGGAAAGCACACAGAAAAGGGGCAGGTCGAAAATATCTTCCTCTTTGTCCAATTCATTAAATACTTCACGGAGATCTCTTTTTTCCAGCCAAGCCGATAAAGATTGCCCCATAAAAGTTGTTGCTGAATTGTTTCTTGCTCCTCTGAAATTATCGTAAAAGCCATAATTCCGGATTATTACATTTTCCGAACTAACAGGAATTATATCCAGACAGTTTCCGGGTTCCAGATCAAGCGACCAGTTGTTTTTCTGTATCCCGGTGAGAACATGATTTTGTTTGAAGTTCCAGGAATCCGACACCACGGAATTTTCAACCCAGATATTTTTGTTGGTTGGAATAAAGTTGTTTTTAATATCCGAATTTAATACAAAAATAGAAGGGTGGGGTTTAATGTGTTTGTGCCATATTTCGCGCTGATCGTTTATTCGGTTTTGAATGGTGAGGTTACTGGTAACCAGTTCGGAAGTATTTCCCAGGTGATGGAATTCTCCTCCTTCGAGGTTTACAAGGGCCACGGTTAGTTCATTTATCTCTTTATTCTGCGAAGAAGGGGAGGTTCCCAGGGCAGTTCCAAACTCGCTGTAGAGATCATAAAAACCTGGTATTCCATTTTTAAATCCATTTTTATCCCACCCGCAGTTTTTCATCAGGATATTGATGGCCTTTGAGCTAAGCAACCAAATGCCAATGTCCATCAGGAAATAATACTTTCCGATTAATTCCTGTATTTTTTCGATGGATGGTTTTTGCAGCATAAACTGCAGCTCTTGCGGTGTTTCGTGTTTGGCAAAAAATACACCATGATTACAGGCTTTTTCAGGTTCCAGCCACAATCCAAAACAAACAATGTCGGCCTCCGGAATTTCAGGCAGTTGTTTCCCTCCAAAAATAAGAGTGTCGCCACTGGCAATCAGCGTTTTTAATTTTGGTGGTGCATTTTCGATGATTTTATCAAAAAGCGGCGATTGCAAATGTACAAGACGCTGATTGAGGTGTTGCCCACGCGACCAGCGAAATACGGGCATGGGAATAAGGCTTTTACCAATTGGGGCATAGGCAGGCAGTCTTCTGCTTTGTCCCCCGGCATGTATGATCACTCGTTTTTCTTCTTCGAGCCACGATTCAAAATCGGCTTCTTTTTCCGATGTAAAGAGTTCTGAAAGAATATGGGCTGTTCCACCGCCTGAACCAACTTTGGTGTTTTCGGGATCGGATGCCACAAACCAATCTTCCGGATTTACTTCGGCAATTTTATGAAAATGAGGAACAACAGGGTTTGGAACAGATATGAGGTGTTTCACAAGTAGAAATTTTATATTAAAATGCTAAGTTATGGATAAATTGATAATAAGAAACCGGATGAAAAGTAATTTGCGATGTGCTTTTTAACTCCTGCTATCCAGGCCATATAAAATTACAGTCCTTTTCCTTTTATCATTACACAAAGGCCTTTGTATATTATTTGGATGTCGAGCATTAGCAGCTCCAGTGGAGACGAATAAATATATTTGTTAATGTACTGATAATCATACAATGGATTTTCCATTTCATTTGCGTCTTTTTTTATCTGGCCAAGACCGAGTAATCCACCTTTAATCAGTTTTCGGTTCACATTTCCCTGTGCCAGATCGCGATCGTAATGAGTTATGGCCAATGCACGCGGGCCAACAAACGACATATCGCCTGTTAACACATTATATAACTGAGGAATCTCATCGAGGTAGTATTTTTTTACAAAACTTCCCAGGTAGGTTCTGGCTTCGGGTATCCATTCATTTTTATAGGCATACCAGTCGCCTCTGGCATGTAACTCTTTATCGATGTATTTTTCTTTTATTATTCGGATTTTCCATTTTTTGAAGGTTTTACCCGCACTTATGGCATAATAGTAAAAAAACAATGGTCCACGGTTTTCTTTAATAATAGTACCTTCCAGCGTATTGAACAGCAACAGAACAAGAAATACAGGCAGGCAAAGCAACAGAATAGTAGCTGCCAGAATCTTATCAAAAATGCATTTTAAGATTCTTGGTTTGAGTGTCGATTCAATTTGAAAGATTTCGTTGTATTGTTTTCTCAGGGCTTCAGTTGGAGGCTTGTAGGGAAAAGCTTCAGGGGGTTCTGCTGTTGTGTACATAATTCATATTGGTTGGTTGGCATATGTTTGTGAGCTTGTTTATTGCGTACTATTCGCAAAATTGAAGGTTTTTTAAATTTTATAACCGGACCGTGAGATGCTTATCCTGCATTCTTCCATGCTTTTTCACCAAAAACAGTAAGCCAAATAATTTTTAAATCCCAGGAAAAGGTCCAGTTTTCAATGTATTCCATGTCTGCCTTAACACGCTTTTCCATACTGCGAACGTGTCGTGTTTCGCCCCGGTATCCTTTTACCTGTGCCCAGCCTGTAATTCCAGGTTTTACGTAATGCCTTATCAGGTAGTGGTTAATTAGCGCAGAATACTGTTCGGTATGTTTTAGCATATGCGGGCGTGGGCCTGCAACCGACATATTACCTGCCAGTACATTCAAAAACTGGGGCAATTCATCAATATTTGATTTTCGTAAAAAACGGCCCACTTTTGTAATCCGGTCGTCGTTGGCAGTAGCTTGTTTGGCGTCGGCACTACCGTTCACTTTCATACTCCGGAATTTTAAGCACTTAAAGGTTTTATTGTTAATGCCTGTTCTATTCTGAGCAAAAAATACGGGGCCTTTGGAATCGAGTTTAATGATGATAGCGAGAATGGGGAATAGCCATGAGAAAAGGAAAAGAATCACCAGTACGCTGAATACAATATCAAAAAGTCGTTTCTGAAAGCGGAAAGCTACGTAGTCGAGTGGGATTTCCTGTGGATTGATAACCAACATATCACCCACCGATTCCATGTTTAACCGCCGTCTGAACCACTGCTGGTTTGTGGGGATAAAATACAGACGTATCCCTTTTCGGTTACAAATTTGCAGAATTTCTTTCCCATGTTTTTCGGCATTTCCACCGTTAAAAAACGAAATGGTATAAAAAATAACATGGATATTGTGTTTATCGATCAGTTCCTCTAAATTATCGGGATGCCCGAGATAATTTGAAACGCCGGTACAATCGGAACAAATAAAACCTGAAAATACATATCCCAGGTTAGGATTACTTTTAATAATATTTTGCAGAATACCCCCTGTTTCATTACATCCCATAAGCGCGGCGTTAGTTGAATTTATCCGGTTGCCACGTCTGAATCTTAAATAGCGGTATACTATCCAGTAGACAGCAATTTTTGCAATGTATAGTATCAGGCAATATTCAAAAATGAAGTTCCTGCTTATCGATTCGGGAATAAAAACAAGTGATAAGGAACCAGCAACCAACATAAACATAACCTGTCGTTTGCTGATTCGCCAAATACGGTTTAAAAAACTATCGCGGAGATAGAGATTCTTTTTGGAAAAGGCAACATAAGTAATAATCCAAGACAGGTTACCATGTAAAATGTATTGGTTGATAAAATGGTAATCACGTACAGAAATATCAAGATTAATCCATGCTGCAAGTAACAGGGAAGCATTCAGCATAAAAAGATCAAATGCCAGGTATATAAACAAAAGTTCTCTCTCGCGGGATTTCATTAAAATTATTAAAAGTTGTAGCGTCTATATTACTTCTGGTGTGAACCTATAAGATCACACTTTATCATACCCTTTAACGGGAATATTTGGGAAATATTATAACATTGGTACAACAGGGCCAGCTTCTTTTATTAAACAATAAACGTTCCCAAACAATAAGTCATTGAAGATGTTTAGGATGGACGAAATTTAAAGGGGTATTTTTTTTTTATTGGTTGAACAATTTTAATTTTTGGCTCCTGTTTTTGCTCTGCTTTTTTCCGGTTAATTGTTGAACTCCTGCCAACATCCTTGCAGAGTCCACTTAATTTTATCGGGCATAATGAGGAAATGACAGAGATGCTGAAACAAGTTCAGCATGACGTTTTAGAAGTACTGTTTGCTATGTTAATCTAATGTATAGAGGTTTAGTTTATGTACCATTGAAACACGCGTTTAACCCCTTCTTCAATTTCAATTTTGTGTTGCCAACCCAATGAATGCAGTTTTGATACATTGGTTAGTTTACGCATGGTTCCGTCGGGTTTCGAGGTGTTAAATACCAAATCTCCCTCAAATCCAATGGTTTGTTTAATCAATTCAGCCAGTTGTTTTATGCTGATCTCTTTGCCTGTACCGATGTTGATGTGCGTGTTGCGAATTTCGGGCAAAGAACTTTGGGCAGAGGGCTCAGGACAAACGTTCTTAAAATCGATGTTATCCATAATATAAATACAGGCATCGGCCATTTCTTCGCTCCAGAGAAATTCGCGCATGGGCGCACCGCTGCCCCACACTTCTACTTTTACTTTGTGATTTGTCATTTCGAGCGGATGCGAGCAATCTGTTGTGTCGGAGCTTTTTTGTAAAAGGTCCCTCTCTGCGTTCGGGATGACGGCATTTGAGGAAATGACAAGCCCGTATTTTGATAAGATCGTTAGTATTGTTTCTTTAGTAGCATCTCCATTTATACCTTCAATAGGACGATTGTTCAGGTCGGCAGTTATTGCATCCCAATTGTTTTCTTCGAGGCATTTGCCCAGGTAAATTTTTCGGATAAGTGCCGGAAGAACATGCGATTTTTCAAGGTCGAAATTATCGTTGGGGCCATAAAGATTGGTGGGCATAACTGAAATAAAATTGGTGCCGTATTGCAGGTTGTAGCTTTCGCAGAGTTTGATGCCCGCAATTTTGGCTATGGCATAGGGTTCGTTGGTGTATTCGAGCGGCGATGTTAACAATGCATCTTCCGGCATGGGTTGTGGTGCTTCTTTGGGATAAATACAGGTACTTCCCAAAAACAAGAGCTTTTTTACTCCATGTTTCCAGGCGTTGTGGATGATGTTGTTTTGAATCATCAGGTTTTCGTATATAAATTCACCCCGGTAGGTGTTGTTGGCTACAATTCCTCCAACTTTTGCCGCTGCCAGAAATACGTATTCCGGCTTTTCGGTTTTAAAAAACGTTTCTACTGCCTGCTGATTCAGGAGGTCCAATTCAGCATGGGTTTTCCCAATTAAGTTGGTATGTCCTTTTGCAGAAAGGTTTTTCCATATGGCCGAGCCTACCAGTCCGCGGTGACCGGCTATGTATATTTTTGAATGTTTATCCATGTAAAAAAATTGTGTTTGTTATGATGAATGTGTGATGAAAAGAGTGGTGAGAGAAGAGGAGACCTGGAGACTTGGAGATCTGGAGACTTGGAGACCAGGAGACTTGGAGAATGGGAGACAAGGAGACTTGGAGACCAGGAGAGTGGGAGAGTGGGTGATATGTAGAAAGTGAGCATCATTAAACTATCTTCTATATTGACCATTTCTCAGGATTGTTGATCATGTTAACAATCATTCCCAGAATATAATCGTATTTTGTATTTAAGCTGCTATGTTCTTTTTTACTCACGTACTCACAGGCAAGTGAATAATCCGGCCAATTTTGTGTCTCTGCAGCTTCTCCTTCCGAATCGCTTAGTTTTGATACAAAGGATCTTGGATAACGCCTTTTTCGAAACGCTTCGGCAAGATTGGCAGAAACGGAACGTGAGGATCTGCGTATTTGATCTGTTAAAGAGTATCTTTCTTCTTTTGGAAATTGTTTTGTTAGTCTAAAGATTTCCATTCCTGCTTCAAAAGACAACTGATAAACCTTTAATTCACGGTGAGATCTGATTCTTTCCATTAATTTAAATTTGATGAAAATTAAATATTCTTTTCTTAATAACATGAAAATATTGTCTCAATTTATGGACATTACTTTCCAAATCAGATGTATTTACCTTACTGAAAAATATATCACCCGGTCTCCTAAGTCTCTGGTTCTCTCTGTCTTTCTTCTTTTTTACTCAAAATAATTCAACGTACGATAGCCTCCCTCCTGAAGGTAGCAGTCTTTTTTCATGAGTTTAATATCGCTTTGCATCATATCTTCCACCAAACCGGCCAGATCGTATTTGGGTTCCCAGCCCAGTACGGTTTTTGATTTTGTGGGATCGCCAATCAGCAGGTCAACCTCAGTGGGTCGGAAATAGGCAGGATCGACCGCTACCAATGGTTCAGCATTGATACGTGCTTTCATTTGTTCCAGGTATTGTTCGCCTACTTTTTCGGTAAAAACAGTTTCATCGATTGCCGATAAGTACCCTTTTTCATCTGCACCTTCACCTTTGAACGTGATTTCCAGTCCGGCTTCGGAAGCAGCCATTTTAACAAAATCGCGGATGGTTGTGGTAATGCCTGTGGCAATAACATAATCGTCTGCTTTATCCTGTTGCAGGATCAGGTACATGGCACGAATATAATCTTTGGCATGTCCCCAGTCGCGTTTACTGTCGAGGTTTCCCAAATATACGGTATCCTGCATTCCCAGGGCAATGCGGCTCATGGCACGTGTTACTTTCCGGGTAACAAATGTTTCGCCGCGAATGGGCGACTCGTGGTTAAACAAAATACCGTTGCTGGCATGCATGTTATAGGCTTCGCGGTAGTTTACGGTAATCCAGTAGGCATACATTTTGGCTACGGCATAGGGCGAGCGTGGGTAAAAGGGGGTGGTTTCGGTTTGTGGCACGGCCTGAACCAAGCCATAAAGTTCGGAAGTGGAAGCCTGGTAAATCCTTGTTTTTTCTGTCAGCCCAAGTAAGCGCACTGCTTCCAGAATACGCAGCGTTCCAACTCCATCGGCGTTTGCCGTGTATTCCGGTGTTTCGAAACTCACTTTTACATGACTCATGGCAGCCAGGTTATAAATCTCATCGGGTTGAACCTCCTGGATGATCCGTGTTAAGTTCATACTATCGGTAAGGTCGCCATAATGCAGAACCAGGTTTCGGTTTTCGATGTGCGGATCCTGGTACAAGTGGTCGATGCGGTCGGTATTAAATTGCGAGGCACGACGTTTAATGCCGTGTACGATGTATCCTTTTTTTAATAAAAACTCGCAGAGGTAAGCTCCGTCTTGTCCGGTAATTCCTGTAATAAGGGCTACTTTTTGTGTCATAATAGATTTAATGTTATAAAAATTTATTTTTTAATTACTGGTATAAAACCCAGCAATTTATTGCAGCAACTTAGTTTCTATCAACTTGTTCTTTTGACCGAAGTCAGAAGACCGGAGTTTTGAAATAAATCGTTGAATGTTTTTCTGCGGTCTTCCGACTTTTGTCTTCCGTCCATACTCTTTTATTTTCGAATTTCATTCGAGGCTTCAACCTATGAATATTCAATGCTCATAACAACTCCTTGATGCATAATCCGGGTTCAAAGTTAAGGTAAAATAAACAAAGACTAAAGTCAGAAGAAGGAAGTTGCTTAAGAATAAAGCTACTCTTCATGCTTGCTTTTTGCTTCCGGCTTTTTATACTGAAATTTACCAGGTGACTATGGGGTGAAATCAGGGGGTAGATCAGGTATCCAACCCGTACCGGGGTGTTGGTTGTTTGCTATTTGATTTTGCTACTATAAGCCAACACCTATGGCGTTGTTTTGCAGGGGATTGCTTCGGTCGTCGTTCCTCCTCCCTCGCAATGACGCTGTTATTTTTTATTTGGCGGCGTGGTTTTGTTTTGTGTTTTGGTAAATTTTGCGGTTACGCTGCTGTGTTGTTTATCGATTGGACTGTTGTTTATTTCGTAATTGGATTACACCAACCCTGATGGTGTTGTTTGCAGGGGATTGCTTTGGTCGTCGTTCCTCCTTCCTGCCAATGACAGATTTTATTAAAGTATTTAATATGAATAAAGTACAGAGGTTGCCATTAAATGTCATTTCGACGAAGAATGAGGAGAAATCTTAAACTCAAACAGATTTCTCACCTTCGTTTCTCAGGTTCGAAATGACAGCTTCAGAGTTCTGTCATTGCCTCATTATGCCCAAATATTTTTGGGTAAGATCTCGCAATGACGCTGTTATTTTTTATTTGGCGGCGTGGTTTTATATTGTGCTTTGGCAAATTTTGTTGTTACGCCGCGATGTTTTATATCTTTTTGATTGCGTTATATCCCGAAATTAATTGATAAAAACCCCGGAGGGGTTTAATATGAATAACCGCGGGTGGAACCCGTGGTCAGGCGAAAGCCTGAAAAGCGGCGCAACTGCGTAACCCATTAAAGCATGCCTGCTGTGTGCGCCGCAACGCTGCCCGCGTTTATTTGTTCTTTTGTTCCAAAAGAGGCACACATTGCAAATGTGCTCTGGCGTGGGATTTATTCAGGGGAAATATTTATAAATATCAGAGCGGTGATCAAATGCAGCAAAAACAATGGTATCGTTCTGAATATATACCCCTATTCTGTAATCACCCATACGAAATCTGTAAGTATGTGGAAAACCTTTAAGTTTTTTGAGTTTGGGAAGATCACTTAAGTTATTGGCTTTTTGTGTTTGTTGAATTAGTACGAAAAGTTTCTTTTTCGTCGATCTGTCAGCCGATTTATCAACTTGTTTGCGAAATTTATTGGTGATTTCAATCTTCATCATTTTCGGAATTGAGTGCTGACAGAAAATCCACTTTTTCTTCTTCCACTAACCTTCCTGATTCAAGCCCCTCTTTTACTGAATAATATATGCCCATTTCTTCTGCATCTTTATCGCTTAGTTTTTTTGCAGTGAAATTTAATTTTTTTGCTAATTCCAGAATCAGCCTGGCATTTGATTCAGAATCTCCTCTCAAAATAATTGTTTCCATAATGATCTGTTTTATGCAAATATACGAGATTTATCAACGATTTGTGCAGTGTTGTTTTTGTCTGTTGGTTGCAAGGATCAGGCTAATTTTTGGGGATTGCTTTATCTCCGTCAGCTGACGGATTTTTTGCCATGACCTTTATTTTATTGGAGGCGTGGTTTTGTTTTATTTTGTTTTGATCCCCTTTGTCCTTCGGACACCTGCCTGCCTGCAAGTTTCCCGCGACCTCTCTGTTCATCCTGTGGCTGCGTTGGTATCCAACCCGTACCGGGTTGTTGGTTGGTTGTATTTTACTATCCGGCATTTTTCCAGACCTTTTTGCCAAACACCGTGAGCCAGATAATTTTCAGATCCCAGGTAAAGGTCCAGTTTTCGATGTATTCCATATCGGCATTCACACGTTTTTCCATACTGCTTACGTGTTGTGTTTCGCCCCGGTACCCTTTTACCTGTGCCCAGCCGGTAATTCCGGGTTTTACGTAATGTCTTATCAGGTAGTGGTCAATGAGGGCAGAGTACTCTTCGGTATGTTTTAGCATATGCGGACGTGGTCCAACCACCGACATATTACCTGCCAGTACATTTAAAAACTGTGGTAATTCGTCGAGATTTGATTTTCGTAAAAAACGGCCCACTTTTGTAATGCGGTCGTCATTGGCAGTAGCTTGTTTGGCATCGGCACTGCCGTTCACTTTCATGCTCCGGAATTTTAAACACTTGAAGGTTTTATTGTTGATGCCTGTACGATTTTGAGCAAAAAATACAGGGCCTTTTGAATTGAGTTTAATAATAATGGCCAGGATTGGAAACAACCAGGACAAAAGCAGCAGGGTTACCAGTGCTGAAAAAAGCAGATCAAATGCTCTTTTCTGAAGACGTAAAGTCACATTGTCGAGTGGGATCTCCTGGGGATTTATAATCACCATATCGCCCATTGATTCCATATTTAACCGCCGCCTGAACCATTGCTGGTTGGTAGGAACAAATTTTAGACGAACTCCTTTTCGGTTGCAGATTTTTAGTACTTCTTTTCCCCGCTGTTCGGCATTTCCACCGTTAAAAAACGAAATGGTATAAAAAATAACATGGATATTGTGTTTGTCGATCAGTTCCTCCAAATTGTCGGGATGCCCGAGGTATTTTTCATTTTCGGGCGTATTGGAACATACAAATCCGGAAAAAGTGTATCCCAGATTCGGATTGCTTTCAATAATATCTTTTAAGATATTTCCTGTATCTCCGCAGCCCACAACGGCAACCTGGGTGGTATTCATCCGTTTGCTACGTTTAAATTTGAGGTAGCTGTAAATCAACCAATAGGCTATAATTTTTCCGATATAAAATAGGAGGCAATACTGGAAGAAGAATAGTCGAGAGATATGTTCAGGGAGAAAAATGAGGGCAATAGCACCCGAAACGACTATAAATATAACCTGACGTTTGCTAATCCGCCATATGCGATGAAGAAAACTATCGCGGAGATAGAGGTTCTTTTTGGAAAAGGCCACATAAGTAATCACCCATGCCAGGTTTCCATGCAGGATGTAACTGATAATGGAATTATAATCACGCACTGAAATATCAAGACTGATCCAGGCAGTCAGCAACAAAGCAGCATTCAGCAGGAACAAATCAAAGGCCAGGTATATGTACAGAAGTTCTGTCTCGCGGGATCTCATTAGTTGACTCTAGAAGATATTTATTGTATTAACAGGTTTTAGATGCAAAACTAGGAATATATTTAATGGGAGAAAATTTTTACTTATCAATTTTACCCAAAACGGTTGTTGGTAACGAAATATTAGTATATGATTGGATAAAAGAGTGATAAATATCACTAATCAGCTCAGTTTCCGGCTATCCGCCTCTGGCTTATTGTCAAACAACTTACTGTTTTTCCTTTATAAAAAGTTGTAGCGAACCCCCAGGGTAATTCCACAAGAATTATAGAGTTCTCCTCTGTCAAAAGAAAAGGAACTTTTAAGGTTGAGGTTTTGTAGTTTTTTGCATTGGTAATTCAGCTCCAGGTTGGAATATACCTGGTTTTTGGCGCCTTTAAACAGGTAATCATCTTTTTCCACCGAACTGTATCTTCTGGTGTACTGTTCGCTGTACGAACCATAGTTTTTTGAATAGGTTGATTTTAGCAGGTAGCTAAAACCCTTGCCCAAATCGCCATCGATACCTATATGAAAAGCACGGATTCGGGTATTTTTAAAGAATACCTTGGTGTTTGATTGCCACTCCGGGGCATACCGTTCAAGTTGCGCCTGAGAATGGTATAGCGGCAGGCCAAACGACTGACCGTGATAGGCCCAACCGTTGTAATAGGTTCCGTTGTTGTTGTAATCATCGCGGCCGCCGTATTTCTGCCCGTTGTTAAATTCCTGTTGGAAGTAATGTACCACATCATCGCGGCTCCAGCCGGAGGTGGTCAGGTTAAAATTTTCGAGCATAAAGGCATCGTAATCCTTCACTTCTCTCAAATTGAGCATCTGGCCCTCTTTGGGATGCCCTGCCGGAAATAAAGGATCGGGAATCCCTGATCCTGACTGGTAGTCGGTTCGCAGCACTTCCAGCGAAATGTTTTTAACGAGCTTACTCTCTTTTATTTGAAGGATGCCGCCGATCTTAAAGTCCCTGTTGTTCATTTTGTTCAGGCACATGCCACTGCCGTCGTTAAAGGGTTTTTGCCAGTAGAGTTGCAGGTTTCCCCAGTTGGTTTTTGCATATACACCAAAATCCCAGAACCCTTCGTGTGCTCCGGCTGCATTATTGGCTTCGCCTCCACCGATTTTCTCCGACCCTTTGGCAAAGAAGGTGGGCCAAAAGTCGATGGGGATTTTTGTGCCATCGGGGCGGGTGCCGCCGTAAATGGAACTGTGTACCAATCCGGCATAGGGTTGAATTTTTGCTTTCCCAAGGCGGGCGTAGGCCCATTTTTCGTGCAAAAGGGTATTGTCGGCACTGTTGCCTTGCCCGCCGACTGTCCGGTTGTCGTTTAGCCAGCCATGTGTGATACCGCCTCTGATTTCCACTTTGTTGTTTAAAAAGGGGAGGGGCAGGTAGTCGTAAATCCCCAGTGTGACTTTTGGGATGGGACGGGCGTTGCTGTTAATCAGAAAACCACCCATGGTAAGCCGGTCGTTGTACGATACGGGGGTGAAGGCTTCTTTGCCAATGGAAAAGTCAATGACCTGAAAGGCTTTTCCGCGGAGGTAGGCCTGGTGTAAAAAGCTTTCGTCGGTCCGATCCTTAACCACTCCGGATACCCCGGCTTTTAGCGAAAAGTTTTTGTGTGCTGCCAACCGGTAACTTAGTTCTCCGATCAAGAGGAAATGCGATGCCTGATCGAAAGACATTATACCCCAGTTGTTGGCATACTGGTAGTGGGGCATGAGTTTGTCTTCTGATGCTACTGAACCAACTGTTTCAAGGTTGATGGTTAGTTTGTCTTGTGCGAATGCGAGTACCGGAATTAGTCCGAGAATTAGAATGTTGCAAATCTTTTTGTACATATTTTTTTAGGGTGTTTGTTGTTTGTTGGGGGTGGTTATTCCTGACCCTTCCTTTAATCCTACCCTTCGGGCGGAGTCTTATCGGACGGATGCCCTTCCGGACGGGACTTACTTTTTTCTACAGCAAAAAAAGTAAGCACGAAGAAGGCATTTCTGAGCCCGCGGCTGCTTTTAACCTTCAACCTTCATCTTCACACCTGTGTGCAGAAGCACTGCGGTGCGCAGGTATAAAACCTAAGTTCGGTCGGGTGATCTTCTCATTCTTCGAAGCTTCCCGATCTCTCTAAGGTTTTATTTTGATTCAGGTCTTGATTAAAAGAGGCCGGTCCTGAACATGTGTCTTTTGTGGTTTATATTCTGTTGTTTCTTGTGGCGGCCTATCGTCTTTCCCTTCGGGAAGGGAAGGATAAGAGGATGGGTAAAGCAGACTTCAATTTCGTATTCTTTGCCCTTCAGGTGGAGTCCTATCGGACGGATTTTACTCTTTGTCTTGAAACAAAGAGTAAACAGAAAGTTCAAGGCTGCTTTTACTCTTCAACCTTCATCTTCACACCTGTGTGCAGAAGCACTGCGGTGCGCAGGTATAAAACCTAAGTTCGGTCGGGTGATCTTCTCATTCTTCGAAGCTTCCCGATCTCTCTAAGGTTTTATTTTGATTCAGGTCTTGATTAAAAGAGGCCGGTCCTGAACATATGTCTTTTGTGGTTTATATTCTGTTGTTTCTTGTGGCGGCCTATCGTCTTTCCCTTCGGGAAGGGAAAGATAAGAGAAAGGGTAGAGTAGACTTCAATTTCGTATTCTTTGCCCTTCAGGCGGAGTCCTTCCGGACGGGACTTCATCTTTTTCTTGATAAAAAGACGAAGCAGAAAAATCAAGGCTGACAGAAAATCAACTTTCATTTCTTGCTCAGCCTAAGTGCGGTCGGGTGATCTTCGAGCGAAGCTCTCAGCTTCCCGATCTTACTAAGTCTGATCGGCCAAATGAAAGCCACTTTTCTGTAGGCCGGTTCTGAACATGTATTTCTTTCGTTTTTTATTCTTTATTCCTTATTCTGTTGTTTTATATCCAATTGTTGAAACTTTATTGTTTGTTGTTTCTTGTGGCGACTGATCGTCTTTCCCTGCACCCCTCTGCTGGCCCCGCACTTTCCTTATCCGTCAGTTGCCGGACAGGCTGCGAGCATCTCAGAGAGGGGAGAAAAGAAGGAATATTTGATTATAGTGGAAACAGAGCGGAATTATTTGATTTTTACGTAAAGTCTGAAGACTTGCGCCAGTTGGGTTTTGTTATTTGCACGAATCGGCCCCCTTTGTAAAAGGGGGAATCAAAGGGGGATTTGTTATTCACTAATTTCAGATTGAGATTGCTTCAATCGGCTTCGCCTCTTTCGCAATGTCTTCTTTTACTTTTGTTTGGCGGCGTACTATTATATCTCATTCAGGTAAACTCTGTGGTTACACCGCTAGATGTTTTGTTAAAGGGAAAGCCCGTTTTGTTAATATGTTCGTTTATTGTAATCCTCTATAAACCGTGTAATTTATTTAAAATCAGTCTATATTGTTGATTTTTCTACAGATTGGTTGTGTTTAACCATAAAATTGCATAAATTTAGTACAGTCTTTCAAATGTAAACCGCCGACCAGCAATCAACCACTCCACATATTTCAGAACAGGGACCGGAAGAGGAGGCCGGCGGAGCATCTGCAAGATATCATTAAATTTTTTATAACTATGAGTTATACTGAAGATTTTGAACAATGGAAAGACCAGATTGAAGGTGTTCCATTGAGTGAAGTAAAACTTCCGAACAAGCCCATTGACGAATATGTGCTGAGTGTGAATACACTTGCCATTGACGCCAATGAAGACCGTGATGCACTGGGCGGAGCGGGTATGGATGTTAACCTTATTGATGAACTGAATCCATTGAGTAGCGCATTGAGTTATGTTCAGGCACAGTGGATGAGTATTTTCCGGGCACGTGAAGATGCCATTGTGGAATGGAAAGAACAGGCGCCAGGGGCCTTTAAATTTCGTGATGAACTCTTACATCATTTTTCTTTTGCCTATCGCAATCGCGAGGATGTGAGCAAAAAGGTAGCGCGTATCCGCGAGGGAAATAGCCAGGCAGATATGGTGCAGGACCTGCTTGAAATAACCGTATTGGGCGAAAAATATCCTGATCCGCTCAGTGAAATTAAATTCGACCTTGCTCTCCTGCCTGTGGCACGTACGCTTTCGCACAGCATGTCGGAGTTACTGGCTGCTGCCAACGGAGCGGCTGATGACGGTAACGAAACAAAAGTGTTGCGCGACAAAGCTTATACGCTATTGTTTCAGAAAGAGAGCATCATTCGTGAGTACGGTCGTTATGTTTTCTGGCAAGATGAAGACAGAAGGTCGAGGTATTACAGATAGCTTTTTGTAAAACCCTTGATTTTAAAGGCCCCGCGGCAGGGATGACCCTCCCCGCGGGGCTTTTTATATGTCAATCGGGCTGCTTGACCCTCCCATTGGCCGGTTTTTTATTCCCCGTGCCTGTCATATGCTTTCCT
This sequence comes from Draconibacterium aestuarii, assembly GCA_026671195.1. Lineage (GTDB taxonomy): Bacteria > Bacteroidota > Bacteroidia > Bacteroidales > Prolixibacteraceae > Draconibacterium > Draconibacterium aestuarii. The sequence continues at coordinate 202,808 of JAPOHD010000005.1, read as the reverse complement.
CTGGCTGATTTTTTGCTTCCCCCGGCAACCTTACCCCTTCCATCGGCAGTTTTTGCGCTCCAATCGGACATCCTGATCCTCCCCGTGGCAATTTCCCGTCTTCCATTGGGGAAATTTTCCTTCCCCTTGCATTTATATGCACTATTTTGAATCGTTTCGTGTGCTGCAAAATTGTCTTTAACAGTACCCGGATTACACCGATCGTCCTGTTTTGTAAAAGGGGGAATCAAAGGGGGATTCTTTACCCCACGGATTACACGAATGGACTGTATGCCTGTCGGCAGACAAGATTGCTTCGGTCGTCTTTCCTCCTTCCTGCCAATGACAGATTTTATTAAAGTATTCAATATGAATAAAGTACATAGATTGCCATTAAATGTCATTTCGACGAAGAATGAGGAGAAATCTTAAACTCAAACAGATTTCTCACCTTCGTTTCTCAGGTTCGAAATGACAGCTTCAGAGTTCTGTCATTGCCTCATTATGCCCAAATATTTTTGGGTAAGATCTCGCAATGACGCTGTTATTTTTTATTTGGCGGCGTGGTATTATATTGTGCTTTGGCACATTGGATTGCTTCGGTCGTCGTTCCTCCTCCCTCGCAATGACCCTGTTTTATTTTGTTTGGCGGCGTGGTTTTATATTGTGCTTTGGCAAATTTTGTGATTACGCCGGGATGTTGTTTATTGATTGGACTGGTGTTTATTTCGTAATTGGATTACACTAACCCCGATGGTTTTGTTTGTAAGGGATTGCTTCGGTCGTTGTGCCTCCTTCCTGCCAATGACAGATTTCATTAAAGTATTCAATATGAGCAAGGTACAGAGATTGCCATTAAATGTCATTTCGACGAAGAATGAGGAGAAATCTTAAACTCAAACAGATTTCTCACCTTCGTTTCTCAGGTTCGAAATGACAGCTTCAGAGTTCTGTCGTTGCCTCATTATACCCAAAATTTTTGGGTAAGATCTCGCAATGACGGTGTTATTTTTTATCTAGCGGCGTGGTATTATTTTATTCTTTCCAGACCAAGTCTGATTTTTATAACCGAGCGCACAAGTCTGAAGACTTGCGCCAGGTGATTCTTAACGCATTTTTCTGAAGGCGGCTGCCGTTCTGAACGTGAGTCTTTTTTGTTTTTTGTTTTATATTCTGTTGTTGTTCTTTTACCCTTCGGGTGGAGTCCTATCGGACGGATTTTACTCTTTGTCTTGAAACAAAGAGTAAACAGAAAGTTCAAGGCTGCTTTTACTCTTCAACCTTCATCTGTATAAAACCTAAGTTCGGTCGGGTGATCTTCTCATTCTTCGAAGCTTCCCGATCTCTCTAAGGTTTTATTTTGATTCAGGTCTTGATTAAAAGAGGCCGGTCCTGAACATGTATTTCTTTCGTTTTTTATTCCTTATTCTGTTGTTTTATATCCAATTGTTGAAACTTTATTGTTTGTTGTTTCTTTTGGCGGCTTATTGTCTTTCCCTGCACCCCTCTGGTGGCCCGCACTTTCCTTATCCGTCAGTTGCCGGACAGGCTGCGAGCATCTCCCCTAAACCCCTTTGGCATCAGCCTCGCTTAGGCCTTACGCTGCTGACCCGTCAAAAAGCCGGGCAGGCATTTCCCCTTCGAGAAGGGGAAACAGAGCGGAATTCTTTGATTATTTGCGCCAGGTGGGTTATTGTTCGTTGCCGTTGTGCTCAAACGCGGGGGAGAGGGTATACCTGAAACAATTGATTTCTCCCAGTGAGGGCAGGTTTTTGTCTTTATCTGAAAGCTGTATGTCATTTTCGGGTAGCATCCAGTTGATGTTAATGGCCGGATCGTTATACCGGACGCCGCCATCGGCCTGCGGGTTGTAGTAGTTGTCGCACTTGTACGAGAACACAGCGGTTTCACTCAGCACTGCAAAACCATGTGCAAACCCGCGTGGAATCCATAACTGGCGTTTGTTTTCGCCTGAAAGTTTTACGGCTACATGCTGCCCGTAGGTGGGCGATCCGATGCGTATATCCACGGCTACATCGACAACTTCGCCCTGTACTACACGTACCAGTTTGCCCTGTGCATGGGGAGGACGCTGGAAATGGAGTCCACGCAATACGCCATAGGAAGACATGGATTCGTTACCCTGCACAAATGCAGTTCCGGCAGGCAGGTGTTTTTCAATTATATCTTGCCGGAAATGCTCAAAGAAATATCCACGGGCATCGCCATGAATTGTTGGCTCGAAGATCAGTACTTCGGGGATGGTGGTTTTTATTACTTTCATTTTGGTAATACTTAATTGTGGTGTTTACAGGTTTAAAAAGATTGCTTCTCCGTCAGCTGACGGATCGCAATGACGCTGTTATTTTTTATTTGGCGGCGTGGTTTTATTGTGCTTTGGCACATTGGATTGCTTCGGTCGTCTTTCCTCCTTCCTGCCAATGACAGATTTTATTAAAGTATTCAATATGAATAAAGTACATAGATTGCCATTAAATGTCATTTCGACGAAGAATGAGGAGAAATCTTAAACTCAAACAGATTTCTCACCTTCGTTTCTCAGGTTCGAAATGACAGCTTCAGAGTTCTGTCATTGCCTCATTATGCCCAAATATTTTTGGGTAAGAGACGAAGCAATCTATTATTTCACCAAGCTCAACAGATACTGGCCGTATTGGTTTTTAGCGAGGTTTTCACCTTGCTGTTGTAATTGTTCTTTTGTGATCCAGCCACGTTGGTAGGCGATTTCTTCGAGACAGGCTACTTTCAGACCTGTACGTTTTTCAATGGTTTCGATAAAGGAACTGGCTTCCATCAGCGATTCGTGGGTGCCGGTGTCGAGCCAGGCATAACCGCGGTCCATGAGCTCTACTTTTAGTTCTTTGCGGTCGAGGAATTGCTGGTTTACGGTTGTGATTTCCAGTTCGCCGCGTGCAGAGGGTTTAATGTTTTCGGCTACTTCTACCACTGAGTTGGGGTAAAAATACAATCCTACCACTGCAAAATTTGATTTGGGTTCTTCCGGTTTTTCTTCGATGGTGGTAACAGTGCCATCGGCATCGAAAGTACAAACGCCATAACGTTCGGGATCGTGCACGTGGTAACCAAATACCGATGCCTTTCCTTCGGCTGCCACTCCTTCAACCGCATGTTTTAACAGGGTGCTAAAACCGTGGCCATAGAAGATATTGTCTCCCAATACCAGGCAGACACTGTCGTTGCCGATAAATTCTTTTCCAAGGATAAAGGCCTGGGCCAGTCCGTCGGGTGAAGGCTGGATGGTGTATTGCAGGTTGATACCCCACTGGCTGCCATCGCCCAGCAGTTTTATAAAGTTACTCTGGTCATCGGGGGTGGTGATGATCAGTATGTCTTTGATCCCGGCCAGCATAAGCACCGACAGCGGGTAATAGATCATGGGTTTATCGTATACGGGGAGCAACTGTTTTGATGTTCCCAGTGTAATGGGGTGTAGTCGTGAGCCGGAGCCTCCGGCTAATATTATTCCTTTCATACTAGTCGATTTTTGGATTGTGAGATGTGAGATTTATAGATTTTGGAATTATGATTTTGGATTATGAGACTGTTTGGGGTTAACTTTTCCAAAGTTCCCAACTTTGGAAAAGGTTAAAAATCGGGATTCGAGGTTGCTTCGGTCGTTGTGCCTCCTTCCTGCCAATGACAGATTTCATTAAAGTATTCAATATGAATAAAGTACAGAGATTGCCATTAAATGTCATTTCGACGAAGAATGAGGAGAAATCTTAAACTCAAACAGATTTCTCACCTTCGTTTCTCAGGTTCGAAATGACAGCTTCAGAGTTCTGTCGTTGCCTCATTATGCCCAAAATTTTTGGGTAAGATCTCGCAATGACGAACATTAAATTATCGTCAGGCGGCGTAACACGTTTTGTGATTTATTGATAGCAATCATACGCCGCCAAAACGAATAGAACAAGGTCATTGCGAGCGCAGCGAAGCAATCTCAATTATCTTTTTTGATACTGTTCTTCGTAATATTTCTCGTATTCGCCGGAGGTGATGTTGTTCATCCACTCTTCATTGGCGAGATACCAATCAATGGTTTCTTCGAAGCTTACTTTGGACTGAAGGGGAAGTGGTTATCTGGTTTCTTTTCTCCTGCCCCGAAGTAAATATCGGGATTTCCGCTTTGCTCCAACCGGAGGGGCTTTCATTTTTGCCTTGATGCAAAAACGAAACAAAAAAATCAAGGCTTCTTTTGCTCTACGCACCTCATCTTCACAAAACCCAACTTCGGTCGGGTGATCTTCGAACAAGTTCTCAGCTTCCCGATCTCACTAAGGTTTTGTTTTGATTCAGCGCTTGATCAAAAAAGGCCGATCCTGAACATGATTCTCTGTTGGGCAAATTTTGAATTACCTCTTCTGATACTGTTCCTCGTAGTATTTTTCGTATTCGCCGCTGGTGATATTCTCAAGCCATTCGTTATTTTCTATGTACCAGTCGATGGTGAGTTCTATGCCTTCCTCGAATTGAAGGGAGGGTTCCCAGCCGAGTTCGTTTTTGATTTTGGTGGCGTCGATGGCGTAACGGAGGTCGTGGCCGGCGCGGTCTTTTACCCAGGTGATGAGTTGTTCTGAGGTTCCTGCTTTGCGGCCCAGTTTTTCATCCATTTTACGGCAGATCACCTTGATCAGGTCGATGTTGGTCCACTCGTTAAAACCGCCGATGTTGTAGGTTTCACCCAGCTTTCCCTTGTGAAAGATGACATCGATGGCACGGGCATGATCGACTACCCAGAGCCAGTCGCGTACGTTTTCGCCTTTGCCGTACACCGGTAGCGGTTTGTTGTTGCGGATGTTATTGATAAAAAGCGGGATCAGTTTTTCGGGGAACTGGAACGAGCCGTAGTTGTTGGAGCAGTTGGAGATTACTGTTGGTAAGCCAAAAGTATCGTTGTAAGCCCTTACAAAATGGTCGGAGCTGGCTTTTGAAGCCGAGTAGGGGCTGTGCGGATCGTAGCTGGTTTTTTCGGTGAACATACCTTCAGCGCCAAGCGATCCGTACACCTCGTCGGTGGAGATGTGGTAAAAACGTTTGTCTTCTGTATTGTCTTTCCAGATGTGCCTGGCTGCGTTCAACAGGTTAACGGTGCCGATTACATTGGTAAATACAAACTCGGTTGGGTTGGAAATGGAACGGTCTACATGCGATTCGGCTGCCAGGTGGACTACCCCATCAAACTGCTCGGTTTCGAAAAGGTTTTGGATAAATGCAGCATCTACAATATCGCCCTTTACAAAACGGTAATTGGCTTTGTTTTCTATATCGCTTAAGTTGGCCAGGTTGCCGGCATAGGTCAGCTTATCGAGGTTAACAATTTCGTAGTTGGGGTAGTTGTTTACAAATAAACGGACTACGTGGGAGCCTATGAACCCCGCTCCTCCGGTTATAAGGATTTTTTTCATTTGGGTATTTGTTGCGTTAGAACTGATTTAAACCTGTCAGGTTATTATAACCTGACAGGTTATATTTATTTGAGCAGCTTTTTAAAATAATAAAATTTGGGAGTTATTTCAGGTTATTTTCAATTAACTCCTTTGTTTCCTGAATATGCCCTTTTGAAGAAGCTCCAAACAATACAGATTCAATTTTGGGAAATTGACCAAGATATTCAATGGCTTCTTGAGGACGTAAAGCTCCTGCAGCCAACACCTGCATTGCAATTGGGCGGAATTCTTTTTCGGTTAGGTATTTTTCGTAAATATCTTTACCTCCCGACATGCGGAACCCAATTTTATTGATAGATGAGCATATAATAGGGTTTTGAATGCCTAATTTTTCAAGTTCATCGTACAACATTGGCATATTCATAGTAATAAATCCTGGTTCTGCATTGTATTTCTTTTTCACATATTCTGCATATTCTGCAAAAACCTCTGTCATACCCAATCCTAGAATCATATCCACCAATACGTTTTGTAAGAAGATGACCGGAGTATTGATGTCTTTGAACATTTTTAGTTCTGCATCAATTAGGATTTCCATTAGTTTTCCAAAATCTTTGTTGAACAAGGCCATTCCGCCTTTGGCAGCCAAACTAAAGATATTACCGGGCACGTATTGTTTTATTGTTCCCATAATACCCAGTTCTGTTACAGCATTAGCGTATTTGTGTGCATAAGGCATACAAGGATATATATTAAAATTCTGGTAACGTGCCTTATTTTTACGCATGATCTCAGTAATCTCGGCAATGCGATCGTGTGTAGTACACATGAAAGTGTTAATTCCTAGATCTATCGCCTGATCCAACACGTACATGATGGATTTGGTATCTTTGAAACGCATCGACTGTGCGCGCGATTTTTCATCCGAAAGATGATTTACCGCAAAAAACTGGTTGTCTCCAAATAATACTTTATCCATCTTGTTATTCGTTTGAATCGGTTTTTAACATTTCTATTACTTTGTCTGTATACAAGGCTTGTTCAAATGTATTAATATCACCTTGTTTCCCTTTCTCTACATTATCGATGAAATAATCAATCTGAGCAGAATACTCTTCACCTCTTAAATAAAAATCAATAGGTAATGCCAAATCGGTAATATATTTTATACTCCATCCCTTGGGAAGGCTTTCAGTCTTATTTTCCTCTTTGAGATATACCTTCAATTCGGTAGCATCACAAATTATTTTTCCTTTATCTCCAATTACCATCAACGAAGTGGACATTTTACGATAGGTTTCATCACTCCAGTTAACCGAAAGGGTACCTGATAAACCGCTATCCAATATTAACGAAGAAAATACCCCGTCTTCCACTTCTTTACTATAGAATCTTTTAAGTAAGGTACCTTTAACTTTGGTAGGTTTCCCAATTACTTCTTGTATTAGGTTTAGCACGTGAGATGCATAATCGAATAAACAGCCGCCACCTTCTTCAGGTTTAGCACGCCACGAGCCTCCTTTGGGTTTTGTAACCACCGGCCCGTATGCTTCTCCGGTAAAGTGGAATTGATCGCCCAAAATACCTGCTGCGAGCAAGCGTTTCATTTCACGGAAGGTCCCAATAAAGTGGTTGTGGTAGCCAACCTGATTAATTACCTTTTTTTCGTTGCAAAAAGCCACCAATTCTTCACCTTGTTCCAGGGTAAGGCTAAACGGCTTTTCGCAAAATACATGGACGCCTTTTTCAATGGCTGGTTTGGCCATCAGGTAGTGCAATTTAGTAGGTGTGGCAATTAATACTGCATCCAATTGCTCTTTGGCATACATCTCATTAAAATCTTCGTACAACTTTATACTTTTGTTGTATCTTTTAAATCCATTAAGTACCATTGACGAGGTATCGCACACAGCTACCAGGTCAACTTTCGGATGGGCTCCCAAAAGGGCTGTATGTGAAAGCCCCATTTTTCCCAATCCAATGATTGCTATTTTGATCATATTTAATTTGAATTAATTATTTTGTGGTATTTACGAGCTACAACTTCCCATTGGTAATGGTCATTAGCAAGAGATTTTAACTCCTCTTTCATTTTATCAAGATTTAATGATTCGTATGAGTCAACAAGCGAGCTTAATTCCTCGGAGTTTTTAAAATATAGAGCTTTATTAAATGTAGTATTTTCATTATATCCATTTGAAAAAGCCAAAATGGGAAGTCCTAAATTCATCGCTTCAACGAGGGAAGGATTGGTACCTCCTGCAGAATGACCATGTATATACAATGTACAGTTACTTCTTAATGTGTCTAGTTTTTTTTGCATGTAAATGGCATCCATAAGAAACACATTTTTTTTATTCAAATATTTCTTTTTAGTTGTAATGCCATACTGCGAATTGTTCCAGTTTCCAACAATAACCAAAGGCATTGTATTTTTATCTACGAAAGCATCCAGCATCAGTGTAATATTATTGTCTTCCTGAATTCTTGTTACAATAAAAGCATAAGGTGATTTTACAAAAGGATTTTCCTTTTTACATTCATTTGTCATAGGCATTTGCTTTGCCTGATCACCACCATACGCAATAAATGAACTTTCACGCCCATATTCATTCAGAATATAATCATGGATTCCTTTATTGTCTGAAATAATTTGGCCCGAATATTTGATTAAGAACTCTTCGGCTTTCTTAATTACTTTTTGTGCGAGGGGTGACCATTTATTTCGTTTCCAGTCAAGTCCACCAATATTTACTATGACTTTATGTTTGTATCGTTTGATAAAAGGCATTACAAATCCTCCTCCGAAACCAAGGAAAAGCACTTTGTCGAATTTTCTGATAGCTGAAAAAAGCGATATGCTGTCATAAAGTATTCCAAATGCGCCATGGGAACTAACTGGAATGTATTTCAGTTTGGCTCCATTGTATTCACTTATTTTGGTAGGGAGATCTTTGGAGGAACAATAGACGGTTATATCAATATCGGTTGATAGATAATTGACTAAATATTCTGCTAATGTTTCGAAGCCACCATAATTATTGGGGATGCCTCGGGTTCCTACTATTGCTAGTCTCATCGGTTTATTTTTTCAAGGATATTTAGAATTGATATAGCACTTTGCTTCCATGTGAACATTTCTGCTCTTTCCAAACCTTTAAGAATAAGTTCTTCTCTAATGTCCTTATTTTTCACTAAGATGTCAATTTTTTGTGCTAATTCTTTAGAATTTAGTGGTTCAAAATAAAGTGCAGCATTATCACAGATTTCAGATAATGAGGTAGAATTAGTAGTAATTACTGGTATACCAGCTTTAAAAGCTTCAACAGGAGGTAAGCCAAATCCTTCAGCAAACGATGGAAAGCAAAATATCATTGCATTGGATAGGATTATTTGAAGATCCTGTTCTGGTATAAATCCTAAAGTGAAAACACGATCTTCTATATTGAGGTCCTTAATCATTTTGTCAAGGTTAAAAGATTTGTGTTCCTTTTTCCCAATTAAAACCAACGATTCGTTTGTAAGTGAAATTGCTTTTAATAATGTTGGTATATTTTTTCGAATGTTAATTCTTCCAATATATAATGTGTAATTGGCTGGTAAATTATATTTTAATAAAATATTATTTAATGATTTTATATCGTGTTTATTTACAAACTTATTATTGACACCGTGATATACTACAAAAATTTTTTCAGATGGATAATTAATATGCTTTTGAATTCTCTCTTTTTCAGATTTTGATATTGTAATAATTCCACTTGATTTTTTTCCTAATTTTGGTATTAATCTATAAACTAGATTTTCAAAAGTGCTAAAATATTCAGGATAATCAAGAAATAACACATCGTGTATGTAAGCAACATGTTTTATCTTTTTATTAGGAAAAATTGGAATGAAATTTTGATACAGTATTATATCTAAATTTTCTCTATTTCCATATTTTTGAAGATACGTTATATTTATGAAAAAATTAATAGAACCTTTGACAAATACTAACTTAATATTATGATTAGAAGCAAAATGTTTCAAACAAATATCTTTCTCTTTTGCTTTGAAAAATAAAATTAAGCTATGTTCAGTGTTCTGTTTAATTATATTATCTACTAAATTCTTGACTACAACTCTACCACTAGGTGGACCTGAAAAGTACCATTTTGCATCAATTCCAATTTTCATGATTTATTGTTTTTAAGATAAAGATTTATTCCTCTTTTCCTGAAAAAATTCTTAATGTTAAACTTTAAAAATACATAAATGTAATTTACATTTGCATAATATTTATTTACGCCACCTGTTAATATCGCTGCTTTTTTATGTTCTTTTATTGCATTTATTGAATCACTGGCACCTCCTTCTCTCATTTCAACTGTAATTTCATTTAAGAACTTTGTTTTCAAGCCAACACCAGCTCTCAATAATAACTCATAATCGCCTGTAATTTTGTAGTTAGTATCGAATAAATTATACTCTTCGAATAGTTTTCTTGAGTGTAAAGCGCCAGGATGAGCAATCATCATTTCAAATAAAAAATTAGGCCACTTCCATGGCCATCCCTTTACTCTAATGAATTCTCCTGATTTATCTATTATCTCCAATTTTGATGATATTAAGTGAAATTCATGGTTAGGTGTATTGTCAATTATTCTTTTGTATTTTTCAATTGCATGGGGTTTTAATTTGTCATCGGCTCCCAAAAACATTATCCAGTTACCTTTAGCTATTTTTATTCCTTTATTCCAGGCGTCGTAAATTCCATTATCCGGTTCACTTATCCAGTAATCGATACAATGTTCATATTTCTGGATTACTGGTACGGTATTATCTTTCGAATTTCCGTCGATGATAATAAACTCAATTTCTTGATTTTTTTGATGAATAATACTTTCGATTAAGTGCGGTAAATATTCAGCAGCATTATAGGTTGCTGTTATAATTGATATTTTTTTCATTAGTGGTTTGATATTTTTAATATTATAGTTGATAAAGGGAATAGAAAAAAGAAAGATGTTGAACTTATCGGTTCTGATATAAGGGACAATGTAACTATTAGAAAAAAGATTATTCTTTCGATAGTGGAAGATCCTATAAAAGTATTTTTAAATAATGAGAATAATATTAAGATTCCTAAAGGAATACCGTATAATATAAAGAGACTCAAAAGACCGTTAGTGTATCCGCCTCCCATATATCCTGAGGTTGAAATGAATTCATCTGTGAAGAGATCATGTTGAATGTTTGTTACGTATGTTTTGGAATTTAAATAATTACTTGTTATGTAACCATGTCCAGCTAAAGGACGTTCTTTAATTAATTCTATACCGATAAGAAAATCCCTGTAACGTATAAGCCCAGATGTATTATGTCCATCCATTTTCTGTAAGGCATTTCCTTTTATTAAAGGGAAAATAAGAATAAAGGCTATTACAATTGGAGCTACTAAGTGAATTCGGAATTTATGTTCCTTAATCTTTATATATAAAAAGTACAGAAAATTTAATATAAGAATTATCAAGCCAATTGTTGAGAATGAAGTTAAAACTGCTAATCCCGCCATCATCGTTTCCAACAATTTTTTGTGAAATTTAATTGTAAAGAATAGATATAGATTTGCAATTAACTGAAAAACTCCTGGTTCCCAGAAAATACCGGTATTCCTTGCAATTCCCATAAAATTGGAGCTTGAAACATAGAAAATATGTAAAAAACTTCTGTTCATTATGTTTATGCGGGAAAAGTGATTTGGGATAAGCAAATAGATTAAATATCCCAATAATGCATGAAAAACGAAAAGTCTTAAGACCACATATAAATCATAATTGATTTTTTGAGGATTGAATTTATAATGGTTTAAAAATAACCCGACAGATATTATTATTAATATTTGAAAAAATAGGTCTTTAATGAGGAAAGACGGATTTAAAAGTGTTGAAATAAATAAAAATAAGGTTGTAAAAAGAATTGCAACTATTGTTTTATTGTTAGGTTTATTAAGGGACAGAATTATAATTAATAAGGATAACATGAATCCTTGTCCATGAAAAAATCGTATCCCCAAACTTTGAATTATAATTAAAGAAAAGATTATAATGCTGAGCAGTTGTTTTTTGTTTACAGTTGTTTTGATCATTTACAAATTAGCGTTTTAATTTTTTAATAAACTTTGCCGGATTACCACCCCATATTTCATTGGGTGGAATATTTTTTACAACAACTGAACCTGCTCCAATAATAGAATTTTCACCAATTGTAACACCTTTTGTAATAATGCTATTAGTCCCGATAAAAGCATTGTCGCAAATTTTGACAGGAGCACTTTTGGCATTTTGAATGTCTTCTTTACTTGCTCTAATAAATGGATCTAGTGAGTGAAAATTTGAGTCGACTATTTTAGCTTCTCCTCCTATTTTAACGTTATTTCCAATTTCAATTTTGTCTTTTGCACATATTAGGACACCAGACATTCCCAGATTATCGCCAATAATTAAGGAGGCATCTTTACCCACAAAAATCTTGCAAGGTTTAACACTGCCATTGCTGAAATGCACTCCATTATTCATTTTAAAGTTTCTGCCTATTTGGCATTTCCCTCCCAAAGAAACATTGAGCTTTGGCTTACCATAGCATTTAAATGATTTACATTCAATGCCGTTTAGATAAAAAATAATTATAATATAAATCTGACGGTACATAAATGCGATTCTAAATCTTATTTCCTTAATTACTTTATAGAGGATGATAATTAATTTATGCATTGCTTAAATTTTTATAAATATTAAGTAAATCTGATAGTATTTTTTTCTTATCGTGTCTTTCCTGTGCAGTTTTTCTTGCTTCTTTTCCAATTTTTATTGCCGCATCGGGATTGTTTTTGAGCATTATAATCTTGGAAGCCATGGTGTATGGATCATTGGCCGGAATAAGTATGCCATTTTTATTATTTTCAATAAGGCTTGGGATACCACCAACATTAGATGCAATGATTGGCAATCCTAGTATTTGTGCTTCACAAACACTGTTTGGACTATTGTCGATATAAGCGGGGTGAACATAAACATTAGATTCAAGTAAGTTTTTTACAAGAGTTTCACTATTGACCACACCTTTTAGGTAAATATTTAAGTGTTTGGATTTGATATTAAATCTTTTTTCAAATTCCGTGTATTCATTAATGCCGAATATTTGCCATTCAAAATTAAATTTTGGATATAATTTCTTTAGTAAATGTGTAGTTTTTAAAATTACATCAAATCCTTTATACGGAGTTTGTGAAAGAGTAGAAACAATAGTAAACTTTTTCTCTACTTTTAACTCCCATGGAGGTGAGTTATAGAAAATATCCCGTAAAGCTTCATTGCAGAAAAAGTATTTTGAATTTGGAGCATAAAGTTGAGAAACATCTTTATCCCATGAAGTTCTGCCCATGAGGTATTTACAATTCTTTAATATTTTTTCTTCTCTTCTAGTATCGTGGTTAAAGAAATGTAAACTTTTAAGTTTGTTAAATATAGAAACAGGCTTCAATAAATTAGGTAATATTATATCGAGTTTATTATAGTTGGGCGGGAAGTATGCATTCTTAATTGGATTGAGTAATCCTTGAATATGTACTACTACAGGTATATCCGTATGGTTAGTAACCAATCCAAAACTTTTTTCACTTCCAAATACGTGAATAATATCCGGTTTAAAATCATTAATAACTCTTACAAAGGATTTAACTTCATAGTGGTCAAAACTGCTGTATGTAATATTATGGATAGCTTTTCTTATTGGAGAATTATAAAGACTAATCGGGTAATATGTGGTTGTTTCTGTTTTGCTTTTAAAACAATTATCTGGATGGAAAAAACTAATTGCAAGTTCTATGTTTGTTTGTAATGTAATTAATTTCTCCAAAGACTCGATCCATCCTCCTCCATTGTAATTTTTTTTATTTTTACCATAAAGAGATGGCGAATTTGAAAACCAAAGAATCCTCATTGTCTAATTTTTTAAAAAGATTTCTGTACTATTACCGATTATTTTCCAATCAAGAGAATTGCGAATAAATTTCCTATTTCTCTCCTCTGTTGTTCTATCCCAACTAGTTACGATGTTAGAGATATTAAGGAAAGCTTTTTCAATATTATTCTCAATAAATCTGATATTACTATCATCTTCGTTAATAAAGTTTTCTTTTTCTGTTGCAATCAGAACTTGACAACCACATGATTGAGCCTCCAGCACTGCATTGTTTGCTGTAAATTTCTTTAATGGTAGAAAGACAAGCTTTGAGCTCTGATATAGAGCTAATAAATCATTATCAGAAATTGAATGAAAACATTGTACTTTATTATCTATAAAGAATTTATGATTTTCTTTATTTGTTATAATTTTTATTTGAATATTTTGAAGTTTATTTTCCAGTTCTTTAAATACTTTAGATGCAAAAGTAAAGTCTCTAAGCCAATTCCCTACCATCAAAATCTGATTATGTTTAGGTGTATTAGGTTTAAAATATTTTGTATCGACACCATGGGGAATAAATTTGATATCGATATTTGGAAATTCTTTTTTAAAGTAACTTTCCATGTCTTTTGACATTACGATAATTTTATCAACACGATGTAATGCTTTTTTGAGCTTCTTTTGATTGGTTGACTCGTAAAAAGCAGGAGGTTGATGTAAAGTCAAAGTAATCTTATTTCCATACTTGAAATGACCTAAGTATCTATAAATATTTTCTCCATAGATGTAATGAAAGTTATATCCTTTATGATTAAATATAGATATTATAATTAGTTTAATCTCAATCCACCAAAGTCTTCCTCCAAATACTTTTCCATATAATCTAGTTGCAATACTTCTTTTCTTTAAGAATGATTGTAATAAATTAAAGCTTTTCTGGCAGTTAATGATTTTTTCATATGAAACATATTTTCTAATTTGATCGTAGCCAGTATGTTCTCCATGATGTGAAAAGGAAAATCCTACATAGATTAGTTTTTTCATAATTTCGTAAACTACTTAATGTTGAATGATAACCATTTGAAAATGGTGACTGTGTATAATGAATGTATTTTATATCTATTTTTTTATGGAAGATTGAAAATTGCTTTTCAATAATCGATTTAAAAATTGTTTTTCACTTTTATTGGTACCAATAATGTAAACTAGCATAAAGTAAGTAAACGCCCATGATAGACAAGTGATTATCAGAACAATCAAGTTTGAATTTGGTCTCAAGAAAAATCTAATGCATGAAATCACTAATACAGAAATAATTGTAGGAATAATTGTGGGGAGTAATACATTATTGATGTAGTTTGATAGTTTGAGTTTTGCAATTTTAATCCAAAAATAAATGCTACTATTCATTGATACTACTTCCATAAATATCATAGTTATAACTACACTTGATGCTGGAAAGCCTTGTTTTAATATAAAATAACTGATTGGGATATTTAATAATAATATCGTTCCAGCTATAGGTTGATATGTTTTAATATTACCAGTAGCTTGAATTGCTGTATATGAACCGATAGTAAGCTGCTTGATAAGAGAAATTATTAATAATGAACGACAAAATATGACGGTATTTTCCGGTACATTTTTAAGCCATAATTGTAAAACAGTAGGCATCTCAATTATTAAAGGAATTGCGAATAATGCAAGTAGGTAAAAGCCAAATTTACTTGCCATTTGAGAAAGATGCAACATTTGGATTCGATTGCCACTTCCTTCATTTTTAATAATTTGAGGATTAAGAGCTTTTTGCATATTTGCTGAAAAAGAATATAACTGACTGTTAACTTGTTGTGCAATACCAAATGCTGCGTTTATAACCGTACCAAAAAAAGTGTTTAAAACCAAGGCTATTCCTTGAGTGCTTCCTATCCAGCATAGCGCTCCAAACATATTCCAGCTAGCAAATGAGATCATTTCTTTTATTAAAGAATGGTTAAGTGTCGATTTACGATATGATTTACATTCCTTAAACTTTAAATAACAATAAATACTTTTAATGATGCGGATAAGTATTGTAAGTCCGGCCAATAATATACTATACAATATAAGACGATCTTTCTGGGCGTAGATTAGTGTAATGGCAATTGCCAACTTGAAAAAAGATTCTAATACCCCTATGATTGATTCAAAAAGTAATTTCTCATGTGCAATAATTGTTGCATCGTAAGGTACTGCATTAATCGTGAAAAAAGTACTAACAATCATGAATTGATATACTAGTTTTGCAGCAGGGATACGATCTGTTGGAATATTTAAAAAGCCATTAAAAAGAAAAAGACCGGATATTTCAAGTGCAATTACAATTAATATCCCAATAATTAAATGAAGGATTACACTTGATTTGAAGACGGAATCTAACTTCTCTTCATCGTTTGCTCCCAAATAATATGATATATATCTTTGTGTTGACGTTGCCATTGCTGCATTTAGAAAAGCAAGCATGGCAATGACTCCTGCAACCAAGTTAAATATTCCAAAATCGTTAGCGCCAAGAGCGTTTAATACAATTCGAGTTGAATACAATGCAATAAACATTGAAATCAACATTTTGCCGTAAAGGAATCCAGTATTTAGTACTACACGTTTTGTGGCGTTCATTTATAAATTTTAAAATATTTTAAAAGCTAAGATTTTTTTCTGTGTTATGCCTGTTAACTATTCGTTATGTGCATTGATGAGAAACGTTCCCTTCATTCATTCCGGGCCGGACGGAGCCGGAAAGCTTGTTGAGGTGGCTGGCTATGTTGAGTTGGTGAAAAAGAGCGACCGAAGGAAGCTACTTTTACGCCAAAGGAAACAAGGCAGCCACAAGACAACTTGCAGGTGGAGACCGGGATGTCCCGCCAGGAAATTATTTTTATTTAGTGTATTGTTGTTTATTCAATCCCTCTTAAAAAAGCTTGCCGGGCAGGTTTTTTTTTAAGGTGAAAGGTGTTCAGAACATGGGGATTTATTGTTTGTTGTTTAAAAGGTTTTTGTTGTTAAAGGCTAAAGCCCTTTGGGTGTGTGGCTTTTATGTCACCGCCCTAAAGCCTGTCTGCCGGTAGACAGGGACGGTGTACGTTAAAGATGGTTTTTATAATGACGAAATCGGGTCGAATCGAATTTCGGGTATTATTTGTTTGAGCATTTCGCGAACGGAAGCATCGATATCGGGATTTGTGTTGTCCACTTCGATAAATGCCTGGTCGGGGACTTCGAAGGGTGACGAAATACCGGTAAAGTTTTTAATTTCTCCCTTACGTGCTTTTTTGTACAGTCCTTTTGGATCGCGTTGTTCGCAGACATTGAGCGGGGTGTTTACAAATACTTCCAAAAAATCGTCATCGCCAATGATATCGCGTGCCAGGTCGCGCATTTCGTTGGTTGGCGATATAAATGCACAGATAAGAATTATGCCGCAGTTCATAAAGAGTTTGCTTACTTCGGCAATACGGCGTATGTTTTCCATGCGGTCTTCTTCGGTAAAGCGCAGGTTTTTGTTTATACCCGACCGTACATTGTCGCCATCGAGGATCTGGCAGAAATAGTTGAGCTCGAAAAGCCGTTTTTCAAGTTGGCTGGCCAGTGTTGTTTTTCCTGATCCTGAAAGTCCGGTAAACCAGATTACTTTTCCACGTTGTTTCAGGTAGATCTCTTTGGCATGTCGGTCTTTGATCTTGTCAAAGGTGGTGTATATATTGTTTTTCCCCATTGTAATCCTTTTTGTTTACAGGTCTGCCTGGAGTAACTGTCGGTTGAGGGACAGTTTTCTGCTCCGGGAAGCCTTGCGTTTTTGTTAAAGCACGCTAAAAAACAATTCTTGTGCCAAACAAAGTTAAAAAATGTTTTTGTCGCTTCGTTGGTTGAAGTACTTACAGGGTTGTTTTGTTGTTTGTTGTTTCTTTTTGCGGGTGATCGTCTTTCCCTTCACCCCTCTGCTGTCCCCCCACTTTCCTTATCCGTCAGTTGCCGGACAGGCTGCAGCATCTCCCCTAAACCTCTTTGTCTGATCCCACACATTCCTTACGCTGGCATTTCCCCTGAACCCCTTTGTCATCAGCCTCGCTTAGGCCTTACGCTGCTGACCCGTCAAAAAGCCGGGCTGGCATTTCCCCTTCCTGAAGGGGAAAATGATAAGGTATTGCTTTATTGTTGGGAAAAGAAGCGGAATCTTTTGTTTTATATAGGGGAGAGAATAAGGACTTCTTTTATTTTATGGGAAGGATAAGAGGATGGGTAAAGTAAACTTTCTAAGTTTAATCGTTTGCCCTTCAGGCGGAGTCCTTCCGGACGGGACTTACTTTTTTCTACAGCAAAAAAAGTAAGCACGAAGAAGGCATTTCTGAGCCCGCGGCTGCTTTTAACCTTCAACCTTCATCTTCACACCTGTGTGCAGAAGCACTGCGGTGCGCAGGTATAAAACCTAAGTTCAAAGGAGTGATCTTCTCGCTCACTCGAAGCTTCTCCATTTCTCTAAGGTTTTATTTTGATTCTGGTTTTGATTAAAAGAGGCCGGTCCTGAACGTGTATCTTTTGTGTTTTATATTCTGTTGTTTGTTGTGGCGGCTGATCATCTTTCCCTTCGGGAAGGGAAAGATAAGAGATAGGGTAGAGTAGACTTTCATATTAATCCTTTTCTCCTGCCGGAAGCGTCCTCTTGCCGGACGGGCATTTACTTTTCTCCTTGATGAGAAAAGTAAACAAAAGAATCAAGAAAATATAATGCTTCCTCCCACATTCCAACGCCGGCTCGCGCCATATTTTCGGCCCACGCGCGTATCCGTCTGGTGACGGATTTTGGGATGGTCCTGAACATGATTCTTTTTTGGTTTGTGTTTTTTGTTCTTTCGTTTTTCTTCTGTAGTTTGTGTGTGGCTATAAATTCTTTCACAGGTGGCGTGTGGTGTATTTTGTTTCAATTTGTATACTTAAACGCCGCCGGATTAATTGTGGTTGTTTGTGTCATTGCGAGGAACAGCTTTTTGGTGTTCCGAAGCAATCTGTTTTTGGTTTCCCCTTCAGGGGGAGTCCTATCGGACGGATTTTACTTTTTCCAGCAGCTGAAAAAGTAAACACGAAGAAGGCATTTCTGAGCCCGCCGCTGACGATAAATAGCTAAAAATTAGCTTCGTTCTCTAAAAACCCCTTTCCCGCCATCTAGCGCACTTGCCTTACCCTGCCGGGCTTTTCCCCTTCGAGAAGGGGAAACTAAAGCAGAATGTTTTATTTTTTGAACTCCTCCTTTTAGCCCTTTGTTCCTCAGGTCTAACGTCGTCAAACAGCAGGAATTTATTAACGTTTTTTACGTTCATTTTCTTAACGCGATTTTCTGAAGGCGGCTGACGTCCTGAACATGTGTCTTTTTTGGTTTGTGTTTTTTATTCTGTTGTTTGTTACTTTTTTACTGAAGGTTTATGCTTTTGGCTCTCTTTTTCGTGCTTTCGGTTTTGGTTTTTTTCTTCCAGTTTTTCAGTTTTACTTCACGATAAAATACGGATTTAGCAGGTTTTCTTTGTTGTAGCGTAGTTCTCCGCTGAGGTCGGTAAGCCAGAGTTTTTTGCCTGCAGCATTGGCGATGGCATGTCCGGCAGCGGTGTCCCATTCCATGGTGGGGCCAAAACGCGGGTACTGGTGCGCCGATCCTTCGGCTACCATACATATTTTCAGGGAACTTCCTTTGGAAACGATATCGATTTGCGGATGTTCTTTTCGTAACTCATTTATATATGCTTCGGTTTCGGGGCTCATGTGAGATCGACTGCCTACTACTTTAAAACCGGTGGTGTTAAGAGGCTGGGGGAGTTTTACGCCCTGCGACTTTACAGTGGTCATCCGGCATGTTTCGCCGGCATGCTCCAGTTTCCAGGCGCCTTCGTTTTCAGCACCGATGTAGAGTGTCTGGCTTACGGGCACATAAATGATACCCATTACCGGATGTCCATTTTTTACCAATGCGATGTTGACGGTAAATTCACCGTTTTTTTTAATAAACTCTTTGGTGCCGTCGAGCGGATCGATGAGCCAGAAACTTTCCCAGTTTTTTCTTTCGGTATACGAGATGGATCTTCCTTCTTCGCTTAAAATGGGGAAGCCGGTTTTCTCGAGGTATCCAACAATTACGTTGTGACTTGCTTTGTCGGCAATGGTAAGCGGAGAATTATCGGCTTTTTTTTCGATGGAAAAATCGGCTGTGGGATCGTTATAGATCTTTACGATTTGGTTACCGGCTTTGATGGCGGCTGTAATGGCAGTATTGAGCATGCTGTTGGATTGTTGCTGTTTTAACCCGGAATATGCATTGAAAAATCTATTCAGAGCTGTAAAATATTCAAAATGTCATATTTTATTGTAATCACACTTCATATAAGATAGTGTCAATGGAAAATTAAAGATAGTAAATTAGTATTGAGAGATGTGTAGTGCTTATTCCTTAAATCGCAGATTGTCTCAATAGTCAACAGGCATCACTCACATCCTGTGTCTGATGTATTTTGTGTTTTTCTGAATTTCAACCCACTGTATTTTTAACCCACTGGTATTGTTACTCTTCGTTCCATTTTTCGCGGATGCTCACTAAAAATTCTTTTCCAAAAATCCAGCCGATGGCAATTACACCTCCCATGAATGTCCAGATAATAAGAATCATCGGGCGGTTGGGTTTGGATTTTTCGATGGGTACGGTAACGGGTTTTACAATGGAAAATACGGGAGTATCTTCTTTCACCTGAATACGTGCCTGTTCGAGCTGTTTGGCGAGTTCGGAAAATACGTTAAATGCCAGCTGGTAATCGCTTTGTAAGCGTTCTTCCTGGGTGCGTGCCCGTGCCGAGGTTACATTTTTGTTTTTATCGCGGAAATCTGCCAATACAGCTTGTGCCTTTTCAAATTCTGCTTTGTTCTCGTTATACCGTTCTTCAATAAATTTGAGTTGGGCCGAGGCTTTTTCCACTTTAAAAGTAGTGATGTAGTTTTGTAATAACTCAAGGGCCTTTTGTGCCACCTGTGCTGCCAGCCGGGCATCTTCTGCCTGCACCGCGAGGGTTAAATAGCCGTCCTTGTCGTTCACATCCAGTGAAATGGTTTCACTTAAACGCTTGCTTATTTCTTCCTGGTCTTTGGTAAACGCAATAAGGTTACCGGAAGCAAGGGCATTGGATTCAGCGGGAGTTCCTTTCATGGCTTTTAGAAGTACAAACGGTAAGCCAAGGGTGTACTTTTTTACATTCGCCAATACGCCCGGCTCTTTTATTTCTGTATAGTATTCGAAAATACTTACCGGTTGCTCCAGATCAGGAAATTTAAAGGGAGTATTCATCATTTCCAGCTGGAAAGGCGCACTGCTTAAAATTTGCGGGTAGATCATGGGTGTCAGCTCACTGCTTCCCTGGCTCATGTTCAGGTTAAATCCGGCCATGGCTGCTAACGAGGATAATCCTCCCATTTTTGAGGAGCCGTTGGCTACCTGCGGGACCATGGTGGTGGAGGCGGTGTATTGTTTTGGGGTTAAAAGAGCTACGGTCACTCCGAGAACCATAAAAATAAGCACGGTTCTGATGATCAGCTTTCGTCCTTCCCAGATTGTTTTTGCCAGTGCGATGAGGTCGATTTCATCGTCCTGGATTTGTTGGTTTTTTATTTCGTCGGTCATATGATGATATTTAGTATTTTATAGTATTTCTTATTCTTTTGCCTTTCAGGCGGAGTCCTATCGGACGAATGTCCTTCCAGGCGGGACTTACTTTTTTCTACAGCAAAAAAAGTAAGCACGAAGAAGGCATTTCTGAGCCCGCGGCTGCTTTTAACCTTCAACCTTCATCTTTATAAAACCTAAGTTCAAAGGAGTGATCTTCTCGCTCACTCGAAGCTTCTCCATTTCTCTAAGGTTTTATTTTGATTCTGGTTTTGATTAAAAGAGGCCGGTCCTGAACGTGTATCTTTTGTGTTTTATATTCTGTTGTTTGTTGTGGCGGCTGATCGTCTTTCCCTTTGGGAAGGGAAAGATAAGAGAAAGGGTAGAGTAGACTTTCATATTAATCCTTTTCTCCTGCCGGAAGTGTCCTTATGCCGGACGGGCAAATACTTTTTTCACCTCATTATTATTGTTTGTTTTAGAGGTATTCGGTGTAACTCGCCTTGAATGTTTTTATTAATAAGATAAATATCAATGCTCGTTTGCTGCAGGTAAAAAAAGTATTCAAAAAACCCCGCCGCTGACATAAAATCTCTAAAAATGAACTTCATTCACTAAAAACCCCTTTCCCGCCATCTAACGCACTTGCCTTACCCTGCCGGGCTTTTCCCCTTCGAGAAGGGGAAACTAAAGCAGAATGTTTTATTTTTTGAACTCCTCCTTTTAGCCCTTCGTTCCTCAGGTCTAACGTCGTCAAACAGCAGGAATTTATTAACGTTTTTTACGTTCATTTTCTTAACGCGATTTTCTGAAGGCGGCTGACGTTCTGAACGTGAGTCTTTTTGGGTTTGTGTTTTTATTCCTTATGCGTCAAGGTTATATTCTACGTTGTTTCTATTGGCGGCTTATCATCCTTCCCTGTCGGGAGGGAAGGATAAGAGGATGGGTAAAGCAGACTTTCCAAGTTTAATCGTTTGCCCTTCAGGCGGAGTCCTTCCGGACGGGACTTACTTTTTTCTACAGCAAAAAAAGTAAGCACGAAGAAGGCATTTCTGAGCCCGCGGCTGCTTTTAACCTTCATCTTCACACCTGTGTGCAGAAGCACTGCGGTGCGCAGGTATAAAACCTAAGTTCGGTCGGGTGATTTCGCTCCTTTAGAATTGTTTATTTTTGGCAACTCGCGTAACTCGCAAGCTCGTTTCGAACAAGTTCTCAGCTTCCCGATCTCTCTAGGTTTTATTTTGATTCGGGTTTTGATTAAAAGAGGCCGGTTCTGAACGTGAGTTTTTATTGTATGTGATTTTTATTCTTTACAGTTTCTGTTTGTGCTATGTCCTTTTTCGACGAGAAGCGTGGGGGGGGAATATAGAATCAAGACTGTTTGTGTTTCCCGGTTTTAGTTTGTCAAACTCACAACAGTGGCAATGGAAACAGCCAAAGAGGCCATTACGCTGGCTATGGCCAGCCATTGTCCGTTCCCCGGTTTCTTTTCGGGTTTTTGGGGTACAATTACCTGGCTTCCGGCTTTTACCTCTGGGTATGTTTTTATGATAAAGCCTTTTTTTATTGCTGTTGCCCCATTGGCGTATTGTACATACACTTTCTTTCTGTGCGCGTCGGCACTAAATCCTCCGCATTGATCGATATAAAATTTGGCATTTTTCCCTTCTTCAAAAGCTATGGAAAAAGGATTTTGAACATTGCCGCCGATTTTTACGGTCTGCATAAATTCGGGAACATACAATTGGTCGCCGTCACGTAAAAACAAGTCGGATTGTCCGCCCGGATTGCGAAGAATATCAATAAGATCGATGGCTACCTGTTCCTTCCCCAGTTCGTCGGAGTAGCGGTTTAATGTAGCTCCTTCAACAAAAGCCTGGGGTGTAATTCCTTCGGCAAGATTGATGAGGTCAGAAATACGTTGGTTTTTATTGCTGATGGCAAACGATCCTGCATAAACCACCTCGCCGGCAATAATTGCCGATCCGCTGTTTCTGAAACCAGGGGCACGACGCACGGATATCTGGTCGTAGGGTTTTAGCTTAAAACTGGCATCGTTGTTTTTTAATTCCAGGTTACGAGACATGTTTAAAGTAAAGGTATGAACCAGCTGATCGGATAAGAATGAAGCTTCCTGGTAGGATAAGCGGCGGGCCACTTCGATAAAAGTACTGTCGGCACCTTCGGTAAATCCTTTGGCCAGGAAGATGGCATCGCCCAGTGTCATGTTCTTCGACCATACAAACTCTCCGGGAGCAAGTACTTCACCGGAAACACTGATGTTTTGCATTTCTTTGAGTTCGAAATGTGATTTTATAAGAATTACATCTTCTTTTTGAAGTAAAATATTGCTTTTGCCGGCCATTATTTCGTTTACATCAAAAGGTATGGCGGTTGTGGTTAAATCCTTGTTCTCGCGGTTGATCAATCCCCTGTTTTGAAAGGCATCGGGAGCCAGGCTGTCGGCTTTAACAATTAAATCGTGCAAGGACATTCCGGGAGTCCATTCGTATTCTCCGGGGCGGTTCACAGAACCACTGATGGTTACCCTGTTTTCGAAACGGTCGAGCACTTTTGTATTGCTGATAATATCTCCATTCATTAGTGCTGTGGTTGCGAGGTTGTTGAAATCAACATCGATAATTTGCTGAAGTTGCTGGGTTTTTCTGTGGATTTGCACTTTTGCCTGGTAGGCATCTTCTGTATAACCCCCCGCAAAACGAATAATATCCTGCAAGCTTTCTGATTCTTTTAATTCAAAGATTCCGTTTCGTTGAAATTGTCCTGTAATGGTTACTCTTTTTTCCACGGGAGGAACAAAAAGTACATCGTTGTCCTTTAACTGAATATTGTCGGAAGGATCGGCATCAATCAGAAAACGATAGATGTCGACGTCTTTTACCGTTTTGTTGTTGCGAATAATGCGGATGTTACGGAACGACCCAATTTCATTTGGTCCGCCAGAGAGGTACAATGCATTAAAAGCTGCAGCTGTAGCAGGCAGGGTATAGGTGCCGGGTGTAGTAACTTCACCAACAATGTTTATGCGAATGGCCTTTAATTGCCCCATATTAATCTGGGCAAAGGTTCCCGGACTGTCGCCTGCCATGTCGGCATAAATTTGTGTGAGGCGTTGTTTTATTTTGTTTTCGGCCGACAGGTATGTAAGTCCTGCAATATAAACTGGCCCAACATCAGGGATTAAAATCTGCCCGTTGGGATTTACACTCAACTGGTAATTGTTTTGCGAGTTTCCCCAGATGTTGATAATCATCTGGTCGCCAATGTTTATTTCGTAATTTGCCGGTGTTTGCAGGTTCGCCGAGGGTTCGAAGGTCAGATTTTTGCTGTTAAACAGGTAGGACCCAAAAATGCTTAAGTCCTTTTTTAAATCACTTTCCCTGGAGGAAAATTCTGCACTATCATCTTGAACGGTTCTTTCAGCAGCTTCCTTAAAAGGATCGGTTACGTTATTTGTTGTGTCGGTCTCCTCAAGAAGTCGCTTTTGCATTTCCCTGATTTGTTGTTCACTTGCTCCGCGTTGACGAGCCAGGTTTGCCGCTTCTTCGGGAGAAAGATTGGCTTCTTTAATCATGGTTTTTGCTTTCTCAATCTCTGATTGAGGTAAGGTGTTAACATCTATGTTTTTTACATCCTGAGCTTGTATTGAGGTACCAATAACAAGAAAAAATAAAAGGATATACAATTGAAAAACGGTACGTATCATGGTAATTATAATTTTATTCCGGAATTATATGGTGTTTCTATTTTATTGTTATTTCCAAAGCAGTAAGGCTGTGTGTTTTTGAAGAAAACTATCTTTTTCCTGATTTTCCAAAATAAGGAAACGTATTTTTCTGGTAACCAGTTTTTCTATGTCTTGCGTTAATGAAGCAACGTATTGATTATCGACAGAATTGCCAATGAGCAAGAGGTCAATTACTTTGGATTCTTTGCCTGTAGCCAGATCTCCAATTAAATAAGCTTCGTACAGATTGCCAATGTTTTCAGCTATTTCCTGAACAATTTTGTCGAGGCCAACAGTTTTGCGTAAAATACTGTTGAGTTCGTTGTATAAAGGATGTGCTACATTTGCCCTGAAATACTTTTTGTTTCCCTGGAAGTTTGACGTCAGTAATTTAGCCGCCTCCAGCCTGTTTAATTCAATGCGAATGGCATTGGTAGATTCACCAAACTCACTCTCCAGATTCCGCAGGTAACTGGTGGTTTCGCTGTTCAGGAAAAATTTCAGCAAAAGTTTTAAGCGTGTTTTGTTGGTTATAAGAGAATTGAGCATTCTGGGATATTGTTAAAAGGTTGAAAGACAATGTTGTAGTCGAGATGTGTTTGCTAAAAATGTTGGATTTAAATACTGCTTCGCCTCCTCAGTTACATTATGTATGAGCAGATGGTTACCATTAGATTTTGAGCAGCAAATGTACTCAAATGGTTATTTGGAACAGAACCCACCAGGGGTGTTTCCTATGTTGTTTAATAATAATAAAACATTGAACGGATGTTTATAAATGTGGGCAAAATATAAGCATTGGTTTTAAAATGCCAGTCGGTTGTTATTTGTTTGGAAATGACCGGTATTGTTATTCTCTGCTCACGAATTTTAGCACCTGTTCAAATACGTCCTGCAATGAAACGCTTCTTATTGCTTTTTATTTTCCTGTTGAATAAAATAGCAGTAATTAATTGTATTCACGCCAGAATTTCAAGGTTTATATTTGTGCTTATCGGGTGTTATATGACAAGGTATATGGTGTTGTTTTTAGTTGTGTTTCAGATCAATATTGATTAAAATAATTATTCAAAAGTGTACCTGTATTTGTGATACGATAATTCGTTCGGGTAAAATATTTTTTTTCGCACTTTACATTCAACTTTTTTTTCGATCCAATATTCAGGTTCTAGTGAGTTGTTACACCTACTTCGGGCAAAGCGCTAATGTATTCTGAACTAATTTCTATTGTAAAAACAGATTCGAGCTTCTCTACTCTAAGTATAAATTTATTTTTCCCGCGTATATCAATCAGTTCACCACGTAAACCCACAAGTGGCCCTTTAATCACTTCTACCTGTTTTCCCTGTTCAAAATTTTCCTGAGAAACGGTAACTTCGAATTCGAACTGTTTTAACAACTTTTGGAGGGAATGAATCTGTTGTGAAGGTATTACCGCTGCTTTTCCTTCGAAAGTGACATAACAAACTACATTTTGAAATTGCAACACTTTATCGTACTCTTTCCGATTAATATACACAAAACAGTAGCCAGCCATAAGTGGGGTATCCACCCATTTTTTCCGATCTTTCCATTGGCGAAGTTTCTTTTGCAGCGGAAGAAAACATTCTATCTGGTTGGCACGAAGTTCGGCTTCAACTTTTTTTTCCGCTCGTGATCGGGTATAAATGGCATACCAGTTTTTCTTTTTGGGATCTACATGCATGGGCTTTTAGTGTTGCTTAAGTTCGGGCGCAAATATAAGAAAATAGTACAGAAAGAGAAATGACAGAGAAAGTGGTGTTTTTGTTTTTTCGTAAGGTGTTTCTGTAGATCATTTTTTAGAAAGGATTCCTCTTTATTTTATCTTTTTAAAACTGAAAACACGTGTACTTTATATTTCGTTGTCTTATAATAAATTTTTGCAATACTATAAAGTTAAAAGCTGAATTGGTTTATTCAAAACTTACATACAAGAGTAAGTCCCTTTTGTTTTTGCGTTTGAAAGGGGAATATATCGAAGTTTTTCAGGTGTTTGTTGTCCCATTTGTAAAGGTGCGTGAGGTACACCAGTTCGGTGGAAAGCATTCCAAAACCTGCTCCCGCCACAACGTCGGAAAGCCAGTGTGCTCCTTTTGCTATTCGAAGAACACCCACTGCGGTGGCACAAGAGTAAGCGCCTACACTGTACCACGGACTTACTTCGCCATATTCCTTGTGCATAAAATGCGCCATGGTAAATGCCACTGAAGTATGACCCGAGGGAAACGAATGTTCGCCGCCGTTCGGGCGTTCAACATCTGTCCATTTTTTTAAACTGTAAACAACTGTGTTATTCAGTATCAGTGATTTGAGTAAAAGAATAGTCCGGTTCCCAAAATTGTTTTTTCCTTTTACCCCCAGCGCATTTAAGGAGTAAACTGCCAATGCAGGAGCATAGCGAATATAGTCATCAACTTTACCCGCATAACTGAAATGGTCATCGGCCCATTCGCGGATGTTGTATTTTACATCGGAAAAATGTAGTGCTGTTCCACCCGCGATAAGTAGTGTTGGTGCAATAAATGGTTTTATTCCCCGCTGTTTGTCGTGATAACGGAAGTTAAGCCGGTGTATGGGATCGTTGTGGAAATAGCAGGTATTACTTGTTTCAGATAAGGGGAACAGATTTTTTTCTTTTTTGGGAGAAGAAGCTGTTGCAGTGCCTCCCCATAAAATCAGCAGGATTCCCAGAAGTGTATTTCGATAGCAGATTTGTTTGATCATACAGCAAAAATAGAAACAATTTTAACAGAACTTAAGGGGGCTTGCCATTCATTGTTGAGTTTTGATAAAAATCTCATCAGACCTTATTTTATAAATTTATGATTATCTTTCACTACCAAATTTAAGTTAAACACATTATGAAACCAATTCGAGTTTTACCAATTCTATTTATTGTATTGTTTGTTTTTTCTGCCAGGGCACAATATCCGTCTGTCACATTTATGGGAGGTGTAAACGGTGCAACTATGTCCTATGCGCAGAGTAGTGGAGAGACTGCACTTGAAGATTCGTACAAAATGTTATTTGGCATGAACATCGGAGCTTTGTACGATCATGTGTTAAAAAAGAGCCGGTCGGAGGAGTTTTCGGTAGAGGCAGGTGTGCTTTTTGAGAGCAAAGGATTTAAGCAGGAGATGGATGAGGAAGGATTGTTTCTGGAAAACACAACCACTTTGTATTATGTTGATGTGCCACTGTATTTGAAATACAGGTATCGTTTTCGTTCGCTGAATAAAATTTATATAGGTGCCGGACCTTACGTTGGTTATGGGCTGTTTGGAAATTCTGAAATTGCTTTTCAATACGAGGGTGCTGACCGTCAGTCGAGTTCGGAACCGGTGTGGGGTAACGAATCAAATGAATCGGATTTTAAACGACTTGATTACGGTGTTACTGCCAAAGCCGGATTTTTAATGGTCAATGGTTTTAATATTGCTCTATCGTACGATTACGGGCTTCCCAATGTTGCCTATCTTGATGATTATCAGGAATACAAACACCGGTTAATCCGACTATCGCTGGGCTATACCCTGAAATTGGAGGATTAAGTTATTTTTGTTTCGAATGAAGCAGAAATCAGAAAACATACCCGTTTACAGCCTTCATAATTTTAGTACAACAGAGGGCGAAAGCCAGCAGTTCCAGGTGGAAGTGTTTGATGCTCATCGGCATTTTGCGGTAAAATATCCGCACCGGCACGACTTTTTTGAGGTATTGTACCTTTCCAAAGGATCGGGATTTCATGTGATTGACGGAAATAAATACGAGATAAAACCCCCCTGTGTGTTTTTTATGTCGCCGGGGCAGGCCCATAAAATTGAAGTATCGCACGATATTGAAGGGTACATTTTTATTTTTACAGCCGATTTTTACCTGATTAATAAAAGCAATCAGAACCGTTTGATTGAGTTTCCCTTCTTTTTTACCATCCGACAGGATAATCCGCCTTTGATACTGGCGAAAAGTTCTGATATTGATTTTCTGGAAAGTTTGTTTAAAAAAGGAATTGCCGAGTTGCAAAAAGGGAAGGAGTTTTCGATTGAGTTGCTTCGCTCGCTGCTCGACGTGATTTTAACCAGCAGTGCATCGTTGTACAAAAGCGATGAAAATATATTAAAAGGGAAGGGACACATTGTAGTGAAAAGGTTTTTTCAGCTGGTGGAAGAAAATTACGACAAGAACTTAACGGTGGCCGAATATGCCAGCAAAATGGCTTTAACGCCGAATCATCTTACACAAACGGTTACTCAACTCACCGGCAAAACCTCGTCGCAGATTATTAAGTCGAAACAAATTCTGGAGATAAAACGCCTGCTTGTACATACCAATTTAAGTGTAACTGAAATTTCGCAGCGCTTAAACTTCCCTGATCAGAGTTATTTTGCCAAGTTTTTTAAACGCGAAGTGGGGATGTCGCCATTGCAGTATCGCGTTAAGTCGTTGAATGGTTAATTGGGGGATTTACCACAAATTCACGGATTTTTTCAGATTAGATATTTTTGTTTAACCACATATTGCACAGATTTTCAGGGAATGGTTGTGTCCACGAATCACACGGATTACTTGAATTAAATTTACCTGAAGCGATTCATGTTGGTACTTGTGCCATTGGTTAGGCTTGAACGAAACTGAATAAAAGGGCATCAATTACTGAATTTTTGCACCTTGGCTTAAGCCCGATGTATAAATAGGTACACAATCAGGCCAGGCTTTAGCCTTTAATTATTGAAATATTAACGGCTGAAGCCATATGGCATCCTCATCTTGCAATACACCAAGCTAAAGTATGGTACAAAATCCGATCTTTTTACACAACTTGTGAGAGAGAGTGTAGTCAAATGTTTCGATTACAGTTCTAAAATTAGGAGTAGAGTAGATTGCTTCGGTCTCCGTCGTCGCACCGGATCCCTGCCAATGACAGATTTCATTAAGGTATTCAATATGAATAAAGTACAGAGATTACCATTAAATGTCATTTCGACGAAGAATGAGGAGAAATCTTAAACTCAAACAGATTTCTCACCTTCGTTTCTCAGGTTCGAAATGACAGCTTCAGAGTTCTGTCATTGCCTCATTATGCCCAAATATTTTTGGGTAAGATCTCGCAATGACGAACATATCGAAGTTAAAGGCCGCGAACCATGAATTATCGCATCCGGATAAAGACTAAATGGTTCGCGGCTTAATGATTCCTTTTCAAGTCATTGCGAACGAAGTGAAGCAATCTGTTTTTTCTTTTGACAACTTGTTGGATGGAGTATTCTTTCTGTTCTTGTTAATGGCTAAAGCATGTTGCAAAAACCTATATTTTTATACCGCTCGTTAAGGCCTCCGGTTAATTGAATTATAAAGACTCTTACAAAAGTGCAATTGTAGTATTTGTTTAATCGGCTGAGAATTAATTTGATGTTTTGCAATGATTAACAAACACTTGATGTTGTATCCATGAAAATTACCTAAAAATCCTGTATTTTTACATTTCAGTTGTACGAATATTTTGTTGCTTTGTAAACTATATTTCTACTGTGTGCAGTTGGGCGCGGCAGAAAGGTTAAAAGTAAAATAGTAATCATTTAAAAATAAAACAGATGGCAAATTATTTCAATTCTATTCCATTGCGAATTCAGTTAGAGCAGTTAGGAAAATGTGATTTTATGGATGAATCAGAATTTTCTGATGGTGTAAAAAAATTAGAAGGTAAAAAAATTGTTGTTTTGGGTTGTGGTGCACAAGGATTGGCACAGGGATTAAACATGCGCGACAGCGGTTTGGATATTTCTTACGCACTTCGTCAGGTGGAAATTGATGAGAAGCATGTTTCGTACCAGAATGCGACAGAAAATAATTTTGCAGTAGGTACTTTCGAGGAAATGATTCCGCAGGCTGATTTGGTTTTAAACCTTACACCTGATAAATACCATACTCCGGTAGTGAATGCTACTGTGCCTTTAATGAAAAAAGGTGCATGTCTTTCTTATTCTCATGGTTTTAACATTGTGGAAGAAGGAATGCAAATCCGTCCGGATATTACCGTAATTATGGTTGCTCCAAAATCTCCTGCATCGGAAGTTCGTGCAGAGTTTCTTCGTGGTTTTGGTGTTCCGACATTGATTGCCGTTCACCGCGAGAACGATCCGAACGGTGATGGTTTAGAAATTGCAAAAGCCTACTGTGTGGGTACAGGTGGTCATAAAGCCGGTGTTCTTCATTCTTCATTCGTTGCCGAAGTTAAATCGGATTTAATGGGTGAACAAACTATTCTTTGTGGTGTATTACAAACCGGTTCTATTTTATGTTTCGACAAAATGGTTGAAAAAGGAATTGAGCCTGCTTACGCGTCGAAATTGGTTCAATACGGTTGGGAAACAGTAACCGAAGCTTTAAAATTAGGTGGAATCACACATATGATGGATCGTCTTTCGAATCCTGCAAAAATTGAAGCTTTTAAACTGGCCAATGAATTAAAGAGCATTATGCGTCCGTTGTTCGAAAAACATATGGATGATATTATGGACGGAACCTTCTCGTCGACAATGATGGAAGACTGGGCAAATGGCGATGCAAACCTGTTAAAATGGCGTGCTGCTACTGGTGAAACTGCATTCGAGAAAACCGAGGCAACTGATGCTGAAATCAGCGAGCAGGAGTATTTCGACAAAGGAACTTTAATGGTTGCATTTGTGAAAGCCGGTGTTGAGTTGGCATTTGATGTAATGGGTGAGGCCGGTATTAAAGCTGAGTCGGCTTATTACGAGTCGTTGCACGAAACTCCGCTGATTGCAAACACAATTGCACGTAAAAAATTATTCGAAATGAACCGTGTAATTTCTGATACAGCAGAGTACGGATGTTACCTGTTTGATCATGCTTGTAAACCGTTACTGGCTGACTTTATGAAGACGATTGAACCCAATGTAATCGGTAAAAATTTCAACGAAGGACTCGACGCTCATGTTGATAACAAAGAATTGATCGAAATTAACGAAGAGATTCGCTACAGCGACGTTGAAATCATAGGTGCTGAGTTGCGTGAGGCCATGGAAGCAATGGAAGCGATTATCTAATCATTGCTAAAATCACAAAGGGCTGCGTTACGCTCGTCTTGAAACAGTTGTTTACGAAAGTAAACTCCTTGATTTTCAAAACTTCGAAAGCCTTGTCTTGTGCATTTTTATTCGATGATTAAAGCTGTTGTATTAAGACAGACATTACTATATTTTTTATAGAGTGGCTCCGTCGGTTGGCGGGGCCATTTTTTTATTACTATCTACTAATTGCATCAATTCCTTTATCTGTATTCCAAGGTAAGCTGCTGCTTTTAAAAATTGGTCAGACTGTTTATTATCATAACCCATCAACTCTTAGCAAAGATTTTATCGATTAAATTTGGCTTTTCAAAAACAAGCCTGATTGTAAATTGTTTTAACCAAATAAAGGAAAAGGTATGGCGTATATTCAGAGTTATATTGAAGAATTGTGGTTTTTGCTTTTAGAAATGGCACCCTGGTTATTGCTGGGGCTGATCTTTGCCGGGCTGTTAAAAGTATATTTCCCGCAGAAACACATCGACAAATATTTGGGGAAATCTGATTTTAAATCGGCCATGAATGCATCGTTGCTGGGAATTCCCATGCCGTTGTGTTCGTGTGGTGTAATACCAACAGGAATATCGTTTTTTAAAAACGGAGCATCCAAAGGGGCCAGTAACTCATTTCTGATTTCAACACCCCAAACCGGTGTTGATTCTATATTTGCTACCTATTCGATGCTGGGCTGGCCGTTTGCAGTGCTACGTCCGCTGGTGGCATTTGTTACCGGCGTGTTGGGCGGCGTACTTACCAACTGGTTTGTAAAAGAACCGCCAAAACCTGCATCGCCATACGCATCGTTTAAACTTGATTTGGCCGCTATTGAAGGAAATGAGACCTGCGATGACGATTTGTGCGGCTGTCATACTTCATCGGCACCCGACACCCGAAACTCGATAATACGTGCAGCTGATTATGCTTTTATTGAACTTTTACAAGATATTGCCAAGTGGTTGATTATTGGATTTATGGTGGCTGCATTGATTGCCGTTGTTTTACCAAACGATTTTTTTAGCCGTTTTCAGGGGCTGGGATTGTTGGAGATTCTTGTTGTTCTTCTGGCTTCTGTTCCCATTTATATTTGTGCTACCGGATCGATTCCCATTGCAGCAGTATTGTTGATGAAAGGGGTGTCGCCGGGAGCAGCACTTGTTTTTCTGATGGCAGGCCCTGCAACAAATGTGGCAACAATGACTGTTCTGGGAAAAACCATGGGACGAAAATCACTCGCAGTATATATGTCAACCATTATTGGTGGCGCTGTTATTTTTGGATTACTGACCAACTATTTTATTCCGGCTGAATTTATTCTAAGTAAAGTAATGCACATTCATGGCGATGGAAGTGATCACGAAATGTTGCCCCGATGGCTGGAACTGGCATCTGCCATTCTATTAACCGGATTAATGGCAGGAGGTTATTTTTTCCAGATCTGGCAAAAGAAAAGACGGATGACAAAAGCGGAAGGAACAACTGTAAAAGTGGAGGGAATGACTTGCTCTCACTGCGAAGCAACTGTGAAACGTAACCTGGAAGCTTTGAAAGGAATAACGCAGGTGGTGGCCAATAACCAAACCAACGAGGTAAAAATTACCGGATCGGGTTATAACATGGAAAGGGTAAAAGAAACGGTAAATGGTTTGGGGTATAAATTTGTTGGATAAGGATAATTTCTTTTCTAACTTCGAATAAAAAATGAATTCTTGTAGGCTGAATTTCGTTTTTATTTCACTCTTTGTAGTAGTACTTCTTGTAGGCTGCAATCCCGAAAAGAAAAAGCAAAAAACATTGAAGGAGACTTCTGTTTCAGGTTTTGAAGCACCTGAAGGAGGACGGCTGTTGTTTAACGGAAAAACATTGGATGGCTGGGATGTAACAAAATTTGGAACGGAAGGCCCGGTTATGGTTTCTGAGGGGAAAATTGTCATAAATATGGGTGACGGAGCAAGCGGAATTACCTGGGCCGGAGATTTCCCGCATGTAAATTACGAAGTGAATCTGGAAGCGCGGAAAACAGCCGGCAACGATTTTTTTTGCGGAATGACATTTCCTGTTAACGATGATTTTTGTTCGTTGATAATAGGTGGCTGGGGAGGCCCGGTTGTTGGTCTCAGTTGTATTGATGATTTGGATGCTTCGGATAACGAAACCCAAATATTGAAACGTTTTGATAAAGATATTTGGTACCAGATAAAGCTTCAGGTGAACGATGAAAAAATTACAGGCTGGGTAGATGATGAAAAACTGGTTGATTTTAATTACCGGGGGAGAAAACTTAGCACACGTCCCGAAGTTGACCTTTCGAAGCCATTTGGCATTTGTACCTGGCTGACTACAGCCGAATTGCGGAATATCTGGATGAAGGAACTGGAGTGAGAAGCTGTGCGCAAGAAGCAAAGAGTATGGAACAAAGGGCATGTTGAGGAACAACTAATACCCAATAATATTAACCCTAATTCTTGTTTTTCACTATCAACTAACTGTGACTGCGACTGTGACTTTGAACAAGAATGGCCACTGTTTATTCCTTCCATTTTTTACCACAGAGGACACTGATTTTCACAGATTTGATCGTTTGTATTTTTGTTTGGCTTTTTTGTCTTCGGATTTCACTGACAACTGTGACTGATCACTTCTTCTTTTTCTTCTTCTTCTTTTTAACTTCTTTCAGCTCTTTTTCGTTTTCGCGTATTAATTTTTTCCAGTTGTAGTCGGTGTCTTTTGTAAAATCGAGCGTTTCAATGTAGTCCTCTTTTTCAATTTCAAGAACCGATATTTCTTTATCCAAAAAACTTTCGATTTCATCCAGAATCTCTTTTTCTTCGCTGCTGCAGAAAGAAACGGCACGTCCTTTTTTGTTTCCACGACCGGTTCGTCCAACTCGGTGAACATAGTTTTCAGCCACTTCGGGTAAATCGTAATTCACCACAAAATCAACATTGGGAATATCTATCCCACGGGCGCTGACATCAGTGGTAATAAGTAGTTTTATAAAGCCGCGTTTAAAACGGTCGAGCGTAGTTGTGCGTTCGTTTTGATCTTTATCGCTGTGTATGGTTTCGCTTTCTATTTCAACTCGTGCCATTGCTTTTTTTACCCGTTCGGCACGTACTTTGGTACGCACGAAAACCAGAATTTTTGCTTCAGGGTTTTCATCAACCATACGTTCCAGAAATGCTCTTTTATCATCCATTTCAATAAAGGCAACCTGGTGTTCAATATTTTTTGCTACCGGATTTTTTGGAGATATTTGAATTCGAATTGGTTTTTTTACGAGCGAATAAGCCAGTTTCTTGATTTTCGGATTGATAGTGGCCGAGAAGAAAAGTGTTTGTCGATTTTTGGGAAGAAAGCGTATAAGGTCATTAATATCCTTAATAAATCCCAAATCGAGCATGTGATCGGCTTCGTCCAAAATTAAGGTTTCAACGCGATGCAACATCAGGTAGCCCTGACTAACCAAATCAAAGAGTCTTCCCGGTGTTGCTACAAGTATATCAACTCCGCCCTGCAATTCTTCAATTTGAGGAGCCTGTTCAACTCCGCCTATAATATGGGTGGCTTTTACGCCTGTGTTTTTCGAAATCGATTTAAAAACATCAGTAATTTGCTGCACCAGTTCGTGCGTAGGCGCCATTACAAGACATTTTATTCCATCAGCACGTCGTAGTTTTTTAGCCTGTTGTATTTTATGAATAACAGGAATGGCAAAGGCCGCTGTTTTTCCGGTACCTGTTTGTGCAATGGCCAAAACATCCTCGCCTTTTAAAATAGGTGGAATGGCCTTAAACTGAATATCGGTTGGCCTGCGGAAATCGTGTTTTGCCAGGTTCTTTTTTATTTCGTACGAAATGGAATAATCCTCAAACTTCATTTAATTACTAATTTGAGTGCAAAGATAGTTTAAACAGCGAGACTTTTGCAAGATGAAGTCAGAAGTCAGAAGTGGGAAGTTGGAAGTCAGGAGATAGAAAACGGAAAAGAAAGAAGAGAGATGTGTGTAATACAAGTGACGAATATAACTATCCAATAACCAGTAATCAATTTAAAGCGTTGCCCAAATCCGTGCCAGCGAAAAACCGGGAGCTTTGATATCCAGATCGAGAAAATAGCCAAAAGGTGTTTGAGCTGTTTTGAAATCGGCATTTTGTAGTCTTTGTTCGGCAAGGTCGAACAGTTCTTTGGTAAAAGCTACCGAAGCTTTTGACTCAGATAAATGTGCAAATGAATGCAGGATCACACTTTGACAATTGTTTTTCCGGGCCGTCCATTTCAGGTGGTTAACCAGTTTTTTCTCACGGCTTTTAACGTCCTTTTCTTCATCACTTTCCTCTACCTGGATAAAAGCCAGAATTGAATCCTTAAAGCTCGCTCCTTCACTTATTTCTTCAATATTTTCTAAATTCTTTTGAGCAGGTTTATAACCAAATTCATCAACATACATTACCAACACCTTCATATAATCGTTATTATTTATTCTCAATCCTTGTGGAATTCCGGATGAGATTTCATATAAAATATTAGTGATGTAAAGATAGGGGAATTAACAAAACAAGATAATAAATCAGTCACTTTCGATGGCTTTGGCCAGTAAATCTTCACTAAGTTTGGTCGACCAGTTACAAATATCCGAAATTTGCTCATCCGTTAGTTTTGCTTCCGAATGTAATACTTTGTAAGATTTGATTGGCATGGTTTTTCGTTCTGTCTCCTGGCAAATTTCTTCCAGCTTTGTTATCTTTTCGAATACATCCATTTCGCCCCATTCCGAAAAA
The DNA here is from genome assembly GCA_026671195.1 of Draconibacterium aestuarii. GTDB lineage: Bacteria > Bacteroidota > Bacteroidia > Bacteroidales > Prolixibacteraceae > Draconibacterium > Draconibacterium aestuarii. The sequence continues at coordinate 166,140 of JAPOHD010000005.1, read as the reverse complement.
TTGAGCTCCTCTTTTCCGTTAGTAACATGTTTGCTCACCATCCACGAAACCGGCGTAATCCGATGGTACCATAAATAATTGGTGTGGTTTGAGTGACAATCCATGCAGGCATTGTTAATCACTGTTTGTATATCTTCCGGAACCTGTTCGTACCTGAAGATATGATTTTCGGTAATAGGCGCATTATTTTTTTCGGGTTGAAAGAATTGAATGGCAATAAATCCAATGACCAAAACAATTCCCAAAAAACGAACTATTTTGCGCATATTATTTCGATTTTACCAGGGTCTCTGCTTCTTTTTTTGTCCAGGTTAGCAGAATTTGTTTTTCCTCGTCTGTTAGTTGTTTCTCGGGATACCTTTCGATAAATTTTTTAGGTGGCATTTCTTCTTTTTCAATGGCTTCACCAATTTTTTTGTAGGTGCCAATTTTTTTAATCGTCGATAATTTGTCCAGTTTTTTGAAGTCTAAATCTTCCTTGGCATCCTCGTTACGCGAATCGGTGTTGTGACAGCCAAAGCAAGATTTATCAACTACTGCTTTTACATTATCAGGCATTTTCGTTTTTTGGGGTGGATCAGTTTCTGCTGATGCAACAAAAACTATCAGTAAAAATGCGGGCAGAAATAAGGAAACGATACTTTTCTTTTTCATAACTATTACATTTAAGTTAAATGATTTTTATGGTTTGTATAGTAGTTAAACATAAACGAACTCATTTTGTTGAAAAATTCATGCTTGCTTTATTGGTTGAATAAAATTTATGTAATTTACGTGCGTTAATACTATTATTACCCTACGTAAGTTTTAAAAAATGCGTTTCAAAATTAAGTTGAGTATTTGCCTTGTATTTATTTCGATTGTTTCGTTTGGACAACTTTCAAATGGAGGTTTTCCATTGCAGGTAAATACATTAAAAAGTGCGGAGAATACTATTGTTCGTATGCCTAAGTTACAGCAAAGTATTATCGATGGAGCGATTGAAGCTAATAGTATTGCCGACGACCAATTAAAACCATTAAAATTTGCGCATGCTTTTGAGGTGAATTTAAATGCCGGAAATTCAGGACAATGGTATTCAACTACTGCCAAATACAATGTATGGAAATTAACGATACAATCGTCTGAAGCAAAATCGTTAAACCTTATTTTTGACAAACTTATGTTGCCCAAAGGTGCGCGTTTGTTTGTTTACAGCGAAGTAAAAAATCAGTATTTAGGTGCTTTTACAGCGCAGAACAACAAAATGTCGGGCAAATTTGCCGTTGCGCCTGTTGCCGGAGATGAGATAACGATTCAGTATGAAGTTCCTGAAAAGAACGGTACTCCGGTTGATTTTGAAATTACCCGGGTGAATCATGATTTTATAGGTATTTTGAAATTCGATAGACGGCCTTTAAATGGTAAAGTGGCCGGTGATTGTAATGTGGATGTGAATTGTGAGATTGGTAATCCATGGACTGAAGTAAAAAACTCGGTATGCAGGCTAATAGTTGATGGTACGGAAATATGCAGCGGAACATTGGTAAATAATACGGCAGAAGATCAGAAACCTTATGTTATTTCTGCCTCGCATTGTTACGATGAATGGAACTTCGCCGAAACAACTGTTTATACTTTTAATTACGAAAGTCCATATTGCGCACCGCTTGATGGCGATCCGTCGCATTCGTTGTCGGGAGCTGTTATGAAAGCACATTTTGATAGTTTGGATTTTGCCCTGGTTGAACTGGATGAAATTCCTCCTCCCGATTTTCGGCCATACTATGCAGGTTGGGATATCACCGGGAACATCCCCGATTCTTCAGTAAGTATTCACCACCCGGTTGGTGATATAAAAAAGATCGCATTTGATTATGACAGAGCAGAATATGCAACTTTTACATCCAGTTCCATTAAGAATCCCAAGAATGGATCGTTTACTATTTTAAGATGGGATGAAGGAGTAACTGAAATCGGATCGTCGGGTGGGGGATTGTTTAATATGCAGCAAAATATCATAGGAACCTTGTCGGGTGGTGCTGCAATATGTGGAAATCCGGTGAATGATTATTTTGCGCGTTTCGATATGCAATGGGATTACCGATCGGATTCAACAAAACAGTTAAAATGCTGGCTCGATCCTATGGATTCAGGCGTGACATTTTTAAATGGGAAGAATTTTAACACCGATGAAGACTATTGTAATGCATTTACAAATCTTGATGATACAGATGAACACGGTACTATTACACTGAAAGTTTCGGGCGAATCGCAAGGTTATTGGGGTGGCTCCAACAGTGCCGGAATTACCGAGATTATGGAACGTTTTTACGTGCCGGGAAACGAAACGTTAGATGGGATTTCGTTTGGGGTTGGAAAATTGGTTTTAAACTCGGGCAGAACGGACAGTAAGATTACCGTGAAAGTGTACGATGGAAACTATTTGCCTGAATCGAGAATATACAGCAAAGAGGTATATATTAACACATTTGCCGAAGATGCCATGAATTTTATTGCCTTTGATGAATTGGTTGAACCGGCAGATACCTTTTTTGTTGGTTTTGAACTGAGTTCAATCCATTCGAAAGATACCTTTGGTATTTACCAGTCGTTACGTGAGACAAACAATGCAACAAATCAGTTCTACTTTAAACAAAACGGTGACTGGTATAATTTTCAGGAGTCTAATTCGAGTGGATATGCCATGGTTAATGTAATGGAACTGATTGCGTGTAATGTTTCTTTAATTACCGATACTCCCAATATCCCTGCCCCAGTTAATGTTTGGGTTTATCCCAATCCAACCCAGTCGGAGCTAAATCTTGAGTCGGATAAGTCAATTGACACTGAATCCGTGTCGGTTTTTAATATGATTGGTCAGGAGATGAATGTGGGGATTTTAAAAGAAGATCGATATCGTGTGCGTTTAAACTTATCGGGAAACCGGCCTGGTATTTATTTTGTTCGGTTTAAATACAACGAAAAATTTGTTACGCGTAAAATTTCATTCGTTCCAAAGTGATAGTAGCTTGCGCTATTCATTTCATAAAAATGTTTATTCCCTCTTTATTCGCTAAATACATTGGTTTTGCAGGATGAATAACAGAGCCGTTTCTATTGGATTAAACAGTAATGTTAATATACTAAGCGGCTTGTGCATGCATGTTTGTAACCGCGTTAAAAGAAAATCGAATAAATTTTAATTTCCGTGTTTCGGATGCAGATAAGGAATAGAAGAATGGTGTAAATTAATTTTCAAATTTCCATTTTCCGATCTGAACAGACCAAAGGTAAATTCTACCTTCTTTTCTCTTCCTTCCAAATCAGTGAAAAAATAATTTCCCATTGTTATGGCATAATTCGAATCAAAAATGAATCCACTGTTTACAAAACGAACTTTAACCCAGGGTTGCAGGGCAAACCCGGTATCTTCGCTATATTCATTATCGTGTCCGATAAAATACGACACTGCACTTCTGGCTGTGAGTCGAAACTCTTTGTGTTGCGCGCGGGTAGGTTTAAACAGAACAGTGCCTTCGTTGTAGCCGTATAACGAATCAACCAATTCAATTGCTGCTTGTTTGTATTCTTTTTTTTCGAGGTAGAGTTTACCAATTTCCACCACTCTGTCACCCCATTTTTTTTGAAACTTCAGAAACTCGTCTTTTGATATTATTTGCGCCATTTTATTAACTAGTTTATGCTTTGAATATACGAAATAAACAGGTAAAATTCCTGATCATGAAAATGTTATACAATTCCTCTTTTCCAATTAATATTTCCAGTGAATAGAACAATACGGGGAGTACTTAGTTTAATTTATCTTCAACAATTTTCCGGAGTTGTTCAACCGTCAAATTTTTGGCAATTATCTTTTTGTCTTTATCCAATACAAAAACACCGGGGGTTTGCCTTGCATCGTATAAAATTTTAAATCGCGAAGTATGATTTTCGTCCCACACGTTTATCCAGTCGAAAAGGTTGTGTTTGGTTAAAAAAGTACTCCATTCTTCTTTGTCGTCCATCGAATAAATGGCAAAAACCTGTAATCCTTTGTCTTTGCAGGGCAGGTATACTTCTTTGTAGAATTCGGGGACGAATACTTTACAATGCGAACAGTTGGGCTCATAAATCAGTAAAATGGTGAGGTCTGACTCAATTTGATGCAGGTTATAGAACTCGCCATCGAAACTTTCCAAGGTAAGATTGGGAGCCATTTTACCAATTAGGTTGTCTTTTTTAAAAAGTACATTTTCTCTGATCTTTTCCAGCGATTCTTCATTTGCCCAAAATGCATCGCCGGTAAAATAAAAGTCGTTGGCCAGATCAACAAAAAGGGCATCCATTCCCATAATTTTGCTGTTAATGCTGCTGTTCAGAAAATATGATGTGGCAAACTGAAAAATCCGCTTGTTGGGTTTTACATCTTCCAGAAATTTGTAGACATAAGTTTTTACCGAATCATAATCGGGGTATAAAACTTTTGTAAACCAGGTTTCCAGTTTGTTTTTATAAAAGGGTGTATATAAAAGACGTTCATCGGTATAATCAAAATTATCCCAATAATGTTGGTGTTGATAGACAAACCTGGCTTTTAAAAGCAACGAGTCATTTTTTTGAATTTCATCGGGCAAAGTTGATATGTCGAGCGCAGGTACATAGTTGGCTTTCATGAATTTAGACAAAAAAGAATCCGGCATTTTTTTGCTTGTCTTTTCCCAATAGTTGTGTAATTCATCGTTTAGCTTTTCCTGTTTATGCCTGATTCCCTTTTTCTCATTGTCGTTACTCAGCTCCTGGTATTGTTTATTTAAAGCGGCACTTTGTGCTTTTAATTCTTCAAAGAAAACAAGGTACTTTACAAAATCTTCGGTTTCGGCAGCACCGCTAATTTGCATGTCGGTAGATTTAAACGATTTATTCTTTAAGCTAAATTGCTGATCGGCACCCAGCAAAAAATCAAAATGATTGTCTTTGTCTATAAAAACTTTGTATAAACCCTGAGTCAGAGCAGTGTCGCCTTGCCAGGTTCCTGTGCCATTTGCATCAAGCCAAGTGGTATCCTGGATGTATACTTTCCCCAGGTAATGGTAGGCAAGCGATGCCTTTTTATTGGCCGCGAGAGGCAGGGTTACATCAATTTTATAACCTTGTCCGAAAACCTGTGCAGAAATTACTAGAAATAGAAAAAAGAGTTGTTTTGTCATGTCTTTTAAACTGCTCAGTCAAAAATAAAATATTTCGGTGAAACTAGAGTTTTATGTTCTATAAATGTTTTAGAATGGGTTTTGTTCGTATTCTTTTTTAATTTCATGGCCGATATAAAAATATAGTATGCTGTCAATAAATATTCCTGTTTATAATATTGAAGTTGTGGGATTGGTAAAACAACTTGTAGCTCAGGCCGATAAACTTCAGATTAATTACGAGGTGCGGGTTTATGACGATGGCTCCGATGAAATTATAAAATCGATCAACCGCTATCTTTTAAAGGTTCCGAATGTGGTTTATATCGAGTTGGAGAAAAACCTTGGGCGGGCAGCCATTCGAAATAAAATGGGGCTGGAATCACTCTACGAGTTGCTTTTATTTATGGACGCAGATTCAAAGGTGGTAAGCGACAATTATCTGAGAACCTATATTGAGAAATTTGAGCGGAGAAGTGTTATGTGTGGCGGTAGGAGTTATAACAAAGTTAAACCGGCAAATCCTGAAAAGGTTTTTCATTGGACTTATGGGAATAAACGTGAAGCAATTTCGGCAAAAACACGGATGAATGGTAAGGGGGTATTTTTTATGTCGAATAACTTTTTAATGGAGAAAAAGGTATTTGACAAATTACAATTTCGCGAAGAATTGCGTCAGTACGGTCATGAAGATACTTTGTTTGGATTTGACCTGGTAAACGCGGGGTATCCAATAGTGCATATCGATAATCCGTTGGAACACACCGGGCTTGAGAGTGCACAAGTATTTCTTAAAAAAAGCAGGTTGGCACTTGATAACCTGAAGATTATTAATGAGGAACTAATAGAAAACAGAGTTGCTTTTAACAAACAAGTAAATTTTAACAGAAAGTATAACCGGATTACAAAACTTGTTCCAATCCGCTTTCTCTGTTTTCTTTTCCGTAAATACAAAGAAAAATTAGAGCTAAACCTTCAGGGGGAAAAACCATGTTTGTTCTTTTTTGATTTATATAAACTCGGATATTATACTCATATAACTACAAATTGCTGAGTATAAGTTGGCTCTTCCATGTATTTTTGATGCTGGTAAATTTTACCTGAATTGTAGTACTTCATTTTTTTTCTGTAAGATCCAATCCAGCTCAATCTAAAAAAGTCCATTTTCCAATTTATCTGAAATTATTCGATAGTAAAAAACCGCTGACAATCACTTGTCAACGGTTTTTATATCAGGAATATACTTTTGTTTATTCTGTTAATTTTATTTCGCCATAACGACTTCTTATGGTAACTTTTCCTCCTTCGCCGCTGCCAATTATTCCTTTTACCGTTCGCGAATTGTTTTCTTTCATTCTGTCGCCGGTAAAATCCTCTTCAGGATACGAAATTCCGCAGTAGTCGCAACTGGCATCCAGGGCGTAGTTTTCTGAGTTAAGGCCCAGCGAAATTTGGCCATAGCTATTTGAAATGTTGATGAACTCAAAATCGGTTGCTATTTCGCCTACTTTTATGCCACCATAACCCGATTCAACTTTTAAACTTTTTGCCAGCTCATCGATACTAATGTGGCTGTATTTTGTAGTTGCAGTAAGTGAATTAATTTCCTCGAAATTGAATTTGTCATATTTCGAATCCAGTTGAATGTCGCCACCTTCTTCTATGTTGAGTGTCGAATATTTCGACTGCACTTTAATACTTTTTACTTCTTCTATGGTAACCGGCGAGTAGCTTACTTCCAGGTTCAAATGCGAGGCTGCTCCAATGTTGCCGTTTCCATATGCCAACGCAAGTGCAAGGTTCCCTGATTCGGGCGTATTTAAATCGTAAGCAGTAAAATTTCCATATTTAATATCAAAATCTCCGTCTGCAGTAAGTGTGCCAACCACTGTATTTCCGTATTTATTGGCAATTTTGAGGTTTTTGTCCGATGGAATGTTAACTACATAATCAATGCTGAATTTCTTCTGACTTTTAAAGTCGCTTTCAATTTTTGTAACAGCAAAAACTGTACTTCCGCTTTTTCTGAATTGTACTTCAATTTTGTCAAGCAGTTCATTGCTCTTTTTTTCGTTTGCCGCTTCAACAGTAATTACCACGTCGATGCTAACCTCGTTTCCACCGTCGTTGTTTATTCTTACCTCGCCAAAACGATTTGAAATGTCAAGTGCAGATACACTTGCCACCGGCCACGATTCGTTGTATTCTTTTGTTTTTTCTTCGGCCCGCGCATTTGTCGACACTGCCAAAATGCTCAGCACAAAAAAGGCTGCAATTAATTTAATTGTTTTCATCTTATTTTAATTTTAATTTTCTACGTTTTAAAATATATTCTGCCTGTATTTAATCAATCTGATCAAATATCTGTAAGGTCCGCAGAATCTATCTCTTTTCTTTGTTGTACTTCTTCCAGTTTATCTACAATAATATTTATAACACTAAGCTTAGCTCGGTAATATTCTAACATGGCATTTATTACTCGGTCGTCGTTCGGATTGGCCTGTAAATCTTCCTGAAGACTTTTATATAGTTTGTCAAATTCGGTCAGTTCTTCATTCATCATTGCCTGTTCATCTTCCGTAATTAGTCCGGCTTCGTTTAATTTGTTCCATTGCTCTAATCCGGTATTTATTGAACTGGTATAATAAAATTCAACTTCGCGGTATTCGTTTGAAACAGATGCCAGCGAAATTGTGGATGTAGTATTTTTTTGCGAAATTATTCCCTGCCCGTTTGGTGAGAAATAAATATAAACCTGGTTGCCTGCCAGCAGTACAAAAATAACTGCTGCCGCAACTTTCCATGCAGCATTAAAGGAAATTCTTTTCTTTTTTCTATTCTGTGCGTTTAGTTTCGCTTCAAAACGAGCGAAGTGGCCTTCCATTGGTTCGTTATCGTTTAACTTCTCAATGTTTTTCAGAATAATATCGTCTATATAATCTTTCTCTTCCATTTTAATCTATTCTAATTGTACGAGAATATTTCTTTTCCCTTTAATAACTCTCTTAATTTCTGTTTTGCTCTCAGTAACTGGGTTCTCGAAGCAGAGTTCGATATGCCCAATATTTGGCTGATTTCTTCGTGGTCGTATCCTTCGATAAGGTAAAGGCTTAAAACTACCCGGTATCCGTCAGAGAGAACCTGAATGGCCGATTTTAATATATTTAGGTCCACTTCTTTTGTTGCCATTTGATAATCGGGAACCTGTGTCGTTTGCTCAGTTACCTCTTCAAATTTTACTTTTCTTTTTTTCAAATAATCCAATGAACGATTTACTACTATCCTTTTTAACCAGGCACCAAAACTTACTTCGCCTTTGTAACTCCCTATTTTGTTGAAGGCGCTTAAAAAAGCTTCCTGCATAACATCTTCGGCTTCCATTTCATCATTCACTATTCGCAGGCAAACACTGTACATGGCTTTGTAATATAACTTGTACAGTTGGAACTGCGCCTTCTGATTACCATCCCTGCATTGGTCGATAATTTCCTGATGAATATTTTTATAAAGTGTATTCAAACTATCTAATTTCTGATTCAATGACGAACACAAACTTTCAATGTTGCATACGTTGCAAATTATTTTTCGGTTTTATCTGTAAAAATTCAACTAACAAATATCGAATAAAAAGTGCTGTGTATTAATGGTGGCTGTAAACAAATTATTTACAGTGAATTGTAGTAGTTGATTAGTTCGGTCAGATCTTCTTCTTTGTTGTGTTTTATTTTGTTCTTTTTTACAAAAGCTGCCACTTCTTTCTGATGATCGGGAAAGAACTGAATCAGTACATTTTTATTATCAATTTTTTGGGCTGATTCTGTTCCCTCCCGAATATAGTAGAAGTCGGGTTTATTTGTAAATTTTGCAGGTTGTGCCTCTTTATATGGGGCAGGTTTCTGAGGCTCAGTGTACAGAATATTCGGTTTGGCGTATAGCGAAACCTTACCGTTTACCAGTTCCTTAAAAAAGCCTCTTCTTATCTTTTTTGCTGCTGAATAAGGCAGGTATTTCATTTTGAATTCTCCAAATTCCACACTTTCAATAATTTCAGGGGCTGCAATAGCCATTACCTGGTTATCGGGTGTCCTGAATTCCATATCGTCGTTGAAAATATTGTAGCGAAGTGGTATATTTTGATACTGGAGTTTTGAAGTAGTGAAAACGGTACCATTAATAAATTCGTCGTTTAAATAAGGCGATCCCTCAATGTCTTTCGAGGTTAAAGTCTGATTCCATTCGCCGGAACGCATCTTTGTTGATCGATAAAACTCAATTGATTCTCCGAGTTGATAATTTGTTTGGGCCGCCGAAAACAGGGAGCAAAACAACAGGCCAATCAAAATGAAGTGTAGTTTTTTCATCGTATTCAGTTTTCATTAAATATAAGTAATGTCCGATTATTAATCGAATTATGGAAGAGATTTCCTGCCTGTCATTCCGGATCCGTCAGCTGACGGAGAGGAATCTCTTTAACTTTAGTCGGACAGTAGTGATTATATATAAGTATTTAGGTACTTACTAAATAAAATTTATTCGTTTAATTCAAAGTTCGCAATTTCACGGACACGTATTTCCAAGGTATTAACAAAGGAAAACTGTAATCCTCCGAGTTTTTTATTTACTGTTTCGTTACTAATTTAATTGTATTCGCGTATTGAAATTCAACCGGTTCCACCAATCAATCCAATTTTTTTCATCTTAATAACATGTACTGTTTAAGATTAATTTAAACACCTGAAACAAAAGTGGTAAATATAATCTGATAGCTAAAATTTATTATTTGTAATTTTGCGGCAAATTATTTTTATGCAAAAGCCGGAACTTCTTTTACCCGTTGGAAATCCAGAATCGTTTTATGCTGCTTTAAAAGGTGGTGCCGATGCCATTTATTTGGGATTAAAACAATTTAATGCACGGGGTCGTGCGAAAAATTTCACAAACGGGCAGTTGTTTACCATTTTGAAAGAAGCAAAAAAGAATCGTGTTGTAGTTTATCTTACACTAAATACAGTAATTAAAAACCACGAAATTCCTGAGCTAATTGATTACCTGTACTTCCTTAGTAATACAAAAGTTGATGGAGTTATAATTCAGGATTGGGGTGTTTATTATATTGCCAAACGCTATTTCCCAAACCTGGTTTTACATGCCAGCACACAAATGGGGATTCATAATTCGGTGGGAGCAAATTTTGGTGGCAAAAAGGGAATGGAACGGGTTGTTTTGGCGCGCGAACTTACTATAAAAGAGCTCGCAAATATTTGTCGCAAAAGCAAAGTTGAAACAGAAGTTTTTATACATGGGGCACTTTGTTATTCGTTTTCAGGAATGTGTTTATATAGCAGTTATGCAGGTGGGAGAGGAGCCAACCGAGGACTTTGTACCCAGCCTTGCCGGCGCACATATTCTGCAGTAAAAAAGAGCGAATATCTGTTTAATCTAAAGGATAATCAGCTGATTGATTTAGTTGGGGAGTTTGAAAAAATGGGAGTATCGAGTTTAAAGATCGAAGGCCGGATGAAATCGGGTGAATATACTTACCGCGTGGCTAAAGCTTACCGTATGACTCTTGATGATGAAAGCACACGGGAGCAAGCCAAAGAACTTTTGGCACTCGACTTTGGACGTGAAAAAACAGCCTATTTTATGGGGAAAGACGTTCGCAGTGCAGTGTCGGATAAAACGGTGGCAGGCGTTTTGCTTGGTAAAGTTGTGCGTACGCAGGGCGCTCTTATTTTTCTTTCGTCGAAAATGAAAATAGAACCGGGATTTCGTTTACGTTTTCACATTCCGAATACCGAAAAACAGGAGTCGGTAAAAGTACGAGAGGTTGAATTTGAAAATGGTTTATATAAAATTAATTCGGGAGATAAACGTGTAAAAGCGAATAGTGAAGTTTATCTGTCGGGAATCAATGATGTAAAATTCTCTTCAAAACTGGACGATTCAGCGCAGCGAAACTCACAGATTAATCAGGGTTTAAAACGGAAAATACTTGGTGAAATCAAAGGTAACAACCGGGCAAAAAAGGAAGAGTTTTATTTCAGGATTAATTCCATGGAATGGCTTCGGAAAATGAACTTAAACGAAATGGATGGTCTGTTCCTGGCTTTCTCGAAAATAACCTGGAGCCGTTTTGATCCAAACACGCCGTTTATCCAAAAATTTGCAGACAAAATTTATGTTGAGTTGCCTAAATTTATTCCGGAAGATTCCTTGCCTTTTTATCGTGACCTTATAGCAGAAATGATAAAAAGTGGTATCCGGAATTTTGTGATCAGTCATTTATCTCAAAAAGAACTCATTCCTCCCAAGTGTAAGGTAATTACCAACGAGAATGTGTATGTGTTTAACGATGCTGCGGCAACGTGTTATAAAAAAGAAGGCATTGCTACATTCACTTATCCGCAGGAAATAGATTTTGAAACCCTGTTTTCGTTATCGCACAAGGATGGTATTCTACCAGTTTATTTTCATCCCGAGCTTTTTTATTCGCGTATGCCAATTGATATGCATAACGAAACCAATGATTTAAGCGATGATATGAACCTGCGTTTGCACCGCTATCGGAGAAATGGGGTTACATCAATAGTGCCAACTGTTCCTGTATCCATTTCACAATCGAAAAACAAGTTGAAGAACAACGGTTTTTTGCGGTACCTGATTGATTTGAGTTACGAACCTGTTTCAAAAAACAGGGCCAAAACAATTAAAAGCCGGATTCTTCGTTCGGAGCAAATCCAACCTTCAAATACTTTTAACTTTAACAAAGGTTTGAAATAGTGGTTGTTGTTGTCCGTTCAGGGAATACGATTAAATCGTATTTTGGCGAGCAAAAAAAAGACAAGTCCGAAACCGAACTTGTCTTTTAAAATATATGATTTTAGTTTGATTATCCGTCGTTCATCGAAGCTAAAAACTCTTCGGTGCTATTTGCACGCATCAATCTTGTTTTAATAAATTCCATGGCTTCCAATGAATTCATGTCGCCAAGGTAGTTACGTAAAATCCAAAGTTTATCGAGCACTTCTTTCGAAAATAATAAGTCTTCGCGTCGTGTACTTGATGAAGGAATATCCACAGCAGGAAAAATTCTTTTGTTCGAAAGTTTTCTGTCGAGTTGTAATTCCATGTTACCTGTTCCTTTAAATTCTTCGAAAATTACTTCGTCCATTTTCGATCCGGTTTCGGTAAGTGCTGTTGCCAGAATCGTTAATGAACCACCTTCCTCGATGTTACGTGCCGCACCAAAAAAGCGTTTGGGTTTGTGCAGTGCATTTGCATCAACACCTCCCGAAAGTACTTTACCCGATGCAGGTTGAACAGTATTATATGCACGTGCCAAACGTGTAATTGAGTCGAGCAGGATTACCACATCGTGTCCACACTCAGTAAGTCTTTTTGCTTTCTCCAGTACAATATTTGCTACACGAACGTGTTTGTCTGCAGGTTCATCAAATGTTGACGAAATAACTTCTGCATTTACACTGCGTGCCATATCTGTAACCTCTTCCGGACGTTCATCAATCAATAAAACAATCATATAAACTTCAGGATGATTGGCTGCAATTGCATTGGCAATTGATTTTAAAAGAACGGTCTTTCCGGTTTTTGGTTGAGCAACAATTAAACCACGTTGTCCTTTCCCAATCGGCGCAAACAAATCTACAACTCGTGTTGAAATATTGTCGTATCCGTTTCCGGTTAACTGGAATTTTTCATCCGGGAAAAGCGGAGTTAAATGATCAAAAGGTACACGGTCACGAATGTATTCCGGACTTCTGCCGTTTATCTCGTTTACTTTTATCAGCGGAAAATATTTCTCTCCTTCTTTTGGTGGACGAACAGTTCCGGTTACTGTATCACCGGTTTTTAAGCCAAATAATTTAATCTGCGATTGCGAAACATAAATATCATCAGGCGAATTCAGATAGTTAAAATCTGAAGATCGTAAAAATCCGTATCCATCCTGCAGTATTTCCAGCACGCCGGTATTTGAAATAATACCTTCAAACTCAAAATTACGTGTTTTTTGCCGGCTGCCGGTATTTTGATTTTGTTGCTTTGGCCGGTCGTCGTCTTTCTTAAGCTCTTGTTTGTTTTGTTGTTGCTGAGCTTGTTGACCTTGTTGTTGTTGTTGTTGTTGTTGTTGTTGAGCTTGTTGTCTTTTAGGGTGTTGTACCTTTTGTTCTTGTGGCTGTTGTGTTTTTTCCTCTGCAGGTTGCTCACTGGTTTGCTGTTGAGCTGGTTGAGCTTGTTTTATAGGTTTAAACTGAGAAGCCGGTTTGTGTGGCTCCCTTTTAGTAGGAAGTTCTACTTCTTTTCTTTCAGCTTCAGTTTCATCTTCCTGCTTTTCACGATTAAATCCTTTTATTATGGCTTTAATCTGATCCTGGCGAGACTGGACACCTGTATCTTTATTTTGTTGATGGTCACCTTTCTTTTTCGGGCCGGCACCAACTTTTTCACGTTTAACGGTTTCTACCCTTTGACGTGGCCGTTTTTCCCTGCGTGGTTCTTCTTTTGTTTCTTGTTGTTTTTCCGGTGATTTTTTAAGAAGTCCCAGAATACCTCCTTTTTCTTCTTTGGGCTCTTTAGGAGCAACTTTCCGTTCCTTCTTTTCAGCTTCCAGAATAGCTTGAGTATCTAAAATCTTATAAATCAAATCCTGTTTTTTGAAAGATTCAATTTTTTTGATCTTTAGTTCTTTAGCTATGTCCTTCAACTCAGGAACAAGCTTTTTGTTCAATTCTAAAATATCGTACATTATGGTCTTATTATAACTTATTCTCGATTAATAATTGTTGAAATTTAATTGGAACAATTGACGAGGGGAGTGATTTTGTTAAAATCGGATGCAATTATAAATAAATACTAATTACCAAACAAGAATCTTGTGAGTTTTTTTCTCTTCCCTAATCAAGTTGTACACTAAATTACTGTTTTATATTGTCAATACAAAATTAAATTACCTTACAAATTTGGTTTAAAATGACTTAGGACGGCTATTGATATTAAGATATACGTTTGAAACGTTTAAATGTTTAATTTCGAATTTCAATAAACGTTAAAAACTATTAAAACCGTATGTTGTATTTCAATTTAAGCCGAAGGGAGCTTTCATCCATAAGGTATTTGTTCTCTTCTTCTAAAAAGTTGGAAGTCCAGGCCAGAATTACTTCGTTACCCGGTTTTAATATCCATCTAAAGCGCGATTGCCAACCGATATTATTTGATGCGTTGTCGTATTGAAAATAATTATAAAGCGTTAGTGTTGGGCTAAATAAAATATTTGCATATGCCTGGTAAATGTTGGCTGTGAAATCGCCTTCGGGCAGCTCGACCTGGCTTTGATGGAATTTCCCTCCAAGGAATAAGGGCACAGCAACTTTCCAATTTGCTTCAATGTCAATATCTTTTCTGTAGCCGGTGTAGAAATTACCAAAGCCGTAACTGGCTTCTCCATAGATGTTTCGAGCGCCTTTTGTTTCAACTGCTATTTCATGAAACCACCATTCATATTTATCTTCAGGAATAATATAATTTGAGTAAATGTTAAAATCTTCACTTAACATTTCGTACTGGTTTGTAAGTGAATAAGAAATTTCTTCACCTGAAAGAAATCGAATTCCCAAAGGTTTTAGTTTAATTTCTCTTGTTTCCAGCTCATTTGTTTCCAGATTATGTACAAAATCGAATTCTCCTCCAAACTGAATCTGCATAATTCCCCATTTGTTGGGTCGTGGACCAATTTCCAGTTCTCCATAATTTTCTCTAATATTGGTTCGGGGCACAAAACCCATTCCTGCAATAAAGTTTTTTCCGATTTGATGATAACCTAATCTGGCATTAATTAAATCGTTGGGGTAAACCACTTGTGCGCCCCACGAAGCATCATTACTCTCAACGTCTGTTGTTGTCGATTTTAAGCCAAACATAAACAGCGATACATTTTTATTTCCCTGAAAGGTTGATGTTGATAGCTTAACATCGGCACCGGTAACCAGGTTTTTTGAATCGCCAAATGAATTTCCATAGGTGCCAATAATTCCTATTGACGATTGTGTGCCAAGGTTTCGTGTTACGCGGGCGACCGAGAAGTTATTATTGCCAAGGTCGCGATCGTCGTTAATATACATCATGCCCACATTCCAATCTTCAATTTGGCCGGTTAATTTTGCACCCACGTTTATTCTAATGGGATTTCCGTTTTCATCCAAGCCCATACGGCGCGAGAAAAACGGAATAATTTTTTTTGCCACCGGGCTGTTGCTGTCTCCTTCAATACCAAATTGAAAATAATTGGCTCCGTTTAAAAAGAAGTCACGTTTTTCTGGGTAATGTAAACTAAAACGTGTTAGATTAATCTGGCGGTCGTCCACTTCTGTTTCAGCAAAGTCGGTATTTATACTTAACGATGATTTCAAACTAGGTGTAATCTGGTAAAACATATCTATACCGCCGGTAAGTTTTCCATCGTTATTGTTGCCCTTTTTTGTATCCATTCCGGTCAGGAGATAAGGAGCAATATCCAGTCCAATTCCCTGCGTTATATTTTCAATACCGGTTAAAGTCCCTCCATCTGAAACCTGGAATTTATGTGTGTTTAAATTTGCAACCGGCCAATAACCCGACTCAAGTTTGTTAACCATGTGCCGGATAAATTTAATACCCCATTCGTTACTTTCTTTATCAAAACCAAGCGTTTTGAAAGGAATGACAAGCTCTGCTTCCCAACCGTACTCTGTAATTCGCGCTTTCCCGTTCCAAAGTCCATCCCATTGTTTGTTAAATACCGCCCCATTTTCGCTGATTATCGCGTCGCCAATCGATCCGCGAGGCCCTATCTGGAACCAGTAGCCGTTTCGTTTATCGTGGTATGTATCCATAATAATCTGAATCCTGTCGTCTTTACCCAGGCTCACATCTCGGGCAAGTTCTTTGGCAATTACATCTTCGGGATTCGACCAGCATTTTGCAGCAAAGTAAATGTTGTTGTCATCGTAACAGGTATAAAATTCTGTACGTTCGGTAATTTGCTCTCCTTCGTTAGGTTCGCGTTGGAAGAATTCATTCACCATAAAAGCATGGTTCCAGATTTCATCGTTAACAATGCCATCAATTGTGGGTGGAGTTTCAACACGTACTGCCTGAATTTTGGTTTGAGCTGTTGAAAATTTAAGAAGGACAGAAAAGACTAAGAATAAGTATACAGTTGGTTTCAATTGGTCTAGTTTATTATTTCCCGATGAAAATACTAAAAAATTCCGTGTACGTACACAGTCAGGAGCTAAACTTTACAAAACACGGTGTATTTTATAAATTTTCTGAAGGTAGTCGCTTGAAAATAGTGAGAATTCTAATCGGCTTATTTTTTGCCAGTTATCCGAATTACCGATGCAATTCCTTGGTGGAAAGGTCCTTCGTCGAGAGAAGTTTCTTTTTCAAGAATAGTTATTTCCGACAAATTGCTGAAATCTGTTTGCAACTCTTCTTTTGAAAACAACATATCGACATGTTGAGGGCCGCCTGTATTTTTTTCTATTTGTTCTTTAGCAAATCCTTCTACCAGTAACCGGCCGCCCGGTTTTAAAAAGCCCAGTAACTTCTGATGATATTCATTTCTTTTATCAGGAGGCATGTGTGCAAAAATCAGAACCAGACAGTCAAAATAATCAGGTGGAAATGTTACGTCTTGATAACCTGCAATTTGATAATCTATTTTTGAGTTGTGTTTTGCGGCGAGTAGTTCAGCTTTTTTCTTTCCTTCTCTACTTGGATCAAACGCGGTAACCTCCCAGCCAAGAGTTGCAGCATAAACCGCATTACGTCCTTCGCCTTCGGCCGGAAACAGAATTTTTTCGGGTTTGAGTTTCTTTAATTCTTCAACTAAAAATTGGTTGGGTGATTCGCCATATGCAAATTCTTTTGTGCAGTATCTTTTGTTCCAGAAATCGTTCATTGTATCATATTTTGGTTGAAACTCTGCTTCCTAAAGCTCGGGTTTTTTGCAGTTACTTTTAGTTTATATAAATTTTTAATATAGAATCAGTATAGAGATGTGAGTATTGAGAATAATATAAAATATATCGTTTGTCAATCTCAATTCTTTATACTCATGTTTTTATTACTTTCTCTAAAATTCCATTCAATCCTAAACCTATGTTCTTCCAGTACATAATGGTTTAGATTATTTTGTTTTTCTTTCCAACAATTTTAGCAAGCATAAGTTTATCCTGAATATAACAACCAATACCCAATTAGATAAGTGCCCCATACAAAACCTCAACCGGATGCAAAGCAGTTTTCCCTGTTCCGTCTTTTATGTGATGGCGGCACGAGGTTCCGGGAGCCGATATTGTGTATGCTGCTTTTGCTTCACGAACGGCCGGGAAAAGTACCAACTCGCCAATTTGCATGGAAAGTTCGTAGTGTTCTTTTTCGTACCCGAACGATCCTGCCATTCCACAACAACCCGATGGAATTTCTTTTACGAAATAATTTTTCGGTAACGACAACATTTTTTTACTTGGTTCGGTTGATGCCACTGCCTTTTGCTGACAGTGCCCGTGCAATAAAATGTGTTTTTCTTCAGCGGTAAAATCCGATTCTGTGATGTTTCCCTTTTCAATTTCGGCAGTAATAAATTCCTCAAAAAGAAGGGCATTTTTACCTAATTCTTCAGCTGTATTTTGTAGCGCTTTTTCAACCAGTTCGGGGTATTCATCGCGGAAAGCAAGTATGGCTGAAGGTTCGATTCCAACCAAAGGTGTTTTTTTTGAAATAATATCTTTCAGAAGATTAACATTTTCTGTCGCAATTTTCTTTGAGGTTTTTACCAATCCTTTGGAAAGAAACGTCCGGCCACTTTCTTTGGTCTGAGGAATTTTAACTTCGTAGCCCAGTTTTGTAAGCAGCAGAATCGCTTTTATTCCAATGTCGCTTTCGTTGTAGTTGGTAAATTCGTCATTAAATAAATAAATCAACCCTTTTGATTTGGTTTCGGGCTTCGGAATTCCATTTCCCACCCATCGGTTCAACGTAATTTTCGAAAGCGGTGGTACTGTTCGTTTGGTTGAAAAGCCAATCGATCTTTTCAGTAAAGCGGTATTCATTACAAAATTGGAAATGGGGCGGAAAACCGTGGCCAGTTTGTTTAAGCGCGGCAAATAGGCAATCAAGCGCGAGCGCAAGGGAATTCCATGTATATCGTAATAATTTTGCAGGAATTCGGCTTTTAATTTGGCCATGTCCACATTGCTGGGGCACTCACTTTTACAGGCCTTACACGAAATGCAGAGGTCGAGAATATCGTAAATTTCTTTGTGATCGAAAGCCTTTTCCTTTTCATTATTATAAAGAAACTCGCGTAAAATATTGGCGCGGCCACGCGTACTTTTGTCTTCGTCGCGGGTAGCCATAAAAGTGGGGCAGAGTGTACCACCAACTTTTTCGCTTTTGCGGCAATCGCCCGAACCATTGCATTTTTCAATACTTCTGAAATAACCTTTGTTTTTTTCGAAATTGAAATGCGTATCGTATTCAGGAATTGGTTTCCCGGGTATTACTCGCAGGTTCTCAGTTATGGGCGGCGAATCAACAATTTTTCCGGGATTAAAAATATTTTCAGGGTCCCAGGCTTTTTTTACCGACTTTACAAATTCAAAACTTCTTTCGCCCAGCATAAACGGAATAAATTTCCCGCGAACCCGGCCGTCTCCATGTTCGCCACTCATTGATCCGCGGTATTTTTTTACCAAAACCGCCACTTCATTCATTAAGGTATCGAACAGTTCAACATCTTTTGGATCTTTAAAATTTATAAGCGGGCGGAAGTGGATTTCGCCGGTGGCAATGTGTGCATAAAAAACACTGTCAAGTCCTAACTTTTTTAGCACCGTTTTTATGTCAGCCACATAATCGGGTAAATATTCGGGATGCACTGCCGTATCTTCAATACCGGGAACTCCTTTCCGGTCGCCCGGAATATTTGCCAACAAACCCAACCCGGCGGTTCGAAGTGCCCAAACGCGTTTTATTTTATCGACACCGGTAACCAGTGGATAATGATAACCCAAGCCGGCGTCGCGTAAATCTTTTTCAAGTGCTACTGCCGTATCATTTAGTTCTTGTTCCGTTTCGTAAGAAAACTCGATCATCAACATGGCGGCCGGGTCTCCCTTTACAAAAAAGCGGTTTTTATTTTGCTCGATGTTTTGTTTGGCAGCCTGCATTACCGGGTCGTCCATTAATTCAATGGCTGTTGGTTTGTGTTTTAACGCAATTAAATTGCCTTGCAACGATTCTTCCAGACTGTTAAAATGCGCACAAACCAAACCCTTGTGTTTTGGTGGAAGTGGTATTACATTCAGCTTAATTTTTGTTGAAAAAGCCAGTGTCCCTTCAGAACCGGCCAAAAGTTTACAAAAGTTGAATGTTTCACCACCTTCAGTATATATTTCCGATTCCATCAATACATCGATGGCATACCCCATGTTTCTACGCGTTAATTTTGGATCAGGAAAATGCGTGCGTATTTCTTTCTGATTTTCCTCTGGTGAAAGGATTTTATTTATATTTTCATAAATGACTTTTTCCAGTTTGTTTGGATTCCCGTTTAACTTTGCTTTGAATTCATCTTTTGAAAGTGCTTTAAATACGGTTTCCGAACCATCGGCTAAAATGGCATCTACTTCCAAAATATGCTCGCGCACACTGCCATAAACCAGCGAGTGCAGTCCGCAAGAATTATTTCCCAACATTCCACCAATTACACAACGGTTGGCAGTTGACGTTTCCGGACCGAATTGCAATCCGTATTCGGCTAAAAACAGGTTGAGTTCGGCTAAAACAACACCCGGCTCGACGATTATATAATTTTCATCTTTGTTGAACTCCAGAATTTTATTCATGTATTTCGAAACATCAACAACAATTCCACTGCCTACTACTTGTCCGGCCAGCGAAGTGCCTGCTCCCCGCGGAATTATGGAAGTTTTATTCTCGCGTGCAAACTGGATGATTTTTTTGATGTCATCTTTGTTCCTGGGTTTGGTAACAGCCAGAGGCATTTCTTTATATTGCGAAGCATCGGTTGAGTACAAAACGCGCTGAACATTGTCGAAAAAAAGATCGCCTTCGAGTTGGGCTTTTAGCTGGTTGAATTTATCTGGTGTTGTCATAAAGCAATTAAAAGAATGTAAATTTAGTAATCCTTTGTAATTTGTAATACAAATTTTACAGGAGAAGAAACAGAGTGGAAAAAATTTCAACCCAATTCTATGCTATTCAGAGCCAAAATCAAGTAATATTTTAATGTTTTCTGCCGGGTTTTCATCCAGAAGTTCAAAGCCTTTTTGTGTTTCTGAACCGTGCAAAACCTTCGAAATAAGTGCGTCAGGTTTTAGCCGGCCGTTTTCTAAATGTTCGATTACTTCAGCAAATTCGCCATGACTTACTCTCGATGTGATTATAGTTCCTTCTTTCCATATTAACTCTTTGAACACAACTGGTGCAGGTTCAGCTCCCAATCCCAATACACAAACTTTCCCACCACCCGAAATCGATTGGATACAGCCCACAACCGGATTTACTCCACCGTCTATTTCATGAGCATGACCAACTGCTTCAAAGGCAATGTCAACCCCTTTCCTGCCGGTAAGTTTCTTTATCTTTTCAACCGGATTTTCTTTTTCAGCGTTAATTGGTATTACATTTTCGTAATATTCGGGGCCAATTGCCAGTCGCTCGTCTAAAATATCGACTATAAAAACGGTATTTTCGGTAACTGTTCTAACGGCTTCCAAAATGCATAATCCAACTTTTCCGGCACCCCAAATTACAATGGTATCGTTTGCCTGCACTCCGGCCCGATTCTTGGCATGGCAGCCAATTGACAGCACTTCAACCAGAGCTACGTGTTTATCGGGAATATGTGCCGGAACTTTATACAGCATCGAGGGAGGAAGTGAAATATATTCGCAGAAACCACCGTCCGAATCAATTCCAATTAGTTTTAGCGAAGTACACGCCGGGTAGTGTCCTTTTTTGCATGCCGGGCATTCCCCACACCACATAATCGGATCGGGTGCTACCTTATCGCCAACTTCCCATCCGGCGACACCTTTACCCACTTCCGCGACCGTTCCGCCAAACTCATGCCCCATAATCATGGGTACTTTGGTACGTGGGTGGAATTCTCCTTTATGAATATGCTGATCACTACCACATATACACCCATAGGTTACTTTTATCAACACTTCTCCCGGTTTACATTTGGGTGTTTCTACATCTTTCCATTCAACTTTATTGTATTCACTAAGGATGGATGCTTTCATAATTAAATTGACTAAAATTTTGCAGGTTAAAGATAAAATTTATCCTCTACAATTTGGAAGAATAGTGTGTAGTGATAATTAGAATTAATCGATTGTTGTTAAGGTTGCAACATAGTTACAAACTTTTCAACACAATTGAAAGTTTTGGCAACATGCCTGCTATGTCTTGTTTTTAATAAATCACGAAATTGCATCAGCTTAAAGCCCCCAAGCATTACTTTGTCTTACAATCCCGGGTGCCTATGTTTAACTTTTAAATCACAGCCATGAAAACAATTATTTTTTTATTATGCATGCTAAGCGTTGCCTTAACGGGCATAACGCAAAACGAACTTCCCAAGACAGATGTCAACATTGATGATGTGAAAGTATCTCCACCCGTATTTGCCGGAGAAATTATAGCTCCTGAAGAAGAAGCTCCAAAACTTAGCTTACTTCAGGAATATATGCTGGACAGAATAACTTTTAACGAGGAGTTGGGTGAAGGGTTAAAAGAAGGAACTGAGGTTGTTCAGTTTACGGTTACTCCATCCGGGAACGTTAGCGATATTAAGATAATAAACAGCGTATGTTCCCCTATCGACAAAGAAGTTGTTCGTGTTTTGGAAACTACCGATGGTATGTGGAAACCCGGCTATAATAATGAGGAGCCGGTAGCTATGGAAAAGGAAGTTGTGCTGGCATTTCGACGTAATTATGGTTTATACGGTAAATCGTGCAGTGAGTATTTAAAGAAAAAGCCGCACGTTATTTTGCTTTGGGATCAAAAAAGATCTTTTTAAAAGATAAACCGAAAAAAGCTTTGCACCTGTACAACGATGCAATGAGGTACTGTCCGAACGACGAAAGTTTGTTATTTATGCGTGGATTGTGTTTCTATAAACTTGGAAACATTGATGAAGCTCAAAAAGACTGGGAGCGTATTGCAAAATTGGGGGGAGATATTTCTTTAGATCTTATTGATTATGATCTAAGCCAAATGGAGGATTACAACGAAATGCTTGAAATCCTTGCAGAGATTAATAATTAGTTCAGGTTATCCTTCTTAAAACCTTTTATACTTATACATCAGTTTGCCCTCCGTTGTTTTCGGCAGCGGAGGGTTTTGTTTTTACAGTGTAAAGTAGCTTGGTCGTTCTTAATTTTATTCGTAAATTATTGTTGCTAAAATTATTAATAACCAAAGCATTAACTTCAATATGTCGGGTAGCAAAAAGCAGGACGAACTTTTTTTAGACCGATTAACGGAAATAGTAGAGGCCAACCTTACCAATGAGCAATTTGGTGTAAGCGAATTGGCCAGCAAGTATGGTAAAAGCCGGTCGTATATCCATCGCCGGTTAAAAGCTATTGCCGATGAGTCTGTTAGTCAGTTTATTCGCCGATTACGACTTGAAAAGGCAAGAACACAGTTGGAACAAGACCAATACACTGTGTCGGAAATTGCATACAATGTTGGTTTTAGCAGTCCTACCTATTTTAGCCGGTGTTTTCATAACCATTTTGGCTATCCGCCCGGAGAGGTTAAAAAGCGTACCCCAACAAATATTGCCAACAGCCCGTATGTTTTGCAAACCAAAGCTCAAGTAAAAATTGAATCGCGAAAAATAAGCCGAATCCGGTATCTCTTATGGTCGGTTGTTAGTATTTTGGTAATTGCAGTTTGTATAATCGGGTATTGGTTCTATAAAAATGAGAGTTTATTGGGAGCAAAAAGTAAGGAACTGTCAATAATTGTTTTGCCTTTTAAAAATTTAAGTGGTAATCCCTCACTCGATTATTTTTCAGAAGGAATAAGGGAAGATATTTTGAATAATTTGTATTGGATTACCGGCTTGCGTGTAGTGTCGCGAACATCGGCCGAACAATTCAGGGAGAGTACGCTTTCGGCGCACGAAATTGCTAAAAGAATGAATGTTAATTACGTTTTGGAAGGCAGCATCAGACGTGGTTCCGAAAAAGTGAGGATTACAGTGCAGTTGATAGACCTTACAAAACACGAAGATCATTTGTGGTCGGCTAATTTCGATCGCGAAGTCGATAACATAATTGGAGTGCAAGACGAAATCGCTTTGCAGGTTGCCTCAAAAATAAAAACAGTGCTTTCTGAACATGAACGACAAAAAATAGAGAAGATTTCAACCAATAACTCCAAAGCCTATGAATACTTTTTGCAAGCCCGGTTTTTGCATCATAAAACCACAAGCGACTTACGCAACGGTTTTGATAAAACAGGGGTTGAAAATTGTTTGAAGTATTACGAAATGGCAATAGCTGCAGATGAAAATTTTGTAGAAGCCTATGCAGGGCTTGCTAAAGCCAATTTTAACCTTTCGGCCTGGGGATTTTTAGGGACAACCCAGGGATTTATAAAAGCGCAGGAGCTGGCTAACAAAGCTCTGGAGTTAGATCCTGAATGTGCCGAAGCGCATACCGTACTCGGTGGTTTTTTTGTTTGGGCTGTTCGCAATTTGGATGCAGGTGGCAAAGAATTGGAAAAAGGTGTCCATTTAAATCCAAACTTTGCAACTGCCCGCCAATGGTATGCTCAGTATTTAATGATTACCGGCCCCATTGAAGAGGCGCGCAACCAGGTAAATTATGCCCTTGCCCTGGAACCCAACTTTTGGGTAGTTCAGAACCTAAATTCGTGGATTTATTATTTTGAAGAAAAGTACAAAGAATCGCTTGAAGCTTGTTCTCTGGCCCGCGATTTTAACCCGAACTTTAGTAGTAATCAGTGGCTGTTTGTTATAAATTATGCCAAACTGGGCGAAGGCGAAAAAATGAAAGAACAACTTAAATCTATTGCTCAACGTTATTCGGGTACCGATGGATATTCGGCGGGTATTGAACAAGCTTATCAAAAAGCCGGTATCGATGGATTATTTATGTGGTTAATCGATGTAAATAAAAACAATCCAATTCTAGTTGAAGGTATGAACGGACACCCGTTTTTTATTGCCTGGTGGAATGCTATTTTGGGTAATGATGTAGAAGCGCTTTATTGGCTGGAAGAAACTGTGGCTGCCAAACGAAAACCCTATCATTATTTCAACCTGATTTGCACAAATCCCGATTTTGAAGAATTACATAATAATCCGCGTTTTGTGAAAGTTGTAGACCAAATCGGCCTCTCCCCGTACCTCAAACAGGAAGAAATATAATTCCCGGTTTAACGATCTCCAATTTCCTACAACAACATAATTGATAGAGTTGACACAATATTGAAAGAAATGCAACATATCTGCTATGTTTTGCTTTTGCCTTTTCCTGAACTTGTAGAAGGATTAAGTCGATTTCTTATGTGCATGTTAAATCAAAAAATTACAACTATGAAGACATTTATAAAACTACTTTTCTTTATGGCCTGCATGGCTATTATGGTGGACTGTGAAAAAGAAGAACTAATTCCAAACGATTCTTCTTTGAAAAAGGCCACCATTGTAAACCACGATGCTCCCGGTCTCGATCACGAACGTTTTGTTACCATGAAAGAAACCGGGTTGACGGTTCATTACCGTATAATAGGGAAAGGACCGATTGATATGATTTTTATCCCGGGATGGACCAATCCGCTTACTGTTTACACCAAACAATTTGAATATTTCAGAGACAAAGCGCGCTGTATTTATATTGATTTGCCTGGAACCGGAATGAGCAATGCCCCGTCACCTGCTACTCCGTTAAATCCGGAAGCTACCGGACCGCAATACACTATGGAATTGATGGCTGAGGCGGTGTATGCCGTAGCCAAAAAAGAAGGTCTGCACAGTTTTGTTGGAGTTGGATTTAGTATGGGACCATGTGTCTTGTCGGTGTTCGAGCGCCATTACCCGGGGATGATTGAGAAATTAGTTGTTATTGACGGAGGGATTGATCCATGGCCGACTGATCCGGTTGAATGGCAAACCCGTTATGATAACCGGGAAGCAAATTATCTAGAACAACTTAATTGGGACTTGGCAACCAAACAATTTTTAGCAGGATTTTTGGTTCCCCCGGGCTCACCGGACGATTTGCTCGAATTTGTAGAGTATTTCTATACTTTCCCGTCTGATATTTTGGCAAATACAAGTTATCATTCCGATTCGGAGAGTGCAAATGAGCTGGTTGAATGGAATGTGCCGATTTTATGTTTTTTCTCTGGTCCGGCAATGGATTACGCAAATATGATTTATCCCGGTAACCAATTTTACGAATTTTCAGGAGGAGGGCACTGCATTCAATGGGTATTTCATGAAGATATTAACCCGATTATGTGGGAATTTGTTAAAGACCGTCCGGGGAAAAAGTATTGATAGATTCTAATTCTGTACCTAAAAAAAATACAACATGAAAACATTAAAAGTACTTGTTACGGCTATTTTTCTTTTACTTTTTGTATTACCTCGCTCAGAAGCACAAATTGTAAAAAAGACTGTAGAAGAAATCTGGTTCAGAGAAATGACGGAATGTTACGGAGGAGTGATAACCGGACCAGCTATCCGGGAAGAAACTTACTTTTACGATAACGATGGAAATCTGAGATGGTTTATAATTCATACAACGAGCGATTTTTTAATGGATGACTCAAGAGGTGAAACGTTTACTTTAAACCAGTTTGTAAAAGAGAGAATTGAAAAGTCGGAAGAGACAAAGACCTTTACTTTCGAAGCTGTGCTTCGGGGCGATAAGGGAAGCCTGATAATGTTATATAAAACATGGGAGATTGATGTGTTTACCAATACATGGACTTTAATCAAAGAAAAGTCACTCTGTTTGTAGATTCGTCTATTGAATTATTTCTAAAAAACTAATAGGAAAACTGTTGGATCGAATCAGTTTCTTATCGATTTAATCCAATGATTCCAAAAATCACAACAGTTTGCCCTCCGTTGTTTCGGCAGCGGAGGGTTTTTTGTTGAGTTGGTATCCCGCTCAATAAAATATCAATACTTTCTCTAAAATGTATCTATTCTTTTATCGCTGCGTAATAGCTGTTAACAAAAATTGCAATTATGAATACAATAAAAGTTTTAGTTACAATTTCCTTCCTGGGATTATTTCTGTTCTCCTGCACCCGCACTACCACCAAGACTTTCGAAGCCGATTTTACCGGAGAGTACGCACGTATTTATACCGGAGAGGAGGTAACAGATTGCCCCGACGGATTTGAGTGCCGTGTTGTGGTAAATTTTGAAGGAACAGCAACTGAATTGGGTAACATTTCAGGTACTTTTAACTTTTGTGCCTGCGGTCCCGACGGGAAGTATGATCCTACAGATTCGTACTTTGTTTCGGAGGATGGCGATACCTTATTTTTCTCGTGCCACGGAAAAGTTATCGAAGGAAGAACAGATGACCATCCTGAATTTGTGACTTCATACTGGCGCGATCCGTTTGTGTTTTTAGGAGGCACCGGGCGTTTCGAAGGTGCAAGCGGTAGCGGCACCACCGATGATTATAACAGCTCGGAAGATCCGAATTCGCACCACCGCTGGACGGGGACCATCACCCTTAAAAAATAGGCTTTCAACCCGAAATATCCATTAGAAAATTTATTACGCCTTGGAATTGCTTCAAAACAAGTCGTTTTACTAACTTTCTTCCACTCACCAGAACGGTGCTATGCCTCGTTTCAGAAAGTTCTTGTTTTATTGCACTTTCAATGCTCATTACAAAGTTCTAACGCATAATTCGGGTTCAAACGTGCTGTGACTTAATTCTTGTGCTGGTTTTGTTGCACATTTTTATAATTGTTTGTCTCGTAAGTTGTTGACAGAGAGATCTTTGCGTTGATCGTGGAGTGCTCTGATTTACCTTCGGAGTACTTTGTTCTGATCCCGGAGTTCTTCGCACTACCTTCGACTGTCAATGCGGCAGCTCCGACTGTCAATGCGTCATTCGCGGAGTTAGTTGTTTTGCATTCGCTGATATTATCTTAACATCGCGGGTTAATTGTTTTGCATCTGGTGATACTCTCTTAACATCGCGAGTTAAATGTTTTGCATCTGCTGATATTATTTTAACATCGCGAGTCAAATGTTTTGCATGCGATGATATTCTCTTAACGTCGCGACAACCCTGAACTACTTCCGGAGTACTTTGTATTGATCGTTGAGTTATTTGCAGTACTTTCTGAGATGTCTGAATTCTTTTTATGGTTTAGCGCTCAGGATTGTTTTAGGATTGCATCTATCTGGTGTATTACCTCATCCACATTTTCTTTCGAAAAACAAAGTGGCGGTTTCGATTTTATTACATTGTCGTAAGGCCCGTCGGTGCTGACAAGGATATACCGGTTGCGCAGCTCGTTTTTTACTTTTTGCGCCAGTGCAGTATCGGGTTCAAGTGTCAGGCGGTGTTTTACCAACTCAAAACCAATAAAAAGTCCCGCACCGCGCACATCGCCAATACATTCGTATTTCTGCTGAAGCCGGGTTAATTCCCGCATATAATAATCGCCTACCTCTTTTGCATTACGCTGTAACTTTTCTTCGTCGATAACATCCAAAACGGCTTGCCCAATGGCACACGAAACGGGATTCCCGCCAAAAGAGCTAAAAAATTCCATGCCGTTGTTAAATGCATCTGCAATTTCATCGGTGGTAACCACCGCACCAATGGGATGCCCATTCCCCATGGGTTTTCCAAGAATAACAATGTCGGGAACAACTTCCTGCGCTTCAAATCCCCAGAAAAAGTCACCCAATCGCCCAAATCCGGTTTGCACTTCATCCGAAATGCACAGTCCGTTCTGTGCCCTGACTGCGGCATACACTTCTTTTAAATATCCCGAAGCCAGCGGAACCTGCCCGCCGCAACCCACAACCGGTTCGGCAATAAAGGCTGCAATTCCATCCGAATTTCTGATTTTTTGAATGGCTTTTTCAGCATACGAAGTCCCGGCATTTTCAGCTTGAAATTCTCCACGATAGATATCGGGCATGGGAAGCGGAAGTACATTCTCCGATGCGCCCTGTCCGCCTTTCCCCGCAAATTTGTAGTGGCTGATTTCAATCACCGAATTGGTATTTCCGTGATATCCGTGTTCCAGTGCTGCAATGCGTTTTTTTCCTGTAAAATTCCGTACCAAACGAATGGCCAGATCGCTGGCGGCACTGCCCGAGTTTACCAAAAAAACTTTATTCAGCGGTTTTGGGAAATGCCTTAAAAGACTGCCCGTGTATGCGTTTATCTGGTCGTATAAATAGCGGGTGTTGGTATTCAGTTTGGCCATTTGTTTTTGCCCGGTTTCCACTACTTTGGGATGCGAGTGACCCACATGTGGTATGTTGTTGTAAGCATCCAAATAACGTTTGCCATATTTGTCGAACATGTATTGAAATGCCGCCCGCTCCATATAAATGGGTGTTTTGTAGCTTACCGAAAAAATAGGATTTACCGATGAAAAGCGTTCGGCCTGAACTTCATCGATAGCTTTTTCTTTTGGTACTTCAAATCCGGCCGCATTTCTGAATTCATTTCTGGCATAGATAGGATTTAGCGTTACCCATTTTTTCAAAAGATCCCAGGCGGGTTTTTCGCTGATTTGGATGTAAGTATTTTCCGGGCGCTGCACTTTCTCGTAAGCTGAATTACAAACGCTGGTGCACAACCGGGCAGCAATCAACCAATATAAAACATCAACTTCTTTTTCTTCCAGTCGATAAACTTTATTGTATTCTTCCAGAAATGGAACAGCCCATTCCACCGGATCGTCTTTTCCCATTAAAGCATACGCCAGCGCAATTGCCGCTTCGTTGATGAGGTGCGAATAACACAGATCGCCAAAATCAATAAGCCCCGAAATACGGTTGTTCTGCGTTAGCGTATTCCAGTCGTTGGCATCGCTGTGAATAATCTGCTTCCGTAACGCCGGAAGAACGGGTAAAACATTCTCTTTGTACTGCTGAAAAAAGTAAGCAACAATTTTTTTCTCCGACGGATTTGAGATGTAACTGACGTACTCCTCATTTAACAGAAAATGTTGCAGATCCCATTTTAAGGTTCGTGCTTCAACTACATAATTCCGAAAATCTTTTAGCTGAACATCCATTTGAGCTAAAAAACTGCCGAATGATTTAAGAAGCTCCTTTGAATGTTCTGTTTCGCCCAAAAATGTACCTTCTAAAAAAGTAAGTAACCGGGCGTATTTTTTTGTTTCGTTTTCTTCAAACGGGCTGAGTAACTCATTTGCCGGATTTTCTAAGGGATGAGGAAAGCAGCTGTTCCTTTCTTTCTGAAGGTGAAGCAGAACTTCATTCTCCGCTCCGGCAAAGTCCAACTCATTTTTATTATCCGGGTAAACCTTCAGAATGTATTTTTCCGAACCGTCCTCAACTCTGTAATTTACAATGTCGTAGCCAACCAGTCTTTTGGTTGTGGGATTTTTGAGGCGGTATTGTTGCTTTAACACATTTTCCATTACCTGTATCTTCTAAAAAACTGATCGAGATCGCTGCTTAACCGTTCGTATATGGGCCGTGTAAATTCAATAAATAAATCCTGATGGGGTGGCAGCGGCAGTGTTTTATTCTTGGTAAGTGCAAATTGTTCGTCGCTTAAAGCTTCTTCGTCGCCAACAAAAATGGCGTATCTGTTTTCCCAGGTAAACGAACCCGGAATCAGATTGTCGCGCAATAAATTATCGGTATTAAAATCGATAATCCGGTAATTCAACCTTCCGCCCGAAATCACTTTGTCAGAGAATGTTTTTAGTTTTGCTTTGTAGGTTGTGTAGGTCACGCGGGTAGTATCTTTGGTTTCAACTTTTATCCGTTTGGTAAGCTGCTCTTCCTTTTCGTTGCGTACAACATTTCCCACCGAGAAATCGAAAAACTCCATTTGTACGATAAAATCAGGATGTTGAATCTGAAAGCGTTCAGCTTGTTGAGGCGAATAAAAATTTACAAAACTCCTTTCGGGATATTTGTTATTCAGGAACTCAAAAACCTGGTTGTAAAAGAATTCGGAGCTCAATTTATAGGTTCTGGATTGAACGGTAGCTGCTTCAACAATTACTTTGTAGGTGGCCATTTCTTTGGCTGTTTCCATTTCCTGTAAAACGTTTTCGTAGCCCGGAATCAGTTGATCGGCTTTCTGAAAGTGGTTGAACGCAGTGCGTGCAGCTTCGCGTGTATTTTGCTCTATAAAATGAATACCGGCCTGGTAGCGTTCTTCTGCGGCTTTTTCGTAAGCCATGTTCAATTCCGAGGTGTAGGTTTTGGGATTACTAATAATTTTTCTGGCAGCCGGTGTGCTTCGAATTAATTCTGATAAACGATTTACCTGGTGCATCGTATTTATGGCCTGCTCCCATTTAAAAGCACTGTTTGATGAAAGTGCCAGATCCAGTTCTTCCTGCGACCACTCCATTGCCATTGGGTAGCCTTCCTTTACAACGGTTAATGCTTTTTCATTGTCGGGTTTCGATTTTAAACGTTCAACGGCCTGGGTTATAGCCTGGTAATAATTGCCTTTTTGCAAGGATTTTTTTCCGGTAGAGCATGAAAACAGAAGAAATGGCAACAGTAGTAGAAACAGATTTTGCTTATTCATTTTTTACAGTTAGAGTTTAGCTGACAAATATAAACTTTTAGGGCGTTTTGAATGAATTTTATTGTTGTGGATCACTACTGTACTAAATAAATTATCGGACGTAGTTTAGCGATCTGCCTTCAGAAAAAGAGCTTTCTTTTAGCAGATCAGCCTTAGATTGATTTGCTGAACCCGAGACTTCGTGAGTAGATTATCTGGCTATTACAGGGTAAGTAATTGTAACGATTAACTTATTTCTGCTACATACGTCTTCAAGCCAGATGTGCTCTTTCTTTTCCAATCGATGAAAAGAAAGCACTCCGAAGACATTTCGGAGGTTGTCAAAAATAACCTCTGCGTTTTTTCAAGGTGTCGAATTAGCCCGACTGACGGATTTTTGACGGGCCCGCACAAGGTTTGCCCTCACTACCGCCTTCGTGAAAAAGCGTTAAGAAAATAAATGGAGTGAACGTTAAAAAATCAAGTTTGTTCGACGCTCGTTAGCTTGAGGCATGAAAGCTAAAAGGAGGAGTTTCTTGATTTTAGTAAGTGGAATTTATTTTTAGCTTTTTATCGTGAGCGGTGGCTTTTTTGAATACTTTTTCAGCTATAGGAAAAAGTATTTCCTGTCTGGAAAGACAAAAGTATATTCTTATATGGATGCGCAGATGGAAAGTAGTTGTTTTGCTCCATCAGCAATTGAATTAGATTCTATAATGATGCGAATAAGAGTTTTTAATATCGTCTGATTTTGAAGAATAGATTACAGATAAAGCAACTTCCCCAGTTCGCTCATGGCTTCAGTGGCTTTCATCTGCAGAAAAATATCGGTAACGGTGTTGGTAAAGTGCGAGGGTTTAATGTTTATTTCGATGATTTTGGCACCGTGTTCTTTGGCTTTTATCGGGATATCGGCTGCCGGCAAAACCTCGGCATTGGTGCCGATTATAAGTAAAACGTCGCATTTTTGTGCTTCCTCGAACGAGCGTTTTTTTGCAAACGCCGGAATGGGCTCGTTAAAAAACACCATGTCGGGTTTTAAAATTCCCTTACACACAAAACAGGTTGGCGGCAGATAATTCAGATCGGCAAAACTCATGTCGTACTCCGAGCTGCATTCGGTACAAACCAGTTGTTTGTAGGTTCCGTGAATTTCGTAAACATATTTGCTACCGGCCTTTTGGTGCAGGTGGTCGATGTTTTGTGTGATAACGGTTTCCAGAAAACTGCGTTCTTCCATTTTTGCCAGTACCTGATGGGCAATGTTCGGTTCGGCATCGCCTAAACTATCGTAAAAAATCTCTTTGATTTTTTGCCATGATTGTAAGGGCTTTTTGCGAAAAAATTCAATTTCCAGAAATATGGGATCGGTGGTGTTCCAAAGTCCGTTTTCGCCACGAAAAGGAGGAATGCCACTTTCAACAGAAATACCTGCACCGGTAAAGGCCACTGCATATTTTGCCTTTCGTATAAGATGGGATGCCTTCCAGAGTTTGTCGATCAGACTCTTTGTTAATAGTGTAGAATTCATAGATTTAAAACTCCCGGTAAATGAATAGTACTTACCGGGAGAACAATAATTTATACTAAAATGTTTTTACTCTTCATCTTCAAGGATTTTTGATACCGAGACGGTGGTATCTTCATTAAACCTGATTTTGAAATTCAACTTTCTAAATACCGAAATCATTGGTTTATTATCGCGGGTAGTTTCTGCTGCCAGTTTTTTAATTCCCCTGTTTTTTGCAATGTCCTGGCAGTATTTTGTAAGCGTAAATCCGAGTTCTTTTTTCTGCCATTTA
Source organism: Draconibacterium aestuarii (assembly GCA_026671195.1). Classification (GTDB taxonomy): domain Bacteria; phylum Bacteroidota; class Bacteroidia; order Bacteroidales; family Prolixibacteraceae; genus Draconibacterium; species Draconibacterium aestuarii. The sequence continues at coordinate 133,311 of JAPOHD010000005.1, read as the reverse complement.
TCGGTGATAAGAATCGCATATTCCATTATTTCCACATCGGGATCGGCAATTAAACGTCCAACTCCGATCAGTTCTTTTGTGCCGTCTTCTTTCTCATGCTCAGCAACTATGGCAATTTCGCGGTCATAGTCAATAAAACAAAACTGCGAAGCCACCTCGTGCGAATCGAAATAAAAATCGTAGCGGAAACGATGGTAAATGGCGTCTTTCGAGCAGCTTCCCAATAATTCAAGCCACAAGGGTTCGTCTTCGGGGCGGATTGGTCGCAAACAAACCGGAGTCCCATCTTTTAAAACTGCTTTCGAAATCAGACTTTCCGGATAAGGACGTAAAATTAAATGAGAATACTCTTTTGTAGGAGATTTCATCAATTCTTCATCAACAACGATTCTGGCATCGAGTGCAATAACATCGTTAGGTGTTACAATCAAGGGATTAATGTCCAGCTCTTCAATTTCAGGGTAGTCAGCTGCCAGGTACGACATACGGATCAGTACTTCAATCAGTTTTTCGATATTTTTGGGAGCATCGCCACGCCATCCTTTTAACAAGGGATATATTTTCAGAGACTCCAGCATTTGCCGTGCCAGTTGCTCGTTTAAAGGTGGAAATTCCAAACGTTTGTCTTTAAATAATTCCGCAGTAGTTCCACCCATTCCAACTAACATTACCGTTCCAAAAATCGGATCTTTTTTGGTGCCAACAATTAACTCAATGCCATCTTTGCTATCCACCATTTTCTGAATGGTAACGCCGTCTATTCTTGCATCCGGCATTTTTTCGGAGGCCGTTTTTATCATATTTCGGAAAGTGGCCCGCACCATATCTTCGTTTTTTATATTTAATGCCACACCGCCAACATCCGATTTGTGCGTAATATCGGGTGAATAAATTTTCAACACAACCGGATATCCTTTTTCTTCGGCAATGGCAACTGCTTCATCTTCTGTGGCTGCCGGAGTAGGGTGGGTGGTATCAATTCCATAGTCGTTTACCAACATTTTGGAATCGTCTTCATTCAATATCTTTGCTTTCGGAAATATTTCAGTAAGGTATTTTTTACGTAGTTCATGACGGTCGTACTCAAATGAAACAGGCACTTCTCGTGGCGTTTCGTAAAGGTTTTTCAGGTTCATCGAATAATCAGAAAGTGTCATAAATGCTCTGATGGCCTGTTCGGGGGCGGCAAAACTTGAAATCCCCGCATTGTTAAAAATCTGAATTCCATCGCGCATTCCTGCTCCACCGAGCCAACCTGCCATAATCGATTTTGTGGTTTTTACCGACATATCGGCAATGGCTTGTGCAGTTGCTGTTGGATCGGTCATTGCCTGTGGTGTTAAAAGAACCAAAACGGCATCCACATTTTTATCTTCCAATACTATTTCGGTTGATTTGGCAAAGCGCTCCGGGTTGGCATCTCCAAGTACATCAATTGGATTACCGTGCGACCAAAACGGTGGGAGATAATCGTTTAATTTTTGCATGGTTTCATCGGAAAGTTGAACCAGTTTCCCTCCCAACGAAATAAGTGAATCGGTTGCCATCACTCCGGGACCACCGGCGTTGGTAACAATGGCTAAACGGTTTCCTTTGGGAATTCGTTTACGCCCCACAAGGTCAGTAAATTCGAAAATGTTACCAAAATCAAACACCCGGGCTAAACCGGCCCGACGGAATACTGCATCGTAAATAGAATCTTCGGAAGCCATTGCCCCGGTGTGCGAAGCCGCCGCCGCTGCCGATTCGGGGAAACGTCCCGATTTATAAACGATAATAGGTTTTTCGCGTGAGAACGCTCTTGCAGCCGACATAAATGTGCGGGCATTGGCAATCGATTCAACATACAATACAATTGATTTGGTATTGGGATCTTGTCCAAAATAATCGATTAAATCGCCAAAACTTACATCCATTGAATTACCGATGGAAACGAAGTTCGAAAAGCCGATATTTGATTCGTAGGCCCAGTCGAGCACCGAAGTACAAAGTGCACCTGATTGGGAAATAAATGCCACGTGACCTTTTTTAGGCATTCCGGCAGCAAAACTTACGTTCATGTTTAATCCCGGAACCAAAATTCCCAGGCAATTTGGTCCAATGATCCGCATATCGGGGAATTTGGCTTTTTCGGCTTTTACCTGAGCTTCCAGCTTTTTCCCTTCTTCACCCGACTCTTTAAATCCGGCAGACATAATTATCACCCCATGGATTCCGGCTTCACCACAAGCTTTCACCAAATCGGGAACCCATTTGGCAGCTGTCATAATCACGGCCAGATCCGGCGTTTTAGGCAGACTTTTTACGTCGGGGTAACACGGAATTCCAAACACCGCTTCCCGCTTGGGATTTACGGGGTAAACAACGCCGTTAAAACCGCCTCCTACCAGATTTCGGAGTGTAATTCCTCCAACGCTGTCCGGATTATTCGAAACGCCAATCAGTGCAATTCTTTTGGGTCTGAAAATGCTGTCTAACTTCTTGATAGCCATGGGTTAAAATTTTTGTAGTTGATTGAAATGTTGTTTGTTCTTCAAACAGTTTAAAGTCAGTTTATTTTGTTTCTAAATTTCACGAAAAAAAGTCAGCAAAGAAAATTTTGTTAAAATTGTGATATTGGAGAGTTGAAGATGTTTAATACGCATTTAATCAGTTGGTTAAAGGCTATTTGTGGTTGGTTTATGTACGAGGGTATGTTGAATAACAGTCCTGTTATTAAGCATAAGTATGTAATGTTATTGATAACTTCTTTTCATAATCGAAATTTCAGTATGAGATTTCGGTACTTATTACCTAAAACCTCATACTGAAATTGATACTAAGCTGCGCTGGTTTTTGTATCCTCCGTTATATTTTTGGTTGCTTTGTTGTGGTCTTTTGGTGGTTTGGTTACCATCATTATAATTCCACCAATAATACATGCCACTCCAGCAATAATAAAGGGAGTCATCCATACTATAGGTTCACCTGATCCTGAAGCAGAATCCCTGAAATGCCCGGCTAATTGTGGCCCTGCAATTCCTGCGACTCCATAGGCTGTAAACATCCAGCCATAGTTCCTTCCTACGGTTTTGTTTCCAAAAAAATCAGCAGTAATGGCCGGGAACAAGGCAAAGTTTCCACCAAAATTGAATCCGATAATACACGCTGCTGCAATAAAACCGGCTGTAATCCCGAGTCGTATGAAAATGTGATAAATCATGAGCATAATTATTCCCTGGAAGAAGGTCATCAGGATAATTGATGTACGTCTGCCCAATTTATCCGAAACTGTTCCCCAGACAATTCTTCCCAAGCCGTTAAAAATTGCGTACCATGCCATTGCAGTTCCGGTAATGGCACCGGCACCCAATACGCCGTTGTGTTCCAGAGCATCAATGCCAAAAAGTTTAATACAGTATATTACCATTAAACCAGCCAGCGCTGAAAAAACAAAGACCGACCAAATCGCATAAAACTGCCTGGTTGCCAGCATTTGTTTCGAGTTGAAGCTAAGTCCACCAAATGCTTTGGTATCTGTTCGTGCCGGTGGGGTCCAACCTTTTGGTATATAATCTTCCGGTGGGTTTACCATTACCAAAGACCCTAATACTACCATAATGGCAAAGGCAATTCCGTAAATTACAAATACACTTTGCACAGCAGGCAATCCAAATACATTTGTTGTATTTAACAGCCCGCCAAACCACGAGCCGCCCAGTTTCACCCAGATTGTAGCTCCAAAACCAAATCCGGCAACAGCGAAACCTGTGATCATCCCTTTTTTATCGGGAAACCATTTTACGCCAACGGCAATCGGAACCACATAGGCCAAACCTATACCTGCTCCTCCTAAAAGGCCAATACACAGAAGTTGCGCAACAAAAGTCTTGCCCATAAATCCTCCCAGTATATAACCGGCCCCCAATAAAAGTCCGCCTATTAGCGCCACAATAGTTGGCCCCGATTTTGCTTGCCATTTTCCGGCAAAAACCATAACAACAGCAAAAGTTGCCAGACCCAGCGAGAAAATCCAGGCTGTTTGAGTGGCGGTAAAGGCATACGTGCCTTCCGGATCGGTTAAAAGTTTCGTAAAAACAGACCATGCATAAATTGCACCAAGAGCAAGCTGAATAAGTATGGCTCCAACCACAACTATCCAACGGTTAGTTATTTTTAGTCCTATCATCTTATTTTTATTTAAGGTTATTAAGGTATTTGATGCCTGCCTGCCGGTAGGCTGAGAACTGGCACTTAATTATTCTGCGGTTTATGAGTTATTATTTGTGCCCGATCCATACGGTTGATTTTTGAAAGAAGACTGTTAAAAAGAAAAAGACATCCCTGAAATGGGGATGCCTTTTTTGTAGTATTGATTAGCGTTTAACTTCAACTTTTGCTCCGTCAATTATATCATCTACTACTCCCGGATCGAGTAATGTTGATGTATCTCCAAGGTTTGTGGCATCGCCTTCTCCAATTTTCCGAAGGATACGGCGCATAATTTTTCCTGATCTTGTTTTTGGCAATCCGCTAACAATTTGTATTTTATCGGGTTTGGCAATTGGCCCAATAAATTTGTTAACGGTGGCTTTAATTTCTGCCTCAATATTTGCCAGTTCTGCATCGGTTAAGTCCTCACAAATTACATAAGCATAAATACCGGAGCCTTTTATTTCGTGAGGGTAACCTACCACTGCCGACTCCACCACCTTCGGATGCTGGTTAATGGCATCTTCTACTTCGGCGGTTCCAATGCGGTGTCCCGATACATTAATTACATCATCAATTCTTCCTATAATGCGATAATAGCCTTCTTCATCACGTTTTGCACCATCGCCGGTGAGATAGTATCCCGGGAACGATGCGAAATAGGTTTGATAACAACGTTGGTGATCGCCCCAGGTTGTGCGTAACATTCCCGGCCATGGAAATTTCATGCACAAAATTCCTTCAACACTGTTACCCTTTAATTCGTTTCCTTCGTGGTCGAGCAAAACAGGTTGAATTCCCGGAAGCGGCAATGTTGCCAACGACGGTTTGGTTGGTGTAATTCCGGCAAGCGGAGTAATCATTATTCCTCCGGTTTCGGTTTGCCACCAGGTATCAACAATGGGGCAGCGGCCTTTACCTACCAAGTCATGGTACCATCGCCAGGCTTCTTCGTTAATAGGTTCTCCAACTGTTCCTAAAACTTTTAGCGAGCTTAAATCATATTTTGTAACCCACTCATCACCTTGTGCCACCAAAGCACGGATGGCAGTTGGCGCGGTGTAAAACTGGTTTATTTTGTATTTGTCAACTACTTCCCAGAAACGTCCTGCATCGGGCCAGGTTGGAACACCTTCGAACATCACAGATGTGGCACCGGCTAACAGCGGACCATAAACAATATAGGAATGCCCCGTAACCCAGCCAATATCGGCAGTACACCAATACACATCGCCGTCGCTGTATTGAAATACGTTTTTAAAAGTGTATTCGGTATAAACCATATAACCACCCGTAGTATGTACAACACCTTTGGGTTTTCCTGTTGATCCTGAAGTATAAAGAATGAATAATACATCCTCGGCATCCATGGTTTCGGCTTTGTTTTCGGTTGAAATTCCTTCAATTAAATCGTGCCACCAAATATCGCGTCCATCTACCCACGCTATTTCTTCTTCAGTACGTTTTAATACAACCGAATATTGAACCGAAGGACATTTTTCCAATGCTTCGTCAACAATACTTTTCAAAGGAATTGATTTTGTTCCGCGAAATCCGCCATCTGATGTAATTACCACTTTGGCTTCAGCATCGATAACCCGATCGGCCAGAGCAGTTGCCGAAAAGCCTGCGAATACAATGGAGTGAATGGCACCTATACGTGCACAAGCCAGCATTGCGATAGCCAGCTCAGGAACCATTGGAAGATACAACGCAACACGGTCACCTTTTTTTACTCCCAGCTTTTTTAAGCCGTTGGCAAATTGTTTAACCTTAACGAAAAGTTCGCCGTAGGTTAATTTTATTTCCTGTTCTTTTGGATCGTTAGGTTCCCAGATAATAGCTACCTGATCTTTGCGCATAAACATATTGCGCTCGAAAATATTTTCAGTAATATTGAGTTTCCCATTTACAAACCAATTGACATCCGGAGCACCGTCTCCTTCAAATTTGTGTTCAAGTACTTTGTCCCATTTCTTCTGCCAATAATGGCTTTCGGCTATTTTTTCCCAAAATCCGTCGGGGTCGGCAACGCTTTCTTTGTACTTCTGAAAGTATTCAGCTAAACTTGTGATCTTATCTACCATAGCAGTAACTTTTAGTTTAATTAAGAATTATTAGTATGTAATGTCTGTTCCGTTTTTGCTTACGGAAGCTTTTTTAAATGCCGTTTGCACGGTTTTTACCAGTTGAAAATAGGTTGTAATTATTCACAGGTATATATGCTTCGTAAGAGATTTCGAAGGAGAAAAAAATCAGCTTATATGGTAATTCTGAATGACTCAAGTTGGTAAAATTTGAAATATAACCTAATAGAATCAGTTGTTGAAAATACTATAAATTATTTTCTTTTTGAAAGATTAAAGTATATTGTAAAACACTATTCATGTGTTTGTAGAACATATAGTTAGAATTCGAAGGATGCTTGTTTTTTTGTATTTTAGGAAACTGGCCTTTCGACTAATTAAAATATAAATTTGGTTTTGTTTTATGTATACTTTAAAACAGACTAAGCACTACTAAAGAATTGTTTACCCAATGCTGTATCGGTTTATGATTAATGCAAAAATAAAAGTTACGGAAGACGTTTTGTAACAATATAGTAGCCTGATGGTTGCCGATTGTGTTTATTTGTCAGAATAAAATTTTTATTGATGGTTTACAACATAAAACGGGCTGAGAAAAGTTAGTACCTGAAAACCTGGAGAGTAGTAATTTCGAAAAAAAACACAAAAAATGAGGATCAATAATTTTACTGAACTGTTAGAAGAAGTAAAAAAACAACCCGCTAAACGTGTTGTTGCCGTAAATGGAATTGATGAAAATACGATTGAAGCTTTGCAAGAAGCCGTTGAAATGGGATTTGTAAAACCAATTATAACAGGCGATAAAGTGACTATTCTCAAATCGTGTGAAAAATTGGGAATTGATGTTTCGGCATATGAGATTCATGACGCAGCTTCGTCACGTGAAGCAACCGAAAAAGCTGTGGAATTGGTTCATGAGGGGAAAGCCGACCTTTTAATGAAAGGTATGGTGTCGACGGATAGATTTATGCGGGCGCTGCTAAAGAAAGAGTATAGCCTGGTTCCTTCGCGGGGAACATTAACCCATATTTCAATGCTTGATAATCCAAACTACCATAAACTATTGTTATTTAGTGACGCTGCGGTACTGCCATACCCTGATTTAAAACAAAAGATTTTAATGACTAACTACCTGATTTGTGCCGCACACTCACTGGGCATTGAAAAGCCCAAGGTAGCCGTAATTGCACCAACTGAGCAGATTATTATTTCCATTCAATCGTGTATGGATGGTGCTACCATTGCAAAAATGGCGGAACACGGACAAATTGAAGGCGGTTTGGTTGACGGGCCTATGGCACTGGATGTGGCAATAAACAGTAAAGCCGCTGAATTAAAAGGATTCACATCGCCGGTAACCGGAGATGCCGACTGTTTACTTTTTCCAAATATCGATGCGGCCAATGTATTTTATAAAACCAATTCGAAACTGGCAAATGCCGAAATGTCGGGGATTATTGTTGGTGCAAAAGTTCCGGTGGTAGTATCTTCGCGTGGCGACAGTCGCCAGACGAAACTAAATTCAATGGCCCTGGCATCAATTGTAAGTTACCAGGCAAGTATCTCATAAAACAGTTGTATGATTCGGATTCTAGCCATAAATCCCGGTTCAACCTCTACTAAGTTTGCGGTTTATGACCATGCTGATTGTATCTTGAAAAAGACCATTCGTCACCCCTTGGAACAACTGCTTCGATATAAGAATATTATCGATCAGTTTGCGTTTCGGAAAGGAGTGATTATTGAATCGTTGGTTGAAGAAGGCATTGAAGTAGATTCGATAAAATATATCATCGGCAGAGGAGGACTTACTTACCCGCTCGAATCAGGTGTATACAAGGTGAACAACCTAATGCTGGAACATGCACGCCAGGGAATTATGGGCCAGCATGCCAGTAATCTGGGACCAATGCTTGCCGATTATATTGCGCTTCAAATTCCTGAAGCCAAAGCTTTTATTGCCGATCCGGTGGTAACCGATGAACTGCAAAATGTGGCTCGTTATGCCGGACATCCCAAATTTAAACGCCAATCGATTTTTCATGCCCTAAACCAAAAAGCTACTGCCCGTTTTCATGCAAAAAAGGTAAACCTTACCTACGAAGAACTTAACCTGATTATTGCTCATTTGGGAGGAGGAATATCGGTGGGTGCCCATAAAAACGGGCGGGTAATCGATGTAAATAATGCGCTTGATGGAGAAGGTGCTTTTAGTCCGGAGCGGGCCGGAACTTTACCTGTAGGACAGGTAATTGAGCTTTGTTTTAGTGGCAACTATTCAAAAGAACAAATACGACGCATGGTGGTTGGCGAAGGCGGTTTTGTTGCCTATCTTGGCACTAACAATGCTGCAGAAGTCGAAAAACATGCCAATTTGGGTGATCAGCGGGCAATCGAAGTTCAGGAAGCTTTATTTTATCAGGTTGCAAAAATGATTGGTGAAATGGCTGTGGTATTGGAAGGAAAAGTAGATGGTATTTTGATTACTGGTGGTTTGGCTTTCAACCGTGATCTTGAGAAATACATAAAACAAAAAACAAGTTTTATTGCCCCGGTTTTTACTTACCCCGGCGAAGATGAACTGGAAGCTTTGGCAATGAATGCTTTGAGGGTTGCTATTGGAGAAGTTGTGGCAAAAGAATATAATGCCGGGGGTAACATTAACGAATCCTAGAAATTCTTTTCTAAAAACGTATAGGCATTTTTATGCATAAAATGCTCAATCAATTCTCCTGCTTCAACTTTATTTTGGGCGCTTAGTTTTTTTGCTTCAGATGACTTTAGGTAATTGTAGGCATGTTTTTCCAGATAACTGTCAAACAATGGCATTTCTTCTGCCGTCCAGAAACCATTCAACGAGTTTACAATACCGTCGTAATCCGAACCAATGCATTGAATGCCCCAGGCATACTCTCCATTACTATTAAGCACTTCGGCAATATGTTGAATTTGGTTCCAAACCAGTTTCGATTGTTTAAACAACATTTTTCTTCGGCTCCACGAACCTCGCGATTTCTTAATCTCTTTATCGCTTCCCAGCCGACGTTCGTCGAACTGTATTCCAAACAAACCTCCCGATTTGGCTATTCGTACCAATTCATCATCATAAAAGTTGATCTCTTTTTGCTGAAAAAGGCCCTCGCCGGGTTCTCTTTTTTCCAATCCATCGGGTAACGCTGGCCAGCCGTTAACAGCAGCATGACTTACAATTAGAGGAATTGTTTCATTGGCATATTCTGTGTCGAGAATTGAATACAGTTCTTTTCTCGCTTCGGTACTTAAATGTTTCATGTCGATTAAAACACGTTGTCCGTTTGAGTTATCAAGTAGTTTTTTTAGAACTTTTTTCCCCAATTTAGTAAAGCCTTTTCTGTACATTCCGGTAGTTTGGTCGCACAGTTTGGTTACAATTCCACTCAGGCTCGGTGCGTGTCCAACCATTTCATTGTCGAAATGATGCGTTAATCCAATAAAAAATAAGCGGTGTTTCCATCTTTTTACGTTATCAATATTGGCCATTACTTCTGCCGCATCAACGTTTTTATCCATCAGTTTTAATCCGGCATTAAAAACATGTGTACCTTCAATGGTCAGAATAACATATATCGTTTTTAATCTTTTGTCGGTTTCTTCCTTAATTTCATTAAAAGAGGAAATAATTTTGTAACGATAGTTCTGCTTTTTTATTCTGAATACTGTGCCATTCAGTTGATTGTAAAAATCGTATTCCTGTTGCAGATCAGTGAAATAATCGGTCATTTTCTGAATGTAGTCGATACGTTTTTTACCAATGCCTGCAACAAAGTTTGCAGGTAGATCGCGCAATAATCCGGTTTTGTCTTTTTTCATCACGAAACCTTTTTCCAATCCGCAAAGCGATACAAATACAATGTGTGCACCACCTTTTGCCAGTGAAGTAAAATCTGACTGGCGAAATTTGGTAAGCGAAAGTAAAATATTAAATATTTTGTCGGAAAGAGTTGGCGGATCCTGAAACCAAATGCTGTTTGTACGGTTCTTTTTTGGATGGTTAAGTCCGGGATTTGAATTAAAACTTTTACCCAGGGGTTTCATTGCAGGATGAACATGCAAATCGATAAATTTTGTTTTCATAACTATTTGATTTAATGATTGTAATGTTGTGGAATACGTAAAAAATCATCAAAGGTTAAACCGTAGCTGCTGTTTAGTAGACAATTGGGGGAATAGAAACATTTCGTATCTGAAATCAGATCGGTATCTTATATGTTGGGAGGATAACACAAAAGTAGCGTTGTGGTTATTACAGAAAGCTGTTATGTGGATACCGTTTTCGTATTCTCATTTTTTAAATACTCTTTGGGCGATTTATGAACGAATTTTTTAAAACATTTTGTGAAATACGAATGACTGTTAAATCCGGTTTTAAAAGCCACTTCATCAATGCTGTATTTTCGGGTTTCAAGTAAGGTTGTTGCTTTTCTTATTCTTACCATCATAATGTATTCAGAACTGGTGTAGTTCGAAATGTGTTTTAATTTACGATGCAGCTGACTTCTGCTAAAGCCCATTTCGCTAGCCAGTTTTTCAACCGAAAATTCTTCATTCTCAATGTTGTTTTCGATTACGGTATTCACCTTGTTTAAAAAATAATTGTCGAGGCTTCCAATTTCCATGGGCTGTTTTGATATAAACTTCTGTGTATAATTTTCCTGAAGTCGTTTTCTCTGTTGTAATAAATTAGCGATCTGCGAGATTAATACATTTTCATCGAAAGGTTTTGCGATATAGGCATCCGCTCCCTTTTCCAAACCTGTTGAAGTATTTTCGGCAGATGACAAGGCAGTAAGTAAAATGACAGGTATATGACTGGTTTCAATCTGCGATTTTACGATTTTACAAAATTCAAAACCATCCATCTCCGGCATCATCACATCCGAAATAATAAGTTGAATATTTTGTGTTTTCAAAATTTCAAGGCCTTGTTGCCCGTTTTGGGCCGATTCTATGGTGTAAAATTTCTGAAGGAAATCAATGATGTATTTTCTCAGCTCTTCATTATCTTCAACAACAAGCAGTTTTGTGTTTACATTAAATTTTTTTGTTTGCAGTAATAATTTTTCCTGGGGTTGCCACGAATTTATGTTCTTTACTTTTGTTTGATTTTCGTAGAGAATTTTTTGTGCCTTTTGTTTGGTAGGTATTCTAACCGAAAAGCAGCTTCCCTCTCCCGGGGTAGTTTGAACAATTATTTCACCGCGATGCAACAATGTGTATTCCTTGCACAGGTGAAGTCCAATACCACTGCTAAATTCTCGGGTGTTACTCTTTTTCCCCTGTTCAAATCGGTCAAAAACATTGGGCAGATCCTCACTGTCAATTCCTACTCCATTATCCAGCACCTGTATTTCAAATAATTCTTCCTTTTCAATTTTTCCAAAACTAAGTTGATTTGAGAAGTAATTACTTTTTTGTAAGTGGTTATCGAACAGGGTTACGCTTATTTTTCCGTTTAAAGGGGTAAACTTAAATGCATTAGATAATATGTTGTAAATAATCTTATCTAATTTTTCTTCATCGGCTTCAATCATAAAAGTATCCCTGTCGTGATTGAATAAAAACTCAATATTCTTTTGTTTGGCTTCTTCGGAGAAACTCAACACTCGTTCTCTCACAAATTCAACCAGTTCTATTTTTGAAATTCGAAGTTTTATTTTACCTCTTTCAACCTTTCTGATATCCATAATCTGGTTAATCAGGCCAAGCAATCTGTTGGTATTCCGTTTTACCGTTTTTAACTGTTCGTGTTGTTCGGGAGTTAAATTTTCGGATTCCAGTAAGTTTTTTACGGGCCAGTTAATCAGGGTTAATGGTGTACGGAATTCGTGGGAAATATTGGTAAAGAACTGAAGTTTCATTTCGTGCAACTGTTCTTCTTGTTCGTGCTTCACCGTTTCAATAAAAAGGGTTTTTTTTAGTTTTGCTTGTTCCCGAAAAAAGTTCAGTATTCCCAGAAGGATAAATAGTAATGCTAAACTATTTAATACAATCGCCACATTTGATTTGTACCAGAACTGTTTTATTTCGACTGGTAACCGTGCTGGCAGGTCGTTCCAAACTCCATCGTTATTACAGGCCAGAACTTCAAAAACATAATTTCCGGCCGGAACATTAATAAAGGTGGCTGTGCCGTCTGTTTCCTCGCCTACCCATTCGTTAAAATAATTGGTTAACCGATACATAAATCTGTTTTTTTCAGACAGCAAATAATTATCGGCTGAAAAATGAAACTTTAACGTCGTTTCTTTAGGGGTAAGGACTAGTTTTTCGAAGTTGTTTATTCCCAGTTGGGTAGGTATTATTTTCTTGTGGTTTACTTCAACTTTTGATATCAAAACATTTGGTTTCAATTCATTTAGTTTTACCCGATTTGCACTCAGCCGGGTAAAACCATTGGTTCCTCCCAGATATAGCGCATTATCAGCATCCTTAAAAATGGCACCCGGATTAAACAAATTTCCCTGAATTCCATCGGTGATATCAAATCTTCTGACCATATCTTTTTCTAATTCATAAAGAATTAAACCATTATTCGATGTAATCCATATCGAATTATTGTATCGTTCTATTATGCCGTAAACATCCTGCTGTTTTAACAGTCCCTTGGCATTAAATGAACTTAGTTCATCCGTTTTCGGATCGTAAATCTCAATCCCATGTGCCCGGCTACCCATCCATATCCGTCCATCTGATAATTCAGTAACAAAAAAGAATGCCGGGCTTTTGGTTTTGTAATCCGCCTCTTCGTCGGTGTTAAATCGTTTCAATTTCCCTGAGGGTAAATGAAGTTGAAACATCCCTGTAAGGGAGGCCATCCAGAGGTTATTTCTTGAATCCAGCACAAACGAACGAACATTTATACGATTCAGTTGCGAAAGCAGATATTCATTTGATAAACGTACAATTTCTTTTTTTTGATAACTGTAAAAAAGCAAACCTCCTGTGCTGGACCCAATCCATATACCCGAATCGGATTTACAAAGAGCATAGACTTGAATACGTGATGTTCCCTGACCATTTTCCGGGCCAAGTGTAAAATGCTTAAATTCAGTTTTTCCCTTTTCTCTGTAAAATAAACCATTAAATGCCGAGCCCACCCAAAGTCCGCCATAATCATCGGTACAAAGCGATTTTACATTCAGAATTCCGTCGTTTTTCAGGATTTTAACTTTATGAAATTTTTGTGATTTCGGATCAAATTTGTTTAATCCATCCAGTTCGGTGCCAACATAGAGCTCTCCATCGGAGGTTTGAGCAAACGAACTAACCATGTTGGCCGATAAGGTATTGGGATTTAAAGAATGTCGGTAAGTATTAAATTTATTATCCGAATGGTGTAAATAGGCCACACCACCCGACCAGGTACTAATCCATATACCGCCTTGTTTATCTTCGTAAATCCCATAAATAGAGTTGTGAGGCAGACCTTTGTAGTTTTCCTGGTCAAAGTGGACCAACTCTTTACCTGTATCAAGAAATAAACCATAGTAAGAGCCAATCCAGATTCTTCCTCGCGTATCTCTCCATATTTTCCGAATACTTGCGGTTTCAAGATTAAAATCACGATCACCTGTATAATAATAATGATTAATCAGGTTACCGTCCATGTCGTATAAACGAGCTCCGTGTGTATCGTAACCAACCCAAATTTGATCGTTGGTGGCAAATATGGTACGGACATAGGATCCCGGTCCGTCTATCTTTTTTTCTATCCTGTTTTCGTTGGCTAAAATCAAATATATCGTTCCATCTTGTGTGCCTAACCAAAGCCGGTTGGTATCGTCCGTATAAAGCAATCGGGGAGTTTCGTTTAAATGTTGTTTAATTCTTACAAGCTGATTTTTCTCCTGATCCAGATAACCCACAAAGTTCATGTCGGCTATCCATAATTTGTCATTTCCGTCAATTATAATTGATTGTATGAGTTTATTAGCAACTTTACCATCTTCATACGTGTAAGAAAAAGGTTCAAACTGTTGTTTTTTATGGTTGAATAAACAAAGGCCTTCAACAGTGCTTACCCAAACATTATTTTTTCGATCAACTACAATACCTGTAACCTGGTCGCAGGGAAGGCTGTTTATTTTGTTCGGTCTGTGTGCAAATCGAATTACTTCTTTCGAATCATATCTGATAACACCGTCAGAGCTTCCCATCCAGATATAGCCCATCAAATCCTGTTTAATGATGTGCACTGCCTGAAAACTAAATCCACCCGGAGGCGATATTCTTCGAAAAGTAATATCGTCAACTTGAGACAGTAGTTGAAGGGAGATGAAACAGAAAAGTAGTACCAGAAAAAGTTTTGGTTTCATTTAGCTTAATTTTTGTCAAAAATAGAATTTGTTGGTTTTACTTCCTTGTAAATATGTTGCAGAACTGCAACATATTTACAATTATGCAACAAAATTTCAAAAAATCGCAACAAACCAACTATTTATTAATCCGGTGTAACCTTAGATTTGGACAAACTAACAATAAACTAAATCAAGTTATGATCAAGCGTACTTGTATATCCGCATTCAAGATAATACATCTTGTTACTTTCAAAAGAAAAATTTTGTTTGTACACCTAAACCAGTTATTACCATGCTTTTAGCATAGATTTGTTTGGTTAATAAGGTCATCTACCGGTTAACCGGTAGATGACCTTTTAAAGATATTGCGAATGCTCTGGGTGTTTCAAATAATTTCCGCGAAACAAACGATCAAAACGGGGCAGGAAAGGTATCAGACTAAACTTTATATGTCTTAGAATTCAATTGTCCTTTTCATGAATATTAAATGTTTAACGAATGAATAAGATTATTCCGTTTCTTCTATTTCTTCTGATTTTTGGATGCAGTGTACAAAAGTCGGATGATTCAAAAGTATTAATTGGTCATTTGGAAGCTCAACTCGATTATGCTGTTCAAATGGCTGAACAATTGTCAACAAAAAAGTTGATATCGCCCCGAACTTCAGAAAATGGAGAATTAAAACTTGTGTCTTCACGCGACTGGACCAGTGGATTCTTTCCCGGAAACCTATGGATGATATATGAACTTTCGGGTAACGAAAAATGGAAAGAAAAAGCGTTACAGTTTACTTTGCCTCTTGAAGAGGAGAAGTGGAACGGTGGTACACACGACATGGGATTTAAAATGTATTGTAGTTTTGGTCAGGCCATAAAATATACCAACGTTGCTAATTACAGAGAAATTCTGGTACAATCGGCTAAAACCCTCGCAACCCGTTTTAATCCAACTGTTGGCTGTATTCGTTCCTGGGATCATAACAGCGACAAATGGGATTATCCGGTTATAATTGATAATATGATGAACCTGGAGTTGTTGTTGTGGGCTGCAAAAGAAACCGGAAACGATAACTTTAAAGAAATAGCCATTATACACGCACAAACAACGCTAAAAGATCATTTCAGAAAGGACAATTCATCTTATCATGTTATCGATTATAATCCTGAAACAGGAGAAGTTGAAAATAAGAATACCCACCAGGGGTATGCCGATGAAAGTGCATGGGCGCGGGGGCAGGCTTGGGGCTTGTATGGTTTTACCATGATGTACCGCGAAACAGGAATGACGGAGTTTTTATCTCAGGCCGAAAAAATTGCAGATTTTATTTTAAACCAACCCGGAATAAAAGAGGGCAAAATTCCTTACTGGGATTTTAATGCTCCCAATATTCCAAACGAACCTTACGATGCTTCAGCAGGAGCAATAATTGCATCGGCATTATTTGAACTAAGTGGTTTTTCAAATCATAAGGCGATTTACCTGGAAGTAGCGCAGAAACTTTTGACAACGCTTTCTTCCGATGAGTTTTTGGCACCCGTTGGTGAAAATGCAGGATTTTTACTGGAACATTCAACAGGGCATAAACCAAAGGATTCTGAAATTGATGTGCCTTTAGTATATGCCGATTATTATTTTCTGGAAGCCATAATAAGAAATAAACAATTGCTTAATGATAATTAACCAGCCTGTATGGCTGTATGTACAAGGCATACTTTAAATTAATTAAAACTATTTTTTATGAAAAACAAAAATGGAACAAAAATGGCACTCAGCTTTTTATTGCTATGTTTCTTTCTGGTTACAGTTAGCATAGGAGCCTATGCACAAAAAACTGTATCTGGAAATGTTACAGACGAAGGAGGACTGCCACTTCCTGGTGTCACTGTTGTTGAAAAAGGTACTACCAAGGGGACCGTCACTGATGCCGACGGTGATTTTACGATTTCCGGGGTAAGCAACGATGCTACTCTTGTATTCTCATTTGTAGGAATGGGAGTGCAGGAAATGAAAGTTGGAAATCAAACCACTTTCAATGTAGTGATGAAAGAACAATCCATTGGACTTGAAGAAGTTGTTGCTGTAGGTTATGGTGTACAGAAGAAGGAAAGTGTTGTCGGCTCCATAGAACAGGCAACAAACGAAGAACTCCGTCGGTCAGGAAGTTCTACTGACCTTACCGAAAACCTGGTGGGGCAAATTCCTGGTATGGTTGCTCTAACATCCTCCGGTGAGCCTGGTGGAATTCTTACAGGAGAAAGCTCCACTGAGATTTATATTAGAGGGCAGAATACCTGGAACGGTGGCCAGCCTCTGATATTGGTAGATGGTGTGGAGCGAAATATGAATAACGTAGATGTAAATGAGGTTGAAAGTATCTCTGTATTAAAAGATGCTTCCGCTACTGCTGTTTTTGGGGTTAAGGGAGCAAACGGTGTTATCCTTATTACTACCAAACGCGGCGAGGCAGGAAAAACAAAGTTGAATTTTAACTACACCACAACGGGTAAAATGCTATCAAGGCAACCGGACAAACTTGAATCGTACGCAGCGATGATGGCCAAAAATGAGATCATTGAACGGGAAGGAGTGTTAAATGAACCTTCATGGGGAGCGTATGTTCCTTATGAGATAGTTCAACGATACAGGAAGCCACAATCAGAAGAATATGCAGAAATTTATCCAAATGTGGACTGGGAAGATGCCATGTTTAAAGATATCGGTTTTTCTCACCGTATGACACTGAATGCGCAAGGTGGTAGCAAAGCCGTTCGGTATTTTGGCTCACTGGCTTATTTGCATGAAGGTGACATGTTTAAAGATTATGACAATTTTAAAACTTACGATCCTAATTATGATTATGACAGGTTTAATTTTAGAAGTAATATTGACATCGAACTGACGAAATCAACACAACTAAAGATCAATTTATCAGGATATTACAGTCTGAAAAATACCAATTATAATAATGAAGGAAGTACAAGCCGGGCCGATGCATGGATGTGGAAAGCTACTTATGGAATGGCTCCCAATCTGTTTTTACCAAAATATAAAGATGGCCGTTGGGGAGCCTATCAGGAAGGTGGTAATAATACTGTAAATCCAATTGCCGCAGTGTATAATATTGGTGTCAGGCAAACACGGCAAACGCAGTTAAACGCCGATTTTAAACTGGTGCAGGATCTTAGTTTTATTACAAAAGGTTTAAGTGCAAGGGCATCTCTGTTTTACGATAACAGCATCCGTTCTGAAGGGGGAATTTATGACGTACAAAACAGTATCAGACCTGCAGAAGCGAGGACTAACGTTCCGTTTAAACAAATTTATCCGATGAAATATGAAGGTCCGGATCAGGACCCGAGTGAATATACAGTACTGCTTCCTATTGGCGATGAGGAATACGACTGGGCCCTTAACCCATGGTCTGTTCGCCAGGAAAATATAACTTCAGCAAACTGGACAAGCTACATCCCGGTTTCTCGCCGAATGATGTATGAATTCCAAATGAATTATGCCCGTACTTTCGAAAATCATAATGTTTCTGCAATGGGTGTATTTAAACGCGAAGAATACGCGGTAGGAAGTATGTTCAAAAATTATCGTGAAGACTGGGTTTTTCGCACAACCTACGGTTATGACAGTAGGTATTTGTTTGAAGCAAACGGCGCCTATAATGGTTCTGAACAATTTGGACCAGGTTACCGTTTCGAATTTTTCCCTTCATTAGCGGTAGGTTGGTATGTTTCTAATGAAGAATTTTTCAACATTGATTGGGTTGACCGATTAAAAATTCGATACAGTATTGGTAGAGTAGGTGATGATAAAGTGAGTGGATCTCGTTGGTTATATGAGTCTCAATTAGCGTATGGTGGAAGAGCTCGCCTGAGTAACTCAACTTCTGGTTGGAGTCCCTATAATTTCTATAGAGAAGCTGTGGTTGGAAATCCTGATATTCATTGGGAAAGTGCACTTAAAACAAACTTTGGTGTTGAGTTTGGTGTATTAAAAAACTTATTTACATTAAATTTTGATTATTTTACTGAAGACCGGACGGATATTCTGATGTCGGGAGGTAGCAGAAATGTTCCTCCATTTTTTGGAGCCACACCACCAAGTGCAAACTTAGGCCATGTTAAATCAAAAGGATTTGAAATAGAATTGGGCTTTAACAAAAGGATAAATAATAAAGCAAATGTTTGGGCAAAACTTGCGCTTACACACAACGAAAATGAAGTAATTGAACGCGATGATGCGCCACTTCAGTTTGAATACCTGAAAGCCAAAGGCTATCCGATTGGACAACAAAAGAGGTTGTTGAGTACAGATTTTTATAACAATTGGGATGAAGTTTATGCCAGTGTACCTACTGAAAATAACGATGCAGATAAACTTCCCGGTTATTACAATTTGGTTGATTTTAATGCCGATGGTATCATAAAAAATAGTGAAGATACTCCACCCATTGGATATTCAGGAGTTCCGCAGAATACAGGTTCCTTTACACTTGGAGCAGACTACGGTGGATTCAGCTTTATGATTCAGTTTTTCGGAGTAAATAATGCCAATCGCTATGTAGGATTTAACAATTATCAAAACGATATTGATATTGTATTTGGCCACGTAGCAGATTATTGGTCAAAAGATAATCCAGATGCTACATCGTTCCTGCCAAGGTGGAAAACTCAGGCCGAGAACATTGGAGATTATTACCTTTACGATGCTTCTTACCTTAGGTTACAAAACGCTGAAATTGCTTACACATTCAATGATTTGGATTGGGTAAAAAGAGCAGGATTTTCAAATTTCAGGCTATTCCTGAATGGAAATAATCTTTTCTTCTGGTCTAAATTGCCGGATGACAGAACTACGACTTATTCAGGAGGAAGTGCTACTCAGGGAGCTTATCCAACTGTAAAACGTGTTAATTTAGGCATAGATTTATCATTTTAATAATTACGAATATGAAAAGGATAATAAAGAATAAAAAAATTTATGTGGCTTTCGTAATGCTGTTTTTAATTTCAATTTCATGCGAGGATTATTTAGATAAAGCTCCTGAAGCCAGCATTACCGAAAAAGATGCCTATGGAGATTTCATAAGTTTCCAGGGATTTGTTGAAGAGTTGTATAACTGTGTAATGGATCCTGATAAAGGAGGGGCATGGAACAAGTATTTGTTTGCAGACGAAACCTTGAATAATTATCCCTACCAGTTTGATCTGGGAAACTACTGGGGAAATGAAGGATATTTTTATGGACAAAGTGTACGCACTACTAGCAATAATCCCAGAGATCACAGGGTATGGGAATATGCCTGGTATGCAATAAGAAAAGCAAACCTGGCACTGGAAAAGTTAGAAGGAACAGAAGAGGCACCAAGTTTGTTTGAAGGTACGCAGGAAGAAAAGGACTTATTGAAAGGGCAAGCATTGTTTTTCAGGGGATTCTTCTATTTCGAATTGAGTCGTTACTGGGGTGGCATGCCTTATATAACAAGAACTTTAAGCCCTACCGAAAGTTTGATAACAGAAGAGTTTAACAGGCTCAGTTATCAGGAAACAGCTAAAAAAATGGCTGAAGATTTTATGGCAGCAGCCGATTTACTACCCAACCACTGGGATGAAACTTCAGTAGGTCAGGCTACTGAAGGGGGCAATTTTCAGCGAATTAATAAGTTTTTTGCGCTGGGGTACCTGGGGAAAGCATTATTGTATGGTGCCAGCCCTATGCCCAACGAAGAAGCAAATGGCAGTAACACTTTCAATGGAGAATTGGCCAAACAAGCTGCTGATGCGTTTGGCGAATTGCTAAAGTTGGCGGATGACACTGGTATATATGGTCTGCAACCCTGGGACGATTATATGCAAATTTTTTATGATCGTAACCGAAAACATCCGGGTGGAATCGAAGCAATTATGATTCCTACTATTTATAATCGTTCACGTGTAAGATGGTCAGCTATTGGAGCAACGGTTCCATCTTCTTTTGCTTTAAACAGTGGTTCGAATGCCGATGTACCTACCCATAACATTACCAAAAACTATGGAATGGCCAATGGGCTGCCTATTGATGATCCTGAATCAGGTTACGATCCCAATGATCCGTGGACAAACCGCGACCCAAGATTCTATAAGATTATTGTAAAAGATGGCGACCGAATTCACCGCGATAAATCAGATGATAAGTATGCTGAACTATTCATTGGTGGCCGTCACCGTTCACAAATTAATCCGCCAAGTGTCACCGGATACTATTCTCGTAAATTTAATGGCATGGATAAAGATTTCAATACCTCGTTCGCAGGTAGAATTCAACCTTATGTTCCTTATTTGCGTATGGCTGATGTTTATTTGATGTATGCCGAAGCTGTACTGTTTAGTAGCAACGGTGGGACACCTCAAAGCACATCAGGTAATTATACTATGACAGCCGAAGGCGCTTTGAATGCAGTTCGTAACAGGGCACAATTGCCTAATATTGATTCAAAATATACAGGAAGCCAGGATGTGTTTTTCGAAGAAATTGTTCGGGAACGCGCCGTTGAATTAATTTTTGAAGGTGCCCGTTTTTGCGATTTGCGTCGTTGGAACCGGAATAATGACCCAAGGTACCTTGATAAAACCGCTATTGATTTTGAGCGTGGACCTGACGGAAAACCAATCAACCTTTCAGAAAGAGTAATTGTGACAAGGGTTGCCGAGAAAAAACATAACTGGCTACCCATGCAGGTTGGTTTTACAAAATTATACGAGGGTTTTCCACAAAATCCAGGATGGTAATCTGAAACTAATTAATTAAAAATTTTAACAGATGAAGAAAAAATATTATATAATATTAGCTTTTCTATGTGGGATCATTTTATTTCAACACAATGAAGTATTTGCCCAGAAAGAGAAGTTGATAACCATTGAGTCGGTTATTGTTGATGAAAACGGTAATCCGATTAAAAATGCAGAGATTTTCAGTGGTGCCGCCTATACTAAAACCGATGCCAATGGTAAATTTACTGTTTTTGTTGAGCCTGGGTCAAAGTTGATTGTAGAGGCCAATGGTTATGAAAATACTACCGCTACTCTGGATGAAGTGAGAAACAAAGTCAATATCAGTTTAAAAACATCTCCATTTTTATATGGAAGCGATGATATGGTAGATTTGGCATTTCGCAGAGTTCATAAGGGAAATGTTGTTGGCGCGTTTAGTACAGTAAATGGTGATAAAGTAAATGCGTATGACAATTCTATTTGGGCCAGCAATGTTTTAAACGGTCGTACCTTAGGAATGTTAGGAAGCAGTAGCATTAGAGGTATCGGAATTGGTATTAATGTGGCAGATGAAACGGGCAGTGGCCTTTTTTCAGGAAATGCATTGTTTATTGTTGACGGCCTTCCTCGCGATATTGAATCGTTGCGCTTGTCTGAAATTGAAGACATAACTGTTCTTAAAGATGTAAACGCTTCTATTTTGTATGGTAGCGCTGCTGTAAACGGGGTAATATTAATTACCACAAAACGTGGTGAAGCTTTCAAAAAGCAATCTAATTTTTCGGTAAATTATGGAATTTCTGCGCCTCGGGCAACGCCTGATTTTCTGAATTCTGCTGATTATATGACCTATTATAACCAGGCCAGACTTAATGACGGAAAAACAGAAACGTTTAGTGAAGAAGAGATTGAAAATTACAGGTCTGGGAATAAATACCGGTATCCTGATGTGGATTATTACTCCGATGAGTATTTAAAACCATTAAAAAATTATTTCGATTTGGAAGGTCAATTTTCCGATGGGAATGATGTTGCCAAGTATTATGCAAATGTTGGCTGGCATTCATCTGGCGGATATCTCGATTTTGGCGAAGGTGCAAATGCCAGGGACAATGTATTTAATATTCGGGGAAATGTTGACCTAAAAGTGAACGACTGGATTAAAACTTCGGTTGACGGAGTGTCAATTTTTGGAAACGATAGAAGTCAGAGAGGCAACTACTGGAGTTCCGCTGCAAGCCTCAGACCGCATTTATATACTCCACTGCTACCTTTTGATTTAATCGATCAGGAAAATGAGTTATTAAAAGCCAGAAAAAATGACGTAAATGGCGAATACCTCATTGGTGGCAATTCAAACCACCTGACCACGCCTTTTGGTGATGGATATGCTGGAGGAGTTTTTGAACGGATTTCCCGTAAATTTTCGTTCAACAACCGTGTCGATTTCGATTTGAATAAGCTAACACAAGGTTTGTCTTTCCATACCAACATCAGTTTTGATTATTATACAGCTTATAACCAAACAGTTTATAATGATTACTCTGTTTATGAACCAATTTGGGCCGAAGATGAAGACATAATTGTTAATTTGAAACAACATGGAACAGACAATCGGCCAGGAACCCAGTCTGTTGGGAATGCTATGTTCCGCAGGAGATTTGGTTTTTATGGATTATTTAGTTACGACAGGATTTTTAATGATGTACATCAAGTAAGCGGATCGTTGCTTGGGTATGGCAGTAATTTTAAACAAACCAATGACTTTCAGGGTGTAAAGCAATCGCATCTCGGACTTCAAATTAACTACATATTCAATAGAAAATATATGGTTGATTTTAGTAGTAATTATGCAAGTTCTGTAAAGTTACCTGAAGGAAACAGAGGTGGTTTCTCACCCTCACTCGGGTTGGCCTGGATGATGAGTTCTGAAGACTTTATGGCATCGGCTGATAATGTTGATTATTTGAAATTGAGGTTGTCCGGTGGTATTCTAAATTCCGACCTTCCTATTGGTGGATTTTTTTACTACGATAATCGTTACGGTGGTTCAGGAAGTTATCAATGGTTTGAAGGAAACAGAAGCCGGGGAGGTACTAGTTCCAGCTGGAGCGACAATCCGAACCTTGGTTTTGCAAAACGCAACGAGGTAACTTTTGGCTTTGACGGATTATTTTTCAACAAAAAACTGGGCATTGAGGCCAATGCATTTTATGAACTCTATAGCGATTTGGTTACCCGTCCAACAACAATTTACCCCAGTTTTTATACACCTTATATTCCTTACGAAAATTTTGAGGAGGATGCATACAAAGGAGTTGAAGTTGGTTTAGATCTGAATCAATCATTTGGAGAATTGAATTTGGTAATAGGTATTAATGCACTTTATGTAACTTCGGAGAGAAAGGTTGTAGATGAAGTTTATGACAACGACTATCAATACAGACAAGGCAATCCGAGAGATGCATCATTTGGGTTAGAAGCTATCGGTTTGTTCAATGATCAGACAGATATTGACAATAGCCCGACACAGGCTTTTGGTGCTGTTCAACCTGGCGATATAAAATACAAAGACCAGAATGGCGATGGTATTGTTGATGGCAATGATGAAGTTTATTTGCGCCGTTGGCAGGCACCGTTCTCGGGTGGCGTGGATATTAAATTGGCTTACAAAGACTTCACTCTTTATGTTTTAGGAGAAGGTCGGTCAGGTTCCGAAACGTTTATGGAAGGGAACTATTACTGGGTAGATGGGAACGATAAATATTCAGAAATAGTGCGTGGAAGCTGGACTCCGGAAACTGCAAATACAGCTACATATCCAAGATTGAGTGCTGAATCAGATAATAATAACTTCCGCCGTTCTAGCTACTGGTTGTATAACAACGACTATTTCAACATTCGGAAAATTCAGCTTACCTATAATTTGCCACAGATGGCTGCAAATGCCTTATTTATGAAAAAAATGATGGTTTACGTTGATGCTTCAGATATTTACCAATTTGCGAAAAACAGGGAAAAAAGAGATTTGAGGGTAGGTAATGAACCCTACTCCAGAACTTTTTCTCTGGGGATAAAAGCTAATTTTTAATTCATTAAAAAATGATAATTATGAAATTAAATAAAATATTATTCTTCCTGCTAATTTTACTGATGGTTATTTCATCGTGCACATTGTTAGAGCCGGAAGATGATAACCACAGTACTTTACAACGGGTTTATGATGACCCTGAGTATGCAGAAGGCTTGCTGATGAGGGCTTACGCATATATTCCTACTAATTCTTACAACTGGGATGAAGTGGCCACCGACGATGCAGTAACCAATGATAAATTTAGTAGTTACATGCGTATGGCAACGGGTGAGTGGACAGCTTTATATAATCCGCAAGATCTTTGGACAAATTGTAACAGGGCTATACTATCTGTTGACCAGTTTTTAAGTGTAGTGGATTCAGTACCTTGGAAATGGACAGACCAAACGTTAAATGATTTGTATGCAAAAAGGTTAACGGGTGAATCTTATGCAATCCGAGGACTGATGAAATATTTTCTTTTACGCAATCATGCGGGAATAGGAGAAAATGGAGAATTACTCGGTATTCCTGAATACAATGAGTTCCCGACAACTCAGGAAGATTTTTCCGCACCAAGAAGTAGTTTTGCTCAGTCAGTTCAAAGTGCTTATGCCGATTTGGATAAATCGTTGGATTACCTGCCCATGGATTATGGTGATGCAAGTGAAGGAGATATTCCTGCCGGTTTTGGCGGAGTAACGCTTGAAAATTACAATACCGTTTTTGGTTCTAACACACAGCAACGAATGAGCGGACGGCATGCAAAAGCCATAAAAGCTCGTTTGGCATTGTTGGCAGCCAGTCCTGCATTTAATATTGAGAATAATAATACACTTTGGGAAAACGCAGCAAATTATACTGCTGAACTTTTAGACGATATAGGTGGAATAAGTGGATTAGACCCCACCGGCCATATTTTCTATTTAAAAGAACAGGTTGATCAAGCAGATATAACTGGTGGAGATAGAACAGATCTTCCTGAAATGTTATGGAGAAGACCTCTTTCTAATAGTAACGGACGGGAAAGCGATAATTTCCCTCCTTCAATTTACGGAGATGGCGAAATTAATCCAACTCAAAATCTTGTAGATGCATTCCCTATGGCAAATGGCTATCCAATTAGTGACCAGAGCTCAGGATATGATCCTAATAATCCATATGAAGGAAGAGATCCTCGTTTGTCTTATTATATCGTTTATGACGGAAGTACCATGCGCGGAAATAATATTGAAATCGGAGTAGGTGAAGGCGATGATGCGATAGGTTCTTTGCAAAACTCAACACGTACAGGATACTACCTAAAGAAACTATTGAGAGAAGATGTAAATGTTGACCCATCTTCCAGCAACTCTAAAGAGCATTTCGAAGTGCATATCCGTTATACAGAACTATTTCTGAATTATGCTGAAGCAGCGAATGAGGCATGGGGACCAAATGGTAGTGGAACTCACGGATATTCTGCGAAAGATGTTATTGCTGCCATCCGGAACCGTGCAGGAATTGAACAAGCCGACACTTACCTTGAGACAGTAACTGATAAGGAAGCGATGCGTGAATTAATTCGCAATGAAAGAAGATTAGAGTTGTGTTTTGAGGGTTTCCGTTTTTGGGATTTACGCAGATGGAAGAAAAACTTAACTGAACCTGCAAAGGGAATTAGAATTGAGGGTAATAGTTATACCACTTTTGATGTAGAAGAAAGGGTTTATGATAATGATTATATGCATTATGGACCTATTCCTGGCAGAGAAATAACTAAGTTTGGTTTCGTTCAGAATAAAGGGTGGAACTAGTTTGTTTAATAAAAATTAAATAGAGAGATATGAAGAAATTATTTTTTATAATATCAATAGCAATCGGGATGTTTGCATGTGAAAATTTTGAAATCGATCATCCCGACTTCGACTATACTTCAGGATATTTTCCATACCAGTTTCCGGTAAGAACATTGGTGCTGGGCGATTATATCTATGACAACTCGAATGATAATGCGCATAAGTTTGTTATCTCCGCTGCGATGGGTGGTGTTTACGAAAACACTCAAAACAGGGAATTTACAATTGAGGTGGATGAAAGTTTGTGCAATCGGGTATTATTCTCTGTTGATGGTGATACCATTCTTGCTTTGCCATCAAGTTACTACACTTTAAGCGATAACAGTAAAATTGTTATTTCAAATGGGGAATTAAATGGAGGTGTTGAGGTTCAGTTAACCGATGCTTTTTTAAACGATCCGCTTGCAATTAAAAACACATACGTTTTACCCATTCGACTTAATGGTTCAGCGGATGTTGATACTATTTTGGCAGGAAAATCTGATAATCCTAATGCAGATCCCCGGGTGGCAGGCCAATGGATTGTAGCTCCGAAAGATTTTACCATGTTTGCAGTAAAATACATAAATGAATATCATGGTACTTATTTCCATTATGGCCAAAGCAGTGTTGCTGATTCTACCAATACAGTTGTAGAAAATACTACATACAGTGAAGCTTATGTTGTAAATAATAGTGTTTCAAAATTAGTAACTACAGGAAGATACCAGGTTGCTCTTAATATTTTTTTAAACTCAGAAGTAATGGCTGACGAAGTACATATGCTGTTAACATTTAACGGAGATAACTGCACAATAACTGCAGCAGAAGGTTCTCCATATACCATTTCCGGTACAGGTGTATTTAAATCAAAAGAATATGACTGGGGAAATAAAGCCCGAAACGGTATTGAACTGAATTTCACTGTTTCTGATGGTAAAAATACGTATCAGGCAAATGATGTATTGGTAGCAAGAGACAGAGGAGTTGTTTTGGAAACATACTCACCTGAAGTATATTAATAACTTGTTCCATTTATTGAAAAACTTTAGCCGGGGAAATTTCCCTGGCTATAGTTTTTTCTTAAAATTCAGAATTATGTGGAGAAACATATTAATTTCTATTACCATCATGTTTTTTGGTTGTAATTGTTTAGGTAAAGAAATATCTTCCCATAATAGAATGTTTGATGCTTGCTCAAGAGTGCAAGTTGGCATTCAAGAATCTGTATATCAAGATAGTAGAGAACTTTTGCTTTCCCGGTTATATTTAAATTCAAAACGGTTGAAAAAAGTAAAAGAATCATTGGATATTCCGGGAAAGGCTATGGACGAACTACTAAACTATTACAAAGGAAGAGAATCAGTCAGCCATCCTGTAAAACGCATAACAAATTCCATACGATCTGAAAATAGTGTTGATGAATCGGATTTTAAAATTGCCAATGATGCACTCGAACATGTTTTTGTGGGGCAACGGGCCTATCCACCTCATTTTTGTGGTGACGATATCAACTGGAATACTCGTCCGGTTGCCGATATGGAGTGGGTATGGCAGCTCAACCGCATGTATTTTTGGAACGCCATGGGTAAAGTATATGCGAAAACAGGTGATGAGAAATATGTGAAAGAATGGTGTTTGCAAGTTGTCGACTGGATTGAAAAGAATCCAAATGATGCAGAACACAATTATGCCTGGCGTTCTATCGAAGCGGGGATTCGAGGCTATAGCTGGACGACTCTTTTTTATCGTTTTATTCAGTCACCTCATTTTACGCCGGAAGTCTTAGTTTCTTTCCTGAACAGTTGTTATGATCATGCCGAGTTTTTAATGACAAGGTATCGGTCTGGCAGTAATTGGGGATTAATGGAAGCCGAAGGACTAGCTTTTATTGCTTTTACTTTTCCTGAATTTAAAAATGCAGTAAAATGGAGAACCGAAGCAATCAGGCGTTTAAACAACGAAATTAACTTACAGGTATATCCTGATGGACACCAGCGCGAACTTGCAATTGGTTATCATCTGGGTTGCATTAACTGGTTTTACAGAACCTACGAACTGGCTATGTTAAACAATAGGGCAGGCGCATTCCCCGAATCGTATTTCGAAAAAATTGAGCTGATGTGCGAAGTGCCAATGAAACTTTGTTTTCCCGACGGAACTAACGTTCAATTTGGTGATGCGTGGGCAGGACAGCCCGGCCAACATTCCGACAATTTTTTAACATGGGCTGAATGGTTTGAACGCGATGATTTTCTATATCTTGCTACAGATGGGGAATCTGGAACTGCTCCCAATCAAACCGCATTTGCTCTAAAAGAAAGCGGGCTTTATTCCATGCGCAGCGGATGGGATAAAAATGCCACATGCCTGGTTCTGAAATGTGGTCCAGACGGGGGAGGGCATTGTCAGCCTGATAATGGAACTTTTTCGTTGTATTCCGGTGGACGAACTTTAATGCCCGATGCCGGAAGTTACATTTATAGTGGTGATCCGGAAGGCAGAAACTGGTTTAGGCAAACTAAAGTACATCAAACACTGACTTTAAACGATGAAAACAGCGGTTATAAGCCCGACTTGTTGCTTTGGCAACCCGGGAATGATCTCGATGTACTGGTAGTTGAAAATAAAGCGTACGAAAATCTGACACACCGTCGTGCGGTACTTTTTGTTGAGAAAAAATACTTTATAATTATTGATGAGGCCATCGGAACGGGAACTGGCAATGTTGATATTCATTTTCAACTGGCTCCGGGGAAAGTAGTACATGAAAATGAAAAATATTATGTTTATTCGGAGTTTAGTTCAGGAACGAACGTATTTGTTCAAGCTCAAGAACAGGTTGGATTACAATTGTCAGAAGAGGAAGGTTGGGTGTCTTATGAGTATACAAAAAAGGAATTGAGGCCTACTTTTCGTTACAGGCTAATAAAGGAGAAGAAGGATGAAGCATTACGATTTGTTACTCTCGTTGCTCCTTTTGAACGTGAAATCCCTAAAATTAAAGTTGAACTGGTCGGAAATTCAAAAGTCGGATCTGATAAGATACAATTTAAAATAAATGAGAATGGAACTGAAAAATTAATCGCTTATGAACTGAAGTAGTTAGGTTATCAACTTTAAAGAAAATGATTGGTCAAATCTCCTGGATTTTATTCCCTGCATTTTAATGCGCTAAAAAGATTTGAAATTCTGTTGAGATACCTGGTTTGCTTGCAGCGAAAAGTTTTATTGCTAAATAAACAGACCTATGAGCTGAATATCGCCATGAATCTGGCTATTAAATCGTACCTTAATGGAGGATTTTTAAGAAAATTATTAAACCATAACAACAAATTAAACCAACTAAAATGAAAGCAAAATTAAACCTGACTCTACTTTTGTGTCTGGCAATTTTCCTGGTTGCTACTGCCCAGGAAAAAGAAATTCCACCACTCGACAATCCCATGTCGGTGCAATACCTTAAAAAGAATTTAAAAAAGTCGCAACCGCGCTTGGTCCTTAATTCAAAAATTGAAAAACAATTAAAACAGAAGGTATTGAATGATCCGGTTGTTAAAAACATGTATAAAGCCATTCAACTTAATGCAGAGGAGGCTCTCACACAATCCTTTTTGGAAAGAAAACTTCAGGGGCGCCGTTTACTTGGCGTTTCGCGTGAAATGCTTTGGCGCGTAAATATGCTCGGCATGGTTTACCGAATGGAAAATGATCCAAAAATACTCGACCGGATAAATGATGAAGTAATTGCGGTTTGTAATTTCTCCGACTGGAATCCTTCGCATTTTCTCGATGTGGCCGAAATGTCCATGGCAGTTGCCTTTGCTCTTGACTGGACTGCCGGAGATTTGCCGAAATCAACCATTGAAATGGCCAAAACTGCACTTATTGAAAAAGGAATTAAACCAAGTTATAATCCTGAAGGCAACACCGGCTGGATAACCGGGCACAATAACTGGAATCAGGTATGTAACGGAGGAATGATTGCTGCCTCGATTGCTATTGCCGAAAAAGATCCGGAACTGGCGGCAAAGACAATTCAGCGTTCGTTAGATGGTATGCCGCATGCTTTGGTGCAATACGGCCCGGACGGTGTTTATCCGGAAGGTTCGACATATTGGGGTTACGGAACCAGTTTTTCAGTAGTAACGGTTGCCATGTTGGAAAGCTCGTTTGGAACCGATTTTGGAATCACCGATTATCCGGCATTTAAAGAAAGTGCCGTGTTCAGGTATTTAATGAATACACCTTCAGGGTGGTATTTCAATTTTGCCGATTGTGGCGACAAACGCGGTGAGTCAGGCGACATTACACTGGCATGGTTTGGCACAAAAACTGGCAACAGTGCTTTTTTTGAAAAGGATAGGTTTTTAATGCATGCCGAAGAGATGGGAAAGCTTTCGCGTTTGTCCGGTGCAGGATTGGTTTGGTTGGCTCAGTACGAAGAGAAAGCCGACCAGAAAATGCCAACGGCCTGGAAAGGAGACGGATCGAATCCACTGGTGGTTTTTAAAGGAGATGTGAACGACACTCATAATTATTATTTTGGAGGGAAAGGTGGTCGTGCCACAACAAGCCATGGAAACATGGATGCCGGCTCATTCATTTTCGAATTAAATGGCGTGCGCTGGGCCATCGATCCGGGAAACCAGGGATATCACGACCTCGAAAAAACAGGTTTCGATCTTTGGGGAAGTTGTCAGGATTGCCAACGCTGGACCTTGCTTACAAAAAACAATTACGGGCACAGTACCGTGACCGTTAACAATTCACTTTTTGTAAATAACGGGCAAGCCACACTCGAGCAATTTCAGGCGGGCGAAAAACCACAGGCTACCTTTGATTTGACTGCAATCCATGGCGGAAATGTAACTAGTGCAAAACGTACGTTTATAAAAGACAGCCCGGTTTCGGTAGTTATAGAAGATGAGATTGTAATATCGGATAAAACACAACTAATTACCTGGCAATTTATGACCACTGCCGATGTGGAGTTTGTTAATGGTGGTGCTGTGTTAAAACAAGATGGCAAAACTTTAAAACTTGAGAACCTTTCGCATCCGGAATTGAGTTTGTCGCTTGTTTCGCTTTATCCGGCACCCATGGAACTGGATCGCCAAATTGAAGGATTAAAACGCGTGGAATTAAGAATTCCGGCCTGGATCATTGAAGGAGGTGCTACGAAAATCAAGATACGACTTGCAGGAGAATAGCATTCACGAGCGTAATTCTACAACTGAACATTTTTAAGAATGCAGTTTTATAAAGCAAAATTATACATTGGCTGCCTGCTCCTTTTATTTTTATGGTGCGGGTTTGCCATTGCTCAAACTCCCGGAACAGAAGAGGAGTCTGTTTACAAGCTCGAAAATCCGTTTTCAGTCGATTACCTGAAACAGCATCTTTCAAAAAAATTACCACGTCTGGTTTTAAACAAAGAAACTGAAACGAATCTAAGGAAAAAATTAGAAACTGATCCGCTCATTAAAAGCATTTACCAGTCAATAAAATTTAATGCCGGGCTGGTTTTGGAAAAGGAAATCATTACGATTGATATACCCGATAATCCCAACTCGCAGCGAAATCAACTGGGCATTTCCAGAGACTTTTTATGGCGAATGAACATGCTTTCCATGGTTTACCGGATTGAAAAAGATCAGGGTATTTTAGACCGGATTAATGAAGAGCTGATTGCAGCTTGTAATTTTCCCACGTGGAACCCACGGCATTTTTTAGATGTGGGCGAAATGTGTTTGGCTGTTGCGATGGCATTGGACTGGACTGCAGGCGATTTACCGTCATCCACCATTGAATTGGCCAAAACGGCTTTAATTGAAAAAGGGATAAAAACAAGCTGGCCCGATAATGGTGAGACACTAAATTGGGTGTATAACAACAACAACTGGAACCAGGTATGTAACTGCGGAATGATTGCTGCCTCTATTGCAGTGGCAGAATTGAAGCCGGAACTGGCAGCCAAAACCATTCATCGCTCTGTTGATGGAATGAACAATGCACTGGCGGTTTACGCTCCCGATGGTGTTTATCCGGAAGGGGCTATTTATTGGGGGTATGGAACGCAGTTCACTGCCGTTACCGCTGCAATGTTCGAAAGCGCGTTTGGAAGCGATTTTGGCATTTTAAACTTCCCCGGATTAAAAGAGAGTGCTGTATTTCGTATGTTATCCGAGTCGCCCACAAAACGATTGTACAATTATGCCGATTGTGCGGAACAACCCGAAAGATATACCGAGTTTACATTAAGTTGGTTTGCTGCAAAAACCGGGAACAAAGCTTTTTTGAAAGAAGAAACCTTTTTGATGTCCCCTGAAGAAAGAGGCAGAATATCGCGATTAGCAGGTGCCGGTTTGGTATGGACTGCTCAGTTTGAAGAAAAGCAGACTGAGGAGCTTCCAACATCGTGGAAAGGAGAAGGAGCTAACCCGATAGTTGTTTTTACCGGCGGTAGTGATGATACAAAGGGGTATTATTTTGGAGGAAAAGGTGGCCGCGGATCGATAAATCATGGCAACATGGATGCTGGATCGTTTACGTTCGAACTTAACGGAGTTCGGTGGAGCGTCGATCCCGGAAATCAGGGATATGGTCCGCTTGAAAGGGCCGGATTTAACTTATGGGGACGTAACCAGGACTCTGATCGTTGGAAGCTGATCACAAAAAATAACTTTGGGCATAGCACCCTCTCCGTTAATAATCAACTGCATAAAGTTGACGGTCTGGCAACGCTTGAAAAATTCTCAGGAGGCGAAAAACCTGAAGCGACCTTTAATCTTACTCCGGTGTTTGGCGAATTATTAAAATCTGCCGAGCGCACATTTATCAAAAACAGCCCAAATTCATTGGTTATTAATGATAAGATTGAACTTTCGAAAAAAACCGAGCTGATTACCTGGCAAATGATTACCACCGCCGATGTGGAAATTACCAAAGGTGGAGCCGTTTTGGCACAAGACAGTAAAAAAGTAAAACTTGAAGTTCTTTCGCATCCCGAGATGCGTGTTTCAGTTATTTCGCTTTACCCGGCTCCCTTAAAACTCGATAAACAAATTGAACAGCTCAAACGAATAGAAATACGCTATCCGGCGTGGATATTTGAGAATAAAAATATTGAGATTCAAGTTCAGCTAACAGAATTATAGTTTGATATGAAAAAAGAAAAAATATTTATATGCATTTTGGTAAGTTTCTTAGCACTTACAGCGTGGTCTAAAAACAAATCAGACATAGAAATTGTAAAAACCCGAATTTTTCAGGAAATGATGAAAGACGGCTCCGATGACACCAAAATAAGCCAACTTTTGGAAAGCATAAAAGAGGACGGAACCTGGCCCGGAATAAACTACGAAGACGTTTCAAGAACCGGTTTTGAGCACCGCTTTCATTCCGATAATATGAATATTTTGGCACGCGCATACAATTCAAAATCATCGAAATATTATAAAAGCAAAAAAGTTAAGACAACCATTGAATTGGCCCTGAAAAACTGGATCGATCACGATTATTTTTGCGACAACTGGTGGCATAATCAAATAGGTACACCAAATAATTTGGTAACCTTGATGTTGTTGGTTGGCGATAAACTAAATCCTGAACTTGTGGCGAAAGCCCAGTCAATAATCGGACGTGCGCATATTAATGCGGGCGGAGCGCGACCCGGTGGCGATCGCATTAAAATTGCCGGCATTCAGGCAAAAAACTGTCTGTTTCTGGACGACGATGAAAAGTTTAATGAGGTGGTTGGGGTGATTGAAAGCGAAATAAAATATGTGGAATGGATCGGTGCAAAATACGGTTATGGTTTTCGGCAAATAATGGGTGGTTTTGAAAATCGTAGCCATGAAGGACGTGGCATTCAGTATGACAACAGTTTCCATCACCGTACCGACGGTGTAAACAATACTTTGTCGTACGGTACGGGATACGCCTCTGCCTTTGCCGAGTGGGCTGCCTATACCGACGATACAGAATTCTCCTTTTCAGAAGAAAAACTGGCACAGCTGATCGACTATTTTTTGGATGGTATTTGTAAAACATCGGTTTTTGGAAAGATACCCGATGTTGGAGCAAAGAATCGCAGTATTAGTCGCGAAGGATCATTGAATCCGTATAATGCAGCATTGCCAGAAAAACTGATTTCTGTTACGGATTACCGGAAAGCAGAAATGCAGGAAATCATAGACATCAGAAACAATAACAAAAAGCCAACACTTTCGCACGCCACTTTTTATTGGGATTCGGAACATTTTTCATTTCAGCGTCCTGATTGGTTTGCTTCAGTAAGAATGTACTCAACGCGCAATTACAATATGGAACAGCCGTACAACAGTGAAGGCTTTTTTAACCACCATCGCGGCGACGGAACCAATCATATTTCAGTAACTGCCGATGAATATAAAGACCTGGCTCCGGTGATGGATTACCAGAAAATACCCGGAACAACGGTAATGCAAAAAACAGAAATGCCGGGTGAAAGAGAATTGCAAAAACTGGGATTAACCGATTTTGTAGGTGCTGCAACGGATGGAAAATATGGTGCGGTGGCTTTCGATTTCAGAAGTCCGCACGATCCGTTAATTGCCCGTAAAGCCTGGTTTTTCTTCGACGAAGAATATGTGTGTTTGGGTACCGGAATTTCGTGCAAAACAAATCTACCGGTTGTAACCACTTTGAATCAATGTTTGTTACGCGGCAATGTTCTTCTTTCTTCAGAAGGAAAAAGTGCTGTTGTTGAAAAGGGTGAAAAGGCCTATGAAAATATTGACTGGATTTACCACGACAATGTAGGGTATGTTTTTCCTGAACCAACTGCGGTTTACCTGAAAAACGATGCAGAGAAAGGTTCGTGGTACCGGATTAACAGACAAACCGACTCTCCTAAAGACGAGATCGAAAGGGATGTTTTCAAACTCTGGCTGGATCATGGCGAAAGACCAAGTGATGAAAGTTATCAGTACATGGTAGTTCCTGCGGTGGGTTTAGGAGAGCTTCAGAATACTTCATTCAATAACAAAGTGAAAGTATTGGTAAATTCACCGAAACTGCAGGCAGTTTGGCAAAAAGAGCTTCAAATGTGTCAGGCTATATTTTATCAGCAGGGAAAACTGGAGATAAACGAAAATATTAAACTTGAATGTGCTACTCCAGGAGTATTCATTGTAAGAACAGATGGGAATAAAATATCGGAGATCACGGTTTCTGATCCAGCCCGAAAAAATGCTCGAATGTTTGTTTCTATTCCGCAAAAGGTGGCAGTAAAAGCAGAAAATTTCGTGGCTTTATGGAATGAGGATACTCAAATGAGTGATCTGATCATTAAGCTTCCCGGCGGCAATTATGCTGGCGATAGTGTAACTATAGAACTTTAAATCATGAAATATATATTCGGAATTATTTTGCTGTCCATGTCTTTTTTCGCCTATTCATGCGATAAATCAGACGATCCATTCTCTGAGTCTGAACTTAAGAAAGCCGGACACCCAAGAATTTTATTGTTGGAAGGCGAAGAACAACAAATTCAGGATTTAATCAATTCGGATGAAACCTGGCAGAAAATGCACGAAGCAATTCTGGAGAAGAGTAATGAATTGCTGGGCACGGATGTTCTGGAACGAAAAATGGTTGGACGCCGACTGTTGGGGACCTCGCGCGAAGCTTTAAAACGGATTTTTTATTTGGCTTATGCCTATCGAATGACAGGATACGAAAAGTATCTGAACAGGGTACAAACCGAGATGGTGGCGGTTTGCGGATTTAGCGACTGGAATCCTTCGCATTTTTTAGATGTGGGCGAAATGACCATGGCTGTTGCCATTGGTTACGATTGGCTGTTTGCCGATCTGTCAGAAGACACCCGTCTGGCAGCACGCCAGGCCATTCTTGAGAAAGGTCTTAAAGCTTCAAAAACAGGAGAACATTGGTGGATCAATTCGGAAAACAACTGGAACCAGGTTTGCCACGCCGGAATGGTTTATGGTGCACTGGCCGTTCAGGAAGATTATCCTGATCTGGCTAAAGAAATGATAGACCGTGCTTTTGATAAAATCCCAAAAGCAATGAATGAATATGCACCGGACGGTGTTTACCCCGAAGGTTACGCATACTGGGGCTACGGAACAAGTTTTAATGTGTTGTTTTTAAGTGCTGTGGAGAAGATTTTTAACGATGATAAGGGTTTAACAGACTTACCCGGATTTCTGAAAACCGGCGATTTTATGAAACACATGCTTACGCCAACAGGTGGAAGTTTTACATGGAGCGATAGCGGAACTGGTACAGGATTAAATCCGGCCATGTTTTGGTTTGCCATGCGTACCGTCAATCCGTCAGTGCTTTGGTCGGAGAAAAGATTTCTGGACACCGATGATTTTGATAAGTTTAAAAGTATAAGATATCTGCCTGCTCTTATGATATGGGGTAAAAACATTCCGTTGTCTAATATAACCGAACCCGAAGAAAAGATGTGGGTCGGGCAGGGGAGAAATCCGGTTGCAATGATGCGAAGCGCATGGGACACCGAGGCTATTTATATGGGATTGAAAGCCGGCTCGCCTTCCGTAAACCACGGGCACATGGATGTTGGCTCCTTTGTAATGGAAGCCGATGGCAAGCGATGGGCAGCCGACCTTGGTTCGCAAAGTTATGAATCGCTCGAGTCACTTGGAATGCAAATATTTGGAAAAACACAGGATGCAGAACGCTGGACAATTTTCAGGATGAATAATTTCTCGCACAATGTTTTAATTGTTGATGATCAGCATCAGCGGGTGGATGGTTATGCCAAAATAGACAGATACAGCGACAATGAGAATTTTATGTTTTCCATTTCCGATATTTCGACTGTATACAACGGACAGCTAAAAAGCGCCAAACGTGGTGTGGCAATAAAAGATCTGGAATACTCCATCATTCGCGACGAATTTGAAACGCTTGATAAGACGACCAAAGTTCGCTGGCAAATAGTAACTGCTTCGGATGTTGATCTGGGAGAAAAACAGGCGATTTTAACGCAGGGTGGCAAACAGCTAACGTTGAAAGTGCAGGGATCGGATAATCTGGAAATGAGAACCTGGAGTACGGCACCAACTACAAATTACGATGCGAAAAATCCGGGGACGATTATCGTGGGCTTCGAATGTGAAATACCGGCCAATACAAAAGCGTTCTTCGAAGTACTTATGGTTCCCGAATCAAGTGCAGCGGAAGGTAGTTTCTTTAATAAAACGCTGGAAGTATGGTAGCCGGGTAATAACTAAAACAGGAATAAAGAAGTTAAAATCAATTGAATACGAAAAATCATGAAAAAGATAACCTGTTCATTATTTGTTGCATCTCTCTTGTTTTTCTCGGCGTGTGAGGAACAATCTACCGAAAACAAGCCTGTACGACTTGGTGCCTGGGATTACGAATGGATGCAAAATGTAAAAAATGATTTACATGCCGGTGGCGAAAAATATGTGCCTGCCTACAATCAATTAATTATAGATGCAGATGAAGCGCTGAATGGCGGTGTATTTTCAGTAACCAATAAAAATCTGGTTCCACCTAGCAGCAACAAACACGATTATATGAGCATGGGGCCGTATTGGTGGCCCGATCCTAAAAAAGAGGATGGTTTGCCTTATATCCGACGCGATGGAGAGATTAATCCCGAAAGGGATAAATTAGACAGTTCGCAAAAAAACAAATTAATAACTGGAGTGCGAAGTTTGTCGCTTGCCTGGTTTTTTACCGGTAACGAAAGCTATGCAAATAAGGCAGCCGAGTTGCTGCGCGTTTGGTTTCTGGATGAAGAAACATTAATGCATCCGCATCTTGAATATGCACAGGGCATCCCGGGAATTACACCCGGACGTTTTATCGGAGTTATCGATGCCACTTCATTTTATGTTTTAGTTGATGCCATTGCCTTACTCGAAACATCGGGAGCGTTAACTGCTTCTGAACAGGAAGGAATCAAATCGTGGTTTAAGCGTTACTTCAGATGGCTGGTTGAAAGCGAACACGGTGTAAACGAAGACAACTACAAAAATAACCATTCGGTGGCTTACGATTTGCAGTCGTCGTCAATAGCTTATTTTTTGGGTGATGAGGATTTTACAGCACGAAAAGTAAGAGAAATGCCGCGTCGAAGAATAGATCCGATGATAGAAGAAGATGGCCGGCAACCCGAAGAGCTGATCCGGACAAAAGCTTTTGGATATTCTGTCGGCAACCTGGGCAATTTTTTTCGTGTGGGAGAAAAGGGGCTAAAAGTAGGTGTGAATGTTTTTCACTATAAAAATGAAAAAGGCGGTTCCCTGCAAAAGGCACTCGATTATTTGGTTCAGTTTATCGGAAAAGAGGATGAGTGGCCTTATGAACAAATTGCATCGTGGGAACACACCGAAAATAATTTGGGACTAATTGTTCGAAAAGCTGCCTGTATTTATGAGAATGAGGCTTATCAGAAATTATGGGAAGATGTATTTCTCGAAAGAATGAAAACCGAATGGATTTTGCTTGTTACACCGGAATATAAAAAACAATAGAAAGATGCGTTTACTTACAATTTATGGGGGCGTTATTATTTTGCTTATTTGCTTGGCATGTAGCCCAAAAAAGTCGGAAAAAGAAGTGATCATTGATGAAAGAGGTCAGACACCAAAGGTTGTCCAGATCATAAAAATCGATAGTGTGTGGGCCGGGCATCCGGTTGGTTTTTGTTTATATACGCATGGTTTGCGACAATACATCGCCTACTACAATGCAAACAGAAATATGGTAGTTGGTCAGCGGGATTTAAATGAAGATCAGTTCCAATTGTACACAATGCCTGCCACTACCCGTGAAGAAGCAGGAGGAACGAGCACTGTTTTGGGATGGGACAGTCATAACTTTGTAACCATTGGTATCGACAAAGATGGATACATACATCTTTCAGGAAACATGCATGTGCATCCAATTACCTATTTTAAAAGTTCAAAACCTGGCGATATTACAACGCTGGTTCAGGAAAAGGAAATGGTGGGAACAGAAGAAAACAGGTGCACTTATCCGCATTTTATGCTTACAAAGGAAGGTGAACTGCTGTTTCATTACCGAGATGGTGGCAGCGGGAACGGCAACGAAATTTATAACCGTTATTCCACCGAAACCAAAAAGTGGTCGCGTATGCTCGACGTTCCTTTAACGGATGGACAGGGGCTTATGAATGCCTATCAAACACAACCAACCGTGATGTCAGACGGCTGGTATCATGTATATTGGGTTTGGCGCGACACCCCCGATTGCTCGACCAATCATGATCTTTCGTATATGAAAAGTCCGGATTTAAAAAACTGGTTTAATGCCTTTAACCAGCCTTTGGAACTTCCGGCAACCATCGATAAACGTTTGGTTATCGTCGATCCGATTCCTCCCAAAGGCGGTATTATTAATCTGGCGGCAAAACTTTGTCTCGATGAAAATAATCTTCCGGTTTTTGTGTACCATAAATACGA
The DNA here is from genome assembly GCA_026671195.1 of Draconibacterium aestuarii. Classification (GTDB taxonomy): domain Bacteria; phylum Bacteroidota; class Bacteroidia; order Bacteroidales; family Prolixibacteraceae; genus Draconibacterium; species Draconibacterium aestuarii. The sequence continues at coordinate 93,550 of JAPOHD010000005.1, read as the reverse complement.
TTCGCTTGGAAACCTGCAATTCTATATTGCACAAACCCAAAGTGGAAAGTGGACCTGCAAACAAATAACCAACTGGGATTACCGGTGGGAGTTCTCCGGAAATGGAAGTATCAACAAAGAAGTGAGCATTGACGGTTTCAGACAACGAAGCGATGGCTATTACGAGGTGGATTACTGGCACATTAAATACGGAACCGGAACCATCTTGTTAGACAAGGATTTTGACACCATAGGTAAAGTGTTGAAAGCCAAAAGATTTCAGGAGAGTATGGGAATAGAAGGAACTTTCTCGGGATTGCAGGTACGAACAGTACACGATTTGGGTAATTCGGGCGAAGAGGGCGTACAGTACTTGTTAAAATGGGAAACCATTGATCGGAATCGCGACCGTCCCCGACCAAAACCTTGGCCGAAAGCCAGTAACTTATACTTATATAAACTTAAAAACTAATCCGGACAGGAATAATAAATCTAAACGTTATGTCTGTAAAATCTATTCTTCTTTTCGCAGTTGGCCTCAGTTTGTCGCTGGCATTACACGCTCAACATTGGCAAAAAATCCACACGGTAAAAGACATTTGCGAGGCTTATCCTGCCTACATGCAAGCGCTGCTTGATGAACTTAATCTGAATTATGCCGGTTTGGAAAAAGTAAAGGAAGCCAATGAAAAAGGTGATGTTGAAAAGGCCTGTACCGAACTTTTACTGTTTTACAAAAATGGCCACACGGCACAGTTTTTAAGAAGGGAACAGCCTGCAATCACAAACAAAACCGAAGCACTGGCGGATACTGTGCTAAACAATGTTTTTGTTATTCAGAATGTTCGCGGGCAGGTTCCTTATGGCGTCGATGGTCATCGCGACTGGTACTACAAAGGACCGAATAACGACTGGGAATGGGCCTGGCTTTCCAATCGTCACAGCCAGATCAGCAGTGTGCTTACTACCTATTTCGAAACCGGAAATCCAAAATATGCCGAATATATTGATCTGTTTTTGCGTGACTTTATTATAAAGAGTATGCCGTATCCGGGAGTGAAAAGCAGTAACTCCATTTGGCGGGGTCTGGAAGTGGCAGCCCGCATAAAAATATGGTCCCGGATATTTTACGGACTGCTCAACAGTGAATATCTGTCGCCATCTACTCAGCTGTTAATGCTGGCCAGCCTGCCTGAGCATGCACATTACAACCGGTATTTTCATGCCCAAAACAACTGGTTGACCATGGAAATTTCAGCTCTGGCAACTTTCGCAACAAACTTTCCCGAGTTTAAAAATTCTGCTGAATGGCTCGACTATTCGATTGAAACCATGACCGAAAGTATGCGCGGACAGGTGTATCCCGATGGAGCCCAAACCGAACTAACCGTCCATTATCACAATGTTGCGTTAAAGAATTTTGAGTTGCTGAAAATTATTTGCGACAGGGCAAATAAACCCATGCCTGAATTTTACACAAACACTTTAAAAAACATGTATAGTTACACGGCTCATGTTGTTCGGCCCGATGGTTGTCGGGTACTGAACAATGATGGAGACTGCGGTTCTGACCTGGAATTTATCATCTCCGGGGCAAAAATGTTTGATCAACCCGATTGGGAATACATTGCTACCAACGGAAAAACTGGTACAAAACCTGCTGATGGCCCATCGTATTTCTATCCCTGGGCTGGACATTTGGTTTCCAGAAGTGATTTCGATAAAAATGCGCATTGGTCGTTTTTTGATGTTGGCCCCTGGGGAAGCGGACACCAGCACAACGATAAATTACACATTTCAATTTCAGCTTTCGGAAGAGATTTACTTGTTGATGCCGGACGGTTTGCATACACCGGTGAAGTCGCTGAAAAATTTCGCCCTTATGCCAAAGGAACACAGGGGCATAATTCTGTGCTGATTGATGGTAAAGGACAAATGCCAGATGTGGGTGTAGTTGACGAACCACTAACTGAAATACATTATAAAATCACTTCTGAATTTGATTATGCCTGGAACTCGTTTGATAAGTATTTCGATATTGAAGATGTAAAACATACGCGCTCGATGATGTATGTGCGGGATGAGTTCTGGATTGTTGTAGATAAAATAGATACCGACAAACCAAGAAAAATAGAAACCTTATGGCATTGGCACCCACGTTGCGCTGTTGAAGTAGAGAATGGTATTGTGTCGACAAAAAACGAAACAGGAAACTTAAAAGTTATCCCGCTTGAGACAAAAGACTGGCAGATTACAGAAATTGAAGGTCAGGAAGAACCTGATATTCAGGGATGGTACAGTGTTGAGTACAACAAGTATGAACCTAATCTGGCTACCATTTATTCAACACAAATTCAGGCTGACGAAAGTTTTGTTTGGGTGCTGTTGCCTTCCGAAAAAGAAGCTCCGGAGGTAAACGCATCAATTCTTTCCAAAAATGCCGATGGAGTTACACTTGAAGTGGTCAGTAAAGAAAAAGGAAAGTGGAGGATTGAAATTCCTTATGCAAACAGTGCCAAAGCAAAACTTGAATTCAAAAACGAGTAGGAAATATGAGTAATGAATAAAGCGTAATGTATAAACCAATGATTCAAACTAAACTGGCATTAATTATTCTGTTCTTTATGGCAATGGCTTGTTACGGCAGTGCGGCAACCAATGGTCAAACGAATCCGGATTATCCGGAAGAATTGCAGCAACTTCATAAAAATGTGTTAGATTATATTTTAGACGAACCAATAAACATCGAAGATGTAATCGTTTTGTTGGACGAATTGCAGGAAGATGGTTCGTGGGTAAATATTGATTATTCGAGCCAGCAACGGGGCGCCTGGCAACCTGTGGAGCATTTGCGTAATTTACTTCAGATTGTAAGAGCCTACAAAATACCCGGAACTGAAATATATGAAAGCAAAAAAGCCTCGGATAAAATTCATTTGGTGTTAAACTATTGGCTTGAAAATGATTTCATATGTCCCAACTGGTGGTACCCGGTTATTGGAGTGCCAAGAGAATTAAATCCCATAATGCTTTTACTGGAACCTGAAATTTCGAAAAAACAAAAGGAGCAGGCACTGGTTATCTTGAATCGTTGCAAGATTGGAAGAACCGGGCAGAATAAAGTCTGGCAATCGGGAAATGTATTGCTGACATCGATGCTGGTAAAAGATGTTCCCATGATTAAAAAGGCCGGCGAATCCATAAAAGAGGAACTCACTGTAAGTATAGGAGAAGGTGTACAGCCTGACTGGTCATATCATCAGCACGGGCCTCAACTGCAGTTTGGGAATTACGGTCTTTCCTACGTTGATGACATGATAAAATGGATTACAATTCTACGAAAAACTCCTTATCATTTTGACGAGAACAGTGTTACAGTACTACGAAACTATTTGCTGGAAGGATTGCAGTGGGTCACCTGGAAACACCAGATGGATATAAGCGCATGCGGGCGTCAGTTGTTTATTGATTCTCCTGAACAGAAAGCAGCAACCTTATCGAGGCAATTTAGAAAAATGGAGAAACTGGATCCCGATAATTCAGCTGAATATTTAAAGGCAAACGATTACACCAGTTTGACGGGGCAAAAATATTTTTGGCGATCGAACTTTTATGTTTTTCGAAAGCCCGAATATTACTTTTCAGTGAAAATGTGCTCCGACCGGGTGATTGGTGCTGAATCGTGCAATTCGGAAAATATACAAGGATATTACATGGGAGACGGGGCAACATACTTATACCAGACCGGAGAAGAATACCGGAATATTTTTCCTTTTTGGGATTGGAAAAAGGTACCCGGAACCACCACGCAACAAGACGAAGAACCTTTGCCGGTGTTAACAGCCAGTGGTTATCGGATTGAGAGTGATTTTGTTGGAGGAATGATCGGGAGACCAATTGGCAAATATCCTGCAGCCGGTATGGCAACAATGAAATACAGACGAAATGGACTGGCAGCTAACAAAGCCTGGTTTTTTGTACAAGACATGATCGTTTGCTTAGGGAGTGGTATTTCGAGTGAAACTGGTCTTCCAGTAACAACTTCAATAAATCAAACCTTTTTAAATGGGGAGGTTGAAATTCAGGCAGAAGAAATTATAGAAAGCAATGGAGTTAAATCGCTTGTAAATCCGAAGTGGATTTTACATGACAGCGTCGGATATTTTTTTCCAAACGGTGGAAATCTAAAACTTGAAACCAAAATTGTAGATGGCTCATGGAATAGGGTGGCAAAACGTTATCCCGACAAAATTGCTCATACAGCTGTTTTCAAACTTTACTTCGATCATGGGGAAAATCCTAAGAGCAAAGATTACCAGTATATTATTTTGCCCGGCGCGACCAAAGAGAAATTGATTGAACTGGAGAAAAAGTTTCCCTTCGAAATAATAAACGAAGCAGACAAACAGGAAGTGGTTTCAGCGCAAGGGTGGAACCGTTCAATTGTTTTCTATGAGCCCGGAGAATCGGAAGCAATGGGTGGGATTGAGGTGGATAAATCTTGTATTTTAATGATTGACCAGGTTCTGGGAAATATGAATGTACAAATATCCGACCCTACTATAAATTTGGATCAGGTAAAACTTACTTTAAGCAAAAAACTTTGGATCAATAACAGAATAGTTGAAGAGGCCGGCAAATCAGTAATAAATATTAAATTTTTACGCACTGAATATAGCGATAACAGTACAGAATTTACATTCACAAAAAATGAGAACAGTTTATTTTAGTATCGTATTTTTATTGATTGCGATGGGTGTTTATGCCCAATCGCTGACAAACAAAAAAGTGGATGGATACCGCGGAATCTGGTTCGAGTTAAACCAAAAACATGAATATGGAGATAAGTATTCAGGTGCTCTGGGAACTTATACCGCGAAACATGTTCCGCTGGCCATTTATGCTCCCAAAGTAGATAAAACCTTTTTTGTGTTTGGCGGAACAAAATCAGAAAACGAAAGATATCTTCTGTGCATGATTGGCGAATACGACCACAAAACAGGAATGGTTTCAAAACCAACTGTGGTTTACGATAAAAACGGAGTGGATGATCCGCACGATAATCCATCGATTATGATTGATAATGAAGGGTATATCCGGGTGTTTGTAAGTGGCCGTTCAAAGCAACGGATGGGGCGAAAGATGAAAAGCAAAAAACCGTATGATATATCTGATTTTGAAGAACTTTCGGAAGAAGAATTTACCTATCCTCAACCCTGGAATACCAATCAGGGCTATTTCCATTTTTTTACAAAATATACCGGTGTCCGTCAGCTGTATTTCGAAAGCAGCATGGATGGTATAAACTGGACTGAAGATAAGTTATTGGCAGCCATTCCGGTAAACAAAGGCGAAAAATCGGGGCACTATCAAACCAGTAAAGTTTACGACCACAGGGTGGTTGGAACTTTTTTTAACCGCCATATAAACGGGCATCCTGATACTCGTACCGATTTGTACTACGTGCAATCGGATGATATGGGAAAAACATGGAAATCGGTTGATGGTGCGGAGCTGAAATTACCTTTGCTGCAGCGCGAAACTCCTGCACGGGCCATCGACTATCAATCGAAAGGCAAAAATGTGTACATGAAAGACATGGGATTTGATGCAGCAGGGAATCCGGTTTGTTTGTACGTTCGCAGCAACGGATTTAAACCCGGCCCGGTAAGTCAACCCTACGAGTGGTGTGTCACCAAATGGGACGGCGTAAACTGGCAAACCTTTGTGGTTTGCGAATCTGATCACAACTATGATATGGGAAGTATTTACATTTCCGATACGGAATGGAAAATAGTTGGCCCTACCGAACCCGGTCCGCCAAAGTGGGGTGTAGGTGGCGAATTGGCAGTGTGGGGTTCAAAGGATAGAGGCGAAAGTTGGAAACGCAAAAAAGTGTTGACCAGAAACAGTCAATACAGTCATGCCTATGTGCGCCGGCCGTTAAATTTTAAAGCGCCTTTTTGTTTTTTCTGGGCCAGCGGACACTCGCACGAATTCAGCAAGTCGGAATTATATTTTGGCGATTTTAAGGGGAATATCTGGAAACTTCCGTATAACATGCAAAACGATTATGAAAAGCCGGTAAAAATAAACTAACAACGGGATACGACGGGATACAAAAATTGGTGAAAGTTGTTGTTTTGTTGTACCATTATCACTTGCCTTTAACGAGGCCAAAAATTGAAACAATGAAGTTCTATAAGCTCAAATTTTTAACTATGAAGACAAAACTAACTCTAAGTTTGCTGCTCTTTGTTTTTCTTGCCGCGAATATACAAAAGGCAAACGGTCAGAAAAAATCAAAAACTGCACAGACAAAACCAAATATCATCTTTATTCTTACGGATGATCAACGCTGGAGTGCACTTGGGTATGCCGGAAATCCGATTGCAAACACCCCGCAAATGGATAAACTGGCCGAGAGCGGAACTTACTTTAAAAATGCCATTGTTACCACGCCCATTTGTTCGGCAAGTCGGTCGAGTATTTTTACAGGTTTACACGAACGCACGCATAAGTATACTTTTCAAACCGGTTCCATTCGTAGTGAATTTATGGAAAATGCCTACCCAAGGTTGTTACAAAATGCCGGATATTATACTGGTTTCTTTGGGAAGTTTGGGGTAAACTCGCCCGGAAAGGAAGAAATGTTTGACGAGATTGAAGATTACGATCGTAACGGTAAATTCAAAGACTATCGCGGGTATTACTATAAAATGCTTGATGGTGACACCGTTCATTTAACACGGTACACGGGGCAAAAGGCGCTCGATTTTATCGATAATGTACCAGCTGATAAACCGTTTTCCTTATCGTTGTGTTTTAGTGCACCACATGCCCACGACGGAGCACCTTTGCAATATTTCTGGCAGGAAGAACCCGATAAACTGTATCAGAATATGGATCTGCCTGGACCCGACCTGGCCGATGATAAATATTTTTATGCTTTGCCACAGGCAGTACGCGATGGTTTTAACCGCACGCGCTGGTTCTGGAAAAACGATACGCCCGAAAAATACCAGCACAGTACAAAAGGTTACTATCGTATGATTTACGGCATTGATCTGGAAATTGCAAAAATCAGAAAAAAACTGAAAGAAAAAGGACTGGACGACAACACGGTAATTGTGTTAATGGGCGACAATGGTTTCTTTTTGGGCGAGCGCCAGATTTCAGGCAAATGGTTGATGTACGACAATTCAATCAGGGTGCCGTTGATCATTTACGATCCGCGCGTTAATAAACACCACGATATTGACGAAATGGCTTTGAATATTGACGTTCCGGCAACGCTTCTTGATATTGCGGGAGTGAAACTACCCGAAACTTACCAGGGTAGAAGTTTATTGCCCATTGTTGAAGGCAAACAAAAAGAACTGGACCGAGATACCATTTTAATCGAACACCTTTGGGAATTTGAAAACATTCCGCCCAGCGAGGGAATAAGAACTGAAGACTGGAAATATTTCCGTTATGTAAACGACAAGTCGTTAGAGGAATTATATAATCTGAAAGAGGATCCAAAAGAGATAAATAACGTGGCTTCTGATCCAAAATACAAAAGTATTTTGCTGGAATTAAGGACTAAAAACAACGAGTTGGCACACCGGTATGCCGATCCGTATTCAGGGGTTCCTGAAGGTTTAACGGTAGAATACATTCGCGATCCGCGCTACACAAAAATCATCGATCCGAAACCTGAGTTTAGCTGGATTGTACCTGCCGAGGCGGTTTTACAAAAAGGTTATCAAGTGCTGGTAGCCTCAAGTAAGGGGAAAATTGATGTAAATATTGGTGATGTTTGGGATAGCGGAAATGTGCGCAGCAGCCAGTCTTTCAATATGGAATATAAGGGGCAGCCGTTAAAAGAGAATACCACCTATTTTTGGAAAGTCAGGATCTACGACAAAGACAACCGCATTTCGGAATATTCGGAAGCGCAGGAATTTACCACCGGAACTTTTGGTGATAAAATTACATCGGCCAATTATTTCAAAATCGAAAAGATTAAACCTGTTGATTTTAAAAAGAATACCGATGGAAATTATTTTGCCGATTTTGGGAAAGACGCTTTTGGAACATTGACCATCAACTATTCAGCAAACAAGCAGGAAACGCTTACCATTCGTTTGGGTGAAAAACTAGACAACGGAGCCATCGACAGAAAACCGGGAGGAACCATTCGTTTTCAGGAAGTTGAGCTGGAGGTGACACCCGGTAAAAAACAGTACCAAATTGATTTGCCTGCCAATGAACGCAATACCAACTCAAAAGCAGTTGCCTTGCCCGATTCGTTTCCGGTAATTATGCCTTTCCGTTATGTTGAAATTGAGGGAGCCACAGATCTGCAGGCTAAAGACCTTACCCAGTTGGCTTATTTTTATTATTTCGATGATAATTCAAGTTCGTTTTCAAGCGATAACGATATTTTAAACCAGGTTTGGGAATTGTGTCGCTACTCGCAAAAAGCCACTTCTTTTGCCGGTTATTATGTGGATGGCGACCGCGAACGTATTCCTTATGAAGCCGACGCTTATTTAAATCAGCTCAGTCATTATTCGGTGGATAACGAATATGCCATTGCACGCAAAACCATCGAGTATTTTATGGATTACCCAACGTGGCCAACCGAGTGGCAGTTGCATGTAGCTCTGTTGTTTTACCAGGATTACATGTATACAGGCAACACGGAATTGATTGAAAAATATTACGAGCCACTGAAATACAAAACTTTAATGGAGCTGGAATACCGCGATGGATTGATCAGCACCTCGTCACCAAAACTTACCGGCGAATTTATGGCGAAACTGGGTTTTGCCGATACCACACAGCGGGTGCGTGACATTGTTGACTGGCCACCGGCACAAAAAGATACCGGTTGGAAACTACCAAAAGACTGGACACAGGGCGAACGCGACGGATTTGTGTTCACACCGGTTAGTACAGTTATAAACAGTTTCTATTACCAGAATATGAAAATAATGGCCGAGTTTGCCCGCATTTTAAACAAACCGGAAGAAGAGCTGGATTTTGAGATGCGCGCCGTCCGGGTAAAAAAATCGATGAACGAGTTGCTTTTTAGCAAAGATGGCGGCTATTACAAAGATGGTATTGAAACCGACCACGGTGCTGTTCATTCAAATATGTTAGCGCTGGCCTTTGGAATTGTTCCCGATGCTTACAAAAAGAGTGTGGCCGAATACATTAAAACCCGTGGAATGGGATGCAGTGTTTACGGTGCACAGTTTTTAATGGAAGCCTTATACATTGCCGGTGCTGATGATTATGCACTGGAATTGATGACTGCCACAAACGACCGCAGCTGGTACAATATGATACAAGTGGGATCGACCATAAGCATGGAAGCCTGGGATATGCGTTACAAACCCAACTCCGACTGGAACCATGCCTGGGGTGCCGCTCCGGCCAATATCATTCCGCGCTACATGTGGGGAATTCAACCCAAAACACCCGGATTTGGCGTGGTTAGCATTCAACCACAAATGGGAAGTTTAAAAAACAGCTCCATAGTTGTGCCAACCATTAAAGGACAAATAAAGGCGGATTACCAGTTGGTCAATAACCGGTTTACCCGCTACCGGATAGAACTACCGGCCAATATGCCGGGAGAATTCTCTCCTGTTCTTCCCAAAAATGCTGTTGTTAGTGTAAATGGCGAGTCGGTAAGCCTTTCTTTTGGCAGCATTCGTTTAAATCCCGGAGTAAATGAAATTGAGATTCGAATCAATTCATTTTAAAATATCAATTCATCATTCAATCAGTAAACTGAAATACGAAAAAGAAATTTATTACATATGAAGATTAGACTTTCGATTTTAAGTAGAATATTTTTTGCAGTTCTGTCAATCAGTTTCACATCGGTAAATGCCAAAGTTCAGGTTGAGAAACTTGTATGTGAATACCGGCAAAATCCGGTTGGAATTGATGTGTTTAAACCACGATTGAGCTGGCAAATCGTTTCTGAAGAAGTGAATGTAAAACAGACTACATATGAAATTCGTGTTGCTGATTCCCCAAAAAATTTAGGGAAAAACAGAACTTTAACATGGAGCTCGGGAAAAGTTAGCAGCGATCAGTCGGTGAATGTTGTTTACGAGGGACCTGCTTTAAAATCGATGGAACGCTATTATTGGCAGGTTCGGGTTTGGGATTCTTCGGGGAAGGTTAGTAGTTGGAGTTCGCCCGCTTTTTGGGAAATGGGGATTTTGGATCCTGATCTGTGGAGCGTATCGTGGATTGCTGTAAAATCAGAAGATGAAACAGCGTTTTCGAAACCGTGCAGATACTTTCGTAAAGAATTTACGACACAAAAAAAGATTCAATCGGCCCGGATTTATGCGAGCTCGCTGGGGGCGTACCAGTTGTACTTAAATGGAGAAAGAGTAAGCTCCGAATTACTTACACCCGGCTGGACCAGTTATTCGAAACGCACGCAATATCAAACATACGATGTTACTTCAATGCTAAACGAAAAAAATGCCGTTGGAGCAATTCTCGGAGATGGTTGGTATCGGGGAACAATTGGCCGGAATAGAAGGGCGCAAACGTATTACTACGATGATAAATTAGCTTTGATTGTACAGCTCCGAATTAACTACACTGATGGATCTGCCGAAATTATTGGATCTGACCAAAGTTGGAAAGAGTCGACGGGCGCTATTTTAGAATCGGATATTTACAACGGCGAAATTTATGATGCCAGGCTGGAAATGCCGGGATGGAATGTACCGGATTTTGATGATAGAAACTGGGAGAATGTAAAGATTGTAACTCAGCCAAGAGATATTCTTGTGGCCCAAAATAGTGTTCCAATTAAAGCAATAGAGGAGCTAAAACCCAAAGCAATTTTCATGACTCCAAAAAGAGAGATGGTTGTGGATATGGGGCAAAATATGGTGGGCTGGCTTCGGTTAAAGTTTTTGGGAAAAAAGGGAGATGAGTTTAAGCTGGAATTTGCTGAAGTTCTGGATAAGGATGGAAATTTTTATCGCGATAATTTTCGTTCGGCAAAAGCCAGAATTAGCTATACAAAAAAAGGTGATGAAGAAGAAATCTATGAACCGAATTTCACATTCTTTGGTTTTCGATTTGTAAAACTCGAAGGATTTTCAAATATGCCGGCTCCGGATCAGATTACCGGTGTGGTTGTTCATTCAGAAATGAAGCCAACCGGATCGTTTTCCTGTTCTGACTCTTTGATAAATCAACTTCAACACAATATTCAGTGGGGACAAAAAGGGAATTTTTTGGACGTGCCAACGGATTGCCCGCAACGCGACGAAAGGCTTGGCTGGACGGGTGATGCACAGGTTTTTAGTATGACCGCGGCATTTAATTTCGATGTTTCCGCTTTTTACACAAAATGGTTAAAGGATTTGGCCGTTGACCAACTTCCAAATGGAGTGGTACCTGATGTTGTTCCTGATGTTAGAAACGGCAGAGGCGGATCCGCTGCCTGGTCTGATGCTGCGGTGATAGTACCCTGGACAATGTATCTGGCATATGGCGATAAACGAATTCTGGAGGAACAATATCCGAGCATGAAAGCCTGGGTGGAATATATGAAAACCAGGGCTGGTGATGGTAACCTATGGACCGATGATAAACATTATGGCGATTGGCTGGCGTTTGCATCAACAAGTTCGAGTTATCCGGGAGCAACTACCGAAAAAGATTTAATTGCAACCGCATACTATTACTATTCTTCTAAACTCCTGAGTAAAATCGCCGATATTATAGGAAATAAGGCTGATTCTGAAAAATATTCAACCTTGTCAGAAAGAATAAAAAAGGCCTTTTCAGATGAGTTTGTAACGCCAAACGGACGTCTTATTTCTCATACTCAAACTGCTTATTCGCTGGCATTATCGTTTGGTCTTTTACCCGAAGAATTGGTACCTGCTGCAGCAAAATACCTCGCCGATGATGTAAAAAAAATGAAGCATTTAACAACCGGTTTTGTGGGTACGTCTTTGTTGTGTGCCTCATTATCAGATCATGGCTACGAAGATCTGGCATTTATGTTGCTAAACCGTAAAGAGTACCCCTCGTGGTTATATCCGGTAACGCAGGGTGCAACTACAATTTGGGAACGCTGGGACGGGCAAAAACCCGACGGAACTTTTCAGGATGTTGGAATGAACAGCTTTAACCATTACGCCTATGGAGCAATTGGTGAATGGCTTTACAATTATGTGGCGGGAATTCGGATTGATCACGACACCTCCGGATACAAGCATTTTATCCTGGCTCCACATCCCGGCGGCGGTTTAACGTATGCTAAAGCCGAATATGAATCGATGTACGGTAAAATAGTATCCGACTGGAAAATGGAGGGAGACCGGTTTGTGTATAAGGTGGTAATTCCTGCGAATACAACCGCTACGGTTATTATACCTGTGTCGAATGAAAGAAAGGAATTAGGTTCAGGGAGTTACAGCTTTAATGTAGTTTTTTGAAAAGACTATAACCGAATTAGTACAATGTATTCAAATTAAATATCAATAAAACTAAACCTGCGATTATGAAAAAAATGTTGTTGCTTTTACTGCTGGGAATTTTTACTCTTGGCAGTTTTTCGAAAGAAAAAAGAGACATTCTTCAAAAAGAGGCTGAAGAAATTAATATTAAAAATGTGTTGATAAAGGATTTTTCGGAACTGGGATTTCCTACCTATCAAAGTCGCGACTTCTGGAACAGTCTTCCTGCTTCTGTGCGCAAACAATACATTAGCGAAGGCGAAAAATACCTCGATTACGACTGGCCAGTGGTAAAAGCCACCGATTATCTTGAAATTATTCGTTCGGGCGATCGCAGGCAAGGTGCTTATTCAGCACCGCGGGCAGCTTTAATGGCTTCCGTAATGGCAGAGCTCGCCGAGGGAAAGGGACGTTTTATCGACCAGATTATAAATGGTGTTTGGTATTACAGCGAACAAACCTGGTGGGGATGGTCGGCACATTTACCCAGTCCAAAAGGATTACCCGATATTAAAGATCCATCTATTGATCTGGGTGTTGGCGAAATTGCGAATATTCTTTCCTGGACCTGGTTCCTGTTCAAAGACGAGTTCGACAAGATCCATCCACTAATCTCAACACGTTTAAAGGATGAAATCATGTACAAGGCCGTAACTCCCTATTACGAGCGTAGCGATTTTTGGTGGCAGGGCCTCGATGGCAGTCGCGATGTTAACAACTGGAATCCGTGGACCAATCATAACATGCTGACAGCCATTTTAATTATGGAAGATGATCAGAACAAAAAAGTTGCGGGTGTAACTAAATTGGTAAAATCGCTCGATCAGTTTATAAACGTTTATCCCAATGACGGAGGTTGCGACGAGGGACCATCGTATTGGGGCAGGGCGGGCGCCTCGCTTTACCAAAACCTCGATCTTTTAAAACGGGCAACAAAGGGCCGGTTTGATGTGTACGATAATCAGCTCATAAAAAATATGGGGAGCTACATTTATAAGGCGTACATTGCCTATCCTTATTTTATAAATTTTGCAGATGCGGATGCAACCACCGGTAGCCGTCCACAAATTATATACAGCTACGGGAAAGACATTGGAGATAATATAATGCAAGAGTTTGGGGCGTTTCTGGCCAAAAAACAAAATTGGGGGTCAGATGCTCCGGGTGGAAAAATTGACGAACAACTGATGCAACTCATGCTTTTTGACGAAATAGATAAAGTTCCCGGAAAAGAAGCATTGGTTGGCGATTTCTGGTTACCGGAAACACAGGTAGCAGGTGCGCGTGATCAGGCCGGTTCGTCCGAAGGTTTTTTCTTTGCTGCAAAAGGTGGCCACAATGCCGAAAGTCATAATCACAACGATTTAGGAACCTGTGTATTGTATTTTAACGGGAAACCTTGTTTGGTTGATATTGGAAGGGAGACCTACACTGCCAAAACTTTTAGCAGTCGTCGTTACGAAATATGGACCATGCAGTCGGGATACCATCAGCTACCAAAAATAAACGGAGTTGATCAAAAAGAGGGGCGGAAGTTTGAAGCAAGAAATTCAACCTTCAGTGCCGATTCAAAAAAAGCCGTTTTTTCCACCGAAATTGCCGGAGCTTACCCGGAGGAAGCAAAAGTTAAAAAATGGACCCGATCATACCGTCTTGACCGCGGCAAACAATTTACCATTTCCGATAGCTACGAGTTAAATGAATTAACGGAGAAACCAACAAGCCTGAATTATATTACGGCATGTTCAGTAAATGAAAAGGAACCCGGAATTCTGATTTTATCAGGTGATGGTTTTACGATGCAAATGAAATACAATGCAAAAAAACTTTCATCTAAAATCGAGGAAATAGAAATTACTGATAAAGGATTAGGCCGATATTGGGATACTATAACCAGAATTGTGCTGGAAGCGAAAACTCCAACAGCCAGGGGAAAAAATGATGTAGTAATTACTGAGCTAAAATAGCTGTTTTCTTTTTCTGTTACTTGCGTTTGTTATTTATAAAACTTGTACATGATGCATAATTATCGATTCTCAAATGGATTTATTTTTGCTTTTTTTGTAATTTTTTTGGGGTGTTCAACCTCCCAAAATGAGATCTCCTGTATTTCATCAGAAGAACAGAGTTATATTATCGAAAATGCAACGGCTTTCATGGATAGTGTGCCGGAAACGGTTACCCGTTTTATTAGCGAACGCAGTGCGGGTAATCAACACGATTTTTATTCTGAAGGCGATTACTGGTGGCCCGATCCTGAAAATCCTGATGGTCCATACATCAGAAAAGACGGTCAAACAAACCCGGATAATTTTGTGGCGCACCGTCATGCGATGATTCGATTAAGCCGGATTGTTGGAATGCAAACATCTGCCTATTTATTAACCGGCGACTCAAAATTTGCAGAAGCCACTCAAAAACACCTGGAGGCCTGGTTTGTAAATCCCGATACACGAATGAATCCAAGTTTGCTGTATGTGCAGGCCATAAAAGGCCGGGTAACCGGGCGGGGAATCGGAATAATAGATGCCATTCACTTAATTGAGGTGGCGCGGTCTGTCGAGATTTTAGAAATGAATCGGGCTTTGCCGAAAGAGACGATAGCAGCGATAAAAAACTGGTTTAGCGAATTTGTAAGCTGGTTAACAACTCATCCTTACGGATTGGATGAGATGAATACAAAAAACAATCATGCAACCTGCTGGGTAATGCAAGTAGGTATGTTTGCACGGTTATCTGGGAATGAAGAAGTGTTGGAACTCTGCAGAGACAGGTTTAAAAATGTGTTGTTGCCCAATCAAATGGGAACCGATGGTTCATTCCCTCTTGAATTGGCTCGCACAAAACCCTATGGTTATTCGCTTTTTAATCTCGATGCTTTTATGACCTGCGCCGAAATTCTTTCGGATGAGAAGAACAGTTTGTACGGGTATTCAACAAGCGATGGGAAAAGCATGAAACTGGGGGCAGTCTGGCTTTATCCGTTTGTAAAGGATAAAACCAAATGGGAACTCAAACCCGATGTAATGTATTGGGATGAGTGGCCGGTGCGTCATCCGTTTCTGCTGTTTGCAGGCAAAGCCTATAAAAATAATTCGTACATTGATTTGTGGAAAACATTGGACGGTTACCCTGAAACAGACGAAGTTTTACGAAATTTACCCATTCGGAATCCTTTGTTGTGGATATTAGATCAACCTGTTCAATAAAGTGGTGTTTACTGTTTTTTTACCGAAGACTCACGAACAACCAAATCGATTGGCAACATTACTTTTTTATTGATGTTGGTTTCTTTTTCAATCGACTCGAAAAAAAGTTTTGCCGCTTCTTCGCCCATTTGAAAGGTGGGGTGTGAAACCGAAGTTAACGGCGGATCTACTACAATGGAATGAAACTCGTCGGTAAAACCTGCGAGCGAAATATCGTCAGGTATCTTGTAACCCTGTTTTTTTACTTCGATCATTGCCGCAAAAGCAATTGTATCGTTAACTCCAAATATTGCATCGGGTTTATTCTTAAGCCTAAGAAGTTTTTGTGTGGCCAGTTTTGCATCTTCAATACTCAGATTACAATGAATAAGCAGGTCTTGATCATATTCCAAACCGCATTCTTTTAATCCATTTAAATAACCCACTTTTCTGTTTTGCGAAATATTTAAATGTTCCGGTCCCGATATATAAGCAATACGTTTGCAACCGTTTTTAAAAAAATGTTGGGTAATTTTTTTAGTGGCATCCTGCCCGTTTGCAAGTACAGCCGGAACTTCAAGTTCTTCACAAACCCGGTCGAAAAATACCAGTGGGATTTCGTTTCTGATCAGTTTTTCAAAATGGGTAAAATCATTGGTTTCCTGGCTGAGGCAAACAATTAATCCTTCAACACGAGATTTCAAAAGGTTTTCAACCGATTCGATTTCTTTTTGCATCGATTCGTTCGACGAAGTAATTACAATAAAATAGCCGTGCTCTTTGGCCACTTTTTCAATACCCGAAATGATAGAGGAATAAAAGTGGGTGTTGATATCGGGAACAATAACACCGATCATTTTTGTTTGCTGGCGCAATAAACCCATAGCCAGTGGATTGGGTGTGTAATTGCGTTCTTCCGCCAGCGCCTTGATTTTTTTTGTCATTTCCGGGCTGATATCCGGATGGTTTTTTAGTGCCCTCGATACAGTAGAAATCGAAACTCCCAATTCGTGTGCAAGGTCTTTTAATGAAATGTGTCGTTTCCCCATTTATTGTTCATTACAATGCCACAAATGTAAACAATTTTTATGTTCCACAACACTTTTTTATTTCCGCAAAGCTTTGCGAAAACCTTTGCGGGAAACCTCGTTTAAAGCAGGTATTGCGGGGGATAAAAACATTCCTAATCTTTGCACTGGAAACAAAAAATAATCATTAAAAAAATTAGTAAAATGAAAAAAAGAATTTTAGTTGCAGGTGGTGGAGGCTTTATTGGCGGACACCTTGCAAGAAGTTTGGCTGACCAGGGAAATATTGTAAGAGTAGTAGATAAAAAACCTTTGACCGAATGGTATCAAGTTCATGACGACTGTGACAATTTGGTTTTAGACTTAAACGATAAAGCAAACTGTTATACTGCTGTTAATGGTTACAACGAGGTTTTCAACTTAGCTGCCGATATGGGTGGTATGGGGTTCATCGAAAATAATAAAGCAGAATGTATGTTGAGTGTTTTAATAAACACACACTTGCTTATGGCATCACGCGATTTGGGTGTTACCCGCTTTTTCTATGCATCATCGGCATGTGTATACAACGGCGAAAAACAAACCGATCCAAACAATCCTGGATTGAAAGAAGCTGATGCATATCCGGCCTTGGCAGAAGACGGTTACGGATGGGAAAAATTATTTTCTGAAAGAATGTGTCGTCACTTTATGGAAGACTACGGTTTAACAACACGTGTAGCACGTTTCCATAACGTTTACGGACCTTACGGAACGTACGATGGCGGTCGCGAAAAAGCACCGGCTGCAATGGCTCGTAAAGTTATCGATGGTGAATTGTTCGGAAAGGATGAAATCATTATTTGGGGAGACGGAGAGCAAACCCGTTCATTTATGTATGTTGATGAGTGTGTTGAAGGAATTCAGAAAATTATGTACAGCGATATTATTGAGCCTATTAACCTGGGTAGCGACGAAATGGTTTCGATTAACCAATTGGTTGATATTGTTGAAGATATTGCGGGTTACAAACTAAAAAGAACATACGATTTGGATGCACCTAAAGGAGTTCGCGGACGTAACAGCGATAACACTTTGATTAAAGAATATTTGGGTTGGGCTCCTTCTTACCCATTAGTAGAAGGTATGAAGAAAACTTACGATTGGATTAAAATTCAAATGCAAGAAAAAGCGTCGAAGTAATTTAAAATATTTGCCTCAACCTACTTGGGTTGAGGCTTTTTTTATTTCCCCTTTTCGCAGGAAATAGAGGGAGTTATTCGGAAATTTAACCTGGTGAGTACGGATTATTGTGTGGAAATTAATAGCCGTTTGGAGTCGTCTCACTATTCATATCTCATAATTTAAAATTCTAAAAAATGAGCGATAAAATTGTAATGATAAGTGGTTGTTACGATTTGTTACATGCTGGACATGTGGCATTCTTTAAAACTGCAGCCCAGTATGGAAAAGTTCATGCTTACGTTGGACAAGACGAAAATATAAAATTATTAAAAGGCAAAGCACCTTATTTTTCGCAGGAAGAACGAAAATATATGGTTGGTGCTATCCGTTATGTCGAAAAAGCAAATGTAGCTTCCGGTTCGGGAATGCTGGATTTCGAACAAGACATGAAAGACCTAAAACCTGATATATTTGTAGTAAACGAAGATGGTTTTACCGAAGGGAAAAAACGTATTTGTGAAGAAAATGGTGTTGAATTAGTCGTTCTTGAACGGGTTCCGGAGGATGGACTTCCTGCACGTTCAAGTTCCGATTCGAAAAAAGAATTAAAAATTCCTTACCGTGTTTGCATAGCTGGTGGCTGGATGGATCAACCATGGGTTTCAGAAAAAGCTTCCGGTTCGTGTGTGGTGGCGCAAATGTGGCCAACACAAGATTTTAACGACCGTTCGGGAATGGCAACCAGCTCGCGTAAAGTCGCCAAAGAGCTGTGGGGCGATCAATATCCTGCCGGCGATCCGGTACGAAATGCACAACTGCTTTTTGGTGCAGAGAATCCTCCGGGATCAGAATATATTTCAGGAACTCAAGACCACATTGGTTTGTTGGTTCCTGGCGTTAGTCGCATCGATTACGATGGAAAATACTGGCCAAAACACATTGAAAATACAGTTGATCCTGAAGTGTGTGAATGGCTTTCGAGTGTGCTCAATTTTGCACCGCTGCAGCCACGTCCCGAGGGATACAATCCGATATTAAAACAAAATCTCGATCCAAAAATTATAAAGCGCTTGGGCGAATCGGGCGATGCAGCTTACGATGCCATACTTAAAATGAATGTAAAACAGCTGGGTGAGGCTATGAAAGCTACTTTCATGGCATGGAGTGAAATGCTTCCATACACTGTTCCTGAATGGGTAATGGAAGAAATGAAAACCAACTACTTTCCAAAATATTCAGGAGCAATTACATCCGGCAGTGGTGGTGGATACATTGTGTTCCCTTCCGAAGAAGAAGTAGAAGGCACTATTAAAGTGAAAATCAGGTTTTAACCCGATAGAAAAGAGGCAGCCATTGCGGTGCCTCTTATTTTCTAAATAATAGAATGATTTTGTAATGTGAATGATTAAAAGATCATTTTTGTACATTGCATCGCAAAAAAAATAAATCTATGGAAAATTTATATAGCCTAATTATGGCAGGTGGCTCGGGAACTCGTTTCTGGCCACGAAGTAAAACAGCAAAACCAAAACAATATCTCAATATCTTTGGAGATCAGTCATTGCTTCAGGATACGATTAAACGTTTTGCATCTTTTACTGAAGAAGAAAATATTTACATTGTATCAAGTGCTACCCAGGCAAAAGTTTTGGAAGAACAAACACCAATGCTTCCGAAAGAAAACCTCATTTACGAACCAATTGGGAGGAATACTTTGCCGTGTATCGGTTTGGCGGCAATGTTTGCTGAAAAAGAAAATCCGGATGGAATTATGGTGGTTTCACCATCGGACCATTTGATAGAAAATAACGAGCTATTTAAAGATACGATACTGGCAGCGGCTAAAATTGCCGACGAAAAAGACGGAATTGTTACCATTGGAATTACGCCATCGTACCCGGCAACCGGATACGGTTATGTGCAAACGGACGAGAATATTACTGGTAACGAAAAAATTAAGCAGTTTAAAGTGGAACGTTTTGTTGAAAAACCCGATGAGGCAACTGCTACTGGTTATCTGAAACAAGGTGGATTTTACTGGAACAGTGGTTTGTTTGTATTTAAGGTTTCGGTATTTCTGAAAGCTGTTGAAGAGTTTGCTCCTGAATTGTATGCCGATTTACGCAAAATACAAGCCGATTTTGGAAAACCAACTTACGACCAAACGCTGGATACCATTTACCGTGCCGTTGAAAGCATTTCGGTTGACTATGGAATTATGGAACACGCTAAAAATATTTACCTGGTTGAAGGTAATTTCGACTGGAACGATCTGGGTAGCTGGGAGTCGGTTTATTTAGCCGATAAGGAGAAAGATGAAAACGGTAACTCCGGTTCTGGAGAAAGAATTTTGCTCGACACAAAAAACTCGTATGTATATGCTGAAGACGAAAACCTTATTGCCGTGGTTGGTATGGATGACGTTATTGTTGTTCAGGATGGAAACACAACCCTTGTTTGCAAACGTGAAAATGCCGAAGACATAAAAAAAATTGTTGAGCAGTTAAAAGCAGAGAATAGTAATAAATATTTATAATCAAATCTATAATTTAGTACGGGTAAGTACAGGTTACCAATACAAAATAATATTTTCATATTCACCGGCTAAAATTTTTAATAAACCAATAAAACTAATATTTCAATGAATGATCTAAAAAAGATTGTTGTCGAGAAGAAACTTCTTGTCCCGTTTATTTTGATTACCAGCTTATTTGCGCTTTGGGGATTTGCAAACGATATTACCAACCCAATGGTTGCTGCGTTTAAAACAGTAATGGAAATTTCCAACGCGAAAGCTGCCATGGTACAATTTGCATTTTATGGTGGCTATGCTACCATGGCTATTCCGGCAGCTCTGATTATAAAGAAATACAGTTATAAACTTGGAATTATTATCGGATTGGCTTTGTATGCTGTGGGAGCTCTGTTATTTTTCCCTGCCGCTCAGTTCGAAATCTTTGGTTTCTTTTTGGTTTCGCTTTATATCCTCACTTTTGGTCTTGCATTTTTAGAAACTACTGCAAATCCTTATATTCTGTCGATGGGCGATCCGGCAACGGCAACCCGGCGTTTGAACCTGGCACAATCGTTCAATCCTCTTGGATCTATATTTGGAATGTTTGTGGCTTCAAAACTTATTTTGTCCTCATTGGAATCGGATAAAAGAGATGCCACAGGTAATCTGATTTTCGAGACATTAGATGCAGCCGAAAAAGCCGCGATCCGAACCAATGATTTGGGAGTTATTCGAAATCCGTATGTAATTCTGGGATTTGTGGTTATTCTTATGTTGGTGGTAATTGCTGTTTCAAAGATGCCTAAACGCGAAAGTGCCGACCATGAAATTCATCCGTATCATTCATTCAAACGATTAATTCATAATAGAATATATCGCGAAGGTGTATTGGCTCAGGTGTTTTATGTAGGTGCTCAAATTATGTGCTGGACATTTATTATTCATTATGCCGATAACCTGGGAATACCAAAAGCCGAAGCGCAAAACTACAATATTGTAGCCATGGCCATTTTTATTGCCAGTCGTTTTATCAGCACCTTGTTAATGAAATATCTGAATCCACGTTTAATGTTGCTGATTTTTGCCGTTGGTGGAATGATTACAACCAGCGGTGTAATTTTAATTCAGGGAATGCCGGGCTTGTATCTGTTGGTTGCAACTTCTGCATTTATGTCGCTTATGTTTCCAACCATATACGGAATAGCGCTCGAAAACGTTGGCGATGATGCAACGCTTGGTGCAGCCGGTCTGGTAATGGCCATTGTAGGTGGTGCTTTAATGCCGCCACTTCAGGGTTGGATTATTGACCAGGGAACTATTGGATTTCTTCCCGCAGTAAATTTCTCATTTTTATTGCCTTTTGTATGTTTTGTAGTGATTGCTGTTTATGGTTATCGCACTTACCATGCACTAAAACAACCAACGGTATAAATCACCTTTCACAATTATCAGAATTTAAAAGAATGGAATTTAAAAGATATTGCAAGACTTTAAAGCTGGAAGACGATTCACAGTTGACTGAAGAATATAAAAAAGTACACGCTCCGGGTGCTGCCTGGCCCGAAATCACCCAAGGAATGAAGGAGGTTGGGATCGTTGATATGGAAATTTATATTCAGGGAACACAGCTTTTTATGATAATGGAAACCGTACCTGATTTTGATCACGACAAAGCAATGAATGAATTGGCCGGGAAACCACGTCAGGCAGAGTGGGAAGCTTATGTTTCACGTTTTCAGAAAACAAGTGCCAATGCTTCAGCCGATGAAAAATGGCAATTGATGGAACGTATCTATAAACTGGATAAGTAGACAGTTTACAGAGGCAGTAACAGTTACAGTTGTCGTTTCAGTAGAAAAGTGCCTCTTTTTTCCAACATGATTTAACGTTATAACCATTTAAAAACCGATATTATGATTCGTAATTTTCTTTTGTTATTTCTTGCAGTAGCAGTTACGAGTGCTTGCAGCAATGCTCCCAAAAAGGTGATTGAAGAAAAGAAAGTATCCAAATACGAAGCAAGCTGGGAATCGCTGGCACAACACAACGAAGCTCCCGACTGGTTTCAGGATGCAAAGCTGGGTATTTATTTTCATTGGGGTGTTTATTCGGTTCCTGCATTTGGCAGCGAATGGTACCCAAGCCGAATGCATTACGAAGGAAATAAAGAATACGCTCATCATTTGGAAAAATACGGGCACCCGTCGGAATTTGGATACCACAATTTTGTTCCCATGTTTAAGGCCGAAAATTTTGATGCCGACCAGTGGGCCGATCTGTTTGAAAAAGCCGGTGCGCGTTTTGCCGGTCCGGTTGCCGAACATCACGATGGTTTTTCGATGTGGGACAGCGAAATAACACCGTGGAATGCTGTTGATGAAGGTCCTCACAAAGATATCACCGGATTACTTCAGAAATCGATTACCGACAGGGGAATGAAATTCATTACCACTTTTCATCACGCCCGAAATTTGCAGGAAGTGGATACCATTGTAAAAGATGGTGAAGAAATTGTGCGTCAGCTTGGCCATTATCCACGCTTTGAAAATATGCCAACCGTTTCGGAAGATGAAAAACTAAAATATTTATACGGAAATATTCCGTCCGAACAGTGGTACAAAGAAGTGTGGTTTGGAAAATTGAAAGAAGTAATAGACAAGTACCAGCCCGATATCATATGGTTTGATTCGTGGTTAGACAGGGTTCCCGAGAATCTTCGTCAGGAATTTTGTGCCTATTATTTGAATGAGGCTGATAGACTGGGAAAAGAAGTGGTAATTGTCCGTAAACAAGAGGATTTGCCGCTGGATGTGAGCGTTGACGATCTGGAAAAATCGCGCAAAAATGTGCTTGAGAAAAAATCGTGGATGACCGACGAAACCGTTTCTACGGGAAGCTGGTGTTATACCGATAATCTTAAAATTAAACCGGCTGCCGATGTGCTTCATGTTCTGATTGATATTGTAAGTAAAAACGGAGTTTTACTTTTAAATATTTCGCCCATGGCCGATGGAACAATTCCTGCCGATCAACAAGACGTTCTTTTAAAAATGGGAGCGTGGCTAGAAAAATATGGTGAGGCCATTTATGGTTCGCGACCCTGGTACACCTTTGGCGAAGGACCAACCAAAGAACCTGAAGGGCATTTTAAAAACCATCAGGCGTTTTTGAAAGTAAAATATTCGGCAAAAGATATTCGATACACAACCAACAACGGAAATATTTATGTAACCATTTTGGGATGGCCCGGCGAAAACCAGGAAGTACTTTTTGAGGCTTTTTCTAAATCAGATTGGACTGAAATAAAAGCGATTAAAAATGTGACTTTGTTGGGATGCGACGAAAAGATTGACTACGAATTAACCGATAAGGGGTTAACGATTATAACTCCGGTAAAAGCTGTTGATTCAATGGCTGTTGTATTTAAAGTGGAGGTATAGAACAGACAAAGTTTAATTGAATGGTGAGCCACCCTAAATCAGGGTGGCTTTTTTTTATGTCAAACAATTGTGTTTGTCGCATGTTTTAGTAAATTGTACAAAAGAATCCAAATATGAACGCTTACCTTTTTTTAATTGGCCTTTGTGTTATTATTATCATTTCGTTTTTTACAAACATGCTGGCAAAAAAGACGAATATTCCAAGTGTGTTGATCTTGATTGGTTTGGGAGTTGTTATTCAGGAAATACTTACTAAGCTGAATATGGAACCCAACTATTTTAGTTCGCTTGAGGTATTGGGTATTATAGGTTTGATAATGATTGTTTTAGAGGCTGCCCTCGATTTGGAGTTAAAAAAGGAGAAATGGCCTGTGATCTGGAAATCCTTTGTCATAGCTTCGTTCTCACTGACTTTAACATCACTTTCCATTTCTTTTATAATTCGGCTTTTAATCCCCGGCATTGAATTTTTACCGGCTTTGGTATATGCCTTGCCTCTTTCCATTATGAGCAGCGCAATTATTATTCCAAGCGTGGCCAACCTGAGTAGTTATAAAAAGGAATTTCTGATTTATGAAAGTACGTTTTCGGACATACTGGGTATTATGGTGTTTTATATGATTGTTGAGAACCTTGATACCGAAGGAATGCGACAGTTGAGTTTTGCCATTGGAAGCAATATTTTTCTTACACTGGTTATCTCTGTTGTTTTGAGTTACATATTGTTATATATTATTCAGAATATACGAGGTGGCGCAAAATTTTTCCTGTTTTTGGCAGTTTTAGTGTTGCTTTATGCCGTTGGTAAACTGTTTCACCTGTCCTCGCTTGTAATCATTTTAATGTTTGGTTTGTTGCTGCGTAACCACAAAGTATTGCTGTTCGGGAAGCTGGAAGAATGGCTTCGTGATTCCAGTATTGACCGTGTTTATGAGCAGTTTAAATTAATTACAGAAGAAACATCTTTTTTGGTTCGTACCTTCTTTTTTGTTGTTTTTGGTATGACTTTACCACTGTATACGTTACTTACATGGAAAGTCTGGCTGATAAGTATTCTCTTTTTAATTGTAACTTATGCGTTGCGTTATGGCTTGTTTTATATCGTTGAGAAAAAAGATACCTTGCCGCAGTCGTTTATAGCACCAAAGGGATTAATTTCAATTCTGTTGTTTTTTGCAATTCCTGAATCGCTTCAGATTAATGGATTCCAGAAAGGAATTTTGTTTGTGGTAATAATAGTTACAAATATTATAATGGCGTGGTCATTAATTGTATCGGGCAAAAGGAATAGAGACGAAGAATTGCAAACGGACCTTGAACCCCCGGTAAGTAAGAAGGAAAAACCGGAGCTGGTAGAAATTAACTTGAATTAATCGGCAAAAATTAAGGGTGGAGGGTAAACTTGATTTCTCCGGGATAATTCTGATCGTTATGTTTATAGCCCTTGGTCATCCTCAAATATAAACCGATCATAAAGCGTATTAACCGATCCTGTTTCTCCGATTATAGTAAGAATATCGTTTTCTTTTAAAATGGTTTTTCCTTTTGGCGCAAAAGTATCGGTACCGCGTTCAATAAAAACAACCAATACATCGGATGGCAATGATATATCCATCAGTTTCTTATTGATAAAAATCCCGGAATTTGTGTTTCTTAATAATTCGAATGTGATATATTGCTTATTGTGCAACAGGTATTCAATAATCTTTCGTTTGTCTTTCAGTAAAAGAATATCTTTAATAAAATGATCGCGTTCAGCAATATCTAAAATTCCGGAAAGCATACGAAGCTGTTGTTTGGGTTTTTCTTCGGCGTTTACCATAAAGAAGAAGACATTTATGCTATTCCCAAATTCTAAATCTACATTCTCCATGGGTTTATTTATCCCTTTTTCTGAAAGAACAATATGAAGTTTCGGATGGTCAATGTCGCGAAATTTTGCATAATGCAACGAGACTTCGGGCACAGCGAGCGAAAGATCAATTGGACCGGTTTTGAGGAACTCCGTTTCAATAATATGACTTTCGATATTAAGCTCTTTGGAGAGGGAAACTGCAACCTGGTTAATTATTTCCCGGTACGAAATGGTATTGTTGACAAAATTAACTTGGGCACGCACGATGGTTTGGTTAAAGGGATCTTCCTGTCGCAATCCTTTTTCCCTGATAATCGTCATAAATTCGCTTTCAAGTTCGTCGTGTTGATATTTACCCAGTAAGGCAAACCAATGGAAAATGGCACCTTCTCGTTTTACTTTTGAACGAACAAAAAACCGGTACCAAAGGAAAGCAAAAACGATAGTACATAAGGTGAATGCAACCGGGGCCCATCCCATATAAAACATTAATGCAATAGAAGAGATTATCCCAAAAATCTGCATGTAGGGGTACAAAGGTGAATAATAGCCCGGATCATACGACGCTATTTTACTATTCCGGAAAACAATTACCGAAAAGTTAATTACCATAAAAATAAAGAGTTGGAAGGTGCTTGCCAGTTTTACAATGCCTTCTTCTGAAAGAACAAGGATAAACACAACGATTATGCCGGCTGTGAGTAAGATTGCAGGAACAGGGGTTCCGAACCGGCTTATCGATGTAAATTTTTGAGAAAACAATTTATCTCTGCCCATTGCCAAAGGGTAGCGCGATGTTGATAACATTCCGGCATTGCCTGTTGAAGCAAATGCAAAAATGGCTGCTACAACAATCATATAAAGTCCTGCCCGGGCAGGAAGCCACTGGAATAGATATGTCGCTGCAGACGCAACCGGGGAAAGGTCGGAAGCAATAGATTCTGTCCCGATAACGGCTACCATAACAAATACCCCCAATACATAAATCAACATTATTACCATCAACGACAATGCCATGCCCAGCGGGATGTTTCTTTCCGGATTCTTAATTTCTTCTGCAACACTGGCTATCTGGGTTAGCCCCAGGTAAGAAACAAATACAAAACCTGTAGTAAACATTAGTCCGTCGAATCCTCCTGCAAAAAAAGGAACAAATTCGTTTTTATGAAAACGTAAAGAAGTCTGATCTCCCATAAACAAGTTGCCCAAACCATCGGCTATAAACAATCCTATGATAACCAATAATACAATAACAAATATTTTTTGAATTCCTGACGATTTTCGCGCTCCGAAAATATTTATCAATGTAAACACCAGTGCAAAAATTATAGCTGTCTCTTTTATCGGAATATCCCAGAATATAGATGTATAAGCCCCGATTCCGACCAAGGCAAATGCTGTTTTAAGCGAAAGAGCAAAATATTTGCCAATGCCTCCAATTGTTCCCATAAGCGGTCCAAGGCTGCGGTCGAGAAAAAAGTAGGTGCCTCCGGCCCTTGGCAATGCCGTTGAGATTTCTGCAATACTAAACATGGCAGGCATTATTAAAACTCCGGCAAGGAAATAAGCAAGAATTACGGATGGTCCCGAATGTTGCGACGCCAGTCCGGGCAAAAGAAAGAATCCCGAGCTAAACATAGCTCCGGTACTTATCGAGAATACATCGAATAATCCTAGTTCTTTTTTGAGTTTCAAAACCTTTTTTTCTTTTTATACAGCGATGAATGATAAAAAGTTCTATTGCAACGAACAAATACATACAGCGATTTTTAGAGTTGCAAATCTTAATCGAAACGAATTTGTAATATGGCTTTTATTTGTTTTTGCCGTTGATACTTCAGGTTGTGTTTACAGAAGGACAATTTTGTTTGTTGTACCAATTGCAACCCAATTAAGTAAGGTATTTGTATCAATATTGAGTGCAAAAATAACACGGATAATAATCTGTACGATCGCACTCATCTTGATCTTGTTGCGTATAACAAGCCGGAAATTGTATAATTATCTTTGGAATAACCTGTTTTATTTCAGATTTTAATTTGTTGTATATTTGAATAGAAAATCTAAAAGTGAATAGATTTGGTTACACAAAGGTTGCTGTTGATATTTTTTATGCTGCTTTTTCCATTCGCTGAAAGTTTTGCACAGGGGAAACTAAAAAGCTGGACGGAGAAAAACGACTCGTTGAAAAAACAGGCATTTGCAGAGGGACGACCCTGGCTTTCGCCAATAATTGCTCCGGCATATACTGCCGACGCCGGATTTTTAGTTTCAGGCGGAATGCTCTACTCGTTCAAGGTGAATAAAAAGGATACCGTTTCGCAGCGTTCAACCCTGCCCGCTACTATATTTTACAGTACGCAGGGAAATTTCGGAATAAGTACTTTTTTGAAAACCTTTTGGTTGGAGGACAAATTCCGTTTCGATGCCAACCTAAACATTCGCGATAAGGATAATAATTACTACGGAAAAGGTTTTAAACAGATTGATAATACTCATTTATCTGATACTACAACACTGTACCACGAAACAAATTCAAGCCTTGAAATTGATTTTGTTTATAAAATAAAACCATCGGTATTTGTGGGCTTAACATTAAAACCAGGTTATGCCAGTACAAAAAATTTTGCACCACCGGTAGAAAACGACCCCTACCGTTCGCGGTTCGCCGATAAGTATTTTTTGAATGGAATAGGAGGACAGTTCGCTTACGATACCCGCGATATTGTTGTAAATGCCTGGAGGGGTATGTACCTGAACTTGTCGGCTTTGTTTTACGACAATACAATTGGTAGCAAATACGATTTTCAGGTGTATGAACTTGACACACGTTATTACCAAACACTTAACCGACCCGGTAATGTGCTGGCGTTTCGGTTTTATATACGTTCTTCTTATGGCGATGTACCCATAACCGAACTTTCCGATTTTTCGGGTGGTAAAAACCTGCGTGGGTATCTTTTAGGCCACTACCGCGATAATACCACTGCTTTTGTTTTGAGTGAGTGGAGGTACACCTTTAAAAAACGGGACAATAGCTTAAGTAAAAATGGAATGGTAGTGTGGCTGGGAGC
Organism: Draconibacterium aestuarii; assembly: GCA_026671195.1. Classification (GTDB taxonomy): domain Bacteria; phylum Bacteroidota; class Bacteroidia; order Bacteroidales; family Prolixibacteraceae; genus Draconibacterium; species Draconibacterium aestuarii. The sequence continues at coordinate 64,804 of JAPOHD010000005.1, read as the reverse complement.
CGGAAGTATTGCGCCCGATGTAGTTAGCCTGACCAAATGGGTGCCCAACGGTGGAGTAGGGTATCGCTTGGAATTGCAGCCCCGCATGAATGTATGTGTCGATTTTGGTGTTGGACGCGACTCAAAAGGTGTATATTTTAACTTTACGGAGATCTTCTAAAGAACGGCCTGTATAATTAGTTAAGCATATAATTGTTCATCCTGGATATCTTACTAACATTGGTTATGCGGAAAGAGTCTATAACTTCAATTTCATCAAAATTCAAATGATGCATGATTTCCCGCAGTACAAGAAGAGCCGCAAAATCATACCGGTTTACATCAACATTTTGCACAAAACCCGATGCTCCCAATACAACATAGGCATACTGAGTAAAAAGATATTCAACAGCCTCGCGTGAGACAATTCCCTGTTTCAGCCCGTTTCTTTCGAAAATGGCCATAAGGCTTTTATCTGCACAAACTAGTTTTTCATTATCGTTCATCAACTTTTTATGGCTCATCAACTCGTCTTCAATAAAATTAATTGCATATTCTGTTTCAGCTTCGGCGGGTAGGTTTTGTTTGAAGAAGGATTCGGCAATGTGCTGAGCGCCTGTTTTTAGTGTAATCTTTTCACTAAGTTGATTGTTTTTCAAATATTGAAACTGAAGTGTTAGTTGATCGAAATGAACAGTCCGCACATTTTGTACATTTTTCATGGCAATGACTTTTATAATGTTCTCTTTTTCGGATGGAATGGATAGAAAAAAACAATTCTGCTTATCGCCGGTATGAATTCCAGTAATAAAGCAGAATCGTTGGATAGCCTTAATTATAATACCAATATTACATCAAACTGAGCCTAGTAATTCCATTTATTTGTGTTTATACTTCGTTATAAAAACTCAACAGAACTTTGGCTATGCCTCGTTTTTATGCCTTGCCTAAACACAAATATTCTGAAATTATTTGAGCCTCATTCTGAAATAAAATTGGTATAATCTTATTTAATCACCGCTTTCACCGAATCGGTAAGTGAAGTGGTTGGTCTTCCGATCAACTTCGAAAGTTGTTTCGAGTCGTCGAAAAGATCGTTTTTTGATGCGCTGGTATCCCAGCTTGCAATGGCATCAGCAAAAAATTCCGGTAATCCAATGCTTTTTAAAATCTGTGCATATTCAGTTTCCGGCAAATTGTTGTATGGAATGGTTTTCCCGCTTTGTTTCGAAATCTCTGCGGCCAGGTCAGTCAAGGTATAAAACGCGTCGCCTGCCAGTTCATAAACTTTTCCTTTGTGACTTTCGTCGGAAATAACAACCGCAGCAGCTTCGGCAAAGTCGGCACGTGCTGCAGATGAGATTTTTCCGTCGCCGGCGCTTCCCACAAATGCTCCGGTACCTAATGCACCCTCGATAGAACCTGTGTAGTTTTCGGTGTACCATCCGTTTCTGAGAATGGTATGTTCAATCCCGGATTCTTTTAATGCTTTTTCGGTAGCTAAATGTTCTCCTGCTAAACTCAGGGTAGAGCTGTCGGCATGAAGCAGACTGGTATAAACGATCCATTTTACACCTGCTTTTTTTGCCGCCTCAATTACATTCGAATGTTGTTCGGCTCGTTTACCCACTTCGCTGCTTGAGATCAGCAACAGATGATCGACACCTGAAAGTGCTTCTGCCAAAACTTCGGCTTTATCGTAATCAAATGCACGGGCCTCAATTCCCAGTTCCGTAGCTTTTTCGGGCGTGCGAACCAACGCTACAAGCTTATCTGCTTCTACTTTTTGTTTTAATTGTTCAACAACCAATTTTCCCAATTGTCCTGTTGCTCCTGTTACTGCTATTTTCATTTTTTCTGTTTTTAATTGTTATTACTTGTTTTATTTTTTTTATCCGATTTTTACCGAAGTCATGGTTAATGATCCTCCAACCGGTTCGTCGTTAAAAATACTGATCTCATCTTTTTTATCCTGCAACGCCAGGGCGTACAGCAAAGGCAAATAGTGTTCGGGCGTGGGGATCGACAATTCGAAAGCTTTTCCCAGTTTTGAATAACTGATCAGTTCCTTGTGATTCCCGTCCAAAATAAATTGTTTCATTTTATTGTTGGCCTCGTTGGCCCAGTCGTAGCCGTAATTTTCATTCAGCTTTTGCCAGTGCACCATGCTGAGGTTGTGTACCATGTTACCGCTACCCACGATCAAAATCCCTTTCTCGCGCAATTGGGCCAGTTCTTTTGCCAGCTCGTAATGTTCTTTCGGACTTTTGTAATAATCCAAACTTAACTGAATTAACGGCACATCTGCCTTGGGATACATGTGGCGGATGACTGACCAGGCCCCGTGATCCAATCCCCATTTATCATCCAGGAGAACCTCGGTGGATTGAATCAGGTCTTTGGTTGTTCTGGCAAGTTCCGGACTTCCCGGTGCGGGGTATTGTACCTCGTAAAGCGCTTTTGGGAATCCCCCAAAATCGTGAATGGTAGATGGATTTTCCATCGCCGTTACGCGGGTTCCCTGGGTTTCCCAATGAGCAGAAACAACTACTATAGCCTTTGGTGTCTCTATTCCTGAAGAAACTGTTCTGAAGCCCTGTACAAACTCATTTTCAGTAATGGCATTCATCGGACTTCCGTGACCCAGAAAAAGCGCCGGCATTTTAGGAGTATTTTCCAATGTTTCTGTGATTTTATTTAATGCATTCAGTTTCATACCAAAAAATGTTATCGGCGCTATTGCCATTACTGTTTTTAAAAATGCTTTTCGTTTCATTTTATCAGAACTAAAAATACCGCAAATTGTTCCGGCCTTGCCGTTCAAATTAATTTACCGAAAGTGCTATCTCAAGTGTAAAGATGTCGTTAATCGCCTTGTCTCCAAGATTATCAAAGAAGGAGTTTGAACCGTAACGCACATCAAATTTCGATCGGTCTACTTCTAGCTGTGCCGTGTATGAATCGCCTGATTTCACTACATCGAAGGTAAGCTCTTCGGTTTTCCCTTTAATGGTAAGTTTGCCGGTTACGCTTGCTTTGCCCTCTTTAAATTTTGTGGTTTTTGTTACTACGAATGACGATGTCGGATACTTTTCAACTCCAAAAAAATCATCCGATTTCAGGTGACCTACCAGTTTTTGGTTGTATCCTTCATCTTCAAGATCGGTGTTGGAAAGTGAATTCATATCGATTACCACTTCACCTGCTACAATCTGGTCGTTTTCAAACTCGAAATACCCGTTTTTAACTTCAATTTCTCCGTGGTGCGATCCACCGATTTTCTTCCCGGTCCATTTTACAACCGACGTTTCTGTTTTTACTTCTTTTTTCTGTGCAAATACTGATACACTTGTTGCTAATAAAAGCGCTGCTACTAAATTCAAAGTTTTCATACTTGTTGTTTTTAATTGTTATTATAAATTGTTGATATAAATTGTTTCGTTTATTATTTCTCCATCCGGATTCCAACGCTGAATGGCTATCTGGCTAAATTTTTTATCTCCCCATTTTTCGTGGGTAAGGTCAAACTCCCATTCGGTTATTGATACATTGCCACTAATTATTGTGTTTTTTATGTAGGCACTTCTAAATGTTGTAATGCTGGTTACAAAACACTCTTCGCTCGAGCGACATGCTGCTTTCCCAACCAGTAAAGGTTTCTGGTCTACCTGTTTTGTCATATCCTCGGCATAAAACTTTTCAAAAGCTTCCAAAATATGACCATGCGAAATCAGGTTGTTGAGTTTCTCTACCCGTTCTTTCATTGTTAACTTTTTTGGATCTATTTTTTGCATCGTTTTTTGCTTTACTATTACGATACAAAGGTAGGTTGGGCCTGTGCCCCGGATACTTGACCTATGTTAAGAAATGAAATTGATGTAGGTTAAGTATTGTGGAAGGAGAGAATAGAATTTGAGATATTGGCTTACTTTTTCTTCCTGATTCGGCTTAAACTTTCGGGTGTAATTCCCAGGTACGATGCGATGTACACCAACGGAACACGCTGAAACATATCGGGGTGTTCTTTTAGCATGTTGTTATACCGGTCCACTGCCGATTCCCACATGGTTGCATTAAGGCGTTCCAAAGCATTGATATAGGCTTTTTGAAACAGGATACGAAAGTAGCGTTCCAGTTTGGGCACCTGGGTATACAACTGCTCCAACCGTTCAGTGGAGATCCGAAGTAGTTGCGAATCTTCAAGGGCTTCGATGTAATATTTCGAGGGCCGCTGCGAAAAAAAACTCTCGAGGTCGCTGATCCAGTTGTTGTCCATCCTGATCTGGTAGATGTGTTCCACCCCTTTTTCGTCGACATAATACGAACGCAAACAACCCGAAGTGATAAAATAAAGGTACTGACACACATCGCCGGTAACGAGAAGGTCTTTTTTCCGTTTTATCGAAGTGGTTTCAAACGCCGAAAGAATAATCGTTTCATCGTCTTCCGAAATATCGGACCACTTTTTAAAGTAATACATTAGTTTATTTTCACCGGATTCAGTCATGGTTGTTTTGTTTTCGAATGCTTAAATATAAATCAAATCCCATATAAAAAGCACTTTTGTTTTGGTTAAGATATTTGTAACAACAATACTTCAGTTAGTATTCTTTTTGTTGTTTGTTGAATACCCGGCGCAGTTTTTTCGCTCGGCCCGGCAATGTTTAAAACTCCGGGTTTTACCTTATTCAACCATTTACTAATTTCTGAAACTGTATTCGCATCAAACGGATCACAAATCAGAAAAGGTTTATTCATTTTAATACAACATGTTTTTGTCCATTCTGTACCCGGATCCGGTTTCTGTTCGGGGTAGGGGAGCAGGATTAAAGTTGCATCCGAATCCCTTACATTCCACTCGGTTCGCAGCGAGCGGGGAATTGCTGGTGCATGGGTACTGCGTTCATTTGGGGTTTCATTTAAAGGAAATTCATCCGGAATTCTGCCGTCTTCGGCTTCCCGGCCGGGAGAACACCAACCTCCCATATCCAAAGCTTGTTCAAACGCGGCTTCCAATGCTCCTCTGTCTACTCCGGTTTGTCCACCCGAAATTATTTTTTTGATTGGAATCATTTTTTCAGATCGGTGATTTGTAACGCTAATTTATAAAAACCTGCTAAAATCTGTCAAACAAAACGAAGAGAGGATTTTTTGGGATTTTACTATACAATATTGTAAAACTTTTAAATCGCCCGTGGTTGAGGCACTAAACTTCATCTAATGGTTTTATCTTTATCCGAGTTATTGTTTAAAATATCTAACTGAGTTTATCGGCGTGTTAAAACCATTTATTCGAAATCAGCTTGTGATTCTTTTCATATTTGTCGGATTTTTTGCATCCGGACAAGAGCGCGATACCATCCGCATTCGATTCGATCAAATGCTGATGCTCAGAGATACCATTTACTATGGAATCCAGGATTCGGTTGTTGTATTGGATTCGGCCATCGAATACGAGGTGATCAAAAATTTCATGGTACGCAAACCGTCGTATTACGAGCGCAAACCGGAAAAACGGGAATCGGTAACTCGTTTACACAACAAATACGGAAAGTTGCTGATGGGACAAATCCGAAGTAAAAAGGAAACCCTGCCCGAAGATTTTAATCCTTCCGATAATTACTATACTTTTTTTAAAAACCGGGTAATAAAAGAAATTAAAATTGAAGGAGTGCCGATACTGGATGGTAATCTTTTTGATACCACAAATGTGAATATATCGGGTGTAGGGCGGTTTCTGAACAAAACCTACAGTGCCACACGCGAGCGAATTATCCGAAACAACCTGAAGTTTAAGGAGAATGAACCGGTTAATGCCCGGATTTTTTCTGATAACGAACGCCTGTTGCGTAACCTGTCGTACATTGAAGACGCACGAATTCAGATTGTACCGGTTGAAAATACTACCGATTCGGTGATTGTACAGGTTTGGGTGAAAGACAAATACCCTGTTGGAGTGAGTGCAGATTTAAACGATTACAACGCCTTCGAAATAGAACCCTATACACGTAACTTACTTGGTTTGGGACATCATGTTGGTGCCGTTTTTCAGTACGATGGAAGTACCGATGATAAAGTGGGATACGGTATGTATTATGCTGTTGATAACCTGGGCGGATCCTTTGTAAACAGTAAAATCCAATTTAATAACGGCCTCGATCAGGATCTTTTCAGGGTTCAACTGAGCAAGCCGTTTGTAACTACCTATACAAAATTTGGAGGCGAAATTGAACACCATCGTCTTAGGGAAAAGATTTCAGAAAAACCCAATCTGCCCGATACTATTTATCCGGGAAAAGCCAAATACCGGGTAAACACGACGGATATTTGGTTGGGGTATTCCATTTTACCCGAGCACAACATTAAACATCCTTTTATTAATGTGGCAGGCCGGATTTATGCCGAAAAGTATAAAAACAGGCCGCATGAGTATTTCGAATTCAATTATCCTTTTCACGACCAGCAGCTTTATCTGGCTTCGGTTTCGCTGCAACAGGTGTCGTACATAAAAACCAGTAAACTTATCCAGTTTGGCATTATCGAAGATGTGCCCATTGGTTTTAATGCCAACCTTACAGGAGGATGGCAGCATACTACTTTTATCAACCGGCCTTATGCAGGGGCACGGCTAAACTATTCGAAATTCTTTCAAAATGCAGGTATCTTTTCAACCGGAATAAATGTGGGAGGATACCCTTACAAATCTACTTTCGAAGATGCGGTAACCACTTTAAAATTTAATTACATAAGTCCGCTGGGTAAATGGAAAGGAATTGAACTCCGGAATATTTTTGAAGTTTCGTACAACTCGGTGCGCAATGCACGCTACCTGATTCCACTTTTGTATTCCGATTATGTTTTTACCCTCAATCAGGAAGGAATTTACAGCGATGCCACTGTGGTTCTGAATTATCATCCGGTATTTTACACGAAGCATCAACTTTGGGGATTTCGGTTCTCGCTCAATCCTTTTGTAAATATAGGTTGGGTTGACAGAGCCGAAACTTTTACCGATGAATGGGAATCTTTTTCAGTGGTGGGACTTAATTTAAGCACAAAAAACGAAAGTTTGATTTTTCCGGCAATGCACATGCATTTTAGTTACTATCCCAATAAAATAACCGGCGAGCCGCGTTTCGAAGTTAAGCTGGTTTTTAAAGACATTAAACTGTTCAAAGACTTTACATCATTAAAACCCGAAACAGCCCATCCGTAAAGCATTTAATACGTCTTCCAATTTTTACATCGGTTTTAACCTGATGATACGATTAGAACAAAAGAGTTGGCTCCAGTCATAAACAGTTAATTGATTGTCAGTAATCGATCATAATTAGCACGTCACCCTAAATTCGTTTCAGAGTCTAAAAGAGAAATCTTTCATTAGTAGACTTGCGCCAGAGAGGGTATTAACTAATGCAACGATACCTTATTCTTATAATCTGCAATAATTGTAACTACTAAAACAATAAAACACTTTGAGGTGTTCTATTTGTGTCTCACATAAAACTTGATAAAATGGAAAACAAAAAAATTATTGCAGTTATAGGTGCCACCGGTGCACAGGGAGGAGGATTGGTGAAAGCGATTTTAAATACTCCCAACAGTGAGTTTACTGTCAGGGCAATTACGCGAAATGCAAATTCAGATAAAGCAAAAGAATTAGCAAGTGCTGGTGCAGAGGTAGTTGAAGCAGATGTTGAGAACAAAGAAAGTTTAATAAATGCATTTAAAGGAGCTTACGGTGCTTTTTGTGTTACTTTTTTCTGGGAACATTTTTCACCTCAAAAAGAAAAAGAACATGCAAAAAACATGGCAGAAGCAGCTAAAGAAGCCGGTGTAAAACATGTTATTTGGTCAACCCTTGAGGATACCCGAAAATGGGTTCCGTTGAATGATGACCGAATGCCAACATTAATGGAAAAATATAAAGTTCCCCACTTTGATGCCAAAGGGGAATCAAATCAATATTTTGTTGAAAGCGGCATTCCTTACACTTTACTGTACACATCGTTTTATTGGGATAATTTTATTTATTTCGGATTAGGTCCTCAAAAAGGACCCGATGGAAAACTGGCCATTACTTTACCAATGGGCGACAAAAAATTGCCGGGAATTGCCGCCCAGGACATTGGGAAAGCTGTTTTTGGAATTTTCAATGCCGGAGAAAAATACCAGAACAAAGCGGTGGCAATTGCAGGAGAGCAACTAACCGGGCAGCAAATGGTTGAAAAATTTTCAAAAACATTAGGCCTTGAGGTAAACTACAATGATATCCCGGCTTCTGTTTTCCGGGGATTTGGATTTCCCGGAGCAGAAGATTTGGGAAATATGTTTCAATTTAAAGCAGAATTTGAAGCAGATTTTTGTGGACCAAGAGATGTTGCTAAAACCAAAGAATTAAATCCGGAATTATTGGATTTTGATTCCTGGCTCGAGCAGAATAAAGAAAAGATAAAAACAGACTGATGTAGATAAAAAGGGTGGATGTTTCTGACATCCACCCTTTTTTATGGCTTAATACGATTGCTGTGCATCTTTGGAATGTTAACCAAAATTGGAAGTTCCACATGCGATTGGACAGTGAGTGAAGCTAAAATCCGATCTAATTCTTCCGTTATATAAACACCTCCCCAATGCCCGCATTTACTATTTCAGAATTTCTTACCGGGGTCCCTTTGTGACAACTCCTTAATGCACAAGCCGGGTTCAATGTTTGTAAGTTGTTCAAGACGAAACACCAAAGTCAACTGTTGAAATAAGATGAATCTGTCACAAGTAGTGGACACCCCTTTTTTAATGGGCCTAATGAGTTAATGACAGATGAGATGCAGAAACAAGTTCAGCATGACGTAAAAACAGGCTATATAACACTCCGCAGTTGTGGTTAAGGTCTCCGCAGTTAAAAAATATGCGTCCGCAGCCGTCTGTGCGCCTTCCGCAGCCAAAAAAACGCGTCCGCAGCCGCCTGGAAGGTCTCCGCAGGTGCCTGGAGAGTCTCCGCAGCCGAAAAAACACGTCCGCACTTACTAATTTCCTGTCAGTCGGTCAGCGGACGAACATACTGTCGCGGCGGAAAGTATATTTTATACAAATTGCTATTTTTTATTTCAGATAAAGGGAATTTTCAGTAAAATATTTTCAACTGATATAGGTTAAGCAATAATTGACAGCAGATTCTGTGGGAAGTATTTTCTTCAGTTTATATTTGAAAACAAACACTGTTAATGGCGAATGGTAGATATAAAAAAAAAGACTGTCGGTACTGACAGCCTTTTTTATTCTATGAAAAAATCTGGCGATCAACATTGCCAAATTATATGAGTTCTTTATTGTTTAATGATCTTTAGTGCTTTGGTAGCTCCTGCCTCATTAATTTGAAGATAATAAATCCCTGTTGGAACGCCAGTCATATCCATACGTACACTTGTTGGATTTTGGTGGTGTTCGGTTCTAATCAAACTTCCCTTGCTGTTGTACAGCGAAATATCAGCACTTCGAGACTGAGTTGCAGAGAAAGAGATGGTAACAAAATCGGTTGTTCCAACAATTGCAGGTGGTTTAAGTTTAAATCTGGCCTATAAAAACTGGTCGTTCGATATGCAATATGCCTATAGTTTTGGTGGGCATTCGTACGATAATTCTTACGCGGTGTTAATGAGCGATCATGCACCTGGCGCAAATAATTGGCATGTCGATATTTATCAGCGCTGGCAAAAAGAAGGCGACGTAACCAATGTGCCGCGTTTAACAGCCAATTACGATAAGTATGATACCGCCTTGTCGACACGCTTTATTACAAGTAATTCGTATTTCAACTTATCAAATGCGAGGTTAGCGTATAACTTCCCTGTGGTAAAAATTCAACAATTAAAATTAACAGGACTTTCATTGTGGATGGCCGGAGACAATATTTTTATGCTTACAGCGCGTAAAGGTTTTGTTCCTAACACTTCTGAAAGCGGTAATTCCAGCTCATACAGTTACACTCCGTTAAGCAGTTTTACTGCCGGTGTAAAAGTTCAGTTTTAAATCTAAAAAGTTTACATGATGAAGTCAACAATCAATACATTTAGCATATTAACATTATTCTCATTCGTACTTTTGTTTGGGTGCAGCGAAGATTATCTTAATCGTGAACCGTCCGATTATCTAACAGGAGAACAGATTAAAAAATATTCTCCGGTTAATTCGGAAATCCCAAAAGGGATAATACGTGGGGTTTATTCAACAACGTTTGCGTGGGGAACCGGCGGAACCGGCGATCACGATGATTTCGGGCAAAAATCCATCGATATTGTAACCGATTTAATGTGTGGAGACATGGTTCTTGTAGGAAAAACTTACGGATGGTTTTCTCAGGATTACGAACTTAACTCAATGAACCGCACCGATGGCAGGGCCTATAAAATATGGAGGTATTATTTTCAGATTATAAAAGGTGCCAACTCGGTTATTGATGCTTTCGACAACGATTCGATAGGTGATGCAAACCAGAGTGCCTACGGACAGGCGCTGGCTCTGCGCGCTTATGCTTATTACAACCTTGTAAATTTATATCAACATCCGTTCTCCGATAATCCCACTGAAATGGCATTGCCCATTTACAAATCGCAAACAACTGCCGAAGCAGCAGCACTTTCATCGGTAGAAGATGTGTACAACTTTGTTATTTCCGACCTGGAACTTGCTGTTGAAATGCTGGATGGTTTTACTCGGACAAATAAAAACGAAATAAACCAAAGTGTGGCCAAAGGCTTACTTGCTTACGCTTACCTTTCAAGCGGCGAATACGATAAAGCTGCCCTGCTGTCGTCAGAAATTTTATCTTCCGGCGAATTTAGTTTAATGGATAAAGATGAGGTTGTTCAAAGCGGGTTTAACTCGATAAACATTCCCGGTTGGATGTGGGGTGTTGATATTACCAAAGAGAATACTGCCAGCCTTGCTACCTTTTGGGGAATGATGGATATTTTTACTTATAGTTACGCCGGCGCCGGCGATGGAAAAGCCATTGATATTAGTTTATTTAATGCCATTCCTGAAAACGATGTTCGCAAGCTACAGTTTTTAGATGATGAGGATAATAATTACTATCTGCACCCAACCTATAAATTTTACGACAACGACCGGGTGATTTTTGCAGACAAACTATGGGAAAACGATATTGTTTATATGCGTGTGGCCGAAATGTACCTGGTTGCAGCCGAGGCATATGCACATATCGATGTCAACGAATCGAAAAAGGTATTAAAAATGCTTCTGGCTGAACGCGAATCGGGAGCGGCTACGCGAATTAATGCTTTGTCGAATGCTCAATTGATGGACGAAATATACCTGCAGTGGAGAATCGAAACCTGGGGTGAAGGGAAAAGTCTGTTTGCAGCGAAAAGAATGAATAAGACCATGGGCAGGGGAGCTAATCATAAATACCTGGCAAACTCCAGTTATGAGTATAATGATAAACGTATGATTTTTGAAATTCCGGAAAGCGAAATAAACAATAATCCACAAATTGATTTGAATTAATATCTGTTGGAGTAAATCGTTTTATCTATAAATCAATAATCAATCTTGATTAAAGGAACAGGTTTTCATACTATTAAAATTGTTTGTTTTTAAAGGTATAGTATGTAACTCGCTAATTTTAATTATTCTCTTGTGTGTAAATATTTTACATGCTCGTTTCATACTTAAATATAGGTATCGGGGCCTCCGTATACAAGTGTATCAATGCGAAAAGATACCTGTGTTGCGGGGGCTTTTTTCTGTCGCCCAAATGTTTTTATCTTTAATGGTGAAATATATTTCAGGAAATTTTGGGAAACGGAGTAAACCATACAAATCACGAAGCAGTAAAACGGACATCATATTTTCGCTTTTACGAGGAGTTAAATGATTTTCTGCCGGAAGGTCTGAGAAAGAAATCATTTCCATTTACTTTTACAGGAACACCTTCTGTGAAAAATACAATCGAAGCCATTGGCATTCCTCAGGCTGAAGTTGATCTGGTATTGGTTGACGGGACTTCGGTAAATTTCGATTTCCTGTTAAAAGGGGGAGAACAGGTTTCTGTGTACCCGGTGTTTGAATCGCTCGACATTTCTCCTCTTGTCCGGCTCAGGCCCAAGCCACTTCGGAATACAAAATTTGTAGTTGATGTTAATCTGGGAAAATTAGCACAAAAGTTGCGACTGCTTGGTTTCGATACCTTGTATCGGAATGACTATGCCGACGAAGAGCTCGTAGCTATATCTCTTGCCGAAAAACGGACTATTCTTACACGCGATATAGGCGTGCTAAAACATTCGGCGGTAAAACACGGTTACTGGTTACGCACTGATGACCCGAAAAAACAATTGACAGAAGTGGTTGGACGCTTACAGTTACAAAATAATTTCCGACCTTTTACACGTTGTTCAGCTTGCAATGGCACCTTAGCAGAGGTTGATAAAAATGAAGTAAGAAAAAAGGTGCCCGAAGATACTTTTACTACATACAATGAGTTTTGGAAATGTAAAGGCTGCGGACATATATACTGGGAAGGAACACATTTCAAAAAAATTCTTAAGTGGATTGAAGGTTTGAAGTAGTTTAAAGTGTAGTATCTTATCAATGAGGTTTGTATTTTTTAGAGTAAAATATTATCATTTGGTTTCAGGTTGAAAACAGATTGATGAAGATTGAAAAGAGATTGATTCAATCTTTTCTGGCTCGTAGGTGGTCGAGTTCTCATCTGCTTTACTTACCTGTTCATTTATTCAATACTGAGTTTTATCCTGTTTTATGAGGCTAAATCTGTTTACATTTTGGGTAATCAAAACTTAGGTATCATGAGTAAAAAGCGTGTTCTAATTCTTGGCGCTGCCGGAAGGGATTTTCATAATTTCAATACCGTGTTCAGAGATAATGAAGTGTACGAAGTTGTGGCTTTTACTGCCGCACAGATTCCCGACATTGACGGCAGAGAATATCCTGCAGTTTTGGCCGGTAGCCTTTATCCCAATGGCATTCCCATTTACGCACAGGAAGAACTGTCGCGATTGATAAAAGATATGAATGTTGATACCTGTGTATTTTCGTACAGCGATGTGCCCAACCAGTATGTGATGCGAATTGGAGCGAAAGTAAACGCTGCAGGGGCAAACTTTATGCTGTTGAGCCCGAAATATACTATGGTGAAAAGTACAAAACCGGTAATTTCGGTTTGTGCCACCCGCACCGGATGTGGGAAAAGCCAGACCAGCCGGAAGATTATTCAGCTTTTAATGGCAAAAGGACTGAAAGTGGTTGCGGTTCGTCATCCCATGCCCTATGGAAATCTTGCCGAACAGAAAGTACAACGTTTTGCTACACTTGAAGATTTGACCAAACACAAATGTACTATTGAAGAAATGGAAGAATACGAACCGCATGTGATACGCGGCAATGTTATTTATGCCGGAATAGATTACGAAGCGATTTTGCGTGTGGCTGAAAACGATCCTGATGGTTGTGATGTAATTCTTTGGGACGGGGGTAATAATGATTTTTCGTTTTTTGTACCTGATTTAACTATTACCATTGCCGATCCGCACAGGGTAGGGGCCGAGCTTACCTATTATCCAAGCGAAGCAAACCTGATAAATACTGACGTAATTATTATTAATAAAATTGAAACTGCTGCTCCTGAAGATGTTCAGCTATTGCGCGAGAACATTGATAAAATTAATCCCGGAGCAGTGGTTATCGATGCCGCCAGCCCCGTAAAAGTTGAAAATCCGGAGGTTATCAAAGGCAAGCGGGTTTTGGTTGTAGAAGATGGTCCTACTTTAACACACGGCGAAATGAAGATAGGGGCAGGAATAGTGGCGGCTCAAAAATACGGGGCATCCGACATTATCGATCCTCGGCCATATGCGGTTGGCAAATTGGCAAAAACATTCAAAATTTATCCGGATATCGGTCAGTTGCTTCCGGCAATGGGGTATGGAGACAAGCAGATAAAAGACCTTGAAACAACCATTAATGCCACCGATTGCGATTCGGTAATAATTGCCACACCCATTAACCTGGGCCGCATAATAAAAATTAATAAACCAAGTACACGGGTAATGTACGACCTGGAAGAAATCGGTTATCCGAAACTTGGCGATATTTTGGATGAGTTCATGGAGAAGTTTAAACTGTAGCACTGTTGTCGTTTTGTTTACTTTCGCCTGTTGCGTTTGCGTACAATGTAAATGATTAGAAGCAGAATAGGGAATACAATGAAAAGAATAATGTTGAGCAGGTTCAATTCCAGAGGCTCAGCTTTACCGTAAGGTATGCCACTGGGCGCCTGTGCTTTTGTCAATATCGATACAAAAAGCAGAAATAACAATATGCCAGATTTTTTAAACATACACTCTGAAGTTTATTCTTCCTCTATATAAAGCAAGTAAGTTCAGTGATTTGTTCAAATTATACCAAACTTCAAAGTCAGGCTTGTATCAGCATTTTATCCCTTAATTTTCAGGCAATCCATTTTATAGCATAAAAAAAACCGCCTTTCAAAAGAAAAGCGGTTTATGAAATTATCTAAATAATATCCTTACTTCTTATAGATTTTTTTGTATCCGTAAATGGCACTGGCTCCCAATTCTTCTTCAATGCGAAGCAACTGGTTGTATTTTGCCATACGGTCGGAGCGGCTCAACGAACCGGTTTTAATCTGCCCCGAGTTGGTAGCCACTGCAATGTCGGCAATGGTAGCATCTTCGGTTTCACCCGAGCGGTGCGAAGTTACCGAAGTGTAACCTGCGCGGTGCGCCATTTCTATGGCATCCAAAGTTTCGGTTAAGGTACCAATCTGGTTTACTTTTATAAGAATTGAATTGGCAGCACCCAACTCAATGCCCTTTTGCAGGTATTCAACGTTGGTTACAAAAAGGTCGTCGCCAACCAGCTGGCATTTGTCGCCAATGGCAGCATTTAGTTTTACCCATCCGTCCCAGTCGCCTTCGTCCATACCGTCTTCAATCGAGTCGATCGGATATTTCGCAACCAATTCTGCTAAATAGGCAGCTTGTTCGTCGGCATTACGTTTTACTCCGTTTGGCTCAAAAATACTGTAATCGTAAACTCCGTCTTTGTGAAATTCTGATGCAGCACAGTCCATTGCAATGGAAACATCACCTCCGTCTTCAGCGCGGCCCGGCTTGTAACCTGCATCATTAATTGCCGTTAAAATCGACTCAATAGCTTCTTCTGTTCCTCCTAACATCGGAGCAAAACCACCTTCGTCGCCAACTGCAGTTGAAAGGCCTTTTTTACTTAATACTTTTTTCAGAGCGTGGAATACTTCTGCTCCCATTCGCAACCCTTCACGGAAAGTTGGAGCGCCAATCGGGCGAATCATAAATTCCTGGAAAGCTATTGTAGCATCAGAGTGTGATCCTCCGTTTATGATGTTCATCATTGGAACAGGCAACGTTTTTGCGTTGGTTCCACCGAGGTAGCGATACAAAGGCAGTTCGGAATATTCAGCAGCTGCTTTAGCAACCGCTAAGGATACACCCAACATGGCATTTGCACCTAAATTCGATTTTGTTTTGGTTCCGTCAAGTTCCAATAATTTGCTGTCGACAGCCACCTGGTCGGTAGCATCCATGCCAACAATTTCTTTGGCAATTACTTCGTTTACATTTTGAACAGCTTTTAAACACCCCTTACCAAGGTAGCGGGCTTTATCGCCATCGCGTAGTTCAAGTGCTTCGTTTTCACCGGTTGATGCGCCTGAAGGAACAGCAGCGCGGCCAAATGCACCACTTTCTAATAAAACTTCAACTTCTAAAGTTGGGTTACCACGAGAATCTAAAATTTCTCTTGCTTTAACATCGCTAATTAACATGTGAGTAGTTTTTATTTATTGTTTAACTTACGTTTGTACGTTTTGAATTTCTGAAAGGTAAACGCGGGAGCTTCCAAATTGTTTCAATAATTGAGTAAGATTAATGGATTTTTAACTCTGAATTTAGACGCCGGTTTACAACCGATGTAAGTTAGTAATTTTTACACCGATATGCAATGATACTTGCAGTTGGAATCCAATGTATTAATGAAATGGGGAGTAGGTTAAAAAGGAGTAAGATTCTTGTTTTGTGTGATAGAGAAGTAGATTGTTACGACTAAATTTTCTGACTATTTTTTAAAATATCGAAAACAAGTCCGGAGGTATCGCCAACAACCTGCCGACAAATCAGTTTGTGGTGTTTCCTGTCTTTTACCTGTTGCTCAGAGGCATGCTTAATCAACAACTGCCGGCAGTTCGATGTACCATGCACTTTGGTTACCAGTTTGTTTAATTCCCGTACTTTTTTGTAACTGTTCAATTTGGTGTCCATGTCGTTAGGCTCTTCGTTTCCAAAAGCCAGTCCCAAAACCATAAATCCCCCGGTTACTGCGCCACAGGTTTCGCGCAGGCGTCCCATTCCTCCGCCAAAAGTGGCCGAAATACGTTTGGCAGTTGTTTTATCTAATTTGAAATGATTGGCAAAAGCCAATAATACTGATTGAGAGCAGGCATAACCTTCATCAAAAAGTTTCTGAGCTTCTGTGATGAATTCTTCTTTTGTATTATTATTTATCATTGTAAGCTAATGTTTAAAAAGAGAGGCACAAAGCTATGGATTTCTCTTAAACTTTGTACCTCTAAGTATATTTTTTCAAAAACAAAAAGCCCTGCCGGAAAAACCAACAGGGCCTGAAATATTTCGATTTTATTAAAAATCTTAAGCTTGCGAAACTGCAACAGCAACAGATGCACCAACCCCACATTGGGATTACGTTGTTACCTGTTCCAATTACAGAATTCATTAAATAGATTTTTTATAATTCGCCGACATGTATTAATTGTCTATCTATAAGCTAATTCTATTGAATAGAAACAGCTACACACAAACAAAAAGCCCTGCCGGAAAAACCAACAGGGCTTGAAATATTTCGATTTTATTAAAAATCTTAAGCTTGCGAAACTGCTACTGCAACAGCAACAGATGCACCAACCATTGGATTGTTACCCATTCCAATCAATCCCATCATCTCAACGTGAGCAGGAACTGAAGAAGAACCAGCGAACTGTGCATCAGAGTGCATACGTCCCATAGTATCAGTCATACCATACGAAGCAGGACCTGCAGCCATGTTGTCGGGGTGTAAAGTACGACCAGTACCACCACCAGAAGCAACAGAGAAGTATTTTTTACCTTGCTCTAAACACTCTTTTTTGTATGTACCTGCAACAGGGTGCTGGAAACGTGTTGGGTTAGTTGAGTTACCGGTAATCGATACATCAACACCTTCTTTATGAAGAATAGCAACACCTTCGCGCACATCGTTAGCACCGTAACAGTTTACACCACCGCGAGTACCATCCGAGTATTTTTTACGGCTTACTTCTTTTACTTCACCTGTTACGTAATCAAATTCAGTTTCAACATAAGTAAAACCGTTGATACGTGAAATAATTTTAGCAGCATCTTTACCTAGTCCGTTAAGGATTACACGTAAAGGCTCTTTACGCACGCGGTTAGCAAAGTTGGCAATTTTTATGGCACCTTCGGCAGCAGCAAACGATTCGTGACCAGCTAAAAGAGCGAAACATTTTGTCTCTTCTTTTAAAAGCATGGCAGCCAGGTTACCATGGCCAATACCTACTTTTCTATCATCAGCAACCGATCCAGGAATACAAAAAGCCTGTAAACCTTCGCCCAAAGTTGAGGCAATATCAGAAGCTTCAGTCTGACCTTTTTTAATGGCAATGGCAGCACCTACAATATAAGCCCACATTGCGTTTTCGAATGCGATAGGCTGTGTGTCTTTAACAACGTTATAAACATCAACACCTTTGTCGTCGCAAATTTGTTTTGCTTCTTCAATCGAAGCAATTCCGTATGAATTTAGAACAGCATCTATCTGCTTAATTCTTCTGTCGTAACTTTCAAATAATGGCATAATTCTATTCTCCTATTCTTTACGTGGGTCAATTGTTTTAACTGCATCGGCATAACGTCCGTAAGTTCCGGTAGCTTCTTTAAGAGCTTCGTTAGCATCTTTACCTGCTTTAATCATGTCCATCATTCGTCCCAATTGAACAAATTCGTAACCGATGATTTCGTCATCAGCATCTAAACCGATTTTAGCGACATAACCTTCAGCTACTTCAAGGTAACGAGGACCTTTAGCTGTAGTTCCGTACAAAGTACCGGTAACACCACGTAAACCTTTACCTAAATCTTCAAGGCCAGCTCCAATTGGAAGACCACCTTCAGAGAAAGCAGTTTGCGAACGACCATACACAATTTGTAAGAAAAGTTCGCGCATTGCAACGTTAATTGCATCACAAACAAGGTCGGTATTTAATGCTTCCAAAATTGTTTTTCCAGGAAGAATTTCTGAAGCCATTGCAGCTGAGTGAGTCATACCGGTACAACCGATAGTTTCAATCAATGCTTCTTCAATAATACCTTCTTTTACGTTTAGGGTTAATTTACATGCTCCCTGTTGTGGGGCACACCAACCAACACCGTGGGTTAAACCCGAAATGTCTGTAACTTGTTTGGCTTTAGTCCAGTTTCCTTCTTGTGGAATTGGAGCCGGGCCATGATTTGCTCCCTGAGCAACGCAAATCATACCTGCAACTTCGTGTGTAAAACTCATATTCTAATAATTATATTGATTTTCATTGTTGAAACAGATTACAACACTTGCTTTTAAAAGGGCAATTTGCCTATCTGTTTTAACGCGGCGTGAAAATATAAAATATTAGGTCATTTCTGCTCGCAAAATGGCTTATTTAAAGCAGTAAAAACTTTATTAACGTTAAGTTAAACTATTGAAGTAAAGTACTTTGAAGTCTTTTAATTGGGTGTGAATTATAATTCATTGATCTTCATGGAACGAGTGGCGGTTAGGTAAAACATGTAAAGTTCTATTTTGAATCTGATTAAATAAAATTGAGATGTTCAGAATGTACTTTCTAAGTATAAGTTTCTTTGTATTTACCTCCCTTTTTGTAACGCACCACGCTAAGTTCCTGAAAAGTTACTAAACCGCCCTTTTGACTATGGTCAATAAGCTTGTTTATCTGAGGTATAAATTCATCCAGTTTTTCAACGTTGTCTACAATTTCAATAATAACCGGTAAGTCGCTCGATAAGGCAAAAATTTTCATGGTATGAATAGAATGGCTGGCACCAAACGACATTAGACCTTTATACACTGTAGCTCCCGCCAATCCTTGATTTCTTGCTTCAAAAACAATTTCTTCAAACAAAAGGCGGCCATTTACTTTATCACCCTCGCCTATGTAAATTTTTAGGATTCCGTTTTTTTCTGAAGTTTTCATTGTTTAAGATTTTTATGGTTTATCAACTGTTTTCTATTACACGAAATTCAATGGATTTGGTTTCAGATTGAGCATTAATTGTGATCTGTAAACTGGTTTGGTGAAAGTTGTTGGTTTTAACAAAAGCAGATGCTGAACAATTCTTTAAATGCAGATGTTTACAATAAAATACCTGCAAGTATTATATTGCTTTTATTTATTCACCAAAAACTAAATCATGAAAACGATTTTAATTACAGGCTGCAGCTCAGGCTTCGGCTTTTTAGCTTCAAAATACCTGGCAGAAAAAGGGCATCAGGTAATAGCTACCATGCGAAATGTTAGCAGTAAAAATGTTGAACCTGCAACTGATCTCGAACAATTTGGCAGAACAAATGGGTTCAAAATTCGGGTTTTGGAGATGGATGTTACATCGGATGAAAGTGTGAAGGCGGCGGCAGCACAAATTCCAACTGTAGATGTATTAATAAACAATGCCGGTTTAGGATATGGCGGTGCAATGGAGGCTTTTTCGCCCAGTGCCGTTTTGGAACAACTTGATCTAAATATTGTCGGTAATATTCGGGTAGCCCAGGCTGTTTTGCCGGGTATGCGTGCTCAAAAGTCGGGGCTTATTATTCAGTTGAGTTCGGTGGCAGGACGTGGAGCCTTTCCTGCTTTTGGAGTTTATCATGCGAGCAAGTGGGGGGTAGAAGGATTGAGTGAAGCCATGCGTTATGAGTTAGCTCCGTTTGGAATTGATGTTGCAATTGTTGAGCCCGGGCCATTTGCTACTAATTTTTTTGGCAATATTGTTCAGGCTGAAAATGAAGAAGTGGCTCATGCATACAAACACGTAAAAGAGTTTGCTGATGGTTTTGGCGAGAGTGTAATGAACTTATTTGCAGATGAAAATGCACCAACAGATCCGATGATTATTGTACAGATTTTTGAAGACCTGATCAATGCAAAACCCGGAGAAAGGCCTTTGAGAACCATTGGTGGTTTGGATTTTGGCCTTCAGAAACTGAACGATGCTATTGAACCGATAAGAAAAGAATTACTGGAAGGAATGGGGATTGCCCATCTAGATGGTGTGAAGAAGTAAAATTCAGAAATTAGATAAATACAGATCCGGATTGTCAGGTTGGCGATTCGGATTCTTAATTTAAGGCGTTTACTGAAGAATTACCCTCACCAGAATCATGCCTAAATACACTGCCAGCAAGCCGAAAAATAAACTGCCGCCCACATTCCATATAAATTGTCCGTAGGCCTGATCTTTCAACATGTTTAAGTTATTGTAGGCAAACGACGAAAAGGTGGTAAATCCGCCACACACGCCAACAGCGAGAAACATACGCCATTCGGAACTCAGAAGAGTTCCTTTTTGCACCAGTGCGAAAACAATTCCAATAATAAAACTACCGGCGATGTTGGCCACAAAAGTTCCCCACGGAAAAGTGGTTGACATACCTTTCTCAACAAAAATTTGTACAAGGTAGCGCATCACACTTCCAATAAATCCTCCTGTACCTACAATTAAAATGGTTCGTAGCATTACTTTTAATTTGATATGTTTGGTGCCGGTATTGAAACTTTACTAAATGGCAACTGTTTATTAAATTTTAGCAGATCTCTGTTACAGGCCCCAACAATCTGTTACTTTTAAAGTTTCAAAAGTAATAAAAATGATTTCACGTTTTTTCTTCACTCTGTTTTTTAGTGTTTTAGCATTTTATGTTGCATCTCAAACACAATTCGAATCTGCAGTTCATGAACTGCTTCAAAAACCTGAGTATAAAAATGCATCTGTAGGGATGCATGTACTCGATTTGGCATCGGGTGACGAGGTATTTAATCTGAATGCAAATCAGGTGCTTGTTCCGGCTTCAACCATGAAACTGATAACTTCGGGTTCAGCTTTCGAAATACTGGGTGACGAGTATACGTTTGAAACCGAAATTGCCTGGCAGGGTAAATTGAATAAAAACGGAGATTTAAAAGGTGACCTGGTTATAGTTGGGGGTGCCGATCCTGCTTTGGGATCTGAGTATTTTCAGGACCATTACATGGATTTTCTGAAAATCTGGGCAGAGAAAATTAAGGCCAGCGAGATTAAAAAAATAAAAGGCGATTTAATTTTAGATGCTTCGATTTATACGCCTGAAAAAGTGCCTGATTCGTGGGTTTGGGGCGATTTAGGAAATTATTATGGAGCCGGCCCGAATGCTTTTACGGTTTACGACAATATGTATAGAATAACCTTTTCATCACCGAAAAACGTTGGGAAGTTAACAAAAGTGATTGCTGTTAATCCAAAAATTGAAAGGATGGTGATAAGCAACGAAGTACTTTCGGCCGACAACAATGGTGACAATGCTTATGTTTTTGGTGGCCCGTTTGACAAAGCAAGAGTAATTCGGGGAACTATTCCCCGTAACCGCGATGCATTTACCATAAAAGCATCCATACCACAGCCGGAGGAAATTTTAGCTCAGGAATTTTTGAAGGCACTATCTGATGAAGGCATTTTTATGATGGGTGAAATCAGGTTTGAAAAGGTGGATAAAAAAGGCCTAGAAACAATTTATATTCAGGAATCACCAACTCTTGCCGAAATTGGAAAAGTATTGAACTACGAAAGCGTTAACCTGTTTGCCGAGCATTTTTTGAACCAGATTGCTGTTGAGAAAAATGGTTTGGGAGATCGTAAGGAAGCAATCAAACTATTAAAAGAGTTTTGGGACGCGAAAGGAATTTCTACCGAATACCTTTTTATGGAAGATGGCAGTGGTTTGTCGCATTTTAATGCAGTTGCCCCTCAATTTTTTACGGAATTTCTAATTTATATGGCCCAAAACAAGTCGTTTGTAAATTCGTTGCCAACAGCGGGCAAAGGTACATTTAAACGTTTTGATACTACTTTGTTACCCGGAAATACGTTGCAGGCCAAAAGCGGTTCGATGACACGGGTGCGTTGTTATTCGGGCTATTTAAAAACCGATTCGGGAAAAACCGTTGTGTTTTCATTCATGTTTAACCACTTTCCCGGATCGCATTCTGCTTTAATTAAAGAGATTCAGAATTTGTTTGTGGAGTTGAAAAAACCAGAATAGTAGTTTCTCAAATAAAGTGAGAAAACAGTTGGTCATTTATTTACAATCGCTGTCAATTAAAATTTCCAAATCGTTTGTTTGGTAAATAACCTGTTCGGTTTTATTACAAAGCTTAGCTGAGTGGGTTGTTTTTATTCTGAATTTACCCCTTTGCATTTGGTGGAACTCTTCATTTAAATGCCCTGAAGTTTTAGTATTAGATTCGTTTAATATATGCAGTAAAGATGTTTAAGGATGGGAGTTATTCATAAAAATAGGAGTAACAATTGTGCTACTCCTATTTTTATGAATGCGATATTAATCCGTTTTTACTTTCTTAGAATTAGCTTCTGATTAAAATACTGATCTCCAATTTTTAGGTTGACAAGATATAAGCCTGATAACTGGTCGGACAAATTGAACTGGATGAGTTGCTGGTTACGATAGGTTTTATGAAAAATGCGTATTCCTGCCGTATTAGTAACCGTAAGTTCTGCATCATCCATTTCAGGGGTTTCAAGTTCCAGTGTTACCATTCCTCTCGACGGATTCGGGTACAAATTCATGCTGAGTTTTCTGGAATCTATATCATCAATTCCAGTCGGATAGCCCAAAGCACAGACTTGAAAAGTGTCGCTTACAGAAACCATGAAAGGATCGCTTGCTGAAACAACTATTGAAACGCAACCGGTATTCGATATAGATGGCATGGCAAAGAGCGTATCGCCATCGTTACTTATCCAGTCTGGCAATGCGCTGCCATCTTCCATCGAAACTTCATAAGTAAGCATATCCCCGTCGGGATCATCAAAAAAATCACCCAGATTTAACGCCAGGGTACGGTCGGCAATTACTTCCTGGTCGGGTATTAAACTTGTCTCCTCCGGAGCCTGGTTGGTATGATTCACCATAACAAAAAATGTTTGTGAGGTAGCAGCGCCGTCGCTATCTTCAACCGTTACAGTAATTATATCCCAGCCTCTGGCAAATGGTGGTATGCTTAGTATCAGTTCGCCTGTTGTTTCAGGAGATGTGTAGTTTACATTAATAGCGCTTATTATTTCCTGATTCATTCCTGTAGCAGTAATCAGAATGTCTTGCTCTATGCAGTTGTCTCCATAAGTAATACCGGTTAAAGGAACTACAAATTCGGTAACAAGTCCTGTAATATCAATGTCCTCAATCGAATCAAGAGTGGGAGGTATATTTTCTGCGGTTACGGTAACAAAAAACGAGAATTCGAGTGAATTGCCTTGTGTATTCGACAACAACCATTTTTCTTCGGTTGTACCTATGGGGAAATCGCCGTAAGGTCCTAATCCTGAAACCTGGGTGAAATCAGCGCATTTGTTACTTGTGATCAGTTCGGGGTAGGTGATTGTCGTATCGCATTTTCCGGTACCGACCATCACCTCTATATCATCGATATTATTGACCGTAAGAGGTAAGGTGTCGAGAACATCAACCAATACCACGCACTCGCCTTGGTTCCCTGCGTTATCAATGGCCATTACCTGAACTGCTACCTGGTGTCCATTTTCATTACAGTTAAGTGCTTTTGGATATACATAAGCCGATATGTCCAGATCTTCGATTGCCGTTACATTGTCGGTTGTTCCGTTTGATAAGGCAAGTAAATCGTCATCGGTAAGCGGATATTCTCCGTTTTCATCGAGATAAATGGTGATTTTGTTGCAATTTACTTTAGGTGCAATGTTGTCTTCAACCTTAACAACAGCCGTACAACTAGACAAATTGCCAGCTATATCCGATACATACAGGGTAACCAGATTATCACCCATGTTTGTTATTGAAAAATTGTACCTATCGAGCCACATTTTATCCAATGCATGGTTGTCAGTAGATCCTCTGTCCAACTGAGCTGCAGTAATAGACGCTTGCCCGTTTTGATCCAGTCCTATGCTTATGTTTTTACATTTGGCTTCCGGTGAAGCAGTATCAATAGTTATTGCCAGTGCCGAAGATTCAGAGCTTGTATTCCCTGCAACATCTGTGGCAATTGCTGTTATATTGTGTGATTCTTCCGAAAGTGTACGATAAGATGTAAACGACCAGTTTCCATTATCATCCGCAATTGTTGTTCCTAATGATCCGTCAACCGACGAAATAATCGTTACTGTTGAATTGGCCTCTGCAGTTCCGGTGAAAGTAGGAGTGTTATCATTTGTTATATTATCGGTGTTTGATACCCCCGAATCTGATCCTGCATGAAGATCAGGAGTAGAGGGCGCAGAAGGTTCTGAAGTATCAGTGGTTATTGTCAGTGCCGAAGATTCAGAGCTTATATTTCCTGCAACATCTGTGACAGTGGCCGTGATATTGTGTGATCCTTCAGAAAGTGCACTAAAAGATACAAAATACCAGTTTCCGCCGATATCAGTTGTTGTTGTCCCTAACATTCCGTCAACCGAAGAAATAACCGTTATGGTAGAGTTGGCTTCGGCAGTTCCTGTGAAAGTAGGAGTAGTAACATTTGTAATATTATCGGTGTTTGATAAACCGGAATCCGATCCTGTAACAAGAGCAGGAGTTGAGGGCACAGAAGGTTCTGTGCTATCAATGGTTATTGCAAGTGCTGAAGATGCAGAGCTTGTATTGCCGGCAGCATCTGTGGCAGTAGTTGTGATATTGTGCAATCCGTCAGAAAGTACATTATACGATACAAAATACCAGTTTCCGCCGGCATCAGCCGTTGTTGTGCCTAAAATTCCATTAATCGAAGAAAGTACCGTTACTGTTGAATTGGGATCCGCAGTTCCTGTGAAAGTAGGTATATTTTCATTTGTAATATTATCGGTGTTCGATATACCCGAATCTGATCCAGTATCAAGATCAGGAGCAGAGGGCGCAGAAGGTGGATCACGGTCAACAGTATGCGTGGATCCTGATGTATATTCAGCTGCGTAACCATTTGTACCATTCCCGTTTCCACTACTATCAACAATATTTGTATTGCTCTTTAAGTCAAGTCGGATTATCCCTGTTCCTGAAATGGAATGAACTGTAACATTAACCATAGTCCCTGATGAATTACTCACTGAACTGACATAACCGGTGGCATTATCGGAAACCGTTGTAACCTGGAAGTCGTCGGTGCTAATATTGTATGCACTTTCATCAAAACCTACACTAAAAGTAACCAAGGAGCTATTAATTAGCGGCAAACCGGATAAAGTTATGCTGGTAACAGAAGGTGGAGTTACATCCGCATACGTTTGCACTTTCATATATCCGTAAGCATTTGACCCTTTAGAAAATATTCCATCAGATCCGTCGTCTACTACATCATAATCTGCTCCATAAGTAAATTGAAGATAAAATAATGAAAATAAAAAGGTTAAGATTGCTTTCATAAATTTTGGTTTTAAATGAAATGACTATATCGTTGATGATTATGTTTATTTTATTTCGATGGTTCATTACGAATATGAAACACATGATAATGAATATTATTGTGTAACATAATAATTATTTTTTAACTTTCTTTAGGTCGTTAATACACTTCTGGTTATAGGATTGGGAAACGCTATACCCTCTAAAAATTTGTTCATTATTGATAAAATATCTTGTACTGGGGCGAAAAGTTTACAGAAACTTTATAACAGGCTTTTTCAAGATGATAGCTGTTGGGAGGGTCGGTTTACAGAATGTAACTGATTATCATTCTGAGCGAAATACAATAAAGCGAAACCTGTTTGCCGACATGCAGGGAATCTCTTCTATTTTGGAAGATTTAATCGGATCGTAGTGTTACCAAAAATAGTGTTTGTAGCGGTGAATGTAATTTTGTTAATGGATTTGTGTTCGTTAGAATTATTAAATGTATTGACTTGTATATCATATTGTCGTAACTTGTTGTCACGATTAAATCAAAAATGAGCTCTAAAAAGCTTGTTTAATACAGAAGATAAGACGCCAAGGCCCGGTTTCATTAGAATTATAGGTTCACTCTATTAGAGTGTGTTTGTATTGTGAAGTAATTGGTTTTACGAAACCCTAATAAGTAAATAATGATTTACGAAACCTTACAAATTCTCAAAGAACAACTCGAAAAATATTTGGAGGACTCCGGATTGGGTAAAATTGTTGTACTCGATAATGTTGCGATGTTGGAGTCGGGAAGCGACATTGCCTCTGATTTGGAAGGCAAGGTTATAATGACCTTACTAAGCGTTGAGGAGGAAAATACATTGAAAAATCTTCCAACTGCGAAAGTGGTCAACAATAAAACCGAATACCGAAATCCCCCCGTCAGTTTAAATCTGTTTTTTATTGTAAGTGCCTATTGCGACTCGTACGATAACTCTTTAATCAGCATCTCAAAAACCATTGAATTTTTCCAGGGGAAACGTGTATTTACTTCAGCCAATACAATTTATAACCGGTCAAATGCATCGATGGATGTGCTTGAATCATTCAAATTTAATGTTGAAATCTATACGCCGGGCTTCGAAGTGTTAAATCACATTTGGGGAATTCTGGGCGGACGTCAGTTGCCATCGGTGGTGTATAAAGTACAAATGATTCAGGTTGAGCGCGATAAAAAGCTCGCCACTTCTGAAGTTATTACACAGGTTAACGGAACCCTTAACAATAATACTGAATGACATTTTCAATAAAATACAAACCGCTTTTTCAGGTAAATATTCTGCATAAGTACTATTTAAACAAAGGAACTCAGGATTATTTGACCATGAGTGAAGCCGAACAATATAAACAGCTTATCTGCTATAACCTTTCAAATTTGTTTACTGTCCTCCCTTCTGCAAAAAGTCGTCAAAAGATAGACGGACATCAGTTGGTTTTCAAAACCAATACTTCCGGATTTATTATATGGACGAAAATTTCAGAGTCAAATGAAAATTTCCCTTTTATTTCTCTCGCCGATGATCTGGAATTTACCTTTTTGTTGAAACTTAAGAACCACACATTCTTTAATTTTTCCAATTTAGAATTTGAAAGTGCAGATAAGCTTTTTTTCTTTTCAAACAAACGGTTAAGTACTGAATCTCCCACATTCCCACTCATAAAAAAGAGTGGAAACAACAGTACAGTTAACAACAATTATACGCTAAACAACCAAAGCGCAACAAACGAGTTGCAAGAACTTACATCTGCTGAACGGAATAATCTTTTTGGCTTGGTTAAAATCCACATAAAAGGCAGTACTCCTTCTCTAAATGTAACAAACAGTCAAAGCAAAATACGTACTCCGAGCCAGGTTTTTGAAATCGTTTTTGAAAACAGAAAAACTATATGGAGGTACATTTTTAACGAGGATCAGGTAGTAGAAAATACCGATGATGTAAAAAAAGAGGGCGGTAATGCGAAACACTTGATTACCAAACAAAGTCAGCCGCTTACATACTGCGGATTTATTTCGGTAGAACATGGTGGAGTTGAGCTTCCAAACCCCGATGCGAGCCTGGTTAAGCCCAACAGTGCCAACAATAAAATATACTCAGAAATATACATGTAACACTAAAATTAAACAGTTATGGCAACAACGTACAAAACACCAGGCGTTTACGTCGAGGAAATTTCGGTTTTACCGCCTTCGGTGGCTCAGGTTGAGACCGCCATTCCCGCCTTTATTGGCTACACTGAAAAAGCAAAAAAAATCGTTGACGATGACTTGCTTAATACACCCACCCGAATTACTTCGTTGCTTGAATACGAGCAGTATTTTGGGGGGGCAGATAAAGAAGAGAGTATTGTTGTAAATATCGACGATGTTTATGATTCTTCGGGAGCTTTAACACGTAAAATTGAAGTCCCTGAACCCGGTTCAAAATCACCTTTTAAAATGTACTACTCCATGCAAATGTATTTTGCAAATGGCGGAGGTCCCTGTTACATTATTTCGGTGGGCGATTACTTGGCAACCGTTAGCAAAACTGATTTGGGCGCCAATGGAGGTTTGGCCGAACTGGCAAAAGAAGATGAACCTACATTGATTGTTTTTCCTGACGCAACAAGTATTGCATCGCCAACCAATTTTTACGGCTTAGCGGAAGACGCACTTACTCAATGTCAGAAACTGCAGGATCGTTTTGCTATTATCGATACCTACAACGAGGCAAGTACCTTTGCAAGCACCCTGCGGTCGGGTATAAGTCTGGGCACCGATTTTCTGAAATACGGAGCAGCTTACTATCCCTGGTTAAAAACCAGTTTGCCTTATGCTTACGATGAAAGTGAAGTGGGAATTGCCCACAACCAAACAACTCCACCGGCTCCCACAGCAGCCGGAGCTCTTGATGGATTGTTCGTAAACGATGCAACGGTGACTGTCAACACCGAGTTGTACAATCAGATAAAAGTTGAATTGGCAAAATTGACGGTAACACTTCCTCCGTCGGGAGCAATTGCCGGTATTTATGCCCGTGTTGACCGGACACGAGGAGTGTGGAAAGCTCCTGCAAATGTTGGCGTAACAAACATTATCGGGCCAAACAAAAAAGTAAGTAACGAGGAGCAGGAAGGATTGAATATGGATACCTCAGGAAAGTCGATAAATGCAATCCGTACGTTTGCCGGAGCTGGCACTTTGATTTGGGGCGCACGTACATTGGCAGGAAACGACAACGAGTGGAAATATATTCCGGTGCGCCGCTTCTTTAACATGGTGGAAGAATCAGTAAAAAAAGCCACCGCAAAGTTTGTATTTGAACCAAATGATGCCAACACTTGGGTAAAAGTTCGTGCAATGATCGAAAACTTTTTAACGCTTCAATGGCGCGGCGGAGCACTGGCTGGTGCCAAGCCCGAAGATGCTTTTTTTGTTCGTGTTGGATTAGGACAAACCATGACCGCCCAGGATATTCTGGAAGGTAAAATGAACATAGAAATTGGTATGGCAGCTGTTCGTCCGGCCGAGTTTATTATCCTGAAATTCTCACATAAAATGCAGGAATCTTAATCATTAATATTTAAAAGAAGAAATCATGGCAACAGAATATCCAATTGTAAAGTTTCATTTTCAGGTAGACTGGGGAGGAACAAAAATAGGATTCACCGAGGTTTCAGGATTAGATGTTGAAACCGAAGTAGTCGAATATCGTCACGGCGCAAGCCCTGAATATGTAAAAACCAAAATGCCCGGAATGAAAAAGTACGGCAATATTACCCTGAAGCGTGGAACTTTTGCCAGCGACAATGAATATTTCGACTGGTGGAATACGGTAAAACTGAATACCATCGAACGCCGCAATATTACCATTAGTTTGCTGAACGAAGAACATTCTCCGGTGGTAGTATGGAAAGTGAAAAATGCATGGCCAACAAAAGTTCAGTCGACTGATTTAAAGGCTGATGGAAATGAGGTGGCGATCGAAACGCTGGAGTTGGCTCACGAAGGATTAACGATTCAAAATGAATAAAAATGGCTGATTATTATCCACCACTCGGGTTTCATTTTAAGGTTGAATTCGACAGTTTTCCGGGCGAGTTCCAGTTTCAGTCGGTTTCCGGTTTATCGGTTGATGTTGAGACCGAACAGATTGCCGAGGGTGGAGAAAATCGGTTTAAGCACAAAGTTCCGGTTCGTACAAAATATCCGAATCTGGTTTTGAAGCGTGGTTTGCTGGTCGATTCAGCATTGATAGAATGGTTTCGGAATGCGATCGATAATTTCGATTTTCAGCCAACAAATCTGATCGTAAAGCTCTTAAACGAAAAGCACGAACCCTTGCTCAGCTGGAATGTCGTTCACGCGTACCCGGTAAAATGGAGTATCAGCGATTTTGATGCGGAACAGAACAAACTGGTCATTGAAACACTGGAACTTAACTACAATTATTTTAACGTAATGTAGCCTTATGCCCATCGAAATTAAAGAATTACACATAAAAATTAAGGTCGGAGAAAGTGGAGATGAGGCTCCACAAGAAATTTCCGGTAATCAGAGCGAACGGGATGAAATTATAGAAGCTTGTGTAGAACAGGTAATGGAAATTTTATCGAAAAAGGAGGAACGTTAATATGCCCGGCGAATTAATAAAATTGCATATCAAAGCGTATTCAGATGCAACTTTCCGGACGGAAGTGGCCAACGGAGAGTTTCGCTCGTTGCTGAATCCCGAAAAGTACAACTTAAAGTACAAAGTGGAACAAAACCAACGACAGGGTTCCGGTACAAGTTCTTCTGCGCCGAGGTATAACCGGACGCCACCCGAAGATCTTCAGCTCGAATTTATTTTCGATCGTACCGGTGTACTTATCAACTATGGAACTCCGGGCGCCTCCGATGATGCACTTTCTGCAGATGAAGGTGTCGGAATTGCCGACGATATCGATCTTTTTAAACGTGTGGTTTTCGATTACAACGGGAACGAGCATCGTCCCAATTACCTGGTAATTTCGTGGGGAGCACTGCTGTTTAAAGGCGTGCTAAAGGAACTGGATATTACCTATAAATTGTTCAAAGCCGATGGTACACCTCTGCGGGCTAGTGCAACTGCTAAGTTTAAAGGTTTTGTCGAAGATAATCTGAGAGTGGCAATGGAGAACAATTCTTCGCCCGACTTAACGCATGTTCGTATTGTTAATGTGGGTGATACGCTGCCACTGATGACCCACAGGATTTACGGCGATCCGAAGTATTACCTCGAAGTAGCAAAAGCAAACAAGATCACCAATTTCCGAAAATTAAAAGCTGGACAGAAAATATTCTTTCCGCCCATTAAAAAAGTAACATCCAATGCCTGAAAGCAGAGTCATATCAACCGCACGTTCCACCGATTTGGTTACGTTCAAAATATTGGTGGAAGGAGAGGAATTGTCTTCAGTTTACCAGGTTTTGAGTAGTATTGTTGAGAAGGAGATCAACCGGATTCCGTGGGCAAAAATCGTACTGCTCGATGGTGATCCTTCTACTCAGGATTTTGTACTCAGCAACGAAGAACTTTTTATTCCGGGTAAAGAAATTGAAATAAAAGCCGGGTATCATTCGGAGGAAGAAACCATTTTTAAAGGTCTGGTAATTCGTCATAATCTGAAGATCAGGGCGAGTGGTGCAGTACTTATCATCGAATGCAAGGATGTGGCTGTAAAACTCTCGGTTGGCAGAAAAAGTAAGTATTTCTACGAAAGTAAAGACAGCGAGATACTGGATCAGATTATTGGAGAATATGGAATTGACAATGAAATAGAAGAAACGAATGTTGAACATCCGGAAATGGTGCAATACAATGTTAGCGACTGGGATTTTTTCGTAACACGTGCCCAGGCTAGCGGTAAAGTTTGTGTGGTTGACGATGGAAAAATTTCAGTTGTAAGTCCCGATTACAGTCAGTCTGAAAAACTGACGTTGGTTTACGGGGCAACCATCTTTGACTTTGATGCAGAAATTGACGCACGAAATCAGTTTGACAATGTGACCTCGTATGGTTGGGATGTTGCCAATCAGGATGTTCTGGAAATAGAAGCAAATATTCCCGGAGTGGAATTGAATGGAAATCTTTCAACTGCAGATCTGGCATCGGTTATCGGTATTGATAAATTGGAACTGAGAGAGGGTAGTGGAATTACCGATGCCGGGTTGCAGGATTGGGCCAACGCAAAAAGCCTGTTTAACCAACTCTCCAAAATTCGGGGGAAGGTAAAATTTCAGGGAGTGCACGATGTAAAACCTAATACTACGCTTGAATTGGCAGGAGTTGGCGATCGTTTTAACGGCAAGGTTTATGTCTCGGCAGTTCGGCATCAGATTGCCGATGGAAACTGGACTTGCGATGCACAATTTGGGATTAATCCCCGTTGGTTTTCAGAAACTGTTGATATAAATCCTCTGCCTGCATCCGGGCTCTTGGCTGCCGTAAACGGATTACAAATTGCCACAGTCACACAATTGGAAGGCGATCCAAAAGAAGAGGACCGGATTTTGGTACGAATGCCATTAATAAATAATGACGAACAGGGTGTTTGGGCGCGTGTAGCAACTTTGGATGCCGGCGAAAACCGGGGTTCGTTTTTCAGACCCGAGATCAATGATGAGGTGATTGTTGGTTTTCTGAATGGAAATCCCAACGACCCGATCATTCTCGGGATGCTGAACAGCAGTGCCAAACCTGCTCCGATTGTGGCTTCTGACAATAATCACGAAAAAGGTTTTGTAACGCGCAGCGAGATGAAATTTATTTTCGATGATGATAAAAAATCGGTTACACTGGAAACGCCAAGCGGAAAAAAAATAAAGATTGATGAAGATGCCGGAGTTATTCAACTCGAAGATGAAAATTCGAATGTGATTACGCTCGACAGCAATGGAATAAAAATGGAAAGCCGGGGCAACATTGAGTTGAGTTCTACCGGTGATGTGAAAATAGAGGGAATGAATGTGGAAATTTCTGCATCGGCTAACTTAAAAGCCGAAGGAAATGCAGGTGCAGAAGTTTCTTCAGCTGCTGTTACAGAAATTAAAGGATCACTTGTAAATATAAATTGATATGCCACTTGCAGCACGAATAAATGATATGCATACCTGTCCGATGGTAAATCCCAACGGTTCTCCTCATGTTGGGGGACCAATTATCGGCCCGGGAAAACCAACGGTACTAATTGGAGGTATGCCGGCTGCGGTTGTTGGAGATATGGCAACCTGTGCTGGTCCGCCCGATACCATTGCAGTGGGATCAGCAACTGTAATGATTGGCGGAATGCCGGCTGCCCGAATGGGAGATATGACAGTGCACGGTGGCTCGATAATACTCGGTTGTCCAACAGTAAACATAGGAGGTTAAAATGGATGCGTATAAATCATTTTTAGGAACAGGTTGGAGTTTCCCTCCCGAATTTAAGAAGGAAACAAAAGGCGTAAAAATGCTTCAGGATGAGGACGATATAAAAAGCAGTCTGGAGATTTTACTTACCACACGTTTGGGAGAGCGTATTATGGTACCCGATTACGGTTGTAACCTCAATGAGTTGTTGTTTAAACCTTTAAATCTTGCACTGAAAATCTATGTGATCGATTTAATAAAAACGGCCATTCTTTATCATGAACCACGGATGGAAATCACAAAAATCAGTATCAGTCAATCCGACGATTTGAGTGGAAAACTGTTCATAAATATCGATTATATCATTCGGGTAACCAATTCGAGAAAGAATATGGTTTTCCCGTTTTACAAAGAAGAAGGCACTGAACTTTAAAAGTTGAAAATGGCAAAATGTGGTAAAAACATATTACTGGCAAGAGAAGGCACCGAACAGCAGCAACGGTTTGTCAATGCATTGAATCCTGATTCCGTAAAACTCAACGATTTTGATCTTGAAGATTGGATGAAGTTTGCCTACAATTTTGCTTCTCATGTTAATTATTTCGATACGCAAAATCATACAATGCCGGCAGGTAACTGGCAGGAATTTTTCAAATCAAAAACAGAGCTCGAAGCATTTTTTTCAGAGATTGAAAAGGAGAATTCGATTACACCACATTTGGCTTTGTTTGTGACCTTTGTTAAGCTGCTTGAAATTACCAAGAAAAGATTTAATAGGCTTACAAAACGGCACCTCGATTTTTATTACAAGCAGATTCTGAAAATTGAAAAACAGGAAGCCACTCCCGATAAAGTGCATGTACTTTTTGAACTGGCAAAAAATGCCATTTCAGAGAAGGTGGCAGCTGAAACACAACTGGATGCCGGGAAAGATGCCGACGGCAAAAAACTGGTATATAAAACTACCGACGAGCTGATTGCCAATCAAACAAAAGTTGCGGTTTTAAAAAGTGTTTACAACGACCACGAAAACTCAAAAATTAAAGCCGCTGCAGTAGCCAATTCTTTTGATGGGAATGGCGAAGATTTTCCAAATAAGGAAGTAAAATGGTGGCCGTTCGGATATTACGAAGTCAAATCCCAAACCGTCACACGCGAATATCCTGAATTGCCGGATGCAAAAATTGGCTTTGCCCTCTCCGGTGAAATCCTGCAACTGCAGGAAGGTGAAAGAACCGTTCAGCTCAATTTAAATTTTTCCGATGAATTGCAAAAATCGATTTCAGCAGACGATCTCCGTGAGAATCTTACCATATACTGCACAGGCGAAAAAGATTGGATGGAAATATCTGACATTGTAGATACTTCTGAATTTTCATCCGGCACGGGAAGCAATAAAAAACAAGTAAAGATTGCTTTTCAAATACCGAAATACGAAGAACCAATTGTAAACTACAAGGTTGATGTGCACGGCGAAAATTTTGAAAGTTCGTATCCGGTTTGCCGTGTTCTTATAAAAACGGAAAAAACGAGCGGGCACGAGTTGTACCGAAACCTGCTGGCGCAAAGTCTTAAAAAGATAGATTTGAAAGTGACGGTTCGCGATGTCAGAAATCTCAGTCTGAAGAATGATACAGGCATGTTGAACGCCTCAAAACCATTCTATCCTTTTGGAACTTTACCAGTTGGAAAATCAAAGTTTTACATCGATTATCCCGAATTATTCAATAAGAAATGGGACGATTTAAAGGTTAACATCCTTTGGAAAAATACGCCCGACGATTTCAGAGCCTGGTATCTGGCGTATCGCAGTTCGTTTCAGATTGCCTTGTCTCCTAAAAAATATGTATTGGATTTTAAGGCGAAGAAAACTTCGAACCTGATTGTAAAAAATGACGGCCATTTTTCCGCAGAAATTGAAATTAATAAGAAAAACGACTGGGAACCACTGGATATACCACAGGATATGCCGTTGTTTAAAAGGAAGGGCGATGATTGTTTTGCAGAATTTACAGTTCCGAATTCGACCGGTGATATCGGTTCCGGCCCAATCCGTCTCTCGCTGAATCATTCCTTTTTGCATAGCATGTATCCGCGACTTTATGCATTATCAGTCACTAGCGAGAGCCCAAATGTATTGGTTCCCAACGAACCCTACACGCCGTTTGCTGAGAAAATAAGTCTGGACTATTCGGCATTGGCAACTATCGAACCGGGTGTCGATAAAAATGAATCAAAGGATTTTCAATTGTTTCATGAACATCCGTTTGGCCAAAGTGAGGAATGTATCCTTCTCAAAAAGAAAAACAATTTTTCTGAAGAGGATGGGACTCCTGAGCTGTTTTTGCTTCCGACGTATTGCAAAGGTGGCGAGTTGTATATCGGACTGGAGAATGCTTTGCCGCAACAAACTATTTCCTTGTTGATACAGGTTTTGGAGGGGAGCGAAAATCCCGAGGTTGAGTCGTTCGTGGGAAAACAGAAAGTGGAATGGGCTGTGCTTTGTAACAATTTTTGGAAGCGACTTGATTCAACGGCAATTATCTCAAACAATACAGACAATTTGCTTAAATCAGGTATTCTGAAATTCTCGGTACCCAAACAAGCCAATAACGATAATACACTTTTACCTTCTGGATATATTTGGCTGAAAGCCCTGATTCATAAAAAGTATAATGCTGTTTCGAAGGCGATCGGGATTCATGCACAGGTAGTTAAAGCTGAGTTTAGCAACAATAATAACAACTTACAACATCTCGCTGATGGTTTGCCGGGCGAAACCATTTCAAAAATGGTGAATCGAATTTCAAAAGTGAAAGGACTTTCGCAGCCTTATAATTCGTTTGGAGGAAAACCGGAAGAAAACGATGAAGCTTATTATCGGAGAATCAGCGAACGTTTAAGACATAAAAACCGGGCGATTACCATTTGGGATTACGAGCATTTGGTGTTGCAGAATTTCCCGGAAATCCACAAAGTAAAATGTTTGAGTCACACTTGCTCGAAGGTTGTGGACAATAAGCGAAAAACAAAGTATCTCGCGCCCGGAAGTGTGGTTGTGGTGGTTATCCCCGACATTGTAAACAAGAATGTATTCGATATTTATCAGCCGCGGGTGAGCAAGGCAACTTTGAATAAAATCCAGAATTTTCTGGGAGAACACAACTCAAAATTGGTGCAAACTATTGTGATCAATCCCGAATATGAAGAGTTGCGGGTTGATTTGAAAGTGAAATTTCATAAAGGCTACGACCAGGTGTATTATAAAACTGTTCTGAATGACGACCTCACACGTTTGCTTTCGCCCTGGGCTTTCGATCGTACCGTACCCATTCAGTTTGGCCTGTCGCTGCACAAAAGTGTAGTGATAAACTATGCCGAACAGCTCGATTATGTCGATTTTATTACCGATGTACGACTTTTTCAAAAGAATGCGGGCAGCGATGTTGAGACGGAAGTAACCAGTGCAGTTCCATCCAGTCCCGAAGCAATTCTTGTTTCATCGAAAGAACATAGCATAAAGGATGTAGAAAATAATTGTTTAAACACAGATATTGAACCGGCAGAAACATGTCAAGCTTAAACAAACATATCACCATTTCAAAAGACGTTGAGACACGCAACGATCTGGATTACAATTTTCTGAAAGAAAAAGGACAGGAGTATATTGAAAAACTGGCAGGAAATATATGGACAGATTACAATACGCACGATCCGGGAATTACGATTCTCGAAATGTTGTGTTACGCCATTACGGATTTGGGCGCTCGCATTTCGCTGCCCGTCAAGGACCTTTTAACTCCCGCCGACAGCACAAAATCGATAGAAGATCAGTTTTTTAAAGCACTGCAGATTTTACCATCGAAACCGGTGACTGAAAATGATTACCGGAAACTTTTTATCGACATTGAAGGTGTAAAAAATTGTTGGCTGCAGAAGTTTGAGAAGACAGTTTATGTGGACTGCAAAAACGACCTTTTGTCGTATGATTCCGATGATTTTAGTGTGGTTGATGAGGATCAGAAATCTGATTTTCAATTAAACGGGCTGTATAAACTTTCCGTGGATTTTGAAGAACTCGATGAATCCGAATTTCCAAAGAAAGCCGACAGAGATGCTGAAATGGAACGGATAAAAGGACTGATTTTTGAATTGTATCATAAAAACAGGAACCTCTGCGAAGATTTAATCGAGGTCACGAAAGTGGAAACTCATCCGATTGAAGTTTGTGCCAGCATTGAAGTAGAGCCTGAATCCGACGAAGAACTGGTTTATGCAAAGGTGTTGCGTGCCATCGATAAATATTTCTCACCTGATTTGTGGTTTTATTCGCTTCAGCAAATGGTTGATAAAGGTTATACCACAGATCAGATTTTTGAAGGGCCAACCCTAACAAATGGTTTTATCGATCCGCAGGAGCTGGAAAATGCACGTTTGAGAACAGAGGTGCGCTTGTCGGATTTGATGCAGTTGATTATGAAAATCGATGGTGTAAAAGTCATCAAAGATATGTCTATAAACAACTGTCTGGATCCGGATAATGAAACAGATGCCTGGTTGATTTGTATTGATTCGGGGAAAAAGCCGAAGCGTAGCGAATCCAGTGCGTTTAGTTACTATAAAGGTGTTTTGCCGGTGAATGTGAACAGCAAAAAGGTGAAGGAACATGGCAAAAAACTACAAGCCGATGAGGTGGAAAAACAAGCCCTGGCAAAAGTGGGGATGGAAATTAAAGTGCCAAAAGGAACTTATTTGAATACTGGCGAATCTACTACCATTCAGAACGATTTTCCACAAACTTACGGAATTGGAGAGGTGGGGTTACCTTCGCGTGCATCGGTTGAACGCAAAGCTCTGGCAAAACAATTAAAAGGCTACATGCTGTTTTTCGACCAGATTTTTGCTACCTATTTTGCACATCTTGAAAAGGTGAAAGAGTTGCTTTCAGTAGATAATAAAATAGGGAACACCTATTTTACCCAGACAGTAAAAGATAGTAAGGACTTTGCAGAGCTGGTAAATGATTATCCTACCGATAATGACGATGAACTGACACAAAAATTGCTGGCAGATTTAGACGATAACATTGCCCGTAAAAACCAGTTGCTCGATCATTTGATCGCACGCTTTTCCGAAAAATTCAGCGAGTACTCATTCTTAATGAAAGAACTTTACGGTAATTATGCCGACAAATCGGTTATAAATGCAAAAGAGCTGTTTCTCTCGGAGTACGGAGAGATTCTGAATGCGGATGGAAGTATTAAAAGCAAAGGAATTAGTAACTGGCGTGGAAGCGCTTTTAATTATTTCGAGCAGGATCCTGCAGATCTTTGGGATACAGATAATATTGCCGGAGCACAAAAACGGATCGCACGTTTAAGTGGCATCAAAGAATTTAAACGTCGGGATTTGTCGCCCTCGTTTATCGAAACTTACAAATTGACCAATTCGGATGGAGAAGAAGTATTTCGCTGGCACATTAAAAACAACGACGGAGTGTATTTCCTTTCAGCCACAGAAGATTACAGCACGCGTGGTTTTGCCGAAGATGAACTCTATCAGACCATTGTGAAGGTTGTGGAAACCCGCCCTGAAACGGTGGAAGCAGCATTTGATGATGGAGTTAGCGACGAAAGCGAAGTCGGAAACTTTGAAGTTCAGGTTTCACCAACCGGAAAGTATTCGTTCGACGTGATCAATACCAATGCCGATCCAAACAGTACCGATCGGATTATTGCCCGGCAGTTTTTGTATTATGATACTTCCGAAGAGTTGAAATCAGCGATTCTTGAGATGATCCGGTTTTTTACGCACGATTTTATCGAGGAAGGAATGTTTATCGTCGAACATATTTTGCTTCGTCCTGATGTAACAAGCGACAAAGGATTGCAGGAACAGTTTATGCCGGTTTGTACCGATCAGTGTACCAGTTGCGATCCGATCGATCCGTATTCGTACCGCGTAACCGTGGTTTTGCCCGGTTGGACGCATCGTTTCAGAAATATGGATTTCAGAAAATTTATGGAAGAACTGATACGAAAAGAGTTGCCGGCACATGTGCTTGCCCGAATTTGCTGGATCGGCGAACGTGACAAACTGGTTCCGGATGACCAAAATGAGATGAAACTTTTTGAAAAAGACTATCAAGAATTTTTATTGTCGAAAACCAACTTGGGGCAGGAACAGGATGAAGAAAAACTGGCAGATTTGATAAAGATACTTACTGTACTGAATACGATATATCCGACCGGAAGACTTATTGATTGTGACGATGAGGCTGATAAACTCGGAGGGAAAATTGTTTTGGGGCGCACAAATATTGGAAACCTTTAATTGAAAAGCGATGACATCGAAATTATCAAAAATAACAAGCGGTTACCACACTTTTATCGATAACCAGGTATTAACCGCAGATCAGCTGAACGAGTTTGTAACTTACCTGGATGATCAAAGCAGGCTTGCAAAGGTTTTTTTACACGGTGCCGGTGTAGTTTGCGGATTCTCTGTCAAGTTAAATGAACAACCGGGAAATGATAGTTCGATAGAAATCGAGCAAGGTGTTGGTATTACTACCGACGGCGATTTGCTGCAGCTGAAAGAACCTGTGCCACCCGAAAAATATCTTGATCTGAATGAACCTGTGCCTTTGTTCAAAACCGCGCAGCTTGTAGAGGACAAAGTGGTTTATACGCATTACAAAAAGTTTACCGATGAAATTGTTGGGTACGATGCTTTTAAAAAAAACAGTGGCGTTATCGATTTGTGGGAGATTTTTCCGGAACCGGGTGACAATGCCGTAAAACTAAATAATCTGAAATTGGATGATAAAGTGGTTTTGCTTTACCTGGAATCTTATGCCAACAACGGAAATTTGTGTACAAGCATCGATTGCGATAACCAGGGAATAGAGCAGGTACGAAAGCTAAGAGTTTTGCTGACTACCGAAAACGGGGCAAAGCAGATCATCAAAAATGACCCGGTTTTTTTGTGGCACAACATTGCCGAGAAATACACACAACTGCCGGAAATAAAGTTACCTCGGGTTACTCTGTTGAATGTTGCCAATATCGGCAGCCTGCGGAATAGCTTTCTGTCCGCCATCTCGCAAACCGTTTTAAGTAAATTGAAAGTAGGTTATAATACCATCATGGAGCATTTCGGGCAGCCTTCGGTTTCTGCAAAAATCGATCAGCTTTTAAAATTTAACAGCAATGAAAGTGCTTCGCTTGTCGATTTTCAATATCGTTACGATTTACTAGCCGATTTAATTGATACGTACAACGAAATAAAAAAACTTTTGCTGCATATAAATGTGGAGTGCTCTCCGGCAATCGAATCCTTTCCAAAACATCTGATGCTGGGGCGCCTGCAGGAAACAGAAGCTTACAAAACCTACCGCCACCGGATGTACAAATCGCCTTTATCTGCCACCGAACAGAAGAACCGAAATAAAGTATTGAGTTTAATTTCAAGGACACAGCATTTATTGTCGGATTACAAGTTTAGTTTAACCGAAAGTATTCAGGCAATTCGAATTACTCCTTCGCAATTGAATGGAGAGCTCGGCTGCCGGGCTATTCCCTGTTATTATGAAATTACTTCTGGTTTGCTTCATTCGTGGAGTTTTGAAAAGACAGGTAATCTGAAACAAGATTATAACCTGAGTTATAATGTCGATAATCTGGCCGATGTACCGGAAGTTCAGGAGCCGCTGAATTTTGCTACCGACGAATTTAATTTCTTACGAATAGAAGGGCATCTTGGACTGGATGCTATTGAGTGTCGTGATCAGATCAGCAGTTTAATTAGAACCCATGGACTCAATTTAATATGCCGGGTTATTCATCTCGATAACGACGAAGATTCGTTGTCAGGATTTATCAAAAAACATACGCAACTGGAACACCGTGCCGGAGTGACAAAAGGTGGAACTTTTGTTTTGGTAGCGCAGGAAAACAAAGTTGTTGCCGATTTATTTTTGCCTTACCGGGTGGTTGAATCGTCTCAGCAGGAATGCTGTTCATTAATGGAATGTTCTTATCCGTGGATCAGCTCGCTGAAATACCTGAACAATCTGGCACGAAGCACAAAAGGAACGCAAAGTCGCAACAAAGTGATGCCTGAAAATTACCTTTTGCAGGTTGTTGAATATCGAATAAACGGTCAAAACCTGATCAATGGAACGACAACGATTAGTATTCCGTTAAAACAAATATTCTTCAGGCGGATACACGCGATTACAGAGGCTTTGAACACCCGTTTTGATAAAGGTGTGGTTTTCGATTTTAACGAAAGTCAGAAACGGTTTGTGATTACCCGTGCCAAAGAAGATTCGTTTGTGCTTCGTTTGCGCGATATAACTTTGAATTACAGAAATCCGGTTTATACGTACAGCAATAAAGGCATGTTCCGAAACAATCTGATCTTCAGAGCGGATGCTATGCGATGTCGCGATCTGAAAAAATACAATCCCGCATTTTATGAAGCACTGCAAGACAAAATTGCGCCGATGAATAAAGACGATGATTACGGAAAATTCAAAGATAAGTGGGCGAAATGGAATTTATTGAAAGAACGTATTGTAACTCATCCGGAAATACAACGGCTAAAACTCACAAGGATGATCGTTCGGTCAGGACAACTGCCATCCGAAATATTGGCGCAGGTAAGATCGCTGAAAGCTGATTTCCAAACAATGGTGGAAACGCAGTTACAGTTTAAACTGGATGGCGACTGGGTGACTGGCGACTGGGTGAATTCGGCAATGCTCGATTATTACAGAGCCCATAAAAAAGATACCCACGACGATCTGGTTCTATTTATCAAATTAAGGAAGTTCCTACATAGCGAAACAGGCATAACGAAGCTTTCGATTTATATTACCAATCAAGCGTATGATGCGGATTTTGATGAGTTGATTGAAAAATACAACAGCTTTGCTGACATTTATTTTGGTGCACCTTCGGGAGAGAATGCAATAAGCTTATAATCATGAGAAAGTATACAAATAAAAAAGGATATCAGTCGTTTAATCGTATACTTCGAATGATATCCCGATGGGCAAAAAACACTTTGAAACTTGTACTAAACTCAACGAGCAAAAATAAGACCGCTAACGCTTCGCACTATCATCGCTATGTCAAAAAACCCAGTAATTCATCTCTGAATCTTACTCTATCAAAATTAGGCCATTTGTAATAGAAAAGCAAGTAATAAGTATTTAAAAAAGAATGTATTCTGAAAAAAAACATATCATTGAAAAGGTTCTTCTGGAAGTAACTGCCTCGGATGAAAAAGAAGCACATCGGATTCATAATAATGCGAGTGTTTTTGCACAGGAAAAGCTGTTTCCTGTATTGGAAGAACTTTTTGATACTTATGATAACGGGGCCGAAATTATTCGTTTTGACCGGCTTGATATTGATTTTTCGATAAATGAATGGGAAGATACAGAGGCATTAAAATTCGAACTACTTAAAAATTTGAAGAAGAAAATTGATTTTTCAGAAAATATACATGTACAGCAATCAGAAGTAGAGGAAAGTATAAAAACCGACATTGATTCAAAACAGAGAATAACGATTCAGGAGAGTAAAATTTCTACCTTTTTGTTTTTTATCGAAAATGGAACTTTGCCCTGGTTCGGCAAACAGGAATATATTTCAGACTTATCAGATAAAGAAAAGTGGATTGAAAATCTGGCACAGAAAGATTTTTTATCCTCGTTAAAAAATATACTGAAAAACAACAAAAATGCAGTTGATCGCCTGGTATTTCAGTTTTCCGATGAACTTGTACTGGAGCTTCTTTTGGTATTAAACAGGCTGAAAATAAAGGATAAGATTGGACTATTACATTATGTCGGCACGTCAAAATTCAATTTCATAAACTGTTTAATGCGGTGTATGATCTTAATGTCGCTTCAACCCGGGCAGAAACAAGAATGTTTGCATCGGTTATTGATTACCAGGCTGGAAGACGAACAAATAAAGGAACCAACTGAAGCTGTGGTAAGAAAACAGGTAAAGGAATTCACTTCAGAAATGCAACTTTATTTTGCCAACGAAACTGTAGCTGAATTTTTTACGATTTCAAAAGGTGAGATCAGAAATATATCAAAAATAAAGGCTGATGCGCAATCAGGAAAAGGGCCCAATGATTCGGCAAATTCACATCTGGAGAAGAAACCAACCATTTCAAAAGAAGAGTTTGTAAGCGATGAAAAGGAACTTCCGTTTTTTTATAAGGGGAAGCACGCAATTGTGGTTCAGAAAGCGGGCTTGGTTCTTTTGGGTCCTTTTTTACCTCCTCTCTTTAAGGCATTTAACTGGATTTCGGAGAATGATAAAATCCGGGAAGAGGCAAAATTAAAAGCAGTTCAGGCCTTGCATTTTCTTGCAACAGGCAATGACGTTTTTTTTGAAGGCAACCTGATTTTTGAAAAGTTTTTGTGTGGTGTAGCTTTGAATACGCCGATACCAAAGAGCTGTCTGCTTAGCCATAAAGTAGTAAAAGAATGCGATAATCTGCTGAGGCAGGTGATTAAATATTGGCAGGCGTTGAAAAATACCGGTCCCGATGGATTGCGACAGATGTTCATTGAGCGGGATGGAAAACTCATACAAAAGGAACATGGATTTAAACTCATCGTTGAACGCAAAGTTCAGGATATATTATTGGATAAGTTGCAGTGGAACATTTCGCTGATCAAACTACCATGGAAAGATGATTTGTTATTTGTAGAATGGTAAGATCATGAGGACAAAAGTAAATAAACCCGAGGGAGCTGCTAAAAGCAGTCGGTTGTTTTTTTCAAAAAATCGCGATTCTGGCTTTTTTACCAAACAGGCAAAATTAAATGTGGGGCAACCCAACGATAAATATGAGCAGGAAGCTGATCGGGTAGCGGAACAGGTTGTAAACAACGAGGTGCAATCATCCTCATTTTTTGCCCCGGCTCAACCTGCTTTTATTCAGTCAAAACCGCTTGCGGAAACCATAAGTCCATTGGTTCAAAAGCAGGAAGAAGAGGAAGAAGAAGCCCAGACAAAACAGGAAAACCAGAATATTCAAAAGCAAGAAGAAGAGGAAGAGGAGGCACAAGCTAAATTGGAGGTTCAGCGGCAGTCGGAGGAAGAGGAAGAAGAGGAGCTACTTCAAACTAAATCAGAAAGAAATATTACTTCAAATCAAAAATCAACGAAAACTCTTTTAAAAAATGGACGGGGATGTGGAAGTGTTTTAGACTCTCAAATTCAGGCAGTAATGGAAAACAGCTTTGGGGTTGATTTTAGTAATGTGAAAATTCATACCGACAGCAAAGCCGTGCAAATGAATAAGGAATTGGGGGCGCGGGCTTTTACTTCGGGAAACGATATTTATTTTAATACTGGCCGCTATCAACCGGGATCGGAAAGTGGAAATAAACTTTTGGCACATGAGTTGACTCACACTGTTCAACAAGGTGCTGTTAGCAGTCAGCCTTTGGTTCAACGTAAACCGGAAGTAAAGCCGGCTTCACCAGCAGTTAAAGAGGATGACGCAACTACTACCTGTGGCGAAGAGGTAGAACGTGAAAAGAAAGCTTTTAAGAATCACGGAATTTACGGACCGGTAACCACAAAGTTGGATTATGGTGGTTTTGACGCATCCTATCTTCCGCAAACCGAAATTCTAAAAATTCAGGTTAGGGGTAAAACAAAGTTTTTGAATGGTTTGGAAACGAATGCCGCAGGAGGAGTAAAAAGTAATGATGGTGATCTGAATAA
Source organism: Draconibacterium aestuarii (assembly GCA_026671195.1). Lineage (GTDB taxonomy): Bacteria > Bacteroidota > Bacteroidia > Bacteroidales > Prolixibacteraceae > Draconibacterium > Draconibacterium aestuarii. The sequence goes on along the minus strand of JAPOHD010000005.1, from coordinate 19,875 downwards.
ATTAGCGGCTGTCTTAAATTATTTGAACGATCCCAATCTGTCATCAACAATTGTAAATAATTATTACACCTGGAGTGAAGCACAAAAAACTGAGGCAACGAAGAATTTTAAAGCCCGGTTATCTGAAACTGTAAAAATATGGCAAGCAGGTAGTAGCATGACTTTTTATATTGATAAACCGTGCTGGAAAGATGTGTGGGCAAATGTTAGAGTTGGAATTGATGTTCAGGATATTGGAACAGCTAATTTTACCGGTTCCAAAAAAGATCATATTCAGATCAACCTGTTAAAAAATCCTGAAGGAAAGGAAAGAGGTCAAATAGATAATCTCATAAAAACAACAAAGGAGAAAGTAGAAAAGGAAAGAATGCAATGTATCGATACAAGTGCTGATTTAACAACTACGGCCAATGTTGCTTCAGACAATGTTATGACCCTTACCAATTTTGATTTAAAAGATGCTCCGGGAGAAAAGCAGAACTTCAATGCTTCGATGTTACGAGAATCAGTTCTGTTCGGGCATAATAAATGGAATCTGGACTCTTCAGACAAAAAGACGATTGATAATTTCCTGAAATATTATAAAAATGTGGACAAGAACGACGAAAACAGTAAAATCTCGTTAATCGGTCATGCATCAAAAGCCGGATCGACGGAATATAACCGAAGATTGGTATCTAAAAGGCTGAATTCAGTCTATTCCTATTTAAAAGGCAAAGGTGTTACAAATATAGTACCTCGTCAGAATTTGCTCAACCGATCAGACGAACTGGCTGAAAAGTATAATGTAACGGGAGATAAATCACGTATCCTCAGAAGAGTAGAGTTGGTTGTTGGATCAGGAGAACTTCAAAATACTGTGGCTCACGAGTTTGGTCATGTCTTTAAGTTGGAAGATGAGTATGTTACTCCAAAAGACGAAGAAGGATCAGGCAAACCAATGGGTAAAGAGGTCGGCCACAGCGGTCTTTCAAAGAAAATTGGTGCAGGGAAAGTGGTTGCCGAACGCAACGATAATATCATGTCGATGGGAAACGAGGTGCGAGAACAGCATTACGGACCTTTTGGTAAAATGCTGAATAAAATTACTGGGAAAAAATGGAAGATATTTTAACCGTCAGTAGTAAGAACTAATCTGATAAGAATTGCAGGTATGTTAGAATCCGTTTATTTTGATTATTTAAGGAGAAAAATAAAACATCGTTTAGATAAAGAGTTTCTAAAAGCAGAAGAATCAAATAACAATGATCTGAATGTTTCAGATGATGGAGAATTTGATCATTTTATAAAAAAAAATCACTTATCAGAGTCCGAAATAACTATTCTTTTAACCGCCCTGATTCCGCATATTTCGCCCGAATTCTTCAACAACATAATTGCTGAATATCTTCCAAATGGCGGAGATTTTCCTGAATTTGGCGGAGTAAAAGGTAAAAATCACAGGGGGATTTTACCAACCGGCGAAACCGTCCTGTATATTCTTGCCGGAAAAGACGTGGAGAAACGTTCCGAAGTTGCAAAACTATTTGATGAAGACCATTTGTTTGCTCGCAAAAGTGTAGTTTACATTGAACAAGTGCCGGTGGGTGAACCAAAAATGAGTGGCCGGTTGATAATGGACGAGGAGTATGTTGACTTATTTCTTTCGGGAAAAATATCGCGGCCAAAACTAAGCAGCGATTTCCCGGCACAGTTGATAAAAACAGAGCTGGAGTGGAAAGATCTGGTTTTGCAGGAAAAAACACTTGACGAGATTAAGGAGATGGAAACCTGGCTGAATTACAATTCGAAACTTCTGGATGACTGGGAAATGCACGGAAAAATAAAACCCGGTTACCGTATTTTATTTCATGGCCCGCCGGGAACAGGAAAAACAATGACTGCCTGTTTATTGGGGAAATATACCAATCGCGATGTTTTTCGTGTCGATCTTTCCATGGTGGTGTCAAAATACATTGGCGAAACAGAGAAAAACCTCTCGAAACTTTTTGATAAAGCGGCAAACAAAGACTGGATTTTGTTTTTCGATGAGGCCGACTCGATCTTTGGGAAACGTACCAATGTGCGCGATGCCCACGATAAATACGCAAACCAAGAGGTCTCATACCTGCTACAAAGAATTGAAGCGCACGCCGGACTGGTAATTCTGGCTTCGAATATGAAAGCCAATATCGACTCATCTTTTACCCGGCGATTTAACACCTTTGTTGAGTTCGAACAACCCGGTGTTAATGAACGAAAAAAACTCTGGGAAAACTATATTCCTGAGTCCATAAAGGCAGCTTCAGATTTAAATTTAAACGAGATCGCCAAAAACTACGATCTTTCGGGTGCAAACATTGTAAATTCAATTCAATTTGCAGGGCTTCAAACACTTCAAAAAAACAATACATCGCTAAAAATGGACGATCTTTTAAAAGGGATTCGAAAAGAATACAAAAAAGAAGGGAAGATGCTGCGAAAGACTTGAATCTTTTGTTAGATAGTGTTGGTTGAAAATATTTTCGGGTAAATAATTTTAAAAGTATATTTACAGTTATATCCATACCAACTAAAATAATATCATGAACAAACTTGTTTTTATCGCTTTATTCTTTTTTCTTTTTCAACCTTTTGCTTTTGCCCAGTACGAACCCAATTACGACGAAAGTAAAGTTCCCGAATTTAAGTTACCCGATCCTTTAAAAACCTTTAGTGGGAAAAAAATTAGAAATGCCAAACAGTGGGAGAAAAAACGCCGCCCCGAATTACTCAATTTTTTCACACAAAATGTGTATGGCGAAGTTCCCGGAGAGTTGAATATTTCATCGGTTGAAGTGGTGGAGCAAAGTAATAATGCATTAAATGGTAAGGCAAGCCGTAAACAGGTTGAGTTAACTTTTAAAAAAGATAATCGATCGCTTAGTTATACCATATTAATGTACCTGCCAATAAATGTGGAGAAAGCACCTGTGTTTTTGGGATACAATTTTTATGGAAATCACACCATTGCAAACGATGTTAATATTCTCATTTCTGAAGCCTGGTCGCGCGATAATCCATCGTTTGGTATTATACATAACCAGTTGACCGAACAGTCGCGTGGAGTACGAACTAATAGATGGGCCCTTGATGAAATTATTGGCGCTGGTTATGGTTTGGCTGTAATTTATTATGGCGAAATCGATCCGGATAAAGATGATATGAGCGACGGAGTACATCCTTTTTTTTATGTCGACGATCAGCAACAACCTGCAGATAATGAATGGGGCTCTATTTCGGCCTGGACCTGGGGATTAAGCCGGGCCATGGATTATTTCCAAAAAGATGCTGATGTTGATGCTTCAAAAGTGATTGTATTTGGGCACTCGCGACTGGGAAAAACCTCGCTTTGGGCCGGTGCTACCGATACACGTTTTGCAGGTGTAATTTCAAATGATTCGGGATGTGGGGGAGCAGCTCTTTCAAAACGAAGATTTGGTGAAACGGTGTGGCGCATTAATCGGAGTTTTCCACATTGGTTTTGTACTAACTTTAAGAATTACAGTAAAAACGAAGAGGCTTTGCCGGTTGACCAGCATCAGTTGATTGCGTTAATTGCACCTCGCCCGGTTTATGTGGCCAGCGCCGAAGAAGATCTTTGGGCCGATCCGAAAGGAGAGTTTTTATCAGCTTATTATGCAAGCCCGGTTTACAAATTATACGGTAAAGAAGGAATCGTACAAAAGGAAATGCCGGGAGTAAATAGACCCATTCAAAATACGGTAGCTTATCATATCAGAACAGGAAAACATGATGTTACCGATTTCGATTGGGAGCAATACATTAAGTGGGCTGATAAGTTTGTAAAATAGAAACTTACCGGGGTGTTTTCTGTTTTTCTTTCTGAGAAAGAGCAAAAACAGTGATTGGATTCAGCAAATCAAAAACTAAACGAATGAAAAATTTACTGTCTTTATTTGTAATCTTAACCGTCGTAATATCATGCCAGTCAAATCGTTCTAATGTAGCCAAAACAAAGAAGCTGTTTAACGGTGTTGATTTAAGCGGGTGGCATGTGGATGTTCCTGCTGCCGACATAAATCCCGATACAACAAAATCATTTATTATCCGCGATTCATTGCTGGTAAGTATGGGCGATCCCCGGGGTCATTTAATTACCGATTCGGTTTTTCAGAATTATAGATTGCAAGTTAAATACCGTTTTGCCGGATCGCCAGGTAATTGTGGTGTTTTGGTTCATGCATCAACTCCCAGAGCTTTGTATAAAATGTTTCCTAAATCGTTGGAAGTACAAATGCAGCACAAAGATGCAGGCGATTTTTGGTGTATTGTTGAAGATATTGAGGTTCCGAATATGCTGGAACGTCGTGGTCCTAAAGAAGAGTGGGGAATTATTGAAGGAAAAACACGCAGGATTGTAAATTTAACTGATGATTCGGAAAATCCATTGGGAGAGTGGAACACGATGGTTGTGGAATGTGTTGCTGATACCATAAAAGTGTGGGTGAATAATGAACTGGTAAATTATGGCTACAACTGCACTGCCACAAAAGGGCAAATTGCTGTGCAGGCTGAGGGATCTGAAGTTGAGTTCAGGAAAATTGACTTAACTCCTATACAAAAAACGACACCTGTTAACTAAAAAATTAATGTAAAATAATTACAGATCAGTCCAGTATTTATAGCTGATTTTAATCCAATTCTACTAACTATGAAAAACCTAATCTATCTTTTTTCGTTCCTGTTTTTTATTTCCTGTCAACCAACAACTAAATCTAAACCAGAAGTTAAAATTGAAGGTGAATTACAACAGTGGCATAAGATTACTCTGGTAGTTATTGGCCCGGAGTCATCGGAGTGGGCAAAAGAAAATCCGTTTTTAGATTACAAACTGGAGGGGACATTTACAAAAGGAAGTAAGTCGATAACAGTTCCCGGGTATTTTGCAGCCGATGGAAATGCGGGAGAAACTTCAGCATCTGCAGGAAACATCTGGAAAATACATTTTCGTCCTGATGAAGCAGGACTATGGAATTACAAAATATCATTCAGAAAAGGAAAAGATATTGCGGTGAGTGATGGCAACGATTTTGGTGAAACTCTGGTTTCGGATGGAAGAAAGGGAACACTGGGAATTGCCGCATCGGATAAAACCGGAGAAGATTTTCGAAGTAAAGGACGAATTATAAATGGGGGCAAAGGTTATTTTAAGTTTCAGGAGAGTGATGAACTCTGGATAAAAAATGGAACAGACAGTCCTGAGAATTTTCTGGCTTACCACGAGTTCGATCAAACTTCGCGCTATGCTTTAAAAAAAGAGGTACGCGAAGGAGAGGCCGACCCAGCAAAGGCACTTCATAAATACGAACCTCATATTGCTCATTGGAAAGAGGGAAATCCTACATGGAAGGGAGGCAAAGGCAAAGGAATTATTGGTGCTATAAATTATCTGAATTCAGTGGGAGTTAATTCAGTATACATGCTTACCATGAATATTATTGGTGATGGCAAAGACGTGTGGCCCTACAACGATCATAACGAACGCTATCGTTTTGATTGTAGTAAATTGGATCAGTGGGAAGTGGTTTTCGATTACATGGAGAAAAATGGAATAATGGCACATTTTGTTTTACAGGAAACCGAAAACGAGTGTCTCCTTGATATGGGCTACACAGGTGTTCAGCGCAAACTTTATTTGCGTGAATTAATTGCACGTTTTGGGCATCATCTGGCAGTTACCTGGAATCTTGGTGAGGAAAACGGGCCGACGAATTGGTCGCCAATCGGACAAACCGATGCACAGAAAAAAGCAATGGCAAGTTATATAAAAGCTGTAAATCCATATCTATGTAATGTGGTTTTACATACACATTCCAACGATGAACATCAGGATGAATACCTCAATCCCATGCTGGGCTTTAACGATCTGGATGGACCGTCGTTACAAATTGCAAATCCGAAACGAGTGCATGAACGTGTTAAAAAGTGGGTAAGCACATCGGAAAAAGCAGGTTTACGTTGGCTTGTTAACCTTGATGAAATTGGACCTGCATGGAAAGGCGTAATGCCCGATTCATTTGATGCGGATCACGACACTGTTCGTCAACATTGTTTATGGGGAACTTTGCTGTCCGGCGGAACCGGTGTTGAGTGGTATTTCGGATACAGGTTCCCGCATAACGACTTAAATCTTGAAGATTTTCGTAGCCGCGAAAACTGGTGGAAACAATCAACTTTTGCTACTCAATTTATCAAACAATTTCCTTTGGAAGAAATGAAATGCCTTGATGAGCTGGTGCGTGCAGAAAATGCCTATTGTTTGGCAAAATCTGAAGAAATTTATATCGTTTATCTTCCGGCAGGTACTAAAAATGCAAAGTTGCATTTAATTGGCAACGGCTCGTTCTCTGTAAAATGGTTTAATCCGCGAATTGGAGGAGATTTACAAGAAGGCACTATTCTGAATTTAACAGGGCCAGGTTTCCAAAGTTTAGGTTATGCGCCTGCCGATGTTGAAAAAGATTGGGTGGTTTTAGTGCAACGGATTTAAACTCACTACTTTTAAAGTCCTGTCAGTGATAGTTTAATTTACTCCTTCTGAATCAAAATTGGTTATAAGAATATTACAACTTGGGAATACGGTGCCAGTAAAGAATATAATATTTTAAGAAAGAATTAAGTGGCATTGCAAGCAGTGGTTCATTCGCTTATTGCTTCAATTGTCCTTTGTAAACAACTTTTTCAAATGAGATTGAAAAAAAATGTACTTTTTTCAATTTTCGATAGTACAAAAAAATAGTTACTACATTTAAAAAGGTGTAACTAAACAAAAAACTTGACTAATAAAGAGAGCGATCTTAGGATTTGGCAGAGTTTCAAAGGAGGAAACAAAGCTGCTTTTCAAAAAATCTATTTTGAACATTATAGGTTTTTATACAACTATTGTCGAAAGTTTACCAACGACACAGCGCTTGTCGAAGACCTTATCCAGGATTTATTCATAAATATTTTGGTTCGAAAAGATCGTTTAAGCGATACTGATAATATCAGGCTTTATCTGTTTCGTTCAGTTAGAAGAAGTCTTTTTAAAGCTTTAAATGCAAATCAGTATAAAGTAACCGATCTGTTTGATCCGGTAAATCCGGCTTTTCATTTCGACGAAAGCGTGGATCCAAACTATGGTGAAGATGAGGACAACAATAAAACCCTGAAAATTTTATTTAAATCGGTTAATGGGTTGGGAGAGAGGCAGAAAGAAATGATTTATATGAAATATTTTTCTGGATTTAATAGTAAAGAAATTGCTGAAGTTCTGGGAGTTTCTTACCAGACAGTAAGAAACACACTTTGTAACGCACTGCGAAATATCAGAAAAGATTTTGAAGAAGATTTGCCTAAAGGAAAAATGGTAGTTCTGTTTCATTTTTTCAAACAAATCAGCAGATATTAAAAATAACAGTAGTACAGAATCAGAATTAAGGCATTTAGAGAGTAGAAATTCAGTTCATGGAAAAAAAATATATACATACCGACGATTTTTTATTTTGCGAAAACTTCAACGAATATGTGAGGGAGAATTCGCCAAAACAACAAAAAATGTGGGATGGTTATTTTGAACAATTTCCGGAGGTGAAATATTCTGCAGAGATAGCCCGAACCATAATTGAGGGTCTGGTTTCGATGGAAGACAAAACCTCAGTAAAAGAAATTCCTGATTCAAGATTACACAACCAGTTTGAAGAAACCTGGGATAAATTTAAAGGCGAAAAATCGAAAAAAGTCAGAATACAAGTATCAAAAGTAATGTGGCGCAGTATTGCTGTAGCAGCAGTTTTGGTTTTTGCATTGCTGATGTACCCGGTACTAAATCAATTGACAAATAGAAATGTAACGCCCGAATATTTTGAAGTTTATGTGCCAACCGCCAAACAAAGTCAGATTACTTTACCCGATGGGACAAAAGTATGGGTGAATTCTGAAACAAAAATTAAATATTCAAACCAGTTTAACACAAAAGAACGAACCATTTATTTGGCGGGAGAGGCATTTTTTGATGTGGCAAAAAACAAGGAATTGCCGCTTCAAGTGATTGCCAATGATGCACGAATAAAAGTAACCGGTACACAGTTTAATGTAAAGGGATATCCTGATGAAGATAAGGTTGAAACGGTATTGGTTGAGGGAAGAGTAGAATTAAGCAGGGTTGGCGATATGTCGGGACGAAGTATTGCATTGCAACCCGGCGATAAAGCAATTTTAAACCTGGGTACAAATAAAGTGGGCATTTCAAGGGAAGATGTACTTGATGATGTAGCGTGGAAAGACGGTAAAACCATGTACCGAAATGTGGTTTTAAAGGATGTATGTAAATCGCTGTCGCGAAAATATGATGCCGAAATTGTTTTGTCGGGTGATACCGAAAATTTATTGATGCATCCATTCACTTTTACAATAGTCAACGAAACCTTACCGCTTGTGCTTGATTATTTGTGCAAAGCGGCTCCCCTTATGTATAACGTGGAGTATATTGATGAAGACGGAGAGAAAGGAATTGAAAAAATAAAATATACCATTAGTGCTAGATAAACCATTTTTGTTTTAGGAAACAGAAAGAAAATATCAAGCCTTGCCTTTTTTACCAAAACCAGTATTTAAAATAAAACAGACCTAAAAACTAAAAGAAACTTGCCAATGAAAAAAAGCTCATTCTAATTAAACGAAATGGAAAGTGCTCCAACACTTCCCATCTCTGATTCAAATTCATACGTAATAATACGATTTAATATTCTGTCAAATTCAAACCATTACAAAACTATGGAAAAAAAACGAAATTTGGTAGGCACGGGAGGATTACATCCCGGGCTCACAAAACTGATTAAAATTATGAAACTAACTACGTTTTTGTTCTTTTTCGCGATAGCCCAGGTTTTTGCCGTGAGTTCTTACTCGCAGGTAACACGGTTATCACTCGATATGGAAAATGTAACAGTAAAAGACGTGCTTTTTGAGATTGAAGACAACAGCGAATTTTACTTTATCTACAGCAACAAATTAATTGATGTTGAACGGAAAGTCGATGTGAAAGTAAATAACCAAAAAGTACAAGAGGTTCTTGATCAAATTTTTCTGGGTGAGGATGTTAGTTATACAATTAACAACCGGCAAATAATTATAAGTCCCAAGGGGATGGTCCTGAAAAATTCAGGTAATATTTTTGGCCAGCAACGAAAAATTACGGGTATGGTAAAATCTCAGAACGGAGAATCGCTTCCCGGTGTTACAGTGGTTGTAAAAGGTACTTCAAACGGTACGGTTACAAATGCTGATGGAACATTTGATTTAAATGTAGAGGCGGGAGCCGAAACACTTGTATTCTCATTTGTAGGAATGAAAACACAAGAAATTTCGATTGGATCGCAAACAGTATTTGATCTAGTTTTAGAAGAAGAATCCATTGGAATTGAAGAGGTGATTGCAATTGGATACGGTACAATTAAGAAATCTGATCTAACCGGTGCAGTTGGATCTGTGAAGGGAGAAGTCATCTCGGAGCGGAGTACAACGCAGGTTTCGCAGGCTTTGCAAGGTGCTATGGCAGGAGTTATGGTAACACGTAACAATAATGCTCCCGGATCGTCTGCAACAATCCGTATCCGTGGTATAACTTCAATTGGCGATAGTAATCCCTTGGTAATTGTTGATGGTGTACCTGTGGGAAGTATAAACGACGTCAATCCAAATGATATTGAAAATATATCAGTGTTAAAAGACGCGGCCTCTGCATCAATTTACGGTTCGCGCGCTGCCGCCGGTGTTATCCTGGTAACCACCAAAAGAGCTAAATCAGGCGACTTGTCGTTGGATTACAATTTTGAATATGGTTTTGAGAAACCTACAGAAATGGCTGAATATGTGGATGCTATTCGGTATATGGAAGTAGTGAACGAATTACGTTGGAACGATAACGGGAATAATGAAGGTGGCGAATTCCCAACTTATGGTGAAGATGTAATTAACAACTATGCATCGCTGAATGCAGAGAATCCGGATCTTTATCCAAATACCGACTGGGTTGATCTTATTTTAAAAGACAAGGCTCCACGTCAAAGCCACACAATTGGTATAACAGCCGGATCAAAAGTAATAAAGACCAAAGTAATTTTATCGTACGACGAAACTGACGGTTTGTATGAAGGCCGCAAATATGAAAGACTAACTGCACGTTTTAATAACGATGTTACCATAAATAAATATTTATCTGCTTCAGTTGATTTTTATGCTAAAAGATCTCTGTCAACCAATCCAAGTAGAGAGCCAATGTACGACATGCGGATTTCAGCTCCGGTTTATGCTGCAGTTTGGTCGAATGGTTTGATTGCAGAAGGAAAATCTGGCAATAATATATACGGTCAATATAAATATGGAGGCTACAAAAACAACTGGAATAACCAGGTTGGAGGTAAAATTGCACTTGATTTCATTCCATTGGAAGGATTGAAACTGTCGGCTGTTGTCTCGCCGCAGTTCAATTATAATAAGGGAAAACAATTTTTGAAAAAGGTAGAGTATACTGATTACGATGATCCGAATACTTATGTTGGAACTTTGCAGTGGTCGGCATCAACCAAATTGAATGAATCGCGTAACGACAATTACAATATTACCAAACAATTCCTTATTAACTATACAAAATCATTAAGTAATCACAACTTCAACCTGATGGCCGGTTACGAAGATTATACCGCGTTTTATGAAGATTTAGGTGCTTCGAGTGACCAACTTGAACTTTCATCATATCCCTATCTTGACTTGGGAAACGAGAATTTCCTTAGTAATGGTGGAAATGCCTATGAAAATGCGTATCGTTCTTATTTTGGCCGCGTAATGTACAACTACAATAACAGGTATTTCTTACAGGGAAATATTCGTTACGATGGTTCATCTCGTTTTGCCAAAGACTATCGTTGGGGAGCCTTCCCCTCATTTTCTGCAGGTTGGGTAATCTCCGAAGAGTCATTTATGCAGGATGTTCCCGTTCTTTCTTTCCTTAAACTTCGGGCTTCGTGGGGAAGTTTGGGTAACGAGCGTATTGGAAATTATCCCTATCAATCTACTATCGGATTTTCAAGTGCACTCTTTTACCAGGGGAATAATGTTATTTCTTCCCAAACCGCCGCGCAGTGGGCATATGCCATTAAAGATATTTCGTGGGAAACAACCGAATCGTTGGATATTGGTTTTGATGCGGTACTTTTTGATAACCACTTTCATATAACAGCTGATTATTATAAAAAGAAAACCAAAGACATGTTATTGGAACTGGAGATTCCTGATTACATCGGTTTCGATAACCCGGATCAAAACACCGGAATGATGGATACAAAAGGTTGGGAACTGGAACTTGCATGGAACGATAGAGTTGGGGATTTTACCTATTCGGTGTCGGCAAACGTATCTGATTTTAAATCTGAAATGGGTGACTTGGGAGGAATTCAATTTCTTGGCGACCAGGTAAAATTCGAAGGTAGTGAATTCAACGAATGGTACGGTTATGTTTCTGAAGGTATTTTCCAAACGCAAGAGGAAGTAGATAATTCTGCCGTTCTTAATTCGAATGTTGCTCCCGGAGATTTAAAATATAAAGATATCAGTGGACCTGATGGCGTACCTGACGGGATCATTTCAGCAGACTATGACCGCCAGTTACTGGGAGGTTCTTTGCCACGGTATATGTACGGAGGGAATATTCGGTTGGGCTATAAAAACTTCGATCTGTCGATGGTGTTTCAAGGAGTTGGAAAACAAAATGTCAGGATGAATACCATGATGGTGCGACCGCTGTATGAGAACTGGGGAAGTGTTCAGCAAATTATCGATGACAACTATTGGAGTGTTTATAACACAGACCAACAAAATAGGAGCGTGGAATATCCTCGTTTAACCTATAACAATGCCAGTAATAACTATGCTATGTCTGACTACTGGATGTTTAACGGTAGATACGTCCGTTTGAAAAACATGACCCTGGGATACAACATCCCGAAAGTAGTTAGCGAGAAGATAAATATCAACAATATCCGTATTTACGGAAGTTTTTCGGATATATTCTCACTCAATAAATATCCAAAAGGATGGGATCCGGAAGTGTCAGGAACCGGTTATCCTATAACTGCGTCGTATATTTTTGGTGTTTCTGTTAAATTTTAAATGCAAGCAATTATGAAAATAAGAATAATATACTCACTTGTAATGCTGCTGGTATTTACCGCATGTGTAGATCTGGATTTAAACCCGTTATCGGAAGGATCAAGTGAAAACTGGTACTCTGACGAAACCGAGATTGAGATGTCTTTAAACGACTTATACCGCGATGTATTCTGGTCTGTAGATGAGGACCAATGGACAGACGACTGGATTTACCGGGGAACAACCAATTCAATAACCGGGGGAACAATGACCAGTGAAGATGGTACCGTTGGAACCTGGTGGGCGCGTACTTATAAAGTAATAACGCGTGCCAACACCCTTATACAGAACCTTGACGAAATTACGGATGAGATTTCGGAAAATAAATTGAACCAGTATAAGGCAGATGCACGGTTTAACAGAGCTGCACAATACGCCCGTTTAATTTCGCATTGGGGCGATGTTGTGTTCTCTTCCACTATTATCGATCTGGAAGAATCGTTTACAATGGGACAAACCGATAAAGAAGAGATACTTCAGGCTGTTTACGATGACTATGACTTTGCTGCTACTTATTTACCTGTAAGTTATGGGAATTTGGAAAACCAACATGCAACAAAAGGTGCTGCATTGGCCATGAAAGCAAGAATAGCTCTTTATATGGGCGATTACGCAGTAGCACGCGATGCAGCTAAAGCTTGTATGGATTTGGATGAATATGTATTATTTTCTGATTTCGGAAAGTTATTTTTATCATCAACTAAAAATTCTGATGAAACGATACTTGTAATACCACGCTCGGTAGAATTGGACGTCGCATTTACTGATTGTAAAAATTACATTACACGTAATTCTGGTGGTTGGGCAGCAAAAGACCCTTCGTGGGAGTTGTTGTGCTCGTTTCTTTGCACCGACGGTTTACCAATTGACGAATCACCACTTTACAACCCAAAGAGTCCATTTGAAAACCGCGATCCAAGATGTACTGAAACCATTGTTGAGTTTCAAACCAAACACCTGGGGTTTATTTACCAACCTCACCCTGATTCGTTGAATGTATTTAATTTCAACTCGGGAAAATATGTGAAAAACAATGATACGCGTTCCAATGCTCAATATGCATCATATAATGGATTAGTTTGGAAAAAAGGTGTAGATGAAGATTGGTCGGATGATTATAAAACTGATCCGGATCGAATTATCATTCGTTATGCCGATGTATTGTTAATGTATGCTGAAGCGAAGATTGAGTTGAACGATATTGACGATACCGTTTTGGATGCAATAAACCAGGTACGTGCACGTGCATATAAAGTTAGTGCCGACGATGTTGCCTCTTATCCTGCTGTAACAATTACCGACCAGGCCGAACTGAGAAAAATGCTTCGTATTGAAAGAAGAATGGAATTTGCATTTGAAGGCATTCGATACATGGATATTATTCGGTGGAAGTTGGCTGAGAAAGTATTAAATATCCCAAATTACGGAATGCTTGACGTTGATGATTTAAGAGAGAAAGTGATTAATCCGGGTCTGTGGTTTTTTCCAGATACACCTGAAATTGACGAAGATGGAATTGCCGACTTTACTTCAATGTATAATGCAGGTTTAATAAAACTGTTGGGACTAAGGACCTTCGATGCCAGTAAGCAATATTTATGGCCAATACCTTCTAAAGAGATTTTAATTAACGAAAATCTCATCCAGAACGATGGTTATTAATAGTTTAGTTAGATTATAAATTAGAGCCTGCCTTTTCCGGCGGGCTTTTTTTTTAGACTTATAGGGATGTTATAAACAATTTATTTTCAAATGTTTTAAGGTATTCTTAAAAACGATTTATGTATATTTTCAACGGTATAAAAAGAAATACAAATTAACTTTTGAATAGTACAAAATTACAACACCGGCATTCTATCAGTAATAACCTTTATTAAGAATTAGAACATGTTAAAAGTTACTTTATTGTTTATGGTTTTGGCCCTGGCAACGTCGTGTCAGCCCCAAAAAGAGATAAAAGAAAAACCGGTTCAGGTGAGCGGAATTTATCCTCAACTGGCTTATTATAACAAAGAAGGTGAGTGTGGAACCGGCGCAGTGGTGCCCTGGGCCGATCGTTTATGGGTAATTACTTATGGTCCGCATTTGCCTCATGGATCATCAGATAAATTATACGAAATAACTCCCAATCTTGAACAAATTGTGAGAGAGGAAAGTATCGGTGGTACACCGGCAAATCGTATGATACATAAAGAAAGTAATCAGCTTTTTATCGGGCCTTATGTGATAGATGCAGAAAGAAATGTTAGAGTAATTCCTTATTCTGAAATGGTTGGACGTCATACAGGAAATGCCCGGCATTTAACTGATCCTGTCAATAAAATCTACTACGGAACCATGGAAGAAGGATTTTATGAGGTTGATGTTCATAATCTTGAAGTTACGGAATTGTATAAGGATGGGAATCTTACCCAAAAGAAAGGTGATATGGTGCAGGCCGCAGAGTTATTGGTTGGCGCTCACGGTAAAGGATTGTATTCCGGGCAGGGAGTCATGGTATATTCAAATAATGGAGAGGCTACTCCACAAGCTACAAAACAATTTGATATTGAGGCTGGTGTCCTGGCTGAATGGGATGGTAAGAATTGGAAAATTGAACGAAGAAATCAGTTTGTAGAAATTACCGGTCCTGGAGGAATACATGGAAATCCAAATCCGGAAACCGATCCGATTTGGGCAACGGGCTGGGATCATAAATCGGTTATTCTGGGTGTTCGTAATCCTGAAACAGGCTGGAACTTTTTTCGTTTGCCAAAAGCCAGTCATAGTTACGATGGAGCGCATGGATGGAATACCGAATGGCCAAGAATTCGAGACGTTGGCACCAACGAAAATCCTGATTATTTAATGACAATGCATGGCATGTTCTGGAAGTTTCCCGAACGATTTACTGCAGATAATTCGGCCGGAATCCGTCCGCGGTCAGCTTATTTAAAAGTAATTGGCGATTACACCCGTTGGAATAACCGTTTGATTTTTGGTTGCGACGATTCGGCGCAGAGGGAATTTTTGAATAAAAGAA
Source organism: Draconibacterium aestuarii (assembly GCA_026671195.1). Taxonomy (GTDB): domain Bacteria; phylum Bacteroidota; class Bacteroidia; order Bacteroidales; family Prolixibacteraceae; genus Draconibacterium; species Draconibacterium aestuarii. The sequence continues at coordinate 4,625 of JAPOHD010000005.1, read as the reverse complement.
AGCAAAAAGGGAATATTGAGGGACCCGGACAATCCAATTCAAATTTGTGGTTTACTTCACTTGAAAAACCGGATCAACTGGGACCAAATACAGCAACGGGTGCCGTCTGGTTAAACGATGAAGTAAGTGCACAAACACCTTCTGAACCTATGCTTTTTGCCGGTTGGATAAAACGTTCGGCCTGGATCAAAAATGACGGAACCAAAGACGTAACATTTATTTTCGAAGTGGATAAAAGCGGGAATCGAAACTGGGAGAAATTAAAATCGATTGAAGTAAAGGCAGGCACATCAGCAAATGTTGTTTTCGGTGATTCGGAAACTGGAGAGTGGATTCGTGTGAATGTAAATTCGAATACAACAGCTACTGTAAGTTTTAATTATTCTAATGCTGATGAGCGAAAAACACAAGCGGCTACCTTGTTTAAGGGACTTGCAAAAGTGGATGAACCAAAAGCCCTTGGAGGTTTGATTTATGGGCTGGGTGACGATCGTCGTGCCTTGGGAGTTTCGGCAATGAAGTTTGAAAACGGATTGGCGACCGAAACCGGGTATTACGAATTGGATGCAGCTTTAAATCTGGTTCCAAAAGAGGATGCAGAAACCAATGCATTTATCAAGGAAAGATTTGCGATACCGGAGAATGTCGTCAAATTTGAAGAGGCATCGGTTTTAGTTGTCGATGATCAGAATCGCCGGTGGCGTTTACCACTTGGAAACGATACCTATGAGAAATTAACAACTCATGCACAACTTCGTATTTGCCGCGAGGTAGCTACCGAGCGGGATCTTTTTAATTGTTCCGGAACTTTTTACGAACTTCCGGCTGAAAATGCGGATGGTTTTGCAAAAATCCGCCCCGTTGCATCGCATGGTTTCAGAATTCATGATTATGCATCGTATCGCGGCTTGTTGGTGATGACAGGATTAAATCCCAATGTAAAAGCAGGAGAACATATTGTTTGTTCTGATGATGGTCAAGCTGCTGTGTGGGTTGGTGCCATTGACGATCTTTGGGAAATGGGTAAACCCACCGGACATGGTGGTCCATGGTTTAAGTCGGTTGTTAAAAAAGGCGTTCCTTCCGATCCTTATTTGATCAGTCATTACGATAAAAAAGCGCTGAAAATTTCACATGAATCCGGGGTGCCGGTTTCATTTAATATCGAAGTTGAACCCATTGGACATGGCCCGTGGATGGTTTATAAGAAAGTTACAGTCCAACCCGGTGAAACTTTTAAATTTGAGTTCCCTGAAAATTTTCAGGCACGGTGGATAAGGTTTGTAACCGATAAAGATTGTACAGCAACTACTTACCTGTTGTATAATTAGGCTAGTAATAAACGGTAAATCGTTCCAAATGGATCACGTGGGAATATAGCGTAGTATAAATCAATAAATAAAGGTGATTTCTATTCGGTTATTAAAAAGATAAAGCTAAAAAGAAACTAAATTTGATTAAAATAAATTCCAATGAAACAAATCTTATCTCTTATATTTTTAACTGTAGTTGTCAATGTTCTTTTAGCTCAAACACCATCTGTACTTGTTGAAACAGAAAGTTTTGATGAGAAAGGAGGTTGGGTGGTTGATCAACAGTTTATACCATCGATGGGATCTCCTTATTTACTGGCACACGGAATGGGTGAACCAGTTGAAAACGCAAAAACAAAGGTAACTTTCCCCGAAAGCGGCAGGTATTATTTTTGGGTGCGCACTATGGATTGGATTCCAAGTCGTCAGGAAACACCGGGAACTTTTAAAGTTGTTTTCGATGGGGATGAGTTTAACAAAACCTTTGGTGTAAACAACGGTTGGCAATGGATTGCAGCAGGCAGGATTAAAGTAGACAATTCAAAAAAAATCTTGTTGGAGTTAAAAGATGAAACCGGTTTTGAAGGCCGCTGCGACGCCATTTACTTTTCGAAAGATAAAAACGATCATCCACCGGTTGAATTGGAGGAGATGACAAGCTGGCGTAAAGAAAAGTTGGGAATGCCACCTCCAAAAATTGAGGCCGATTTTGACCTGGTTGTTGTGGGTGGAGGACTTGCCGGATGCGGAGCTGCAGTTGCAGCAGCACGCCAGGGATTAAAAGTGGCATTAATCAACGACCGGCCTGTTCTTGGCGGAAATGCAAGTAAGGAGATTAGGGTGCATACACTTGGCTTAAAAGTGTACGATATCGTGGAAGAATTGGGCACTGACCATTATCCAAATGGTGATGCAGGGGCGATTCCAGCTACTGAGAACATTGAGAGTGTGGTTCGGGCAGAGAATAACATTACTGTTTTTGCCAATACTCGGGCCAATAGTGTAACCAAAACAGGAAATAAAATTAAAAGTGTCGACTGTTTTGATACGCATACCCATCAGGAAACTCGTTTTGAAGCACCCCTGTTTGTCGATGCAACTGGCGATGGGTGGATTGGCTACTGGGCTGGCTGCGAGGTTCGAATGGGACGCGAATCGCGTGATGATTTTGGCGAGTCGATGGCTCCTGAAAAACCAGATGGAATGACCATGGGAAACTCCTTGCTTTGGAATTCTGTAAAGATTGAATCCGATTCAAAAACCGATCCGGAAAATAAACTGAACGTAGGTTGGCAGGAAGTACCATGGGCTATGGATGTAGCAAAAGATTACAATGCTACACGAGGAGAATGGTTTTGGGAGTACGGATTGTTAATGAATACCATTTATGATGCTGAAGAAATTCGTGACCATCTTTTTCGTGCTATATACGGGAACTGGTATAATGTAAAGCAGGATCCTAAAAATGCCGATCTAAAATTGAAATGGATGGCTTATGTTGCTGGTCGAAGAGAATCGCGCAGGATTATGGGTGATTATATTTTGAAAGAAAGCGATGTGATTAACCACCCCGACTTTGAAGACGGTTTTGTGGAGGAAGTGCGCGAAATTGATATTCATTATCCCAAAGGAGGAGAATATGATTTTATTACTTACGCCGATTTTAGAAAGATTGAACAATATAAAATTCCGTACCGATGCCTTTATTCCAAAGACATTGATAACCTCTTTATGGCCGGGCGTTGTTTCTCTGCTACTCATGTTGGTTTGGGTAGTCCGCGTGTAATGCACACCACCACTCAAATGGGAGTGGTTGTTGGGTATGCAGCAGTAATTTGTAACGAAAATAACTGTACACCGCGCGATGTGTACAAAAATCATTTAAACACCATGAGACAAAGGCTGGATAAAATAAAAACAGGAGAAAAGTTTAAGCACTAAAAACGATCAGATAATAGCATTGTTCAGCTGCGGCGTTGAATTGCTTTATTATCCAATCAAAAAATCCTAAAGGTACCTGACTTTTAGGATTTTTTTTTGTGTCAAAGTCTTTTGTTATCAAAGTCTTTTAAAGGCAAAACTCAACCTATATTAGAAATAAGGTATATTTTTGTTTTAAAGAATCTGAATACTACTGTTAAAGGGGGCAGGGCAGGATGAGTGTAGTTGGAATTCTTATTTTATTGTATTTATTATAAATAAACCAACATCAATACCTGAGTCTATCATGAGAAAAATTTTTCAGCTGGCTTTAATTCTTCTTGCTTTACAAACCGTTATGTCCTGCTCAACTAACGAGTATAAAAGATCAAATAATAATCTGGAAAGTGGTTTTGTAACACCTCCCGATTCTATTCAAATTGGCGTTTACTGGCTCTGGATTTCAGACCATATTTCAAAAGAAGGTGTAGAAAAAGATCTTTATGCCATGAAAAAGGCTGGCATTACGAGGGCTTTTATTGGAAATATAGGTCTGGATAATGTTCCCGAAGGAAATGTGAAAATGTTTAGCGATGTATGGTGGGATATCCTGCATGTTGCATTGAAGACGGCAACAGACTTAAATATCGACATCGGTATTTTTAATTCACCGGGATGGAGCCAATCCGGCGGGCCATGGGTTAAACCGGAAGAAGCCATGCGTTATTTGGCAACTTCAGAACTTCGTGTAAGTGGTCCGAAAAAAATAAATCTAAAATTAGATAAACCCACCGATTTTTTTCAGGATGTAAAAACTCTGGCTTATCCGGTTTCCAAAGAAGATAAGTTCGTGTTGAATACTACGAATGCAGAAATAACTTCGATACCTAAAATAACTCATCTGAAACGGGTTTTTGATGGTAATAAAAAAACAGGTATTGATTTTCCTAAGGGAGATACTTTTACAATCGATGTAACGGCAAAGGAGCCGTTAATTGCACGTAGTTTATTAATCAGAACAACTGAAAAGAAGTTTAAAGCCAATGCCATTTTTCAGGTAAAAGAAACAAACGGAGCATTTCGTACAATATCGGAATTTGAGATAGATCGTTCCAATTCTTCATTAAATGTTGGTTTTGAACCATATGCGCCGGTAGTGGTTTCGTTACCCGAGGTTACAAACAAAAGTTTTCGTTTGATTATCAGTAATTACAGGGAAGGAAGTGGTTTGACTGATCTTGTCATTTCATCTGCCCCGCGTATAGACCTTAAATCCGCAAGTTGATTTAAAATGAGTAATTCTCAATAAAGAATTGGATTTTTAGTGCAAATTTTTGGTCACTTTAGTTGCGATTCAAACTTTTCTGGCTTGTTTTCTGGCTTAATAGCTGA